>CAWHEE010000007.1:0-673026 GCA_963828365.1 uncultured Alphaproteobacteria bacterium | reverse complement strand
GATCGCCGGGCCGAACCTCTCCATCGACGGCGGCTGGACAGCCGGCTGAGGCTCGTGGCCGCCGGCCCGGGGTCAAAGGACATGCAATGCGGGCGACACGGGTGATCGCGGCACTCCTGGGAGCGATGTCCTGCCTCGGCGGATGCTCCGGCCCTCATCCGCTCCGAGCGGGCCGGTGTCGCGGGCCGACGCCGGCAAGGCCGCGTTCAATGAAGCCAAGGCCATCGAAAAGGTCTATCGCGCGGGGTATACCGGGATTTCGCTCCGGGCCGGCGAGGGTGGCGTCTGGCGAGGCCAGGCCCACCGGCGGGGGGCGAGCCGGAGTGTCCCGGTTTCGGTGACCCAGGACGGACCGGTGGTCAGCGGCAGGGACACGCGTTGATCGCGTCTCACTGCACGGCACGCGGCGTGATCGGTAGGTCCGGCGGGTCGCGCCGGGCCACTGCGGCGAGCGCCGGGCTGGCCGCCGACTTGTCGAACGCGGCGAGTATCGCCGGGAACCGCTGCTCGACCGCGGCGCGCATTTCGGGATGGGTGAAGACATAGAACTCGTTGTCCAGCACCGCTTCGAGCACCCGCTCGGCGACCGGTCCGACGTCGATGCCGGACAGCACGGGCTGCGGTCATCGCGGCCATCCGGGACGCGTCGTCGCGGCCCCATAGTTCCGGGCCGGTTGCGACCGGCTCTCGTGGATGCGGGTCTTGACGAATCCGGGGCAAAGGATCGAGACGCCGATGTCGTGCGGCGCCATCTGGCTCGCCCAGCCCTCGCTCATCGCCACCACCGCGAACTTGGTCGCGCAATAGGGCTCCATGCCGGCTACTCCGACCATGCCGGCCATCGAGGCGGTGTTGACGAAATGGCCGCCCTCGCCGTGGCTGATGATCAGGGGTGCGAACATCTCCATGCCGTGACGACGCCCAGTTGATTGACGTCCACCACCCAGGCCCAGTCGCGCTCGGGGAAGCTGCCGAACGCGCCGCCTGAGCCGACACCGGCATTGTTGCAGACGAGGTGGACCTTGCCGAACTTTGCGATCGTCGCCAGCGCGGCGGCGCGCAGCGAGTCGCGGCTGGTCACGTCGGCGACGACGCTTTCGGCCCTCACCTGCGACGCGCGCAGTTCCTCGACCGCAGACGCCAGCGCCGCGGCGTCGATATCCGCCAGCATCACCGACATCCCTTCGCGACCGAAGGTCCGGGCCATGGCCAGGCCGATGCCGCTCGCTCCGCCGGTAATGAACGCTACCTTCCCCTTGAGATCCCGCATCGCTCTTAAAGTTTCCTCGCCCGTCCCGGGATGATTGGTACGCAGGATGGACGGCGCGGCGCGGCGAGGCAAGCCAGCGCGCAGTCGCCGCCGGTGATAGTCGCTCGCTATCGTCGCGCAATGAGCGCATAATCGAGCCGACCGCCGATCCACGACGGTGGAGCGTCCCATGTCAGCCCTCATCTTCAAGATCGTTAAGCACGATGGCGCCTGGGCCGTCGAACACGACGGCCGTTTCACCAACCGCGCCCGCGACAAGGCCGAAGTCATCGCCTCGGCGACCAAACTCGCGCGCGCCGCCGTTGGTCAGGGCCGCGTGGTTCAGGTCCGCGTCGAAGGCGAGACCGGCTACTTCTGATCCGTCGCGACAAGGGAGCCGGACACATGGCCAACAAAGATCAAAAAAAGCGCGGCAACAAAGAGGCCCGCAAGCCCAAGAAGGCCAAGGCCGCTCCGGCGCCCGCCGCTTCGCCGTTCGTGGTCACGCCGGGCAAGAAGAAGTAGCGGGCTCCTTTCCGACCGGGCCAGCGCTTCCTGAGAAGCGGGCCGCCAGAGATGCTATCGCCCGCGTGATGTCCCTCAACTCCCCCGCCGCCGAGGCCGCGCGCCGGCGCACGTTCGCGATCATCAGCCATCCCGACGCCGGCAAGACCACCCTGACCGAGAACCTGCTGCTGGCCGGCGGGGCGATCCGGGCGGCCGGCGCGGTGCGGGCGCGCGGCGAGCAGCGGCGCACGCGTTCGGACTGGATGAAGATCGAGCGCGAGCGCGGCATCTCGGTCTCGGCCAGCGCCATGACCTTCGACCACGCCGGCCTGATGTTCAACCTGCTGGACACGCCCGGCCACGAGGACTTCTCCGAAGACACCTACCGCACGCTGACGGCCGCCGACGCCGCGGTCATGGTGCTGGACGCCGCCAAGGGCATCGAACCGCAGACGCTGAAGCTGTTCGAGGTCTGCCGCCTGCGCGACATCCCGATCATCACCTTCATCAACAAGATGGACCGCGAGGCGCTCGATCCCTTCGCCCTGCTGGACGAGATCGCTGCCAAGCTGGCGCTGGACCCGGCGCCGCTCTATTGGCCGGCCGGCTCGGGCGGACGTTTCAAGGGCATGATCGATCTGCGCCATGACCGTCCTGCTGCCGTTCGACCCGGCATGCCGACGGCCATCCGGCGCCGCTGGCGATGCGGTCCAACGCCCTGGACTCCTACCTCGATCCCGATGAGCGCGAGGAGGCCGAGGAGGGCGCGATGCTGGTCAAGGAGGCGTCCAAGGCCGTTCGATCCGGTCGAGCTTCCTCGAGGGGCACATGACGCCGGTGCTGTTCGGCTCGGCCCTGCGCCATTTCGGCGTCGACCAGCTTCTGGAGACCCTCGGCGCCTATGCTCCGCCGCCGCGCGCGGTGGCCGCCGTGCGGCGGCGGCGAGCCGACCCACGTCGCCCCGGGCGACGACGAGGTCTCCGGTTTCGTCTTCAAGATCCAGGCCAACATGGATCCCAACCATCGCGACCGCGTCGCCTTCGTGCGCCTGACCTCGGGCCGGTTCGCGCGCGGCATGAAGCTCAAGGTGCAGAACACCGGCCGCCAGATGAGCGTCAATGCGCCGATCCTGTTCTTCGCCTCCGACCGCGAACTGGCCGAGGAGGCGTTCGCCGGCGACGTCATGGGCATCCCCAACCACGGCGTGCTGCGGGTCGGCGACAGCCTGTCGCAGTCGGGGACGCTGCGCTTCGCCGGCCTGCCGAACTTCGCCCCGGAGATCCTGCGGCGCGTGCGGGTCACCGATCCGCTCAAGGCCAAGCACCTCAAGAAGGCGCTGGAGGGGCTGGCCGAGGAGGGCGTGACCCAGCTGTTCCGCCCGGCCATCGGCTCGGACTTCATCGTCGGCGCGGTCGGCCAGCTGCAGTTCGAGGTGATGGCCGACCGGCTGGGCGGCGAATACGCGCTGGACGTGATCTTCGAGCCCGCCCCCTACGCCGAGGCGCGCTGGCTGAACGGCGCCGAAGGCCGACGTCGAGGACTTCGCCGGCAAGCACCGCGGCGCCATGGCGACCGATATCGACGGACAGGTGGTGTTCCTGGCCAAGTCGGCCTGGGAGATCGGCTATGTCTCCGAGCGCTATCCCAAGCTGGCCTTCGAACGCACGCGGGAGCGGGGCTGAGCGGAGTGCTGACGCCTGCGCGAGAGGCGGTCTATGGCGACGCCCCTGCCCGCCCTGGCCCCGGCGGGGCCGGGCGCGCGGCAGATCTCGCCGCTGTTTCCTGGCGCGACCGCCATCGAGGCGGTGGCCGAGCGCCAGTCTGCGACCGCGCGGTGGTGGCCGCGCCGCCCGGAACGCTTGGAGCGCCGCTACGTCCTGGCCCAGGCGCTGCGGGCGCTGAAGCGCGGCGGCGCGCTGCTGAGCGCTGGCCCCCAAGGACAAGGGCGGCATGCGGCTGCGCGGCGAGCTGGAGGGGTTCGGCTGCGTCGTCGACCGAAAGCGCCCGGCGCGCACCACCGGATCGCCGGTTGCCGCGCGCCCACCGAGCCGGTGGGACTGGCGGAGGCGATCGCGGCGGGTGGCCCCCGGCTCGCGCCGAATCTGGCGACTGTGGTCGCAGCCGGGCGTGTTCAGTTGGGACCGGCTCGATCCCGGAACCGCGCGTGCTGCTCGACGATCTGCCGCCGTTCGCCGGACGCGGCGCGGACCTTGGCTGCGGCATCGGCGTGCTGGCCCGCGCCGTCCTGGCGGCGCCGGAGGTCGTTTGGTTGCTGTCGATCGACATCGACGCCCGGGCGGTCGCCGCCGCCCGCCGCAACATCGACGACCCCCGCGCGGTGTTCGAGCACGCCGACATCCGTGCGGCGGCCGGGATGGACCTGGACTTCGTGGTCATGAACCCACCGTTCCATGATGGCGGCAACGAGGATCGCGCCTTGGGCCAGGCCTTCATCGTGGAAGCCGCCCGGCGTCTGCGGCCGGGCGGAATCTGCCGTCTGGTCGCCAATGTCGGCCTGCCGTACGAAGCGGTTCTGCACGCATGCTTTTCCAAGGTCACGCTGGTCGCCCAGGTGCGCGGCTACAAAGTGCATGAGGCGCGCAAATGACCGGCGTCTCCGCGCGCCTCGACCGGTTGCTGGCCAACCTCGGCTATGGCTCGCGCAGGGAAGTGCAGGCGATGATCGCCGCCGGCCGAGTGGTGCTCGATGGCGCGCCCGCCCGCCGGATCGACACCAAGGTGACCGTCGCCCGCGATCTGCCAACCCGGCTCCTCGTGCACGGCAGGCCGATCGATCCGCCGGCCCCGCTCACTGTGGTTCTGCACAAGCCGCTCGGAGTTGTCTGTTCGCACAGGGAGCCGGGCCGCAGCGTCTATGAGCTCTTCCCGCCGCGTTGGCGGGCGCGCGAGCCGGTGCTCTCCACCGTCGGCCGGCTGGACGGCGACACCAGCGGCCTGCTGCTGGTCACCGACGACGGCAGCCTGTTGCACCGGATCATTTCGCCGAAGAACCACGTGGCCAAGCGCTACCATGTAACCGTCGCGCGCCCGCTCTTGGGCGGGGAAAGCGCCCTGTTCGCCGGCGGGACGCTGATGCTGGACGGTGAGGACAAGCCGCTGGCGCCGGCCCGATTGGAACTCCTTGGGCCGACCACAGCCTGGCTGACCATCGTCGAAGGCCGCTATCACCAGGTGCGCCGGATGTTCGCGGCGGTGGGCAATCACGTCGAGGCCCTGCACCGAGACCGGATCGGGAGCCTCGATTTGCCGGCGGACCTGCCGCCCGGCGGCTACCGGACGGCGACCGACGCCGATCTGACCGCGGTATTCAGCGGCCCCGCCACCATTTGAGGGCGTGCGCTTCGAGCGACTGGAAGACGAAATGCAACCCGGTCGCCATCAGGGCCAGCACCAGGATGGCGGCGAACATCCGGTCGGTCTGCAGGCGGTTGCCGGCTTCGAGAATTCGCCAGGCCAGTCCCTGGGCGCCGCCCGATCCGGCCACGAACTCCGCCACCACCGCGCCGATGATCGCCAGGCCGGCGGCGACCTTGTGGCCCTCGACCAGAAACGGCAGGGCCGATGGCAGTCGCAAGCGCGTCAGTCGCTGTAGCGGCGTCGCGCCGTAGAGGTCGAACAGCCGCTCCAGGTCCGGGTCGGCGGCGGCCAGTCCTCGGGCCGCGCCGGAGAAGATCGGAAAGAAGGCCACGATCGCCGCCAGCACCACGATTGCCCGTCCCGGATGCTCGACGCCCGCCCAAATCACCACCAACGGGGCGATCGCCACCACCGGGGTGACCTGCAGGGCGACGGCGAGCGGCCGGACGGCCTGGCCGAGCGGGCGGCTGAGACTGACGGCGAGGGCAAGGCTGGTCGCGAACAGGCTGGCGGCCAGCAGGGCTTCGAGGGCCATCGCCAGCGTCCGCCACGCCGCTTGCGCCAGGACCGGCGCGCCGGCGACGAGAGCGGCGCCGATCCGCGTCGGCGTGGGCAGCAGATACGGCGGGATGGCCAGGGCCTGGCAGGCGACCTGCCAGATCGCCAGCAGGACGCCGACCAGCAGCAGGGGCGGCAGGACCGCCCTCACGACGCGGCGCTCATCGCGTCGGCGAGCTGATTGGACACCATCTCCGCCGCCTGCCGGAACTGGGCCGTGGTTCGAAAGCCGGACGGACGGGGCAGGGGTCCCTCGATCGTCGTCTCGCCGCCCGACCGGCCCGGGCCACGGGTCATCACCACCACCCGTCCGGCCATGTAGACCGCCTCCTCGACATTGTGGGTCACGAAGACGATCGCCGGCCGGGTCGTCGACCACAACGCCAGGACGTCGTCCGCCAGGGCGCGCCGGGTAATCTCGTCGAGGGCGGCGAACGGCTCGTCGAGCAGCAGCAGCCTCGGGCCGGTCACCAGCGCGCGAGCCAATGAGGCCCGCATCGCCATGCCGCCCGACAGTTGCGCCGGTCGCGCTTCGACCGACGAGGCCAGCCCGACCCGCTCCAAGGCCTGCGCCGCGCGGGCGCGCGATTCCCGGCCGCCCATTCCGGCCAGTTCCAGGGGCAAGGCGACGTTGGCCGCCGCGCTCAGCCAGGGCGCCAGGGTCGGCGACTGGAAGACCACGGCGGTTTCCCCCCGCCCCGGCCTGCGCGACACCGTTCCACGGGTCGGCGATTCCAGTCCCGCGAGCAGCCGCAACGCCGTCGACTTGCCGCACCCGGACGGCCCGACCAGCGCCACGATCTCGCCAGGCGCGAGGTCGAGATCGAACGGTCCGAGCGCGCGGCCGCGACCGGGGTATTCGACGATCACTCCAGCCAGGCTGGCGAGGCGTTCAGCCATTCCTTCCGCCTCCGCGCGGAGGACGCCGCCGGCTGGGCCTCACGGCCCGCTGACCGCCGGCAGGAAAGCCAGCGTGTAGGCCGACTTGTAGTCGAGCGTCCTGGGATAGACCCCGCCATCCGAGGCGACCTTGAAGAATTGCGCCCAACGGTCGTCGGTCATCGTTCCCGGCCCGATCGATCGCGTTTCTCGCGCAGCTTGTCGCGCGCCTGGGCCAGCACGTCCTCGGTCATCTCCGGATTGTCCTTGAGGATCAGCTTGTCGCCGGGCGCGGGGTCGCCGTCGAGGTAGGCCTTCCAGCCGGCGGCGCTGGCCTCGACGAACGCCCTCACCGCGGCCGGATTGCCGGTGATCAGGCTGTCGGGCGCCAGCACCATGCCGGCGTAGCCGGGGTAGCCCTCGTCGGCGAGCAGGAACACCGCCGGCTTCAGGTGGGCCTCCTTCTCGATCGTGTAGGGCTCGGAGGTCAGATAGCCCTGCTGCACGATGGACTTGTCCGCCAGGAACGGCGCGTTGCTGAAATTGTACTTGCGGACCTGGGCGTCGGTGAACCCGTACTTGGCCTTCAGCCACACCCAGAAGGCGGTGATCGAGGCGTCCGACAGCAGGATCGGATGGCCCTTCATGTCGGCGATCTTCGCAATCCCGCCGTCCGGGTGGGCGATCAGCACCTGCGGGTCCTTCTGCATGAACGCCGCCACCGCCTTCACCGGCACGTGCTCGTTGGCCAGGTTCATGACGATGAAGCTGTTGGAGCCGATCCCCATCTCCACCGCGCCGGCGGCCACCAGCTGCGGCACGTTCACCCCCGGACCGCCCGGCACGATGCGTCACGCTCAGGCCGCGCCGGGCGTATTCGCCGTTGGCCAGGGCCTCATAGAACCCGCCCTGCTCGGCTTCGGCCCGCCAGTCGGTGGCGAAGCGGATCGTCGTGGGGCCGCCGCCGGGAGGGCCGCCGGCTGCTTGCCGGCGGGGGAGCACGCGGCGAGCGCGCCCACCAGCAGCGCCACCAGCCAGAGTTTTGCCGCCATCGAAATCCCCGTCCTGTCGCCCTGCTCAGCGGCTACGATAGACGAGTTCGCCGCGGCTTGGGAACGCCGGCGCCGACGCCTCGGCCGCTTGGATCAGGAAAACCGCTCCCATGCCGACTGCCGCGACACCCCGAGCGCTCCGCCGATCGTCGCCCAGCTGACTTGCCGGGCGCGCAGCGTGTCCACCAGCCACTGCAGCTGGCTCCCTTTGCCCGGTAGGGTTTCCTCCACCGGCTCGAGCTGCGCGATCAGCCGCTCGGTGGGCAGTTCGTTCGGGCGGCACATAGGTCGAGCGATCCGGCGTCCTCCCGGCCATATATTCGACCGACATCGCCACACACTCGTCGCAGATGAAGACATTGGCCGGGCCCGCCACCATCTGCCGCACTTCTTCCTCCGACTTTAGGCAGAACGAGCAGAATATTTTTTCCGGCCTTCGGTATTGCGGCGGCAGCGGCGGGGTGGGGGTGGCGACATCCGTCATGCCGGGTCTCCGAGTTACGCGACCCATTTGTCAGGGAAACCCTGACAATGTCAAGTCTCCGAAACGACTCCCGCGACCGCAGGAGAGGTAGGTAGCAGACCTGGAAGTCCGTCGATCGAGCGGGCGCCGCCCTCGAACCGTTTGGCCGCCCAGGTCCGCGGTTCGACGTTGTCGATGTAGCGGCGCAGTTGATCTCGTTCAGCCTTGAAATCAAAGAACGGCACTGCCCAGCCGCAGCTGTCGGCGATCCTTGTCGATGTGCACGGTGATCACCGCGCGGGCCTGGGGACGGCCGGGAAAGAGGTCGAGAAGCGCCGGATAATCCGGCGAGTCCAGGGCCGTCGCCTCGCCGCGGCCATACAGGCGCAGGATATTGGCGGGCCCCTCGAAAGCGCAGAACATCAGGGTTATACGGCCGTTTTCCCGCAGATGAGCGATGGTCTCGACTCCCGAGCCGCCCATGTCGAGCCAGGCCACCGTCAGCGGATCGATGACCACCAGGCTGTCATAGCCCTTGGGCGAGAGATTCACGTGGCCATCGGGGCAAAGCGGCGCCGTCGCCACGAAGAACATCTTCTGCTTCGCCATGAAGGCGATCAGCCGATCGTCCAGCCGCTCGTAAACCTTGCTCATGCTTTCCGACTCACGCCTTCACCGGCCCGGGATCGAATTCCCGGGCCGGTGCTTGGAAAGCCGAGAGCCTACCAGCGATCATAGCGGTAATGCCAGGGGCGGCGCATGCCAGCCTGGACGCCAGTAGGCGCGGTGCTGCCAATACCAGTAGCGATAGGGGCGGTAGACCCAGCGGCCGCCAGCCCACACCCATGGATGGTACCAGGCCGGCGCCCAGCTCACGACCCCGGGACCGCCCCAATAGAAGGCAGGCGCCCCCGAGCGAATGACATAACCCGGAGGGCAGCCGGCCCCCGCGCTGCTGCTGGAGCCGATCGCCGCGCCGGTGCCGGCGCCGAGCGCGCCGCCGATCACCGCGCCAGCGCCACGATCGCCACGACCGGCGATGCCGGCCCCGACCACCGCGCCCAGGACGCCGCCGATGATCGCGCCGGCGGCGGTGTTGTTGTTGCGCTGGTCGACACAATACTGGGCGGCCCACTGTGAATAACGAGCCGCGTAGTCGCGATCGGCCTGCTGGGACCGGTCGTCGTAGGCCCCGCCCTGTTCATAGCCGGGTGGCGGCGGGGCGTACTGGCCCTGGGGCGGCGCGGCGTCCGAGGGGTAGCCGCCCTGGTCATAGCCCTGGCTGTAACCTTGCTGGCCGCCCTGCGGGTACCCTTGGCTGCCGCCCTGCGGGTAACCTTGGCTGCCGCCCTGCGGGTAACCCTGATTGTAGCCTTGGGCGTCGGCCACGGTGGCCTCCGCCACCAGACTGGTGGCGGCGATGGCGGCGAGGCAGACGCCGGCCATGGTTTTCCTGGTTCGAGTGCTCATAGCAGCTCCGTTGATTGCAACACGGTGGTCTGTAACATAAGGCGATGGTGATTTTGATGGTTCCCCACCGCGTGTCATTGTCATTAGTCAACTCCCGCTGAACGGCGGGTGAACATGGCTTTCAAGCGCCATTGTGGTCGCGGGCCATGCGGACGACGGCCTCTCTGACCGCTGGAGACAGTTGATCTTCGCCGCGATGTAGCGCCGCGATGATCTCCCGGCGCATCCGGGGATCCCAGAACTTGCGCAAATGGTCCTCGACTCCCGCCACCACGGCGGCCTCGCCCTGAGCGTGGAAGAACTGGCCGACCTGATTGGCCATGGCGATCAATCGGGCCTGATCCATCACCGCCGCGCGACCGGGCCGGCCTCGACCCGCCGCGCTTGCAGGTTGCGGGCCTCGGCCGCCGCCTGCCAGTCGGTCGGGCCGTTCGACGGCGAAACCTGCACGGCCGTGACCTTGTACTCCGGACAGTTGGTGGCCCAGTCGCTGAACTCGGTGGTCACCACGTTGGCCTGGGTCATGGGGTGGTGGAACGTGGTGTAGACCACGCCCGGCGGCACGCGTTCGGTGATCAGGGTGCGAAGGGTGGTCGCGCCCGCCCGACTGGCCAGCTTCACCCAGTCGCCGTCCGAGATCCCGCGATCCTCCGCGTCGTGCGGATGGATCTCCAAACGGTCTTCCGGATGCCACAGCACATTGTCGGTGCGCCGGGTCTGAGCCCCGACATTGTACTGGCTTAGCACCCGTCCGGTGGTGAGCAACAGGGGATAGCGAGGGCCGGTCCTTTCCTCGGTGGCGATGTATTCGGTGAGGATGAACTGGCCGAGGCCGCGCGCGAAGCCACCCACGTGCATGACCGGCGTGCCCTCCGGGGCAGCGGCGTCGCATGGCCACTGGACGGATCCGAGCGCCTCGAGGCGCTCGTACGACACGCCGGCGAAGCTCGGCGTGGTTGCGGCGATCTCGTCCATGATCTGCGAGGGATGGTCATAGCGCATTCGGTAGCCGAACGCCTCGCTCAGCCGACAGGTGATTTCCCAGTCCGCCAAGCCGTTGCGCGGCGCCATGACCTTGCGGACGCGCTGGATGCGGCGTTCTGCGTTGGTGAAGGTGCCGTCTTTCTCCAGGAAAGTGGAACCCGGCAGGAACACGTGCGCGTAGCTCGCCGTCTCATTGAGGAACAGGTCCTGCACCACAACGCAGTCCATCGCGGCGAGTGCGGCGGCGACGTGATGGCTGTTCGGATCTGATTGCAGGATGTCCTCGCCCTGGACGTAGAGACCTTTGAAGGAACCGTCGAGCGCCGCATCCAGCATGTTCGGAATCCGCAGGCCGGGTTCCGGATCCAGCCGCACGCCCCACCGAGCCTCGAAGGTCTGCCGCGCCGCCGCCCCGGAAACGTGCCGATAGCCGCTCAATTCATGAGGAAAAGACCCCATGTCGCAGGCGCCCTGTACATTGTTTTGCCCGCGCAGCGGATTTACCCCTACGCCCGGCCGGCCCAGATTGCCGGTCGCCATCGCCAGATTGGCCATGGCGATCACCGCCGTCGTGCCCTGGCTGTGCTCGGTGACCCCCAGGCCATAATAGATGGCCGCATTGTTCGCGCCGCCGTAGAGTCTTGCCGCGGCCCGAATCACAGCGGCGGACACGCCGGTGATCGGCTCGACCGCCTCGGGACTGTTTTCCGGACCCGCCACGAAGCGCGCCCAGTCGCGATACGACGGCGTCTCACAGCGTTGCCGCACGAACGTCTCGTCGACCAGACCTTCGGTGACGATGACATGCGCCAGAGCGTCGAGCAGGGCGACGTTGGTTCCGGGGCGCAGCGCCAGATGGTGGGCGGCGGCGACGTGCGGACTGCGCACCAGGTCGATGGCGCGAGGATCCGCCACGATCAGCTTCGCGCCGGCACGCAGGCGACGCTTGATCCGCGAGGCGAACACCGGATGGGCGTCGGTGGGATTTGCCCCGACGATGAGGATCACGTCGGCCCGGTCGACGGAGGCGAAATCCTGGGTCCCAGCGGAGGTCCCGAAGGTTGCTTTCAGGCCATAGCCGGTCGGCGAGTGGCAGACCCTGGCACAGGTGTCGATGTTGTTGTTGCCGAATGCCGCCCGGACCAGCTTCTGCACCAGATAGGTCTCTTCATTGGTGCAGCGCGATGAGGAAATTCCGCCGATCGAGCCTGTTCCATGCCTCGCCTGGATCGTCTTGAACCGCGCGGCCGCGTGGCCGATCGCCGCGTCCCAGGACACCACCCGCCAGGGCTGATCGATCCGCTCGCGGATCATCGGCTCCAGGACCCGTTCCCGATGTCCGGCGTAACCATAGGCGAATCGGCCCTTGACGCAGCTGTGGCCGGCGTTGGCTTGGCCGTCCTTCCATGGCGTCATGCGGACCACAGTCTCGCCCCGCGTCTCCGCCTTGAAGGTGCAACCGACTCCGCAATAGGCGCAGGTGGTGACGACGGCTCGCTCCGCTGGGCCATTGCGGACGAGCGAAGTTTCGATCAGGGCGTCCGTGGGACACGCCTGGACGCAGGCGCCGCACGAGACGCATTCGGATGCCAGGAACCCCTCGTCCTGGCTGGCCGCCACGCGTGATGCGAACCCCCTTCCGGCGATGGTCAGCGCCAGCGTGCCCTGAATCTCGTCGCACGCCCGCACGCACCGCGAGCAGACGATGCAACGCGAGGCGTCGAAGCTGAAATAAGGATTGGAATCGTCGATGCTCGCGGTTCGGTGCATTCCGCCAGGAGCATAACGCGCCCGGTCGACGCCGATACGGGCGGCCGCCTCGGCGATCTGCCGCTTGATCCCATCGGGGGCGACGTCGGACAGGTAGAGTTCCATCACCCCGCGCCGCAACCGGCCGATACGCTCGGATCGAGTGCGCACCACCATGCCCTCGGCCACCGGCGTCGTGCATGAGGCCGGCGCCCCGCCACGGCCGTCGATCTCCACCAAGCACAGCCGGCAGGAGCCGAAGGCGGCCAGGCTATCGGTGGCGCAGAGGCTGGGGATGTCGATGCCGATTTCCAGCGCCGCGCGCATCACCGAAGTCCCCGACGGCGCCGTCACGGCTAGTCCATCGATCGTCAGGCTGACGATCGGACCCTCCATGGCCGGCGTGCCGAAATCCGCGTCGTGGATCAGTGCCATCTCGGCATACTACGCGCTGCCCGGCAAACTGGGGAGGGGCGAATATATGGCCGCCCGCCGGCGCGCGGCACGACGGGGCGCGGCTGAAATGTGGATCGCGTCACTGAATTTAAGCCGGCCTGCGCCTTGACGTCGTTCAGGCCGGCATGGAGACTTGCGGGGCAAGGCCGCCGATGAGCGGCTCGCCAGGAGGAGACCCCGATGACTGCGACGATGGCGAGATACCCGTTTTTCCAATATGCCTACTACGTGAACGATCTGGAGGCTTCCATCACCAAGTGGGCTGATCTGTATCATGCCGGTCCATTCGTGTTGGCGCCGCATCACAAGACCGACAAATTCCATTATCGGGGGACGCCGACCGAGGCCGATGTTTCCTATGCGTTCGGATATCTCGGCGACATGATGATTTAATTTATCCAGCAGCACGACGACCAGCCCTCGATCTATCGCGACATGTATCGCGCGGGCCAGGAAGGCTACCACCATGTCGGCCTGTTGGTTCACGACTTCGAGGCCGAGTACCGGCGCATGCAGGAGGCTGGATTTGTCGACGCCTGCCGGCTCTACGCCGATCAGGTCGACGCCTGTTATTTCGACACCCGCTCGGTCAACGGCGGTTTCACCGAATTGCATGGCGACCCGCGGCACATCCTGGCCAGCTTTGCGGAATGGAAGCGCGCCCATGAGTTGTTCAGGCCTGGCGACAGCCCGTTCATGACTCGCTAGCCGTCATTCGCGCGGCCGACGCGGGAGCGGTGGAAATTGCCCCGGCCGGAACCGTCGCTCGTGCCGGAGTGGCGATGATTCGAGCGGACCGGCGCGGTGGCGGTGGCCGCTTGAGCCACGATTCCCGTTCCAGGCGCCGGATGCTAGGACGAAGCGTGAATAATCACCTGGAGGAGTTGATCGATGCTGAAAGTCCTGATGGCCATCACCGGCCTGTTACTCGTGGCGCCCCAGTTCGCCAACGCCGACGCGGCCGCGACCATCCCGCCGCCGTCTGTCAGGCCGGTGGCCTATTGCATGTCGACAGGTGGGACGGTGCAAACTCGCGACCCACAATACGGCACCAACGGTGCAAATCCGCTGCCACTGGCGTATCCGCGTGACTTTTGTGATTACTCGTCGGCCGACGGCGCGACCCATATCGATGTGCTACTCGACACGCTGGTGACCCGGCGCCCGACATTGGCGGCGCTCGCCTATTATTCAAAGACCAAGGTCAATCTCAAGACCTGCCAGGGCGGCCCCGGATCCTGCTACTGCGCGCTGATCGGCGGCACCGATTCCTTCGGCGGCATATCCGCGGCGGGCGGCGGCTGGGTCAATATCACGAACGTCAACGACGTCCTCGACGTCTGCGTGTTTCCCGACCTTTCGGCCATCGATGCCTACGGCCTGTTCTACCACGCCTATGGCATCATTCGAGGCCAGAACCTGCGGGGCCTGCTGCGCTTCCGCGATCCCTACTGATCGATACGGAATGGCGGTGGACCGGCTGGATCGGTCCGCTCGTCAATCTATCGTCAAAAGAACATCAAAACCAAAGTCCTGATACCCTCACTCTATTGGCCCGGCCCGATTGCCCAGCCTAAGCCGATGCCGTCCGAAATCACGGTGATCTCGGCAAACTAATCAAAGAGAGGGTACTATGATTACCAAGAATGCACTCGTCGCCGCCTCAATTCTGGCTGTCTGCACGAGCGGGTCGGCACTGGCGTCTGGACTGAAGGCCGGCCAATACAATGTCGGTGGAATTCAGCAGATCTGCCTGACAAGCAACGGCACATGGTATGGCACGACCTATCATTTCAGCGGCTATTGGAAATTGGCGTCGGGCGCCGATGATCGGGCCTATATCTGGGGCAACTATCAGGCCGGCGGCGCCTATTGGGGCTACTTCAACGACACAATCACCGTCGAGAAGAGCGCCACGGCCGATTGGTACGACTATAACGACGACAACAGCTACAGCTTTGCGAACCCCGTGAGCTTCACCTATGTGAAGAAGGTCTGCGACGGCCCGGCAGCCGCGGTCAGCCGTCACCCGGCTACGCAATAACGAGCGCCCAAGGCATGACAGGGTGGCGGACGGACCGTCGCCCGGTCATGCCTTGGACTACCGCCGCGACTTCAGAAGGTCCGCGACGGCTCGCGAACGATTACGACCCGTTTTGGCAGACGGTCACTTTTGTTCCCTGGAAAGTGAAGCGGCCGGCCAGCGAGGTGGACAGGGGGGCGCCGAAGTAGGGCGGCTGGACCATATCCTGCAGATTGTAGGTCATACCATTGGCCATATACTTGTAACCGCCATAGTTGCTTTCGCGCTCCAGCGGGTCGCCAACTTCATAGATGCCGCATGGGGTATTGGTGTTGTTGACCAGCGGGTCAAAGTACCACTCGCCCATCTCGTGCGACAGCGCGGAAACGTCTTGCGAGAAGGCGCCGGGGCTGACCACTTCGACGTAGTCGAACAGCATATAGGTCTGCGCGCCGGTCGCGTTGTGATAGCCGCCGATGCAGCAACCGCCCGACGTCTCATAGGTGTCGTAAGCGACAAACACCGGAACCGTGCCCGGGGTGATTTGCGGGTTGGCGGCGAGAATCGAATTCAGCTTGCCATCGATATAGTTGATGTCGACCAGCGCCACCTTGACGCCGAACTCGGTGCCGACGCTGCCAAAGCCCTTGGGCACCGTGATGGTGACCTCCGGCAGAACGGTCGGCGCGCCCAGTTTCGCATGCCAAGTCGGGTTGGTCAGAACTGTCGGCCAGAAGCTTTCGCGCGCGTAGGCGTCGATGTACTGGTCGCGGCCGAGCTTGGCGCCGCCTTCGCGGAACCGGATCGGCTTGAACACCGGCGACGCCACCGTGTCGGCCAACGCGGTCTGCCCGTTGGGCTGCATGGTGGACATGCTGAACGACGTGGTGCCGATCACGATCTTCAGCGGGATGATGAAAGATGGCGTGGTCGACGCCGCGGCGGTGGGCGCGGTCCCGGCAAACTTGGCGTTGTAATTATGCCCGTTATAGGTCCAGGCGAACGCCCACGTCGGCAAGCCACCCGCGGCCTGGGCCATTTCCGGGTGGTGCGGCGCCATATGAAAGAACCGCGGCACGGCAGGCATGGTGTCCGGCGCGTTGCTCGCTTCGGCGTACGCGGCGCCGACGGCGCCCATCGCCAAAAGTCCCGCCGACAGCGCAAGCGCCGTCGGCTTCAATCGATCAAAAAACATACAGTGACTCCCTTGAGGGGGCGTCCCGCTCCGACCTGGCGGACGCGCGCAACCGAGCGCCGTGTAGGCGCGAAGCTCGCCGTGGCAGGTCTCGCGCGACTGAAGCCCCCGAATGAACTGGACCCGTTGTCCAGCCCTGCGCCCACCTAGGCACGGGCGCGAACGCCCCGCAAGGGCAGCCCGTTCCCGATCCCGTGATCAACGGTAGATTATTTCGGCGTGTCAGCCTCCGTGGGGCGCCGGCGCCCACGACCAGAGCACCTGTTCGACATTTGTTGCGCCGCTTGCCAACATTGCGAGGCGATCGAAGCCCAGGGCCGCCCCGCTGGCTGGCGGCATCTGGCCGAGCGCGGCCAGCAGATCCTCGTCGATCGGGTAACGTTCGCCATAAACCCGCGCCTTTTCATCCATTTCCAGGTGGAAGCGCCGCCTCTGCTCCGCTGCGTCGGTCAGCTCGCCAAATGCGTTGGCCAGTTCGACCCCGCAGACATAGAGCTCAAAGCGTTCCGCGACCCGCGGGTCGGCCGCGGACGGCCTGGCGAGGGCGGCTTCGGCGAGCGGATATTCGCAGAGGATGGTCGGCCGGCCGATGCCTAGGCTGGGCTCGATTCGCTCGACCAGCACGCGGCTGAACACGTCCGCCCAATTGTCGTCCTCGGCCACGCGCACGCCGGCCAAGCGCGCATCACTCGCCAGTCGCCCTCGGTCCGTGGCGCCCGCCTCGCCCACCGATTTCAACAGGTCGATGCCGGCGAATCGCTCGAAGGCCGCCGCCACGGTCAGCTTTTCAGGTACGGCGAACGGATCGGCCTCGCGGCCTCGCCAGTTGAAAAGGTCGCGGCCGGCGATCCTCGCCGCCAGCGCGAGCAGCTGGGAGCAGTCGTCCATCAGGCGCGAATACGGCTCGTTCACACGGTACCATTCGAGCATGGTGAATTCCGGGTGGTGCAGGGCGCCCCGCTCGCGATTCCGCCAAACCCGTCCAAGCTCGAAGATATGCGTCTCGCCGGCCGCCAGCAGCTTCTTGCAGGCGAATTCCGGCGAGGTGCGGAGGTAGACCGTATCCACTCCGCCAGCTGGGGCAATCGCCTCGGTGGCGAATGCGTGCAGATGGGCCTCGTTGCCAGGCGAAACCTGCAGCGTCGCGGTCTCGACCTCGACAAATCCGCGGGCGTCGAACCAGCGTCGGATGGCGCTGGCGATCCGGTTACGAACCAGCAGGAAAGGCCGGCGATCCTGGTGGCGGTGGGCCGACCACCAGCGCGAGGTCTCTTCGGTCGGCACGGGCGCCTCTGGCTAATGAAGGGGGGATTGCTATAGATCGGCTGCTTGCAACGAATGGGCCGCGCGCGTCGAGCGCGTTCACGGCCCCGGAAAAAGGGACGTCATGTCTTGAAAGTCGCCGCCAGTTCACTCCGCAAGGGCGCCGTCGTCGATCTCGACGGCCGCTTGTATGTCGTCCTTACCGCCGAGAACATCCACCCCGGCAAGGGCACTCCGGTGACCCAGCTCGACATGCGCCGGATCTCCGACGGCGTGAAGGTCACCGAACGCTACCGCACCACCGAAGTGGTCGAACGCGCCGAGGTGGACGACCGTCCGTACAACTTCCTCTACCAGGACGGCGAGGGGTACCATTTCATGAATCCCGACACCTTTGATCAGGTCACCGCCAGCCCCGATATCGTCGGCTCGGCCGCGCCGTATCTACAGGACGGAGTGACGGTCACCCTGTCGACCCACAACGACCTGCCGATCGCAATCGACCTGCCGAGAACGGCCACCCTGGAGATCGTGGAGACCGAGCCATCGGTGAAAGGGCAGACAGCGTCGTCGTCCTACAAGCCGGCGCTGCTGTCCAATGGCGTGCGCACGACGGTGCCGCCCTATCTGGCGGTGGGCGCCAAGATCATCGTGCTGACCGAGGACGGCTCATATCTGGAACGCGCCAAGTCCTGACGGGCTCGGGGCGTCGCTCAGCGCGATCGGCCGCGGCCCGACACCGGCCAGATATCGACCAGCGTGTTTCCCCGCACCAGATGATAGTTGTCGTAGAGGTTCACCGTCGGATCGCAGTGCGGCGTCGTGAACGTCACCACCGCGCCGAGCCGTGGACGGACGCCGTCCGCCGGCAGCAGCAGGGCGCCGTGCTCGTCACCCATCGGAACATATGTCGCATCACCGGGGCCGCCCGCGACAACCCGCGGGCGCGCCTTGACGTCCGTGGAAAACGCCTTGACCCCGCCGTCCACCGTCACCAGTCCGGCGGCGTTGGCGCTGACCACCCGGGTGTCGACAAACAGCGATGGCGAAAAGCTGGGCGACTCGGACGCAGGCTCGCAAGCCAGATAGTCTTCGTCCATGAATACATAGCTGCCGACCTGCAGTTCGGTCAGCAGACCGAGCTCGGCGTCGATGGCGAAGCTGCCGGTTCCCCCGCCGGTGACGATAGCGGGCGCAAAACCGGATGACGTCATCGCCTCGATGACGGCGGCGAGGGTCGTATTCCGCGCGACCAGCGCCTCGCGACGAGCTTCCGCGGTCGGGATATGCTGTTCGGCGCCGCAATAGAACTGCAGGCCGGCCTGACGCAGGCAGGGTGACGCCGCGATGGTTCGGGCGAGAGCCACGGCGGCCTCGGGCGAGGCGACGCCAGTGCGGTGGATACCCGGGTCGACATCGATGAACACCTTGAGCGGTGAGTCGAACCCGGCCGCCGCCAGTGCCGCGACATTGTCCGGATGGTCTACCACCACGCTCAGGTCGGGAAGCACGGCTTGAAGTCGCACCAACCTCTCGATCGCCGGGCCGCTCACCACCGGCGAGGTGATATGGACGGCGCAAACGCCGCCCGCCGCCAGCGCCTCGGCTTCCCCTAGCTTGGCGGCGCAGACACCGACCGCGCCGGCGGCGATCTGCCGCAACGCGATGTCGGCCGACTTGTGGGTCTTGGCGTGCGGCCGCAGGGCGAGTCCCCGTTCGCGGGCGAACGCCGCCATTGCGGCGATATTGGCGTCGAGCGTGTCTATATCCACCACCAAAACCGGCGTGTTCAGGTCTGATCGCCCCCCCTGACGGCCGATCAGGTGGGCATGTAGGGCGAGATCGTCGCAGGGCTGCGTCATGCAAGAGACCTCGCTCTTGGTTGGATCGCGAACAGCTCACTCAGCAGCGGGTTGGCGAACTTGCCTTTCGGGTCGATCTGCACGCGAGCCTGTTCGAAGTCCACCGCGTGTGGATAGAGATCCTGGACATCCCTAGCGGTCAGGGTGTGGCGCTTGGCCCAATGCGGCCGGCCGCCGGCTGCGCGAAACACCGGCTCGACGGCCTCGAAGGGTCCTCGCCAATCCATCGGCGCATACTGGTGCATCGACACCGATGCGCAGGGACCTCGGTTGAACGGGCTCAGCCAGATGTCGTCGCCGGCGATGAGCCGGAATTCGAACGGGAAGGCCACCGGCAGATTGCGGCGGCGGATCAGACCGATCGCCTCCTTCAGGACATCAAGGCCCACGGCGCGCGGCAACTCATATTCCATCTCCTCGAACGGCACGGCTCGATCGGAAGGGTAGACCTGATAGGCCGGACCGGTGCTTTCGGAAGTGGCGCCCCCGATCCGGGCCATCAGACGCTGCAGAATGGGGATGGCGAACGGCGCGGTCCGGCCGAGGTCGCAGACGAAACGAAAGGCGGCTTCATCGAAATCGTCGGCGACTTGCGTTTCTTTGCGCGGCGCCGGAACGCGGTCGAGGATCTTCACCATGGCGCGATCGGAGTAAGGGAACTGAAAAAACTCGACATGCCTGCTTTCGGCCGCCCAGTCGTCCAGCCGCTCGCGAACCTCCGCCATCGGCAGGCCGAACAGCCTCTGTTTCAGGTGGAAGGCCGGGACCACGCTGATCTTGATCCGGGTCATCACGCCGGTCAGGCCAAGAGAAACCCGCGCCGCCTGAAAGATTTCCGGCCGCCGGCCCGCGTCGCACTCGATGACTTCGCCCTCGCCGCCGATCAGCCGAAAAGCCTGGGCGAAGGTGGACAGGCTGCCGAGACTTTCGCCGGTGCCGTGGGTGCCTGTCGAAATGGCCCCGGCCAGCGACTGCGGATTAACGTCGCCTTGGTTGGCCAGGGAAAGGCCTTGCCGCCACAACCGCTCGGTCAGATCGGCGAGGTTCATGCCCGCCGGGACCCAGGCGGACGTCCGGTCGGGGGCGACTTCGATGTCGCCTTCCAACGCCGAAAGGTCGAGCAGCAGCCCCTCGGTGGCGCACAGCGGCATGAACGAATGCCCGGCGCCGGTGACTCGGACCTTAGGATGGTCCCTGACCAATTGCCGAACCTTGTCCTCGGACTGCGGGCGGACCACCGACGAGGGGTGAGCCACCACGCTTCCAGACCAATTGCGCCAATTCGCCATCCGCGCGCCCTCGAAACAATAGTTAAGACTATCGTTAAAACAGGAGGCCTTCGTCAACCCCGACGAACGCCGCCAGCCCTGGCTCATGTGACCCAGGTTCGGTTAGATGGCGCAATGCACGCCCCCAGCCACGGTCCCACGTCGCACAGCTTCATATCGCAGCGGTTGCGTCTGCACTATGTGGATTGGGGCAACGTCGGCGCGCCGCCGCTGATTTTGCTGCATGGCGGTCGCGACCATTGCCGCAATTGGGACTGGGTCGCGCAGGCGCTGAGATCCGACTATCACATCATCGCGCCCGATCTTCGCGGCCACGGCGACAGCGCTTACTCGCCCAGCGGCGACTATTCGATGAGCGCCTTCGTCTACGATCTCGCACAACTGATCCACGGCCAGAACCTCGCGCCTGTCCGTATCGTCGCCCATTCGCTCGGCGGCGCGATCAGCCTGCGCTATGCCGGCGTCTACCCGGAGAACGTGGAAAAACTGGTGGCGATAGAGGGTCTCGGACCGTCGCCGGCCATGCTCGCCAAGAGGGGTGAACTGAAGGTTCAGGAACGGATGCGCCGGTGGATCGAAGAGGAGCGGGCTCTCGCCGGCCGCTTGCCGCGCCGGTACGCCTCGATTGGGGAGGCGCTCGCGCGTATGCGGGGGGAAAACAGCCATCTTTCCCTTGAGCAGGCGCGCTATCTGACCGTGCACGGCGTCATGCAGAACGAGGACGGCACCTACAGCTGGAAGTTCGATAACTATGTGCGCTCGTTCTCGCCGGTCGATCTGACGCCCGAGGACACTTGGCGGCTGTGGTCGAACATCACCTGTCCGACGCTGCTTGTGCTGGGCAGGGAAAGCTGGGCCTCCGACCCCGAGCAGGACGGCCGCCTCGGACATTTCGCCCACGGCCGCGTCTCCGCCTACGAACGCGCCGGCCATTGGGTGCACCATGATCGGCTGGATGATTTCGTCGCCGAGGTCCGGAGTTTCCTGGCATGACGACGCCCGCGCGAGACTGGCCTGGCCTGGTGGCGGAACTCGAGCAACTGCTCAAGTTGCGCACCATCGTCTTCGGGATGAAGCTGTTCGAACGGCGGGAGGACATGGAGGCGATTCCACGCGTTCGCCGGCCCCAGTCGGTGCACACGCTGGACCAGATCGTCGGCCAGGCGTCGCGGCTGGGCTGGACGGTGGGCGTGACCAGCGACGACCTGGTCGGGGCCCAATGCCGTGCGGTGGTCGGACTGGGCAACGCCAAGACCGACGACTGGAAATCCGGCAAACACATGAGCAGCGTCTGGTTCTCCAGCGACGCGGACGCTAAGGCCCATCAGGCCGCCATGCATTGCGTGCCCGACGGCCGATACGAAGCCATCGCGGTCGGCCCCCTGGGCGCCGGCAAACTGGCCGATCCGGACATCGCGCTGTTCTACGCGTCCCCCGGCGCGATGATGTATTTCATCAACGGCCTGCAGTGGTCCGGGTACAAACGGTTCGACTGGAGCGTGGTCGGCGAATCGGCCTGCGCCGATTCGTGGGGGAGGGCGCTGACCACCCGGACGCCGAGCCTGTCGATTCCCTGTTTCGCCGAGCGTCGCTATGGCGGAGTGCTCGACGAGGAAATGCTGATGGCGACGCCGCCGGACTATCTGGCCAAGGCGATCGAGGGCATGCGGGCGTTGAGCCGGAACGGATTCCGCTATCCCTTCCCGCAGTACGGGGTGCAACAGGACGTACGCGCCGGAATGGCGGCGAGCTACGGAGCCAAGACCTGAACCGGGTTGCCGCCTTGCGAAGGGATGTCGTCGCATCGACATCGGCCCCCAGCCGGCGGCTTGACCGAAGCGAAGTCTTTTGCACGAAGACGACAGAAGCGGGACAGAGGAAACGACGATGAGCGCGATCGACACGGCGATCATCGCCGGACTGGATAAATCCCGCCTGCCTGGCGCGGTGGCGTTGGTGGGCAGTCGGGAAGACGTCATCTTCGAAAGGGCGTTCGGGACCCGCGGCGCCGACGATCCCACACCGATGAGTCTCGATACCGAATTCGCGTTGTTTTCGATGACGAAGGCGGTGACATCGGTCGCCGCCATGCAACTGGTCGAACAGGGGCGGCTCGATCTAGACGCACCGATCGGCAGCCTGCTTCCTGCCCTGGCTCAGCCCCGTGTGCTCGCCGGCTTCGACGCGAGCGGCGCGCCGCTGACCCGTCCCGCCACGCGCGCAATCACCTTGCGCCACCTGCTGACTCACACCGCCGGTTTCGGCTACGACTTCATGAACGGCGATTTGTTGCGAGCCCGGGGACCGGATGGTCCGCCGACCGTCAATTCGCATGCCTGGCTCGCCGCCCCTCTGCTGTTCGACCCCGGCGAGCGCTGGGAATATGGCATGAGCACCGATTGGGTCGGCCTGGCGGTCGAGGCCGCGTCCGGCCAGGCGCTCGGAGCCTATTTCACCGAACATGTCCTTGGGCCGCTCGGCATGGCGCACACGGGGTTCGTCCCCGACCCGACGCGTGCGGCAAGCCTGCATGCGCGCATGGCGGATGGGGCGGTCGCAACGATTCCTTCGATGGCCGCGGCGATGGCCGCCTCGGAGTTCCAGTCGGGCGGCGGCGGCCTGGTCGGCGTCGGCGGCGACTTCATGCGCTTCCTGCGCATGGTCCTCGGCGGCGGTTCGCTGCGGGGAGTCCGCATCCTGAAGCCCGAAACAGTGGACCTGATGGCGCGCAATCACATCGCCGACCTGCGCGCCGGCGCGCTCGGCAGCGTCATGCCGCACATGAGCCTGCCGTTCGATCTGTTCCCGGACATGAAAACCGGCTGGGGGCTGGGCTTTATGATCAACCCCGAACCACGCCCCGGCGGCCGGGCCGCCGGCAGCCTCGCGTGGGCCGGCCTGGCCAACACCCACTACTGGATCGACCCGGCGTCCGACCGCGCGGGATTGATCCTCACGCAAATCTTTCCGTTCGGCGATCCGGCGACGATGGATCTGGTCCGCGACTTCGAGATCGCGGTCTATGCGGAGGCGAGCGGCGCCTAGCGAATGAGGCATGCGTCGCGCCCTGGACGGAGTTCGATCCGATGGTTCGCGCTGGCGGCAGTCTGCGTGGCGCTGGCCACGCCCGCGCTCGTGTGGCCCGCGACCCAGTCGCCGCCTGTTCTGCCGGGGACGGCCGACGGCCTCGCCGCCGACGCCACGATAGTGGACCAGGCGCAGGCGGATCTGCACACCCTGCTCAGCCAGGCTCACGGCAAACGATTGGGCGACAGCGATCTGAAGACTCGCCTGGCGACAATTCCCGCGCTGCAGGCGCGGATCGCCGGAGCGATCGGCGATCTGACACCGCGGCTGGCGGATTGCGACGCGCGCCTGGCGCAACTGGGCCCACCGCCCGGACCGAGCCAGCCGCCGGAGGACCCGGAAAACGCCGCGACGCGGCGCAGCCTTGCCCGCTACCATGCCCAGGTCGATTCCGAGATCAAACAGGCCCGCTTGCTCGATGTCGAGGCCAGCCAGGGCGCCAAATTCCTCGCCGACCAGCTTCGCGCCAATTTCGCGGCGCGCCTATGGACCCAGAGCCGATCGGTACTCGATCCTACGCTGTGGCGCGATTTCGTCGCCGCGGCGCCCGCCGACCTGTCGCGCCTGGCGAAGGCGATCGGCGAGGAGACCCGCCAGATCGTCGTCAGCGCACGGTCGACCGCGCAACTGGCCTATTGGATCGTCGCGGCGCTTCTCGCCATTTTCCTGGTCGGCCCCGCGCGAGCTTGGCTAAACCGCGCCGGCTACCGCCGGGCCACCGCCGGCCCCCCGCCGCCCAGCGATCTGCGCAAGTCGTTGCTCGCGCTCTGGCGAGTGCTCGTCGCGACGCTGACTCCTCTGGCGGCTGGTCTCGTCTTGCGGGGCGCGCTCACCGACTCGCTGACCCCCGAATTCCACGAAGCCGCCAGTCTGACCATCCGGGTGGTGGTGTTCGTCGCCCTGCTGCGCGGCCTGGGCACGCGCGGTGCTCTCGCCGACCCGGCCGGAGTGGCGCCTCGCGCCGCTACCAGATCCGGTGGTGGCGAGGCTGGCGCGGTTTCCCGCGGTCATCGGCGTCGCCGCGGGTATCGCCAGCCTGACCGCCGGTATGAACTCCATCTTCGCCGCCAGCCTGCCGACCTCCATAGCGGTCGATTGCGGGACCCTGGTCCTGGAGATCGCCGCGGTGGGAGGCGCGCTGGCGATGGTCGGACGGGTGAGGACCGAGCATCTGGCGCGCGACGAGGGCGCCGCCCAGGTGCGCTCCCGCCTACCGTGGGTGATCGCGGCTCTGGCGGCGTGGCTGGCGCTGGCATCCGCCGCGGGCGCGGTGCTGACCGGCTTCCTGGCGCTCGCGACCTTCATGATGCACGAGACGATCTGGATCGGCTCGGTGCTGGCGGCGATCTTCCTGCTGCTTCGCGTTGCCGACGAACTGTTCCCCGCCCTGCTGTCGCCGGACGGACCGGTGGGTCGGGCGGTCAGGGCGGCGATCGGCCTCTCCGACGGCGCCCTGCGGCAGGTGGGCGTGCTGCTCTCGGGCCTGTTCCGCCTGGGCCTGCTGCTGCTGGGCTGGACATCGATCCTGGCGCCGTTCGGGGCCAGCGCGGACGACATCGTCGGGCGGATCACCGCGACGAGCTGGGTGCTGCATATCGGCCAGGTCGCGATCTCGCCGGGAGCGGTGCTGGGCGCCGTGGCTCTGTTCGTGGTCGGCCTGCTGTTCACCCGCGGCCGTCCGAGGCTGGCTGGAGATCCGCTACCTGCCGCACACCCACATGGATGTCGGCGTGCGCACCTCGCTGGCGGCGGCGGTCAGCTACGGCGGCGTGATCGTCGCCATCCTGTTCACCTTTGCCTATCTGGGACTGAGCTTCAGCCAGATCGCCTTGTTTGCCAGCGCCCTGTCGGTCGGGATCGGCTTCGGCTTGCAGGCGATCATCAACAATTTCGTCTCAGGACTGATCCTGTTGGTGGAGCGGCCGGTCAAGGTCGGCGACTGGATCGCCATCGGCGATCTGGAGGGCGACGTGAAGGCGATCAACATCCGCGCCACCGAGATCGAGATGATGGACCGCTCGACATTGATCGTGCCCAACTCCGACCTGATTTCCAAGACCGTGCGCAATGTCACCCATGCCGGCACGATCGGACGGGTACGGATCATCCTGCGTACCGATGGCGATATCGATCCCGAAGCGATGCGCGCGCTGATGCTGGCTCGGCTCAAGGCGCATGGCGAAATCCTCGCCCAGCCGGCGCCGGCGGTCTTCCTCAGCGACGTACGCGATGGGGCGCTGGAATTCAGCGCCTTTGCCTATGTCGCCTCGCCGCGCGCGGCCTATAGGGTGCGTAGCGAGTTGTTGTTCCAGATCGTCCCGGACATGCGCGCCAAAGGCATAGCGCTGGCCAATTCGACGCCGATCGTCAACATCGGACTCCCGGACCGGATGATCGAGCCGGATACGGAGGCGTCGCCTGCGTTGCCGGCGTCGTCGGAGACCTGAGCCGCAGCAGGACCACCAGTTCGGGGGAGTCTCGATCGCGCCGGGCACGGTCGAGGAACAGGTGGCGAAGGGTCGCCACGACCAGATGGGCCATCTTGAACGAGCCGCTGCGCGCCCCTCTGAGGATGGCCAACGTCGACAGCATGTTGAACACCGCATTGAGGCGGGGCGGAGACAGCCAGACCAGGGTGAGGCCCGCCTTTGCCGCCAGCTGCTCGATGCCGGCTCGGGAAAAGATTTCGCGGTGACGTGGATAATCGACATCGCGCGACCAACCCCCGGCGATCGCCATGATGAAGCTGCGGGCATTCGGGGTGGCGATCCACATCCCACCCCCGCTCGAGAGACAGCCACGCAGCATCCCGACGACAGCGGCCGGATCGTCCAGATGCTCGAGAACATGCCCGAGGGTGATCCAGTCGAAGGAGCCCGCCTCGGCGATCTCGCCGGCGTCCAACCACGTCCAAGCGCTCACGCCGCCCGCGACCCGCATCGCCTCGACTCCGAAACAGGTGCGTCCCTGCCCGGCCATACGCCGCAGATATCGGCCATCGCCACAGCCATAGTCGAGCAGCCGCCGCGCGCCGAGCGGCGTTCGCCGGTCGAGATAGTCGCGACGGGTGAATTCGGCGAGCCGCTGCGCGACCCGTCGCCAGCCGCTCGGCGGTGAGGCCAGTGTGTAATATCTCTCATACGCGCCGGCGGCGCCTGGCCAAGCATCCGGAAACAGCGACCCGCAGGCCGGGCAACGCATCATCCAGAGTGGTGACGGCGAGTCGGGATCGGCGATCTCGAACATGGGCGCCGGCGTCTCACGGGTTTGGCAGCTACAGCGGTTGGCGTG
This sequence comes from uncultured Alphaproteobacteria bacterium, assembly GCA_963828365.1. Lineage (GTDB taxonomy): Bacteria > Pseudomonadota > Alphaproteobacteria > Caulobacterales > Caulobacteraceae > Acaudatibacter. The sequence continues at coordinate 646,271 of CAWHEE010000007.1, read as the reverse complement.
CATCGCCGCTGCGTCCTCCCGCCAAGGCGGCGGCCAATTCCACCACCGATTTCACCAGCCAGGCCCAAAGCAGTCCAGCAAGGCCGAACGCGGCCAGACCGATCGAGAAGGCCGATCCCGCGACCAGGGCGCCCAGGAAGGTCACCGCCAGGGCGCGTCGCGCGGCGCCCCGGCCCTGTAGCTCGACGACTCGCAGCTGAGTGAAGGCGGCCAGGACAATGGCGGCGGCGAAGGCGACCGGCGCCATTCCAAGCTCGCCTCCCAGCCAGCGGCCGAGCAGATTGGGCGCGAACGCCGTGATGACCGCGACGCCGGCGACGAACAGGGCGCCCGCGCCCGCGGTCAGGCGCCAGGCCCCCCGGATCAGTGCAGCCTCGTCCTGGCCGCCGACGACGCGGGCAAACAGGATCGGCGTTATGAGGTACGGGATCAGCCAGAATCGGCTGAACAGCTCATAGAGCAGGTAATAGCCGCCATAGGTCGCCGCCGGCAGAAGCCGCAGCGCCAGCAGCCGGTCCAGCGAACCGCCGGCCGCCGCCAGGGCGGACACGCCGGCGAAATCCAACCAGCGGCGGTCGGACAGTCGCGCCGCGACCGCCTCGAAGCGGCCACGTCCGTGGTCCTCTCTCATCCATCCGCCGACCAGCCACGCCAGCAGCAGCCTCGGCAGTGTGGAAACCAGGATGGCCGCCCACAATGGAGCTCCCAATGCGACCGCTGCGGCGAGGATAACCACGCCGCCGGCAAGGCTGCCTTGCTTGAGCCAGACCGCCGGCGGCGTGCCGACCCCGAAGATCGAGCCCGACTCTCATGTCCGTCGCCCAGAATCCGGCCACCGTCGCCAGGGGCGTCAGCGAGATCAAGGCCAGGCTCGCGCCAACATCGGCGAATTTCCACACCGCCGCCAGGATCGCTGAAGCGATCACGGCCTTCACGGTGCTGGCGCCCAGCACGCCATCGGGTTTCGACATCGTCGCGGATTGCAGCGCCGCGGCGCGCGCCGTGCCGGGTTCGAGCCCGGCGGCCAGCGAAGCGATCAGAAAGAAGCCGAGGGCGTCATCGAGTGCGCCGGCGGGCAGCAGGCGCCGCAGGACCGCGATCGCCGTCACCATCGCCACCGCCGTGACCAGATAGGCGGCCGCGATCGCGGCGGTCCGGACGGTCAGGGTCTTCACGGCTCGGCCCCGGCGACTGGGCCTTGACCGTAGCGCGTATTCTGCCCCGGCTCCAGGCCGCCGCCGATTTCAGGTGGCGGCCGTCGCCAGGGTCAGGATTCGCTGTCGGAGGCGGCCTCACCGGTGCGGGCCGTCGAGCGCTCGGCGATCCGGGCCGACTTGCCGCGACGGTCGCGCAGGTAATAGAGCTTGGCGCGCCGCACGACGCCGCGGCGCTTGACCTCGATGGATTCGATCATCGGCGACATCACCGGGAATACCCGCTCGACGCCTTCGCCGAAGCTGATCTTGCGGACGGTGAAGTTCTCCTGCAGCCCGCCGCCGGAGCGGGCGATGCACACGCCCTCATAGGCCTGGACGCGCTCGCGCTCGCCTTCCTTGATCTTCACGTTGACGCGCACGGTGTCGCCGGGTTGGAACGACGGGAATCTTCTTGCCGGCGAGAAGGCGGTCGGCCTCTTCCTTCTCGAGTTCCTGGATCACGTTCATAACGCATAACTCCTTGATTACTGGGCTTTGTCGCCCTTTGCCTGTTGATTGGCGAGATGCGCCGCCCAGAGATCCGGCCGCCGCTCCCGCGTCGTCTGCTCCCTCTGCGCCGCCTTCCACCTGGCCACCTCGCCATGGTGGCCGGAAAGCAGAACCTCGGGTATCTCGCGTCCCTCGAACGTCCGCGGGCGGGTATATTGCGGATGCTCGAGAAGATCGTTCTCGAAACTCTCGTCACTCAAACTGCCGGCTTCGCCCAGCACTCCGGGCAACAGCCGTACGCACGCCTCGATCAGCACCAGGGCCGCCGCCTCGCCACCGGCGAGCACCGCGTCCCCGACGCTGACCTCCTCGAACCCGCGCGCATCGAGCACACGCTGGTCCACGCCCTCGAACCGCCCGCACAGGACGACCAGGCCGGACCCCGCCGCCCAGGCCTTGACCCTGGCCTGGGTGAGCGGACGCCCGCGAGCGCTCACATACAAGAGTGGACGCCCATTCGTCTCGACGCTGTCGAGCGCCGAGGCGATCACGTCCGCCCGCATCACCTGTCCCGGGCCGCCCCCGGCGGGGGTGTCGTCGAGAAAGCCGCGCTTATCGTTGGAAAACGCCCGGATGTCCACCGTTTCCAACCCCCATAGCCCCCGCTCCCGCCACGCCGTGCCGATCAGCGAAACGCCGAGCGGTCCGGGGAAGGCCTCGGGAAACATGGTCAGGACGGTGGCGATGAAGGGCATGGGAGATTTCCTCCCTCCCCTCATGGGGAGGGACAGACGGCGAAGCCGTCAGGGTGGGGAACCCCGACGGCTCGTCAATGTCTCGGTTGATCACCGGGTGGACCTGAGCGGCGGCGGCGTTCCCCACCCGTCTTGTCGCAAGGGCTGCAAGCCACCCTCCCCATGAAGGGGAGGGAGGAAGAGCTCTCTACAGACGCTCGATGATCGTCACGTTGGCGAGGCCGCCGCCTTCGCACATGGTCTGCAGGCCCCACTTCTTGCCGCGGGCCTTCAGGGCGTGGATGAGGGTCGCCATCAGCTTGGTGCCCGAGGCGCCCAGCGGATGGCCCAGCGCGATGGCGCCGCCGTTGACGTTGAGCTTGTCGGGATCGGCGCCGGTCTGTTGCAGCCACGCCACCGGCACCGAGGCGAAGGCCTCGTTGACCTCGAACAGATCGATGTCGTCGATCGACATGCCGGTCTTCTCCAGGGCGCGCAGGGTCGCCGGGATCGGCGCTTCGAGCATGATCACCGGGTCGCCGCCGATCAGGGTCAGGTGGTGGATGCGGGCCATCGGCTCGAGGCCCAGCCGCTTGAGGCCGGCTTCGCTGACGACCATCACGCCGGACGCGCCGTCGCAGATCTGGCTGGAGGTGGCCGCGGTCAGCTGGCCGCCTTCCTGCAGCAGTTTGACGGTGCGCATGGCCTCCAGGCTGGCCTCGAAGCGGATGCCTTCGTCGCTGGTGTGGAGCGACGTGGCGCCCTCGGCGTCGGTGATCTCGATCGGCACGATCTCGTCGTTGAACGCGCCGGCCTGAGTGGCGGCGATCGCGCGCTGATGGCTGCGGAAGCCGAATTCGTCGAGCTGCTCCCGGTTCAGCTTGTATTTCTTGGCGACCATCTCGGCGCCCATGAACTGGCTGAACTGGATGTTGGGGTAGCGCTTCTGCTGGGCCGGGCTCATCGGCGTGCCGAGGCCCGCCTTCATCGGCAGGATCACCGGCGTGCCCATCGGCACCCGGGTCATGCTCTCGACGCCGGCGGCGATGACGATGTCCTGGGTGCCGCTCATCACCGCCTGGGCGGCGAAGTGCAGCGCCTGCTGCGACGAGCCGCACTGGCGATCGACGCTGGTGGCCGGCACGCTCTCGGGCAGCTTCGAGGACAGCACCGCGCCGCGCGCGACGTTGTTGGACTGTTCGCCGGCCTGGCCGACGCAGCCCATGATCACGTCCTCGATCATGGCCGGGTCGGCGCCGGTGCGATCGATCAGGGTGTCGAGCACCTGGCCGGCCAGGTCGGTCGGATGCCAGCCGGCGAGCTTGCCGCCCTTGCGGCCTCCGGCGGTGCGGGCGGCGGCGACGATATAGGCTTCGGCCATGGAGGAGTGTTCCTTTGGAAGAGATCGGACCCGCAGAAAGTCGGGGCCCGTGGATATATGAGTAGGGTAGGCGCTTATTGAAGGCGCCGCCGCGTCAGACAAGCCCACTTTATGAACGCCACGTGACCTTGGCCGGTCGCCGCGCTAGATGAGCGCCCCGTTTGTCATTTCAAAGGTGCGCACCGCGCGTGCATCTCCCCCAGGCCCGACTCGATCAGGTGCTCGATCGCTTCCGCGAAGTCGAGGCGCGCATGGGCGCGGCCTCGCGAGGGCGCGGAGATCGTCCGACTGGGCAAGGAATATGCCGAGCTGAGGCCGATCGCCGAAGCCGTTCAGCGACCTGGCCGAACTGCGCGAGCCGAACGCGCCGACCTGGACGAGATGCTGCGAGGCGGACGACGCCGAAATGGCGGCATTGGCGCGCGAGGATATCGAGCGGCTCGACGGCGACTGCCCGACCTGGAGCGCGACGTGGCCCTGTTGCTCGCGCCGCGCGACGCCGACGAGAACGCCTCGGCGATCCTGGAAGTCCGGGCCGGAACCGGCGGCGACGAGGCCGCCCTGTTCGCGGGTGATCTGTTCCGGATGTACCAGCGCTATGCCCAGGGCCGTGGCTGGAAGGTGGAGATCGACAGCGTCTCGGAGGGCGACGCCGGCGGCTACAAGGAGATCATCGCCTCGATCGGCGGCGAGGGCGTGTTCGGGCGGCTGAAATTCGAGAGCGGCGTGCATCGCGTCCAGCGGGTGCCCGCGACCGAGGCGCAGGGCCGCATCCACACCTCGGCCGCCACGGTGGCGGTGCTGCCCGAGCCCGAAGACGTCGAGATCGAGATCAACGACGCCGACATCCGTATCGACACCTATCGCTCCAGCGGGGCCGGCGGCCAGCATGTCAACAAGACCGATTCGGCGGTGCGCATCACCCATATGCCCAGCGGCATCGTCGTCACGTCGTCGGAAAAGTCACAGCACCAGAACCGCGCGCGGGCGATGAAGGTGCTCAAGGCCCGTCTCTACGAGCAGAAGCGCGAGGCGCTGGACGCTGAACGTTCGCAGTCGCGCAAGAGCCAGGTCGGCTCCGGCGACCGCTCGGAGCGCATCCGCACCTATAATTTCCCGCAAGGACGGGTGACCGACCATCGGATCAATCTCACGCTCTACAATCTGCCCAAGGTCATCGAGGGCGAGGCTCTGGACGACGTCATCGAGCCGCTGATCGCCGAAGACGAAGCGGCGCGTCTCGCCAGTCTGGAGGAAAGCTTCGGCTGACGCGGAGTCATTCCTCCCTCCCCTTATGGCGAGGCGGCGAAGCCGTCGGGTGGAGAACCGCGAGGCCCGAGTTCCGGAGAATTTCGCCTTTTCCCGCGCTGGCCCTCGGCCGGTCCTCTCCAAGGGCAGGGAGGAACGGGCGGCGAGGCCTTGCCGACGGTATCGGCCATGACCGCGCCCCGCTCTCCGAGCGGCCGCGGCCCGCCGACGGTGGTGTCCTGGGCCGTCTGGTGTTCGATCTCGGCGTTGAGTTCGGCACCGACCAGCACGGCCATCGAGGAAAACCACAACCATAGCATCAGGCCCAGAATCGCCCCCAGCGAACCATAGGTGACGCCGAAATGCGCGAAATGGTCCAGGCCCCAGGTATAGATCACCGACCCGCCCATCCACATCGCCGCCCCGGCCGCGCCGCCCGGGGCCACCCAGCGCCAGTGCGCCAGCCGTGCGGCTGGGGCCGTAGCGATAGATCAGCGAAAATACCGCCGGCCGCGGCCAGATAGACCGTCAGCCATCGCACCGGCGGCCACCACAGGCGCAGCATCACGCACCCCCAGGCCCGGCGCGGCCATGGGAACCGACACCGCTCCCACGGTCAGCGTCGTCAGCAACAGCAGACCGGCCAGCGTCGCGAAATAGGTGAACAGCGTCCGCCGCAGCCAGGAGCGCTTCTCGACTTCGTCGTAGGCGATGTTGACGCCATCGAACAAGGCCTTCATCCCGGCGTTGGCGCTCCACACGGAAATCAGCGTCGTGACCAGAAAGGTCACGCCGAGCGTGCTGTTGTGCTGCCGCGTGACGCGAACCATCTCCTCGCTGATCACGTGCACCGCGTCGCGCGGCAGCAGGTCCGAGATGCTGGCGAAATGGTGCTCGACCATCGCGACGTCGGTGAACATGCCATACAGCGCGACGAAGGCGGCGATGGCGGGAAATGTCGCCAGCAACAGGAAGAAGGTGACGCCTGCCGCCAGCAGCGGCAACCGGGCGCGGCCGATCTCGCCCTGGGTCCGCCATAGGATGTCCTTCCAGCCGCGCGGCGGGATCAGCCACGGCGCGGTGGCGGCGCGGCCGCGACCCGGCTCGGCGGCGTCGAATTCCTCGGGCGTCATGGGCGGAGTGCCGCCGCCGACCCTGCGTCGGCTCCACCGCCAGGGAAGCAGAGTCGCGGCGTTCGCCAGCACCGCCCGCCAGCGCGCTGGCCGCACGGCCTCGCCCCGGACGGATTTGCCACCGGAAGCGGGCGGCTCCATCATCGGCGGAGATCCGCTCGCCAGCCGACTAGTCTTCCGGGCGGCCATCTTTCCGCCCGGCATCTCCACGCTGCGCTTCCCGCCGCCAATGGCGCGCGCGCGCCAGAGTATCGACGATCATCAAGGCGAACAGCAGGGCGCACACGCCGTAGGCCGGCCAGATGAAGGCGGCGTATTTCCCGGCGAACCCGGCCAGGACGCTCATGCCAGAGCCGCCCGCAGCGCCTGGCTGGCCGCCCGCCGGCGCCAGACCTCGGAGCGGGTTCGTTCGAGCCACAAGGCCCCGAACGCCGCCGAATAGCCGGCCCCGGTGATCGCCAGGGGAATGAGATACACCGTCGCCAGAGTTGGTCCGCCGGCCCGGAAGATCGACTCGCCCTGATGCAGGGTGTTCCACCAGTCGACGGAAAATTTGATGATCGGCAGATTGACCAGGCCCACCAGGGCCAGGATCGCTCCGGCGCGCCCGGCCTTGGCCTCGTCGTCGATACTGGAGCGCAACGCGATATAACCGATGAACAGCAGGAACAGCACCAGAACCGAGGTCAGTCGCGCGTCCCAGACCCACCATGTTCCCCACATCGGCCGCCCCCACAGCGAACCGGTGACCAGGGCCATCAAGGTAAACGCCGCCCCGAGCGGGGCCGCCGCCTTGGCCGCGGCGTCGGCCAGGGCGTGCCTGAACACCAGCGAGAAGAAGCTCGCGCCGCCGAGACAGCCGTAGGCCAGCATCGCCACCCAGGCCGCGGGCACGTGCACGAACATGATCCGCACCGTCTCGCCCTGCTGGTAATCGGGCGGGGCCGCCGCGCCCATGGCCAGTCCTACGACGATCAGCACGCCGCCGGCGACGCCGAGCACCGGCGTCGCCCAGCGTGAGAACGCCATGAAGCGTTGCGGATTGGCGAGGCTGGTCAACATGCCCCTTCCTTAGCGCGTTCCCCGCGCCGGGGGGAGGGTCGTCGCGATCTCGCCGCTAGCGTTGCGAGGGGCCGCGCGGCGCGCCCATCTGGTCGAAGATGCGCTGCTGCTCCGGTGTCAACTGGGAGTAGAAACGCTTGGTGGCCGCGATGCGCGCCACCATCATTCCCCGCGACTCGTCCATCCGCGACAACATCATGTCGAGCCGCTGCGGCGTCGGCAGGGCGCCCATCCGCTCGTCCTCGGCGCGCATGCGCTCCTGAAGTCCCTGAGGCGCCGCGACGGCGGCCAGGAAGGCTTGCAGGGCGCCATTCTGATCCGGCCGCAACCGCAGGGTCTGGCTCATGTATTGAGCCTGCGACATCGGCGGCTGCGACGGCGGCGCGCCATTCGGACCCGGCGGCCCCGGGGGTGGGCCGCTGAACTGGCCTTGAGCGGAACTGGCGCCGGCGATCGCCAACGGCAGAGCCAGGCCGGCGATCATCGAAAGACGCAACGAGGAAAATTTCATGGGAGGACTCCAGTCTGTAAATGCCATTTGGCCCGACCATGATGAATGTCGCCTGAATGTGGGAAGTTCACGCCAAAGCTGGAACAGGAGTGTCGGCGCCGGCGTCCCGATCGCCACCGGACCGGGCCCTTCGGTTGCTGGTGCGCGGCGGCTCGGTTTCGGACAGCGCGGGCCAGCCAGTCTCGAGGCATCCGTCGGGCCAGGCGCCGTTGGCCTCCAGTGGGCCTAAGATAGCGCGTTGCGGCAGGCGGCCGCCATGGCGAACGGCGCGAGCGCGACGACCGCGAGCGGCATAGGCCGACAGGAGCGCCAGGCCGGTGGTCCAGGTCAGGCCGGCTCGAAACGCGTGCAGGGCCGCGCCGCCGAAGATCACCGGCGGCGCGAGCAGCGGCAGCACGATCACCGCGATCAGCACGCCGCCGCGCCGGCTGGCCAGAGCCAGGGCCGCGCCGATGCCGCCGACGAAGGCGAAGGCCAGGCCGCCCAGCAGCGGCGCACGGCGACGATCAGCGGCGCGGCGCGCGGCGGCGCGCCCAGGGCGATGGCCGCCGAGCGGCGCGGCGAGCGCCAGCGGCGCGCCGGTGGCCAGCCACTGGGCCAGGCACTTGACCGCCGCGACCAGCTTCCAGCGGCAGCGGGCCCAGCGCCAGCAGATCGAGCGCGCCGTCCTCGAAGTCGCGCTCGAACAGCCGCTCCAGCGACAGCAGGCTGGCCAGCGCCAGCCCGACCCAGGCCGCGCCGCGGCGCCACGGCCGCCAGCCGCTGCGGGTCCGGCCCGACGGCCAGCGGCAGCAGGGTGGCCACGCCGGCGTAGAAGCCCAGCGCCAGCAGCGGCCGCCGCCGCGGCCCCAGGCCAGCGCCAGCTCGCGCCGCAAGCAGCCGCGATCCAGGCGACTCACGCCCCGACCTCGACGGCGCGCGGCCGGCGATCGGCAGGGGATCGTGCACCGCCGCCAGGATCAGGCCGCCGCCGGCCAGGTGCTCGGCCATCATCTCGCCGAACAGGGTGCGCGACGCGGCGTCGAGCGGCGCCAGGGGCTCGTCCAGCAGCCACAGCGGCCGCGGCGCGGCGAGCAGCCGCGCCAGGGCCAGGCGCCGGCGCTGGCCGGCCGAGAGCCGCCGCACCTCCAGGTCGAGCAGCCGGGTCAGTCCCAGCCGCTCGGCGGCCGCGAGCGCCGAGGCGGCGTCGCCGCCGGTCCAGCCGCGCCTGGAACACCAGCTCCTCCCGCGCCGTCCGGGCGGTCTTCAGCCCGTCCTGGTGGCCGAGCAGGTGGCAGTGCAACCGTCGCGCCTCGTCCGCCTCCAGGTCGCCCGCCGCGCCCCGAAAACCGCACATCGCCCCGTCAGCGGCCGGATCAGCCCGGCCACGGCGCGCAGCAGGCTGGTCTTGCCCGCGCCGTTGGCGCCCGACCAGCGCCACCGCCTCGCCGGCCGCCAGGCGTCAGGTCGACAGCCCTCGAACAGCACGCCGCTCGCCGCGCTGCACCGCGAGATTCTGCGATGTCAAGCGCGATGATCATCGAGCGCTGGCCAGGCGCCGGCGTCTGCAGCCAGGCGAGCGGGCCGCCGCGCATGGACGCGCGACGCTGCGCGGGGTCTATGAAACGCGCGGCCGCACGGGGACCGACGCCGCGCGGGCCGGACGCTGTGTGTCCGGCCCGATCATGCGCGCGATCCTCCGAACCGATTTTCGGGCGGCCTCGAACAGAGAAAGGATCTCCCCATCATGGCGTCCATCGACAGCCTGAACACCCGCCGCGACCTCGACGGTCGGCGACAAGACCTACGCCTATTACAGCCTTCGCGGCCGCCGAGGAAGCCGGCCTTGCCGGCATTTCGCGCCTGCCGGTCTCCATGAAGGTGCTGCTGGAGAACCTGCTGCGCAACGAGGACGGCGTCGCGTCACGCCGCAAGGACGACCTGAAGGCGCTCGCCGCCTGGATCGACAACAAGGGCAAGGTCGAGCACGAGATCAGCTTCCGCCCCGCGCGGGTGCTGATGCAGGACTTCACCGGCGTGCCGGCGGTGGTCGACCTCGCCGCCATGCGCGACGCGCATGGCCGCGCTCGGCGCCGATCCGGAGAAGATCAATCCGCTGAACCCGGTCGACCTGGTCATCGACCACTCGGTGATGGTCGACTACTTCGGCACCCCCAAGGCCTTCGGCGAGAACGTCGACAGCGAATACGAGCGCAACGTCGAGCGCTACCGCTTCCTGCGCTGGGGCTCCTCGGCCTTCAACAACTTCCGCGTCGTGCCGCCCGGCACCGGCATCTGCCACCAGGTGAACCTGGAATACCTCGCCCAGACCGTCTGGACCGACGCCGACGCCGACGGCGCGACGCCGTGGCCTATCCCGACACCGTGGTCGGCACCGACAGCCACACCACCATGGTCAACGGCCTGTCGGTGCTCGGCTGGGGCGTCGGCGGCATCGAGGCCGAGGCGGCCATGCTCGGCCAGCCGATCCCGATGCTGATCCCCGAGGTCATCGGCTTCCACCTGACCGGCGCCCTGCCGGAAGGCGCGACGGCCACCGACCTGGTGCTGACCGTCACCCAGATGCTGCGCAAGAAGGGCGTGGTCGGCAAGTTCGTCGAATTCTTCGGCGACGGGCCTGGCCAGCCTGACCATCGAGGACCAGGCGACCATCGCCAACATGGCCCCCGAATACGGCGCCACCTGCGGCTTCTTCCCGGTCACCCGCGCGACCATCGACTACCTCGCCGCCACCGGCCGCGACGCCCGAGCGCGTCGCGCTGGTCGAGGCCTACGCCAAGGAACAGGGCCTGTGGCTCGAGCCCGGCATCGGAGCATCCGGTGTTCACCGACACGCTGGAGCTCGACCTCGCCACCGTCGCTGCCCTCCCTGGCCGGGCCCAAGCGCCCGCAGGACCGGGTGCTGCTGACCGACGCCGCCGCCGCCTTCCAGCGCGGCCCTGGCCGGCGAGTTCGGCAAGGCCGAGGACAGCGTGCCGGCCCGCGTCGCGGTCGAAGGCGCGCGAGCTACGACCTCGGCAACGGCGACGTGGTGATCGCCGCCATCACCTCCTGCACCAACACCTCCAACCCCAGCGTGCTGATCGCCGCCGGCCTGGTGGCCAAGAAGGCCGTGCGCCAAGGGCCTGAAGGTCAAGCCGTGGGTGAAGACCTCGCTGGCCCCCGGCTCGCAGGTGGTCACCGACTACCTGGCCAAGGCCGGGCCTGACCAAGCCGCCTCGACGCCCTGGGCTTCAACCTGGTCGGCTACGGCTGCACCACCTGCATCGGCAACTCCGGGCCCGCTGCGCCGAGCCGATCTCCGAGGCGGTCCAGGACGGCGACCTGGTCGCCGTCTCGGTGCTCTCCGGCAACCGCAACTTCGAAGGCCGGGTGAACCCCGACGTGCGCGCCAACTACCTGGCCTCGCCGCCGCTGGTGGTCGCCTACGCGCTGGCCGGCTCGATGCTGATCGACCTCGCCACCGAGCCGCTCGGCCAGGGCAAGGGCGGCAAGGCCGTCTTCCTCAAGGACATCTGGCCGACCAACGAGCGAGATCGCCGAGATCCAGCGCAAGGTGGTGACCGAGGAGATGTTCGCCAGCCCGCTACGCCGACGTCTTCAAGGGCGACAAGAACTGGCAGGCGATCAAGGTCGCCGGCGGCCAGACCTACGCCTGGGAGATGGGCTCGACCTACGTGCAGAACCCGCCCTACTTCGAGGGCATGTCGATGGACGCCCGACGCCGGTCACCGACATCGTCGAGGCCCGCATCCTGGCGATCTTCGGCGACTCGATCACCACCGACCACATCTCGCCCGGCCGGCAACATCCGCAAGACCTCGCCGGCCGGCGAATACCTGCAGCGAGCACCAGGTCAGCCAGGCGGACTTCAACTCCTACGGCGCGCGCCGCGGCAACCACGAGGTGATGATGCGCGGCACCTTCGCCAACATCCGCATCCGCAACCGGATCACCCCCGACATCGAGGGCGGCGTGACCAAGCACTTCCCCTCCGGCGAGGTGATGTCGATCTACGACGCGGCCATGCGCTACCAGGCCGAGGGCCGGCCGCTGGTGGTCTTCGCCGGCAAGGAATACGGCACCGGCTCGTCGCGCGACTGGGCGGCCAAGGGCACCAAGCTGCTGGGCGTGCGCGCGGTGATCGCCGAGAGCTTCGAGCGCATCCACCGCTCGAACCTGGTCGGCATGGGCGTCCTGCCGCTGCAGTTCATCGCCGACGGCTGGCAGCGCCTGGGCCTGACCGGCGAGGAGATCGTCACCATCCGCGGCCTGGACGACATCCATCCCGCGCCGCCAGCTGATGGTCGAGCTGTACCGCCCGTCGGACGGCCAGATCGCCCGCTTCCCGGTGCGCTGCCGCATCGATACGCCGACCGAGCTGACCTATTTCAAGCAACGGCGGCGTCCTGAACTACGTGCTGCGCAACCTGGCGAAGGCGGATCAGTTGGCGGAAGAGCCGGCCGCCGGCCAGGCGAGCGAGCCGGCTGGGCTGGAGTCGGCCGAAGCGCCGATACCCCATCCGCTGGAAGCCGGGGCCATGGACACCGTCGAGACGGCGGCGCCCGGATTGGCCGACACCCCCGCCGGTATCGAGCCGACCGAAAACGAGGCCTCCGCCGCCGCTCCATGATGACCAATGGCGAGGCGCGCCCCACCGGTTTCACGCGGGAACTGGTGGGCGCGCATTCTCTCTCGCCTCACATCATCCGCGCGGCCGCCGACCCGGTTGCGCCGGGTCGCGGCTCAGTCACGTTCCAGCGGGCGCGGCTTGCCGGCCACCCGCCAGGCGAACATCAGCGGCGATACCACGGTCAGGTCGATGCCCGGCTCGGTGTTCACATAATTCTGGACGTCGTCCTTGAAGCGTGCACCGTCGCCGGTAAATTGCCGGTATTGGTCCACCCCGTCCGGCGGGCAGGCCCGCATGCCGCTGATGAAGCCGTGGGCCACGGCATTGGGGGAATTCGGTCCCTCGACGCCCGCGCCCCGCAGCAGCAGGCCGGAGCCGCTCAGTGAGCCGAGGATGTTCGCCACCTGATGCTGCAGGCAATGGGTCGGATTGCGTCCGTCGCCGACGATCATCGACACGCCCCAGATGTTCGCCCCGAGGATATTGGCGATCCAACCGCGGGCGTCCGCATCGAACCTATCGCTTCCGGTCAGGTCGTCGACTTCCTGTGCGGTGACCGCCAGACCCATGCCATGGGCGATGCTGTCGGCCTCGCTCCACACCCCGCCGAACCCGAACGGATCGACGGCGGCCCGGGCCGTGCCGACCGCCAGCTGCCGGCGCAGATCCGCCGTGAGCTCGGCCTGGCCGACCGCAAGACCGCCCTGCCGGCCCTCCAGGCCGATGGCCCGGACCAGATCGTAATGGGCGAGGCCGCTGACGTCATACAGATTGAGCGTATCGGACCCGTCGCCCGGTCCGTCGATATAGGCTCGCGCCCAGGAGGCCGCCTGCCGCAGGTAATACACCGGGTCCGTGTGCGCCAGGCCGGCAGGCGCCGCCGCGCCGCCGATCGCCAGGGCCAGGCTCAGCTCCGTGGCGCCCCACTCCAGGTCATCGCGCCACTCGGTCTCGGGGTAGCCGCCGAACGGCAGTACGGTGAGCAGCCTGCCCGGATGGCCGTCGGCGAGATCGTAGATGTGCTCGCCGGCCGTCAGGCAGCGCTGTGCGAACGGCAGGTCCAGAGTCCGGTATTCAAGAAAGCATAGGGCGAAGGCCGCGCTCATCCGGCCGGCCAGGTTGGGGCTGATCGGCGCGCCGGCCGGGGCGGCGACGAACACCGGCCGATGATTGATCAGCGCATAGTTTGGATCACCGGCGTGCAAGGTGTCGTCGACCTGCGGCAGGCGCCAAAGGTCATAGTCGCTGAGCGTCGGAGCATTGCTGAAGTCCTGGCTGAGGCCGACTTCGTAGTACAAGGTCGCGGTGCGGTCGTTCCACATCCTCAGCAGCCACTCGAGGCCGAACCGGGATTCACCGGTGAAATCCGCCGCGGCTCGCGCGCCCATCTGGTCCGGGAAGTCGCGCAATCCGCTGAGCTGCACGCCCACCACATAGCTGGTCGTTTCGACGTATTTCATATAGTCGCCCGCGTCCCACCAGCCGCCACTGGCGTCGATCACTTCGCCGGTCGGCTTCAGGGGTCCGATCACCAGGTCCTGCTTTGTGAGCGGCGGCGTCAGATAGACCTTGGCGGATGCGTCGTTGAGATGGCCCGCCGCGGTGCGCAAGGGGCTCGGAATGAAATGCGGTCCGTCCCGCTGGGTCTGGAAAAAGCGCAGGGCGTCGTCCAGCGCCGCGGCATACAGCGCCCTTGGCTCGGCGACGGTGAAATGCGCCGGCGGGGCGCCGACGCCATCGACCGACAGACTGTAACGCCCGTCCCGCTCGAGGGTGAACTGCAACGGGGTGACCTCGAAGGCGCCCCAGCGGCCGGCCGGCGTACCGACCCGGCCCCCGGCGGCGAGCCGGCCGGAGTCGTCCCGCACCTCGAAGCGCGCGCCGGCGACCGCCTCGCCGGTCACCAGAAAGGCCCGCGCCGGCGCGTGGGCCTCATAGCCCAGCTGATTCACCCGCAGATAGGCGGAGGCTGGAGACTGAGCCGCCGCGCCGAACCCGGCCAGACCGACCGCCGCCGCCGCCCCGCAACTGACGGCCCATCGCCTCATGCGTCGCCACCGCGCCATGGTCCTCTCCTTCGCCTCGGGATCGGCCGATCTTGATCGATGAGCGACCTGAAATCCACCATACGTTCAATCCCTGGCCGCCCTGGAGGGGGGGTCAACCGTCCACGGCGATCTTGGTGTCCCTCGGCTCGGGTCGGCCTCGCCCGGTTTCCACATAGTCCTTCAGACTGAGCAGAAAGGTCGCCCATTTGGTGCTGCAGTGGTGCATGAACTCCACCGGCTCGCGCCAATCGGCGTGCTTGAACAGCACGATGGTCTGGCCATCGCGCCATTCCAGGCGGAAGCTGATCTCGGTGCCGACCCATTCCTCGGCCGGCCCGGAATAGGTCCACCGCACCAGGCCGGGGTCGGCCTGCGCCACCTGCAGCCGATTGGCGCGGAATTGAAACGCGCCGCCCTGCGCGGCATCGCCGTGCGTCGACTCGGCCCACCAGCCGCGGATCCCCTCGACGGTGGCCAGTGCCTCGAAGACGCGGCCGGGTTCGGCGGCAATGCCGACGCGATGCAGGATATCTGGCATTTGAACGTCCTCGACCGATTGCCGAAATCATGGTTAGTCTAAGCTAACCATTAGCAGAAACTAACCAAGCCTGTCAAGGAACCGGCGTCAACGCAAGCCGAGGGTCAACAGAGGCTGAAGGAAGACGTGGACCGAGGTGCAGGCGATTTCGTTGCTTTGAAATCCATGCCGACAATACAGCCATGCCCAGATCAGACCCGGCGCCACATATCTGAGGGCATCGTGAACGGCGTGGAGAGGCGTGAACGGCGCGAATTGGCTGACGTTGATCCAGATGTTCGCGATCTGGGAGATCGAGAAACCGGCAACATAAGAAAACGCCGATTGCTTTCCAGTTAGGCGCCTGTAGATCGAGGCAATGATGTAGGTAAGCACAGATCCCAGAAAAAATCGATAGATCAGATTTTCGTTATAGGCTCTCGCCGCGAATACCAATATTCTTTCCGCCGTCGGAACGGTCGTCATCACCCTCAGATAAGACGCCGAGAGTTCGGATTTGAAGATCAAGTCGATGACTAGGCAATAGGCCGCCATTCCGACGGCCGCGATCAGCGGCCACAAAATCGGACGACGGAGCCGGCGCGGTCCGACGCCGAGCCCGACGCGCCGCGCCGCCCATCCTCCGATCAGCGCCAGGGCGACGATCGTCAGTGACCGCAAGGCCGGCGACCCCAGCGTCAGGGCCGAAAACGCAAGGTCGAACGGGGCCAGCCAGGCGATCGCCGCGGCGACCATGCAGCCGATCAACAGGCGGATGCCGTCGTGCCGCGTGTCGCCCTTGTCGGCGACGATCGTCACCAGCCCTCCCGCGGCCGCGCGAGCCGACCTTGCAGCGCGAGGATGAGGGCCCGAAGCCATTGGGCGAGCTGTGCGGACATCGCGCCGGGTCCTCCCCGCGTCCGGCGTCCGCTCAATAGCTCAGCTTCGGGTACCAGTGCGGATCGCGACCCTCGGGCGTCAGGTCCAGAATAGTCCACAGAGGGGCGAGGTCGGGGGCGCCGCGGGGGTCCTGGCCGGGGTCGGCCATCTCGCCACTGACCTCGCCGGCCCAGAACAGCCGCACGCTGTCGCCTTCGCGGCGAAAGACCACCAGCGCGGGATATTCGTCGCCTTGCGGCGTCAGCACGCCCAGGTCGCGGGCGTAGTCGTCGCCCAGCGTCTGCACGAAATCCAGGTCGGCCCAGCCGCGTTCCCTGGCGAAGGCGATCTGCCGTTCGACCGGCGACCGGCCGAGGATCTTCAGTGCGGCGCGTTGCTTGATGTCGGCGGCGTTGCCGTTGAGGGGACCGAGCAGATTGGTGCACATCGGGCATGGCCGGGCGCGCCGCGGCCCATACATCCAGAAATAGCTGACCAGGGTGGCGTGGCGGCCGAACAGGTCGATCAGCCGCAGCTCGGCGCCGTTTGCATCGACGAAGCGATAATCCTTGCCAATCACCGGGCCAGGCGGCAAGGCGCGGCGTTGGTCCGCCACGCGCGTCAAGTGGCGGCGCAGTTCGATTTCCTCGGCGAGCAGGGCGCCGCGGGCGGCGGCATAGGCTGGGCTTTCACCGGGAAAACGGTTGTGTCGCCGGGCGGCGAGCGTCGCGGCGGGAGTGAGGGTCGAATTGACAGAGTTCCAAGGCGGTGGTCTCCGGTCAGCCTGGCGGATGCGCCACCACGCATCCTGCCTCAGCCCGTATTGGAAATGAAGACGAAGCCGATGGTTCACTTCGCGCATCGACGCCGCGGCGCTAAGGCTGAGGTATCGCCACGCGCCGCCCCGGACCCACCGTCCTGAACACCTTGGCTCGGCCCCATGCGCCCCTCGCCTGTCCGGCGCCTGCGAACCAGCGCCGTGCGAGATGCGTTGGCGAGTGCATGCGACAGCATGCGCCGAACCAGGTCCGCTCGATACACGAGCTTCCGGCCGAGCCTGGACCAAAGGTGGCCACGGCCGGCTGGGCCATACCGCGCGCGGTGGCCGATCACTTTCCCAGCCAGGGCTCGGCCCTGGAGCGCTACGCCGACCAATTGGACGCCGTCGAGATCAACAGCACCTTCTATCGCAGCCATCAGGCGAACACCTACCGACGCTGGGCCTCGGCCACGCCGCCCTGGTTTCGATTCGCTCTGAAGCTGCCCAAGAGCATCACCCACGAGGCCCGCCTGGTGAACGCCACGTCGCTGGTCACCGCGTTCTGCCATGAAGCCCTTCATTTGGGAGACAGGCTCGGACCGCTGCTCGTCCAACTTCCGCCCAGTCTGGCCTGGGACCCGGCGGTGGCGGAGCCCTTCTTCCATGAACTCCGGCGCCTCTGGCCGCGGGCGGTGGTTTGCGAGCCCCGCCATCCGAGTTGGTTCGAAGCCGGGGCCGACGCGATCATGGCCGCCCAGGGCATTGGCCGGGTCGCGGCCGACCCGCCTCGCCATCCCGCCGCCGGGTCGCCGGGAGGGTGGCGGGGCATCGCCTATTGGCGCCGGCACGGCTCTCCCCGGATGTATTATTCCACCTACGATCCGGCCGCGCTGCTCGCGCTCGCGGCCGACATCCAGGGCGCGTCGTCGGAGGCTTGGTGTGTCTTCGACAACACCGCATCCGGCGCCGCCGCGGCGAACGCACTGACTTTGAGGTCGATGGTTGCAACCGGATCCCGCCCGACCAACCAGGCCGCAAATCAGGGGATTGCGGTGACCCGAGGACCCGTCGGGCCCGCCCCGGACGACATGAAATAACGCGCCGAGGGCTCGTCCCAGCCATATGAGGCATTTGCCAGTTGCTCTCGGTCGTAGCTGGGCGAGGCTTTGAAGTCGTCTTTGTCCATGTCGATCTGAAACGCGTCGATGCCCGCGATGAAGCGCACCGCGCTCCAGGGGACCGGATGAAACTTCCCGGAGCCGCCCAGCAATCCCGCCGCCTCCACGACGACGAACTCGATCGTGCCCCTGGCGAGATCTACGAACATCTCGCGGACCGACCCCAGCCTGGCGCCGTCATGGCCCAGTACCGGCTTGCCCTGGACGTCGGCGCTTTTGGTGAGGTGGTCTGTCGACATGGTTCGCTCTTCCGTTCAATGCAGCCGCCGGGAAACGCCCGGCGGCTGCTGTGGTTCGATCGGCCGGTGCTCGCGTCAGATGGCGCGGCGACCGATGACGGCGTGGTAGATCACCAGCACGACGACCGCCCCGACGAACGAGACGAAGATGCTGTAGAGGTTGATGCCGGTCGGGGCGGAATGGCCGATGGCGTTGAACAGGAACCCGCCGACGACGGCGCCGACGACGCCCAGTACGATATCCATGACCAGGCCCGAGCCGGTCTTGTTGACGACCTTGCTCGCCAGGAAGCCGGCGATCAGGCCGACGACGAGCCACGCGATAATTGACATGTTGGTCCACTCCTCAGGCCTGAATTGGCGCTCCCACAACCAGCCGGCAGGGGAATTGTTCCACCCCGACCCTTGAAATTGCGCAAAACTACACAATCTCAGCCCGGTCATGGATCCGGAGTGAATTGGCATGGTCGTCTATATCGCCTTGGTGTCGCCAATCGAGACCGGCGGCTATCGAGCCACCTTTCCTGATCTGCCCGGCTGTGCGGCCGAGGGCGCGGACATCGCCGAGCTGCTCGTCGACGCCCGCCACCGCCTGCTCGCCTGCCTCGAAACCATCGAGGGCCAGGGCGAAGCCTGGCCCCCGGCCTCCAGGCTCGAAAGCTTGAGCGCCGGCCCGGGCGTGATGGCGATCCCGATCGATGTCGCGGTGGATGATCCGCCCATCCGGGTCAACGTCTCGCTCGGCGAGCGCCTGGTCCAAAGGCTCGACGCGGCCGCGACCGCCCGCGGCATGACCCGCTCGGGCTTCATCGCCCAGGCGGTTCGGACCAGCCTGGGAGAAACCGCCCGCGGCAGTGGCGATTTCGACGCGATGGGCCGCCGGCTGCAGGACGAACTGGCGGCGCTCGGGCGGCGAATCCACGAGAGCATCGGGCCGGACTCGCCATTTACCCGGCGCATGAACGACCTCGATGGTGTTCTCTACGACAACGTCCGCAAGGCGGCGGAGAGCGTGTCCGCGGCCATGTCCCGCCGCCGCGACGCCGCCAAACCCACTGACGCCGCCGGCGACGACGCGCCGGGCCCGGCTTAGCCGACCGCCCTTTCCGCGTCCCCTCGAATACCCCTCGAATGGAGATCACCATGCCTCCCAGTGATGCCGAACTCATATCGATCCGCGACAGCGTGCGCTGGGTCGGACGCCTGTCGGACAGCATTGTCCGGCTCGGCCCCTTCAGTCTCGGGGTGGACGGGATTTTGAGCTGGATCCCCGGCGTCGGGGAAATCTACAGCGTGGCCGCCGGCGCCTTCATCGTGCTGCAAGGCGCGAGAGCCGGCGTGCCGATGGGAACGCTGGCCGCGGCGACCGCGCTGATGGCGTGCCGAACCATCGTCAGCGGCGTGCCGCTCGCCGGCGCCGCTTTTGCGGATGTGTTCACGGCTCACCGCTGGGCGGCGGCCATGATCGCGCGCGCCATCGACCGGCGGGTCGCACGGACCGGCGGTGGCGAACCGGCCTTCGGATGGGGTCTGACTCCGCGAGGCGCTTAGCGCGAACGCCCACCGCTTGGGTTATTCCCGCCGAGGGTTCCGTAGCCAGGAAGGCAGTCGGTCGAATCCACCGGCTTGAGATAGCACGGATGCTGCGTTAAGCGGGGCGGGCGATCGATCGGATGATCCTCGTGTATCACAGCGCCGATTGGCTCGAAGCCGGCGCTCCAATGACTCAGAATCGAGGCGGTCCGGTTTTCAGGCCGCCCCGGGTGCGTCGGGACCGTATTTCGCGTCCCATTCCGCCTCGGTCATCGGCGGCGGCGGCGGGCGGTCGGCGGTGGCCGGGGATCGCGCGGCCAGCAGGTCTCCCAGGCGCCACGCTTCCAGCCGCGCCAGCCGCGCTTCCCGGGCCCCGGCGGCGGTCGTTTGCAGGTCGGTGCGGCGGGCCAGCTGCAGCAGCGCGATGATCGTCGTTTCCAGTCGGCAGTCCCCGATCTTGAGCATCTCGGCGGCGAGCTCGGTGATGCGGGCGGCGACCCCCGGTATTTTGTTGAGCCGGCACCCCGCGCCGCGACTCTCGCGATAGCCGGCCTGCTCATACGCCGCGGCCTGGGTCATCCCGCGCGCTCGGGCGTGGGCGAAGATTTCGTGTCTGTCATTGGACAAGGCCGGCATGATCTCTCCAGAGATACAGAGGTTTTCAAAGAGTCTTCCAGTCGGCCCCGCCCGTGGCGGCCCCGATGAAAGCGGCGCGACCCCAGTTGCGCGTCCAGGAATCGTTGGCGCGGGTAGGCGGCGCCTCCAGCCGGGCGGTCATCGGCCGGCTCGAGCAGACGTAGCGGGTCTCGTCGGCGATATGGTCCTCGCCGTCGGTGTCCAGGTCCTCCGGGCGCATCGCATCGTGCTGCAGCACCGGCACCGTGCGGATGAAATCGCGGCAGGTCTGGAACACCGCCAGCATCGGCCCCTCCGCGGTCCCGGCGATCCGCGCCCGCATCTGGTCCCAGCCCGACAGCGCCCCGGCCTTACCGACCCGCGTATTGTCGGCCGGCCTGAAGGCCACGCCCGCCCGGCGCATCCGCTCGCCGATCGAGGGTCCGCCGTCCTCGCGGAAGATCGAGGGATCGGCCACCGCCCGACTCACCGTCTCGGTCCCCTCGCGCTCGATGATCCCCGCCGCCACGGCCTCGGCGTCCAGCCGCAGCCCCTCGTTCGGCCGCCCGCTCCCACCGTACCACTCCCGATACCGCAGCAGCGCGCCGCGCGGCAGGACGACGTGGCCGCACGGCCAGGGGTCGGAGACCACCGCCCACCAGCCGACGCTGAACGGCGCGGCATAGCCCCAGTCGAAGCCGCGCACCCGCGTCCACCAGGCCGGGACCGCGAACGGCGCGACGATGTTGCGCCCGCTCCAGCCGTCGAAGAACGCCCCCTCGACCACGTTCCAGTCGCCCTCCAGCCAGGCCCGCACCAGCTCGGCCGAACCGGCCTGCCGCAGCCGCGCGACATAGCCGGGGTCCCGCTTCAGCAAGGCCGGATTGTCGGTAAGCCGGGCGGGAATGAACAGGCGGGACATGGCGATCGTCGAGCCGTCGAACGGATTGACGAAGGCCTCGGTGACCGTGCGGTTGGCCCCGCCATCGATATACCGCGCCTTCACCCAGTTGTGCCCCGCGCCGCCGGGATTGCAGGTGGCCCGAAAGCCGCAGGGAACCCCTTCGGCGCTCCGCAACGTCGCCTTGAGCTTGTCGACCGCCAGGGGCGAGGGGAATTGCGTCAGCTCCTCGACATACACCCGGCTATAGGCATGGCCCTGATAGCCGTCCGCGTCGGCGTCGCTGGCCAGGTGGCGGAACGCCAGGCTCGCCCCGCTTGGCCAGCCGAAGCACGAGCGCGCCTCGTTCCAGGTCGCATCCTCGGGCCCGAAGATCACCCGCGCCCGCGCGATCGTCGGCTCCAGCGCGACCCGCGTGCGCCGCACCAGCAGCCCGCGCGCGGCGGCCCCGTACTGCCGCGCGTGCGCCGCGAAATCCCCCAGCGCCGCGTCGGTCTTCCCCCCGCCGCGGGCGCCGCCATACACCACCTCGAACACCGGGCTGGCCACGAACGCCGCCTGCGGCCCCGGCTGCGGTTTCCATCGGCGAACGGTATTCGACATCGGCGGCGACACTCCAGGTGAATTGCAATATGCAATCTAAATCGGGAAAAGTCAAGAGCGCCGGAAAAATCAATCCGCGGCCACCTGCTGCCAAAACGGGTGACTTACCGCCGATTGGACCGGCGACGTCCCCGTCGCCGCTGGTGCGACCGGGGCCTTTCTGGCGGAAGATACGGGGACACAATACATATCTCGCCGTCAAATTGCGCCGCCCTGGAATTAGTTGCCGAGATATGTATTGTGTCCCCGTATCTTCCCCTTCTTCCGACGCCCCCTACCCCAGCACCGCCTCCAGCCGCCCCATCGCCTTGCGCAAATCCCCCTCGCAACGCGCCACGCAGACCCGCAGGAAGCCCTCCGACCCCGGCCCGAAAAACGCCCCCGGGGCCAGGCCGACCCGGGTTTTTTCCAGGATCTCCAGGCACGCCGCCCGCGAGTTCGGCATCCCGTCGACCTCGAAATAGGCGTACATGCCGGCCGCCGGCCGTGGTCCGAGCCGCACCCTCCCGAACCCCTCCAAGGCGTCGCAGACGATCGCCATCCCCGCCTCGCAATAGGCGCGGATGAAGGCGACGAACGGCTCGCCGTCCCGCACCGCCGCCACCCCGGCGTGCTGGATGAACGTCGCCACGCCGCTGGTGGTATATTGTGTCAGCATCGCCAGGGTCGGTCCGAGCGAGGGCGGATGCACCATCCAGCCCAGCCGCCAGCCGGTCATCGCCCAGGACTTGGAGAAACTGTTCATCACCAGCAACCGGTCCTCGGGCTCGGCGTGGTCGAGGAGGGTCGGCGCGGAGCGCAGTCCGAACGCGAGGCGATTGTAGACCTCGTCGGCGATCAGCCAGATCCCCGCGCGCGCGGCACATCGCCAGCAGCGCCGCCTGGGTCTCGATCGGGATCATCGCGCCGGTGGGATTGCCCGGCGAGGCGAAGAATACCGCCCGCACCGAGCCGTCGAGGGCGGCGGCGAGCCTGTCCAGATCCAGCGTCCATCCCGCCGGACCATGGTCCATGCGGACCGAGCGGACATTCACCCCGATCACCCGCGCCACCGCGCCGGCGTTCGGCCATACCGGGTCGACGACCACCACCGTGTCGCCCGGCCCGGCCGCCAGCCGCACCGCCATCATGATCGCGTGCATGCCGCTGGTGGTCACGGTGATGCGCTCGGGCGCGATCGGCGTTCGGCCCAGGCCGGTCAGGTAGTCGGCCAGCGCCGCGCGCAGCGGCGGGATGCCGTTCTGGTGGGTGTAGAACACGTGGCCCTCGGCCACCGCGCGCGCCATCGCCGCGCCGATGAAGGCCGGGGCCGCCACGTCGCCCTCGCCGAACCACAGGGGGATCAGCGTCGGATCGCCGAACGCGCCGCGAGCGAGGGTGGATATGTTCTCCAGCGGCAGCCGCGCGATCGCGGGCGTCACGCCGTCCAGGGCGAGGGGGGATCTACGAGGGCTGACAATCCGCTATCCATGTCCCACCTATAGGGCGATCCCGACGATAGTCATCGATCCGTGCACAAGGGGAGATAAAGGGAGATAAGGGCATGGACACAATACATATCTCGCCGTCAAATTGCGCCGCCCTGGAATTAGTTGCCGAGATATGTATTGTGTCCCCTTATCTTCCGGGGCGGTTCAGTTTCGGCCGGCCGCTTACGGCACGGGATGATTCGGATACGTTGCGGATCTTCATGGGCTGTCTGCCCCTTGATATGTTGTGCTCCTTAGGTCGGACCCGGACCGCCCCGCCCCGCGCCTAAGGCAATCACGCCCAACTTCGGCTCAGGGGGATTTCCGACCGTACGCGGACGCCCGCCTCTCACGCGCGCCTCAACAGATTGAACAGGCCGCCCGCTTCCACGAGGCGTTGTTCCTGGGCCGACAGGGGCAAGAAGGGATATCGAGTTCTCGCGGTCAGGTTCCTTATCCGATGGCCGCCCCAGTCCACCTCCAGCTCGTCCCAGCGACTGACCCCCGCACAAACACCGGGGCAGGTGATCTGGGGGAACCCCGCGGCGAACTCGCCCATCAGGTACAGGGGCGCGAACGACTCCGCGATCACCGCCGCGATGCCGAGCTTGCGCATGGCCGCCATCGGCGGGCCGTGCGGATGCCCGTACCCGAAATTGCGGCCGCCGATCAGCATGTCTCCGGGCCGCACCGACTGGCTGAATGCGGGGTCGAAGGCGCGCATCGCCGCCAGCGCGAGCTTGGCGGGATCGTGTTCGCGCATGGCTTCAAAGCCAAGGATTCTGTCGACGTCGAAGTTGGCCTCGGTCGAAGATCCAGGCGGCGCGACCCTTCAGGACCGGCAGGCTCACAGATAGGCTCCGGGATCCGCCAGCCTGCCCTCGATCGCCGTCGCCGCCACCACGGCGGGGCTGGCCAGGTATATCCGGCTTCCGAGCTGCCCATGCGGCCCGGAATATTCAGTGTGCCGCTCGAGACCGCGGTCTGGCCTGCGGCCAAGGCCCCGATGGCGCCATAGCAATAGGAGCAGGTCGGCGACGATATGAACGCGCCAGCGGCGGACAAACGGGCAATCAGACCTTCCTCCGCGGCCTGGACCATGACCCCGCGCGTGGACGGCACGACGTTGAGGGTGAAACCGCTCCTGACCCGCCGGCCCTCGAGCACCCGGGCGGCCACTCGCAGGTCCTCAATCCTGCCTGACGCGCAGGAGCCGAGATAGCCTACGTCGACGGGGGTCCCCAGCACTTCGTCGAGCGAGCGGATGTTCGCCGAACTCGGCGGGGCCGCCACCGAAGGCCGCGCGGTATCGAGATCGAAGGCTAAGCGGTGGATGTATTGGGCGTCGCTGATCCGAGCGAACCGGCCTTGGCGTCGTGCGCGCGCGCGGCAGGGCGTAGGCCAATGATCGCGGCCCCGGCTCGACGATGGCCGTCACCGCGCCGGTGAACATGGCCAGGCCGGTGATCGTCTGCAAATCCTCCAGCGTCAGGCTCTCGGCGCCCGGACCTCCGAGTTCCAGCACCGAGCCGTTGCAGAAATCCGCGCCATGACGGGAGATCAGGGCGTGGACGACATCGCGCGCCATAACTCCGCGCGGGAGCGATCCGGCGAGATCCACGCGCACCGTCGAGGGCGCCCGCAGATGGATCGTGGGTCGGGCGAACGCCTCGTAAAGGCCGATATGGATCCCCATGGCCAGGGCGCCGTAGGCTCCCAGTTGGCTCACGTGACCGTCGAAATGGACGACGAAGGCGCCAGGGGTAGCGTAGCCGAGTTCGCGACGGCCGCCACGTGACCGATGCCTTCCCCGTCGTGAACGGCCACGCCCTGGTCCGCGCACCATGCGCGTACCGCCGCCATGCGGGATTCGAGTCTCGCGTATCCGTGACCGGGATGTTGTGGTCCAGGAACAGGGCGAACCGTTCGGGATCGGCAGTCGCTCCACACCGAAATCCTCGCGGATGATGCTGCGGAAACGCCACGAAACCGCCGAATACATAGGCGAGCATGAAGTCAGGCCGGGCCTCGATATCCTGTCCCGCACGGACGGCCCCGCCTCCCGAGACCCGCGACGAGGATTTTCTCGGCCATCGTCAGCCCGGGTTTCGACGCTCATGGGCCCCGCGCGCCCCTCACCAACCGGCCCGGCAAGGCGCCTGTGGCTTCGAACCATGACGGTAGATGACATTGCCCGGAAACTGTCGCCACATAACCGCGGGCGCCCTGCAACAGGCGCCGTCCACCGGCCGGTAGATCCCTCGCCATGCGCGGCGCCTCCAGGCAAGGGCGTCGAAATCGATCATGTTGATGTCCGCCTTCACCCCCGGAGCAGGTAACCACGGTCGAGCAGGCCGACGGCCCGAGCGGTGTCCCAAGTCTGCTTGCGCACCAAGCGCTCCAACGGGAAGCGGCCCGTCGGGCGGTCGCGACCCCAGTGGGTGAGCAGAAAGGTTGGGAAGCTGGCGTCGGAGATCATGCCCACATGCGCCCCCCCGTCGCCCAGGCCCATGGACGGTCCTCGCTGCTCAGCATGGCGCGGCACGCCTCCAGGTTACCATCGGCGTAGTTGGAGAACGGAGCGAACAGGAAGGCCCGGCCATCCTGTCTCCAGCAGCAGATCCAGCGCGACTTCGAGCGCCGGCCGACCTTCACGTGCGGCCCGATGGCGGCCACCGAACGCGATCGGCGGACGGCTCATAGGTCGGGGGATCGCCCAGAGGAAACACACGTTCGAAATCGCTGAAACGGGCGGCGGCCGCGCCGGCCCGCCCAACGGGATTTTCCGCCAGCAGCCGGCGACGCAATTCCGGGTCGCGAAGGGCCCGCACCTGCTGAGCGAGCGGCGACCGCGCGACCGCGCGAAAGGTGGGGTGGGCGCTGAACGGATTGAGGCTGGTCTGCAACCCAGGAGCGTGCCGACCGGCCGCGGCGCCACCTGGCCCCTAGCGACAAGCCCCCCGCGGCCGCGTTCTCGATCAAGCCGAGCAAGCTCCCGCCACGCCGTCGGGTCGTGATGCACCTGCGCGAGCGACACCGACGTCGGCACGCCCGACCGGCGGCGAGGCGGCGCACCATATCGAATTCGGCGGCAGGTCCCGGGCGAGTCGAAATCGGATATCAGTTCGAATGACGCCGCCGCCCGCGTCGACAAGGCCCGCGAGGATAGCCTTCGAGTTCCTCCTCCGCCGCCTTGAGCGAGGGCGTCGGATCGCCTGACTGGTCTGTGGTTCAGCGTTCGGGAGGTCGAGAACCCTAACGCCCCCGCCCGATCGCGTCGGCGGCCAGCGCGCGCATCTGGGCGATGTCGGCGTCGGTGGCGATCTCCAGCCGCTCGGCGCGTTCGCCCATGACGTATATGCGCAGCGCCGCGTGAGGCAGTTGGGCCGCGAAGTCGATGTCGTGGGGTCGCCGCTCGAGGGCATCGAGATACTCGCGGGAAACTCTCCCAGTCCCAGGCCAGCCCCTCGGCGAGCACGGCGCCGGGTATGTCCTCGACGCCCTCCATTACGGAGATCAGCCGCCCGTGATCCCCGGCCGCACCGGCGCGAAACCCACCCCGCAGTTGCCCATCACCGCGGTCGTCACGCCGTGCCAACTCGAGGGGGCCAGCCGGGAATCCCATGTCGCCTGCCCATCATAGTGGGTGTGGATATCCACGAAGCCGGGCGTGACCAGCGGCCATCGGCGTCGATCTCTTCGGCGGCCCGGCCCGAGGTTCGGGCCGATGGCCGCGATCCGCCCGCCGATGAACGCCACATCGGCCCGGCGATGCGCGGCGCGCCGCGTGCCGTCATGACCTCGTGCCGCCCCGAATCACCAGGTCGAAGTCAGCCACGGGCGCGCGCCTTGGCTATCGCTTTGCCGACGCCCCGCAATCCGCCGTCTCCACGTCCCCGACGAACTCCGTCTCCGTCAGAACATAAAAGTCGTTGTCGATAACCGCCTGCGCGCCATCAAGCCGACTGACGTCGGCGACCGAGGTCGCAGTCGGCGACTCGCCTTTCGATAGTCGAGAAAAGCGCAGCGGCGTCGCCAGCGAACCCCTCGCGCATCAGCCAAACTGCCGCGCGGCCAAGTCCACCGGCGCGTTGCGGGCACTGGTGGCGATGCGGCTGCGCACGAAACCAGGGCAAAGCACCGTCACGCCGATGCCGTGCGGCGCCAGCTCCGCGCGCAAGCTCTGCGACAGCCCGACCACCGCGAACTTGGACGCCGCGTATTGACCGTGATTGGGCGCGGCGGTCAGGCCGCCGATCGAGGCGGTGTTGACGATGTGGCCGCCGCTCGGGTTGGCCTTGAGAGTGGGGTGAAGGCGCGGACGCCGTGGACGACGCCCATGAGGTTGACGCCGAGCACCCAGTCCCAGCCCTCGTCGGTCCAGGTGTCGACCGGCCCTTCCAGACCCACGCCAGCATTGTTGCAGACCAGATGAACCGCCCCGAACGTCTCCATCGTCCGATCTGCCGCGGAGAGGAGATCGGCGTAGCGGGCGACGTCGCAGCGCAGCGCCAGGACGTCGTGACCTTCGGCTGTAAGAGACGCGCGGGCGGCTTCGAGCGCTTTGGCCTCGATATCGGCCAGGACGAGCCTCATGCCGGCTTGGCCGAAAGCCCGCGCCATGCCGAGACCGATGCCGCTGGCCCCTCCCGTGATGAAGGCGACTTGCCCTGGATGGATGTTCATCTGCGCGCTCGGTCTCCGCCCTGGTCTTGCGAGCACAGGACGACGAGGTCGCCGCGTCGGCAAGGGCGCGTCGGATCGACTAGACCCGGACGGAATCGCTCGAGACTGCCCGCTCGCGAACCGAGCGCCGGACTTCGGACGGCGCACCTCCGAACCACCCATGGCAGGCTCGCCGGAAGCATCGCGAATCCGACAGGCCCAGTTCTGCGGCGATGTCGTCAACCGACTTGTCCCCAAACAGAAGCACGGCCGCAGCATCTCGGCGCGCGGCGGACACAATGCCCCGGAACGACGCCCCATGGTCCGCCAGCCGTCGGCGCAGCGTGGCGACACTCATGCCCAGCCTTCTGGCCACTTGCGCCTGTGGAACAGGCCCCTCCAACACGCAGCCACGCACCGCCCGGATCAAACCGTCCTCCGACGACGGATCATCAGGTCCCTGCGCGAGTTCGTCGACCAGTTTGGTGTATTCCGCGAATGTCGCATCGTGCCAGCGGGCGAAGCCGCGGGCGTGGAGGGGGGCATCCCCGTCGCTGGCCCCATAGACGATGGTG
The DNA here is from genome assembly GCA_963828365.1 of uncultured Alphaproteobacteria bacterium. Classification (GTDB taxonomy): domain Bacteria; phylum Pseudomonadota; class Alphaproteobacteria; order Caulobacterales; family Caulobacteraceae; genus Acaudatibacter. Next base: position 617,940 of record CAWHEE010000007.1, on the reverse strand, counting down.
ACGCCCGCCCCCTCACGCCTCACCGGCTTGCCCAGGAGATTGAGGAACGATCCGCGGGCGCCATCGACACCGGTTGGTCCGCGGACGCGTATGGGTTTCACCGGCCGGTCCAGCGACCATCGGACGGCGCAGTGCATGACGACGATCAGGGCTTCGAGATAGATGTCCTGCGCGACGCTGCCTGGCGATACGAAGTCGATTGTGAGATGCGGTTGGCAACCATGCACGGTGACCATGACCTTCAGGTCCGGCCGAAGGATGCGGGCCCCGGCGGCGAATCGGCGAAGACCATCGCTGAGATCCTCGCCCTGAAGCACCGAAGCCATCAGCAGGTCGAAGTTTCCTTCCGGAACGCCATCACCTGAAAGGCGGTGGCTCTCATCCCCGCTTCTGGCGACGCTGGCGTTGAGAATTTTCCAAGCGGCAACGTAGTCGATCACCGGTTCGCGCCGCAACGCCGCAGCGAGGTCATGATTCTGGCGAGTGCTCTCGAGGGCCGAGCAGCGCCGCGAGATAGTCGAACCCGACCCCATGGACGTCCCGCCAAACGGGCTCGGCAGTTTGCGACGCATTCGACTGCTCTCCCAATGCCGGCGCATTCAGCTGTCTCGGTAGCCTCGCGCCGTATCGCCGACGATCAGACGCCGGATGAGCGCGGCTTTCAAGGTGCGCGATCCCCGGCGGCGAGAAAGGAAGCCGCCTCGCTGAGGGCTCCGGAGGCTTCAGGCAGGAGCGTGAGGAAGGCGTGCCATACGTGTGGCATTCGCGGCCAGACGCTCAACACTGTTCGCACGCCAGCGTCGATCAGGCGCGTCGAGAAGGCGCGCGAATCCCACAGACAGGTATTCCGCGGCGCTGACCTGGAGTAGCGTCGGCGGGAAATTGGCCAAGAGTTCGCCTCGGCCCTTAGCGGAGATATTCGTGGGTCGTCGAGCGGAGCCGCGCCCTGGACGTAGGCGTCCATCAAGTTCGCCAATTCGGCATTTCCAGCCGCGACTTCCGGCCGAGTTCCCCGCGCGGGTCTCCGGCCGCCGCTGTCAACGGCAGCGCCAGATCAACACAAGCCGGTCAGGCAACCTCGCGTCCGCCTCCGCCGACGGCGAGGGCGATCGCGGCGGAGGTTTGCGCCGGCCGAGTCGCCGGCCAGCAACAGAGACTTACGCTCGGATGATCCATCCGGTCCGTTGTCTGCCACCCACGCCAACGCCGCCGCGCAGTCGTCCAAGGCTGCGGGGAACGGATCTCCGGCGCCAGGCGATAGTCCACCAGCAGCGTGGCGGCAGCCCGTCATTTCGCCAGTCTCGCCGCCATCGGACGATGGCTTTCGAGGCCCCCGGCCAGCCAGCCACCCCCATGAAGAAACACCAGGCGGCTGCGCCATCCGCGCCGTCAGGGATGATCCATTCGCACTCGACCCCTGCCGCATCAACGGGGCGCACCTCCACGCCCGTCAGACGGCTCGCGCGGGGTTACATCACCGTAGCGATCGACGAACGCTCGCGTCGCGGCGATGGTTCCTCGACGGTCGGCCGCCTTCGGCGACAGTCGCGAGATGGGCGGAAGGCCTGGTCGATATCCGGCCGTTTGGCGGCTTAGGTGACTTCGGTCATATGCCTTCAATTAAAACGGTAAGACAGGGCGACCCCATAGGTCGCCGGCATCCCGGCGAACCGGGTCGTGGTGTCGGTATCGCGGCTCGCCGCTGTCCAATAATAGACGTTGCCCACGTTTCCCCCAGATAGAGAGCCGCCAAGCTCCATCGGCGGTCTCGACGCCGGCCCGGAGATCCACAAGAGTGTAGGCCTTCAACGCCAGGAGCGGCAGGTCGCCGAGTTCGCTGTTGGTCGGCTTTGGTAAGACACATTGCCGCCAACGAAGCCGTTCAAACGATCCGTTAACCGGGACTGTATAGTCCGCCGCGGCGACGAATTGCCATTTCGGCGTGTTCGGGAAGGCCTCACTGTTGAAATTCTGCACCACCCCGTTCGGAGTTGTAGTTCGTGAAATTGTCGAGGACGTGGGAGTCGATGTAGGAGCCGCCAGCGGACAGCGACGAGTCCGCGCGCCGGCGTCCATGCCAACTGCAGTTCGGCGCCGGCAATGTCGGATTTCGGGACGTTCACCAACTGCAGCAAGGGTCCGAACAGGGGATCGAGATATGCGGCCGAGAATCTGCTTGTCGTGATAGTCGTAGTAGAAGGCCGCGCCGTTCAACTGCAGCCTGTCCGCCCGACAAGTGTCGTCTTGAAGCCCAACTCATAGGCGAAGATCAATTCCTGGGAGGCCGGCAGATACTGCGCCGCCGTGGTCGCGCCTAGATCTGGAAACCCGCCCGCCTTGAAACCCTTGCTGACGTTAGCGTACAGAGAGTATGCTTCAACGGCTACCATTCAGCGCCCAACTCGCCAGGAGATGTTGTGCTGGTTCAGGGTCTCGAAAACGAGACCCGGCTGATATTGCGTGTTGGCGGTGATGCATCCGCCATGTGGTATTGTCGGATTAGGCGGCAGTCCGACCTGGCCGCGCACGAAGTTCTGGAAGACGCCGAAATCCAACGCTCCGAGCCCGTCGCCCGCGTCCCGCGAACAACCTACAAAGCGGTTGTCAGCTTCGGTGTAGCGAGCGCCACCGTAGACCTTGACCGTATCGGTGATCTGGTAGTCTACATTGCCGAAGATCGCGTAGGTCTCCTCGGTCTGTTTCCCAAAATTGCCGAAGTCGGCGAAAATGGGCAGTCCGAGGGGCACGAATGTTAGACCGGTCGTGCTTTGTGGAAACGAAGTCACATTGAACTGATTGACCCGGTCTGACGCGAGATTGCCGCCGAACACGAAGTGACCGCGACCAGCGAAATCACCACCGATGCGCAGTTCCTCCGAATAGGACTCGATGTGACCGTTCGTGAATTCACTCAGATTGGAGAGGGTGGTGCCATCGATGTCCTGCAACTGATGCTCGAGATAGCGGCTGTAGGAGCTGATCGAGGTCAGGGTGAGGGCGTCGGAGAGCTTGTAGTCGAGTCTCAGGTTCGTCTGCAGGAAGCTGTTGTTTTTTCGATAATTGAGGCCTGGGTTGAAGTCGGCGGCCTGAGCGTTGGCCGGTGCGACGGGGTAATCGAGAAGGCCCGGTATCGCCGAGGCCGCGAGTACGGAAGTCGGCGTCACGGCTTCCAGCTGGCTTGCCTGTGTGTCTGAGTTATCGACCCAGCCATTCACGTTGAATTGCGCCTTGAACGCCGCCGCCGGGGTCCATTTCAGCAGTATGCGGCCGTTATTGAACTCGCCGACGCCGTTGCGGGCGCCTGTGGTGTAGCTCTTCTGCCAAGCGTCGCGGCTCGTGTGCTCAAAGGCCACGCGACCGTCCAGGGTGCTGGCGATCGGTCCACTCAAGAAGCCATCCACGTCCACGGCGTCGAAGCGGCCATAGCTGGCGTCAAGGCCCGCCTCGAGCTTATCCGTTGGCTTGGCGTCGATGTAATTGATGGCGCCGCCGGTGGCGTTCTGACCGAAAAGGGTCCCCTGGGGGCCCTTGAGAATCTCAACGCGCTCGAGGTCGAGATTCGCGCCACGGGTCTCGATGGCGAAAGGGATCGGCGCCTCGTCTGTGTAGACGCTGACGGTTGGCCGACCACCAAGGCTGATATCGCTGAACCCGACGCCGCGGAGCGTGTAGATTGGCGAACCCACATAGGAGTCCGCGTAGCTGAAGCCAGGCGTAATCTTCACCAGGTCCCTGGTTTCGGTGATACCCTGGACCCGAAGAGCCTCTCCCGTCGCGGCGGTAATGGACATGGGCACCTTGTTCGCGGACTCTTGTCGCTTCTGAGCCGTCACGACGATCTCACCGACGGTGGGCGCCGACGCCGCCAATTCAGCCGCATCCTCCGCAATGGCCGAGTTGGCCCAGGACAGGACGAGCGCACTACCGGCCATCAGAGCCGCCCGACCGACGACGCGTGTGATCGCGGTATGGGGTTGGAATTCGGTCATTTTTACCCTCCCTGGTCGTTGCTATCGCGCCTTCTGGCGAGGCGGCAGGCTCAATCCGGAGACCCTCCCCGGGACTTGCAGTCAGGGTGCGCTATCGCCCGCGCAATGCGCGAGGGCTAGGTCGGGGGCGTTCAATCAAAGGCGGACATTTTCGCTCAGTCTGGGTCGCCGACAGACGCAGGCCGGTCCGCACCGAAGCGAAAAAGGTTTCCGCAGGCCCTTAGGGCACGGGATGATTTGGTTGCGTTTCGGATCTTCATGGGCTGTCTGCCCCTTGATATGTTGGGCTCCTTAGGCCGCAATTCTGCCTGCGCCGACATTCCGCCCTCCATCGCCCACCTGTAAGGGGATTCCGATCATCGATCCGTGCGACAAGCGGACGACTTCGCCTTTCCAGAAGAGATTTCATGCCCTTCCCCGCGACCCATCCCGCCCTCGCCGAGGCGCTCGCCGCCCAGGGCTACAGCGAGCCCACACCTGTCCAGGCCGCCGTGCTGGAGCGCGGCGCCGGCGACCGCGATCTGCTGGTCTCCGCCCAGACCGGATCGGGCAAGACGGTGGCCTATGGCCTGGCGATGGCCTCGACGATCCTGGGCGAGGCGCCGCGGTTCGGCGATCCGGGCGCGCCGGTGGTGCTGATCATCGCGCCGACGCGGGAGCTGGCGCATGCAGGTGCGCGGCGAACTGGCCTGGCTGTACGCCAAGACCGGCGCGCGGGTGATCACCTGCGTCGGCGGCATGGATTCGCGGCGCGAGCAGCGCGAGCTGGCGGCCGGGGCGCACATGGTGGTCGGCACGCCCGGGCGCCTGCGCGATCACCTCGAACGCGGCCATCTCGATCTGTCGGCGCCTGGAAGTCGTGGTGCTCGACGAGGCCGACGAGATGCTCGACCTCGGCTTCAAGGAGGATCTCGAGTTCATTCTCGAGGCGACGCCGGCGGCGCGCCGCACGCTGCTGTTCTCGGCGACGATCGCCAAGGACATCGCCGCCCTGGCCGGCCAGTACCAGAAGCGACGCCTGGCGCATCGACACCGCCGGCGGCGGCGAGCCGCATGGCGACATCGAATACCGCGCCATGCGCGTCGCGCCCAACGAGGTCGAGCACGCCGTGGTCAATGTGCTGCGGTTTTTCGAGGCGCGCGGCGCCCTGGTGTTCTGCGGCACGCGCGAGGCGGTGCGCCACCTGCACGGCGCGCTGCGCGAACGCGGCTTCGACGCCGTCGGCCTGTCGGGCGAAATGACCCAGCGCGAGCGCACCGACGCGCTGCAGGCGCTGCGCGACGGCCGCGCGCGGGTGTGCGTCGCCACCGACGTCGCCGCGCGCGGCCTCGACCTGCCGGACCTGGGCCTGGTGATCCACGCCGACCTGCCGGTCAATCGCCAGGCGCCTGCTGCATCGCAGCGGCCGGACCGGGCGGGCCGGGCGCAAGGGCGTCTCGGTGCTGCTGGTCCCCTACACCCGCCGCCGCCGCGCCGAGCAGCTGCTGGCTTCCGCCCACATCGAGGCGGTCTGGAGCGGCCCGCCGAGCGCCGAGGCGATCCGGGCCGGCGACCAGGAACGCCTGCTGCACGACCCGATCCTGACCGAGCCGCCGGCCGAGGAGGACCTGGCCCTGGCGCGCCTGGTGATGGACCAGCGTCGGCGCCCGAGGCCATCGCCGCCGCCCTGATCCGCCTGCATCGCTCGCGCCTGCCGGCGCCGGAGGATCTCTACGATCCGGGCGAGCCGCGCGCCGGCGGCCGCGAGGAGCGCGGCGCCGCCGCGAGCCGCGCCGGCGCCGCGACGACGAGGCCGGCGCCGGCGGAGGCGACACACGTGTGGTTCCGCATGGCGGTCGGCCGCAACAGCAACGCCGATCCCAAATGGCTGGTGCCGATGATCTGCCGACGCGGCCACGTCACCAAGAAGGACATCGGCCCGATCCGCATCTTCGACCGCGAGACCAAGTTCGAGATCGCCCGCGACGCCGCCGACCGCTTCATCGCCGCCGTCAAGGCGGCCCCGGACGAGCCGATCCGCATCGAGCCGGCCGGCGCCCCCGGCCCGCGCAAGGCGCCGCCGGCCGACGCCCGTCCGGCAAAACCCTACAAGCCCGGGCCCAAGGGGAAACGGTCCAACGCCGCCCGGTCCTGATCGTCCCTCGCCGGAAGGCGAGCGGCGAGTGCGCCTACCTCATCCGCTCGATCAGGTGGTCGCCGACCCGCATGGCGTTGGCGACGGTGGTCAGGGTCGGGTTCACCGCGGCGGCGGAGACGAAGAAGCTGGTGTCGACGACATAGAGATTGTCGAGCTCGTGCGCCTTGCACCAGGGGTCGAGCACCGAGCTCTCCGGATCGGCGCCCGAACCGCACCGTGCCGCGCCTGGTGCGCCGTGCCGTAGAGCGGCAGCAGCGAGTCGAACTCGAAGTGGTGCTGGCGAGATCGGGTGGGCGTGGTCGACGAAGCCGTCCAGCGAGGCGTGCAGCGTCTTCACCAGCCGCTCGTGGCCCTCCAGGTTGTTGTGCTGGTAGTCGAGGTAGATGCGCCCGTCCGGCGGTCAGGCGCACGCGGTTGTCCGGCATCGGCAGGTCCTCGGAGATCACCAGCATGCGACAGCAGCCGCTCGGCGACCGCGCCGGCCAGAGCGCGTCGGGCACCAGCGCCGGCGGCAGCCAGTCGGAGACCTGCCCCTCCAGCGTCTGGCCGCACATGTATTCGAGCAGCTGGATGTGGCCCATCGGCAAGTCGAAGCCGCCGCGCGGGTCGCCCCAGTAGAAGTCGTTGACCGCCAGGGTCTTGGGGAAGGTCACGTCCACGTGGCGCGGCGGTCAGCGAGACCATGGCCGTCAGGGTGTGGAACATGTAGTTGCGGCCGACCTGGTCCGAGCCGTTGGCCAGGCCGTTCGGATGCGCCGGCGTTGGCCGAGGCCAGCAGCAGCACGGCGGTGTTCACCGCGCCGGCCGCCAGCACCACGATGTCGCCGCGTCCAGCGTCTCCTCGCCCTGCTCGCGTCTGGCAGACCACCTCGGTGACCGTCTTGCCGGCCGGATCGGTCTCCAGCCGCATCGACCTTGCGGCCGGTCAGCAGGGTGACGTTGGGCAGGTCCGAGCAGCGGCTCGATGGCGATGGTGCGCGCGTCGCACTTGGCCTTCAGCAGGCACGGATAGCCGCCGCAGGTCTTGCACTTGATGCAGGCCGAGGTGACCGGCTGGGCCTCGTCCAGCTTGACGCCGAGCGGCAGGGAGAACGGCTTCCAGCCCTGCGCTCTCCAGTGGGTCTTGCAGCTGCGCGATGCCGGGATCGTCGCTGCACGGCGGGATAGGCGTAGGGCGGCTCGTCGCCGTCCTCGGTCGGGTCGACGCCGCGCGTCGCCGTGCACCCGCCACAGCGTCTCGGCCTCGTCGTAGTAGGGCGCGAGGTCGGTCAGGCGAGATCGGCCAGGCGGGCGAGACGCCGCCGGCGTGCTGCATCTCCTCGAAGTCGCGCCCGCGCAGCCGCATCAGGGCCGCGCCGTAGAAGGTGGTGTTGCCGCCGACCCAGTAGTGGGTGTTGGGCGTGAAGGGCTTGCCGTGCTTGTCGTACCAGTGCTCCTTGGTGCGGTAGCGGTGCTCGATGAACACCGCCTTGGGGCTCCCAGTTCTCCGCCTCGCGCGGCAGGTGCTCGCCGCGCTCCAGGATCAGGATCGACTTGCCGGTCGGCGCCAGCCGCTGGGCCAGGCGTCGCGCCGCCCGCGCCGGAGCCGATGATGACCACGTCGAAGTGCTGGCCACATCCCGGCCCTCGCAGCTCCTCAATCGAGATGATATCTGCGCCGAGCCGGCGACGCAGGACCGCCTTGACCAGCGGCTCGGGCAGATAGTGCAGCAAGGCGGCGGCGAGCTTGTTGTGCCAGCCCGGCACGACCACCACCCTGCCCGCGCTCGTTGGCGCGGATGGCCGCCTCGACCACCGGCCCGGCGGTCTGGAAGAACATGCGCGGCGAGGCGTCCATCACCGCCTGCGTGCCGTTGGCCTGGGCGAACTCGGTGTGGGTGAAGCCCGGGCAGAGGGCGGTGACCCGTGATCCCCTTGCCGCCGTACTCCGCGTCCAGCGCCTCGGCTGAACTTGATCGCGAGGCTCTTGGCGGCCGGATAGAGGGTGTGGCCGGCCACGCCCGGCGCGAAGCCGGCGAGCGAGGCGACGTTGATGATCGCGCCCGCCGCCGCGCTCGACCATGCCGGGGATCACCGCGTGGGCCAGGCCGCAGGCGCTGACCACCAGGGTCATCAGGAAGTCGCGCTGCCGCTCCCAGGGCACGGCGGCGAAGCTCTGCGGGATCGAGAAGCCGGCGTTGTTGACCAGCACGTCGACACGCCGGCCGTCGCGCCGCGACCGCGGCCAGCACCGCGCGCTCGGCCTCGAAGACCGCCAGGTCGGCGCGGATCGCGAAGGCCTCGATCGCCGTGCGCGGCGGCCAGCTCGCGCCGCCAGCGCCTCCAGCCGGTCGGCCCGCCGCGCCACCAGCGCCAGGTCGCAGCCCCGCGCCGCGTAGGCCCGGGCGAACGCCGCGCCGATGCCGGCCGAGGCGCCGGTGATCAGCGCGAGCCGGCGCGGAGTGTCGGCCATCAGGCGACAGAATCGTGCTTGCGGGGGAGGCGCGCGCATCGCGGCAGCTTGTCGCTCGCCGTCGCATTGGTCAAACGCTCGATGGCGAGCGGCGGCCGAATTCCCGGCCGCCCCGCCTGGGAGTGGGACGTTGCCCCTGGATGTGACGGTCAGCCTGATCGATGCGACGGTCGAGATCGATCAGCCGACCATTCCTGGCCGGCGGCAGGCCGGCACCGGGTTCCTGGTGAACGATCCCCTGCCCGACGGGACGCCGCGCGTCGTCCTGATCACCGCCAACCATGTCTTCGCCGGCATGCCCGGCGACCAGGCGGGCGTGGGCTACCGCCAGCAGCAGCCCGACGGGTCGTGGAAATATGCGCCTCAGAAGATCCCCATCCGCCAGGGTGGCCGCCCGCTGTGGGTCCACCATCCCACCCGCGACGTCGCGGCGATCGCCGTCACCGCGCCCCAGGCCTTCGCGCGGGCGGCGCTGCCGCTCGACTGGCTGGCCGGCGACGATCCCTTCGCGCAAAATCACATCGGGCCGGGCTCGGAGATGCTGGCGCTCGGCTTCCCCGAGGGTCTGGCGGCCAATGCCGCCGGTTTCCCGGTCCTGCGCTGGGGCCGGGTCGCCTCCTATCCGTTATCGCCGCCCACCCAGTTCCCGGTCTTCCTGCTGGACTTCCGCGTGTTTCCGGGAAACTCCGGCGGTCCGGTCTGCCTCGACCCCCCGCCGGGAGAGGTCTCGGGCGATCCGGATATGGCAACGCCGGTGGTGACGGGCGTGCTGACCGACCGGGTGGTCCAGGAGGGCGAGAGCCTCGAAATGGGAGTGGTGACGCCCGCCCGGTTCATTCGCGAAACGCTGGCGTTGCTTGACCTGCCGCCGGCCCCACCGGCGGGACCGCCCGGCGATACCCCCGCCGCGGCTAGTAAAGTCCGTTGATCAGGCCGCCGTCGATCACCAGGCTCTGGCCGGCGACATAGTTGGCGTAGCGGCTGCAGAACATTGCGCACCATGCGCCGAGGTCTTCGGGATCGCCGAAACGGCCGGTAGGAATGCGGAAGCGGGCCACGAACCTGTCGCGATGGTCCTCGTAGGTGAGACCCTTGGCGGCGGCCTCGGTCTTGAAGCGCTCGGTCATGGTCTCTGTCTCGAACATGCCCGGCAAAAGGGTGTTGATGATCACGTTGTCCTTGGCCATCGCCTTGGCGACCGCCACCGACATAGTTCAGCAGGGCCGACCGCGCCGGTCCGGACAGCAGGCGCGGAACGGTGGGGAACTTCGCCGCCACGGTGGCGATGTTGACGATCCGCCCGAAGCCGCGCGCCGCCATGCCGTCGACGCTGGCCCGCATCAGTTCGACCGGCGCGACCATCGTCGTCGCCAGCGACGCCTGCCAATCCTCGACGGCGATGTCACGGAAGTCGTCGGTGGTCTTGGGCGGCGAGCAGGTGATGACCAGGATGTCCGGCTCTGGACAGGCGGCCAGCAGGGTCGCGCGGCCGTCTTGCGTCGAGTGGTCGGCGACGACCGGCGTGACCTTGCCGCCGGTCTCCGCCATTATCCTCGCCGCCGCGGCGGCCAGACGCTCCTCGCCGCGCGCGGAGATGTACAGTTCGACGCCTTCGCGCGCGAGAGCCCGGGCGCTGGCCAGGCCCATGCCGGCGCTCGCGCCGGCGCAGATCGCCTTGCGGCCGGCGATGCCGAGATCCATCGGCCGGTCAGGCCCCGTAGAGAACGGTGATGGTCTCGGCGACGCAGGCCGGGCGCTCCTCGCCTTCGATCTCGATCGTGCACAGGTATTTGAGCTGAACGCCGCCGGACTTGGCTTCGGCGGAAAGCAGCTTCTGGCGCAGGCGCACGCGCTTGCCGATCCGCACCATGTTGGTGAACCGAACCTTGTCGGAACCGTAGTTGATGCCGCGGGTCACCCCGGTCAGATTGACCAGCCCGGCCGACAGGAACGGGATCAGCGACAGAGTCAGATAGCCGTGAGCGATCGGTCCGCCGATCTCGCGGGTCGCGCGCTCGACGTCGACATGGATCCATTGGAAATCACCGGTCGCCTCGGCGAAGGTGTTGACGCGATCCTGGGTGATCTCCAGCCAGTCGGACACCCCGACCTCCTGGCCCACCAGCGTGCCCACGTCCTGCAACGCGATCGGTTCCATCAAGCCTTCTCCCAAAATGGCATGCGCCTTGCGCCCGTCTCACAACAAAGCCGCCGTGATGGCAAGGCGCGTCAGACGATGGTGGCGTTGGCCTTGCCCCAGTAGGCGTCGCGGATCAGTCGCTTGTAGAGCTTGCCGGTGGCGTGGCGCGGAAGTTCGGCCATGAAGTCGATCCGGCGCGGCGCCTTGACGTGCGAAAGGCTGGCGCGGGCGAAGGCCGACAGTTCGGCGGCCAAGGCTTCGTTGGGCTCGACCCCCTCGGCCGGCTGCACCACGGCGACCACCTGCTCGCCCATCTCCTCGTGCGGCGCGCCGACCACCGCGACGTCGGCGACCTTGGGGTGGGTGATCAGCAGATTCTCGATCTCCTGCGGATAGATGTTCACGCCGCCGGAGATGATCATGAAGCTCTTGCGGTCGGTTAGGAACAGATAGCCGTCCTCGTCGAGCCAGCCCACGTCGCCTAGCGTCGTCCAGCCGTGTCGGTTACGGCTCTCGGCGGTCTTCTCCGGCGCATTGTGGTATTCGAACTCGCCGCCGCCGGCGAAATAGACCGTGCCCTCGGTCGCGCGGCGGCAGCTCATTGCCCTCCTCGTCGCAGATCTTTACCGCGCGCGGTCAGCCCGCGTCCGACCGAGCCCTTCTTCTGCATCCATTCCTGGGAGGTGATGAAGCAGAAGCCGTTGCCCTCGGTGCCGGCGTAGTATTCGCCGATGATCGGACCCCACCAGGCGATCATCTGTTCCTTCACCGGAACCGGGCAGGGCGCGGCGGCGTGGAACACGCTTTTGAGCGATGACAGGTCGTAACGCGCGCGGATCTCGGTCGGCAGCTTGAGCATGCGAACGAAGTGGGTCGGCACCCATTGGGCGCTGGTCACCCGTATCGCTCGATGTCGGCCAGCGCCTGCTCGGCGTCGAACCGCTCCATCAGCACCACGGTCCGCTCCGAGCTGATGCACGCCCATCGACCAGCCCAGCGGCGCGGCGTGATACAAGGGGGCCGGCGACAGGTAGACCGTGCTCTCGTCCATGCCGAACAATGCCTGCGACAGCATGGCCAGTGGACTGGGCGCGTCGATCGGTTGCGGCTGTCCGTCGCCCGCCCGCTTGACTCCTTTCGGTCGTCCAGTCGTGCCCGACGAATACAGCATCGCCGAGCCGGCGCTCTCGTCGGCGATCGGGATGGTCGGCATCTGTGCCCGGGCCGCCTCGAACTCCTCGATAGGGCGGCGCTGGCGCCGCCGACCATGAACAGCGTCACGCCTGGAATCAGCGGCGCAGACTCGCAGCGCCACGTCGGCTACCGCCGAGCCGAGGCGATCAGCACCTTCGAGCCGCTGTCATTGACGATGTACTCGACCTCGCCCGCAGTCAGCTTCGAGGAGATGCAGGTGAACCGGACACCGCTGCGCTGCGCGGCCCAAAGCACCTCATAGTACCTAGGGTTGTTGTCCATGAAGATCGAGATGGAATCGCCACGCTCGATGCCACTACTTCTAAGCAGGTGCGCGCCCTGGTTCGAGCGGGCGTCCAGCTCGGCTGTAGCTGACCACCTCGCCTGATGCGGCCATGATGTAGGCGGGCTTATCGGGGAGATGTCTTGGCGTGCAGGCTGGGATGCATGGGGATGTATGTCCTCACCCCGCCAAAGCGCCCGCGGGCGAGCGGCCGAGGATCATGTCCGCGGCCTTTTCTGCGATCATGATCGTCGGCGCGTTAGTGTTCCCGGACACCAGCCGCGGCATAACCGAAGCGTCAACCACCCGGAGGTTCTCGACCCCATGCACCCGCAACTGGGCGTCCACCACGGCCATCGGCCCATGCCCCATCTGACAGGTGCCGACCGGATGATAGATCGTGGTCCCGGCGGCGCGGGCATAGTCGAGCAGCGCCGAATTGCTTTCGACGTCGGGCCCCGGCATCAACTCGTGATCGACAAACGGCGCCAATGCAGGCTGCCTGGCGATAGCGCGGGCCCACCTCAACGCCGATACGGCGACCTCCTGGTCCAGCGGATCGGCCAGGTAATTCGGTGCGATCGCCGGATGCACTGTGGCGTCGGGCGAGCGGATGTTGACGCTGCCTCGGCTCTCGGGCCTCAGCTGACACGGCGCGATGGTCAAACCAGGCTCGTTCTCAAGCTCCATCCGGCCTTGATTGGCGTATTTTTCCATGTCGCTGGTGGCTGGGAGAATGTGGAACTGGATGTCGGGGCCGGAAAGATCAGGCCTCGACTTGCAGAATGCCGCGATATGCGCCGCCGACAATGTCAGTAAGCCCTTGCGCTGAAACAGATATTTGATGGTCTCGCCAAGAAACCGAGGCCCTTTGGTGAGCTCGTTCACCGATACCACGCCGCGCTTCAGGCGCCATGTCGCAAGGATCACGTAGTGATCCTGAAGATTTTGCCCGACGCCGGGCGAACTCTGCGACGACGGGCACTCCGTGCTCCGTCAGCAGCGCGCCCGGCCCGATGCCGGATAGCTGCAGCAGTTGAGGCGAGTTGACGGCTCCGCCGCAGAGGATGACGTCACGCGACGCCTTCGCGATCCTTCGGTCTCCGCCTTGAAGGAACTCGACGCCGACGGCCTTCCGGCCGTCGAACAGGACTCGGCTCGCGAGCGCGCGCGTCTCGACCCGCAGGTTCGATCGGCCCATGACCGGGTGTAAGTAGGCAACGGCTGCGGAGCACCGCTGCCCGTTGCGAACGGTCAGCTGGTAATAGGTGACGCCCTCCTGGCTCTCTCCATTGACGTCCGCATTGCGCGGGAGGCCCGCCTGCACGCAAGCATCCACCACCGCGTCCGACACCTTGTGCCCTTCGGTGACGTCGGAAACGTTCAGCGGCCCCCCGACCGCATGATGATCCGAAGCGCCGCGTTCCTGGTGCTCGGCGCGGAGAAAATAAGGACGCACATCGTCCCACCCCCAACCCTCGCATCCCAGTTGCCGCCAGCCATCATAATCGGCGTGCTGGCCGCGGATATAGATCAAGCCGTTGATGGAGGACGAACCGCCGAGCACCTTGCCGCGTGGCCACACATGTACGCGGCCCCCAGTGCCGGGATCCGGTTCGGTCTGATAGAGCCAGTTGACCTTGGGATCCTTCAGCGTTTGCGAATAGCCGACCGGTACATGGATCATCAGGTTAGACAGGAACTGGCTTGGCTCCCTCGTCGGGCGATCGTCGCCGCCGGCTTCCAGCGATAAGCACACGGGTCTCGCCGTCCGCCGAAAGGCGATTGGCAAGAACGCAGCCCGCGGACCCCGCACCGACGATGATGTAGTCCGCCAGGATCGCCTCGGCCACCCGCATCTCCCTTGAGCACTGTTTTGGCTCGCGCTGGTCTTATGGCGCCAATGCGGCGGACGCAAAGCTCGCGAGAGGGGCGCCGCTAAATTCCAGCGTACCACTCGTATCCACGATCTTCCCAGTAGCCACCGTGGCCGCCGGCAATCCCCGCAAGGCTCGAGACCAAGGTGATGCGTTGGATATATTTGGCCTGCTTGTAGCCGAGCTGGCGTTCGACGCGCAGGCGCAACGGGGCACCATGAGCCACATCGAGCGGTGAGCCGTTCATATCGTAGGCAATGATCGTCTGGGGATGAATCGCGTCGACGAGGTCGATGCTCTCATAATATTGTCCAGGACTTTGGACGCCGCCCTTGGAGGGTTCTCCCTCCAAATTATCGGCACAATATAGGACCGCATAACGCGCCGTCGGCAGCGGCTGAGCGGCGTGCAGCAACAGTCCAAGTTGCACTCCCGTCCAGCCGCCAATTGCACTCCAGCCTTCAACACAATCATGTCGTGTAATCTGCGTTCTGGAGGGAAGGCGGCGTATATCACTCACGGAAAGGCTTAAAGGGCGGGAAACCAAGCCGTCGATGGTAAAGCGCCAGTCCGCGAAAGTCGGCGGCCAGGTGCTGTTCGTAGTCGGCCCCAGTTGGATGGAGCGTGCCATTGGCCTTGAACTTTGGCGAGATGTCCCTTGCGTCAAATTCTCTGGCCAGGGCCCCGCCGGACTGCAAAAAACGCTGACTTTTCATTGTCCAACTTTGAGTGGCGGCCATCACCCGATGGAAGCTCGCGCCTTGTGTCAATGCATCGATGCCGGTGATTTTGCCGCACGCTGTCAGCAACAACCCGCCTCCCGCAAGGCCGCCGATCAGTGTTTCACGTCTAGATATGATGGCCATCCTCAGCCATGCTCCCTTGGGACAGTGTACCGGCCGGTGATCATTGAGCGAACTTCGTTCAAGGGGCCGGCGAGAACCACCTCGATCAAATGTACCAGGATGAATGTCGCAATCAGCGAAGCGAAGATGAAGTGCAGCGCACGCGCGGACTGTCGTCCACCAAACACATCCACCAGCCAAGGTGCGATCGCGTCGAATCCGGGAGACATGGTCAGGCCGGTGGCGATCATCCCGGCAACCAAGCCGATGAGCCCCAAATATGCTAGTCGCTGTAGCACATTATATCGTTTCGCCGCCTCCCCGGTCGGGTGTTTCAATCTAATATGATCACTGACTGATCGAGGGATCGACTTCAAGTCGGCAAGCGTCGGCCACAGGTCGCGTTGCGTATGCTTTATCAGCAGGCTCCACGCCAGATAAATCAATCCATTGATGACCAGGATCCAGGCAAACAGGAAATGCCAATGCCTAGCATCAGCCAGATCCTGAAAACTCGGCGCCGTCAACCATGAAGGCCACGCCCGACTAGCCCAGTGACCGCCAACTTTTGACCAGCCTAGGACGCCCGTGGTGTCTAGTCGCAAGCCGCCAAGGAAGGTTTCGCCGCGCGTTCCGGAGGCCGACCCGACGGAATGGATCGACAGAAATGGTCGGTCAAGCTCACTGCCTTTATTACCCCAGTAGAGTTGGGGATGGGCGTTGAATATATTTAGTCCTGTACCGATCATGACGAAAATGCACAGCGCGTTCAGCCAATGAGTCGCTCTCACTAAAAATGTATGCCTGTAAATGACTTCGCGAGACGCCGGCGAGGTCAAGCCTGCTGCGGGCAGGGATTCTGTGGCCAATCGAGTTTGCTCTGTCACTCTAGCCTTGCTCCCAAATGGCCGATCGATCGTCGAGGCGCCCCGCCTCGATCGACGAGTAATTCGCGCGGGGGCCGTTCTGGGTTACGCACGTGACTCCAAATTCATGCAAGGACCCGAGCCATGAATTTTTTGAATTCGGCCTCGTCGACCCCAGGGGGACCGACGAGTGAGGGACGGCGGATAGGCGATCCATCAATCACTCCTACCCTCCGTCCAGGAAAGGCGCCAAACCATGGCCTTGGCGCACCTCCCCAAGCCACTCACGACGCTTGACTGTCGCCGCCCCAGGTCTGAGCCTGGACCGGAACCCAGACGGAGTTATATTGATGAGCCAGCAATCGTTCGAGACCCTTCTGTTTAGCGTCGAGGAGGGAGTCGCGACCATCACCCTCAATCGTCCAGACAGGTTGAATGCCTTCACCAACCAGATGATGATTGACATGATCGCGGCGCTCGACGCGACCGACGCCGACGATGCTGTGCGATGTGTAATCGTGACCGGGGCGGGACGTGGATTCTGCGCCGGCGCGGATTTGTCGGGAGGCGGGGCCACCTTCGACTATGATGCCCGCAACGGCGAAAATGCGGAGGCGCATGCCTCGGGCGTGCATCGCGATGGTGGCGGCCGACTGACCCTCCGACTGTTCGATTGCTTGAAACCAGTAATCGCGGCAGTGAACGGGCCGGCGGTCGGGGTCGGCGCCACCATGCAATTGGCGATGGATTTCCGTTTAGCCTCTACCGAAGCCCGCTTCGGCTTCGTTTTTGCACGCCGCGGCATCACACCCGAAGCATGTTCGTCTTGGTTTCTTTCCAGGTTGGTCGGCCTGCAGACGGCATTGGAATGGTGCTACACAGGTCGGGTGTTCTCCGCCTCCGAGGCGATGGAAAAAGGGCTTGTCCGATCTATCCATCAACCAGCCGATCTTCTTCATGCCGCGCGTGCGTTGGCCGTTGAAATCGCCGAAAACTCGGCTCCCGTCTCCGTAGCCCTCACGCGGCAGATGATGTGGCGGATGGCCGGCGCAGGCCACCCCATGGAGGCGCACCGAGCAGATAGCCGGGCCATTCAGTCGAGGGGTGCTTCTGGCGATGCACGGGAGGGAGTCACCTCATTTCTCGAAAAGCGTCCCGCCAGATTTCCCGACAGGGTCTCCTATGATTTGCCTGACATCTGGCCACATTTTCGTACACCTGAGTTTAGTTGAACTGGGCGGCGCTATTGGGGGACCATGACCGGAATAGCCAGCCTCCCGCAAGTGTGGCAAGTTTAACATAAATGTGTCACGAGGACTTGTATCGTCGTTTGATTTTTCATATGAGCGGGGCCTATCAATGCGCGATTCGACGCTCTTCAATCGTTCGCCCAGGAACCGAGAGTAGAAATTATGGATGACAAGGCTGAAATTATCGAGATGACGGCGGAAATCGTCGCCGCGTATGTGGAGAACAACACCATCGCCACGGGTGATCTGCCCGCTCTTATCCAGAGCATTCATCGGGCGCTCACATCAGTGGTCGCTGGGGCGGAGGCCGTCGAAGCGCCACCTAAGGAGCCCGCGGTTCCGGTACGGCGTTCGATCACTCCCGACCATTTGGTTTGCCTCGAGGATGGCCGAAAGTTCAAATCATTGAAACGGCATTTGCGAACCAAATACAATATGAGCCCAGAGGAATATCGGTCAAAGTGGGGATTGGCCAAGGACTACCCAATGGTAGCCCCGAATTACGCCAAAGCGCGCTCGGAACTCGCAAAACAAATGGGATTGGGACAAGGTGGTCGCCAAGCGGCTAAGCCCAAGCGCCGATAGGCTCAGCGTCTGTTTTTTTTGCCTAAACGAGAACCCCGCCCCGTTTCCCGGTCGGCGGGGTTTTCATTAAGCCGCAGCCGGCGCCGATAGCATCGTCGTATGGCTTACCGCGACAACGATGGCTTGAAGCCAAGCAGAGAGGGTCGGACTTTCGCAGAACGCCGTCATCGAACACTCACATTGGCATCTTGCTCGTTGCGGAGTTGGTTTCGATTGGCGCGCTTTGCACGAAAAAAATCGAGCGCACTGGCGGCGAGTTGGCAAAGTGAAATGTTATGGGCACGCGATTGCCGGCGCTCAGTGTTTTCTTCAACCCCTCGAGCATGAGATGTACGCCGCCGGGTTTAAGTTCGGCCCTCGAGTTCGGTGGCAGGCTGAGCTGCGCTGCCGGGCGCATCAGCATCACTCCAGCGCTCCAACTCGTGACGTGAAGCGAGACGTGTTCGGCTATCGCCGTCTGAACCGATGTGAGGGTGTGTGGCGCGGCGCTGTGGTTGACCACCGCGCAATACGCGACGCTGTTTTGGCCAAAATTACCGGGTCGAATCCATCCCCCTACAACCTCAACCCGCTCCTCCGCCAAAGTTTGGGTTGAAGGAGCGAGGGCTATAAACAATGCCGAGCTAAACTGGAGCACGCAGAGTGGCGTAGCTAGGATCGTCGGCCTGAACCAGCAATTTGCCTTCGGCCGACCAGACAGGGCTTTCTCGACGCCAGCTGGGCCCCTCGGTCTGGGCGAAGCAGGAACAACTCTAACAACTCGATCGGTCCCGATCATCGAGTAGCCGGCTAGGTTCCAAGCGAAGGGCGGCCGGACGGAGACGTTATCAATCTAAAGTCCCGGCAACTTAATTTTACTCGACGTCTTGCGTGCGATGACTACGGGCCGGTCACCGGTCAAACTCTGGAGGCGGGCCGCTTCCGAGGAGGCGTCCAAAGGTGCGGACGTGTTTGCCTCGGACGCCGTCGACGGGCCAGGTTGTGTCGCTGCATTACCCTTACGCCAAAACATCACCCAGTCGGCGAAGCCCTTATCCTTGTGAGCGAGCGCACCAAAATCGTCATCCACAACATATCGGATCAACGGATCCGCCTTGTCGGCCCCAGCCTTGGACGCCAACAGCTTTTCGCCTTCCGTTCGCACTTCCGCTTGGCGTTCTCCGAGCAGGGCCTGCCTGGCTGCGCTTTCAGGTTGCAGCTCCTGTGGCCGAGGTTCGCCGGGCGCCGGTGGGCGCAATGAATAATCGGGCGGCAAGACCAACGGCGCCTTCGTCACGACCCTGAACTCGTCCGGCGTGACCTTACCCATGCCGAGCGCATGAGACGTTGATTGGCAGCCAGCCAAGCCGATCGACAAACATGTGGCACAAGCCACTACGGAGCCGGTGAGAACACTTTTGAAATGCATCTACGATCGATTCCCAAATTACCCCCCCGGGCCGATGACGGAGGCCAACTAGCGCATTTCAATGCCGAATGCCAACCTTCTATTACGCATCGCGCTTCGCGGGTGTACGAACGCTCTCCAATATCAGAAGACCGATGCCAATGGTGATAGCGGTATCGGCCAGATTAAACACCCAGGGGAAAAACATCTTTTGAGCATCAATGAAATCAATCACTGATCCGTAGCGGGCTCTGTCGACCAAATTCCCAATTGCACCACCAATAATCAATCCCACGCCGATTGAGCGAATTAGACGAACCGCACCTCGAATCCAGATCGCGAGCGCAATTACCACAGACAATGAAAATATGACGAGAAGCCACCGGGCCAGAAATCCAGTGCCCTGCAGGAAGCCGAAGCTGACACCTTGATTTCGCACAAGCGTAAAGCGAATTGGTCCCCAGAATGAAATCGAACCGACCACCGGGAGTTCGAGACCGGAAATAATCCACGCTTTAACGCTTTGGTCGGCGGCCGCGGTCAACAGAGCGATTAGGTAGCAGAAAGCCCCCAGACGTGTCACCTGCGTCATGCGTGCATCGTATCCCACCATGCCACAGCGTCGGCATCCCGCAAAGAAAGATCGGGATACCTCGGATCTTCGCCCACTTCTGGAAGAACTCGCCATGACCGAGCACACTTGCGACCCACTGCGCGCAGCGGCGCCACCGCTATGCCTGCCACTGAATCCAGGCGAAAAGCATCAGGAGGACCAAGGCCAATCGACAACCTGGCCTGGCTCGTTCTGAAGACTTCCGCGGCATCGAGCCCTTCAAAGGCGTCAAGGCGACCTGGATCCGCAAAATATACCACTGGAGCGGCATCCAGCGACGCGCCGATTCGCTTCTCCTTGCGCTCGACCTCCAGGGCCCCAGTGACAACCCGCGTAACAGCCTCGACGTGACGCCACCTCTCGGCCTCCAGGTCATTGCGCCAAGCGGCGGAGGTTGGCGGAAACACACGCAAACTGTTCGACTGACCCATAGGATGTCTGATTGACCAGGCCTCTTCCATCGTGAATGGTATTAGTGGCGCCAGCCAAATCGTAAGACGTTCGAACGCCAGATCCATCACGGTTCTGCACGCCCGGCGCCGAAGTGAGTCCGGCCGATCACAGTACAAAGCGTCCCGTCGAATATCAAAGAGGAGACTTGACAGATCATTCGAGCAAAACTCTCCGATTGAGCGAATTACGCTTGTAAAATCATATAATTCATACCCGCCGCGTACTTTAACGTCCAACTCCCACAGCCGATGAAGTATGAAACGCTCCAGAGGTGGCATGGCATCAATCGGTACAATTTCAACTGCGTCATCGTAGTCGCAAAGACTACCCAGTAAATACCGCACGGTATTGCGGATTTTCCTGTAGGCGTCGGTTGTTGATTTTATGATCGCCGCCCCGATCCGTTGATCTTCCGAATAATCCGCAAACGCGGCCCAAAGACGCAAAATTTCTGCGCCGCTACTGTCCGACACGGTTCGCGGGTCCACACTATTTCCGGTCGATTTCGACATTTTTTCACCCTTTTCATCAAGGGTGAATCCGTGCGTAAGCACGGCGTCGTAGGGAGCTCGACCACGCGTCCCGCAGGATTCCAGGAGCGAAGACTGGAACCAACCGCGATGTTGGTCAGACCCTTCAAGATATAGTTGGGCAGGCCAATGGGTGTCGCGTCTTCCCTCCAGAACAAAGGAGTGCGTCGAGCCTGAATCAAACCAGACGTCGAGAATGTCGTCGATCTTTTCGTAAAGATCAGGGTCGAGGTTGCCCAGAAAATCCACCGCCGGTCGATTGAACCACGCGTCCGCCCCCTCGTTTGCTATGATCTTGACAAGCCTCTCGGTGACCATCGGGTCAGCCAAAGGTTTTCCGGTTGCTTTATTTAGAAAAATCGCGAGCGGTGAGCCCCACGCTCGCTGTCGACTGACGAGCCAGTCGGGACGATCCTGCACCATCGATCGGATGCGAACCTTGCCCGCCGCCGGAAAGAACGCTGTCTGATCAATTGCCGCCAGTGCCGTCTCACGCAATGTGACACCATTTTGCACATCCCCGGTGATCGGATTGTCGAGGCCAATGAACCATTGAGGCGTATTGCGGAATATTATGGGCGCCTTCGAGCGCCACGAATGAGGATAACTATGCTTGATCGTGCCTCGGGCAAGCAGCGCGCCGACCTCCTTTAGCCGTTCGATCACCGCGCCGTTCGCCGGGCCGAACTTACCAACGTTCTTGCCGTCGGTTTCGAGCACATGCAGGCCGCCAAACAACGGAACGCTATCATTGTAAACGCCGTTTTCGTCGACTGTCTCAGGGATTTCACGGTATCCGTGTGCAATCCAAATCTGATAGTCGTCCGCGCCATGTCCGGGAGCGGTGTGGACAAAACCCGTTCCGGTCTCGGCCGTCACGTGGCGACCCGCAAGCAGAGGCACGGAAAAGCCGTATCCTCGATCCAGCGACGCAAGCGGATGGGCGCAGGTTAGCGCTTGTACGTCGACCTGCCGCAGCCTCGTCCAAGCCGAGATCTTCGCGGCCACGAAGACTTGCTCCGCAAGCGCATCCGCCAGGATCAGCCTGTCGCCGCTTTTTGCCCATGGCTCGAACGCCAGGCCAACCTCAACGGCATCCACTCTGAACATAGCATAGTCGACTTCGGGATTGAAGGCGATCGCGCGGTTTGCCGGCAGCGTCCACGGCGTAGTGGTCCAGATCACCACCGATGCGCCGATTACCTCCCCCGGCCCCTGGGCGACCGGGAATTTCACCCAAACCGTCGGCGATATGTGTTCGTGATATTCCACTTCGGCCTCTGCGAGCGCCGTCCGCTCTACGGGACTCCACATCACCGGCTTCGAACCTCGGTACACCTGTCCGCTTGCGACGAACTTATGGAACTCGGAAACGATCGCAGCTTCCGCTTCGAAATCCATCGTCGCGTATCTGTTTTCCCAGTCGGCGAGCACACCCAGTCGACGAAATTCGGTCGACTGAACCTCGACCCAACGAGCCGCATATTCGCGGCAACGGGCGCGAAATTCAGCTTTTGAGACGTCAGCCTTTCGGCGGCCGGCGGACCGAAACTCCTCCTCGATCTTCCATTCGATAGGGAGACCATGACAGTCCCATCCCGGAACAAAATCCACATCAAAACCCAAGGCGAAACGCGATCGAACAACGAAATCCTTGAGCAGTTTGTTCAAGGCATGACCAATGTGAATTGACCCGTTTGCGTAAGGCGGCCCGTCATGAATTACAAAAAGCGGAGCGTTCTGAGCCTGTCGAGCGGCCCGAATCTCATGGTAAAGATTGGTCCAAGAAGCCAAGAGGCGGACCTCCAGGGCCGGCAATCCCGCGCGCATCGGGAAGGGGGTCTCGGGCAGAAAGATCGTCTCGCGGTAATCGCGCTTTAGGGTGGAGGCTTGGTCGGCCATGGCGTTTCCAGATTGAGGGATGATCAAACGAACAGGCCCGGCGCGCGCGAGGAGTTACACTCCTGTAATCTCACGCCGGGCGATTAATTCGCGTCCCTATCGGAATCATCATCACAATAGCGCTATAACAGGCCACCGTGCTTACCGCCAGGGCCCAGGAGCAGCTTGGCGGCCTGGGCATCGCGCTTCATCTGTTCCACCAAAATGTCGACGCCATGAAACTGCTCCTCAGGGCGCAAGAAGGCAATCAACTCGGTCTCGATCGCCTCGCCATATATATTTCTATCGAAGTCAAATAGATGCACCTCGAGCCTTGCGGCGACATGGCCGGTCGTCGGATTGACGCCCACGTTCGCGACCCCTGGCAAACAGTCAAAGCCCTTCATGCGGGTTCTCGTCGCATAGACGCCAAATCGTGGCGCGACGTAGTCCGCCAACGATACGTTCGCTGTTGGAAATCCAAGCGCTCGGCCTAGCTGCCGGCCCCTCTCCACGACGCCTTCAATTGCGAAAGGCCTTCCAAGAAGGCTCGCTGCTTGGCCGAGAAGCCCCGAGCTGATTGCCTCCCGAATGGCCGACGACGACACTTTCTGACCATTCGCCTCATACGGCGGCGTCACAGAAACAGAAAATCCGAACAGCTCGCCATATCGCCGCATCGAATTGGGGTCGCCGCTTCGGCCCTTGCCAAAAGTAACGTCAAATCCAACCGCCACGTGCCGAACAGCCAATCCATCAACCAGGACTCTTCGCACAAATTCAAAATCCGAAAAGCTAGCCATTTCCGCCCCAAAGGGCAGAAGGTATAGCAATTCCGCGCCTAGCGATTTGACTGCACGCGCCAGTTGCGATGGCTTCATTAGTCGAAATGGAGGCGCATCCGGCTGAAAATGCAGCCGAGCATGAGGTTCGAAGCTGACAATCCCAAGTGGCGCTTTCAACGCTGCAGCGCCCGACGCAGCATCGGCAATCACTTGTTGATGACCGCGATGGACTCCATCAAAATTCCCGAGCGCAATAGCAGCACCCGTATCAGAGCGATCCAACCCCTTCCAGCCGTGCAGCGTCCTCACGGCAGCCTCGGATGATCGGTCGCGTTCATTGGCTCGCGCCATGTTGCTTGGTTAATTTTTTCACTATTTCCAAGAAAGCTCGGCCATATAATATTTAGCCTGGGCGCCTTCGGATGCCAATACCATATTTAGCGCCTCAAGGTCCACAAGACCAGTTTTAGATTTTAACAAAGCCGCGTGAACACCCGATCCAACGAACAACGCGTCGAGCTGTTGTGCTTTTGCTCCAATCAAATCCGTTGCGATACCATCACCGATTGCTAGAATTCGGCTATGGTCGACAACATGTCCCGACATTGCGTCGGCACGGTTGAAGGAAAGCCTATAAATTGGCTCAAACGGCTTGCCCGCCATGACGACCCTTCCACCCAGCGTCACAAAAAAATCCGCAAGCGCCCCGGCGCACATGACAATTTTATCACCACGCTGCACGACCTTATCCGGATTGGCGCAGATCATCTCTAATCGGCGCTTCACGCCAAGCAGCAGGTCCGAGCGGTAGTCCTCCAGACTGTCGTTTTCGTCATCGAAAAGGCCGGTGCAGGATATGAACGCGGCGCGTTCGATTTCGGCAAACCGCAGACCCAGCCCATCATATAAAAGCGCGTCTCGGTCCGGGCCAATCCGCCAGGCTGGGCCCGGGGATCGTTCGGCCAGCAAAGCCCTTGTGGCGTCTCCCGAGGTCACGACCGCCGACCAAGCCAAGTCGGGGACACCAAGGTGTTGAAGTTGCCGAACCACCGCTTTTGATGGCCTGGGCGAATTGGATATCAAAATGACCGGGCCGCGTTCCACCCGCCACCGAGCCAGAGCCGCGCATGGCGCATCGAATGACTTACATCCGTTATGTATTACGCCCCACACGTCGCAAAAGAGAACGTCGTACCGGCTGGCGATCGACGAAAGGCTATCAATTGCGATGGTCATGCCAAGCAAGCGACCTACTCATAGTAGAAGGATGGGTCAACGCCAATAAATTTCGGGCAGCGCGATGTCGCCACGCTCTGGGCCCTCCATCGAAGACGCCACCACGGATTCTGAAAAGTGCGCCGTGAAGCGGCTAGGTATCGACTTTTGGCGCGCCAAATTGATTTACCTCAGCCGGTCGCGTTCAGCATGTTGTAAGGTGGTGTCCATGAGGATAATGCCGACATCACGATCCGCGCGCCGCCGGCTGAAGTTGCTGGCAGTGGCGACGCCCGTTTTGGCGATTGCCGTGGCGCTCACGCTGTATGGTCTGCGCGGCTCGATCTCATATTTTTACACTCCATCGCAAGCCTACACTGCCGGCGTGCCAAATGGGCGGGGGATCGAGCTCGGCGGGCTGGTGGAGAATGGCAGCGTCCGGCGCGATCCCGACGGCGAGGTTCGCTTCGTTGTCCGCGACCATGCGGCCGCGGCCGAAGTCATATACCGAGGAGAACTTCCGGATCTGTTCAGAGAGGGGCAGGGCGTCGTGGCCAATGGCGCATTCGAGTCATCGGGCGTGTTCATCGCGAGCCAGATTCTCGCCAAACATGATGAGCGATATATTCCCCGCGAGTTGGTTCGAGCTCTTAAGGCGCGCGGAGAATGGCGAGCCAATTCACATGTAGCATCGCAAGCGGCCAATGACCAAACGATGACGCCGGGCAATTCAACCGCAAGCCTCACCGAAAGGTAACTCGAGAGGCCTCGCGGCCCCTGGCGTCCGACACTAAATAGCGCTTGGGCTGAAGGGCCGCCCAGGGTGTGAGGAATTTGGTATGTCGTTTGGCAAGACTCCGGTCATCGTTGGGGCTTTCGTTGGAGCGGTTGTCGCGGCGGCCGCCCTCGCTGGCGTGGGGGCGACACGGTCCGGCCTACGAGACGGTCCTGAGGGGCACATTATCAATGCCTCCACAGAACCCACCCTGCCGGTCGCTCCAGGCGCCCCGATGTCATTTGCCGATATCTTTGAAAAGGTCTCTCCGGCGGTGGTATCGATCAACGTAACGTCGAAGGCCGACCCGACCTTGATGCGGCGCATTCCAGGTTTCGAGAACTTTCCATTCGGCCTGGCACCCCCCAACGAATCACCGGGTGACGAAGGATCGGACGGCAGCGTACAAAAGGCGCCAAAACAATTATCGTCAGGCTCCGGATTTTTTATATCTTCGGAGGGTTATATTGTAACAAACAATCATGTCGTCGCCAACGCGGACGATATAAAAGTTATCCTGAAAGATGGCAAGGAACTGAAGGCGACATTGGTTGGAAGAGATGAAGGTACCGATCTGGCCGTAATCAAAGTCGATGGTCACTCATTCCCATTCGTCGATTTCGAACGAACGGCTAGGCCAAGAGTTGGGGATTGGGTACTTGCGGTTGGGAATCCATTTAGCCTTGGTAACACAGCGACAGCGGGTATCGTTTCTGCTTACAACCGTGATATTGGAGAAAGCTTTGTGGACTATATTCAAATTGACGCGCCAATTAATCGCGGCAACTCCGGAGGACCGACATTCGACACATATGGTCGTGTGATTGGCGTCAACACGGCGATCTTTTCTCCTTCGGGCGGATCAGTTGGTATTGGCTTCGACATACCAGCGGACATAGCTTCCAACATTACGAAGAACTTGATGTCGGGTCAGAAGATTCGGCGCGGTTATATAGGCGCTACCATACAGAACCTTAGCGATGAGTTGGCGGAATCTTGGGGCCTCAATGGCCGTAAAGGCGCAGTAGTGGCGGACCTGGTTCCAGGCGGGCCAGCTCAAAAGGCGGGCCTCCAGCAAGGAGATGTGGTTGTCGCAGTAAACGGACATCCAATCGAAAGCTCGATTGAAATGACGCGTGAAGTAGCAAAGACTCAGGCGGGGGACATCGCGCGGTTGGAGGTGTTTCGCGATGGAAAGCAACGCACAGTCGACGTTCAAACAGCACTCCGGCCCACGGAGACGCAGTTGGCGCAGAACGGAGGATCCGCCGGTGGCGATGAGGATCAAAACGCTGCGCCGGGCGCTTCGAAAGCCGCGCCCAATTTGCCGGTGCTCGGAATGTATCTTACCCCTGTCGACCCGGCCGCACGGGATCAGTTCAACATTCCTTCTTCGGTGCGGGGCGTCCTTGTCGCCGGAGTCCAATCCAGTTCCGACGCCAGCGACAAGGGGCTACGTCGCGGTGACGTTGTCGTGAGAGCCGGCGACCGGGATGTGACCAATGTCGGCGACATCGCCGCCGCGATCGCGGATTGGAAAAAGGCCGGCCGGACAATCATTCCCTTGTCGATCAACCACGCCGGGCGCAATGTCGTGGTTCCACTTAAAATTGCCGGCTGATCAGGCATTAACGACACGATGCGGATACTTATTGTAGAGGATGACCTTGAAGCTGCGGAGGCGATGGCCAAGAGCCTGACCGAAGTTGGGCACGCATGCGTAACCGCGGAAGATGGTGAAGTCGGCCTAAAGCGGGCTAGGGGCGGCGATTTTGACGTCATTATCGTGGACCGGATGATGCCACGCATGGATGGGATATCGATGGTCGAGGCGATCCGTCGCGAGGGCGACCAGACCCCGGTTATGTTTCTCTCGGCTCTGGGAGAGGTCGTGCACCGTGTAGAAGGACTTTCGGCCGGGGGGGATGACTATCTAGTGAAGCCATATGCGCTGGCCGAACTTTCGGCGCGGATTGACGCCCTTGCCCGTCGCCGCGAAACCGGGTCGGTTTTGACCGTCTTGCGGGTTGGTGACCTGGAGATGGATCTCATCGCAAGAACCGTGCGGCGAGCCGGGCGAGAAATAGACTTGCAGCCGAGGGAATTTCAGCTTCTCGAATTCCTGATGCGGCACGCAGATCAGTCGGTGACGCGCACGATGTTGCTGGAAAAGGTTTGGGAGTACCATTTTGACCCTCAAACAAACGTGATAGACGTCCATATTTCACGGTTGAGATCCAAGATAGATAAAGGATTTGAAAAGCAGATGCTGCAGACCGTCCGCGGCGCTGGCTATAAGCTGGAAGCATAAAGCCCGCGCCGCAGAGATGCGCCCTCCTCGCTTTTTTCGAACTACCCCATTTCGGCTTACACTGACATTCCTCGCCTTATTTGCCGGAGCAGCGAGCGCTTTCCTGGCCTACATCTATATTGCAACCGTGGGCGAAGTTTCCCGCCGCGCCGAGACGGCCATTACGCGCGAAATGGTATCACTTGAAGCGGTCTACCGGCGCGGCGGCCTTCAGGCCCTAAATCAGGCGGTAATTGAACGATCGAGCAGCAATCCTCTACTTTTGTACTTGTTGATCAATTCGAATGGAGTAGCCATCTCAGGCTCGATTGCTCGCGTTCCGGCCGGGCTCGATAAAAACA
Organism: uncultured Alphaproteobacteria bacterium; assembly: GCA_963828365.1. Lineage (GTDB taxonomy): Bacteria > Pseudomonadota > Alphaproteobacteria > Caulobacterales > Caulobacteraceae > Acaudatibacter. The sequence goes on along the minus strand of CAWHEE010000007.1, from coordinate 590,030 downwards.
TCCAGCGGGCCTGGTCCAGTTTCGTGCTTACCGACACGGACGCGGATGGGGCTGTCACTAGGCATGCCGCAAAAGGGCTTGAAGAACGGTTGGCCGGGGGAGTGAGATTATTTGTCGGCGCTGATGTTGGTCAGTCCGAGTCTTACGTCGTAGAGATTCTTCGAGCGCTGTGGGGCGCGGGAGCTCTGGTCCTGATTCTAGGCTTGACGGGGGGCGTAATCGTGAGCCGCAACGTCAGCCGCAAGATGACCAGCCTCACACAGGTGATTGATAGCGCACGAGCGGGGGACTTGCGCACCCGCGCAAGTGTCAAAGGAACGGGTGACGAATATGACGAACTGGCCATGGGCCTCAACGACATGCTTGACCGATTGGAGCGATCCATGGGCGGCCTGCGCCACGCCGGAGACGCCATCGCGCATGACCTGCGATCGCCCTTGACGAGATTGAGGGCCCGCCTGGAAGCCAGCTTGCTCGACGCGCAGGCCGGGCGGGTAGACCCTAAACAAGCATTGGGTCAGGCGCTTGAAGAAACTGACGGGGTCCTAAGGACCTTTGGAACAGTCTTGTCTATAGCCCGCTTAGAGTCGGCTGGCGAAGCACCTAATAAATCCGTATTTGACCCTGCTTTACTAGCTGCCGATATTGCAGATCTATATGAACCACTTTGTGAAGAAAAGAACCTGGATTTCAAATTGGAAGCTACCCCTACATTGTCTATACAGGCCAACCGTGAATTTCTTGCCCAAGCAATCGCGAATATCCTTGACAACGCCGTGAAATATACACCTGACAGCGGTGGCGTGATGCTGCGAGTCAGGCGGCGCTCGTCCGGCGACCTGGAGATTTCCGTTACCGACACTGGCCCCGGAATCCCCGTCAAAGATCGAGCGAGGGTGCTCGATCGTTTCGTCCGCCTTGAAAACAGCCGAAACAAGCCTGGCGCGGGTCTAGGCCTTTCGTTAGTCGCCGCGGTTGCGCGGGCCCATCGCGGAGTGGTCGAACTGGACGACGGACCGGGCGGAGAGAGCGGCGCCAGCCCGGGTTTGCGCGTTGCGATCGTGCTGCCGAAGCCTGGATAGCGCCATGCCGCCATTGTACCTAAGTTTAAAATCTCGCGCGCCAACAATTGATGCCGAATTGTCGCTCAAATACCTTCAGTACCTTTGCGAACAAGTGCACGATCAGCCCCTAAATCAGGTTCTGCAATATGTCTGGCCAGCAATTGGCCCCGTATTTGTTGCATCCCCATACTTGTGGTCACTTGCCAGAAAGGATGCGCACAGGCTTGTTCGGCTACTGGTCAACGACCCGAAGGCCAGCCTTCAGACGATATTTGCGGCTACCGAGAATTGCGCAGTTGAGCCGAACGGGCCAACCGCAGAACAGCGTCTACGCATGTTGAAGTCTGAGCTTCACCTCCTCACCGCTCTCGCCGATCTGGGAGGCGTGTGGCCATTGTCGGAGGTGACTGCGGCGCTCAGTGGGTTCGCCGACCGCGCGTTGGCGACGGCGATGCATCTTGCGGCCCGGACAGAAAAACGGTCGTGTCATAGGCAGGTAATGGAAGGTTGCCCAAGGAACCCCATTCCAGGGCTATTTTGCATCGCTCTTGGTAAACATGGCGCAATGGAGCTGAATTATTCGAGCGACATAGATTTCGTAGTTTTTTTTGATCCAGAGATATTTGCAGCCGACCAGCCGACCGAGACGCATAAGAGAGCCGTCAAATTGGTCGAAAGTATCGTTTCCATAATTCAAAGGAGAACCCCCGACGGCTACGTATTTAGAGTTGATCTTCGTCTTCGGCCTGACCCATTATCGACGTCAATAGCATTATCTACTACGTCAGCTAGCATATATTATGAGAGCTATGGGCAGAATTGGGAACGCGCGGCCTTCATAAAAGCTCGCGTAGCGGCGGGCGATCTAGCTTGCGGGAAAAAATTCCTCGAATCCCTGACGCCCTTTATTTGGCGTCGGAATTTGGACTTCGCTGCAATTACGGACATACAGGGTATTAAGCGCCAAATCCATCAAACCAATTGGCAGCGTCGTGGCGAAGACAACAGCATTGATCTTAAACTTGCTAACGGCGGAATCCGGGAAATAGAACTGTTTGTGCAGACCCAACAGTTGATCTTGGGTGGGCGTCACCGGTCGCTTCGCTTAGCAGGGACAATAGAAGCTCTATTAGCGCTTGCCAACGCGGGCTTCGTAACGGGACAATGCGCGAATGACCTATCGGAGGCTTATATAGCCCTGCGGGAATGGGAACATCGAATACAGATGATTTCGGACGAGCAGACACACCGCCTCCCGGCCGACAATATTGAACGAATGCGAGTGGCTACCCTCGCCGGCTATAAAAACCTTCGCGATTTCGATGCGGAGGTCGCGAGGACAATGAAGATAGTCGCTATGCAGAGTGAAAGTCTATTCGCTAACGAGCACCCCCAAGTTTCCGACTTCGGCAGCCTCAACTTTTCGGGCCCGGTCGATCACCCCGAAACGCTGGCGACCCTAGGTCGCATGGGCTACCGCGATCCCAAGACTGTTTCCGAGACGATCCGCGGATGGCATCTTGGCAGGATCGCCGCCACCCGCACGGAAAGGGGGCGCCAGCTCCTGGCCCGCCTGGCCCCGCTACTCATCGAGGCCGCGCGATTGACTGGCGCTCCCGACACCGCTTTTGCGCGGTTTTCTGCGTTCTTCAGCGGATTGACCGTGGGCGTACAGGTTCAGGCGTTATTCATAGCCAAGCCGCGCCTGCTCGAACTGATCGTGCGAATCATGGCTTTTGCGCCTCAGTTCGCAAGGGCGCTGGCTCGTCGCTCCGGGGCGTTGGACGCACTTCTCGACGCGCACTTTTTCGATCCAATCCGCATTCCCGAGATTGCCGACCCGAAACTCAAAGACGATCTAGATTTTGAAACGGCCATGAATATAGCGCGCCGTACACATCGTGAGTACTCCTTTCGCATCGGTGTCCAGGTGTTAGCGGGAGACACAAGGTCACGGGCCGCAGGACAAGCGTTTACCCAACTTGCAGATCGACTGATATCATTCCTTGCTCAGGCATCTCTAGAAGAAGTTATAAGAAAAGCGGGCTGGTTTGACGGCGAAGTCGCGGTAATAGCTCTGGGAAAATGTGGCTCACGCGAAATGAACGCACGATCCGATCTCGATCTTATGATGATATATAGGTCGAATACGACGCATGCCGCGTCGGCGAAGCTGGGTCTTAGCGCCGACACGTTCTATGCCCGCTTTACTCAAAGGCTCATCGCAGCCCTATCGGCCCCGACGGCTGAGGGTGAATTATATGATGTTGATCTGCAGCTTCGCCCGTCTGGCAACAAGGGGCCGATTGCGGTTAGCATGGACGCCTTTGAAAGTTACTACGCCAGGGGGGCCGAAATTTGGGAATTCCTCGCGCTTACGCGTTCCCGCGTGGTTTGGGCAACGTCCCCTCTTTTCGGCACAGCCTGCTCCACAGCAATCGAGGCGATGCTTCGCAAGCCACGCGAAAGGGTCGCGGTGGCGCGCGAAGTCCTGGAAATGCGCGCCTTAATGTCCCGAGAGCGACCCGCAAAGGGCCGTTGGGATCTAAAGCTCTCCGACGGGGGATTGGTGGATGTTGAGTTTGCAGCGCAGTTTTTGCAATTGGTTCAAGCCTCCGAAGGCGGCCCATTAATGGCCAACACCGACGACGCGATAGCGGCCCTCAGTGAGCTTGACGCGGCGCCGCGCCCCCTTCTACGGCGCCTTCGCCAAGCTTGGGATTTGCAGCAGAATCTTTCTCAGTTGCTCAAAGTGGCCTTGGAAGAGGACGTCGATCCTCGGTCGGAACCGTTCGCATTTCTCGAAATGCTTGCCGCCGCTGGCAAGACCAAGAGCTTTTCAGAACTCGAGGTGAAGCTGGAGCGGGTCCAGGTCGCCGCGCACGATGCCTTCGTCGGAATTGTACGCTAGGGAATTGACGGAAAAATCCGTCCAGCGCGTACAAGCTTCATAAAACGCGTGGATATCCGGGTCTCGGCCGGTCCGGAAGGATGGAGCGGTTAAATTGTGCGAGGTGACGATTGCCGCCGCAGGACGTCGATCCGGACGAGGCGCTCCTTTTCAGGGCGGGACAAGGCGACGCGAAGGCAATCCGCACATTGGTGTTTCGCAAGAGCAAGAGGATATTGTCGCTTGCAGGTCGCATCCTTGGAGACACCAGCGAAGCGGAGGACGTTGCTCAAGAGGCATTTTTGCGAATTTGGCGAATATCCGCGAGTTGGCGATCGGGGGGCGCGAAATTCGACACGTGGCTGCACAGAGTCGTGCTCAATTTGTGCTACGACAAACTTCGGCGACGTACTCAGTCCGTGCAAAGCGTGCAAGCCGCCCCCGAGCAATTCGACGATGCACCTGGGCCGGAGCAAAATCTGCAGGCCCGCGACATTGCCCGGAGTGTCGAAGAGGAGCTTCAGCGTCTTCCAATCAGGCAACGCGAAGCCATTACGCTTTGTCATTATCAGGAAATGAGCAACATCCGCGCGGCTGAGGTTATGGGAATCAGTGTCGATGCCTTGGAAAGCCTTTTGGCAAGGGCTCGCCGCACGCTGAGGTCAGCATTTGCAGGTCAGTTTACGAATGAGCAGTTATAAATTCGGGAAAATGACAATAGACAGATTTATATATTTATCCGCAGCTTACGGGGGAAATTTGCTGCGATGGCCAAGCGACGAGAGGCGTGGCGCGCTGTGGTTCGTCCTGAAAAATCCCATGGTTGCCCAAAGGAATCTGCGCAACGCGACGGTGGTGGACAGGCTGCTGTCGCATTCGCGCCCACCACCGATTTCGGCGAGGTTCTACGCAGCGGTTATATCCGCCGCGCCAAGAGATCGTCGCTATGGCGCCGCCAAAGGATGGGTGGCCGGCTTTTGGCTTGCGGCCACGCTCGGTTCGGCCGCGCTCGGGGGCATTGCGGCGGAAATTGTCTTCGCTCGCAATATGACCCTGGCAATACGCCACCCACCCGGCGCCGATCCTTTGGAAGATGCCGCGACGGCGCTCGGCGAGCCCGCCGACATAGGGGAGGGCTGGATTTGAGGTCGCGCTGGCAAACGACGGCCCTGGTGATATCGGTTGGCCTGAACGTTTTCATGATCGGGGTGGCCTTGGCTGATCTAGCCCGCCGATCGCAGGAGCATCCGACGGCCGGATCTCAACGCTTGGCGATGAATGCGGCCGGATCGAGCCTGTCACCCGAGGATCGCGCCCGTTTTCTCAATCTACTACGATCGGAAGGGCTCGCTGTGCAGCCTGAGAACCGATTGGCCCGGCGTCTTCGCGATGACGCCTGGGCCTCACTCGGCGCGGCTTCATTCGATGCATCGAATGCGAAAGCGAAATTGGCGCAAGCCAGGGGCATCAACATCCGCTCCCGAATGGTCGTGGAATCGGCTGTTATTGACTTTGCGGCGGGATTGCCGCTCCACGAGCGCGTAGCCCTAGGGGCGGCGATGCGGCGTTTCCTCCACCACCAGCACCTCGAGGGCGCCGCAGAACCGAGCCGTTAGTCAGGTCCCCTGCTACAGCTAACAGTGTCGATGGCCGCCTGAACGAACCGAAGTTTCAAATCTGACGTGATCGACAGTGAGCTGCCTTTATTTCATGGGCGGATTAGGGTCGAACCGCGGCCGGTCTGATCGGATTGGAAAATGCCGCCCGGTTGACGCTCGGTCAGCCTTTAATGAGCGAAAAAGACGGCTATCATCTCGTGATGAATTGGGAGACGTTGCGCCGATGGATTTCGATTTTTCCGATGATCAGAAATTTCTCCAGGCGGAGGCCAGGAAATTTCTCGAGGCGCGATGCCCGATTTCGACAGTTCGTGGTGTTTTAGACGACACTCGCCGATCCTACGACGTTAATTTGTGGAAGGCGATCGCTCAACAGGGATGGCTTGGCGCCGCGATTGCCGAGGAACATGGAGGCCTGGGCCTTGGCAGCCTCGAGCTTTGTGTGATTGCCGAGGAAATGGGGAGGTCTCTCGCGCCGACACCCTTTTCGTCGACTGTTTATTTTGTCGCCGAGTGTCTCAAGCTTGCCGGATCGGCGGCGCAGAAGGAAAAATGGCTGCCCCGAATAGCCGCTGGAGATGTGATCGGTTGTTTTGCCACAGTCGAGAGGGCAGGTGTCCTCACCGAGGCGAGCATCCAGTCGCGCGTTGAGGGCGACCGTCTTTCAGGCATGAAAATTCCTGTCGCCGACGGAGACATAGCAGATGTGGCCGTTGTCTTGGCGAGGAAGGGCAGCCAAATTTCCCTTTTTTTAGTTGATTTATCTTTGCCAGGGACCACGGCTGAAGTCGTACAATCTTTGGATCCGACCAGAAGCGTAGCGAAGATAACATTTTCGCGTGCGCCAGTGGAGCTGCTCGGAGAACCAGATGAAGGACTGTATTTGACAGAAGCCGTGCTCAATCGAGCGGCGGTATTACTCGCTTTTGAGCAGGTTGGCGGCGCCGACAGAGCCTTGGAAATGGCGAAGGATTATGCCCTCAGCCGCTACGCTTTTGGCCGCCCGATAGGTAGCTACCAAGCCATTAAACATAAACTGGCGGACATTTATATTAAAAACGAGTTAGCTCGGTCAAATGCTTATTATGGAGCGTGGGCGCTCGATAACAGTGCATCCGAGCTTCCGATTGCTGCCGCGGCTGCTCGTGTTGCTGCGTGCGATGCTTTCTGGTTTGCCGCGAAGGAAAACCTTCAAACCCACGGTGGCATGGGCTTCACTTGGGACGTCGATTGCCATCTCTTCTACCGGAGGGCACAACAACTGGGTCTTGTTGCAGGCGGCGCCAAGGCTTGGAAGGAGCGCCTGGTCAGCCAACTCGAACGCCGTAACGCCGCCTGAGGTGTAGAAATATGGACTTTAGCGATACCCCCGAGGAAGCTGCGTATCGAGCCCAGGTTCGATCGTGGTTGGCCACCAACGCGCCCTCGCGGACCGGCCGCGCCCACGACGGTCTGGAGGATCCATCGAGTATGGCCGAAGCCCGGGCATGGCAGCGTAAGAAGGCAGAAGCCGGATATGCGTGCATCACCTGGCCCCGGCAATGGGGCGGAGGCGAAGGAGCGGCATGGCAATCCGTTATCTTCGGGCAGGAAGAGGCCCGGATCGAGACGCCGGGAAATCCGTTCCAGATCGGCCTGGGCATGTGTTTGCCGACCATCATGAAGGTGGGAAACGAGGCCGATAAAGAACGGTTTGTGCGGCCGGCGGTGCACGGTGACGAGATTTGGTGCCAGCTGTTTTCCGAACCATCCAGTGGATCGGACGTCGCCGCAGCACGGACTCGTGCGGTGCGTGACAGTGACGAGTGGGTCATCAATGGACAAAAAGTCTGGACTTCTGGGGCACATTACTCGGACTTTGGACTGCTTCTCGCCAGGACCGATCCTGATGTTCCCAAGCATAAAGGTCTGACGATGTTTTGGATCGACATGAAGGACCCTGCCGTCGAGGTGCGTCCGATCCATCAAATGAGCGGGGCCTCCAATTTTAATGAAGTGTACTTCACGGATTTGCGGATCAACGACCGCCAACGTGTTGGCGAAGTCGGCGAAGGTTGGCGCGTGAGTCTGGTCACCTTGATGAACGAGCGGTTGGCCATCGGAGGCGGCGCGGGCGGCGGCGATCGGACAATCTTCAGGCTCGCACAGGATATTTCGACCCTCGCCGGACCAGCCGCCAAAGATGCCGGTCTGCGCGAGAAGATCGCCGATTGGTATGTTCAGGCCGAAGGGCTCAAATACACACGCTATCGCACCCAGACCGCATTGTCGCGGGGCCAAACGCCAGGACCTGAAAGCTCGATCGGCAAGGTAGTTTCCGGCGGCGCTCATGCAGGACATGGCTAATGCGGCTCTTGAGTTGGAGGATCAATTCGGGATCATCAGCGATCCTGATTTCGCTCCCATGGCCGGCTCGTTTCAAACGGCCCTGATGGCCGCTCCTGGCATGCGGATCGCAGGAGGAACCGACGAAATCCTTCGTAATATTATCGCGGAACGAGTGCTAGGACTGCCGCAGGATGTCCGTCTCGATAAGGACGTTGCCTTCAAGGACATACCAACAGGTCGATGAGCGCGCGGATCCTTGGTAGCTGGGGGCGGGATCGAACCGCCGACCTGTGGGTTATGAATCCACCGCTCTAACCATCTGAGCTACCCAGCCGAAGGCTCCCGCGCGGGAGGCCGGCTTATAGTTGTCGGATGCGATGGCTTCAAGGGCGATTGCGGCGCGACTTATCTTTGTGACGTTGCCAAATTAATTCCGATCGGAGCGAGATAAGCGGCGAAGGGATTTCGACAAAGCCGGTCTCGGTTCAGCCACCGCCCGGAGCGTCTTCATGTGTTCGGTTGCGCCCCCACCTCATCGAGGCATTCAGGTCCCGGAGTTGATCCATAAGGCTGTCGAGCCGCGCCTCCATTCTCGCGACGGAGGCGGTCATGGACCGTAAAGGTTCAATATCGCGTTCAATGGTCTTGACGCGGTTATTGAGGGTCGCGCCCCATACCAATAGTCCGGCCAACTGAACCACCGCCGAGGCGCCGAGCACTCCGAAAGGAAGTTCGTTGAATACGCTCATCCTGCTGCTCCTCAGAAGTTGTTGTTGCCGGTGATGACGTAATTATACGTGCCAACGATGAACGCGCCGCTCGAAACGGTGATCGTGCCGCTCTTGGTTCCGATGGTGAGGTTCAGCAGCCACCATCCCAGGGTGTCGGCGTCGCTGACGTTGAACGATCCGGTGTAGGCCATCGAGACGCCGTTCTGAGTATAGAACAGCGTCGCGCTGCCGCTGTTGGTGACGGTGATAGGGGCCGTGCCGCCACCGACCCCGACAATTGTAAGGACCTGGGTCGAGGCGCTGGTGGCCCCGAAGACGTTGCTCCACGCCAGAGCGTTTGGGTGGTTGCCGAAGCCTCCGCCACCGCCGCCCCCGCCGCTGGCCCCGCCCAGGGCGTTCAGCATCAGGCTGGCCCCGCTCATCTCAGGACAGGCCCGTTCCGCCGACCACCCATTCGTTGCTCTCGTCCATGAACAGCGACCCCAGGCCCCAGATGGCCAGGGAGACGTCCTTGCTGGTCGAGGATCCGGCGATCCGCAGCACCACGCCCGACCCGCGCGTCAGGGTGATCGACCCGGCCGCCCGGTTGCGCACCCCGATCACCGTGCCGGGCGGAAACGCCACGGATGAGACCGGCGGGATGGTCCAGGCATAGCCGCCGATATTGTCGCACACCATGCAAAAGCCTGCGTCGCCCAGGGCCAGGGTATAGTTGGCGTTCTGGATGTTGCGGGGCGCGCCCAGATAGCCGGCGCTCAGGGTCGACAGGCTGGTGGCCGTGACCAGCAGATTGCTCGCGGTGTCGCCGGCCTTGTTGAGCGGCGTATAGCCGATGTTGCTCACCGCCGCCCCGCTGGCCAGCATCGCCGCGGTGATGGAGGCAGCCGCGTTCACGATCGGCGCGGCGATCGGGTCGCTGTCCTGCACCAGGCTGCCGCCGCTGGTCAGCAGCTGGGCGCGGTACGTCACGGTGGTGTCGCGATACATCGGCGGGAACAGCCCGGCCGAATCACTGACCACGGGGTTGGACAGCGGGGTGGCCAGCGTCGCGCTGGTGTAAACTGGCGTCGGCGTGGTGGTGCCGGTCAGATAGAACTGCAGCCGCGCCCCGCTCATGGGGAAGCCGTTGGCGTCCACCGCCCGCAGGGTCGGGACAGGGATCAGAAGGCCGGTCATTGCGATGTCCTCGCGGTCGTGTTGCGGCGGCCCACGACGTCCAGTGAAAGAAAGATAAAGGTCAGGAGGCGTGCAGACGCAAGTCGCGTCGGGACCGGTGTCTCACGGTTGGCCGCCCAGAGGCTCTCGAAAAAAACAAACCCTCGGCCCACGGTCGATGCCGCGTCACACCATTTACTGGCCCGGCGGGCGCGCTGCGAAATCTGGATTGGTCGATTGATCGACATCCACGATGTATGAACCGTCGGGCGCTCGCTGGCTCTGTTGAGCAGCCACGGCCCGGCTCAAGCCGGTTATTGCGTTCGGCTGATTTTGTGCGGTTGGATTCCCGACGTCGTTCATCTGAATGGACGTGGTGTTGGCGGTAGGGTTAGTTCGGTTCATATCGACCGGGAGGGGCGCTTGGGGACCCATGACGATCGTCGCGTCATCGAGCAGTTGAGATCTCGCAGGGCTATTATCAGGATCCACTTGTGAAGGTGAGCCTGCGTCCTGTACGAGGATTCCGCTTTTTAGATTTGCCGGGGTAAAGTCGATATTAGCGCTTCCTAAACGATTCATCGCGCCCCTCCAGGTATCAAACCCAGTTTGCCCGGCATGCAAATTGCTCGTAGCGGCGCTATATAGTGGATTATTTCGCGCAAACAAATCTGTCAAACCGGAGCCCAACTGACCAAATAGTTCTCTTTGCCATTTTCCGCTCGTGGAACCGTCTTCTCCATAATACTCTTTCAACGCGTCTATTTCTGAAAATAGGTCCCTCAAATGAGAGGCCATCAATGGATTTTCGAGACTGCTTGATATTAGATTATGTTTGCGCATCAAATCGTCCCACATCGACTTTGATATTACGTCGTGCCCGAGCCCCAAGGTATTCATGGCCGCCAGTTTGTAATCGTCGTCGGGCTTGGTGTTCTTAACCAACGATAGGGCGTCATCGTGAAAAGCGTTTCGGCGGGAGGTGACGTAGCTTGCCATGTCCGGGCCCACGCTCAAACCCTCAGGCAATTTCTCTCCGGTCGGGGACAGCCATCTATTCGCCTCCGAACGCATCACCGACTTTTCGGCAAGCAATCTAGCTTGACGGATCGACGCGCCCCACTTCGGAGAAGCCATCGCGCTATCTTCCAACTGGCGACCGATTCCCCCAGACCTTTGGCCGGGCGTTAGAGGCACTCCCTGGCTAAGCAGGTGGTCAACGGCGGCGAAGTACTGAACCTGCCTGCTTCTGCGGGCGGCCTCCTTGCTCGGGACCGGTACGAAATCGGGCGCCTCCGAGTTGTCTTCGCCCTGGGGGACAACTGCCTCAACGGTCTTACCGCCCGCGGGCGCATCGGAACTCGCAGCGACTGTAAATTTCGGTCGGTCACGCAGCCTTTTGGGCGAGCGCCAATCGGTCGGGGGGGCGCCGTCACCGTCGACGACCTTAAAAGGGTATGTCGATGTTTCGTCCGCCGCAACTACAGGTGCATTAGTCTCTGGCGCTTCAGTTGATGAGACTGCTCGGGGGCGCACATATTTCGGGCGTACTTGTGGCCTGACTTCGGGAACGTTGCCGCTACGGCGTGCCCAGGGATTTCGCACACCATCCAGCGCGTTCGCGGTCATATCCATCCCCTTGGCCGCCAATCCGACTGTTTCGGGCGCCAACACGCCGAACAGCGCACCGCCTGGAATAGCCGCAAATCCTTGTTGTGCTCGTTGGGCAAGCGTTCCGGGCTGTGCCGCGCCATTGACCGCCGCCGTCATCGCGCCGGTAAAAGCATTGGGCGCCACACGCGCGGTAATTCTTTTCGTGAGCGCAATCGTCGCCCGCCTCGCGGCATCCCGCGCGGCTTGCTGAGTGACGAGCGACGCATTGGCCGATCCGCCTCCTGTGGCGACCTCGAGTGCCGATCGCTTTGCGACAACTCGCGCGGCTTGACGGCTAACGATTGACGCTGCCGACAATTCGCCCCCGGTGGCTAGGGCAAGCGCACCCTGCGCCGCGTAGCCGGCGCCGCGAAGGAAACTGTCCGCGATGGGGTGGTCCTGTTGGAACTGGCCATGCAAACCCGACTGATAATCACGCCATTTCGACCATTCACGGCCAAAATCTGCCGGGCGCCCTTGCGCCATGTTCCTAATGGCGCCCGCGCTAGCCGCCAGGCCTGCGCCAACTTCAGGAAATCCAGGGAGCCCCGACTGCAGCCCAAGCGACGCCCCATGTAGCTGGCCAAATTTGCCCCTCTCGGCTTGGCGACCAAGAAGCACGTGAGATGCACGCTCGAGATGATCCCTTTGCATGCCTCGTCTTATCGCGTCGGGCGGCGTTCCGTCGGGAAATTGGATGACCGCTCCATCCGCCGCTCTGATTTGAATCGGCATTATTCTACTTGTCCTGTATGTGGGTTATACTGTGGGATCTGCTCTGTTGTTGGCTTCCTCACGTCAGTCCCAGACAATTTTTCGTCAAGAAGATGGTCAATTGAATATGCCTGTGTCAAATGATAGTCGATTCCACTATCTGTAACGTCGGTCGGGGTAATTATCGACGGGTCTAATAACCCACTGCTCATCGCCACGTGAGAGGCGATATTTAATCTATCCTGCTGCGGGCACGCTTTCAGGCCAATCAGGACGTGGATCAGTTGTTCGTTTTGACGTTGCGCCTCCTGCAAGACCGCACCCCTGCGTTCGCTAGGGATCGCGGCCAAACGCGCCTCGAGTATTGCGACAGGGTTTGGAGCACGCGAGACCGGCCGATCCGCGTGCAAAGTGGAGCCTGCGCCTTGTCCGACCATGTTCGCATCATCAAAACCCCGGCCACCGGGCGGCACGAATTCTCTGACCCCCATTGTGGATGAAGGTTGAGCCAAATCGTGACCAGTTTTGAACGCGCGTGCGTATTGACGCATAACATCGGGCGCTTGACCAAGCGCGGAAAAGTCCAAATTGTCGGTGTCCGCCATCTCAGCCTCCCCAAGGTGCGGCAAAGGCGCCGGCGCCGCTGGCGGAGGCTCCTGCTCCGCCCCCGAACGAACTTTGCCCACGGATCGCCCCGTAGGCGTTGAAGGCGTTGCCGATCGCGCTGTTGATCGAATTGGCGTTGGCGATGCCGGCGTTGCCCGCGGCGCTGGCGGCGCTGTTGTTGTTGGCGCTGACCTGGTTGGCGTAATTGGTCCCGGCCCCGGTCAGGGCGTTGACCGCGCCCACGCCGGTGTTGCTGACGCCTTCCAGGTTGGTCGCGTACTGCTGGCCGTACTGGTCCGCCAGGCCGGTGCCGAACTGGTCGAGGGCCTTCAGGGTCGATCCGCTGTTCAGCAGCCCCGCGGCCGCCTTGTCGCCGGTGATCGCCGACACGCCCTCGTTCTTGTTGAACTGGTAGCCGGTCGAGTTGAGATAGGTGTTCAGCGCCTGTTGCGAGGCGGCCGGATCGCCGCCCAGGCCCAGGAACCCGTTCAGCTCGTTGCTGGCGGCATAGCCCTGCGTCACATACGGCTGGATCAGCCCCTTGTTGGATTGATAGATCTGGCTCTGCAGGGCGTTGTTGGCCGCCGCCGCCTGGCTGGCGACGTCGGAGGCATGGTTAGTGGCGCTGGAGCTGATCAGCGCCCCGCCCACCGCGCCGGCCGCCGCCACGCCCGCGGCTACAAGGGCTATCGGCATGTCGTCATCCTCCGTTTCACTGGGCTCGCGTCCCACGCCGCGCGGGTCACCACCCACGCCCGCAGGACGAACGGCCCCGCATCCTGCCAGTCGCCCGCCATGGTGAACCCGAACGAGCGCGGCGGCCGACTTCGCGCGTTGCCGGCCACCTCGTGGGTGATCACCACCTGATATGTCCCGAACACCCGGTCCAGGGCCTCGCGCCCGGCCAGGGCGACCTCGCGGCCCCACCCGGCCGGCCGGTACAGCGTGTGCAGCTCGACCGTCAGGCCCAGGCCGTCCATGGCGCCGAAGAAGAAGCCGCCGTTGTCGCTGGCCAGTGGCAATATCCCCGGCCGCGTGGCGACCTCGGCGATCTGGTCTGGCGTCAGGCCCATCAGCACGCCCGCCAGGGCCGGATCGGACGCGATCGCCCGCCAGAACCCCTTGTCGCGTTGCTCGGTGATCATGAACCCCCCATAGGACCGGGGGCGTCCCGCCCCCGCCCTCAACGCACCCAGACAGGCGCGCAGACCCCGACAGCCGGGTCACGGGGGCGGGACGCCCCCGGTCCGATGCGCCCCGATCCGATGCGCCTACGCCACCACCACGGCGCCGGAGCAGGCCGCGTACCAGCCGCCCGTCCCGCTCACGATCGACCACCACACCGGCACCCCGGTCCCGGCCCCGGCCCCCTCGCCGGTCTTGCGGCCGTCCAGCGCATAGGCCCAGTCGCCCTCGGCATTGCCGCTGGTCGGCAGCGCCGCCACCGCGCACCGCGTCTTGTACAGGGTCACCGCCACATTGCCGCCCAGCGCCCCGCCGGCCTGCAACCCGCCGCCGGCCACCACCTGCGTGGTCTGTGGAACCGCCGCCATCGCCGCCGCATGCGCCGCGTCGACCTTGTCCACCCTCTGCCCCAGCCGGCTGTCCGCCCCGCTGATCCACGCATACCCCCACCGCGTCAGAAACCCGTCCTCGTCCACGAACGGCGTCCCGAACAGCGGCTTGGGCAGGGCTTGCGCGGTCATTGCGCCGGCCTCGCGGCATTCAGCTCGAGATGGCTGAACACCACGCTCACCGGGTCCGAACAGCGCACTTCGACCAGCCGCCCCGGGGCCCGCATCAGGCCCAGGCGCTGCCAACAGGCGCGGGTGACATACTCGCCCATGGCCCCCAGCGTTCCGGCCCGCCACTTGGCGAACGTGCGACCGCCGTCGTCGCTATAGCGCATCTCCACCACCGGCATCGCCCCGGGATCGACCGCGTTGCCCACGCCCATCACCCCATGCAGGATCAGGCTGTCGCAGCGCGGCCGGCCCTCCTCGATCTTGATGAAGGCGCTGCCCAGCCGCGTCATCGGCCCGCCATAGTCGCCGTACGTGCCGACCTGCATCAGGCCGACGTCGTTGGTGGTGTCGTCGCCGACATAGACGCCGCCCTGCCAGTTCGCCGCCACCCGGCCGCGAAACTGCGTGCGCCCGAAACTCGCCCACTCGCTCCACTCGCCGCGGCTATAGCTGTCGCCATAGGCCCCGGCCGTGGTGCCCACCCGGCTGATGTCATAGGCATAGCTGCCGACGCCCGGCACGTTCAGGACATAGAACTCGTGGCCCTCGAACGTGGCCACGAACGCGGTGGCGGCGGCGATGTTGGTCGACTGCCGCAGCTTGTCCTCGATCGAGCTCGAACTGATCCGCGTCGGCGTCTCGGCCACCCGGTAGACGACGCGGTTGTCGCCCAGCCAGAACAGGGCGTTGTCCGCGAAACAGATGGTGTCTCGGGCCGCGCAGCCGCGCTGGAACCCGCGACCCTCGGCCGGCGTGAAGGCCGGATCGGTCGGCCCGGCTCCGCTGTTCGGGCTCCAGAACTCGACGCTGTTGGTCCCGAAGAACACCAGGTCATCGTTCAGCACCGCCACGCCGATCGTGTTGTCCGGCGACGACTCGGCCGAGGCGAAGTTGAGGCCCTGCACGGTGGCCGCGTCGCTGACGTCCGACCAGTAGAAGGTGTCGGAGTTCAGGCACACGTACACGAACCGCCCGGCCAGCCAGGCCACGTCCTGCACCGCCGGCAGCACCGGCGAGGCGATCGGCGTGAACACATAGTCGTTGTACTGGTTGTACAGATAGGCGACGCCGGAGGCGACCAGCACCGTCTGGGTGCGGCTGGCCGCGCTCCTCACCAGATCCGTGCCGCCGATGGTCCCCAGGCCCGCGCCGGCGGCGTTGGTGGCGCTCGTGCCGGACACATAGTTCAGCGCCCCGTTCAGGGCATAGAAGCCCCGGATCGGCCCGGGCCCGTTGTTGAAGCCGGTCGCGATGCCCGGGCGCGAATAGCGGATCTCCCGCAGGCCGACCAGCGGCACATACGGGCGCTCTTCGCGCAGCGGCGTCGCCTCGCTGACGAAGTTCATCAGCCGCGCTTCGGGCAGCCCCGACGCGCGCGAGAACCCGTCGGAGAAGAACGGGATGCGCAGCCCGGTCGAGCCGGTGATCCCGTCCGACCGGAACTGCGCGATCTGCTTGGCGGGCGCCGAGCCCTGCGTCTCGCTCATGCTCAGCCGCCGCGCTGTGGCTGCGCCTGGACGGTCTCGACGCCGATCGGCGCGTCGACCATGTTGCGGCCGCGCCGCGCATAGGCCCGCGCGAACGCCTGGCGGCCCTCGACCGCGCCGGCCACGATGTCCTGGCGCAGGTCCGCGCCGTATTCGGCCGCGATCGCCACGGCCAGCATGTTCGGCAGATAGGCGATCAGCGCCTCCGGAAACTCGATCACGTCGTCGGCGGTGACATAGTCGCTCTCGCGCACCCAGCCGCCGACATCGCCGCGGAACCACCAGCGCCGGTTGTCGCCGGCGGTGTTGAGCACCACGTTCGCCGCCGCCCCCTCCAGCAGCCGCCCGTTGCGCGCCACCGTGCAGTTGTTGGCCGCGAAGCCCAAGTTGGCGTCCACCACCCCGAACCGCGCCCCGGACCTCGGGTTCTTCGGCGCGACCAGCAGGAAGCCGTTGGCCGGGATCTGATACTCCCCGCCGTTCTCCGCCTGGATCGTGGTCAGGCCGCTCGCGTCCTGCGGACTCAGCCGCGTGCCGATCACCGTCCCGAACAGCGCCCGCTTCATGATGTTGAGCGACAGCATGGCGTCGTTCAGCTCATCCGAACTCGGCTCGTCCCCACTGGCGATCGACCCGTTCAGCCGCGCCGCCCTCTTGATCACATCCCGCACACTCGGCGCCGTCATGATGGTCTCCTTCCTCCTCCCTCCCCTTCTGGGGAAGGACAGACGGCGTAGCCGTCAGGGTGGGGTGCGGTGGTCCGACCGCGAGACCGTCGGAGCGGCCGCGCCGCTCGACTCGCCGCCGCATCGGTGAAAAGGTGGGCGAAACGGGGGAGCGGAAACATGCGGGCCGAGACAAATCCGGCCGCCTACGCCGTGTTCGTGGGCGAGCTGAACCAGACCAGTATACGGGCGCTAACCCAGGGTCTGGCAGCGGTTACGAGTGACCGGGCTTCCCATCTGCATCTGATGATGCAATCGTCCGGAGGTGGGGTAGCCGAGGGCATTTATCTGTACAATTTCTTCCGTGCCTTCCCGGTCGAACTCACCCTCTACAATATCGGCTCGGTATCCTCCGCCGCAGTGGCGGCATACCTGGGCGCCCCGGCGCGCAAGGCGAGCGCGACCGCCACCTTCATGATTCATCGGGTCCACACCACTCAGCACGGCGTGAACAGCGGAGCACTCGCGGCGGCGCTCGAAAGTCTCAAGATCGATGATGAACGCAGCGAGACCGTCTTGAGGGATCATTTGCAGCTCTCCGACGAACAATGGCGCACCTATGATCGCGACTATCTATGGCTGACCGCCGCCGATGCCTTGGCGTGTGGACTTGCGACCTCGCTCGGTGATTTCTCATCGCTGCCCGGCGAGAAACTCTATAGCTTCAGTTGATCGAACTCATGGATATCGGCGTGGCCCACGCTACAGCCCGTCCATCACCCCGCCGCGATCACCCGCAGCTCGTCGCCGATCATTGCCAGCGCCACGATAGCCGTCGCGACGTTCGCCCGGCCGCGCAGGCACACCCTGCAGCAGCGCCAGACCCATCGCGGTCATCAGCACCCGGATACCCAGCGAGGTCACCGCCGGCGTCCCGAAATCGGCGATCACCAGCGTCGCGCAGAACGTCCAGGCGAACGGCAGAAGGCCCGATCCGAGCGCATGGCCGAAACGGTCGATGTTCACCAGTCTCGATCGCAGCACCCACGCCGCCCAGCCGAGCGCCGCCCAGTAGCCGATCTTCAGCCAGCCGCCGTTCGCACGCGCCGAGACGTCGATACCGGCGTTCGCCGCCCAGGCCGTGACCTCGTCCGCGTGGCCGATCACCAGGGCTGCCAGAGCCGCCCCGCCCGCCGCGGCGACGATCGTCAGCAGCCACCCCGGAGCCCGCCAGGGCGAGCACGTCAGCAGCCACGTCGCCGAGGCCAGCGAGAGGCCGGCATGGATCGCCGGGGCCGCCAGCATCCCCACGGGGCCGGTCAGGAACACCGCGAACGCCAGCCCCTCGTGGATCTGCACGACGCTCTTGAGGCCCATCGCCGCCAGCACCGCGCCAGCGCACATCAGCGAGGACGCCGCGCCAAGCCTGGGCTGCTGTGGCATGCGCCACGCCAGCCACCCCGCGAAACCAGCGAACACCACGAACAGCGCCAGCCGGAACGTCCCGTAGCCATCCTCTCCGAACAGCCAGCGCGCGCCGGCCAGGAAACCTGTGAACACACCGGGCCCGAGCCAGTCCGCCGACCCCTCGTAAAGCGCCTGATACCCCTGCCAGTCCGCCGCGTCCGACGCCGAATACCAGGCTTGCGCCGCGCATAGGCCGGTCACCACGATCAGCGCGGCAACGACGCGCGCGTCAGGCAGGGTGGCCTTGGATCGCGCGGGAATGGCCGTCATTCTTAACCGATACGCCAGTTGGTCCCGTCGCTGTAGACCGGAAATTGGTTGCTTCCGCCTCCGCCGTGACGGTGGCGCCGAAATTGCCGGATCGCAGTCACGGTGCCGTCGGTGATGAAGCCGCGCGCTCCGTTGCCGATCGTCGCGGGCGCGGGGAGAGCGGAGAATGTGCCGCCGACCGTGCGAATTTGCGTATTCGTCGAAATGCCGCCGGCGGGCGGGGCCGTGGCGCCCACCTGCAGACTCTTGGCGGTGACATTTGCCCGTCGCCCCGCTGGCCGACCATGTCTGTGTCGATCCGGCGTCCGAGAAGCCGTTCAGGCTGATCCCATTCTCAAGATAGAGCGAAGACGATGACTGCGTGGCATTGGTGTTGAAACCCAGAAGTGACGGTTCCAGCCGCGTTTTTCCATAGGACGACACTGTTACCATCGGCTGCCGGCGCCATGATGAGATTACGGAATTTCGCCCCGCCGGTGCGGTGTCGATGATCCACGATTGGGTGGTGAAGCTGTCGGTATAGCCCGAGACGATCGTTCCACTTAGAAACGCAAGCCCGGCGCCATTGGTGGTGAAGTCATATAGCGGCAGGCTAGAGGCGTTCTTGACCGTAGAGATTTGGTCGCCATCGGCGGAGGGCGAGATGGTGGTCTTGTTGAAGTTGGCGCTGCCAGTGCCGCCGATTGATCGAGAATGTGATCCCCGACCCGACATTCAGGTAATTCGCGAAGTTGGAAATACCGTAGATGCCGCCCATAGAGCGGATGTCGCCGAAGTTGAATTGAGAGCCGGTCGTGATGTCGATGCCGGCGGCGGACCCGAGGCCTGCCCGGCCAGGCGGGTATTAAGTCCGTAGTCTAGCAGTACATTGCCCGCGAAGGTCGGATTGATGAATGTGGTGTTGAGGCACGTCGCTTGCACCCGCATCACCCGGATCAGCGTCAGCGTACCGTGCGTGCCGTCGTTATAGGTGGCGGGGTAAGCCGCCGCCCTGCTCCCAGTCACAGCCAACCGACGTGAAACTGTAGGAGTTGGTGAGGTCGGAAAGCACCGCCGCGTAGAGGCCGGCCGCATTCGGCAGATACCCATAGGGCGTGGTGCCTGGCGCCAGGTAAACGACCGGCACCGCGGTTGTGTAGGGCTGCTGGACCGCACCCCCGATCAGCGTCACGTTGGTAAAGTAAGAATGAGCGAGGCTGTAGATGTCGCAGTTCGTCAAAACGATTGATGTTGTCTGATTTGTGTAGCCGACGCCCTGGAAGTCGATCAGGCCGCCCTGGCAGCCGGTCAGGCGCGAGGTATAGGACCCGGCATTGAACAGCCACGATGTCTTTTTAATCCCGAAGTTGATCACCCGCACATTATCGTACCGGCAGTCGAATGCTTGGCCCTGATTGACGGCCACGCTCGCCGACACATCCACCATATTCACCATGTCGACCGTGACATCCTCCAGGCCGAAGCCCTGGACGTAGCCGGTGAACGGCGTGCCGTCGATCAGGATGGCGGTCTGCACCGCGGCGGTCGGGCGGATGATGGCCTTGTTGGTTCCGGTCCCGTCGCTGGCGGTGGGCCCGGCGCCGCGCAGCACCTGGCCGTGGGCGGAGGCGCTGGTGAAGTTCAGGGTGGCGCTGGTCAGGTAGACCCCGGGCGGCAGATAGAACGGCATTCCGGCGTTGATCGCGGCCTGCAGCGCGACGGTGTCGTCGGTCACCCCGTCGCCGACCGCGCCATAGGCCATCACCGAGTTGACCGTGAACGCCTGCAGGCCGGCCGCCGTGGCGGAGTTGAGCACCGAGGTGCGGCCGATAGGCACCAGGTCGCTCGCCACAGGCGCGCCGATAGGGGTGAGCGCGCTCAGCGCAACGAGATCGCCGGACGAAAGGGTCATGATTCGATCCTTCTGCCTCCCTCCCCTTTATGGGGAGGGACAGACGCGGCACGCGTCAGGGTGGGGTGCGGTGGTCCGGCCGTGGGACTGTCGGGGGCGGCGCGAGCCCCACCCTGGCATTCGGCCCCTCCCTCCCCTTGAAGGGGAGGGAGGGGTCAGGCGCCGGGGGGCTTGAGGGCGTCGGCGGCGGCGATGGCCTGGGCGTGCAGGGCGTCGAGGGTCGCCTGGTCGTTGGTCTGGAAGGCGGCGATGGCCTGGGTGCCGAGGCTGAGCAGGCCGGGCACGAGGGCCTGGATGATTTGCAGGATCGCGAGAACTTGCACCATGGGATGTCTCCTTATTTGCCGGTGAGGGCGTGGACGTCGGCCAGGACGGCGGTCAGGCCGGACAGGTCGACGGTGTGGGCGACGGCGTAGACCTGCTGCTCGGTCTGGAAGGCGTTCCAGGCCTTGAGCTTCAGCGCCTCGGCCGCCGCCACGTTGGCTCCCGGCGCGGCTTCGTAGCCGTTCAGGGCGGTAGCGATCGCGACATAGGAGTCGGCGGCTGCTGTGTCGGCCATCTCGGCGATCTGCGCGGTCGAGCCGGCGGACTGGCAAGCGGCCAGGGTGAGCAGGGCGGCGCAGGCGGCGAAGCCGGCGAGATATCGTTTCATGATTGTGGATCCTTTGGCGGGGTGGGTTTGCTGGCGCCCTGCATGGTCAAGGCTCCGGCCAGGGCGCCGAGAATGAACGTCACCGATTGGGCGTTCGGGGCCGGAATGGGGGTGAACAGCAGCGCCGCGCCGAGGCCTCCGAGTATGGCCAGCGCGCCGGCGGCGAGCATGACGGTGGGTCCGGGGACGATCATGGGCGGGCTCCGGTGCGGATCATGAAGGCGATGCGTTCGGCGCGCTTGCCGACCTGGGCGGCCCATTTGCTCATCAGGAAGGCGGCCGAGGCGTTCGCGTGATCGCCGCTCTGCAGGTATTTCAGGGCGTGGACGAACTCGCACAGGGTGGCGACGCCCATGTTGAAGCCCATCTCGCAAACCGCGTCCTGGCGTACGTCGTCCAGGGCGCGCCACCACGGCAGCGCCTTGTCCAGCTGGGCGACCGCGCGGGCGACGTCGGCGTTCAGGGTCACCTGGGCCTCGCTCTGGGTCCAGCGCTCGCCCTCGCACACCCCCTGCGCGTGGCCATAGCCGATGGTCCAGCGGCCGACGGTGTCCTGGTAGGACGTCAGGCGCAGGCCCTCGTCCCGCTCGAGGTCCTCGAACAGCATCGGCGTCATGGGGAAACCTTTCAGACGATGCGCGAGGCGCTCTGGCCGGTGAAGGTGGACGCCGCGGCGCTGTCGTCGACGGCGAGGATGGCGAGGCTTTGCGCGGCCAGGCCCTGGTCGCCGGTGAGGATGGTGTCGGCGTAGAGGCCGGTCGGCCCCTCGCTGGCCGGCGTCACGCCGGTGAACACGACGGTGAAACTCGCCGACATCCCCGCGTCGCCGGTGATCGGCGCGTAGCCGGCCACGAACCGGGTGCGCGGCTGGCTGGGCCAGGCCTCGTCATAGGTCCCGGCCGCCAGCAGGACCGGCAGAAGGCGCCTTGCCGGGCTGAACGTCAGCACCGGGATGGTGATCGTAACCTTGCGGCTGTAGGCCCGTCTCAGGGTCGGCGGCGGATCCTCGCTGAACAGGTCGAGACTGTGGAACGACCGCGTCCGAGAAAACCCGCGCCGCGCCACCAGCGGGGCATAAGCGCGGCGGTGACCGTGAATCGCCGACTCGAACGGCTCGCGGAAGATCCAGGACATTCAGCCTCCCTCCCCTCCTGGGGAGGGACAGGACATTCAGCCTCCCTCCCCTTCTGGGGAGGGACAGACGCCGAAGGCGTCAGGGTGGGGAATGGCGAAGACACGACGGTCCGTGGAGGTTTCGAGGTTCCCCACCCTGGATGCTTCGCATCCTGTCCCTCCCCAGAAGGGGAGGGAGGGAGGTTCCTCTTAGAACAGCTCTTCGATGAGGATCGTCCCAGCTCATCAGCGTGGCCGCCGGAGGGGGCCGTGGGCAGGTTCAGCGCCACGCCCTGGCTGATGGGCGATCACCGGCCGCTCATCGGGGGTGAACACGACCAGGAAGCCGTTCAGGAACTCGAAGTCGCGCGCGAAGAGCGTCGCCGCCGTGCCGGCGTGGTCATCGCCGTGGTGTCGTTGGCGCGGGCGGTGACGGTGGCGGCGGCGTCGCCGTTGTTCATCTTGGCCGGCGTCACCGCCGAGCCGCCGCGAACCGGCGGTCACCGTGGCCGGAAAGCGCACCAGCTTGACCGGCTTGGCCTTCCCAGGCGGTCAGCGAGCGCTGGCCGAGCTCGATGCGGTGGATCTTGAACGCCATGCCGCTGGTGGCGGTGATGTTGATCAGGTCCTGCGTCGCGCTCACCGATACGTCGGCGAAGTTGATCGAATACATGCGTCCGGTCATCGGCTACATCTCCAGATAGGTGAAGCGGCTCGTCCGGTTGAACGGAGAGGCGAGCGGCGCCGGAAAAGGTCAGGGTGTTGACGCCCCAGTTGCGCGAGGTCCCCAGAGTCGGGGCATAGGTGACCGCCGCGCTGGCGCTGACGATCTGGTACGCCCAGCGCAGGGCGTCGGTGTTGAGCGCGGCGATGTTGGCGGTGAATCCGGAAGCCTCCGTAAAGGTGTCGGATGCGGCGCCGGAGATGTCGCAGATGCCGAAGACGATTTCGTTGGGCCAACCAAGCACACCGCTGGCGATGCTGGGGGTCGTGCCCGATCCCGAAGCGCCCGCTGCTTGCGCATCGCGGGCGGCGATGCCGGCCACGGCGACCGCGGCAATCAGTTTGACACCGGTCGTGCCGGCATAGGTCGCGGTGACCGTTCCCCCGGCCGCCAGATCGACGGTCGAGAACGCCCAGAACGGCTTCATCTTGCCGACGGTGTTGTTGATAAGAGCTCCAGCCACATAACTATTGCCAGCGCTGTCCACCACGCTGGTAAGGGAACCGTTGTTGCTCATTGCTGCCAGGACCACGATGAGGCTCCCCACCGGCGCGTCAGCCGACGTGGTCAACACCAGCGTGGTGGATCCGGCGCCCGCCGTGGTCGCCCCCAACTGAACCGGCGTGCCGATGGCCATCAGAAGTAGTCCGCGATCACGCGGTCGTGGGTCGTGCCGGTCCGCAGCATCAGGGCCGAGCGGCCGCGGGCGATGCGGCGGGCCAGGCCGGCCGTCGGATCGCCGGACCCGGGCAGGGCCTCCATCAGCCGCTCGGCCAGCAGGGCCCCCAGGGCGGAGGTGTAGCGGTTGTTGAACGGCGTCTCGGCGTCGGCGGTCAGGCCCGTGGCGGCGATCCAGGCATTGATGTCGGCGCGATAGAAATACAGCGCTTGCATCGTGCCGACGATCTCGATCCGCGTCCCGTCGCGCGGCTGGCGATACTGGATGCCATCGGCCGCGCCGGTGGTCCCGACCGGCGGCGCGACCGTGGAGGTGTTGAACCCGTAGTCGTTCGGTTCGGGCGTGGAGAATATCGGAATGGCGTTGGGCAGGGTCACCGCGATGGTGTCGCCGGCCTGGATACGGATCCGCTGGTTCTCGGAGGGGATCAGGCTGGCGGCGGCGTCGACGTCCAGCATCGGCCCGCGGCCGTCGTGGATGTCCAGCGTCAGGGCGTTCAGCGCCTCGAGCCCGACGGTCAGCTCATCGACACCGGGTTCATCCCCGATGCCGATGGCCTTCAGCGCCCGCAGCGCCTCGGCGATGATGACCCGGCAGGTGGCCATGTCAGCCTTCCTCGATCGCCGGCTCCAGCGATTGGGTGGCCGGGTCGACGATCTCGCCCTCGATCACCGCCTCGACCCCGAACTGTGGGTTCTCGGCCAACGTGGCCTGAACGGCGGGATCCATGGCGGCGATGGAAACCCATTGGGCGCGATGGAAGGTCTTGCCAAACGCCTGGGTGGACGCCTCGGCGCCGATGTAGCGAACGCGCATGGCGTGTCTCCGATGAAAGGGGAAAGGGGCGCGGGAGGGCGGTCGTACACACCCTCCCGTTTATCGAAGGCCTACGGGTTGGAGCCGACGGTGTCCTCGATGTAGTATTCGACATCCAGTTCCAGCGTGCCGGCCACCGGCGTTGTGGCGGCGGCGTGCACGGTGCAGATGATCTGCACCTTGGCCCCGGTGGTGTTCTTGTAGAGGTATCCAGCCGCCGACAGGCCGGTGCCGATGTCGGCCGAGGCCCCGGACGCGCGACCGACGGTGCTGATCGCGGCCTTGAACAGCTGCGCCGTGCCGACGATGCCGAGATCGAGGGTCAGGGTCGGCGCCGCTGTCCAGCTGCGAAGCGGCCTTGAGCACCGCGCTGGCGACGATGGCGTTGCGCGGCAGATAGCCGAAGTTGATCACGTCGTTGATCGCCCAGGTAGAGATCGTCCCGGTGGTGGCGTGCAGGTGCTGGGTGATCTGGTACGGACCATGGCCGGTGCCGGCCGGCTGGTTCTGCGCGAACAGGGGAGTGGAATAGGTGGTCGCCATGACGGCGCGCTCCTTTCAGGGAGTGAAGGGGGAGTGACAGCGAATGGACCGGGGGCGTCCCGCCCCCGTCGTGGGGGAGGAGCGTTGCGTGGGCGGGACGCCCACGGTCCAAGATGCCGAATGGCTTCAGGAGTCGGCCGCGGCCGCGACGAACATCGAGACGATGCCGTTCTGGATGCCGTTGAAGTTGATCTTCTTGACCCCCAGCAGTTCCTCGATGGCGACGCCGGGCCGGAACCCGTAGTCCTTGATGTTGTCGGTGCGGGGCGTCGGTTCCTGGCCCCAGGCGATGCCGACCGCGCCGCCGCCGCAGACGAACACCGGCCGCACGTCGCCAGAAGACCCGCCGCTCCCGGTGAAGCCGGTCCCGCCGTTCGACCAGGCTCATGTTCAGGCAGTAGTCGTCGATCTCAGGGACTTCGCGGTGGATGACGCCGTCGTAGACCAGATCGCCGTCCTGGAAGAGCGGGTTGTCCTGCATGCCCAGCGATTCACGCGCCCGGGCCTGGGTGTTGGCGGTCACCATCGTGGTGTCGGCCTTCAGGTCGCGGAAGGTGCGCGCGCCGTGGAAGGCGACGTAGAATTCCCGTCCGTCGCCGGCGGTGGCCCGGAACGGGCGGATGCGCGGGTCGGCGAGCTTGGCGATGCGCTTGGCCAGGGAGATGTTCGCCACCGAGCATCTTCGCCGTGGTGGCGATGTTGCCGAACGCGGTGGCCAGGGTCGCCGGAGTAGTTGGAATTCAGCGAGCCGAACAGCACCCGGTCCTTGTTCGCCGCCACCCAGGTGTTCTGGTTGGCCGCGGTGGCCTGATCCCACGGAACCACCGTGCCGTCGGTGTCCGTCACCACGCCGGCCAGCGCATGGATGATGTCGTCGCGGATCTTCTCCGATTCCCACACCATCAGGGCGTCGCGCGCGGCGTTCAGAAGGTTGATCTCGGTGCGGAACTGCGTCGATTTGGGCACCCGCACGGCGTTGCGGCGCCAGTCGATGGTGATCGGGCAGTTGTAGTTGGTCAGGTCCTCTTCGAGGCCGTCCAGCACCGTGGCGCCGGTGACGCCGGCGCGACTTCAGGCGGCCGATGAACGGGATGTTGATCACCCGCCCGGCTTCTTCCTGCATCTCGAAGCGGGTCAGGATGATGCCGCCCTTGTTGATGTCGGCGTTGGTCATGTAGGGCATGAAGCGGGACTGACGCACGTATTCCTGGAAGTACTTGCGTGACCCAGATCTGCCGCTCGGAGGCGGTTGCGAGAATGGTTTCGGCCATCGCTGGCTATCTCCTATTTGAAGAGCCCGGCGTAGGCGTTGCCCTCTCCCGACCGCGACGGCCGCATGGCCCGGCGAGCCGTTTCCGGGAGCGGTGGCGAGGGATCGGGGCAGGCCCGGCGCGGGCGATGATGGGGTGAGGGTCGGGTTTGCCGCCTGGACCTGGCGCCGTGGCGGCCTTCCAGGCTCGGAACGCGTCGAGTTCGCCGGCGCTGACTTCGGCGACGACACGCTCGCGGTTGTAAGCCTGCATGGCGGCCTCGTAGGGATCGTCGGACGAGCGCATCTGCTGATTGAAGAGCGGGTCGGCGTCGCACCTCGTCCGCGGCCCACTGGTGGACCGTGCGCGACCGTCTCCTTGCCGTACTCGCGCTCGGCGAACCGGCGCGAGGCGTTGAGGTTGGCGGCGTACAGCCGCTGCTCGACCTGCGCTTCCAGGGCTGGGCGGATCGGCCGCGGCTCGCGCCAGGGCCTCCCGCGCGCCTGACAGCTCGGCGAGCCGCTTTTCCAGCGCCTGGCGCTTGTCGCGCTCGTCCAGCATCGCCGCGAGGGGCACGTGGCCCTCCTCGCGAAGGCGGGGATCGGGGGGCGTCGGCGGCGGCGCGGCAGGCTCGGCTGGCTCTGGCGGTGTTTCCACAACCGGCGCGGCCTCGGCGACGGGAGTCGCGACCGTCTTCGACCTCGGGGGCGTCGCCCTCGAGGAAACTCAGCTCTTGTGCTCATGGTGATCCCTCGCCCAATCGGTGGCGGCCCGTATCGCCCGATGCCCGGCGGCGGCTGTTCGTAGGGTAGAGCGCCCTATTGTCCCCCGGCGGCGGGTGTTTCTGTTGAGGCTGTTCGGCGATGGCGGTGTGCACCGTCGCTGGCCTGCTGTCTGCAGCGCCTGGTCGGCGCCTGCTGGTTCGGGTCGATCGGCGGGGCCTGTTGCGGGCTGCTGGACGCTGTCGATGCCCTTTTCGAGGCCCTGGGCGATGTGGTCGGCGTGCACCGCGTGCGCCTGGCTGAGCGCGTTCAGCGCATGGGCGAAGCCGGACGCCTGATGCAGGCCGGCCTTAGCCTGGCGTCTCGGAGATCTTCGCGGCCGCCATCTGCTGGCCGACTTGCTGCTGTTGCGCCGCTCGCCTGCTGCTGCGCCTGCTCGGCCTGCGCCAGGCTGTCGAGCACCGAGCGCTTGTGCGGGATCGGCGAAAGCTGGATCAGCTGCTTGAGCGATATCTGCTGCTGATAGACCGGGCTCATCCCGACCAGCTGCATAAGCTCGGTGAAGGCTTCCTGCTGGATCGTGCCGGTATCCGGCTGGGTGTCGACCTCGATGTCGACGTCCATTTCGGCGACGACGTTGCTGGTAGCCGAGCACGCCCGGCTTGCAGCGTCGGCATCCCGGTTTCACGGTCGATGCCCGACAGTCGGCGGCCCACCAGGTACGGGCTGATTGAGGCCCACGAACTTCGGAGCGTTCTCGTCATCGGTCACTCGGATGAACTGCGGCGCCTGTCCAGAACTGCTTGGCCCGCGCCCAGCATTGCCGGTAGACCGCGCAGCTCCCAGTCCTCCACCGCGCCGTACAGGTTGGCCAGCTCCATCAGGCCCGATTGCTGCCGCGCCAGCAGCGCCCGGCCCGAAGCGTCGTGGTCGTCGCGCCCGAGCACCGCCGGGTTCGGCCCCATGCGCTCGATCTCGCTCTTGGCCTCCTGCCAGCAGCTCGATCTTGCCTTCGAACTGCGCGGTGTTCGGGCGACATCCGCCAGCCGAACGGCAACACCCCGTCCGGCCTGCGCCGCCTCCCGCCGCGCCACGTCCGCATCGACGTCGATCGCGCTGGGGTCGGCGCACCTCGATACGGACGTCGCCAGCAGGTTCAGCGCCTTGGACCGCCGCTTGTTGACCTCGTCCTGAGGCCCGATCATGTCCCACACCGCCCCATAGCGGGCGTTGTCGCGCTTGACGTAGGCGCTCATCGCCTCGATCGGGCAATCCGGCCGGCCCTTGTGGTCCAGGTACGGACTGTCGCCGGCCTCCAGTATGTCCGAGCCGGTGAACACCGCCCGCTTCCAGCCGCCCTCGCGGTAGTACATCTCCACGACCATCAGGCGGCGCTGCTTGACATCGACCCAGGGCGAGCCGCCGGAGCCGGAAAAGCCGAGCGGCCGGTCCTGATAGCTCTGGTCCGGGGCCATGCCCCCGCCGACGCCGTTCTCCACCGTCGCCTCGATCGCCGCGTCATGCCCCGGATAGAGCGCCGCGACGTCGTCCTGGTACATCCACTTCGCGATGCCCAGGAATCGCGCGTCCTTGAAATCCTTGCGGCGCGCGCGCGGGTCGTGGAAGAACTCCTCCCACCGCACCTGCGTGATGGTGACCTGCTTGTCCTCGTCCACGCCCATCAGCGCCGCCATCGTGCCGGGCACCAGCATGTCGAGGAAGCAGTCCTGTTTCAGCCGCTTGAAGCGGTTGAAATCGGCGATGTAGCGCAGCACGTCGGTCGCCGCGTCGGCCGAATCCTCGTCACCCGGATTGCGCGGCCATGCGCGAGGGTCAGAGCGCCCCTTCTCCGTCACGCCGATGATCCCGTTGATCGCCGGCTTGATCCGGTTGATCACGATCGCCGGCTGTCCCCGCGCCTGCAGCTTGGCCAGCTCGTCGCCGGTGAACTGGTCGCTGTCGTAGTAGTCGATCGCCGAGAGCGCGTTGGTGCGCGCCTGCTGCGTCAGGTCCCGCGCCTCGGTGAAATACCGCTTCAGCTTGGCGAGAGAGGGGATGGCAGGGGCCGAGCTTGAATTGTCGTCCCGCGGCGCCTTGGGAGCGGGCATGCGTACCTCAATTCAATGCACGGGGATCAAGAAGCGGGGCGGTTCGACACCTACTTCCATGTTGCGTATTGCAATATTATTTCGGCCGGCTTGTCAAGTGGAATTTTGCGACGGCCAAACCGGCGCCTTGCCTAAGGCTCTGGCGAAACTCGCACGAGAAGCTTCCCGTCATGCGCCCCGGTGAACAATCGCCCAACCGCCTCCACAGCGTTTTCTAGTCCGTCCTCTACATGCACCTTCCACTTCAGGTCACCGCTCAGCACCAATGGGGTCAGGGCGGCGAACGCCTCAGCGGCCCGCGGGAGATATTCGATGACGATAAAGCCTTTGATCAGCAGGCGGTTCATCAGCACGCGCCCGAAATCGCTCGGTCCTTTCACGGGGCCAGCATCGTTATAGGTCGAAATCAGGCCGCATACCGCCATGCGGGCAAAATTATTGAGACGCGAATAAACCGCGTCCATCGTTGCGCCACCAACGTTTTCGAAGTTTGCGTCTATGCCGTTTGGGCAGAGGCGATCGAGCGCCAGCCCGACGTCTTCATTCTTGTAGTCGACCGCGCCGTCGAATCCGAGTTCACCGATCAGCCAATCGCACTTTGCCTTGCCTCCGGCGATACCGATCACTCGTGCGCCCGCTCGTTTCGCCAGTTGCCCCGCAATCGAGCCTACCGCGCCGGCGGCGGCGGAAACTACAAAAGTCTCGCCAGGCTGAGGTCGACAAATATCCGTCACACCGAAATACGCTGTCAGGCCGGTGCCGCCAAGCACGCTCATATATGCCGTCAGTGGTACGCCAGGGATCACCGGCACTGGATTGACCGAGCCAGCTTGTGCGATCGTGTGTGTCGACCAACCGGTCAAGCCCGGATTCACGATGTCGCCCTGTTTAAACAGGTCGGATCGAGAGCGCTCGATCACACCGATGCCGCCGCCGCGCATGGTCTCGCCGATCCGCACCGGCGGCATGTACTGGTCCTGATCGCTCATCCACAACCGATTGGTCGGGTCGAGTGATAGATACACCGTCCGTATCAGGACCTCGCCGTCGGTGAGATCGCGGATCGGATCCTCCACAAGGGCGAGATCTCCAGGCCTGATATCGCCCTCGGGCCGGCGACGCAAAACCCAACGTTGCGACATTGTCATCGCAATTTCCCCTTGCCTAACCGCCGGCGAGTCCGGCCAACCAATTGTACAGCGCCGGGATCAAAGTCCTCTGCGCAGCCGTGACGAGCACGATCAGGATAACCGGAGTAACGTCCAGACCACCAAAGCTTGGAATGAGCCGCCGGAAAGGCGCAAGGATCGGCCTCGTCACCTGGTCGAGAAAACGTACGATACTGTAGGCGATCTGGTTCCTGAGATTGATCACATTGAAGGCAATCAGCCAACTCACGACCGCATTGGCGATAATCAGCCATACCAGGGCATTCAGCGCAAAGTCGATGATCAGGAAAATGAAATTAAGGATCGCGAGCACAGGTGCTGTCCCTCCAGGTGGGCGCTAGGTATCGGCGCGGACCCGTGGGCGCAAGCAGGCGGTCGTCGGTATTCTTGACACCAAGCCTCGTCCTCTCCTATGTGCCGCGCTCTCCCGACCCTGTGGCCAGGGGGGCCGTAGCTCAGATGGTAGAGCGCCTCGTTCGCAATGAGGAGGTCTGGGGTTCGATTCCCCACGGCTCCACCAGGATGTGTCAGTCGAGCAGTCTCGAACGGATCATGTATCCTAGAATAGGATTAACGCCGAAAAGCCGCTTTGCTGACGTCTCCACGTGGCCACGACTGTCCCTGAACGCAGCGAAGGCTGCATCGAGTTACGCCTTGTCCGCCAGGATAATCCGGCGGGTCAACGCTTCCAACGGTATTTGGCCATGTCTTCGGGCAAACTTGCCCGTCAACTCGTTTAGGCGGCTGTCGGCATGGTCAAGCAGATTGGTGGCAAAAAATCCGCAAAAATTTTTTCCGCGGCACGCCCGAGCGCTTGCAGTGTCAACGCAAAGGGAAAAACCCGTACTGTCCTGGACGGCGCGGCCGTTCACGACATCGGCCCTGGCACTGACGCGAGGATAGAAAAATAATTTCGTTAGATCGCAAGGTAGTTTGGATCAAAAAGATATTGGCGGTAATCTTCGATCGTATGGGGCTTTGCCTGATCGGGTGACGCTCCCGTTTCGGCCGGGAAATGGCCAGATGCGGCGTCGAAACCTGATCTGTCCGGCCCCTGGTGAACGAGGACACCCGCGCGAGTTCGCCGCCCGTCGGGCGGGATTCCGCGGCCGCTCCGTCGGGCGGCGCAATTCTGCTTTCAGTGCAATATCCAGGTCCCCCAGGTATTTTAGGTCTTAATTTGTCGCACAGACGGGATGGCCAGAGCGAAACAGAGCGCCTGGGCGGACGCGCCCTCCGTCAGAAGATTGCACCTCCGAAACCGCGGAAATTGACTACGCCTTCGAGTTCCATCTGCTCTCAAGGGTCGGCGCCATGCCGCCGGCGGCTGAGTTCCGGTGGACAGGACATCGCGCCTTGACGGCCCTGACGTAAGCGCGATCCTACTCGATCAATCTGATACAGCCCAGCGGAGGACAGCGGATGACTTATCAAAAGATCAAGGTGGCGCATGACGGCGCCGTCGCAATCATCACGCTCGCCGACCCTAGCACCATGAACGCGGCCGGTATGGATCTTGCCGCGGAATTGCTCGATGCACTGAAGCGATCCGCCGTCGGACCAGAGGCATCGCGGGCGGTGGTA
The DNA here is from genome assembly GCA_963828365.1 of uncultured Alphaproteobacteria bacterium. Lineage (GTDB taxonomy): Bacteria > Pseudomonadota > Alphaproteobacteria > Caulobacterales > Caulobacteraceae > Acaudatibacter. The sequence goes on along the minus strand of CAWHEE010000007.1, from coordinate 558,385 downwards.
TTGACCGGCGAAGGTCGGGGCTTTTGTTCGGGGGCCAATCTCCAGGCGGGCCCTGGAGGAGGCAGACTCGATGGCGACGGCAAACCAGACGCCGGGGCTGGACTGGAAACTATCTACAATCCACTGGTAACCTACATGCGCGAGATGCCGGTGCCGATCGTAACGGCAGTGAACGGCGCGGCCGCCGGAGTTGGTTGTTCTCTTGCTCTCCTAGGTGACCTGATCGTGGCCGCCGAGTCCGCCTATTTCCTTCAAGCCTTCCGCCGAATCGGCTTGGTGCCTGACGGCGGTTCGACCTATCTCTTGCCGCGCATGATCGGCAAGGCGCGCGCCATGGAAATGGCGCTACTCGGCGAGCGAGTGCCAGCGGCCAGGGCCTTGGAATGGGGCCTGGTGAATAGGGTAGTGCCCGACAGTGACCTCATGGCGACTGCAATGGCTCTCGCGTGGGCGCTTGCCGAGGGCCCAGCCTCTCTCGGTTTGAGCCGGCAAACGCTTTGGGCTTCGATGGATTCAGATTGGGCAGCGCAATTGCATCGCGAGCGGCAGGCCCAACGAACCGCGGGCAAGACCGAAGATTTCGTCGAGGGGGTCGCTGCTTTCCTTGCGAAGCGGCCTGCTCGGTTCACGGGGCGATAGCCAGGTTGAAGTGCGGTGGCTACTATCGTCAGGTTCGCATCTTGGCCTATGAGCCCGGCAGCCGCCTCACGTCTTGATGAAGACCGGCATCAATTCGGCGACGATGTCGCGTGCCGCGCCTTCCGATTGGCCCAGCATGTTCCGCAGGGGCGTACCGATCACAGCGTCGCCGAAGGCGCACAAGGCGGTGAACAGAACGATTCGTTTGATCAAACCCCGCACATCGGGACCCTCGTCGGCAAGTTTGTCGTGGATGGCCTCTACCAGATCATCGATCGCCGACCGGACGAGGTCGAGGTATCGCAAGTCGCCCGAAAGGGCGATCCATGCGGCTAGGCGGCCTGCGCCTCCAAGGTCCATCGCATCGAACACCTGGTCGACCAAGGCACGCGGCGCGCCCTCCGCGGACCGAAGGTGGGAAACGGCCGCCCCGAGCGCATCGGTGAGTTCCCGTACCATGGCCGCCATGAGTGCCGATTGAAGCGCCGCGGCCGACCCGAAATGATGAATGAGATTGACGTGGGTAACGCCAATATCGTCCGCGACCGCCTTTAAGGTTACAGCGCCAGGACCGCCGCCAATCAGCAACTTTCGGGCGCTTGCGATCGCCTCGCGCCGCGCCTCCTCCGGTTGCCGTCGGCGCCGACGAGCCGGCTTCTGGGCTCCGGTGACACTGCCAGTCGGCGACACGTTTGTTCTGTCCATTCAATTTGGCCCCCCTGAACAGGGAGGCTTTCGCTTCAGTTGAGTACTCACCGCAATCGCTCAGATGGATTAATAGAAGGCAAGGCGAGATCACCAATATAAATACATCTTCTCCACGATATTACGTTCAACACCGCAATTAACCAGGAAAAATTCAGAAATAGCGCTGCCGCCGGAACCAAATTGGCCCCTTGCCGCGGCATCAGCTTCAGTCGGCCCTGCCGCGTTCCGCGGCTTCGCGCTCCACTCCGGAGCTGTCAACGAGAAGCATCGCATCCGCTTTAGCCTGCAGCGTAGCGCCCTGTCGATGGATATAGAGGATCGTTCCCAAAGCCCCGATGCCAGCCAAAACCAACGCCGCCATCCCCACGGGCCTGCCGACCGACGCAAAGAATGCGCCGAACAGGAACCCGCCAAACGTCATCGTTCCTGCCCAGGCCACGCCGCCCAGGACGTTATAAACCACGAACCTCCGCCACGGCATGCGATTTGCGCCCGCAAGCAGCCCCCCGAACGGGCTGATCAGCGCGACGAACCGCAGGAAAAAAACGATCTTGCCACCGTGTGTGAGAAATAGATATTGCCCCAGGCGTAGCCTGGCAGGCCCCAATCCGACCGCGCCGCCGTATCGCGCGAGCGTGGCCGCGCCCAACGATCCACCCGCGGCGAAAGCGGCGAAACCGCCGACGATCGCGATTGAGCCGGCACCGATCAGCAGAATGGGCAAACTTAGCCTATGCGTATGAGCCGCGTAGGCCGCCGCGGCGATCAACAGTTCGCCAGCCGGAAAGGGTATTCCAATGTTTGCCACAAGAACTGCAATAAATACAATAAGATAGCCGTAGCTTGCAACGAGCGTCGACAGCGATTCAAGTGTCATCGGAACGGTACACGACCGCACACCCGCTTGTCGTCGGGACGCCAGGTTTGACAACGGCCGATGCCGAGCCCATCTCCGTTCAAGGGCGGCCGTGAAGAGGAAACCATGCTTAACCCAACAAAACTACTGCGCGATGGCATCCTATTGTCCACCCTCGCGTTCGCCGCTTTCGCGCCCGCCCCAGGTACTGCGGCTCCTCGCCAATCCAGCGGCTGCTTTTTCATAACACAGTGGCAGGGTTGGAAATCCCCGAGTCCCGATGTGATCTATTTGGGTGTGAATCAGCATGATGTCTACCGAGTGGAACTCAGCGGGGGGTCGCCGATGTTGAGTGCACCCGACGTGCATTTGGTTTCCGTCGTTAGGGGTAGCGATAGTATCTGCACCGCACTCGATCTTCAGTTAGCAGTCGCGGACGTGAACGGCTTCAAGGAGCCACTTATCGCCAAAAGTCTCACGAAGCTGTCGCCACAGGAAGTTGCCGCGATACCGAAAAAATATCGACCAAACTGAGCTCAATTCCGCGTCAAAGCGACTTTACTATTCCTTCGACCATCTTCTTGGCATCGGCAAATAACATCATCGTATTATCGCGAAAAAACAATTCGTTTTCTACACCTGCGTAGCCGGAGCCCATGCCGCGCTTCACGAATAGCACTGTGCGGGCCTTTTCGACGTCCAGAATTGGCATCCCGAAGATCGGACTTGCGGGATCAGTTTTCGCGGCCGGGTTGGTGACATCGTTGGCGCCGATGACGAACGCAACGTCAGCGGAGGCAAACTCCGAATTGATGTCGTCGAGTTCGAACACCTCGTCGTAAGGCACGTTTGCTTCCGCCAGCAGGACATTCATATGTCCCGGCATCCGACCGGCCACGGGATGAATAGCGTACTTGACGTCGACGCCTTCCGCCTTGAGGCGGTCTGCCATTTCCCGGAGCGCGTGCTGCGCCTGGGCGACCGCCATTCCATAACCTGGTACTATTATGACTTTTGAGGCGTTCTTCATGATGAAGGCGGCGTCGTCCGCCGAGCCCTGCTTGACTGGCCGGGTCTCGACCGCGCCGCCGACTGCGTCGGTTTCCCCGCCAAAGCCGCCGAGAATCACCGAGACAAAAGACCGGTTCATTCCCTTGCACATGATATAGCTGAGGATCGCCCCCGACGAACCGACCAACGCGCCGGTAATGATCAGCGTGATATTTGCCAAAGTGAATCCGAGGGCCGCCGCGGCCCAGCCGGAATAGCTGTTGAGCATGGAAATGACGACCGGCATGTCAGCGCCGCCGATGGGAATTATGAGGGTGACTCCCGCGGCGAGAGCGAGGGCGAATATTCCCCAGAACGCCCACAGAGCGTGGCCTCCGCTCAGAACAAGAACGAAAATCAGAACGACGATCGCTGCCGCGATGGCGAGGTTGAGCACATGCCGGGCGGGCAATCTGATGGGGGCGCCCGACATGTTCCCGTTCAACTTGGCGAATGCAATCAGCGAGCCGGTGAAGGTGATGGCGCCGATCGCCAGACCGACCGAGAGCTCGATCAGGCTCTCGAGCTTGATGCCCCCGACATCATCGATGTGATACGCTGTCGGGGCGTAAATTGCGGCTATCGCGACCATGCACGCCGCAAGGCCGACAAGCGAATGAAACGCCGCCACGAGCTGCGGCATTGAGGTCATGGCGACACGACGCGCTATGATCGCGCCCACAGCGCCGCCCACGGCGACGCCGCCGGCAATCAACGCAAGGGTGATTCCGTCGAGAGAGGAAGCACCCCCCAGCACAGTCAGGGTTACCGCAACGGCGATCGCCATCCCCAACATGCCCATTTGGTTGCCACGACGACTCGTGACCGGGCTGGATAGTCCCCGCAGCGCCAGAACGAAAAGGACGCCGCAGAAGAGGTAGAGAAGTGACGCGATGTTGGCGTTCATAGCCTTAATGCCCCCAATGCGCGCATTATCGAGTTCGACGGATCGTTCGACCGAAGGTGGCCAGTCAACTAGTCTTGTCCTTCTTGCGATACATCGCCAGCATGCGCTGGGTCACGAGGAAACCGCCGAAGATGTTTACGCTGGCCAGGGTCACGGCGACCGCGCCGGCGCCCTTCGAAACCCATTCGCCGCTCCCCACCGCACCGTGGGCGGCCGCGGCCAGAAGAGCGCCGACAATGATTACGGAAGAGATTGCATTGGTGACCGCCATGAGCGGCGTATGCAGGGCGGGAGTAACGCTCCACACTACATAATATCCGACGAATACCGCCAGAACAAATATGGCAAGTCGGAAGACTGTAGGATCAACGGCGCCCATTGGGCCTCCTTATTCAGACTTAAGAGCGCTATGGACGATCGCACCCGCATGCGTGATGCGCGCGGCCGAAAGGATTTCATCATCGCCTTCGGGTTGGAGGGAGCCACCGTCGCCGATCAAAAGTTGCACAAAGGCGAACAGGTTTCGGCTGTAGAGCGCCGAGGCGTCGGCGGCGATCCTTCCAGGAAGGTTGGCGATCCCGACAATCTTGACCCCGTTGATTTGAGAGATTTCGCCCGGCCTGACGCCTTCGACATTGCCGCCCTGCTCAACGGCCAGGTCGACGATGACCGAACCGCCTTTCATGGACGCCACCTGCTCGGCGCTAACCAGGCGCGGGGCCGCTCGCCCCGGAATCAGGGCGGTCGTGATGACGATGTCCTGCTTGCGTATGTGGTCGGAAATAAGCGCCGCCTGTTTGGCCTGATATTCGTCGCTCATCACTTTGGCGTAGCCGCCAGCGGTTTCCGCCGACTTGAACTCGTCGTCCTCGACGGCGATGAATTTCGCGCCCAGGGACTCAACCTGCTCTTTCGCGGCCGGCCGCACGTCTGTCGCGCTGACGACGGCGCCCAGCCGACGCGCCGTCGCGATCGCCTGGAGCCCGGCGACTCCGGCCCCCATGATAAAGACTTTGGCCGGCGCGACGGTGCCCGCAGCCGTCATCATCATCGGCATGGCCCGGCCATAGGCTTCCGCCGCCTCGATCACTGCACGGTAACCCGCCAGATTGGCTTGACTGGAAAGCGCATCCATGACCTGCGCCCGCGTTATTCGCGGAACGAATTCCATGGCGAAGGCGGTGCAGCCGTGGGACGCGAAGGCTTCCACCAGGCCACGGTTCTGGTACGGATTGAACAGCCCGACAAAAATGGCGCCTCGTTTGACGGCGGCCAATTCCTCTTCAACCGGTCCGAGGACCTTCAGAACGAGATCGGCGGAACGCAGGGTGTCGTCGAGGTCGGCGCCAATTCGCGCGCCAGCGGCCAAATAGTCGTTGTCCGCGACGGAAGCACTTAGGCCGGCGCCTGCTTCGACGACTACGCTCAGACCAAGCGCAACTAGCTTTTTGGCCGCGTCGGGAGCCATCGCGACCCGCGTTTCGCCGTTTCGGCGTTCCTTCGTGACGGCGACCTGCGTCATCTCACCCCCTATTCGTCGACTTTGGGTCTGGACCTCAAGAATATGAGCCCCAAAACGAAGAGCACCATCCCGGCGATCAGGCCGGCCGCGAAACCAGCGTCCGTGCAAAACCAGATTGACAGCATCAGAACCAGAACCGCGAGATGCAGGGAGAACCATTTCGTCAAGGTGACGAATGTCCGATAGGACGCCACCTGAGCCGAGGGGTCCTGATCCCCGTGATGATACTCGGAAGCGGACGCGTCCATGGGCGCGGATCTCCATTAGGCTTTATATGAGATTGTTGACGAGGTGCTACACTAGCCGAGTGAGCCACTCAAGGCTGCCCGCGACGTCAGCGAGGCCACGCCGCCAACAAGGCTCGCAATGCGGCGACAAGCGCCAGTGGCTGGTCGACCATGATATGGTGTTCACTGTCAGGGATCACGATCCTCGGCGCGCTTGGCGGCAAAAAATCGCTGCCTCGACTTGCAAGGCCGTGACGACGAATGATTTCGGAGGAGTCGCCCCATATGTGCGCCAGCGGCGCCGCTGCCGGGCTCCCCACGTCAGCTAGTCCACCACGGTCGAGATTGGCCCAGAGAAAAGGGTCGAAACGCCAGGTCCAGCCGTCACCGCCCCCGGGTAACGGAGCCGACTTCAGCGAGTGACGCGCAATATGATCGGCAATGTATAGATTGCCGGGAATTTGCGGCGGCATGAACCGAAATCGCCCGAGGGCTTCCTTTAGTGTGGCGTAAACTCGGTTCGGCCTCGTGCGGTCGCCCGGACTTTTCCAACGTCCGCTCGGCCGCCCCGCACCGCGTTCCTCTCGCTCCCATTCAGCTATCTGCTCCACCGTAGGCGGCGCGGCAAAGCCGGTGTCGACGAGAACGCAGGCCCTCATTCGTTCGGGATGTCGGACCGCTGAGTAAAGCACCTGTGAACCACCGAAGGAATGGCCAATGTAGATTGGGCGGTCAGACGCATTATACAGGCCCATGGTCTGTGCGCAGACGTGAATTTCGTCGGCGAAAATCTCGAAGCTATAGGCAGGCCTCCAGTCCGACCCGCCCATGCCGGACAGAGAGACGGCGAGTACACGATAGTCGTCGGCGAAGAACGGCGCGATGTGGCTCCACCAGTCGGCGTGCGCGCTGTTGCCGTGCACGAAGACAATGCCCGGCTTACCGATCTGACCCCAGACTAAGACCTCGATCCTTGCGTCGCGGACCATGACGAAGCGACGCTCAGGCGCCTTGGAGAGCGCCGCTTTGAACCATGCCGGGCTGGGAGGCGAACGTCCTTCGAACGGCGCGAGTGGCGACGCCATCTCGGCGGGCATCCCAGGCGGCAGGGAAGTTGGTTCGTCGTCATCGAGACGCTCATCGGCCATTGTTGTCTCATGGATTCCGGCGCTAACGCCCGATCAAACTGACTAACGGCCGTTTGAAAAATCGCAAGCGGCGGCGCGGTCGCTCTGCGCCTAAAGCAGACCCGCCCTGGTCAGAGCGTCTCGCTGTCGCTCGGCGAGACCTGCTTCTGAAAAGCCCTCGAGCGAGGCCTCGAACAGCCGCCGCCAATTCAATTCCGCGGACAAGTGCAAAAACGCAGAACCCAAACCGATCGCGGCGCGATCCATGAAGACGAATTCTCTCGGTATGGTCACCGGGCCCTTTTCTTCCAGGGCTTTCTTTACTTGGAAAGCCTCCCGCCGCCCATATTCTCCAGGGCTGACGCCATCGGCGACAGTCCTGACGCGATCGTCGAGCAGCGGGCCGTAAATGAAACGCGCCCAAATGCCGAGCACATCCATGAGATCGTCGCTCAACCCGCTGAAGCCCCATGCTTGATAGGCTGCGGCCTCGCCCTCCCGATCCCCCGCGATAATGGCACGAAATAACTTGACGACGCCTCCGACAAAGCTCGGGGAAACACCCGGACGCAGCCAAAATCCAGTAAGTTTAATCGTTCCGCGTCATCAGAAAAGCTGTAATTTCCCAGATGTGGATCGCCGTGGATAACCCCAATCTTGATAAGGGGTGTCCACCAGGCTTCGAATAGTATCATTGCAATGCGATTACGCGTGTTTTGATCTGCCGCTTTGAATGTTTGGAGTCCTCGGCCCTCCAGCCAATCCATTGTCAGCAAGCGACCGGTCGACAAAGTTGGATCAGGACTAGGAACAGCGATGTCCGCCCGACTGGCAAAGAAAGCGCCGTAGAGGGACATCGCCGCCGCTTCATGGGCGTAATCCAGTTCCTCTCGGATCCGCTCGGCTATTTCTTCCGCTACCTCCCTGGTGTCGATCGCGCCGAACATTTTGCGACCAAGCCCTAGGAGCAGGCGTAGCTGACCGAGATCGCTTTCCACCGCGCTTTGCATATCTGGATACTGGAGCTTGACCGCAAGCCCGCGCCGATCGTGGGAAACGGCTCGATGAACCTGACCCAACGACGCGGCGGCGGCCGGCGTGAGCTCAAACTCTGCGAACCTGGCTCGCCAATTCGGGCCTAGTTCGGCGGCCATTCGTCGGCGAACGAATGAAGCGCCCATCGCAGGGGCATTGGTTTGGAGTTCGGAGAGTTGGGAGGCGAATTCCGGCGGCAAGAGATCTGGAACTGTGGCGATCATTTGCGCCACCTTCATCAAGGGCCCCTTCAAGCCTCCCAGGGCCTCTTTGAGCGCCATGGCATTGCGCGCCTGCACATCGCCACCGCCGAACAAGGAGTTGGCGCCGAACGTTGCGGCAGCTCCGGACAGCCCGACGCCGACCTGGGCAAATCGGGCCAGGCGGCCGGTCAGCCTGTCTCTCTCGGGATCGATCCCTGTCTCACGACCCATGTGTAACGGGCTTCGAACGGCCGGGCGCCCGCGAGGCCGATTCGAGCGACCTGCCGGTTGCTTTCGCCTTGATCTCCTTCAGCTTGACGCTCTGAAGTACGGAGAGCGCCTGCCCGGCGCCGCCCTTCAAGGGGTCGGAGAACGCACGGCCGAACGTATTGAGCCGCGATTTCGATCGATCCCATGAACTCGCCCTCCCAATCAGAAAGATCGACACCACTTTGCATTATCGCCCGTTTAGCGCGTTTCAATGCATTGAGCGCGGCGCGTTTCGATTGTTCGCGCGGGTTTTGGGGCGGATTCCTCACAGGCCTCCGATGGCCGAGATGTAGAGTTCTATCAAGGCCTCTTCTTCCTGCCGTTTGGCGCTGTCCTGTTTCCGCAGCCTTACGACCTTTCGAAGAATCTTGACGTCAAATCCCTCACCCTTGGCCTCTGCGTAAACCTCCTTCAGATCGGTCGCGACCGCGGCCTTGTCCTCTTCCAGGCGCTCGATCCGTTCGACCAGACTTTTCAGCTTCCCCTGGGCAGAGGTGTTGATAGTATCGATGCTCGAGGCGTCGTCAGCCATGTGGCAGGTCACTTGTATTGCAGAATCCAGTGTGGACCTTAGAAGGTCGAACCACCTGAGTCATGACGGAACCGTCCTTGTCCACAAGGAAGTTGACCGACAACCGCCGTGTGCGGAATGGTCATAAGGGTCTTAGCGGACCGGGCGTTTCTCCCGATGGAGATCTGATATCGCCCGGCTGCGGTGGAAAATTACCGACGAGACACCTGCTGGTCGCGGGCTTGCCGTCGCGGTTCTGTGCCCTCGGGGCGCCGTTTCAAGCGGCCCAAGACACGCACAAATGACCGTCGCCTGAGCGTCGTTTTAGCGGCGTGGTGACGATCCTGGCGATCGGCTTATATCTCCCCGAGCAGGATCTCGCCTGGCGCCTTTCACCTGGCCGCCGCGAGCGCCGGAGGGCTTGCCACCCCGAGAATGTGAACCTTTTACAACCTTCAGCCCTGGCGGGCTTTATAACGGGGGTTGGTCTTGTTGATGACGTACAGTCGGCCCTTGCGACGCACTAGCTTGCAGTCACGGTGGCGCGTTTTCAGCGTCTTCAGCGAGCTTCTGACTTTCATGGCATTGGTCTTCTTAGTGCGGCGCGAACTCGAAAGCGCGGTCCTTAAGGTACCTGTGACGCCTGAGTCAATCCGTCGACCGGGCCCGGTTCGCCCGATCCCCCCCTCAGCCACTCAGCTTCAAGGGATTTGATCCGGCGTCTGTTGACGTGACTTTTGGCGGCGGTCCGGTCTCGTCGGGCATCTCGCCCTTAAAGTAAAAGCGCTGCCAAGCCTCTGGACGGCCTCCGGATCCCGCCTGTAGAGCCGGGCATTGAACTCGTCCCGCTTTCCACGCCACGCTTCATACTGGCCTTTGAGATCCAATTCGCGGTCAAGGGACCGTTGTACCAGCTCCACCTCCTCCAGCGGCTTGTCCTGCGCTAACGTGATGAAGCAAAAAGGCTCTCCTTTTCGGAAGTGTACGCGCCCGGGCCGCGTAAAGACCCAGTTCATAGTAAACGGGAAGGGCAGCCAATCGGTCTCCACCAAGCCCACTAAAGGCTGTATGCCATCCTTGATATGGTTCGGCGGCCCCCCCACCCACATCGACCATCCATCGGGAGTGCGAAACATGTAACCAGGGTGAAAGGTCACCACGCCATGAGAGAAGTGGCTCTTGGCGAAATCGGCAAAGTTGGGAAACGGGTGGTCAGGGGTGAGCTTGATATCGGATTGCGAGATTCCGCCGTTCCACTCGGCCGTGAACCCTACAGGGCACAGCAGCTCCCAACCGGTGGAATTCGCCATGGTCATCGGAAGGCAGCGATAGGGGTGCCGCCCCAGGAACTCATCCATCCAGGCTCTTTGAGGCCGGCCCGGCACGATGTCCGGAGGGCGCACCGCCATGGGAAAGCACTCTAACTTCATTGATCGGCGCCTCGATCGTCTGGTTCACCCAGGGTCTGTACCCGTAGCGGCGCTGGCGCGTAAAGTTCTGTTCCCACACCAATTCGCCGAAGGCCCCCGTGTTGACCCGCGATGATCTGATGGCCTTCTTCCACGCGCATGGCATCGATCACGTGACGGTGGAGCACGCACCGATTTTCCGTGTTGGTGAAGGCGAGCAGGTCAAGCGGGATTTGCCCGGTGCTCATACAAAGAACCTGTTCCTGAGGGATGCGAAAGGTGGGCTTTGGCTCATCTCGGCGGCCGACCACGCCCGAATCGATCTAAAATTCCTCGCTCATACCCTCGCCGCGCCCCGATTTTCCTTCGCCAGCCCGCCTCGACTCGCCGACGTTTTGGGGGTTGCGCCCGGATCGGTGAGCGCCTTCGCCCTGCTGAACGACACCAACCGCAGAGTAAACTTCGTTCTCGACGTGAGCTTGGCCGGCGCCTCTCATGTGTGTTTTCACCCCCTTACCAACACGGCGACCACGCGCCTGACACCAGGCTGCTCTGCGCCGCTTCCTGAAGATCATCGGCGTCTCGCCGATCATCATCGATTTCAACCAATCGGGCGAGACATAAAGTGAATTGGCTCGCGTTGCGGGGACCGCCCCCCGCGACCATGTTACGCAAACCTTGTTGCCGCTGGAGAGCTCATGTCGCTGATCGGAGAAAACCTGGCCGCCAAAAGCACCAACGATCTAATCAAAGATGGTTCCGACGCCACCTTCGTCGCGGACGTTGTCGAAGCTTCCAAGTCTCAACCGGTGATCGTCGACTTCTGGGCCACGTGGTGCGGTCCATGCCGCCAACTCACGCCGGCTCTCGAAAAAGCCGTGAAGGCGGCCAAGGGTGCGGTCAAACTGGTAAAGATCGATATCGACCGGAACCCTGTTTTCGCCGGGCAACTGCGCATTCAATCGGTACCGACCGTCTATGCCTTCGCTGGCGGCAAGCCAGTCGACGGTTTCATGGGCTCCGTTCCAGACAGCCAGATCAAGAGCTTCGTCGATCGGCTGATTGGTCCAGCGGCCGGCTCGGAGGTCGATGAACATCTTGCGCTCGCCCACGAGTTCCTCGAACTCGGCGACCTTGGCGGCGCAGCACAGGCATTCGCCGAAGCTTTGCAGGCCGAACCCGAAAATCTCGCGGCAATTGGCGGCTTGGCCCGCTGCTACCTCGCTGGCGGCGACGCCGAGCGCGCCGCCGAAGTGGCGGCGATGGCGCCGCCCGATGCGAAAAACGCCGATCTGGAGAGTGTGCGCGCCGCCCTAGCTCTGGCGGCGGACGCTCCTTCGGATACCGTTGCCTTCGAGCGACGCTTGGCCTCGGACCCCAATGATCACGAGGCGCGGTTCGAGTTGGCGAAGGCTTTGGCCGGCAAAGGCGCGTTGCAGGCCGCATCGGACAACTTGCTGGACATCATCGCCCGTGACCGCGATTGGAATGAGGGCGCCGCGCGCGCTCAACTCCTTACCGTATTCGAGGCGGCCGGCCAGGGCAGCGATGTAACGCGGCAGGGCCGGCGACGTCTGTCCTCCATCCTGTTTTCATAAGGCAGATCGCTATGCCCGGAGGCAACTACCGCAGCCCCGGCGACCTTCCCCGGGCTATTCCAGTATTTCCTCTGGACGGTGCTTTATTACTGCCTGGAGGCGCACTACCATTGCAGATATTTGAACCTCGATATCTGAATATGATTGACGACGCAATGTCTGGACATCGCCTGATCGGCATGGTCCAAACGGTTGCTGGCGGCGACCGCGCTACCCCGCGCTTGGCGCGCGTCGGCTGCGCCGGTCGAATTACGGCATATTCCGAGACGGGTGATGGCAAGTATTTGATTACGCTCTCGGGGATCTGCCGTTTTCGGACCGGCGAGGAGTTGCTGATCACCACGCCTTACCGTCAGGTGCGCGCCGACTTCGGGGCCTACGCCACTGATTTGGAGCCTGTCGAGGAAGACATCGAGTTCGAGCGCGCACCGTTCCTGGCCACACTTCGACGGTACCTCGATGCACGGGGATTGGGGGTCGATTGGGAGGCGGTGAACGCAGCGCCCGGTCCAGCCCTGATCAACAGCCTGTGCATGGCGTTACCGTTCGAGCCGGGCGAGAAACAGGCTCTATTGGAGGCGCGCGGCCTCGATGAGCGGAGAACGGCCCTGGCCGCGCTGTTGGAGATTGGCGTGGCTCTCGCGTCCCAAGCCGGTGATGACACGCCGCAGCCCCTGCAATAGGCATGCCATATGGATGAAATTTTGCCCAAAGCGACTGAAATCGACGCAAGGTTGCTTGAAGTATTGGTTTGCCCGGTCACGCATGGCGAGCTGACTTATGACCGCACAGCGGCCGAACTGATCAGTCGATCCGCTCGCTTGGCTTATCCGATTCGCGACGGCGTACCGATCATGTTGCCCGAAGAGGCTCGCGAACTGGCGGAGGGTGAATAAATCGGAGCGCGCATTGGAGCCGCGTCGAGATCGCTCGTGAGAACTAAATGGGCCGGCTCCGAATGGATGGAGTCGGTGCCTTGCACTGCGGCTACGTTTCCTCGCCGGACGACGTCAATTTCGAACGGTGGATGCAACAGTCCACGCGAGCACCGCTCGCACCGGCGCGAAGGTTACGCGATGAATGGCGCAGGGTCCCAGCGTCGCCAACGCGTCAGCGTGAGCCTTGACGCCATAACCTTTGTGGGAAGCGAATCCGTAGCCTGGATGGACAGCGTCCAACTCCACCATCAGCCGATCACGAGCGGTTTTGGCTAGGATCGAGGCCGCGGATATAGACGCGCAACTCGCGTCACCGCCGACAATCGTCCTTACATCGCACGGCAGATTGAAGGCATAGTTGCCATCCACCAAAGCAAGCCGGGGCCTGATCGCCAGGGCCTCGATAGCGCGGCACATCGCCAGGCCGGTGGCCTGCAGTATATTGATCGAGTCAATTTCGGCGACTGTGGCGAACCCCACGCCCCAAGCCGTAGCAAAATGTTTGATTTTCGGCTCGAGCGCCTCGCGTTTTTCATGCGTGAGCTTCTTGGAATCGTCGAGCCCCGTGATCGTGACTTCCGGCTCGAGAATAACGGCGGCGGCGAACACGGGGCCGGCCCAGGGCCCCCGCCCGGCTTCGTCCACACCACAAACGCCAAGGCGGCCATGCGCGGTCATCGGCTGCGGGACGCCGCCGCCAATTCGGCGTATCGGAAACAGCCAGTGACGTGGTCGTTGACCATCCCCACCGCCTGCATGAATGCATAGACGATCACTGGCCCACAGAATTTGAAGCCCCTGGCCTTCAATGCCTTGGCCATCTCCACCGATTCGGCCGTCTGCGAGGGAACGCGATCTATCGAATGCCAAGCGTTCTGGATCACCTCGCCGTCCGTGAAACTCCAAAGAAAAGTGGTGAAGTCCTCGCCTTTTTCGCGCATCTCCAGATAAACCCGTGCGCCATGGATCGCGGCATCGATCTTCGCGCGCGAACGGACGATGCCATCGTCAGCGATCAAACGCGCGCGATCTTCGTCCGTAAAACGTGCCACACGATCAGGGTCGAATTCAGCGAAAGCACGTCGAAAAGCCTCGCGCTTTCTGAGGATCGTGATCCAGGCCAAACCAGCCTGAAAGCCATCCAGAACCAGCTTTTCCCAAAGCGCTCGCGGGTCAAATTCCGGCACGCCCCACTCCATGTCATGGTAGTCGACATAGATTGCGTCGCGGGGATTTGCCCAGCGACAGCGTCCCGAATTTGTCTCGTAGAGCTTGACGCCCACTTTCTAACGCCTCTCTAGCCAATCATGCGGATATTGAATGTCGCCGACTTCAACTGGATGACGGGCGCCGAACGCCGGACTGCAAATCTGTCGCTGTTCGACATCTGCCGCAAGCTATCGCTCGCGGCGACCCGCCACAACCACTTGGTGGTGGAATACTCTGACCGCGCCGTGGCGCGAATGGGGGCGCCTCTCGGGGTGCGCGCTCTCGGTCGGGGTTTGGCAAATCGTCGATTTCTCCAGTGCGTCGACGAAATGAGGCCGGACCTGATCCTGTTGAATTTTGCCGATAAAATCACCAATTCCGCGCTGCTCGAGGCGCGCTCTCTCTGCCCTGGCGTCACGATTGTCGATATCAATATCGATCCGATCGACACTGAAAAGAACCAGCGACGTCTGGCCCTCCGCCGCGGCGCCGTGGACGCGCTTTTTGTCACGACTGCGGAGCCTGGGCTTGGGCGCTATGTCGGATCGGGCGGATTCGCTGCCTTTTTACCCAATCCTGTCGACAGGGCCATCGAAACTGGGCGCGTCTTTGCGACAGCGGATCCGCGCTATGACTTGGTGTTCGCAGCCCACGACAATCGCCCTCGCGAAATCGGTTCCGAGCAGCTCACCCCGGTCGAGGCCGTTCGTCGATTACAGCGCGCTGCCCCGGCCTTGCGCATGCTAACGCCGGGAGTGGGCCATGAGGCGGAAGTTACCGGGATAGGCTATTTCGACGCGCTCCAATCGGCCCGAATGGGCTGGTCGCTTTCACGACGCGCCAGCCTGCCGCTCTACGCATCGGACCGCATGGTCCACATGTTTGGCTGCGGTCTGGCGGTATTGTTGGACGCGGCGACAGGCTTCCAGCGCTTCTACACTGCCGAAGAAGCCGTATTTTATCGCGACATGGACGAACTCAAAACTCAGGTGACCCGTCTGGTTGCGCAGGATGATGCCGCACGGACCATCGCTAGTAATGGTTGGGAAAAGACATGGTCGCTGTTTGAAAGTGGGCGTGTGTTTGCTTACATTGTTGCCCAACTCTACTCACACGGCGGCGCTAAAGGCTACGAATGGCCTTGTGATCGCTGGAAGAGGTAGAAATTTTACAAAGACAACCACGTCGGCCGGAGCAGGCGACACGGACGGACGCCTTGGATTGACAGATTTCCCGCGGCGAGCCTGTCCAGGCGCATCAGCGCCATCGCCCGCCCCTCCCCGCCGGAAAGTATGTTGCCCGCGCGGAGATCGCCAGCCAACAGCTCATCGCCGCGTGCCACCGGCGGGCCGTCGAACTCCACCGGAATCATTCGGTTCTTTATGGTCCCGCGTCGCTTCATTCGCGAGGTCGTTTCTTGGCCCACGAAACAGCCCTTTTTGAAATCGATGCCATTCAATAGATCGAAGTTGGCCTCGATGGCATAGCTCGCATCGCGTCCCCAGTCGCTGGGTCCCGGCGCCCATGGTCGAGGCAATGCGCACCATACGCGCTCTCATCGACGTGGACTGAACCTGCCGGCGCTGATACGTCGTAACCTCGCCATCCCAACGCCGGCAGGCGGGGATCACGGAAAAATCCTGGCGCTGTGTCACAATCCCAAACGGCGGCGACAGTTGTTGATGTCAATCCGATCTCCACCTTGGCTCGCAGCCGATAGG
This sequence comes from uncultured Alphaproteobacteria bacterium, assembly GCA_963828365.1. Classification (GTDB taxonomy): domain Bacteria; phylum Pseudomonadota; class Alphaproteobacteria; order Caulobacterales; family Caulobacteraceae; genus Acaudatibacter. The sequence continues at coordinate 542,455 of CAWHEE010000007.1, read as the reverse complement.
TGGAAAGCAACAGGCTCAACTCGTCCTTGCACTGGCCGTTGCATTCAAGGCGACACCCCTCCGTGGTCCGTGACAGAAAGAGATCAAACAGGATCCTGCCTTGCGGTGAGAGCAAGGCCGCGAACCGAAGCTCCGCCTCTTCCATCCCTTCTACGTCTTGCGTGACCAGTCCCTGCAGGAACGGTCGCCAATCGGGGCCTGAAACCAAGACGACGACGCGACTGCCGAGGACTGCAAATCGGGGGGCTGAGTTCATGACCGTCATGTGATCGCTGCAGCCCTGGAGCGCCAGGGGACCAGGCCGTATAGAACCACCTGATGACGGCCCGATCCTTCCCGATCCTTTTCATCGCGGCCAGCCGGCTTGGCGATGCGGTGCTGTCCTCCGGTTTGTTGAAAGCCCTGGTGGACGAAATTCCCGGCGCTCGACTGACCGTTGTCGGTAGTAGCCTGACGGCGCCGCTGTTCGCGCGGACGCCCGGGCTCGATCGCCTCGTCGTGATGGATAAGCGTCCATTGGGTCTGCATTGGCTTTCGCTCTGGCGGCAATTGATCTGCCAGAGATGGGGTCTCGTGGTCGATATGCGCGGTTCGCCGACGGCGCGTCTTCTTCGGCCCGCTCGAAGGGCAGTTCACAAACCGAGCGGCGCCACGGTCCATAAAGTGATCGAAGCCGCAGGGCTTTTGAAGCTGGAGCATTCGCCTCCGCCTCCCTTCCTGTTCACCGATGCCGAGATCGAAAAGCGCGCCGACTGCATCACCTTCGGCGATGGACCGATCCTGGCGATGGCTCCCATCGCAAACTGGATCGGAAAGACTTGGCCAGCGGAAAGATATGCGATCGTCGCCCGAAGGCTGCTCGGCGGTGGGGGGCGGCTCGCCGGCGGTCGGCTTATGGTTCTGGGAGGGGAACACGATCGAATGGCGGCAGCCCCCGTCCTGGCGGCGGTTTCCCGATCGCGATGCATCGACCTGGTCGGTCGGGAGGATTTGCTGGTATTGTTCGCCTGCCTCAAGCGGGCCAGCATGTTTATCGGCGCCGACTCTGGTCCGATGCATCTCGCGGCAGCGGCAGGAATTCGCACCCTTGGCCTGTTTGGCCCTTCTGACGAGACACTCTACCGCCCCTGGGGATTGAATTGTAGCACGGTTCGGGGCGCGCGAAGTTTCGCCGAAATCAAGGCCGTCGATCCCAATTTGGATCAGGCCCTTTGTCATATGATGGAGCTAAAGGCTTCGGCCGTGTTGGCGGCGGCCGAGGCGTTGTTCGTCGAAACCGAATCGGGGACAGCGGATGCGTAAGACCTTCGACCTCATCGTCCGCGGTGGCGAGTTGGTGAACCATGCCGGACGGGGGTTGGCGGACCTCGGCATCCGCGATGGCAAGTTCGCGGCGATTGGAGACTTGTCCAGGGCCTCGGCCGCGGAAGTTTTCGATGCCCGTGGCCTAACCCTCCTTCCCGGAGTCATCGACAGCCAGGTGCATTTCCGTGAGCCTGGATTGGAATGGAAGGAAGATCTCGAAACCGGCTCGCGCTCGGCCGTGCTCGGCGGCGTTGTCGCGGTCTTCGAAATGCCCAACACGGAGCCGGCGACGACAGACGCCGAGGCGCTGGCGGACAAGCTTCGCCGCGCCGAGAAGCGAATGCATTGCGATCACGCCTTTTACATCGGCGGCACTCACGAGAACGCGTCACATCTGGCTGAGTTGGAAAGGTTGCCGGGTTGCTGTGGCGTGAAGGTGTTCATGGGCGCATCGACCGGCAGTTTGCTGGTGCCTGACGATGAAGGAGTTGGCGCCATACTGCGCAACATCAACCGACGCGCCGCCTTCCATTCGGAAGACGAATATCGGCTTGCCGAACGCCGCCCCTTGGCACGTAGCGGAGACTGGACCAGTCATCCCGAGGTCAGGGACGCAGCGTCGGCCATCTTGTCCACTCGGCGTCTCGTCGGATTGGCCAAGGCGCTCGGCAAGCGCATCCACGTTCTCCACGTCACCACGGCTGAGGAAATCGAATTTCTGGCGGCGCACAAGGACGTGGCTACAGTCGAGGTGACGCCGCAGCATCTGACGTTGACTGCGCCCGACGCTTACCGCCGCCTGGAGGGCTTCGCCCAAATGAACCCGCCCATCCGGGATATCGACCATCAGCGTGCGCTCTGGCGCGGTGTAGAAATGGGAGTAACCGATGTGCTGGGCTCGGATCACGCGCCTCATACGCGCGACGAAAAGGCGCGACCTTATCCGGCTTCGCCCTCCGGCATGCCTGGCGTCCAGACCATGGTTCCGATCATGCTCACGCATGTCGCCGCGGGGCGGCTTTCCCTGGAGCGGTTCGTCGACCTCACGAGCCACGGCCCGCAGAGGGTTTTCGGCCTCGCCGACAAGGGCCGCGTCGCCGAAGGCTTCGATGCCGACCTGACCATCGTCGACCTTGCAGCCCGCCGAACGATCGAGCATGCCGCGATGGCCAGTCGCGCGGGCTGGACGCCCTTCGATGGTTTCGCGACGACGGGCTGGCCTGTGGCGACAATCGTTCGCGGATCCGTCGTAATGCGTGAGGACGAGGTCATCGCGCCCGGACTGGGGAGGCCTGTGCGATTTCTCGAGGTGTTGGAGGCTCAATGACGATTGCGGAAATGATCGCTGGCCACAAACCCGGTCATGCCCTGAACCGCGATTTCTACGTGCGGGAAGACATTTTCGCCCACGACCTGGAGCTTCTCCTAGGGCGATGGACGTGTGTCGGTCATGTCAGCGAGCTTAGGGAAACTGGCGATTATCGCGTGGTCAGGCTCGGCCTGGAATTGGCGATCGTCCTTCGCGGCGATGATGGCGAGGTGCGAGCGCTCAACAATGTCTGTCGCCATCGAGGATCGCGACTGTGCGGGGACGCGGGCGGAAACACCACGATTTTGACCTGTCCCTATCACGCCTGGAGCTATGGTCTCGATGGACGATTGAGGTCGGCTCGTGAAATGCCCCAAGGCTTCGATCCTGCGGCCTTCCACTTGGAGCGGCTTCCGGTAACCATAGCGGGGGGCCTGATTTTCATCAGCTTTTCGCATTCCCCGCCTGCTCTTGACGCCATGCTCTCGGCGCTCGCCTCACTTCAGGCGCGCTATGACTGGGCGACGGCCAGAGTGGCCGCCAGAAAAACCTATACCGTCGACGCAAACTGGAAACTGGTCATGGAAAATTACCATGAGTGCTACCACTGCGCGGTCGCCCACCCAGAGTTTTCAGCGCACCACGTCCTCGCGCGCCCCAAGGGTCGAGACATTCGCGCAAGCGATGATATCGAGGCTTGGGGCCCGGAGCCCGACGGGCGGGAAGTCGCCCGCTTGATGTCGTCAATGCTTGCAGACGCCAGTCGGACGGGGAGCGCCGATGGAGCCTTGCTCGGCCCAGTGATGGATCGGCTTTGCCCCGAGGGCGGCGACTGTCTATTTGTCGAAGCTGGGTTCCTCAGCGCCTTTCTTGCTTATGTGGATCACGGCGTCGTCTACCGCTTCATTCCCATGGCCCCCTTGCGGACGGAAATGGAGGTAATTTGGCTGGTGCGAGGCGACGCCGAGGCTGGACGCGACTACGATCTGCAAGGGCTTACCTGGCTGTGGGACGTGACGAGCCTAGCTGACAAGAGAATAATCGAAATGAACCAGGATGGCGTGCGCTCTCGCGGTTATCAGCCCGGCCCCTATTCTTTGATGGAGCCGGGGACCCGCGCCTATACGGACCGTTATCTTAGTGAACTCGCGCGCCTGTGACCTATGACGCACTGATCGTCGGCGGCGGACATAATGGTCTGGTGTGCGCCTTTTATCTCGCCAAGGCCGGATATAAGGTCCGGGTGCTGGAGCGGCGCGGCATCGTTGGCGGCGCCGCCATCACCGAGGAATTTCATCCCGGCTTTCGCAATTCCGTCGCCAGCTATTCGGTCAGCCTGCTAAATCCGAAGGTCATCGCCGATATGGACTTGGCTCGCCACGGTCTGAAGATCGTTATCAGGCCGTTGTCGTATTTCTCCCCAGTGGACGAGTCGCGATATCTGATCCTCGATAAAGACCCTGCCCGGTCGTATCGCGAAGTCGCCCGTTGGTCGCCCCGCGACGCCGATCGGTTGTCTTCTTTTCACGCCCGTCTGGACGGCATTGTCGATCTGCTACGGGACATTCTCCTGAGGACGCCGTTCAATGCCAGCGCCGCCCCGCGCGATCTGCTGACCGGCCTGGGCCTTGCTAATCGGGTGCGTCGGATGGGCCTGCAGGGTCAATCGGATCTTCTGGATTTGTTCGGCAAGAGCGCCGGCGACCTTCTGGACAATTGGTTCGAAACCGACGTCCTCAAGGGCCTGCTCGGCTTCGACGCTACCATCGGAAACTATGCGAGCCCTTATACGCCGGGCTCCGCCTATGTCTTGATTCACCATGTGTTTGGAGAGGTGAACGGTATCAAGGGGGCTTGGGGACATGCCTTGGGGGGTATGGGGTCGATCACTCAGGCGATGGCGGCGGCATGTGTCGCGGCCGGGGTCGAACTCTCGACGAATGCGCCGGTTAGAGCGATCGCAATCAACGGTGGCCGCGCACATGGTGTGGTGTTGGAGGACGGCTCCGATCTGGAATCCAGGCTGGTTGTCTCAAATCTCAATCCCAAACTCTTGTTCGGCAGCCTGGTATCGTCGGAGCATCTTTCTCAACCCTTCAAGGAGCGCATGCGCGACTGGCGTTGTGGATCTGGAACATTCCGGATGAACGTCGCCTTGAGCGAGCTTCCGGACTTCACATGCCTGCCCAGCCAAGGCCGTGCGGAGCATCATGGCGCCAGCATCGTGGTTGCGCCTTCCCTCGGCTATCTCGACCAAGCCTACATGGATGCCCGACAATTCGGCTGGGCGCGCGCGCCGGCCATCGAGATGCATATTCCAAGTGTTCTCGACAACTCGTTGGCCCCCGCCGGTCAGCACGTGGCGAGCCTTTTCTGTCAACAGTTTGCACCGACGCTTGCGGGTGGCGAGACGTGGGATGACCAACGTGAAGCGGCTGCCGACCTGATCATCGATACGATGACCCGCTATGCGCCGAATTTCAAAGGCGCGATCCTCGGCCGAATGATTCTGTCTCCGCTAGATCTGGAAAGAAAATTGGCGTTGACCGGCGGCGACATCTTTCATGGCGCGCTTTCTTTGGACCAGCTTTACAGCGCGCGTCCCGCCTTGGGTCACGGAGACTATCGCGCACCGGTGCGCGGCTTGTACATGTGCGGTTCTGGAACTCATCCGGGTGGCGGCGTCACCGGTGCTCCCGGGCACAACGCGGCGAAAGAAATCCTCCGCGATTTACGTTCGCCTCGGGCCCGCCACCTTCGCGCGTCCGCCTGAGCATGGAGTGGCGCGGGGCAATCAGGCGTGAACCGCCGCGTACTCGGCATATAAGTTCAGGAACCTCGGCCAGCCGCCACCCAACAGTCCGGCAATCCGTTCGGCGCTGTCGCCGAACCGTTCGAGGTCTCGGTGTTCGAGGGTCACCTTCGAACCGCCGTCCACTGGCTCGAATGTCAGTTCGACCTCGGTCAAGAGGTTTGGATCATAGCGGAAGTCGGCCGCGAGTTGCCAGCCGAGCAACAGCCGCCCGGGCGGCGACCAGGCCAAAACCTTTCCCCAGTCGGTTTCGGCGCCATCTTCCGCGCGTTCGTACCATCTGCCGCCCGGCCGAGGCTCGATGATGATCTCGGCATGCGGACTTTCGACCGACCGTCTGACCTGCTGGCCACCACGCGCCCATATGATCAACGAAGAGCGCGAACGCGCGCTCAGGCGGCGCTTTGACGGTCACTGTGCGTACGATGGGCGCGATCGTCATCAACCGATCCCGCGGTCATGCAAATCATCGGATGCCGAGTCGGCATAGCGTGCAAACGAGTCTAGTGCGCGCGCCCAATGCTCGTCCAGCCACTCCCGCATCGCTCCGATTCCGCGCGGATCGATGCGGTATATCCGGCGCGTCCCTTGGGAGCTTTCGACCACGAGACCGGCCTGTTTGAGAACTCGTAGGTGCTGCGAAACAGCTGAGCAACTCACAGGAAGGCCCGCAGCGAGTTCACCGACCGGAGAGGCGCGGTTTGCGAGGGTCTCGAATATGCGCCTTCGCGTCGGATCGCCCAGGGCTGTGAGCGCGGCAGAAGGGTTAGTCATTTCTAATGGTTAGCGCTGACTTACGATATTGTCAACGCGGCAAATCGGTGCTTCCCATCAGGTACTCATCGACGCCGCGGGCGCACTGCCGGCCCTCGCGGATCGCCCAAACCACCAGGGATTGGCCTCGACGCATGTCGCCGCAAGCAAACACTTTCGGTCGTGAGGTTTGATAGTTCTCGGTATCGGCCGCGACATTTCCGCGTCCATCCAGTTCCACGCCGCTCTGTTCGAGCAGTCCGTCGGGCCGAGGGCCCAAAAAGCCCATTGCGAGAAGGACCAGATCCGCCCTGAGGCAAAACTCGCTTCCCGGAATTTCAGCCGTCGTATAGCGGCCGTCAGGACCGGCAACCCATTCCAGACGAGCGCATTCAAGGGCTTCAATTCGGCCGCTCCGTCCGATCGCACGGCGCGTGGTCACGGCGAAATCCCGCTCACAACCCTCTTCTTGCGACGATGACGTCCGCAACTTCAGCGGCCAGTTGGGCCAGGTCAGGGCTTTATTCTCCCGCTCAGGCGGCGCGGGCATGATCTCCAATTGAGTTACGCTGATAGCGCCCTGTCGATTGGATGTGCCGATGCAGTCCGAACCAGTATCGCCGCCCCCGATCACCACGACATGTTTGCCATGTGCGCTGATCGTTCCTCCTGGCGCCGCGGTGACCTCGGCGTCTCCGGCGACCCGCTTGTTCTGCTGGGTGAGGAAATCCATCGCGAAGTGAATCCCACCCAGTTGATGGGGCGGCAGCTGCAAATCTCGCGGGCGTTCCGCCCCTCCGGCGAGCACCACCGCATCATACCCCGCGAGCAGGGTATCCATTGAGACTGTGACCCCCACATTTATTCGGGGGCGGAAAACCACGCCTTCCGCCGCCATCTGAGCCACACGCCGATCGATCAGGCTCTTTTCCATTTTGAAGTCGGGAATGCCGTAGCGGAGCAGGCCGCCGATGCGATCGCTCTTCTCGAAAACCGTCACCGTGTGTCCGGTGCGCGCCAACTGTTGCGCGCAAGCGAGGCCCGCGGGACCCGAACCGACGACAGCGACCCGACGGCCGCTCGATCGAAGCGCCGGGTGCGGCGCGATCCACCCTTCCTGCCAGCCGCGATCGACGATCTGGCACTCCACGGTCTTGATGGTCACCGGATTGTCGTCAATGTTCAACGTGCAGGCGGCCTCGCATGGCGCGGGGCAGACGCGGCCCGTGAACTCTGGAAAGTTATTGGTCGAGTGCAGAGACTCGAGAGCGTCGCGCCATTGCCGTCGATAAACGAGATCGTTCCAATCAGGGATCAGGTTATTGACCGGACAACCAGTATGACAAAATGGAATACCGCATGACATGCAGCGCGCCGCCTGCCGCTCGACTTCAGGCGCCGGGAGAGGGCGTACGAACTCCCGCCAGGTCTTCAAACGCGCATCGCGCGGCTCGTAGCCGCGATCTCGGCGTTCGATTTCCAGGAAGCCGGTGGTCTTACCCATCAATAGCTCTCCGGTCGCGGAGGCGTGCGACCACAGGAATGAAGTTTGTTCACCCGCCACGGGGTGATCTCATGGCGGGACATTCTATTCCGCGGCGACCGCGGGCGTGCGGGTGCGGGGCTTGGCGAGGTCGAGCAGGGCGCGGCGGTAATCGCGCGGCGTAACCTTCACGAAGTCAGCCAGCGCCGCATCCCAATCCCCCAGCAGGAACGCCGCCCTTTGGCTTCCTGTATAACGGTGATGGCGTTCGATCAGTAGACGCAAGCGCGCTGCGTCATGATTCAAGGGATCGCCCATGCCGGCGTCGGCGACGCTGATCGAACGTGCGCGAGGTCTCCCTTCGTCCCGGTCTGGGTCGGCATTGATGGCGATGGCTCCCACATCGACCATCGCGGTGTTGCATAGCGGCGTGAAACGGCGTTCGGGATCGTAAACATAGGCGATACCGCCCGACATTCCTGCTGCGAAATTCCGTCCGGTCGCCCCCAGCACCACAACGACGCCGCCTGTCATATACTCGCAACCGTGATCGCCCATTCCCTCGACGACGGCGACCGCGCCTGAGTTGCGCACCGCAAACCGTTCTCCCGCCACGCCCTCGAAATAAGCCTCGCCGGCAATGGCGCCGTAAAGGACCGTATTGCCGACGATGATATTGGCGGTCGGGTCGCGAGTTGCCTGGGGTGGCTGCCGGACCACGACACGGCCGCCCGACAGGCCTTTGCCGACGTAGTCGTTGGCGTCACCGATCAACTCGAGGCTGACCCCGCGCGCCAGGAACGCCCCGAAGCTTTGGCCGGCGGTGCCGGTAAGGCGCACCGTAATTGTGTCCTCGGGCAGCCCCATGTGTCCGTAACGACGGGCGACGTTACCGGAAAGCATGGCTCCGACGGCTCGATTGAGGTTACGGATCGTCGATTCGAGCTGGACCGGTGTCGCCCGTTCGAGCGCCACTTCCGCTCCCGCGATCAATTTGTGGTCGAGCGCCCTCTCCAGGCCGTGATTTTGCCGCTGCGAGTTCCAACGATCGGCCGGGTCCCCGACCGGTATAGAGTATAGGATCCGCGACAGATCCAGATTGCTTGCCTTCCAATGGTCGACCGCGCGCGCGACGTTCAGCCGATCGACGCGACCGGTCATGTCTCGCAAACTGCGGAACCCCAGACGCGCCATTATTTCTCGAAGTTCTTCAGCCACGAAGAAGAAATAGCGGATGACATCCTCGGGTGTCCCCGTGAAGCGGGCACGCAGCACAGGGTCCTGCGTCGCCACACCCACCGGGCAGGTGTTCAGGTGGCACTTACGCATCATTATGCAGCCCGCCGCGATGAGCGGCGCGGTAGCGAAGCCGAATTCATCGGCCCCCAGGAGCGCGCCGATGGCGACGTCTCGGCCGGTCCGCAAGCCACCGTCCACCTGCACGGCGACGCGGCTTCGAAGCCCGTTCAAAAGCAGCGTCTGCTGCGTCTCGGCCAGCCCGATTTCCCATGGCGATCCGGCGTGGGTGAGTGAAGTGAGCGGGCTGGCGCCCGTGCCTCCCTCATATCCGGAAATAGTGATGTGGTCGGCGCGGCACTTGGCCACTCCGGCGGCGACGGTCCCGACGCCGACTTCAGAAACCAACTTGACGGAAACGCGCGCCGTCGGATTTACGTTCTTGAGGTCGTGGATGAGCTGTTTGAGATCCTCGATCGAGTAGATGTCGTGATGAGGTGGAGGGGAGATCAAGGCCACTCCGGGTGTCGAATGGCGAACACGAGCTATATTGGCGTCGACCTTGTGGCCGGGAAGCTGGCCTCCCTCCCCCGGTTTGGCGCCCTGGGCCATTTTGATCTGGATATCGTCGGCGTTGACCAGATATTCGGCCGTGACGCCAAAGCGGCCCGACGCCACCTGTTTGATCGCGGACCGCATGGAATTGCCGTTCGACAACCGCACGAAACGGTCGGCTTCCTCGCCACCTTCGCCGGTATTGGAACGTCCGCCAATGCGATTCATGGCGATCGCCAGCGTCGTATGGGCTTCGCGGCTGATCGATCCGAAACTCATCGCTCCGGTAGCGAACCGCTTCACGATTTCGCCCGCCGGCTCGACTTCGTCCAGAGAGATCGGCGCCTCGGACCAATGGAAGTCCATCAGTCCGCGCAGTGTCAGCAGGCGGGCGCTCTGATCGTTGATGGAGTTGGCGAAGGCTCGGTACTCATTGGGCAGGTTGCCCCGCACCGCATGCTGCAGGCTAGCGACCGATGCCGGGGTCCAGGCGTGCTGTTCGCCTCGCAGACGAAATGCGTAGAGGCCGCCGACGTCGAGCATGTTGCGATAGATCGGAGCGTCACCATAGGCGTCCCGATGCCTGCGGACGCACTCGGCGGCGATTTCGGGCAGGCCGACGCCCTCGATGACGCTCGCCGTGCCGGTGAAATAGCGGTCGACGAAATCGCTCGCCAAACCGACAGCGTCGAAAATCTGCGCGCCGCAATAGGATTGATAGGTGGAGATACCCATTTTGGACATCACTTTGAGGATGCCCTTGCTGACCGCCTTGACATAGTTCCTGGTAACCGCCCCCTCGCTGAGCGCCCACGCTGATTCGACACGGAGTTGTTCCAGTATCTCGAAGGTCAGGTAGGGATTGACCGCCTCCGCGCCATAGCCGGCGAGAACGCAGAAGTGGTGCACCTCCCGCGCTTCCCCGGTCTCGACGACCAGCCCCGTCTGCATGCGCAGGCCCTGCTTGATCAAGCGATGGTGAACGGCGGCGGTGGCGAGCGCGGCGGGAATCGCAATTCTGTCTGCGCTGGCGGCGCGGTCGGACAATATCAGGATGTTCATATCGGCCAGGACCTGGTCGGTTGCGTCGGCGCACAGCCGATCGAGCGCTCGCGCCAGACCTGCCTCGCTCTCGCCGACCGGCCAGGTGGCGTCCAGCGTTGCCGTTCGAAACGCCCCATCGAGCAGTTCCGAAATAGCCCGTATCTTCTCGAGGTCGCCATTCGTGAGGACCGGTTGCGCCACCTCGAGGCGTTTGTGCGTCCCCGCTTGCCGTCCCAGCAAATTCGGTCGCGGCCCGATCATCGACACCAGGCTCATGACGAGTTCCTCGCGGATTGGATCGATGGGCGGATTGGTGACTTGAGCGAAGTTCTGTTTGAAATAGTCGTAGAGGAGTTTCGGGCGTGTCGAGAGTACTGCGAGTGGCGTGTCGGTTCCCATGGAGCCGACCGGATCCTCGCCCGTCTGGCCCATTGGCTCCAGAAAGAAAGCGATGTCCTCCTGCGTGTAGCCGAACGCCTGCTGGCGATCGAGCAGCGGTTCGTGGGGCTCGCCCGTACCGACTTCCCATCGCGGCGGTTCTGGCAGTTCCTCCAGCTTGACCTGGGTCTGGGCAAGCCAGTCAGCGTAGGGTTGCGCGGCGCTGAGGCTCGCTTTGATCTCTTCGTCCTCGATGATGCGGCCTTCCTCGGTGTCGATCAGCAGCATCTTTCCCGGTTGGAGGCGCCATTTGCGGACTATGCGTTCCTCCGGGATGTCGAGAACACCAACTTCGGATGCCATGATCACATGATCCTGATCGGTGATCACGAACCGCGCTGGACGCAGTCCGTTGCGATCGAGCGTCGCCCCGATCTGCCGGCCGTCGGTAAAGGCGATGGCGGCCGGTCCGTCCCATGGCTCCATGAGCGCCGCGTGATACTCGTAGAACGCCTTTCGCGCTGGATCCATCAGCGGATTGCCGGCCCACGCCTCGGGAATCAGCATCATTACCGCGTGGGCGAGGGGATAACCGCCGGCAACAAGCAGTTCCAGCGCATTGTCCAGCGAGGCGGTGTCAGACTGGCCATGTGGAATCAGCGGCCACATCTTGTCGAGATCGGGGCCGAGCAATTCCGACTCCAGCGTCCGACGGCGGGCGTTCATCCAGTTCACATTGCCGCGCACGGTGTTGATTTCGCCATTATGGGCGATGAACCGATAGGGGTGCGCCAGTTTCCAGGAGGGGAACGTGTTGGTTGAAAACCGCTGATGCACCAGGGCCAGCGCCGACTCGGTCAGCGGGTCCGCAGATCCTCATAGAAGGTCCCCACCTGGGGCGCCAGCAAGAGGCCCTTGTATACAATCGTTCGGCTCGAGAAGGAAGGCATGTAGAACTCGGCAAGCGCCGGCGCGCCGTATTTGGATGCCAGTTCGTCAGCGGGTTCTGCGTCTGTTTGCGGACCGCCAATATTTTGCGCTCGAATGCGTCCTGATCCGGTGTCGCAGCGCCCCTCGCGACGATCGCCTGCCGGATGACCGGCATCTGCTCCAGGACGGCCTTGCCAAGACCGGCAATATTTACCGGGACCTCACGCCATCCGATCAGACGCTGGCCCTCGACCCGGATGAAATGCTCGAAACGGCCGATCGCCAGATCGCGAGCCTCCTCGTCGCGTGGCATGAAACACATCGCGATGGCATAGTCGCCTGGCTGCGGCAGTTCGACCTCAGCCTCCGCCGCCCAGCGCCTAAAGAGGGAATCGGGAATCTGGATTAGGCAGCCGGCGCCGTCGCCGACCAGGGGGTCAGCCCCCACGGCCCCGCGATGGTCGAGATTGACCAGAATCTCCAGGCCGCAGGCGACGACTTCGTGCGACTTTCTGCCCTTGATATTGGCCACAAAGCCGACACCGCACGAGTCATGCTCGTTGCGCGCATCATACAATCCCTGTCTCGGCGGATTCCCGACCAAAATATACCCCTCGATACCTTTCCCAGGGCCCGTTACGGCAACAGGCTTGCGACGCCGCCTTTATATGGACCGGGCCCATGCTGTCGACAGTTGCGGCATCGACGAGCACAGAAGCGCTCGCCCTGCCCGCATAATCGGCCGCTTCGGCGCACCGCCGCTTGACGCGTCGGCGCCGCGACAGCGATGGTTCACTCTTGTCTTAGCCGTCGCGGAGCAACGTTGTGAGAGCCACGTCGATCATTCTCAGCTGCACCGTGACACTGATCCTCTCCGCCTGCGGCGAAAGACATGCCTCACCGCCTCCCCAGGCCGATACCGCGAAGATCTTCGAAGCGATCAAGATCGACGAGGTGCATTGGAACAACGATTGGAAGAGTGGCGACGCCAGCATCGTGACGGCGCACTACGCGCCGAGCGCGATCGTGATGATGCCCGGTTCGCCACCTGCCGCTGGCCCGGCCGCGATCAAGGCGGCTGTCACCCAGGCGATGGACGACAAAGCGTTTTCGTTGGTGTTCGCCAGCGACAAGGTCGACGTCGCCGCATCCGGCGATCTCGCCGCCGCCCGCGGTGCGTACACCCAGACCTCGACCGACCCCCAGAGCAAGGCGATCGTCAGCGAAAGGGGAACGTATGTGACCATTTACAAACCGCAGCCCGATGGGACCTGGAAGGCGGTATGGGACATCAACACCCCCGGCGCGCCAGAGCAGGCCATGAGCGGCCAACAATGACCGAGCTCTCCTCCGAGCGGGCCGGCCTGTCAGTCGCCCGCCTGGAACGCGTCTCCGAGCATCTCGAACGCAGTTATATCGGTCCGGAAAAGATCGCTGGTTGCCAGATCGCCGTCTCCCGGCGCGGCCGGGTCGTCTACATGCAGTCACTGGGCATGATGGACCGCGAGCGGGGTCGGCCAATGGCCGACGACGCAATCTTTCGCATTTATTCCATGAGCAAGCCGATCACTTCGGTTGCCCTGATGACTTCTGTACGAGCGCGGCTATTTTCAGTTGAATGATCCGGTCAGCCGATTCTTCCCTGAATGGCGCCATCAGAAGGTGTGGGTTTCCGGCGAGGGGGCGAATTTGGTCACTGTGCCGCCCCGGCGACCTCCGTCGATGCGTGACATGCTTTGTCACACCAGCGGCATTACCTACGGCGCGGCCCTCGTGGCGCTCGGCGCGCCGAGTGTCACGCCGGAAGTCGACGCGGCCTACGTCGCCGCCGGCGTCAGCCGAGGCGCCAACGAACTCTGACGTCGTTCATGGACCGGCTGGCCAACGTACCGCTACTTTATCAGCCGGGTGAACGGTGGATGTACTCCTACGCCACCGACGTTTGCGGCGCTCTCGTGGAAAGGATCAGCGGCCGCCCGTTCGACGACTATCTTCGCGAGACGATTTTCGAACCGCTGGGCATGATCGACACCGCCTTCCATGTCGACGCCGACAGGGCGGATCGGCTCTGCGCCAGCTACGGACGAGCGTCGGACAAATCGCTTCGGCTGATCGACGATCCCGGAACCAGCGCCTATCTGAGTTGGCCGAGCTTCCTGTCCGGTGGCGGCGGCCTTGCCTCGACCACCCACGATTACATGCGCTTTTGCGAAATGCTGCGTCGAGGAGGCGAGCTCGACGGGCGCCGCATCCTGGGACCCCGGACGATTGCATTGATGACGCGCAACCACCTGAGGGACGGCTTGGACCTGACCCAGATGGCGGTCGGCGGATTTTCCGAAACGACCTATGAAGGTGTCGGTTTCGGGCTCGGGTTCGCCGTCACCCTCGATGAGGTGAAAAACGGCTCGATCGGAAAGGGAGATTACTACTGGGGCGGCGCCGCATCGACGATCTTCTGGGTCGACCCAAAGGAAGACCTGTCGGTAGTTTTCATGACGCAGTTCATGCCGTCGGGCAGTTTCAATTTCCGCGGCCAGCTGAAAAGCCTGATCTACGCCGCGATCGTCGACTGATGGTATACCAACTTGGCTGGGCCGCCGCGTGAGCAGCTGCGTCGTTCGCCGGCTCTGATACCCTAAATGAGGCGCCGCGAACTCACATTGCACTGGCGGTCGGGTCGAAGTCCGTTCCTGCCGCGAAAAGGTGGCCCTAACCTCCCAGTAGGCCGCCGACAAGTCCGCACATCGTGCGGACCAGAATCTTTGCATCGAGGACCAAAGATCGGTTAGCCATGTAATACATATCGAAGCTGAGTTTGTACTCCGATTGCGAGAAATCGCCGGCATAAGGCGAGTTGATCTGCGCCCAGCCGGTCATGCCCGCCGGGACCCGCAGGCGGAAATTGAATTCTGGCAGCAGAAGCGTGTATTCGCTAACCAGCGCGGGCTGTTCGGGACGGGGGCCGACCAAGCTCATATCGCCGCCCAGGACGTTGAACAACTGCGGCAGCTCGTCGACATGCAACCGCCGCAGCCAGCGCCCCACCCGCGTCACCCGAGGATCATCGACCGCCGTTACCGGCGCACCCCGCGCATCTTTGCGCATGGTCCGGAATTTCCACATCTGAAAAATCACACCGTTCTGACCCACCCGTTCCTGCTGATGGAGGATCGGCCAACCCATCGAGAGACCGACCGCAATCGCAATGAGCGCGCAGATGGCCAGGCTCGCGGGCGCCGTCACGATTATGATGGCGATATCGAATAGCGGTTTGCGAAAACGGTAGCCCGCGCCCGGCGCGCTGCTCCCCCAGGCCTTGTCAAATCTCGTCGCCAGCATGCGGCCCCGCGCAGTCTCCAAATATTCCGCCAGGTATCGCACCGAGACGCCCGCCGTCGCAGCCGCCGCCAACAAGTCGGTCCATTCGCACGGCGGATCACCGACAAAAGTCACCAGCAGCATGTCGAAGTCGCCGATCGCCGATTGCGGATCGGCGACCGGCGCGACTTGGGTAACCAGGTCCGCGAGGTCGCCGCGCCATGGCCCGACAACGCCGATATGAAACGCTGGCGGCAGCTTGGCGGCGCCCGCGCTCGGTGCTGATTTCTTGGCCATGTCGCCCCCGACAAAGGGCAGACGCCCTGATCTTGCACTTAGCATATATTGAGCATCAGGTTGACCCCTCGAAGGACAACCGGCGAAAATCGGCAGGCGGATGTCAGGGGCGAAATCCCCGCACCCCGCGCGCGTGCGATGAGCGCGCCTGATATGGAAGTTTCGGACCGCGCATGAATTCAGCAAACGATCGGATCGGCGAGCCTGCCAGGCCTTCCCCACCACGGCGTTCCATTCCGCGAACCCTGGTTGCAATCGCCGCCGTGATCGGCGCGGCCGTGGTTTTGGCCATCGGGCTTACCTTCTGGGTCGGTCGGAACGGTGGCCCGGAGACCGGGCGCGGCTCCGGGGGACCTGCCGGCGGACCGGGCGGGCGGCCGGCGATTACCGTGGGCGTCGGCAAGGCGACGAGCGGCGATGTTCCGATCGAAATCAGCGCGCTTGGCACGGTCACGCCCCTTGCCAATATCAACGTCAATGCGCGCGTCTCAGGGATGCTGGAGGCCGTCACCTTCCGCGAAGGTCAAATGGTGAGCGCCGGCCAACTGCTGGCGCAGGTCGATCCGCGGCCTTTCCAGGTCGCAATGGACCAGGCTCAGGCCCAGATGAACCACGATCAAGCTCTGCTTCGCGACGCCCAGCTCGACCTGGCTCGTTATCGAACCCTCAAATCGCAGGATTCTATCGCGGGCCAGCAGCTCGACACCCAGGCGGCCCTTGTCAGCCAGTATCAGGCCACCATAGCAGCGGACGAGGCCGCTATCGCCAATGCCCGCCTCAACCTGTCGTTTACTCACATCGTGTCGCCGGTCTCGGGAAGGGTTGGGCTGCGACAGATCGACCCCGGAAACCAGATCACGGCCAACGGGTCCACCCCCATCGTGGTGGTGACGCAGGTTTCGCCAATCAGTGTCGTGTTCGCGCTTCCCGAAGGGGACATCCAGTCGGTAATCCGCAACCCTGGCCGCGGGGCCGGATTGCCGGTCAAGGCCCTTGACAGGGCCGGTGGCACGACGCTGGCTCATGGTTCATTGGCCACCCTCGACAACGTAATCGACACCACCACCGGTACGGTGAAGGCCCGAGCGCGGTTCGCCAATCCCGACGGCGCGCTCTTCGCCAACCAATTCGTCAACGTGACCATGTTGGTGGACACACTGCACAATCAGGTCATCGTACCAACCACCGCGGTGCGTCACGGACCGCAGGGTGATTTCGTCTGGGTTCTGCAGCCCGATCAGTCGGTCAAGGTGCGGCCGGTGACGGTGGGACCCGGAACGGCCGAGACCGTTTCCATCGGCGCGGGTCTGGCTGCGGGCGAGACGGTGATCACCGAAGGTGGCGACCGCCTTAAAGACGGGGGCAGAGTGGTCCTGCCAGGTCAGCGGCCTCCATTCGGCCACGGCGGACATGGCGCCGGACACCATCGGGCTCACGGCTCGGGAACGCCGGTCCAGGGATGACCACGTTGAACCTCTCGACGTGGTTCGGTAGGCCCGCGAGTCTCGACCGCCAATGAACCCATCGCGTCCCTTCATCATGCGCCCGGTGGCGACGACGCTGCTGATGGCGGCGATCTTGCTGGCGGGTTTGGTCGGGTTTCGGTTTCTCTCGTTGTCGGCGCTTCCTGAGGTCGATTACCCGACGATCCAGGTTCAGACGTTTTATCCGGGCGCCAGTCCCGAGGTTATGGCGACGACCGTAACCGCACCGCTGGAAGTGCAGTTCGGACAGATGTCCGACCTCAGCCGGATGGCGTCGGTCAGTTCAGGCGGCTCGTCCGTAATCACCCTGCAGTTCAACCTCGATCTGAGCCTCGATGTCGCCGAACAGGAAGTCCAGGCGGCGATCAACGCGGCGGGCAGCCTGCTACCCACCGATCTGCCCGCACCGCCGATCTACGCCAAGGTCAACCCCGCGGACGCGCCGGTGCTTACGTTGGCGCTGACCTCCAGGACCATGCCACTCACCGATGTCGAGAGCCTGGCCGATCAGCAACTTGCTCAGAAGATTTCGCAGATCGGCGGCGTCGGCCTGGTATCGATCAGCGGCGGCCAGCGGCCGGCAATGCGCATTGAGGTCAACGCCCGCCAATTGGCGGCCAACGGCCTGACCCTGGCCAACCTGGCCACCGCCATCGGCTCGGCCAACGCCAATGGCGCGAAGGGCGCTCTAGATGGGCCGACACGGGCCTACTCGATCGACGCCAACGATCAACTCCTCACACCGGCGGACTATGCCACCCAGATCATCGCCTATCGGAATGGTGCGCCGGTTCGTCTATCCGATGTGGCGACGATCGTGCAGGGCCCCGAGAATGCCCGCCTCGGCGCGATCTACGACACCACTCCCGGGATTCTGCTGAACATTCAGCGCCAGCCGGGCGCCAACGTCATCGATACGGTGGATAGGATCAAACAGGCCCTGCCGCAACTAACCGCCGGCCTGCCTGCGTCGGTCACAGTCAAGGTCGTGACCGACCGGACGACTGGAATCCGCGCATCGGTGCACGACGTGGAATTCGAGCTGGCGCTGAGTGTCGCCTTGGTCGTCGCCGTTATCTTCCTGTTCCTCCGCAGTCTGCCCGCGACCTTCATCGCGTCGGTCGCGGTGCCGCTATCGTTGGTCGGCACGTTCGCGGCGATGTACCTGCTGCATTTTTCGCTGAACAACTTGACGCTGATGGCGTTGACGGTCGCCACCGGCTTCGTCGTCGACGACGCCATCGTCATGATCGAAAACATATCGCGTTACAGCGAGGCCGGAGAGCCGCCGATGCAGGCGGCGCTGAAGGGCGCCGAACAGATCGGCTTCACGATCATCTCACTGACGGTGTCATTGATCGCGGTCCTTATTCCGCTGCTGTTCATGGGCGACGTAGTGGGACGGTTGTTCCGCGAATTCGCGATCACACTCACCATAACCATCGTGATTTCGGCGTTGGTGTCGCTGACCCTGGTCCCGACCCTGTCCGCCCGCTGGTTGAATTCGAGCGACCGCTCCGACGTAAGCCCCTTCGGGCGGCGCGCCAGACAGCTTTTCGACGGCGTGATCGCCCGGTACGACGCCGCGCTGGTGTGGGTTCTCGATCGTCAGGGCGCGACACTGGCTGTCGCCGTCATCACCCTGGCGATGACCGTCATCCTCTACCTGATGATCCCGAAGGGACTGTTTCCAACCCAAGACACCGGAGCCGTCCAGGGCGTGATCGAGGCCGGTCAGTCGGTGAGCTATGGTGGCATGACCAAGCTGCAATCCGACGTGGCGGGCCGGCTTCTCGCCGACCCCGACGTCGCCAGCCTGACTGGGTTCATCGGTGTCGATGGCGCCAACACGACCCTTAATGACGGGCGACTGCTGATCAACCTTCAGCCGTTCGGTCACCGCGGCAGTTCATTGAAAGCCATTCTACGGCGCCTGAAGGCCCGTGGCCGTGAGGTGCCTGGCGTCAATCTCTATTTGCAACCGGTGCAGGACCTGACGATCGATTCTTCCTCGGGCAAAACCCAATACCAGTTTGCACTTCAAGGGGCGGACACCAGGACGGTGGGAGTTTGGACGGGCAAGCTGGTCGAGCGACTGCGCGAGGACCCCAAACTCGCCAATGTCGAATCGGACCTGCAGGACAGCGGTTTGTCGGCCTATGTAAATATCGATCGTGACACTGCGGGTCGGCTTGGCGTCACCGCCGCCACCGTCGATGACACCCTCTACTACGCGCTCGGCCAGCGGATAGTCTCGACGATCTTCACTCAATCAAGCCAGGAGCGAGTTATTCTGGAGGCCGACCCCAGGTACCTGCAGAGCCCACAAGGGTTGGGGACACTTTATGTCGGGACCAGCGGGGCGAATTCGACGCCACTCTCGGCGCTCGCCGCGATCGAGGAGCGGACGTCACCACTGCAGATCAATCACATAGGCCAATTCCCGGCAGCCAACATCTCGTTCGACACCGCCCCCGGCGTAGCGCTCGGCTCCGCGGTCGCTTCCATAAGGGCGGCAGAGAAGCAGATCGGCGTGCCCGCGACCCTGACCACCAGTTTTCTCGGCGCCGCAAATGCCTTCCAGTCGTCGCTCGGCAATGAACTTTGGCTGATCCTGGCCGCGATCATCACGGTCTACATCGTGCTGGGCGTCCTCTATGAGAGCTACATCCACCCGATCACCATTTTGTCCACACTTCCATCGGCCGGTGCGGGCGCGCTGTTCGCCCTGCTCATCGCGGGCGAGGACCTCGGGGTGATCGGCGTCATCGGGATTGTTCTGTTGATCGGCATCGTCAAGAAGAACGCCATCATGATGATCGACTTCGCGCTCGACGCCGAGCGGGTCGGGGGCAAGTCGCCGCGCCAAGCGATCCATCAGGCGGCCCTGCTGCGATTCCGGCCGATTATCATGACAACCCTGGCGGCGCTGTTCGCGGCTCTGCCCTTGATGCTGGGGTGGGGAGTGGGCTCTGAACTTCGCCATCCGCTCGGCATCAGCATCGTCGGCGGCCTGATCGTCAGCCAGGCGCTGACACTGTTCACCACGCCGGTGATCTATTTGCAATTCGACCGATTGGCGCGCCGGATAGGTCGCCGTAACGATCGCAAAGGTGAGTCGGATCCGGCCCTTTCCGAAGCGTCGCCCGAACCGGGGTCGCCGACGCCGTGAACTTCTCAGCGCCCTTCATTCAGCGCCCGATCGCCACGGTGCTGTTGACACTGGGTATCGCCCTCGCCGGTGCGGCGGCCTTCTTCCTGTTACCGGTCGCGCCTCTGCCGCAAGTGGATTTTCCGACCGTGTCGGTCACCGCCAGCTTGCCGGGCGCGAGCCCGGATACGATGGCGACCAGTGTCGCCAGCCCACTCGAAAGGCATCTCGGCAACATTTCGCACGTTACCGAAATGACCTCGCAAAGTCGGGTCGGGCAGACCCAGATCACCCTGCAATTCGGGCTCGACCGCAATATCGACGGCGCGGCGCGCGATGTGCAGGCGGCGATCAACGCCTCGCGTGTCGATCTGCCAGTTACGCTGCGCAGCAATCCGACCTATCGAAAGGTCAACCCCGCCGACGCGCCGATCGTCATACTTGCGCTGACCTCGGCCACCCGCACACCCGGCCAGATCTACGATGTCGCGGTCACGGTGCTTCAGCAGCAGCTGTTGCAGGTCAAGGGCGTGGGCGACGTCAACGTTGGCGGCGCGTCGCTGCCCGCGGTGCGGGTTGAACTCAACCCCCTGGCCCTGGCCCGATATGGCATTGGTCTCGAAGACGTCCGCGCCGCGCTCGCTTCGGCGAACGCCAACCGGCCGAAGGGCGTGGTCGACAACGGCCCGCTACGTTTTCAGGTCTATACCAACGACGCCGGAACCACGGCGGCCGACTACGCGCCCCTCCTGATCGCCGCGCGCAATGGGAACACAGTGCGGCTAAGCGATATCGCCGAGGTCACCGACTCGGTGGAAGATATGCATAACCTTGGGCTGGTGAACGGCAAGCCGGCAGTCGTCCTGGTCGTGACACGCCAACCCGGGGCCAACATCATCGGCACAGTCGACCGGGTCAAGGCGCTGATCCCGACCCTGAAGCAGGCGCTGCCGGCCGACATCGACATGCAGGTGGCGATCGACCGCACCATCACCATTCGCGCCTCATTGGCGGACGTGGAGCGTACGGTGATCATCGCCGTCCTGCTGGTGATTGCGGTGACCGCATTCTTCCTGCGCAATGGGCGTGCGATCCTTATCCCCAGCGTCGCGGTGGCGGTTTCGCTACTCGGGGCGCTCGGCGCGATGTACCTGTTGCATTTCTCCCTGGATAATCTGTCACTGATGGCGCTCACCGTGGCGACCGGCTTCGTCGTCGACGACGCCATCGTGGTTCTGGAGAACATAACCCGCCACGTCGAGGCCGGCATGGGCCGGCTCGAGGCCGCCTTCGTCGGGGCGCGTGAAGTGGGTTTCACGGTGCTCTCGATTAGCGTCTCGTTGGTTGCGGTGTTCATTCCGATCCTACTCATGGGCGGTATCGTCGGCCGCCTCTTCCGCGAATTCGCGATAACACTTTCGGCCGCCATACTGGTGTCGCTGGTGATTTCCCTGTCCACCACTCCGATGATGTGCGCGTTTCTGGTCGACCCGCCGAAGCCCAGCTCGCGCCAGGGTCGCCTCGCCCGGTTCGCCGAACGGGCATTCGAGGCCATGAGCCGCCTTTATGAGCGGGGACTCGACTGGGCCTTGGACGCCGGGCCGGTGATGCTCGTAGTGCTCGCGGCCACTGTGTTCCTAAACATCTACCTGTTCACGATCGTGCCCAAGGGCTTCTTTCCCGAGCAGGATACCGGCCAGGTGATCGGGGGCCTGCAATCGGACCAGTCTAGTTCCTTCGCCATCAGCCAGCAGCGGCTAAGGCGTTTCGTCAACATCCTGCATAAGGACCCAGCCGTCGACACCGTGGTCGCCTTCGCCGGCGGACGTGCCGCGGGCGGATTCCTGGTGACCTCGCTGCGGCCGAAGGCTCAGCGGCGCGAAAGCGCCGATGCGGTTATCGCGGCTCTGCGCCCCAAGCTGGCGCGGGTGACCGGGGCCAGCCTTTTCCTCAACCCAGCCCAGGACGTGCGCGTCGGCGGCCGCCAGAGCAACGCGACCTATCAATTCACCCTCGAGGGACAGAGTCTGAGCGATCTGCGGCTTTGGGCCGGCCGCTTGGCCGAGACGATGAAGACCGAGCCGGCCTTGGTCGATGTGAACACCGACCAGCAAGACCATGGCTTGGAGAGCTTCGTCACCATTGATCACGATAAGGCTCAAAGGCTGGGTCTGACCGACCGGGCAATCGACAATACGCTCTACGACGCCTTCGGTCAGCGGCAGGTCTCCACGATCTATCGGGAGTCCAATCAGTATCACGTGGTGATGGAGGTGGCGCCCGCGTTTTCCCAGGACCCCACCGCGCTTAGCGATGTCTATGTCAGCAACGGTCAAGCGGCGACTCCCTCACCCGCTGGCTCGGCTGGGACCACTTCCGGAGCGCAGACAGGCCAGGCGGCCGCAGCGGCGCCAGGCTCGGCGACGCCCGGTACCGCGCCGGCGGTGGCTGGATTGCCCGGTCAGGTCAGCGCCGCGACCGGCACGGCGTTGGCAGTCGGCGCCATCGCAGTCGCCGGGCCCACCGCGCCGCCGGCCCGTGGAGCGTCGCAAGGTGTTGCGATCAGCGGCGCCCCCGAAAACATCGTGCCGCTTTCGGCGATCGCGAGGTGGGCCGACGCCTCCACGCCGACTGCGGTCAACCACCAGGATTCTCAGCCGGCCACGACCATCTCCTTCAATCTCGCCTCGGGAAAATCATTGAGTGACGCGACCCGCGCCATCGCGCAGGCCCAGGCCGACGTCGGCTTGCCCGCCGACATCCACGGCGGCTTCCAGGGCGCGGCCAAGGTATTCCAGGATTCACTCGCCAGCGAACCGGTTCTCGTTCTCGCGGCGCTGGTCGCCATTTATCTGGTGTTGGGGATCCTCTACGAGAGCTATGTGCATCCCTTGACGGTGCTCTCCACCCTTCCGTCGGCAGGCATCGGCGCGGTGATCGCGCTGATCCTGTTTCACGTCGAATTTTCGATCATCGCCCTGATCGGCATCATTCTGCTGATCGGCATCGTCAAGAAGAACGCCATCCTGATGATCGATTTCGCTCTGGTCGCCGAGCGCGATCATGGACTTTCACCGCATGACGCGATCCGCCAGGCGGCGCTGATCCGGTTTCGGCCAATCATGATGACCACCTTCGCCGCCATGCTCGGCGCCCTGCCGCTGGCGATCGGCTGGGGCGAGGGGGCGGAGCTTCGCCGACCGCTTGGCCTCACCATCATCGGCGGCCTGTTGGTCAGTCAGGCGATTACCCTGCTGACCACGCCGGTGGTCTATCTTTACCTCGATCGCTTTCGCCGGCGGCCGGACCATCAAGCGCCCCACGGCCACGATGCCTCACCGGTTCCGGCCCCCGTCGCATGAGACGCCTATGATTTCGCTTCGCTTGCGCCCCGCCGCGTCCCCCGGTGTTCTGGCCCTCGTTGCCTGCGCTAGCCTCGGCGGCTGTCTGGCCGGCCCGAGCTACCATCGCCCTGCGGCGACCATCTCGACTTCCTACAAGGAGTTGGCCGGCTGGTCGCCCGCTCATCCGTCCGACGCCGCAGACCGCCTTGACTGGTGGACGGTTTTCGGCGACCGGATCCTCAACGACCTGGAAGGCCGGGTGGCGACCGCAAACCAGACGGTCGCGGCGGCACAGGCTGCCTATGAACAATCGCGCGCCCTGGTCGCGCAACAGCGCGCGGCCCTGTATCCGACCCTAGCTCTCAATAGCGGGGCGGCGGCGAACGGCGGCATCAACGTCCCCACGGCTCAGTCGTATAGCCTGGGCCTGGGGGCGACCTGGGCGCCCGACCTGTTTGGCCGCGTCCGACGCTACATTGAAAACGCCAAGGCCAATGCCGAGGCCAATGCCGCCGATCTGGCCAATGCGCGCCTCGCCGCCCAGACCGAGTTGGCGCTGGACTATGTTCAGCTCCGCCAACTCGACGAACAAAAGCGCATCCTCGACGCCACAAACGCCGCCTATGCCCGCACACTCGAGATTACCCGCAACAAATATGCCGTGGGCGTGGCGGCGCGCAGCGACCTGTTGTCCGCCCAGAGCCAGCTGCAATCGACCCAGGCCGACGATACCGACCTCGTTCAGCAACGCGCGCGCCTGGAGCACGCCATCGCCATTCTGACCGGCGCTCCCCCCGCCGCCCTGAGCCTGCCGGCCACGCCGTGGACCCTGACCCTCCCTCAGATTCCCGCTGGCATCCCTGCGTCCCTGTTGCAACGTCGACCGGACATCGCGGCGGCGGAGCGGAGCGCCGCCGCCGCCAGCGCGCTGATCGGCGTACAGGTCGCCGCCTTTTATCCCGATGTGACGCTGACGGGCCAGGCTGGCTTCGCTAGTGGCCAACTCGGCTCGCTGCTGAATGCATCCAGCTTCCTCTGGTCGGCCGCCGGTTCGGCCACGCAATCCCTGTTCCAGGGTGGCGCCCGGCACGCGGCCGTCAGAGCCGCCAGGGCGGCTTACGACCAGGCGGTCGCGAATTATCGCCAGGCCGTGCTCACAGCACTAGGCCAGGTCGAGGACAATCTGGCGGCGCAGAAGGTGCTGATCCGGGAACAGGCCTTGCGCCAGCAGGCGCGTGACGCCGCCAATGGCGCGGAGACCATTGTCCGCAACCAATATCGCGCCGGTCAGGTGGATTACACCGCAGTCGTGGTCGCCCAGACCACGGCGCTGTCGGCCCGCACCAGCGAGTTGCAGGTCGAGGCGGCGCGCCTGACAGCGGCCGTCGATCTGATCGCCGCACTCGGCGGGGGCTGGGGTATCGAGTCCAGTTCGGAGCGACAAAAAGTTGGGGCGGAGTAATTGGTAGGTAACCTCACTCCCAGATCGAGTCTCCTATCGCCTACCCGGTGTGGACGGAACGAGCACGGCCATGGACGAAAACCTTCCGAAGCTGGCCCCGATGCCACCGGCCGATGTCATCATGCTTCGACTCCTGCAGGCTGCACGGGAATCGACCGCCGCCTCCCTCGCCGGGGGCATGATCGCGGGGTCGGGCCGCGCCTACACCGTGGAGGAGGCGATCAGCCTACAGGAGGAGGTATTCCGCTCCCTGTTCCCCAATCTCGCGCGCCCGCCCTCGCGCCTCGCGCCAGCGCAGCCGAACGCGACGCGAGAGGGCATCGACAATTCAGGCTGAGAATGGCGCCGATGTTTCCGCCCGACAGTGGCGGCCTGACCGGCGCACGCCCTGACCGGCGCGCGCTTCGCCGCAAAAAAAGATACGGAGCGGGCGGCGGGAATCGAACCCGCGACATTCAGCTTGGGAAGCTGACGTTCTACCTCTGAACTACGCCCGCGACCGGAAGCCTTTTCAACGGGCATCGCCTCCCCGAGTCAACCACCGTGAGCCCGAAGCCGCAACCATCGAGACATCTGAGAGCCTGCGGAACCTCGGCCACCGATTGCCCGTTGCGAACAAACCATGAATTTTCGAGGCCGTGATGTCTGACGCGCATAACCCCAAACTCGACCCGCACCCTGGCTCCAATACGATCAAGGACCCAGACGAATGGGTGTCGGGCGGCGAACCGATGACCGGCGCACAGGCGTCTTATTTGACGACATTGTGCGAGGAAGCTCATGCCCCGCCGCCTCCGGAAAACCTGTCCAAGGCCGAGGCTTCAAAGATGATTGATGAAATACGGGCTCAACTGGGTCACTGAGCCCTCGCCGGAGCGTGTCGAGAGCGTTGACGGGCGCTCTCCCTCATCGCACGATATCGCTAAACCGCGAGGAGACGACGATGGCTGACGGCGAGACGGTGGTAAAGGCGAAGTTCCACGCCATGACCGAGGGCACCGTGGAGGACTGGCAGACGATCGGCGCCGCGGGCGCGCCGTTCAACCGGGCGCTGCCCGACCGCCTGATCGTCGCCCTGAAGGAGTTGGGCCAGGATGTCGGCGGGTTCGCCGTCGACCGCCTGGAACACTCCCTGCAGACTGCGACGCGGGCGCATCGCGACGGCCGCGACGAGGAATACGTCGTCTGCGCGCTGATGCACGACATCGGCGATCTGATGGGCCCGGCCAACCACGCCGAAGTGGGGGCGGTGATCATGAAGCCGTACGTAAGCGAAGCAAACTGGTGGATGATGGACAAGCACGGCATCTTCCAGGGGTACTATTTCTTCCACTACCTCGGCCTCGACCGCGATATGCGCGAACAGTATCGTGGTCATCCGCACTTTGAATACACCGCTCAGTTCTGTCATTCATACGATCAAAACAGCTTCGAGCCCGGTTATGACACCATGCCGCTCGAGGCTTTCGAGCCCATGCTGCGCCGCGTGGTCGCCCGGCCGCGCAACTCCATCTACCGTCGCTCGGAATAGCGGCCCGTTGGTCTACCGCCACGGGGCGAAATGCTTCGACAGCCGGAGGCCCTGTCGCTGGTAATGCGAACCGCTGGCCCCATACAGGCGTGACGGCTTGTCGGCCAGGGGTTCGAAGACCAGTCGGGCGACGGCCTGGCCGTCCT
Source organism: uncultured Alphaproteobacteria bacterium (assembly GCA_963828365.1). Taxonomy (GTDB): domain Bacteria; phylum Pseudomonadota; class Alphaproteobacteria; order Caulobacterales; family Caulobacteraceae; genus Acaudatibacter. The sequence continues at coordinate 515,914 of CAWHEE010000007.1, read as the reverse complement.
CGAGCAGAAACGGTGTTTCGTGACTGCGCACCTCGAGCACGCCCCGAGAGCCCTCCCCGCCAGCCTCCGCCGTGCCGAAGCCCGGGTCGAAAAAACCAGCGTAGTGGACGCGAAATTCTCCCACCGCCGGATCGATGGGGATCATTTCCGCTGCCTGGCCGACGGGGATTTCAATGGTCTCTTTCGAGGCCAGGATGTAGAATTCACCCGGATCAAGCAGGATCTCGCCATGCCGCGAAGCCAGCGGCTCCCAAAAATCGCGGGGGTCATGCGCACCTTCTCGGTCGAGATCGACAACCCCGGCGTGGCGACGGGCCCGAAATCCGGCGATATCGCCGGTCAGGTCCACACCGACGCTGCGTACGGTCAGCGTAGGCGGCGCGCCGCGCTTCAGACGCAGTTGATTGAGCCGGCTGCCGGTGCGGACCAGAATCGAAAATGTCTGTGGAGCGATTTCGAGGTACAGTGGACCGCGATATCCAGTCGCGATGTCGTCGAACATGGGCTGGCGGTCGCTGAGAAGGCGCACGAACACATCGACCCGGCCGGTGGAACTCTTGGGATTGGCGCGTGCGCCGACGTCCAGCGGCAAAGCAAGTTGTTCCTGCAGTTCGGCGATGTAGACGCATCCCCGCTCCAGCACGGCGCCGGGCGTGAGATCCAGTTCATGCATTGCGACGTCGCCGATCCGTGCGGCCACCGACCCGGTCAACCGCGGCAGGAAGGATGCCCTGACCCGCCATGCCCGCCGCCCTAATCGCAGGTCGATGCTGGCCGGTTGCACCTGGTCCGCCTCGAAGGCTTGCGGCGCTGCTATCGCACCGCTGTAGATCAGAGCATCGATAGCCTGACAGGGAAGGATGCCGGCGGAAGTCATGGAACGATCAGTCATGAGGCGGCGACAGTCGCGGAGGCGCGCGGCTCATGCAAGCGCCCTTGACCAGCCGGGGCGCGGCGCCTTTGATGCCGGCCTTTCGATCAACCCGCGAGGCCGCCATGGACGAAGACCCTAGCGACTGGGATATCGCCACGCGACTCGTGCGGGGCGGCCTCGCTCGCTCACCCTACGGCGAGACAGCCGAGGCGCTTTATCTGACCCAAAGCTTCGTTTACGCCAGCGCCGAGGCCGCCGACGCCCGCTTTGCCGGCCGGGACCCCGGTTTCGTCTACTCGCGCTATGGCAATCCGACGGTGCAGATGTTCGAGGAGCGGCTCGCGCTGCTCGAAGGGGCGGAATACTGCCGCGCCACGGCTTCGGGAATGGCCGCCGTACACCTCGCCCTGACCGGCTTGTTACGCGCCGGCGACCATATCATCGCCGGCAAGGCGCTGTTCGGCTCGTGTGCCTGGATACTCAAGACCTGGGCGCCACGCTTCGGCATCGAGGTGACGCTCGTCGATGGCCCCGATCTCGCCGCTTGGCGTGAAGCCGCGCGGCCGAATACCCGGGTATTCTTCCTGGAAAGCCCGGCCAACCCCCTTTTGGAAATCTGCGATATCGCCGCGGTCTGCGACATTGCTCGCGGCGCTGGCGCGCGCGTAGTCGTCGACAATGTGTTCGCCACGCCGATCTTCCAGTCGCCGCTCCGGCTGGGCGCCGATGTGGTGGTCTATTCGGCCACCAAACATATCGATGGCCAGGGAAGAGTGATGGGCGGGGCGGTGTTGGGAGCGCGAACGCTGCTCGACGAGGCCTATCGCGATCTGATCCGCCACACCGGACCGTCCCTGTCGCCGTTCAACGCGTGGGTGCTGCTGAAGGGATTGGAAACCCTGGACCTGCGGGTCCGGCGTCAAAGCGAGACCGCGGCGATGCTGGCTGATCGCCTGGCGGCGCATCCACGCGTGAAAGCCTGTCGCTACCCGACGCGCCCCGACCACCCCCAGTATGATATCGCCCGACGCCAGATGAGCGGCGGCGGCAGCCTGATCGCCATCGACCTCGATTCGCAGGACGCCGCCTTCCGGTTCCTCAACGGATTGCGGTTGCTGGACATTGCCAACAACCTCGGAGACGCCAAGTCGATGGCCACCCATCCCACCACCACCACCCATCGGGCGATGACCGAGGAGCAGCGGCTCGAAATCGGCCTGACGCCCGGTTGGGTCCGGCTATCGATCGGCCTGGAGGCGGCTTCGGATCTGGTCCGAGATATCGAACGCGCCCTGGACGGCAACCAATGAGCGGCGCGTACCAGGCGGTGACCCGCGGCATCCGCGTGTGTGTGGAACCGGCCTTCCTGCCCGAACAGTCCGATCCCGCCGAGGGTCGGTTCACCTGGTCCTACACGGTCGATATCGTCAACCTGGGGGCCCGGACAGTGCAGTTGTTGGCACGCCGCTGGATCATCACCGATGCCGCCAATCGGGTCGAGGAAGTCGTCGGGCCGGGCGTCGTGGGCAAGCAGCCGGTTCTCCGGCCGGGTGAAGCATTTCGCTACACTTCCGGCTGCCCTTTGAGCACCCCATCGGGGATGATGCAGGGAAGCTACCAGATGGAAGAGGAGACCGGCGAGGTCTTCGACGTCGAGATACCCGGCTTTTCGCTTCACTTGCCGGAGGCCGCGAATCGAATGAACTGACGCTGAGGCGCCTCATTGCTGCGGCGGGATCGACCAACGGAGAGTCCTATTCGGCGCTCACCGCGTCGGCGCTCAGCGCGTAGACCCGCGAACAGTATTCGCAAGTCACTTCGATTCGACCGTCGGTCGCCATGTCCGCCCGCTCCTCTGGCGGGAAGGCTCGCAACATACCGATGACCCGCTCCTCCGTGCAGCGACAAAAGCCGGTGAGCGGTCGGGCCTGGAACAGACGGACCCCGTCTTCGTGGAACAGCCGCCACAGCAGGGTCTCGGCGGGGACTGACGGGTCGATCAATTCCTCCTCGCCGACGGTCTCGAACAGCGCCTGCGCGCGCGTCCAGGCATCCTCGGTAGGTCCCCGGGCGGCATCCTCCGCCACGTTCTGCAGCAACAGCCCACCGGCGCGCCAGTGGCCGCCGTCGTCGGTTTGACCGACAGCGAGGCGGACGCGGGTCGGCACCTGCTCCGACTGAGCGAAATAGGTTTCGGCGCACAGGGCCAGGGTTTCGCCCTCGATTGGTGTGACCCCCTGATACCGCTCCATGTGCGGTCCCGGATCCACCGTCATGATGAACACGCCGTCGCCCAGCAGGGTGCGCGCGCCCGGCCTTGCAAAGCCCGCGGAGGCTTCGGCGACCCGTTCGGGATCGAAGCGGCAGTAGCCGCGCAGTGCGCCGTCGGTGTCATAGTCGGCGACGACATAGGCGACTGGCCCAGCGCCCTGCGCCTGCACGATCAGCCGGCCGTCGAACTTCAGGCTCGAACCGACCAGGGCCGCCAGGGCGCAGGCTTCTCCGAGCAGGTTGGCGACTGGGTCTGGATAGTCGTGACGGGTGAGGATCTCGTCGACCGCCGGGCCCAGCCGGGCGATGCGACCGCGCACGGGCCGGCTTTCGATCGCAAACGGCGCGACGAGATCATCGCCGAGAGGCAGCTGTTCGAGGGAGGATTGGGTCACGGCGCGTGATATGGGGACGAAAACGCCTTTTTCATCCCAGGGCGCCGAAGCACCAGGCGAGGATCGACTTCTGGATGTGGATCCGGTTCTCGGCCTCATCCCAGACCAGCGACTGCGGCCCGTCGATCACCCCATCGGTGACCTCCTCGCCGCGATGCGCCGGCAGGCAGTGCAGGAAGACGGCGTCCGTCCCCGCCAGGGACATCAGCGCCTCGTCGACCCGAAAGGGCGCGAAGGCGTCGACCCGCTGCTGGTAATCGGCGTCACCCATCGACACCCAGCCATCGGCGACGACGCAGTCGGCGCCTTGGGCGGCCGCTCGCATGTCGTCGGTCACCTCTACTCGGCCGTGCGCCCTCGCGAGATCGGCGGCATCCGGCCAGTAGCGCGGCGGGCCCGCCACGACGAGCCGGAAATCGAATTTGGCGGCTGCGTGAACGAAGCTTGCGCAGACATTGTTGCCGTCGCCGACCCATGCGATGGTCTTGCCCGCAATCGGGCCGCGATGCTCCTCGAAGGTCAACAGATCGGCCATGATCTGACAAGGATGGCTCTTGTCGGTCAGGCCGTTGATTACGGGCACGGTGGCGGCGTCGGCAAAGCTTTCGATGTCCCCGTGGCTGACGGCGCGAATCATCACCGCGTCCACCATCCGCGACAGCACACGGGCGGTGTCCTCGATGGTCTCGCCTCGACCCAGCTGCATGTCGGTCCCCGTGGCGATGATGCTGTCGCCGCCGAGCTGGCGAATGGCGGCGTCGAAAGAAAACCGGGTGCGGGTCGAGTTCTTCTGGAAGATCATCGCCAGCGTGCGACCGGCGCCAGGCGCGTCGACGTCGACGCGACCTTTCGGCCAGCCACGCCGGGCCTTCTTGCGGATCTTGGCGTCTTCCAGGATCAATCGCAGTGTCGCTGCGTCCATCCGCCAGAGATCGAGAAAATGCCGAATCGTGGTCACGATGCGCCAGCCTTCGCCCGCGCCGCCTCGCACGCCCCTTCGAGCTTGGCGAGCGCCTCGCTGGCTTCCTCGGTGGTGATGACCAGAGGCGGCAACAGTCGCACGCAGTTGTCGCCACCGCCAGCCAGCAGCAGATGCTGGTCCCGCGCGAGGGCCATGAATTCGCGGTTGTTGGGGATCAGTTTCACCCCAATCAGCAACCCTCTACCGCGGATGTCCGCGATCACATCGGGGTAGCGGTCCCGCAGGCCCTCGAGTCCCTGGGTGAAGTAGCCGGCCAGGTCGCGCACATGCTCCAGCATTTCCGGTTTGTTGATCTCGTCGAACGCTGCGATGCCAACCGCCATTGCCAGCGGATTGCCGCCATAGGTCGAGCCGTGCGAGCCGACAGTCATGCCGCTCGCCGCGCGGGCGGTCGCAAGGCAAGCCCCGACCGGAAACCCGCCGCCCAGCGCCTTGGCCACGCACATGATGTCCGGCGCCGCGTCGGCCGCCCATTCGTGCGCGAACAGCCTGCCCGTCCGGCCCATGCCGCATTGGATTTCGTCATAGATCAGCAGTACGCCATGCTCGTCGCATAGCGCGCGCATCGCGGTCAGTTGCGCGTCCGGCACAGCGCGCGCGCCCCCCTCTCCCTGCACCGGCTCGATGATGATCGCCGCGGTGGTCGGGCCGATCGCCGTCTTCAGGGCCTCCATGTCGCCGAACGGCAGCTGCACATAGCCGGGCAGAGCGGGACCGAAGCCTTCGGTGTAGTGCGGGTTGCCGGCCGCATAAACCGCCGCATAGCTGCGGCCATGGAAGGCGCCGTCGAAACCGATGATGTCGATGCGCTCGGAGTTGCCGTTCGCCGAATGGAATTTGCGCGCGGTCTTAAGCGCGCACTCCACCGCCTCGGTCCCCGAGTTGGTGAAGAACACGACATCGGCGAAGGTGGCCGAGGTCAGTCGTCCGGCCAGTGCTTCCTGTCCGGGTATCCGGAAGATGTTGGAAACGTGCCAGAGCTTCTCCGCCTGGGCCTCGAGCGCCGCGACCAGCTTGGGATGGGCATGGCCGAGACCGGTCGTGGCGATGCCCGCCAGACAGTCCAGATAGGCTTCGCCGTCCGCGGTAAAAAGTCGCGCGCCTCGCCCGCGCTCGAATGCCAGCGGGGCGCGGCTGTAGACGCCCAGCAGGTGATCGGCAGGAACGGCGGGCTGTTCGGCAAGGGTCATGGGCAAGCTTCCGAAAGCGAACGTCTCCGCACTGGGAATGCGGAAACAGGAAGCGCGGCGTTTTCGCGGTCCGGGAACCGTCTGTCAACGATATGCCTAATATTGGCAATGCAAGTCGCAAGTCGGCGGGCGCCCTATGGTCCCACCATTCACGTCTTCATCTTGTAACCCGTCACGAACATCCACAGGCAGCCAGCGCCGAGAAGCACCGTCAAAATCGCCGTCATCGCCACCCCGACCAGCAGCGAACCATCGGCATGCCCAATGAACCCGTAACGAAATCCGGCGATCAGGTAGAAGAACGGATTGTAGTGGGTCGCAGTGCGGAATGGTTCGGGTAGGCGCGACACGGTGTAGAAAGTGCCTGAGAGGAATGTCATCGGCATGATGACGAAATTGCCGACCGCGGCGATATGATCGAACTTCTCGGACCAGATCGCCGCCATCAGGCCGATCATTCCCATGATCAACGACGCCCCGACGCCGAAATAGATGACCGCCCACCAATGAGCCACCGACACGTGAGCGAACGGCAGCACCGCCAGAGCAGTTACGGCGCCGACCGCTACCCCGCGGGTGGCGGCCCCGGCCGTGAATCCCGTCACCTGCTCCAGCGGCGATAAGGGAGGTGTGATGAAATCGCCGATCAGACCGTTCATCTTCGCCTGCAACAGGCTGGAGGACGAGTTCGAGAACGCGTTGTTGAGAATCTGCATCATGATCAGGCCGGGGGCCACGAACGTCGCGAAATCGACACCGGCGATCGGCGGCGCGGCGCCGCGCACGGCGACTACGAACACCAGCATGTAGAGAAGCGCGGTGACCACCGGCGCCGCCAGGGTCTGAGTCCCCACCTTCCAGAACCGGCGAACCTCACGCTGGTAGAGCGTGTTGAGACCGACCCAGTTGGCTCCGTGATAGTCGCGAGGCAACGGAGGTTGAACGGTGATGTCGGCCAGCATGTCCTTCATCGTCCTCATGTGCCCTCGCGACCCTCTCCGCGCAAGCCGCCGGCCCGCGATCAAGATGTTGATGTCTGTGGACGAATGGACGGCGCCTATTGTGTCTCGTTAAGAGAACGTTACGATATCTGGTAGGTCATCTACAAAACAAACTGAACCGACACAACATCTAGGCCGTTGGGTGCCGTCAGGTCGGCGGCCGCGACCGCGCAAACAATGAGAGGGATCTCATCATGGGCTGGACGGACGAGCGAGTGGAGCTGTTGCGTAAGCTTTGGTTGGACGGCCATTCGGCCAGCCAGATCGCCAAGCAACTTGGGGAGGTGACGCGAAACGCGGTGATCGGCAAGGTGCATCGACTGGGACTGTCGGGTCGGGCCGCGCCCTCTCAGCCGGCGCGGCCGGTATTCAAGGCGCCCCGCCCTCCGCGGCCGGCCAATTCCGCGCCGCCCCCTCAACGACGTCCCGCAGAGGTGCGGCTGGCGCCGCCGGCGCCCTCGCCACCGCCGATGGTGCACGTCGAGGAGCCGGGCACCGCGACGGTGCTGACGCTGGGCGCGCACATGTGCAAGTGGCCGATCGGCGATCCCGCAACCGACGATTTCACCTTTTGTGGTCGCCGTGCGTCCAGCGAAGGCCCCTATTGCGTCGAACACGCGCGCGTCGCCTACCAGCCGCAGCAGGCCAAGAAGAAGACGGGACCCTCGGAGCTCGCCCGCTCGCTTCGTCGTTATATTTGAGGTCGACAGCCTCGGGCTCGCCCGAGCCCCTCCCGGCGCGGCTGTGGCGGGACTAGTTAGCTCTCCATGACCGAGCTCGCCGCCGAAGATACCAACGCTCGCCCATACAGCGTGTCCGAGCTGTCGTTCGCCCTTAAGCGCACGATTGAAGAGGCTTACGGATTTGTCCGCTTGCGGGGCGAGCTGTCAAAAGTCACCTTCCACGGGAACGGCCATGTCTACCTCGACCTGAAGGACGATCGCGCGTGTATTTCGGGGGTGATCTGGAAGGGTCAGGTGCGGGGACTGGCGGTCCGCCCAGAAACCGGCCTGGAAGTGATCGTGACGGGCCGCGTCACCACCTATCCCGGCCGATCGCAATACCAGATCATCATCGAGACCATGGCGCCGGCGGGGATCGGCGCGCTGCTGGCGCAACTCGAGCGGCTGAAAGCCAAGCTGTCGGCCGAAGGCCTGTTCGACGGTGCGCGCAAGGCGCCCTTGCCGGCGATGCCCGGGGTCATCGGGGTGATCACCAGTCCAACGGGTGCGGTGATCCGCGATATCCTGCACCGTATTCGCGAGCGGTGGCCTTGTCGTGTGATCGTCTGGCCGGTGGTCGTGCAGGGCGAACAGGCCGCCGCGCAGGTGAGGGCTGCCATCGAAGGTTTCGGCGCCCTGGCGCATGGCGGTGTGATCCCGCGGCCCGATCTGATCATCGTCGCCCGCGGCGGCGGATCGGTGGAGGACCTGTGGCCGTTCAACGACGAGGCGCTGGCGCGCGCCGCTGCGGCCTCCACCATCCCGCTGATCTCGGCGGTGGGCCATGAAACCGACAACACCCTGATCGACTTCGCGGCCGACCGGAGAGCGCCGACGCCGACCGCGGCGGCGGAGATGGCGACACCGGTGTTCGCCGATCTCGCCGCCGCCATCGCCGATTTTCAACGCCGTCTCGCGCAATGTGGCGGTCGTTTGGTGGAGCACCGCCGCGCCCGCCTCGCCGCGGCTTCCGGCGCGCTGCCCAGACCCGTCGACCTCTTGGCGATCGCCACCCAGCGGCTGGATCTCGCGACCGGCCGGCTGAGCGCGGGATTGCAGCGCAATATCGCGGGCCACCGACAGGAATGGCTCGCGGTCGCCGCCGCCTTCCGCGCCGGCCTTCTGCAACGGCCGATCCAGGTCAAGGGCGACCGGCTGGGAGCACTGAGCGGCCGGCTGGCGCCGGCCATTCGTCGTCGTCTGGAACGGTCAACCGATGCCCTCGGTAGCCTGGAGAAACTACGGCGCTCGTTCAATCCTGACGGGCCGCTCCTTCGCGGCTTTGCCCGCGTACATCATGCCGATGGCCGTCTGTCTCGGTCCGCCGCCGACTTGACAGCCGGGGAACGCGTCCGGCTGGTGCTCGGGGACGGCGACCGGAACGCGATCATCGATGGTTCCGCGCCATTGCGGCCCCCTCGGATTAGGCAGACGGCGAGCCCCGGCCAGGGCGATCTGTTTTGACGGGATTGGAAGCCCGGCCAGTCCAGGCTAAAGAGCCGGCCGATGAACGCGCACGACAAGGACTTTCTCGGGGCGGCCAACGACATCGCCGTGGTCCGCTATGGCGATGGCGAACTGACGGTTATTAAGCCCGGCCGCTTCGTCATCTGCGCGGTTTCCGGCAAGCGAGTTCCACTCGACGGGCTGCGGTATTGGAACCCGATCGTCCAGGAGGCATATGCCGGACCGGCCGAAGCCCTGACGCGCTGGAAAGAACTCAACGGCTGACCGCCTCCGCGGGGGTGTCGAGACCCGCATAGACCGGCGCTGGCCACCGCCGGTGCAGCCACCACCATTCGCCTGGCCGCTCGCGCACTCGCGCCTCGATGAAGGCGTTGATCGCGGCCACGCCGGCCTCGATGTCGTGCGACCTGGCGCCGGTGTCCTTCACCACGATCGGCTCGTGTATCACGCAGCGGAATCGGGCGCCGTGCACTCTTTGGATGGACATGGGCTGCATGATCGTTCCGAAGCGCAGGGCCAGACGAGCGGCGGCGGGATTGGTTTGCACCGTATGGCCGAAGAACAGACCGGCGACGCCGCCATCGTAGCGCTGATCATTGAGCATCGCCACCGACCGGCCGGCGGCCAGCGCCTCAAGCAGATCCCGGGCCCCATCGGCGCCCTTGGGCGCGAACAACCTGCACGCCATACCGAAAACGGTTCGTCTTGATGCGCGAGTCGACCAAGGGATTGTTGGCGGCCCGATAGGTGACGTCACAGGTCACTGCCAGCCCCGACGATCACCGCGGCCATGATCTCCAGATTGGAGAAATGCCCGGAAATGAACACCACTGGCCGACCCGACTGCGCGATCGCCGCCAGCCGTTCCGCGCCGACCACCTCCACCCGGCCGCTAGCCGGGCGTCAAGCGGTCGACCACTGGAAATTCAAAGATATAACGGCCGAAATTCTCCCATTGCGCAGCCAGCAACCGCTCTCGGTCCGCCGGCGACATATCGGGAAACGCCAGGCGGAGACCCCGCTCGGCGGTCCGTGGGCGCGGTCAAGGCCCCAGGGCCTTGAACAGGGCGCGCCGACAGGCTGACGCAAAATCCAAGGGCAGGGCCCGGATCAGCAGCGATGAACAGATCGAACCCGATGGCCTCCAGACGCCAGGCGATGCGTTTGCGAGAGTTGAGGCGAGGCGGCGGCCATGGCCGCCCAATAACGTCGAGCGGTTGCGCTTAGCAACGTGCAGGCGTACCCTTGCCTCGACGGCCCGCTAAGCTATGTCTTTCGCCATGGGCACACCCTCCACGCTCGACGAACTCGACGCCTTCATCGTCGACGCTCAACCGCGCATCCGCCGCGGCGATCTTGCCTTTGTTCCGGGCCGACCACGGGATCGAGGACAAGGGCGGAGCCGACGGTTTTGACCCGGTCACCGCCGCCGACAAGGCGGCGGAGCGTGCCATTCGCGCCCTGATCGCCGAGCGCTATCCCGGACACGGCGTCATCGGCGAGGAATATGGTGAGGACCGCCCGGACGCCGAGTTCGTCTGGGTGCTCGATCCGATCGACGGCACTCGCGGCTTCATCGCCGGGCTGCCGCTATGGACGACACTCATCGGCCTGCGTTTCCAGGGAGAGCCGGTCTTGGGCTCAATCGGTCAGCCCTATATCGGCGAACTGTATGTCGGACGAGCAGATGGGTCGCGGCTGATCGCCCGCGGAGTGGCGCGGCCGCTCAAGGTTCGCTCGGGCGTTCCGTTGAGCGCCGCGATCATCGCCACAACCGATCCGGAGAGTTGTTTCAAAGGCGCGGAACGCGACGCCTGGGGCGCCGTCCGGGCCGCGGCGCGGTTAGCCCGCCTAGGTTGCGACGGCTACGCCTACGCGATGGTCGCCGCCGGCGCCGTCGATCTGGTGATCGAGTCGGGCCTCAAGTGCTGGGACATCGACGCGGCGGTGCCGCTTCTGGCCGGGGCCGGCGGCCTGGTCACCGATTGGCGTGGGACGCCGGTCGGGCGCCAAGGGGGGCAGGTGGTGGTCGCGGCCAACCGGCGGCTTCTGAACGAGGCGCTGCCGCATCTCGCCCAGGCCTGCCCCTGACACTCAGCCTCGCGGCATGAGTTCATCGGCGATCCGATCGAACTCGAGCCAGAACGGCGCCTGCAACGCGTCGGTTTCCTGCAGGACTTCGTGCAGCGCTCCCGGGATCTCGATCAGCCGGCTATGCCGCAGCCGCGCGGCGACGCGACGCGATCCGGCATTGTCGACCAGTCGTTCATCGCCGGCGATGACCATGGTGATCGGGATGTCGATGGCCGGTACGCCGCGCCCCGTGTTGAGACGGTCGATCGCGGTCAGCGCGAAGTCGAGCCAGCCCCAGGTCGGGTCGCCGATCATCAGGTCCGGCCATGCCGCGATCAGGGCCTCGTTGCGCAGCCACCGGGCCCTGTCGTGGGTGACGATATTGTCCTCGAAGGCGATGGAGGACGGTGAGCGGGTTGCCGGGCCGGCGCCGCGACCCAATGCGGTGAGGCCCCGGGCCAGCGCCCGCGGCAACAGGCTCGGTCGCACGGGAAGCCTGATCCCGAGCATCGGCGCCGACATCAATCCGGCGGAGAAGCGGTTCTCGCCCTCTGCCAGGGCGAGTAAATTCAAGCAAGCACCCATTGAATGGCCGAGCGCTATCCAAGGGTTGGGCAAGCGGCTTTCGAAACTTGCCAAAACGGCGTCATAATCGTCGAGGTATTCCCGAAAGCCATGGGCGTGACCAAGCTTCCGGTCCCCGAGAAGCCGATGTGACAGGCCCTGCCCGCGCCAGTCGTGCACGAGAACCGCAAAGCCCCGCCCAGTCAGGGTGTCGACGACCTCGAAGTATTTTTCGATCGGTTCGGTGCGCCCGGGACTGACGACCACCGAACCCCGGGGTGTCGACCCCGTTTGGAAAAGAGCGGCGCGCAATCTCGCGCCGCCCGCGCCGCTTACCCACTCTGCGATACCGCCGACCGGAACAGGTGCGGCGGGTATCGCGTAGAGCGGCGCTTGTTCGGCCAAGCCGAGCGTCAGCCCATTTTGGAGAACAGCGCGGTCATCTTGCTCTGCAGACCCATCGCCAAGCCCATGTCCGACAATTGCATCTTGCCGGTCATTACCGCGGTCATGCCATCGAGCTTGCCTTCGCCCATGGCGACCAGGTCGTTGAGCGAAATGGTGATGGTGAGGTCGGCCGGCTTGTCCTCGTTGCTGACCTCACCGCCGTTGATATAGATGAAGCCGTCGCCCTTGAGGTTGAATTTCAGGCTCTTGCCGAGGCCCGAATCCGTGCCCACGGCGGTCTTGATGCGATCGGTGACTTCCTGAAGCGTGGCCATGACGTTTGTCTCCCGTGGCGCTGGTTAAGGTTGCATGGCCCCTAACAAGGCCCCGCACGGGAAGCAAGTGAACATCGTTCAGACCGACCGGCGGCAGACATCGCGCGGCCTGAAATCCGAGCCTTGACAGCCGAAAACCGCTACTTACCTACCTGAACGAAGGCGCTGAGCGATCGGGCCTTCCGGGTCAAACGCGAGGCCATTGGTTCGCGGCCGGCCCGCCCATTTACGCAACCTTGCTTTCAAAGAAGGAACGCTGACATGCGCACTATCGACTTCTCTCCCCTGTACCGTTCCGTGGTCGGCTTCGACCGCCTGGCAGACATGCTCGATGCCGCCAATACCGAAACCGCCACCGGCTACCCGCCGTACAACATCGAGCGCACCGCCGAGAACGCCTACCGGATCGACATTGCGGTAGCGGGCTTCAAGCCAGGCGACATCAATATCGAGGTCAAGGAGAACCTCCTGACCGTCCAGGGGCGCAAGACCGAATCCGACGAGAACCGCCGGTATCTGCATCGCGGCCTGGCCGAACGCAACTTCGAGCGTCGCTTTCAGCTGGCCGACTACGTGATCGTCACCAACGCCGATCTCGCCGACGGCCTGCTCTCGATCAGCCTGAAGCGCGAACTGCCCGAGGCGCTCAAGCCGCGCCGCGTTTCGATCAACGAGTCCAAGCCCGAAACCCTGATCGAAGGCGCCAAGGCGGCCTGATCGGCTCTGGATCGATAGATCGACGAGGGCGGCCCCTGCCTAGGGGCCGCCCTTTTCGTTGAGTCTCAGAAATTCGGCGTAGACGTCGGCGGCTTCGGCGGCCAGCAGCCCGCTTTCAACGGCGACCCCGGCCGCGGCGAGTCGGCGGGGGCCCTGGTCGGAGGAGCGATGATCGGGATTGGCGACGGCATAAACCACCCGGACCACCCCGGCCTCGATCAGCCGTTCGGCGCAGGAGGCCTCCCCAGACGATCGCTGGCCGCAGGGCTCGAGGCTCACGAAAGCGACCGCCCCCTTCGCCGCCGCGCCCGCCGACGCCAGGGCCTGTTCTTCGGCATGGGGGCGACCGCCCCGCGCCGTTGCGGCCTCGGCGATAACCACCTGGTCCCGCACGATGACGCACCCGACAGCCGGGTTGCCGGCGGTCGTTCCGAGCCTCGATCGCGCCAGGCCGATCGCCCGGCGCATGTGCGCGGCGTCCAGCGGCCCGTCGGTCACGGCGGCGGCGGCAAAGGCTGGGCCCGCGTCGTATCGAGATAGCGCGCCGCCCGCGGCGCCAGGTCGTCACCTAGCTCGATCAGCAGCGGGTTGCCGGTCGGCATCTCGACATGCACGATGGCGTCGTCGGCCACTCCGAACAGATGTTTGACGATCGCCCGCAGCGAATTTCCATGCGCGGCCACCAGGATGGTCTCGCCATTCGCCAGGCATGGCGCGATCTGGGCCGTCCAATAGGGAAGCACCCGCTCCAGGGTGGTTTTCAGGCTCTCGGTCGTCGGCAGGGTCAGCCCGGCATAGCGCCGGTCCGCGGTGAAATCGAACTCACCGCCCGGCGTCAGCGGCGGCGGCGGGATATCATAGCTGCGCCGCCAGATCTTGACCTGCCCTTCACCATGCCGACGCGCGGTTTCGGCCTTGTCGAGGCCGGTCAGACCGCCATAGTGGCGCTCGTTCAGTCGCCAATCCTTGAGCATCGGAATCCACAACTGGCCAGCGCCAGCCAGTGCGATGTCGGCGGTGCGGATCGCGCGGGTCAGCACCGAGGCGAAGGCACGGTCGAATGCGATCGCCGCGGACCGCAACAGGACCCCAGCCGACGCGGCCTCGGCTTCCCCTTGCGCGCTCAGGTCCACATCCACCCAGCCGGTAAAGCGGTTCTCGAGATTCCAACGGCTCTGGCCGTGACGGAGGAGGACGAGAGAGGGCAATGGGACTCCTTGGGGCCGGACCGTGATGACTGGCTAGGACCTCGGTTCGCGGCGGTCAAGGAACCAACGGTCGCGGTCCAGTCGCCGATGGCGCGGCGAGCTGCGCCCCGCTATAGGCTGCCGCCATGCCCGACCGCCTTATTCTGCCGCTGCTGGCGGCGGCCGCCCTGGCCTTGATCGCCTTGGCGCTGGTTTGGCCGCAGGGACTTGGACGGCCTTCGCCGCCGCCGTTCGGACACCCCCTCGCGCCGCTTCACGAGCCCAACCCCATCCCCCCGCCAAAGCCCAGCTAGAGAGGCCCCATGCTGCCGCCACCCCGGACCGACCTTGCCGTCAACACCCTGGAGTACGAAACCATTCCGCTGGTGAAACCCACCGGCTTTCGCGAATACGATGCCCGGTGGCTGTTGGGCTCGGAGATCAGCCTCCTCGGCCTGCAAGCCCTCGGCCTGGGCTTGGGGACCTATGTGCACGAACGCGGCCAGCGGCGCGTGGTGGTCGGTCATGACTTTCGCTCATATTCTCTTTCGGTGAAGCAGGCGCTGATCCTTGGCTTGATGAGCGCGGGGTGCGAAGTCCTCGACATCGGTCTGGCGCTGTCGCCGACTGCCTATTTCGCGCAATTCGATCTCGAGGCCCCCTGCGTGGCCATGGTCACCGCCAGCCATAACGAGAACGGCTGGACCGGGGTGAAGATGGGCGTCGGCGCGCCACTGACCTTTGGTCCCGAAGAAATCGGCCGGCTGAAGGAGATCGTGCTGTCCGGCGCCTGGAGCGAGCGTCCCGGCGGCAGCCTGACCCACGTGTCGGGCGTGACTGAGCGTTTCATCGCCGACATCGCCTCGCGCTGCACGCTGCAACGGCCGCTGAAAGTCGTCTGCGCCTGCGGCAACGGCACCGCCGGCGCTTTCGCGCCCGACGCCCTGCGCCGTATGGGCGCCGAGGTCATCGAGATGGACTGCGCGCTCGACTGGACCTTTCCGCGGTACAATCCCAACCCTGAAGACCACGAAATGCTGCAGTCGATGGGCGAGGCGGTACGCGCCCACGGCGCCGATCTGGCGCTCGGCTTCGACGGCGACGGCGACCGTTGCGGCGTGGTCGACGACCAGGGCGAGGAGATTTTCGCCGACAAGATCGGCCTGATGCTGGCCCGCGATCTCGCTCCTCTGTACCCGGGCGCGCAATTCGTCGTCGACGTAAAGTCGACCGGCCTTTACGCCACCGACAAGGTGCTCGCCGAACTTGGCGCCACGACCCTGTACTGGAAGACCGGCCACAGCTACATCAAGCGCAAGACCGCCGAGATCGGCGCCCTCGCCGGTTTCGAGAAGTCGGGCCATTTCTTCTTCAACGCGCCGCTCGGCCACGGCTACGACTGCGGCCTGACGGCGGCCGCGGCGATCCTCGCCATGCTCGACCGCAATCCGGGCAAGAAGCTCAGCGAGCTGCGCCTGGCGTTGCCGGTCGCCTACACCTCGCTGACCATGAGCCCGCATTGCGCCGACGAGACGAAGTACGGCGTCGTCGAGGCGGTGGTGAAGGAATACCAGGACCTCGCGGCGGCCGGCGGCAAGATCCTCGGCCGGGCGATCAAGGAGGTGATCACCGTCAACGGCGTGCGCGTCGCGCTGGAAGACGGCTCCTGGGTGCTGGTGCGCGCCTCCTCCAACAAGCCCGAACTGGTGGTGGTGGTCGAGAGCATGCCGCTCGGCCGACGACATGCGCGCGCTGTTCCGCGACGAAGTCAAACCCCGCCTCGCCCGCCATCCGGAGGTCGGGGCCTACAACCAGGAAGTCTGACGATCATCATTCGCCGCCCGTTGGGGGCGGACGCATCCGTCAGTTTGCGGCCGCCTTCACCGCCACGGCGATGTCGCGCACCAGTTGGCGCACCAGCTTTTCGTCGTCGCCCTCGGCCATGATCCGGATCAGCGGCTCGGTGCCGGAGGGGCGCACCAGCACCCGGCCGCAGCCGTCGAGGCGCGCCTGCGCCGTCGGGATGGCATCCTGCACGGCCGCGACTTCCGAGCGGTTTGCCTCCCGAGAACCGCACGTTCTCCAGGCGCTGCGGCACCGGCTCGAACTGGCGCGCCAGGGCGCTCATCGGCTTTTCGGAGCGGACCAATTCGGCCAGGACCTGCAGACCGGCCATCAGACCATCACCGGTGGTGGCATAGTCCGACATGATGATGTGGCCGGACGCCTCGCCGCCGAGATTGAAGGCGCCCTCGCGCATGCGCGCCATCACCGAGCGGTCGCCGACGGCCGTCCGTTCTAGCGTCAGGCCGCGCTGGGCCATGAACCGCTCGAGCCCTAGGTTGGACATCACCGTGGCGACCACGCCGCCGCCGCGCAGTCGGTCCTGCGCCAGCCATGCCTGGGCGATCAGGGCCATGATCTGGTCGCCGTCGACGACCTGGCCGCGCTCGTCGCAGATCAGAATGCGATCCGCGTCGCCGTCGAGGGCGATGCCGATGTCGGCGCGATATTCCCTGACCGCGGCGACCAGGGCCGATGGATGGGTCGAGCCGCACTCGTCGTTGATGTTGAAGCCATTCGGCGAAACGCCGATTTCCTTGACCTCCGCGCCCAGTTCGTAGAGCGCGGTCGGCGCGACCTTGTAGGCGGCCCCATGAGCGCAGTCGATCACCACCCGCAGCCCGTTCAGGCGCAGGGCGCGCGGCAGGGTCGCCTTGACGATCTCGATATAGCGTGCCTGCGCCTCGTCCATCCGCGCCACGCGGCCCAGTTCCTTAGGGGCGGCGAGGCCCTCTTCCAGCCCCTCGTCCATATGGGCCTCGATCCGGGCCTCCATATCGTCGGAAAGCTTGTAGCCGTCCGGACCGAACAGCTTGATGCCGTTGTCGGCGAAATTGTTGTGCGAGGCGCGAGATCATCACGCCCGAGGTCGGCGCGCATCGAGCGGGTCATTACCGCCACCGCCGGGGTCGGCAGAGGTCCGAACAGTCGCACGTCCATGCCGACGCTGGCGAAGCCTGCCACCAGCGCCGGCTCGATCATATAGCCGGACAGGCGGGTATCCTTGCCGATCACCACCAGATGCCGGCGGTCGTCGGCTGGAACGGAATAGCTTGCCCGCCGCCAGGCCCGACCCGCAGCGCCACCTCGGCGGTCATCGGATAGTGGTTGGCCTGGCCGCGGATGCCGTCGGTGCCGAAATAGGTTCGCTTGCTCATCGACCTCGCCCGCCTGTTCAGGAAACGATCTGAAACCGAAGATTTATGTCGCCGCGGTGACGCGAATGCTAAAGGCCGTCGATCGGCCCGTGACAAGGCCGGATCCTCGGGTCGGCGAGGAAGGCGCGATCCAACATGTGCGGTATTATCGGCATCGTCGGCGATCAAGCCCGGTCACCGAGCGGCTGATCGACAGTCTGCAGTCGGCTGGAATACCGCGGCTACGACTCGGCCGGCGTCGCCACCATCGATCGTGGCGTCGTCGACGCGGCGCGCGCGAGCGGCAAGCTGCGCGACCTGGAAGCCGTGCTGGCAGTCGAACCGCTGATCGGCGACCACCGGCATCGGCCACACCCGCTGGGCCACCCACGGCGCGCCGAACTCTGCGCAACGCCCACCCACAGACCGCCGGCCGGGTCACCCTGGCCCACAACGGCATCATCGAGAACTTCGCCGAGCTGAAGGCCGAACTGATCGCCGAGGGCCGCGAATTCGAAAGCGACACCGACACCGAGGTGGTCGCCCACCTGATCGACCGCGACCTGGCCTCCGGGCTGGAGCCCACTCGTCGCCTTCAAGCAGACCCTCGATCGCCTCGACCGGCGCCTATGCGCTGGCCGTCCTGATCGAGGGCGAGGACGATCTGGTTATGGGCGCCCGCCGCGCCATGCCGCTGGTGGTCGGCTACGGCCAGGCGAGATGTTCATCGGCTCCGACGCGCTGGCCGTGGCCCCGTTCACCAACCGGGTCAGCTATCTGGAGGAGGGCGACTACGTCGCCATCGACCACCGGCGCGCGCGGGTGTTCGACGCCGATGGCCAGCCGGTCGAGCGCCCCGTGCGCACGGTCTCGGTGTCCGCCGCCATGGTCGAGAAAGGCAACTATCGGCACTTCATGGAAAAGGAGATCCACGATCAGCCCGACGCCTGTCAGCACACCCTGTCGGCCTATCTCGACCCGCTGACCAGCCACGCGCCGGCCGCCCGGCGATTTCGACTTCGCCAGCATCGACCGACTGCAGATCCTCGCCTGCGGCACCGCCTACTACGCCGGCATGATCGGCAAATATATCTTCGAGAGCCTCGCGGGCTTGCCGGTCGACGTCGAGGTCGCCTCGGAATTCCGCTATCGCGATCCGGCGGTCGCGCCGGGGACGCTCGCCGTGGCGATCTCGCAGTCGGGCGAAACCGCCGACACGCTGGCGGCGCTGCGCTGGTGCAAGGCGCGCGGCCTGCGAACCGTCGCCATCGTCAACGCCCACGAATCGACCATGGCCCGCGAGGTCGACCTGGTGTGGCCGACCCATGCCGGCCAGGAGATCTGCGTCGCTCTCGACCAAGGCCTTCACCGCCCAGGTCGCCGCCGCTGATCGCCCTGGCCATCGCCGCGGCGCGCGAGCGCGGCCGCATCGACGAGGCGCGAAGAACAGCGTCTGGTGCAGGTCCTGCTGGAAGCGCCGCGGCTGCTGGCCGAGGCGATCACCACCGAGGAGGCGGTGCGAGCGCGTCGCCAGTTCCGATCGGCCGGGCCCGCGACGTGCTCTATCTGGGCCGCGGCGCGATGTTTCCGCTGGCCCTGGAAGGCGCGCTGAAGCTCAAGGAGGTCAGCTATATCCACGCCGAGGGCTATGCCGCCGGCGAAATGAAGCACGGCCCGATCGCCCTGATCGACGAGGCGACGCCGGTCGTCGTGCTGGCGCCCAGCGATGCGTTCTTCGACAAGACCATGTCCAACATCAGCGAGGTGATCGCGCGCGAGGGACCGGTCATCCTGATCACCGACGAGGCGGGCGCCGCTCACGCGCCAGCCGCCGCGCGGGTCATCGTCGCGCCGGCCTGCGACCCGCTGATCGCCCCGCTGATCTTCGCGGTGCCCTTGCAGTTGCTCGCCTACCAGGTGGGCGTGTTCAAAGGCGCCGACGTCGATCAGCCGCGCAACCTCGCCAAGTCGGTCACGGTCGAATAGTTCCGCCCACCCGACCAGGAGGATCTCATGACCCGCGTACGCAAGGCCGTGCTGCCGGTCGCCGGGCTCGGCACCCGCATCCTGCCGGCGGCCAAGACCACGCCGAAGAACCTGCTTAACGTCTTCGACCGGCCGATCCTCGCCCACGTGGTCGCCGAGGGCCGCGCGGCCGGCATCGAGCATTTCATCTTCGTCGTCGGCCGAGGTCAGGGGGCGATCGAGGACTATTTCGACCGCGCCTACGAGCTGGAGAGCGAACTGGCCGCCAAGGGCAAGACCGCGATCCTCGACGCGATGCGCGCCGACCTGCCGCAGCCGGGCCAGATGAGCTTCGTGCGCCAGATGGCGCCGCTTGGCCTCGGCCACGCGGTCTGGTGCGCCCGCGACCTGATCGGCGACGAGCCGTTCGCGGTCATGCTGCCGGACATGCTGATGGACGCCGATCCCGCCGCCCTCGGCCCAGGCGATCGCCGCCTATGACGCGGTCGGCGGCAACATCGTCGTCGTCGAGCCGGCGCCCGCCAGGCGAGGCGCACAAATACGGCATCGTCTCGCTGGGCGAGGCCGCGCAGGGCTTCGACGGCCGGCTTGCGTCGATGACCGGCATGGTCGAAAAGCCGCCGCCGGGAACCGAGCCCTCCAACCTGTTCATCTCCGGCCGCTATATCCTGCAGCCCCGGATCTTCGAGGCCCTGGCCGCCCACGAAAAAGGCGCCGGCGGCGAGATCCAGCTGACCGACGCCATGCTGCGGCTGCTGCAGACCGAGGCGTTCCACGCGCTGCGATACCAGGGCGTCACCTACGACTGCGGCGACCCGGTCGGCCTGCTGCGAGCCAATGTCGCCTATGCGCTGAAACACCCGACGCTGGGAACGGCGGCGCGGGAGGCCCTGGCCGGATTGATCGGCGCTTAGTCCTGAGATCGCCTAACAGCGGCGGGAAATCTCCTCGATCTCGAAGATCAATCGCGCGACATCTTGCGGTCTCGACAGGCGGTGATCACCGTCACGGATCAGGGTGAAGACGACATCGGGGCCGGCGAGCGCCCGCGCCAGGTCGAGAGCGTGGCCCCATGGAACCTCGGTGTCATCGCCGCCCTGCAGGATTCGCACCGGCGCGGCGATCGCCACTGGCCCGGGGAGGATGCTCCATCGCGCCCCGTCCTCGAGCAAGCCGCGAGTGATCGGAAAGCCGCCGCCTTCATAGGTCGACCGCCGGATCCAAGCCCCGTCGCGCCGGATGGCTTCCACTGCGTCCAGCGGCAGACTCGGCTCGAGCAGCGCCTGAGTGAAATCGGCGGCCGGGGCGATCAGCACCAATCCCGCCACCCGCTCGGGCCGCGCCAGCGCCGCCAGGCAGGCCAGCCAGCCGCCCATCGACGATCCGACTAGAACGAGCGCGCCGGCGGTCAACCGATCGATCACCGCCAGCGCGTCGCCGCGCCAGCGCGAGATCGTGCCCTCTTCGAACCGGCCCTGCGACCGCCCGTGGCCGAAATAGTCGAACCGCAGATAACCGCGGCCCGCGTTCCGCCGCCCATTGCGCCAGCGCCTCGCCCTTGGTCCCGGTCATCTCGGAATGCAAGCCGCCCAGCCACACCACCGTCGGCCCCGACCCGCCCACACGGCGCCAGGCCAGGCGCGCGCTTCTCGTGCCGAAGGAAGCCGCTGACCTCGTCCATGGCGTTCGATCCCAGCAATGCGTAAACAGCGCGATCCTACAGGCCAGCGGAGCCAAGTCGATAGACGTCGTCACCCATTCCACCGACGACTTCACCCTGTTGCAGATCACCCCGGCGCTCGATGCTGGCGGGGTCGAGCAGGCGACGCTGGACATGGCCGGCGCGGTCGCCGGGCGCGGGCTGGCGCTCGCTGGTCGCTTCGCGCGGCGGCCGACTGGAGGGCCGCGCTGGCGCAAGCGCGGCGGTCAACTCGTCCGCCTGCCGCTCCATGCGCGAGACCCGCTCAGCCTGGCCGCCAATGCCGCGCGCTTGATCGGCGGTCGTGCGCCGCGAAGGGTCAGCCTGATCCATGTGCGCTCGCGCGCGCCGGCGTTCAGCGCCCTGCTGGCGGCGCGCGCCACCGGCGCGCCGATGGTCGCCACCTATCACGGGATCTACGGCGCGCGCGATCGCCGCTCAAGCGCTGGTACAATGCGATCATGACCAGGGGCGAGGCGGTGATCGCCAACTCGGAGTTCACCCGCGATCACATCGTCGCCGAACATCGGCGTCGCTCCCGACCGCATCGCGCTAGTGCCGCGAAGGCATCGACACCGAAGCGTTCGATCCGGCGCGCGGTCGAGGCGGGTCGCGTTGCGGCCGTACGGCGAGCCTGGGGCCTCGACCCTGGCGATTGCCGGCTGGTTGTGCTCATGGCGGCGCGACCAGCGGCTGGAAGGGGCACCGGATCATCGCCGAGGCGCTCGCCGCGCAGCTCGCGGCCAGGCGGCTGTGCTCGTGCTGACCGGACTGCCGCTGAACATCCGGCCTTCGCCGCCGCGGCTGGCCATCGATGGGAACCGGGTCCGCGCGGTCGGCGCCTGCACGGACATGCCGGCCGCATTCCTGGCGGCGGACCTCGTCGCCGCGCCGTCGACCCAGGCGGAATCGTTCGGTCGCACGGTCGTCGAGGCCGCCGCGATGCGACGACCGGTGCTCGCCTCGGCCCTGGGCGCGCACGCCGAAACGGTGGTCGACGGAGAGACCGGCTGGCTCGGCCCGCCGGGCGACATATCCGCCTGGTCCCGGGCCCTGGACGCCATCCTGGCCTTGTCGACACGAGGCCCGCGTGCAGGTCGGCCGAGCCGCCCGCGAGCGGGCTGTCCAGTTGTTTTCCCTGCCGGCCATGGTCGAGGCGACGCTCACCGCCTATCGCAGGGCGTTGGGGTCGCGCGCGTGACGGCGATCGGCAAGGTGCTGGTGATCAAGCTGTCGGCAGTGGGCGACTTTGTCCTGGCCCTCCCTGCGTTCGAGCGGATCCGCGCGGCGCACCGCGATGCGACGATCACCCTGCTGACCACGCCGCCGTTCGAAACGCTCGCCCAGACCAGCCCGTTCTTCGATCGGGTGGAAATCGATGGACGCCCGCGCGGCTTTGCCGCCTGGCTCGCCATGATCCTGCGTCTGAGGCGCGAGCGTTATGCCCGGGTCTACGACCTGCAGAACAATGACCGCACCAACCTGATCTTTCAAATGATGCGGCCCTCCCCGCCGGAGTGGTCCGGTACGCGCGTTCGGAGCCGCCTTGCCGCACCGCAACCGGGCGCGCATGACCCTGCATGCGCTCGAGCGCCAGGCCGAGCAGCTGCGCGACGCGGGTATTTGGCCCGACGCGCCGATCGCGCCGCTGTCGGCGCCGCCACCGGATTTGTCGTGGATCTTGCACAAGGCCCCTGGCGCTCGCGCGCTAGCCGAACGAGCCGACCCGGCCGCTCGCCCTGCTGGTTCCGGGGAGTTCGGCGCATCGGCCGGAAAAGCGCTGGCCGGCCGACCATTACGCCGGCCTCGCCGAGCGCCTGGAGGCAAGACGGGTTCGACGTGCTGGTCATCGGCGGGCTGCAGGAAGGCCGACCTGGCCCAGATCATCCAAGCGCGGGCGCGGCGGGCTCGGGACCTCACTGGCCGCACCGATTTCGCCCAGATCGCCGCCCTGGGCGCGCGGGCCGCCATTGCAGTCGGCAACGACACGGGACCCGTGCACCTGATCGCCGCCGCCGGCGCGCCGACCATCGCCCTGTTTTCGTCGGCCTCTGACCCAGCGCTTTGCGGACCGCGCGGCCATGTCACCGTCTTTCAGGCCCCCGACCTCGCGGACGTCGCCGTCGAAACCGTGTATTCGACGGCTATCGCCCTGGCCGCGCCCATCGCCTGACCCGGTCCGCACGGAGGCTGCGGCGTGTCTTTCCGGTCATCCTGCCCGGAAACTCGACACGTCCGCCCACTCGCGCCCGCTTCTCTGATGCGTGCTTCTTGATCCCGCCGGGCGCCTTGGTCATATATTGGTCGGGGGTGTCCGTCTCGGCGGCGCTCCCTTGTCTCAATGGTCCCAGGAGCACAGCCTATTCGCCGTCCCATGCCCGCGCCGCCGTCCAAGGACGGACCGCGCATCAATGACGAGATCCGCGTTCCCCGCGTTCTACTGATCGATCAGAACGGCGAAAAGCAGGGAGTGATGCCCACCTCCGCCGCCCTTGAAGCGGCCGTCGAAGCCGGGCTGGATCTGGTCGAAGTTTCCCCGACGGCCGATCCACCTGTTTGCAAGATCCTCGATTTCGGCAAGTTCAAATTCCAGGAACAGAAGAAGAAGAACGAGGCGCGCAAGCGCCAAAAACTGGTCGAGGTGAAGGAAATCAAGCTTCGGCCGAATATCGATATCCATGATTACGAAGTGAAGGCGCGGGCCATGCACCGCTTCTTCGAGGAAGGCGACAAGGTGAAGGTCACCCTGCGCTTCCGCGGAGGCGAAATGCGCCATCCGGAGCTCGGCATGAAATTGCTGCAGCAGGTACGCACCGACTTCGACCCCGTCGCCAAGGTCGAATACGAACCGCGCATGGAAGGCCGGCAGATGATCATGATCCTCGCCCCCAAATAGGCGAGGGTTCCCGGGGGGGGGCCAATGAAACTGCGGTCGATGGCGACCTTCGCGTTCGCGGCTGCGCTTGCCTCGCCTCACTGCCTGGCAGCGGCCCTGGAAGCCTACGGCAAGTTGCCGGCCATAGAGATGGTATCGATTTCTCCTGACGGCTCGATGCTGGCGCTGGCGGTGACCAACGGCGAACAGCGTCGCATCGTCGTCGAACGCGTCGATACCCGTCAGATCGTCAGCAATCTCAACGCCGGTGAACAAAAGGTTCGTTACCTGCAATGGGCCGGGCAGAACCATTTGATCGTGACGGTGTCCTCCACAGGCCATCTGATCGGCGCCGCATCTTCGCGTGGTGAGTGGTTGATCGCCTCCGATTTCAATATCGCCAAAAAAACGCAGCGTTCGCTGTTGAGCGGCATCAATGTCAATGACGACCACATCCACCCTGATCAGGATAGCCTGAACGTCCTGTTCCGACCGCCAGAAATCCGCCTGATCGGCGGCAAGGCATTCGCCTTCGCGCAAGGCGTTTCCTTCGTCGAAAATCAGGGGCGCCTGACCTTGTTCAAGGTCGACCTCGACCGTGACGCGACGACGATCGAGGCGCGCGCCGCCCAGACGACCAACAGTTTCGCCGTCGACCTGATGGGCGCGCCGGTCGGCGAGAGCGAATACGACGCACCGTCCAGTCGTTGGACTTTGAAGCTATGGCAGGGCCATTGGCGAGAGGTTCAAAGCTTGCGCGCCCCGACCGAGGCGCCGGAGCTGGTCGGCGTCGGCCGCGACGGCGCGTCGTTGCTGGTCGCCTATATCGAGGGCGGCCATCGCGTCCTGCGCGAGATCGGTCCGGACGGCAAAACCGACGGGCCGGTATTGCCGATACAGGACGCCGACGCGCTGATCTGGGACGGCGCCAGCCACAAACTCATCGGCGCCAAGACCCTGTTCGGCGACGACGCGCGATACGATTTCTTCGATCCGGCCGACCAGAAGGCCTGGCGGGCGATCATCGCCGCCTACCCTGGCTGCCTGGTGTCATTGATGTCGGCCAGCGACGATCACCGCAAATACGCGGTCAGGGTCGACTCGCCGACCGATGGCCCTGCCTATGCCCTGGTCGACCTCGACGCCGGACGGGCCAAGTGGATCGGCAACGAGTATCTTGGGCTCACGGCGGCGGATATCTCGCCCGTGCGGCCGGTCGCGTTCAAGGCAAGCGACGGGCTCGCCATTTCCGGGTATCTGACCCTGCCGGCGGGCCCGCCGGCGAAGATGCTGCCGTTGGTCGTTCTGCCCCACGGCGGTCCGGCGGCCCGCGATGCGCCGGGCTTCGACTGGTGGTCGCAGGCTCTCGCCTCCCGGGGCTACGCCGTACTGCGGGTCAATTATCGAGGTTCGGAGGGCTTCGGCTGGGATTTCCAGGCCCGGGGGTTCGGCCAATGGGGTCGGCGCATGCAGACCGATCTGTCGGATGGCGTGCGGTATCTGGCGAGCCAGGGCCTGGTTGATTCCAGGCGCGTGTGCATCGTCGGCGCGAGTTACGGCGGCTATGCGGCGCTCGCGGCGGCGACGCTGGACCCTGGGGTCTACCGATGCGCGGCGTCGGTTTCCGGACCTTCGGATCTCGGACCGTTCGTCACCTGGTGGAGTTCCCGCGAAGGCCGGCAAGGCGTGGGCTCGGAGCGTTACTGGTTACGCTACATGGGCGCGTTCGAAACCCTGGGTGAGATATCTCCCGCCGAGCATGCGGACAAGGTCGCGATCCCTATCCTGCTCGTGCATGGCAAGGACGACACCGTCGTCCCCTTCGACCAGAGCCAGAGAATGGCCGATGCCTTGTCGCGGGCCGGGAAGCCAGTCGAATTCGTCGCCCTCGACGGGGAGGATCACTGGCTATCACGCGGCGATACGCGACTTCGGATGCTTCAGGCGGTGACGGCGTTTCTCGAGAAGAACAACCCACCCTGAGTGAGGCGCGCAAGGCGCGCCGGGCCGCAATCATGGCCGGCTCGGTTCGGGGCCTCGCGAGCATGGTCAGGCGTGATAATTTCCTTGCCGGCGTTCGCCTGACTCCCGTTACCCAAATCCGGCCCCAACCCCATGCTCTGTTGCGGCGTGGCGCCAGCCCGCCTATCAGCGCGCCCATGACCTCGCCGGCGCCAGCTCCGGAGGCCGGGCGGTCCGCCGCGGCGCTCTACACCCTGATGTCGGTGATGTTCATCAACATCATGGGCTTCGGCATCGTCGTGCCGCTGCTGCCGTTCTACGCCCAGTCGTTCCACGCCCAGCCCTGGCAGATCGCGCTGATCTTCTCGGCCTATTCGCTCGGCTCGTTCTTCGGCGAGCCGTTCTGGGGCCGGCTGTCCGACCGGATCGGGCGCAAGCCGATCCTGGTCTGCACCACCCTGGCCAACTGCGCCTGCTATGGCGCCCTGGCCTTCGCGCCGAACATCGACGCCGCCTTCGTCATCCGCCTGCTGGGCGGCATGGCGGCCGGCAGCGGCTCGGTGGTCCAGGGCTATATCGCCGATGTCACCCCGGTCGATGAGCGCGCAACGAGCGCATGGCGCGCCTGGGCGCGGCGTACAACATCGGCTTCATCCTCGGCCCGTTCGTCGGAGGCGTGCTGGCCAAGGGCTCGATGGGGCCTGATCGGCTTCCATATCCCGCTGCTGGCTGCGTCGGCGCTGCGGCGCCTGCTCGGCGCTGGGCATCGCCCTGGCCGTGCGGGAAAGCCGGGCGCGGCAGGCCAGCGGTGGTCGGACCAGGCCGGCGGCTGGTCGAGCCGTCGGCCTCGCCGCCCGCCACCCGGTGATCGGCCGCCTGATCCTGCTGACCTTCGTGGTCGGCATCGCCTTCACCGGCATCGAATCGACCTTCGGCCTGTGGGCGCAGCACCGCTTCGGCTGGGCCCCCAAGGACGTCGGCATCTGCTTCGGGGTCTCCGGCGCGGCCTCGGCGTTCACCAATTTCTTCATCACCGGCCCGCTGTCGCGCCGGTATCGGCGAGGCGCGGATGCTGGCCATCGGCATGGCCGGTACGGTGCTCACCATCGCCCTGATGCCGCTGAGCCATGGCGACTGGACGACCTATGCCGTGTTGGCGGCCTACCGCGATGACCTCGTCGGTAGCCTTCCCCAACGCCGCCGCGCTGATGTCGGGCGGCGTCGACGAGAACAGCCAGGGCCGGATCATGGGCCTCAACAACGCCGCTGGGGCCTTCGCCAGGGTCGCCGGTCCCTTCGGCCGCCAGCCTGGTGTTCGCCGGCGTGACCGTCGAGGGGCCGTTCATCATGGGCGCGGTGATCGTTACCCCGGCGATCTTCCTGGCTTTGTCGGCCGGGCGGGCGGCGCGCGACACGGCGTCGGCCTGATCCGAACTGACCGGTGTCGGCCTTGCGTTCGGCGCGCCATTCCCATAGAAGCCTCGCCTTCGTTGAGCGGCCTGGCCAGTACGGCATGCCATGGCGGCTCTTTATCGCGACTCTCAAAGAGGACGGCGGCCTTCATCGGCGCCGATGCGAAATGCCGAAACTGAAGACCAAGTCAGGCGCCAAGAAGCGCTTCAAGATCACCGCGACCGGCAAGATCAAGGCCGGCGTGGCGGGCAAGCGGCACCGGCTGATCAGCCACTCGTCCAAATACATCCGCCAGCAGCGCGGCACCAAGGTGATGACCGCGTCCGACGCGAAGATCATCCGCCACTTCCTGCCCTACGGCCTGTGATCTAGAGGAGCTGAACACATGGCCCGCGTCAAACGGGGCGTCACCGCCCACGCCAAGCACAAGAAGGTTCTCGAGCAAGCCAAGGGCTTCTGGGGACGCCGCAAGAACACCATCCGCGCCGCCAAGGCGGCCGTGGACAAGGCCGGACAGTACGCCTACCGCGACCGCAAGGTCCGCAAGCGCTCGTTCCGCTCGCTGTGGATCCAGCGCATCAACGCCGCCGCCCGCGAAGAGGGCATGACCTATTCGCGATTTAGCCACGGCCTCGAACTGGCCGGGATCGATATCGACCGCAAGGTTCTCTCCGATATCGCGGGCAACGACCCGGCCGCGTTCAAGGCCATCGCCGACAAGGTCCGCGCCGCGCTGGGCTGAAGAGCGGTCCCTCCTCCTCCCTCCCCTTCGTGGGGAGGGACAGGACGCGAAGCGTCCAGGGTGGGGAAGTCTTGCCGACCCAGCAGCTGTGTGGCGCTTCATCGACACTTCCCCACCCTGACGGCTCCGCCGTCTGTCCCTCCCCACGAGGGGGAGGGAGGAAGAACACCGCCATGACCGACCACATGACACTCGAAACCGACGTGCTCGCCCAGATCGCGGCGGCGACCGATCCCGCCGCGCTCGACGCGGTGCGCGTCGCCACGCTCGGCAAGTCCGGAACCATTTCGCTGCTGCTGAAGATCTCTGGGATCGATGAGCCCGGACGAGCGCCGGGCCCAGGGTCCGGCCATCAATGCCCTGCGCGACCGCGTCGCCGCCGCGATCGCCGGAGCGCAAGGCGGCTCTGGAGGCCGCCGAACTCGACGCCAGACTGGCGGCGGGCCGCCTCGACCTGAGCCTGCCCGCCCCGCCGCGGCGCAAGGGCTGCGTGCACCCGACCATGCAGGTGATGGACGAGATGATCGCCATCTTCGCCGAGATGGGCTTTTCGCTGGCCGAGGGGCCCGACATCGAGGACGACTTCCACAACTTCACCGCCCTGAACTTCCCGCCCAGGCACCCGGCGCGGGAGATGCACGACACCTTCTTCTTCCATCCCGGCCCCGACGGCGATCGCAAGCTGCTGCGCACCCACACCAGCCCGGTGCAGGTGCGCACCATGCAGCGGACCAACACGCCGCCGCCGGCGCCGTGGATCGCCGCCGGCCAGGCGCCGCCGATCCGGATCATCTCGCCCGGCCGCACCTATCGCCAGGACAGCGACGCCACCCACACCCCGATGTTCCACCAGATCGAGGGGCTGGTGATCGACCGCGGCATCCACATGGGCCACCTGAAATGGACCGTCGACAGCTTCATCGCCCGGTTCTTCGAGCTCGACGGCGTGGTCACCCGCTTCCGCCCGCACCACTTCCCGTTCACCGAGCCCTCGGCCGAGATGGACGTGCAGTGCGACACCTCCGGCGGCGAGGTGAAGATCGGCCAGGGCGACGAATGGTCGGAGATCGTCGGCTGCGGCATGGTTCACCCCAATGTGCTGCGCAACTGCGGCATCGATCCCGACGAGTGGCAGGGCTTCGCCTTCGGCTTCGGCGTCGACCGGCTGGGCCGGCTGAAGTACGGCATGCCGGACCTGCGCGACATGTTCGCCGGCGATGTCCGCTGGCTGGCCCACTACGGCTTCTCCGCCTTCGCCGCGCCGAACCCGGCGTCGGGCCTGAGCTAGAGGGGAGCGCGCGATGAAATTCACCCTCGCCTGGCTCAAGGAGCATCTCGACACCAACGCCGGCGTCGGCGAGGTGGTCGAGGCGATGACCATGGCCGGCCTCGAGGTCGAACACGTCGAGGACCCGGCGACCAAGCTCGCCGCCTTCTCGGTCGCCCGGATCGTCGAGGCCGTCCAGCACCCCAACGCCGACCGGCTGCGCGTCTGCCAGGTCGACACCAGGGACGGGCGCAAGGAGATCGTCTGCGGCGCCCCCAACGCGCGGGCGGGCCTGGTCACCATCTATGCGCCGATCGGGACCTACATTCCCGGCTGCGGCATCACCCTGGAGCCGCGGGCGGTTCGCGGCGTGGTGTCCAACGGCATGCTGTGCTCGGCGGCGGAGCTGGAGACCGCCGAGGAGTCCGACGGCATTCTCGAATTGCCGGATCTGCCGGTGGGCGCGCCCGCGGTCGAGGCGCTCGGCCTCGAGTCGGTGATCGATTTCGAGGTGACTCCGAACCGTCCCGACTGGCTGGGCGTCGCCGGCATCGCGCGCGACCTCGCCGCCGCCGGGGTGGGCCGGCTGAAGGACCTGAGCGTGCCCGCGACTCCCGGCGCCTTTCCCTGCCCGATCGAGATCCGGCTGAGCGCGCCCGACGCCTGCCCGGCGTTCGCCGGCCGGCTGATCCGCGGCGTGCGCAATGGACCTTCGCCCGCCTGGCTGCAGGCCCGGCTCAAAAGCATCGGCCTGCGGCCGATCAATGCCCTGGTCGATGTCACCAACCTGATCACCCACGACCGCGCGCGGCCGCTGCACGTCTATGACGCCGCTCTGCTGAATGGCGGCTTCATCGAGGCGCGACTCGGCTGAAGCCGGCGAGAGCGTGCGCGGCGCTGGACGGGAAGACCTATGCGGTGACGCCGGAAATCTGCGTGATCGCCGACGGCTCCGGGGCCATCGGCCTCGGCGGGGTGATGGGCGGGACCTCGACCGGATGTTCGGAGGCGACCACCGAGGTGTTCATCGAGAGCGCCTGGTTCGACCCGATCCGCACCGCTCAGACCGGCCGCGACACCGGCATCGTCTCCGACGCGCAATACCGCTTCGCCCGCGGCGTCGACCCGGAGTCGCTGCTTCCCGGCATCGAGCTGGCCACCGCGGCTGATCCTGGACCTGTGCGGCGGCGAGCCCTCGGAGGTCCGTGCTCGCGGGTACGCCGCCGCCCAGGCCCGCCGCGATCGCGTTTCGATCCGGCCTATGTCGAACGCCTGTCCGGCCTCGTCGTCGCGCCGGACCGGGTGTGGACCATCCTCGGCGACCTCGGCTTCGACCCGCGAAGGCGACGCGCGTGCAGCCGCCGTCATGGCGGCGCGACGTCGAAGGCAAGGCCGACCTCGTGGAGGAAGTCGCCCGCATCGCCGGCTACGGCGCCCTGCCGTCGACGCCGCTGCCGGACCATGCCGCGTCCGACCGGCGGCGTGCTGACCTTGCGCCAGGCGCGCCTGCGCATCGCCCGCCGGGCCCTGGCGGCGGCCGGCTACCAGGAGACGATCAGCTGGTCGTTCACCGCCCGCGCCGCCGCGCGGCTGTTCGGCGGCGGCGACGAGCGCCTGGTGCTGCAGAACCCGATCGCCGCCGATCTCGACTGCATGCGCCCCTCGGCCCTGCCCGGCCTGATCGAGGCGGTCGGCCGCAACGCCCGGCGCGGCTTCCCCGACTGCGCCCTGTTCGAGATCGGCCCGGTGTTCGCCGGCCCCGAGCCGGCCGACCAGCGCGCCGTCGTCGCCGCGGTCCTCGCTCCGCATGGGCCCCGCGCGCTGGGACGGCGCCGGCGGCGACGACCTCTTCACCCTCAAGGCCGACCTGATCGGCCCTGCTTGACGAACTCGGCGCGCCCACCGCCTCGCTGCAGATCGTGCAGGATGTTCGATGCGCCCTGGTGGCGACCCGGCCGTCGCGCGCGCCTGCAGCTCGGCCCGAAGGCGGTGCTGGCCGAGTTCGGCGAACTCCATCCGGCGACGCTGGCGGCGCTGGACGTCGCCGGCCCGGTCTACGCCTTCGAGCTCTGGGTCGAGGCGATACCCGAGCCCAAGAAGAAGGCCGGCCAAGACCAAGCCTGCCCTGAGCCTGTCGGCGTTCATGCCGCTGACCCGCGACTTCGCCTTTCTGGTCGACAATCGACGGCCGGCCGGCGATCTGGTGCGCGCCGTGCTGGCGGCCGACCGCGTCCTGATCGCCGGCGCGCGGGTGTTCGACGTCTACGAGGGCCCGGGCGTCGAGACCGAGGGACGAAATCCGTCGCCGTCGAAGTCACCCTGCAACCCCGCGAGCGCACCCTCACCGACGCCGATATCGAGGCGGTGTCGGCGAAGATCATGGCGTCCGCCGCCAAGGCGGTCGGCGCGCGGTTGCGAGCTTAGACCCTAGAACGGCAGGATCTCGCGATGGCGGCTGTAGGCGAGGTAGCCCATGTTGGCGCCCAGGCGCAGGCCGACGCCCGCGCGGATCGGGGCCAGGGTGATGTCGTCGGCGCGCTGATAGTTCACGCCCAGGCCGCCGATGAAATAGGCCGTGCCCTCGACGCCCGGGAAAGCGGCGATAGATGGCGTCCGGATACTGTAGATTGTAGCAGAGGGCGAACACCCGGCTGGCGTTGCCGCCGGCGTCGAAGCCGACCGACGGGCCCTGCCAGAATACCTCCTGGGTCGGCCGGTTCTTCATGTACAGCAGGCCACGGCCATAGCGCAGGCCGAAGACGAAGGCGCCCGAGCCTTCCTCGCCGGCGATGTAGCCGGTCGGCCGGCCGTTGTCCTTGAAGGTGCGCTCGACCGCGGCGCCGGCGGACTCGGCGGTCACGCCCATGAAGTCCGAGACCCGGTTGACCAGTTCGTCGTCGCGTATAGGTCTGTCGCGTCGGCTGAGGGCGGATACTGGTTGCTGGCTGGTCGCCCGAGCGCGTGGACCGGCGGCGACGGCGGCCATGCCGGCGATGATCAGTGAACGTCGATCCATGACGACCTTCCACGGTTGGCGCCCCCGCCAAGTCTAGACATCGAATTGCGGTGGACTTACGGCAAGCGGGTTAACAGGCGCTGAATTGCCGGGCGGCGCATGAACCATGCTAGAGGCTGGCGCCATGACGACGCCGCTTTCGCACATCCGCAATTTTTCCATCGTGGCCCACATCGACCACGGCAAATCCACCCTCTCCGACCGCCTGATCCAGGAGACCGGCGGCCTGACCGCGCGCGAGATGAAGGAGCAGGTGCTCGACTCGATGGACATCGAGCGCGAGCGCGGCATCACCATCAAGGCCCAGACCGTGCGCCTGACCTACCGCGCCGACGACGGCGAGACCTACATCCTCAACCTGATGGACACCCCCGGCCACGTCGACTTCGCCTATGAGGTCAGCCGCTCGCTGGCCGCCTGCGAAGGCTCGATCCTGGTGGTCGACGCCAGCCAGGGCGTCGAGGCCCAGACCCTGGCCAATGTCTACCAGGCCATCGACAACAACCACGAGATCGTCCCGGTCCTCAACAAGGTCGACCTGCCGGCCGCCGAGCCCGACCGCATCCGCCAGCAGATCGAGGACGTCATCGGCATCGACGCCTCCGACGCCGTCGAGTGCTCGGCCAAGACGGGCCTGGGCATCCACGAGGTGCTGGAGGCCATCGTCCACCGCCTGCCGCCGCCCAAGGGCGACGAGGCCGCGCCGCTCAAGGCCCTGCTGGTCGACGCCTGGTACGACGCCTACCTCGGGCGTCGTGGTGCTGGTGCGGGTGTTCGACGGGCGCCTGCGCGCCGGCCAGCAGGTGCGGATGATGCAGACCGGCGCCACCTACAAGGTCGACAAGATCGGCGTGTTCCAGCCCAAGGCCACCGACGTCGCCTCGCCTCGGCCCCGGCGAGATCGGCTTCATCACCGCCCAGATCAAGGACGTCGCCGACGCCGCCGTCGGCGAGACCATCACCGACGAGAAGCGCCTGACCACCACGCCGCTGGCCGGCTTCAAGCCGGTGCAGCCGGTGGTGTTCTGCGGCCTGTTCCCCGTCGACGCCGCCGACTTCGAGGACCTGCGCGCCGCCGTCGGCCGCCTGCGCCTCAACGACGCCAGCTTCACCTATGAGATGGAGACCAGCGCCGCGCTCGGCTTCGGCTTCCGCTGCGGGTTCCTGGGCCTGCTGCACCTGGAGATCATCCAGGAGCGGCTGACCCGCGAGTTCAACCTCGACCTGATCGCCACCGCCCCCAGCGTGATCTACAAGATCACCCTGACCAACGGCGAGGTCATCGAGCTGCACAACCCCGCCGACATGCCCGACGTCGGTGCGCATCGCCAGCATCGCCGAGCCGTGGATCAAGGCCACCATCTTCACCCCCGACGAATACCTCGGCGCGGTGATCAAGCTGTGCCAGGACCGGCGCGGCGAGCAGAAGGAGCTCAGCTACGTCGGCGCCGCGCGCCATGGTGGTCTACGACCTGCCGCTCAACGAGGTGGTGTTCGACTTCTACGACCGGCTGAAGAGCATCTCCAAGGGCTACGCCAGCTTCGACTACCAGATCCAGGACTACCGCGACGGCGACCTCGTCAAGATGTCGATCCTGGTCAACGCCGAGCCGGTCGACGCCCTCTCCATGCTGGTCCACCGCGGCCGCGCCGAGATGCGCGGCCGCGGCATGGTCGAGAAGATGAAGGAGCTGATCCCGCCCGCACCTGTTCGTCATCCCCATCCAGGCGGCCATCGGCGGCAAGATCATCGCCCGCGAAACCGTCCGCGCCCTGCGCAAGGACGTCACCGCCAAATGCTACGGCGGCGACGCCAGCCGCAAGCGCAAGCTGCTCGACAAGCAGAAGGAGGGCAAGAAGAAGATGCGCCAGTTCGGCAAGGTCGAGATCCCGCAGGAGGCGTTCATCGCGGCGCTGAAGATGGACGCGGATTAGGGACGGGATGATGAACCATGGGAATGCTGCGTGAGCGCTATTTTGCGACCCTCGGTATTGAGCCGGAGGCACCTGGCGACGTCCACCGCCTCAAAGGGGCATCAGATCGCGCATACAGCCTGCGGAGTTTCGAAATCGACCTATATTGGCGACGCTCTGCATACTTTTGGGGCTTCCAAGTCGCAATTTTTGCCGCAATAGGCTTCATATTTCAGTCTCATAAAATAGGCGGGCCAAATTTTCTTTCGCTAGCGCTGTCGGGACTTGGCATTTTGACCGCCGCAGCAAATCGATTCTCCACTTTGGGATCGAAATTTTGGCAGAAGAACTGGGAGAAGCACATTGATATGCTTGAAGACGAATTCGAGGGGCGGCTGCATAAAACAGTATGGCTGGAGTCTGGTGGCGTCTATTATTCCATTTCGAGGGTAAACGAGCAACTAACTACGGGCTTTATATGGTTTCGGATGTTCGTGTTTGCTTTGTCTTCGTTCACTGTATTTTCCGATTCGGATATGTATATTCAACGGACTGAAAAATCGTTCCCCGTCATTACAGCTGTAAAGCTCGCAATTATTTATTGTGTGGTTACGCTATATAATAACTTAAAGCGCCAGCTCACTGAACTGAGAGGGACGTTCCCGAAGCAAGACGGTTCACCCGGTGAGGGAGCTTATGAATTGGAGTTACCGAAGAAAGGAAAAGATAGCCGCGTGACGCAAATTTTTGTTCGAAGACGGAGCCGAGACGAATGACTTTGAATATCTATTGCGCTTAGATCGACGGCCCGCCTCCAATGGACCCCCTAACGACAGAGCAACGAAGCGAGCGCATGGCGCGCGTCAGGGGGAAAGATAGTGCCGCTGAACGTCGTATTCGTTCACGGGTTCATGGCATGGGCTATCGCTTCCGCCTCCATAAAGCTGCCCTCCCCGGCAAGCCAGACCTCGTCTTCGCCTCCCGCCGCAAGGTGATCTTCGTTCACGGCTGCTTCTGGCATCGTCACCCAGACCCCAATTGCCGTCTGGCGCGGCTGCCCAAATCACGGCAGGATTTCTGGATTCCCAAGCTGGAGGGTAATCGCGATCGCGATGTACGGAACGAGGCGGCTCTGACGGCCCTGGGTTGGCGGGTGCTTGACGATCTGGGAATGCCAGCTGCGGGACGAGGCTTTCATTCGGAACGAACTAAGAACATTCTTGAACTCATGAACTCGATCGAACTCTTCGCCGGCGCCGGCGGGCCTTGGAATGGGCCTGCACAGGGCGGGCTTCCACCCGCAAAGGTGGTGGAGTGGGACCACGACTGTTGCGAGACGCTGCGCGAAAATCAGGCCTTCGACCATCCCGTCGTCGCGACTGGCCGCTGACCGAAGGCGATGTGCGGCGCGTGGATTTCAGACCCGTTCGAGGACCGGCTTGATCTCATATCCGGCGGCCCGCCGTGCCAGCCGTTTTCCCTCGGCGGAAAACACAAGGCGCATGACGACGCCCGCGACATGTTTCCCCAGGCCATCCGCGCGGTGCGCGAGGCGCGGCCCAAGGCGTTCATCTTCGAGAACGTGAAGGGGCTGACGCGAGCGGCCTTCCGCAACTATTTCGAATACATCAAGCTGCAGCTCGAGCACCCCGAGCTGGTGGCAGAGGACGACGAGGACTGGACGGAACACCTCGCCCGTCTTGAGCGCCATCACATCCACGGCGTCGCGGATGGCCTGCATTATCGCGTCATCGCCCAGGTCCTGAACGCGGCCGACTATGGGGTGCCGCAGAAGCGGGAACGCGTGGTGTTCGTCGGCTTCCGCGACGATCTCGACCTCGAATGGAACTTCCCGATCGCGACCCATGGCGCCGACGCGCTTGCTGTGGGCCCAATTTCGCAGCGAATTCTACTGGGATCGCCACAAGGTCGCGACCACCGACCGCCCCAACGATGAAGGCGCGCGGGCGCGCGCCGCCAAGATGGATCGCAAACCATCGACCTGCGCCTGGACGACGGTCCGGGACGCGATCGCCGACCTGCCCGATCCCCAGTGGGAGCCGGACGCGTCGCGCAAGGTTCCCAACCACCGCTTCCAACCGGGCGCGAGGATCTATCCCGGCCACACGGGCAGCCCGTTGGACGAGCCGGCGAAG
The DNA here is from genome assembly GCA_963828365.1 of uncultured Alphaproteobacteria bacterium. Lineage (GTDB taxonomy): Bacteria > Pseudomonadota > Alphaproteobacteria > Caulobacterales > Caulobacteraceae > Acaudatibacter. Next base: position 479,519 of record CAWHEE010000007.1, on the reverse strand, counting down.
ACCCTGAAGGCCGGCGTGCATGGCGTGCCGGGCGGGGAGAACATGCTGGCCATGCCGGACGGCGAGGTGCGATATTTCACCGTCCGCGAGAGCGCGCGCCTTCAGACGTTTCCCGACGACTACATCTTTCACGGCTCGTGGACGGAAACGATGCGCCAACTCGGCAATGCGGTGCCGCCACGACTCGCCGAGGTGATAGGCAAGGATGTGGCGCGGAAGCTGAGGTTCGCGGCTTGAGCAAGCCCACGCTCCTGGGCGAAGAGGCCGCCGCCATTCGGCTAAAGCTCGCGGAACTCGTCCAAACGTCCAAAAATAAGCCGCTGCCAGCGGCTCGGCGTCGAGCCTTCGACAGCCTTGTGCGCGCGCTTATCGCGGAATTGGAGGGGGCGCTTTCGCAAATCGACCCGGTCGCGATGCCGACGTCGGTATTTGATCCAAGCAATCCCAAAATCATCGGTCGCTTTACGGCATTGGCGATGGTCGCGCAGACTTCGGCATCCACTGGAAGCCGTAAGGAGGTTCTACGGATCGGGGGTTTATGCAATTTACTACGCCGGGCACTACCCGCTATATCTGCCGGTCTCCGGCTCGGAATCCCCCATCTATGTCGGCAAGGCCGGACCCGCCACCGGCGGCGCGCGCTCCGCGCGGGAGCAAGGCGAGCGTCTCGCCGCACGCCTAAATGACCATCGGAAGAACATCGGCAAGGCCACGTCCACCCTGGAGATTCGCGATTTCCAGGTCCGGTTTCTGGTCGTGCAATCCGGGTGGGAGACCGCAGCGGAAGACTACCTCATCCATCTGTTCCGGCCGATTTGGAATAGCGAAGTCGACATACTCTACGGCCTCGGAAAGCACGGCGATGATCCGGTCACCCGAGCCAACAAGCGCTCTCCTTGGGATACATTGCATCCCGGTCGGCGGTGGGCAGCGGCGACAAAAGAGGACGCCCGGTCGGAAGAACGAATATCAATCGATGTGGGCACCCACTTTCGCGCCCATCCCGTCTATCGCGACATGCCCCAACTCCTTGAAGCGTTTATCTCCGAGCTTCGTCAGGATTGATCAAACTTGGGCGCGGCCCGGCACCCGACCCATTCTCCTCCCTCTCGAAAAACCGGATCGACGCCTCGCCGACGAGCTTCGATTGTTGCTTGAGCCAGTCGATCTCGGATGGCGTCAACGGAAAGTTCACGGCAAAGGATGGCGCCTTCGAGGTTGGTGAGGCCGTCGATTCCGTGTCCGAACTGTTCTGCGCCAGAGGTTTTCGAGGGTCTGTCCATATCGGCTCCACAGCATGTCGCGGGCCTGAACGCCGAGCGCGATCTGGCGGCCATCGCGGCTCTCGGTCAAAGTCGTCATGGCCATGACCACGCCGCCTGATGTCTCGATGTGCCCCCTGAGGTTCGCGAGCGTTCCACCAATTCGCACATGATCGTCCACCAGGACATAACGCCCATCGCTTTCGACCAATCCGCCAAACGCGGCCGGCGTTACGAAACGATTGAACGACTTGGCGCGCGTATGCCCGACCCGATTGGTCTGCACGATCTCGCCGGAAGAAATTCGCCAGCCGAGCCGCCGCGCAAGCAGCCGCGCGAACGCGTCAGGAATGCGTTGAAGCCCGTCGTCTCCAAAGCCGTCACCGATGGCAAGATGGGCGAGGTCGCCCCTTTGTCGGCGAACCCACGAAGTCCGTCGACCGCCGACTCCAAACCCGGATCGTGGACCGGCGCTAGCGCGGCCTCCGCGTCGCCGGCCTTGGCGGCGATGTAGTCGGGGTGTCCGTCACGCGCTCCGACGGTCGTATGGATCACGACCGGTGGAAACCAGGTCGGCCAGGGTGTCCGCGGCGGCCGAGCGTCCTTGAAGTCGCCCGATGCCGTTGGCGTTGCGTCAGTCATTCACGATCCTGGGCCAAATAAACGCCCATCCCATAGTCCCGGCGGCGTCTACCGACCAAGCTCGGTCACTCCGACCGGCGGGAGCCACTCCGGTGGCATGGCGGCCAACCGGCATGAAATGGCTATCCGCAGGCGGCTGGATGGCGGTCCAAGGGCGGTCCATTGGCGGCTCGAGGGCGTTCCGCGGGCGCTTCTTGGCGGTCGTTCCGGGCTAGTCCGGCTGTTACTTCTTTGTAAGTATTCGCTAATTCACCTGCGCTCGCGGGCAGATGGGTCTTCCGGCCGCTGTTGGTGCAATTAACAGCCCGCCCGCCTATCCACGTCCTATGATTTCATCCGAGCCTGGGCCTCGCGCCAGTCCTTTGGACACCGTTGCCCCCCTCTCGTGGTCATCCCCGTCCCAGGAATCCTGCGGTGTGCGCGCCGGTTGCTATCGTTGACACCCGGCCCCACAGACCCTAACTCAAGTTTCGACTAATTATTCCGACCAGTTCGAGGACACGTCATGCGTGAGGTCCAGGCCTCCGAAGCGAAGACCCACCTGCTTCGCCTGCTCGACGAAATCGAGCGGGGCGAAGCGATCGCCATTACTCGCCATGGTCGACCGGTGGCGCATCTGGTTCCGGTCGCCGGGCGGGACGTCGGCCGCACCCGTCAGGCGCTGGCCGGCATTGTCGCCTTGAGGACAAAGACCAAGCCGATGACGACAGCGGAGATTATCGCCGCGCGCGACGACGGTCGGCGGTGACGTTTGTCATGGACGCCTCGATCACGGCGTCCTGGTGCTTTCCAGACGAAGCATCCGTGCCGGCGGATCGAGCGTTCGCCCGGATCGCCGTGGAAAAGGCTGTCGTGCCGGCCCATTGGTGGTTCGAACTGTGCAACGTCCTTCTGGTCGGAGAACGGCGAAATCGGATCGACGCCCGTCAGATTCAACGGTTTCTCAGGCTCCTGCGAGACCTAGACATCGAGGTCGATCGGGCGCCGGAAGAGGCGTCCACGTTCGATCTGGCGCGGCGCCACGGGCTGACCTTCTACGACGCCGCGTATCTCGACCTGGCGTTCCGCCATGGGGCCATCGCCACACTCGACACGGCCTTGATCAAGGCGGCCGAAGCGGAAGGCTTGACATTGGTCTGACAGACTCGGACCCCCGCCGCCGGACCTAGGCACTTTCTGATTTGTGTATCTGCCGCCAGATCGAGAACCGTGTTCACCGTCGGTCGGACAGAGACCGGATTTTGCAGACGTATCGAGAGTTTCATATTGCAATATCTCTCGACCGGGTCAAGCCCATTTCTCGACAGCCTGTTTGGAGGCTGCCCTTTTCGCGACCCCATGCGACGCAGCAGCGGGCAACGGTTTCACGAAGACGCGGCGCCATCTTCCATCTCGACGCGCGATCTCCGCTTCCGCAACGTCGATATCCGGGAAGATCCAAATACGACCGGCAAGTGATCCGACCCACGCCGGCAGATCGCCGGGTTCGACCACGATCACGTCGTCCGCCCGAACTGGGCCAGGCGGTGGCGGGGGACGCGTCAACGGGCTTCCCCACCCCCGGTCGGGACTTTAAGAAAGTCCGCGTAACAAGACCGCGCTCCGGCGGCTGGAGACTTCGCCCATGGGTCCATCGTTCGATCTCTCCGGCCGCGTGGCGCTGGTCACCGGGGCGTCCTCGGGGCTGGGCAAGCGGTTCGCGCGGATCCTGGCGGCGAGCGGGGCGAAGGTGGCGCTGGCGGCGCGGCGGGTCGACCGGCTGACGGCGCTGGCCGACGAGATCGCGGCGGCGGGCGGGACGGCGGCGGCGATCGCCATGGACGTCACCGACGAGGCCTCGGTGATCGCCGGCTACGACGCGGCGGCGGCGGCGCTGGGTCCGGTGGATACGGTGATCGCCAATGCCGGGATGAACAGCCGCGGGCTCGCCACCGAGATCAGTGTCGAGGAGTTCGACGAGGTGATGGCGATCAATGTGCGCGGCGTGTTCCTGACCGCGCGCGAAGGGGCGCGGCGGATGATCGCGGCGGGCTCGCGCGAGACGCGGCCGCGGGCGCGTCGTGCTGGTGGCGTCGATAGGGGCGGTCAAGGTGCTGCCGGGTCTGGCGGCCTATTGCACCTCGAAGGCGGGCGTGGCGATGCTGGGCCGCAGCCTGGCCCGCGAATGGTGCAACCGCGGGATCAACGTCAATGTCGTCTGTCCCGGCTATATCGAGACCGAGCTCAACGCCGACTGGTTCGCGGAGGAGGGCGGCAAGAAGCAGGTGGCCGGCTTCCCGCGCCGGCGGCTGATGGCCGAGGAGGACCTCGACGCCATCATGCTGATGCTGTGCGGCGACGCCTCGCGGGCCGCTCACCGGGTCGGTGTTCACGCTGGACGACGGGCAGACGCTTTAGCATTTGGTGTTCGCGCGCTAAGCAACGCGCGGCAAAATCATGGAGGCGACGATGGGCGTTCTGGACGGCAAGGTTGTGCTGATCACCGGCGCGGCGGGCGGCATCGGCAAGGAATGCGCCCTGCTGGCGGCGCGCGAGGGCGCCAGGCTGGTGGTCAACGACCTGGGCGGCAGCGTCGCCGGCGGCGACGAAGGCTCGGCCGGACCGGCGGAGGAGACCGCGGCGGAGATCCGCGCGCTGGGCGGCGAAGCGGTCGCCAACTCCGAGAGCGTCACCTCGCTGGACTCGGTCCGCGGCATGGTCGCCCAGGCGATCAACACCTTCGGCGGCCTGCATGCGGTGATCAATCCGGCCGGCATCCTGCGCGACGGCATGTTCCACAAGATGACCGACGCCGACTGGGACTCGGTGATCGCGGTGCACCTGCGCGGCGCCTACAACGTCTCGCGCGCCACGGTCGAGCATTTCCGCGACCAGCAGGAAGGCTCCTACGTCCACTTCACCTCGACGTCCGGCCTGATCGGCAATATCGGCCAGGCCAACTACGCGGCCGCCAAGCTCGGGCGTCATGGGCCTTTCGCGCATCCTGGCGATGGAGGGGGCGATGAAGAACGTGCGCTCCAACATCATCGCGCCGTTCGCCTGGACGCGGATGATCGCCACCATTCCGGTCAAGGACGAGGCGTCCGCCCAGCGGGTCGAGCGGATGCGCAACGCGATGCGCGCCGACCAGGTGGCGCAGCTGGCCGTGGCCCTGGCCAGCCCCGAGGCCAAGGACGTTTCCGGCCAGGTGTTCGCGGTGCGCGGCAACGAGGTGGTGCTGTTCGACCAGCCGCGCCCGGTCAAGTCGCTGGCGCGCATGGAGGGCTGGACGCCGCGCACCCTGATCGACCAGGCGATCCCGGCGATGAAGGCCGACTTCTTCGACCTGGGCGCGACCGCCAGCGTCTTCCCTTACGACCCGGTGTGACCGGCGACATCGCGCTTGTCCTGGCGCAGTTCCGGCCGGGACGATCGATCTATGTGCAGGGCGGCGTCGGCGAACCGCTGGCGCTGCGCGACATGCTTGCGCGGGACCCCGAGGTCCTGGCCGGCGTCGCCCTATCGGCTGCCCGATCCCGGGCATGAACGAGTTCGACTACGCCGGCCTGCATCCGGACGCGCGGTTGTCCACCTTCATGCTGCCGCCGGGACTGCGCGGCCCAGCTTCCAGGCCGGCCGGGTGATCGTGCGCCCGGCCAGCTATTCGCAGATCGCGGCGGCCTTCATGCACGATCCGCCGGTCGATCTCGCGGTGCTGCAGGTCACGCCGCCGGACGGCGAGGGTCTGTGCTCGTTCGGCCCCTGCTCGGATTTCGCGCCGCTGGTGTGGCCGCGGGCGCGGCGGCGGCTGGCCTTCGTCAACGCCGAACCTGCCGCGCGCGGCGCGGGGCCCGACCATCCCGTTCTCGGCGATCGAAGAGGCCGATCGAGATCGATGGGCCCTACATCACCGCCGAAGAGGCCGTCGCGGGGCCGAGCAGCTGATCATCGCGACGCTGCTGGCGGACCTGATTCCCGATGGCGCGGCGATCCAGACCGGCATCGGCGGAGCGCCGGCGGCGGCGCTCGGCCAGATCACCGACCGGCGGGATCTGGTCATCCGCTCGGGCATGGTGACGCCGGCCTACCAGGCGCTGGCCGAGGCCGGCGCGCTGGCGCCGGAGACGGCCCGTCACACCACCGGCCTGGCCCTTGGCCCGGCCGCCTTCACGCCTGGGCGACGGCGAGCCTTCGAGTTCGCCGACGCCACGTCACCCATGGCGCCGCCAGCCTGCTGGGCACTGAAAAACTGTTCGCGATCAATTCAGCGCTGGAGGTCGACCTGTTCGGTCAGGCCAATGTCGAGTGGCGCGGCGGGCGGCTGGTCAGCGGCCTGGGCGGTGCGCCGGATTTCGCCCGCGCCGCGCGGCGTTCGCCCGGCGGTCGCGCCATCCTGGCGCTTCCCGCCACCGCCGCGCGCGGAGACCTCTCGCGCATCGTCGCCCGGCTGCAAGTTCCGACCGTCTCGATCCCGCGCGACGATACCGACCTGGTGGTGACGGAATACGGGGTCGCCGACCTGCGCGGCGGAACCCTGGATGGACGGGCGGAAGCGCTGATCGCGATCGCCGCGCCGGAGCACCGCGCGAGGCTCGCGGCCGAGTGGTCGCAGATCCGGCGCTCCCTCTAGACCGAGACCTGGACGCCCATCTCGATGACCTGGCCGGCGGGGATGCCGAACACCTCGCTGGGGTCGGCGGAGTTGCGGGAGAGCGCGATGAACAGCCGATCGCGAACCCGGAGCAGGCCGTGGTCGTGGCCGGCCACGATGCTACGGCGGCCGAGAAAGTAGGAGGTGTCGATGCCGTCGAAGGTAACGTCGCCGGCCTCGAGGCCGCGTAGCGCATCCGGCACGCGAGGGGTTTCCATGAAGCCGAATTCGAGGGTCACGGCCACGAAATGCTCGTTGATCACCCGCCAGGTGGCGCGGGAGTCGGCGGGAACACGGGGAGCGTCGGTGGTCCGTACGGTCACCAGGGCGTTCTTGTCGTGCAGCACGCCGTTGTGCTTGAGGTTGTGTAGTAGCGCGCTCGGGGTGAGGTCCAGGTTAGGTGTCAGGTAGACGGCGGTGCCTCGCACGATATGACGCGGCCGACGCCCGATCGACGCCAGGAAATCGTCCAGCGGAATGCGGTCCTTGCGCGCCTTTTGCGCCACGATTTCGCTGCCGTGGATCCAGGTCGCGATCACCAGAATGACGCCGAACGCGATCACCAATGGCACCCAACCGCCCGTCACCAGCTTCAGCATGTTGGCGCTGTAGAAGGCGAGGTCGACGGTCAGCAGCGGGGCGACGACCAGGGCGGTTCGCCAGAGGTTCCATTTCCACAGTCTGCGCACCACGATGGCGGTCAGAGCGGTGGTCACCGACATGGTGCCGGTCACCGCCAGGCCGTAGGCGTCCTGCAGGGCGGCCTCGTTCTTGAAGATCGCGACCAGCAGGATGACGCCGATCATCAGCAGCATATTGACCGTCGGCATGTAGATCTGGCCCGCCTCGGTCTCGGAGGTGCGCAGGACATGCAGGCGGGGCAGCAGGCCCATCTGCATGGCGGAGTTGGACATCGAATAGGCGCCGCTGATTACCGCCTGGCTGGCGATGATCGTGGCGGCGGTCGCCAGGATCACCATGGGAATACGCAGCGCCTCGGGCACCAGCAGGAAGAACCAGTTCTGTGTGCTCAGATCGACGCCGTGGCTCGCCGCCGAGGCCAGATAGTGAACCGCGAACGCCCCCTGTCCAAGATAGTTGAGCAGCAGCGCGGGGAACACCACCGCCATCCAGGCGCCGCGGATCGGCGGCGCGCCGAAATGGCCCATGTCGGCGTATAGCGCCTCGGCCCCGGTGATGGTCAGCGACACCGCGCCCAGCACCAGCATGCCGACAAACCCGTGATGCAGCAGGAAGGTCAGGCCGTAGGTCGGCAGGAACGCCAGCAGGATTCGCGGCTCGCGCGGCAGCTGCAAGACGCCGAGGATGGCGATGGCGAGGAACCACACCAGGCAGATCGGGCCAAACCAGGCGGCGACCTTCGCGGTGCCGCGCGACTGCGCCATGAACAGGCCGATCAGGAGGAACAGCGAACTGCCGATCTCGATCGCGGGGGTAATGGCTTTGGCCAGGCTCGGCACCGTCTCCAGGCCCTCGACGGCCGACAGCACGGAGATGGCCGGGGTGATGATGGCGTCACCGTAAAACAGCGCGGCGCCGATCACGCCCAGGGTCAGAACCACCGCCGTGCGGCGTCCCAGCGCGCCCTGGGCAAGGGCCATGAGGGACAGGATACCGCCTTCGCCGTGGTTGTCGGCTCGCATGATGAAGATGACGTATTTGATGGTCACCACGATCAGCAGCGCCCAGATGATCAGCGAGGTGATGCCGAAGATTTCCGACTCACCGACCGGGCCATGCGCCGCCGCCGTCACCGCGCCCTGGAAGGCGTAGAGGGGGCTGGTGCCGATGTCGCCGAACACCACGCCCATCGAACCAAGGGCCAGCAGTGCGTAGCGCCGGCGCGCGGCGCCGCTGCTGAGCGTGGTTCCCGTAGCGGCCGGCGCATGCATGGGCCACGCCTTTAGGCCGCCTCGGAGCGGATTGAAATGCCCCTGGCCAGCGGCCGCGGTGGAAACTACCGGGGCGCCAGACCGCGGGCGCGTAACCAGTCGGCCAAGACGAGGTTGACGCGTTCGGGGGCCTCCTGCTGCACCCAGTGGGAGACTCCGGGGAGCCGTTCCAGGGTCAGGTCCCGCACCAGTGTTTCGTAGCCTTCGGTTGCCTCGAGGCCGATGGCGTCGTCGTCTTCGCCCCAGACCATCAGGGTGGGGATCTCGATCAGCGGCGAGGCGCCCGCGTAGCGACCGAGCAGGTCGCGGTTGGCGCGGTAGTAGTCGACCATCGCGGTCATCGCGCCGGGGATCAACGCATTGGCGCGATAGACATCGGTGACCTCGGGCGGGAAGCGGCGCTTGTCCACCGCCATGCGGGTGAAGGCGTCCGCCACCGCCTGGGCGCGGCGGGCGGTCAACATGGCTTCGGGCAGACCGGGGATCTGGAAGAAGCCGACGTACCAGGAGCGCAGGCGCTGGCGCCATGAAGTCCGCATCACTCGCTCGAATACCGCCGGATGCGGCACGTTCATGATCACCAGCGCCTCGAGCGGCAGCCGCCGCCGCATGGCGAAACACCAGGCGATCATCGCGCCCCAGTCGTGGCCGACCAACAGTCGCCGCCGCGCGCCCACCGCCTCGAACAGCAGGGCGGCGTCCTCGACCAGCAGGTCGAGTCGATAGTTGCGCCGCCCGACGGGCCGGCTGGATTCGCCGTAGCCTCGCAGGTCGGGCGCGATAACCCGCCACCCGAGGTCGGCCAGCATGGGGATCTGGTGGCGCCAGGAGAACCGGCTCTCCGGAAAACCGTGCAGGAGGAGCGCCACGTCGTCGCCCTCCCCCGCCTCGTCGGCCATGAAGGAAAGCCCGCCCGCCTCGATTCGCCGCTGGATGATCGTCGCCATCAAATCGCCCCTGTGCGCTTGCCTTCCCCAACGAAGGCCTTGTTGAGTGGTGCTTAACAAATGACACGGGAACCGGCGAATGTCTGAACGGGTCGTGGTCCTCGGCGCGGGGATGGCCGGACTGTGCGTGGCGCTGGCCCTGGCGCCGACGGGCCGCGAAGTGGTTCTCCTCGACCGCGATCCGCCGCCACCGGAAGGCGGCCCCGAGGCGGCGTTCGATCGCTGGCGGCGGCGCGGGGTGGGCCATCTTCGCCAGAGCCACGCCTTCCTGGCGCGTCTGCGCAGTCTGATCCGCCAGGAACACCCGGCGCTTCTGGATGAGCTGCGCGAGGCCGGCGCGCGGGAACTGCGCTTTGCCGACGGGCTGCCCGAACCGCTGAACCGGACCTATGTCGCCGTGCCCGACGACGAGGAGATGGCGATCCTGGTCAGTCGGCGCACCACCCTGGAATACGCCATCCGCCGCCATGTGGAGCGCCAGCCGGGCGTGACCATCAGGGCGGGCGTCTTCGCGGAGGGATTGATCTGCCACCGCGACGCCGATGGCGCGCTGGTCGCCGACGGCTTGCGGCTGGAGGACGGCGAGGCGGTGCTCGGCGACATCGTGATCGACGCCGCCGGGCGCGGCTCGCCGATGGCAGACTGGCTGGAGGCGGCGGGCGCGCCCAGCCCGCCCGAGGACATCGAGGACTGCGCAATCCTGTATTACACGCGCTTCTTTCGCCTGCGGCCCGGCCAGGCGGAGCCGCCGCGCGGGCGATTTCCGACCACTGGAGACCTCGGATATCTCAAGTTCGGCGTGTTCCCGGCCGACGCCGGAACCTTCTCGATCACCTTGGCGGTGCCCGAGGTCGAGCAGGCGTTGCGCATGGCGGTGACGAGGCCGGAGATGTTCGACGCCATCTGCGCCGCGCTGCCGGGCGTGGCGGCCTGGACGGCATCCGAGCGATCCGAAGCGGTCAGCCGCGTCCACGGCATGGGCAATCTCAAGAGCCGGTGGCGCGACGCGGCGCCCGGAGGCGAGCCGGCGGCGCTCAACCTGTTCAACGTCGGGGATTCGCTGGTGAGGACCAATCCTCTGTTCGGGCGCGGCTGCTCGTTCGCCGCCATCGAGGCGCATCTGCTGCGAGACGCGTTGCGTGACGGGGCCGACCCGACCGAGCGGGCGCGGCTCTACGCCGGCGCGGTGCGAAGGGCGCTGCGGCCGTTTTTCGACGACATGCGCCTGCAGGACCGCGGCGCGGCGCGACGAGCCCTGCGGGGACTGGATCGGCGGCATCGGCCAACCTGGCGCGCCCGCCTGCTGCGCAGTTTCTTCGAGGATGGGCTGACGATCGCCCTGCGCAAGGACATCGACCTGCTGCGCCAGGCGATGCGCGCCTTCCACATGCTGGCCCCGCCCCGCGCATGGCTGACCCGTCCAGCAACCCTGGCCAAGGTCCTGGCGACCTGGGCGCGCGGTCGCCGCGCCAACGCCGCGTTCTATCCCGAAAAGCCTGGCCCGGGGCGACGCGAGCTGTTCGACCGGCTCGGTCTGCCGGTCGACGCCGACCTGAGGCGCCTGCGCGACGGCGTCGCCTGAGCGTCAGCCGACTGGGACCATCTCGGCGCCGTGAAGCCGCGCCAGGATGCCGCTGCGAATCTCGAAGCGGAAGCCGGCCAGCGTCAGACGTCCCTCATCGACCGCTTCGGCGATCCAGGGGAAGGTGAGCATGTTGGCCAGCGACAGGCGCACCACCTCGATCTCACAGCGGTCGAGCACATCGGCGCCGTGAGCGTGCGGCGCCTGGTGCATGACCGACCGCGCCATCGACATCCATGGCTCCACGAAGTCGCGCGCCTCGGCCGGCGCGCCCTCGACCATCGCCTGCACGCCGCCGCACTGGACGTGGCCGAGCACCACCAGGCGGGGCACCTTCAACACCCGTACGGCAAATTCCAGGGCGGCGCTGGTGCCGTGATACCCGGCGTCCGGCTGATAGGGGGGGACCAGGCCGGCGATATTGCGCACCACGAACAGTTCGCCGGGCGCGGCGCCGAACACGGTCTGGGGATCGACCCGCGAGTCCGAACAGGCGACCACGAAGGTATGTGGGCTCTGTCCCTTGGTCGCCAGGGACTCGTAGCGCGCTCGCTGGGTCGGCCACACCTCGGCGCGAAAACGATGATAGCCTTCGATCAAACGGTCCATGCAAAAGCTCCAACGCGCGAAATCCGGGGCCGTTCTAGACCGCCGAGGGCGCGCCCTCCAGCATCGCGTCCCGCGCGTCGAGCGCTTCGCGGATCTGGGCATGGCGGTCGGCGTCGAGACGCCAGCCGATCAGGCAGGCCCCGCCCAGCATGACGAAGACGATCGGGCCGCTCATGAAGGCGATCTGCAGATTGCCGATGGCAGCGGCGCTGTTGCGCGCCCCGTCGGCGGGATTGAACCCGAGGCTGGCCAGCAGGGGGAAGGTCAGGCCGATGGTGAAGGCGGCCGCGAGCTTCTGCGCCAGGGTATTGGTGGCATAGAGCAGGCTGGTGCGCTGCTTGCCCTGTTCGAGGCGAACCTCGTCGCCGACGTCGGCCAGCATGGCGCGAATCATCAGGTCGAAACCGGCGGCCGACATGCCGCACCACACCATTCCCGGGATGGTCAGCGGCAGGTTGGCCCTGGGGATGACCAGCAGCGCCAGCAGCCCGACGGAAAAGCTGGTGGTCGCCAGCATCAGCATGCGGTGCTTGCCGATGGCGCGTGAGACCCGCGCCGCCAGCAGGGCGCCGGGGATCTGCGCCAATATGTAGACCGCCAGCAATAGCGAGGCGTCGGCCACGGAAAAGCCGCGCCCAAAGGTGAAATAGAAGATGTAGATCGCGCTCATCCAGCCCGGGCCCAGGGTCAGCGCCATCTGGGCGACGAACAGGCGGATGAGATCCGGCTTGGAGACCAGCGCCCGCAGGTCGCCGAGACTGAGCTTTGGACCCTCGGTCTCCGGCGCCAGCCGCTCCGGCGCGCGAACCGCGGCCAGCAGCACGCCGAAGGGAAGCATGACGATCATCGCCCAGCCCATCGCCTGGACCGCCTCAGAACCGCTCAGGCCGAACGCCGCGTGCGCGATCGAAATACTCAGCACGCCGATGGTTCCCAGCACGCCGACCGCCGTCATCAACCCGAACAGGCGCGAGCGCTCGTGGTAGCGGGTCGCCAGGGTGGCCGCCCAGGCCGAATGACCGAGGTAGACGATCGAGTTGCCGAGATAGAGAACCACCAGCCAGCCGAACAGATAGGCCGCCCCGAAACCGCGCGGGGCCATGAACAGCTTATACAGAGCGAGCATCAGTATGGGCGCGCCCGCCAGCATCCAGGCGCGATAGCGGCCGATCGGCGTGCGGGTGCGGTCCATCACCATGGCGAGCAACGGGTCGACCGGTATGTCGACCAGCCTGACCAGCATCCACATCTGGCCGATCAAGGTCATGCTGACCGCCAGATGGCCGGCGAAATACGGTGGCAGATAGACGAACACGATGACGTTCAGAGAGCCGATCGCCAGCGCCGGCGAAGCGAACGGGCCGAGGATCGAAAGCGACAATCGTTTAGCCGACGGCTGGGGAGCGGCGCGCATGCTCTCAGGATTACCGCGAAATCGTCGCGGCGCACTCGTTAATTCCGTGCAAGGTGAGAGGCGCGGCACCGCCTTGATAGGAGCGGCGAACGCGGGCTAAGGCACCTGGGGACACACGTCGGGCGGAGTGCAACGGCATGACCGAATCAGTCGCGCCGGCGATTTCGCCCCGCCAAGTCGGCGCCGCGGTGATCGGCAATGCCCTGGAATTCTATGATTTCACCACCTACGCCTATTTCGCGGTTCAGATCGGCCATGCATTCTTTCCCAACCACTCGCCCTTCATCAGTCTGATCCTGTCGCTGGCGACGTTCGGAGCGGGCTTCGTCCTGCGCCCGATCGGATCGTTCGTGCTCGGCCATTATGCGGACCGCCATGGCCGCCGGCCGGCGATGCTGATCAGTTTCGCGATGATGGGCGTCGGCATCGTCGGCCTGGCGGTCACCCCGTCGTTCGCCGCCATCGGGCCGCTGGCGCCGGTCCTGGTGGTGACCTGGCGGCTATGCCAGGGCTTCGCCCTGGGCGGCGAGGTCGGTCCGACCACCGCCTTCCTGGTCGAGTCGGCCCCGGCGCACCGCCGCGCGGGCTATGCCGCCTGGCAGGCGGTCAGCCAGAACATGGCCGCCATCGTCGGCGGTTCGGCCGGTGTCATGCTATCGGCGCTGATCGGGACGGCCGACCTGGACGCCTGGGGCTGGCGGCTGGCGTTCGGCCTCGGCGCTCTGATCCTGCCGATCGGCCTGATCCTGCGACGCGACCTGCCGGAGACCCTGCATCATCCCGAGGCCGCGACGCGTCACCAGCCGGCGCTGGCCACCCTGTCGGCGCATCGCCGGATCATCGCACTAGGCCTGGCGCTGGTGGCGGCGGCGACGGTGTCGACCTACGCCATGACCTATATGACCATCTATGCGCGCGAGACGCTGAAGATGGGGGCGGCGATTTCCCTGGCGGCCCCGATCGTCAACGGTTCGGCCGGCGTGGTGTTCGGCCTGATCGGCGGGGCCCTCTCCGACCGTTTCGGCCGGCGCGCGATGCTGATCTGGCCACGGCTGTTCTTTCTGCTGGCGCTTTGGCCGACCTTCTACCTGATGTCGCACAACCGCGACGGGGCGACCCTGCTGACCGGGGTCGCGGTCCTGGCCGGGGCCAGCGCCCTGACCACCGCCTCGGTGTTCGCGGCGGTCGCGGAATCATTGCGCAAGGAGGTGCGGGGCCTCGCGCTCGGCGGGGTCTACGCCGTCGCCGTCGCCGTGTTCGGCGGCGCCACCCAGCCGATCATCGCGACGCTGATCCATGTGACCGGCGATCCGCTGTCGCCGGCCTGGTACGTCATGGCGTTCGCGGCGGTGGGCTTGATCGCCTCTTTGTTGATCAGGGAAACCGCGCCTTCGCTCGCCGAGCGGGCTGACTGAGCCGCCGGCAAAAAATGGCTTCATGACGAATTGTTCATGAAATCCGGCGTGCTATGGTCCCTTCGCACCAGGGTAAGGGGCTAACGCGCCGAACGCGCCCAGGGGGTTGGAGTAAGCGTCTTGATCAATGCGGCATCCGGGCGCTGGTCGTGCGTGACAGCGATCATTGTCAGCGGCGTGCTCGGCTCATGCTGGGCGACATCGGCGGTGGCCGACGGACCAGCGGCCTCGACGGCCGCGAACCCGTCGGTCAGCGAGATCGTGGTCACCGGCTCGGTGTTGAAACACCGGCTCGACGACACGGCCGCGCCGCTCACCGTCCTGAGCGCGTCTGACCTGACGACGCGGGGGATAGTCACCGTTCAGCAGGGCATTCAATCGCTTTCGGCCAACGGGTCCGGATCGTTGCCGAATTCCTTCACCGCCAACGGCGCGTTCGCCGCCGGAGCCTCCTCGGTCTCCCTGAGGGGCTTGAGCAGCAATTCCACCCTGACGCTGTTCGACGGCCTGCGCCTGACCTACTATCCGCTCGCCGACGACGGGACCCGCAATTTCGTCGACCTGAACACCATTCCCGACGTAATCGTCGATCGCATAGAAACGCTGAAGGACGGCGCTTCGTCGACCTACGGCGCCGACGCGGTCGCCGGCGTGGTCAATGTCATCACCAAGAAGACCTTTCAGGGCCTCACCCTCAAGGCCGAAGGCGGCGCCACCCAGGCGGGCGGTGGCGGCCACGTGAATTTTCAGGCCCTGGTCGGACACGGCGATCTGGCGACCGATGGCTACAACGTCTATCTCGGCGTGGAATTCCAACACGACCAGCAGTTGCTGAACAACCAGCGCGGTTATCCATTCAACACCGCCGACAACAGCAGGACCTGTGGTCCGAGCACAGTGACGCCGGGGACCACGACCTGCCGGCAGAACAGCGCGGTCAACGGCCTGCAGTTCGACGGCTCGTTCGAGACCGTCGGCGCCACCATTGTGCCGGTGGTTCGGCCGTGGGACCCCAACGCCGGCGCCTTCACCGGCGATTACCAGCTGCTGAATTCGGCCGCCGGCTGCCGCGGCCTGAAGTCGGTCACCGTCACACCGGCGCAGGCGGCCGCCGGCGGGGCCGCGGGCATCGACAACGGACCGGTGACACTGTGCCAACAGGATCTGATCAACCAATACGGAGTGATTTCCCCGGACGACAAGCGTGTCAGCGTATCGTTTCGCGGTACGAAGACCCTCGGCGCCGACGCCGAGGCCTATCTCGCGCTCAATTTCTATCGCAACAACGTCTACGCCGGTTCGAATCCTTCGAATATCCGTCAGCAGGCGACACCCGGTCAGCTGGGCCTGCCGCCCTATCTGACGGCCGGCACCCCGGGACTGACGTTGCCCGTGTACGTCTGCGCCGGCGGGGTCGATTGCAACGCCACGAATGGGACACTCAATCCCAACAATCCGTTCGCCGCCCTCGGTGAACAGGCCAAGATCGTCTATCGATTTGGCGACATTCCCAACAGCAGCCAACAGATTTCGACAACCTACCGGGTCGCCAGCGGCGTCAAGGGCTCCTTCGACCTCGATGGAGAGTGGAACTACAACCTCGAGGGCACATTTTCCGAAAGCAGGCTGAAGAATATCACAAAGGGCGATCTCTATATCGCCCATCTGCTGTCGGCCGTCGCGGATGGCTCGTATAATTTCGTCGATCCAGCGTCCAACAGCCAAGCCGTACGCAACTTCATCGCGCCGGAAAATGACCAATACTCCAATTCGAAACTGGCGCAGGTCCAGGGGACGCTGACGCGCGCCTTGTACAGCTTGCCCGGCGGCCCCTTGCAGTTGGGCCTGGTGGCGGCGTTCCGCTATGAATCGATCTTCAACCCCAGCGCCAACACCGACGTCAATGGCCCGACCGAACGCTGGTTCACGATCAATCCGTTCGGCGCGATCGGCCAGCGGACCACCGAAGCCCTGGCCTACGAGTTCGACGCGCCGGTCTTCAAGGCGCTCGATCTGAATTTCAGCGGTCGCTACGATTGGTATTCCACCGGGGCAAGCGCCTTCTCGCCGAAGATCGCCGGACGGTTCCAGCCGATCAAACAGATCACATTCCGCTCGACCTATTCCGAAGGCTTCCGCATCCCGAGTTTTGCCGAGGCGAACTCGCTGCCGACCACCGGTTTCATCACCACCGATGCGCCCGCGGCGTTCCTGGCCGCTCATGGCAACGACGGTTACGGACTGGGCTACAGCCTCGGCCAGACGACCCTGGCCAATCCGAACCTGAAGCCGGAGACCTCGAGCAACTTCACCGTCGGCATCGTGCTCGATCCGATTCCGCAGATAAGCCTGTCGTTCGACTACTATCATATCAAGAAGAAGCAGGTGATCGCCGCCGACACCAGCTGCCTTCAGCCGGCTCTCGACGCCTATTTCAACGGAACCGCGCCGCCGGCGGGGGGCTGTAAAATCATCCCGGGCATTCCCGACCCGAACTTTCCCAATGCGCTGGCGCTGCCTGGATTCGTCGATCTCACCTTCGCCAATCTCAACTCGGAGCTCACCGAAGGGTATGATTTCGCGGTCGTCGGGCGGTTCGACCTGCCCTACGACGTCAAATACACGACGACTTTCGACGGCAATTACACCGAGCGTCTGGATCTGACGTCGGCGGATCCGAACAATCCCGGCCAGACGATCACCCAGCACTACGCCGGAACCATCGGTCCCTATAATGCCGTTTCGGCCTCGGGCACTCCGAAGCTGCGGTTCAACTGGCAGAACACCCTTTCCCGGGGACCGCTCACGGTTTCGGCGACGGTCTATTACACGGACGGCTATGAGCTGAAGGCCGACGACTTCGATCCGCCGACGTCGACCTGTTACAACAGCCTGATCAACACCACCTATCTGGACGGCACGATCGTCGCCTGTAACGTCAAGGCCTTCTGGGACGTCGACACCCACGCCAGCTACGACATCAACAAGAACCTTCAGATCTATCTGGACGTGATCAATCTGCTCGACAGTCCACCGCCTTACGACCCGACGACATACGGCGGCAACAACTACAATCCGGCCTGGGCGAACGCGGGAATTTACGGGCGGACCTTCACGGTCGGGGCCAGGGTGAACTTCTGACGACGGGCCGGCCGCGCCCGTTCGCCGGCGCGTCGACACGGATGCCCAACGCGCGCGGCCACTGCGAGCGCATCGAAAGCGCGGTATAACGCGTCGGACGTCAACCGACGCCCTTCGCAGAGGACCGCGGTCATGAACTCCGCCGACAGTTTCGCCGCCGACTATCAGGCCGCGCGCGCCAAGTTCCTGACCGCCGCGCGCGAGGCCGGGGGCAGTCTCGACAGCGTGCCGCATCCCGAACGCGGCCCGGACGGCGCCATGCTCGCCACCGATGTCGCCTGGTTCGGGCCGCGCGCGGCGCCGGCCGTGCTGGTCCTGGTCAGCGCCACCCACGGGGTCGAGGGCTTCTGCGGATCGGGCGCGCAGGTCGACTGGCTGCGCCGCGGCGAGGCGGGCCGGCTGCCCAAGGATCTCGCGGTGATGATCATCCACGCGGTCAACCCCTACGGCTTCGCGTGGCTGCGCCGGGTCACCGAAGACAATGTCGATCTCAATCGCAATTGGCTGGATTTCGCCACGCCGCCGCCGGTCAATCCCGGCTACGACGCCCTGGCCGACGCGATCTGCCCGTCCGACTGGAGCGAGGAGTCGCAGGCGCAGAGCGCGCGGGTGCTGGGCGCCTACGCCGCCGAACACGGATTTCCGGCCCTGCAGCAGGCGATCACCGGCGGCCAGTTCGCCCACCCGCGCGGCCTGTTCTACGGCGGAGCCGGGCCGACATGGTCGCGCCGCACCCAGAGCGAACTGCTGAGCGGCTGGCTGGGCCAGGCCGGCAAGGTCGGGCTGATCGACTACCATACCGGACTGGGACCGTGGGGCTATGGCGAGCAGATCCTCACCGACAAGCGCGGCAGCGCCGCCTTCGCGCGCGCGTCCGCCTGGTGGGGCGGGGCGATCACCTGCCCGGCCGACGGCACCTCGACCTCCGCCGACATCACCGGCGACAACCTGGGCGCGCTGCCCGGCCTGATCCCGCACGCGGAAGCGACGGGGATGGCGCTGGAGGTGGGGACGCAATCCCTCGTCGAAGTCCTCACCGCCCTGCGCGCCGACGCCTGGCTGCACGCGCATGGCGAGGTCGCCTCGCCGGTCGGACAGGCGATCAAGGCGCAGGTGCGCGACGCGTTCTACGGCGACGCCGACGACTGGAAGGGCATGGTCGCCGGCCAATCGCTGCTGGCCATTCGCCAGGCGATCGCCGGGCTGACGAGGTAGAGCCGCGTCGGCTCACGCGGGCCGGGTCGCCAGCCAGATGACATGCCGCGCGCCGCGGCGGCCGTGCGCGAAGGCGCGATGTTCCTCGACGGCGAAGCCGGTCGCGGCGAGGCGGCGCGCGAAGGCCGGGTTCGGGGCCGCCGACCAGACCGCCAGAACGCCGCCCGGCCGCAAGGCGGCGTGGGCCTGGCCAAGGCCGTAGGTGTCGTAGAGATCATCGTTCGATGTGCGCGTCAGACCTTCGGGACCGTTGTCGACATCGAGCAGAATGGCGTCGAAACCGGCGTCCGCGCCGTTGATCAGGCTCCCGACATCGCCCTCGACGATCCTGACGCGGGGGTCGGCGAGGCTGTCGCCGTGCAGATGCGCCAGAGGCCCGCGAGCCCAGGCCACCACCTCGGGCGCCAGTTCGGCGACGGTGACGACCGCCCCAGCGGCGAGGAGAGCGAGGGCGGCGCGCAAGGTAAATCCCATGCCCAGGCCGCCGATCAGCACCACTGGGTGAGGTGAGCCGCGCAGCCGTTCGCAGGTCAGCAAGGCGAGGGCCTGCTCGGAACCGCTCTGCCGGCTGTTCATCAACTCGATGGCGCCGGCCATGATCGAGAATTCCGTGCCGCGTCGCATCAGTCGCAAGCCGCCGCCGCCGGGCACGCTCGCCTCGCCGAGTTGCACCCAGCGGATCACGCGGGTCGCCGCGTCTGAGGGCGCCGATGGCTCGAATTTCCTGAGGCCGGCCCTCGCTCTCCAAAATTAGCGTATAAAAACAATGTATTGCCGTTGGAGAGGCGAAAATTCCCGCGCGTTTGAGGGCGCAGAATGGCTAAAATCAACGGTATTTGGCGCAAAACGGCGCGGCTTTGGCGAAAGCTTGGCGCATCCGGGCCAGAAATGGCGCAAAATGGCGCATAATGGCGCAACCCTGGCGCAGGCTTGGATCCGCCACAGTCGATGCCCCGCGCGCGCTCGATCAGGCGGTGCATCTGTAGGCGCGGATCTGAGATCATGGACATGGTCGGGCGGGCCTCGAAGAGTAATTTGCACTTTGCAATTTTGGTGAGAAAAAGTCAAGCCTCCAAGAGAGCGCCGCTTCTCCCGTTGCGAGGATGTCTGATCTGGCGCTTTATCGGTCGCGCGTCAAAGAGCGGGCGCGACGCCCGCGCCACGAGACAGCCGCGCGACCTCCTCCGCCCGGGCCGACGGCAAGCCCAGGCCGACCAGGAGCATGGCCAGCACCCGACGTGTGAGGTCGGCCGTCGCGACGGCGGTGAGTTGGCGCTCGACGACCGCGGCCATCAGGACCTGACAAATTCCGACGACGTAGAGGACGGCGGCCTCGATGTCGGCGACCTGGAACTGGCCGGCGGCCGCACCGGCGGCGAGGTCGGCGCGCAGGCCGGCGTTGAGCGGGTGGTCGGCGTGGGCGGGACGCGTCGAGGCTTGCAACATGATGCGCGCGTCGCGGGGCTCGGCGAGGGCGAAGTCGACGAAACTGCGCACGCCGCGCGCGACGCGCGTCGCCGGGTCGGCGATTCCCGCGTTGGCGGCAGTGACCCGCTGTTCGACCGCCTCGCGAATGCCGGCGCCGATGGCCGCGGCGAAATCGTCCTTGTCGGCGAAGTGGTTGAAGAAGCTGCCCTTGGCGACGCCGGCCCGCTCGACGATATCGTTGACGGCGATGGCGTCGATCGGTCGCTTCGCCAGCAGATCGGCGCCGGCCCGCAACAGCGCCGCCCGCGTGCGCAGCCGGCGGGGTTCCTGGCGGCTGGCGGAACTCTGATTGATCGGCGCGGGCATAATCGGACTTGACCTCAACATCTGATCGCACAAGAATGACCAAATGGTCAAGTTAATTGGCCGGGCGGCGGGAGGCTCCGGGACATGAGCATCATCAAGATCGCGGACGTGGCCCACGTGCGCTTCACCGCGCCCGACCAGCGGGAAATGGCGGCGTTCCTGGACGAGTTCGGATTGCGGTCTAGCGTTTGGACCGACGGCGCCCTGTACGCCCGTGGCGCGGGACCGGCGCCGTTCCTGCACGCGACGACGCCCGGCGAGCCGGGGTTCGCGGGCCTGGGTCTGCGCGCCGACAGCGTCGCGGACCTGGAGCGGCTGGCGCTCGCCGAGGGTGTCGCGATCGAGGACTTGGTGGCCCCCGGCGGCGGCAAGGTCGTGCGCCTGCGCGATCCGGACGGACGGCTGGTCGAGGTGGTGGCCGGGCAGGCGCCGGCCGAACTCCTGGAGCTGGAAGCCGACGCGCAACGCAACACCGCCGCGGCTCGCCCCCGCCAGCGCGCGCCGGTCAGGCTGCGGCGCGGGCCGGCCAGCGTTCTGCGGCTGGGGCATGTGGTCCTGGAAGTGTCGGACTTTCGGACCGTCGAGGCCTGGTACAAGCAGCGCTTCGGCCTGATCACCAGCGACGAGATCGAGATGGCGCCGGGCGTCGCCATCGGCGCCTTCCTGCGCTGCGACCGGGGCGATCAGCCGACGGACCACCACACGCTGTTCCTGCTGCAGTCGCCACGCGGACCGGGGTTCAATCACGCCGCCTTCGAGGTGGCCAACTTAGACGACCTGATGCGCGGCCACACGCACCTGAAAAACGCGGGGCGCACGGCCGTCTGGGGCGTCGGCCGCCATATCCTCGGCAGCCAGGTGTTCGACTATTGGAAGGATCCGTGGGGCCACGAGATGGAACACTGGACCGACGGTGATCTGTTCACCGCCGCCGACGGCTCCCACACCGCAACCATGGCCGATCTGCTGGATGTCCAATGGGGTCCGCGTCACCCGATGATGGCCGCTCAGGGAGCAAACCGATGAAACTCGCCATGTACGACGCCGGCGCCGGACCCCGCGCGGGGGTGGTGGTCGGCGACGATGTGCTGGACGCCGGCGTCGCCGCGCCCCTGATCGAGCTGATCGCCGACTGGGAGCGCGCCCGGCCGCTGATCGAGGCCCATCTGGGTTCGACGCGGGCCATACCTTCGCGCGAGGTGCGCCTGCTGGCCCCGATCGCGCGGCCCGGGAAGATCTTCGCCATCGGCCTCAACTATGCCGACCATATCGCAGAGAGCGCGATGGAGACGCCCAAGCATCAGGTGTGGTTCACCAAGGCGGCGACCAGCGTCAACGGACCGTACGATCCGGTGCTGATCGCCCGCGGCTCCGCGTTCGTCGACTACGAGGTCGAGCTGGTGGCGGTGATCGGCCAGCGCGCCAAACATGTGGCGAGGGCCGACGCGGCGGCGCATATCTTCGGCTATTGCGTCGGCAACGACGTCACCGAGCGGATGTGGCAACACCGTACCCCGCAATGGTCGCTGGGCAAATCGTTCGACACCCACGCGCCCTTCGGCCCCTGGATCACCACCGCCGACGATGTTCCCGACCCGCACGGGCTCGATCTCGAATGCCGGGTGAACGGCGAGTTGCGGCAATCCTCCAACACTCGCCACCTGGTGTTCGACCTCTACGATCAGATCGAGCATCTGTCGCAGGCGATGACGCTGGAGCCGGGCGACGTGATCTTCACCGGCACGCCGGCCGGCGTCGGCGCGGCGATGGAGCCCAAGCGTTTCCTGCAACCCGGCGACGTCGTGCGCTGCGAGATCGCGGGCCTGGGCCATATCGAGGCCACCCTGGCGGCGGAAGCCTGATCCGTGGCCTTCGATTGCGACGTGCTGGTGATCGGCGCCGGTCCCGTCGGCGTGACCCTGTCCCTGCTGCTGGCGAGGGAGGGACTGAGCGTGATCGCCGCCGACAAGGCGGACGGTATCTATCCCCTGCCCCGCGCGGCGCACATCGACCACGAGGTCGTGCGCATCCTGCAGGCGGTCGGCGCCGCCGAGGCGGTGATGGCGACCTCGCGCGTGGCCGCGCGCTACGATTTCCTGACCGCGTCGGGCGAATTGCTGCTGCGGTTCGATACGACCGGCGCGCGGACCGCCAGCGGCTGGCCGCCGTCGAACATGATCCACCAGCCTTCGCTGGAGGCGTCGTTGCGGGAGCGGCTGGCCCGGGCCGAGACCGCCGACCTGCGCGACGGCTGGACGCTGACGGCCCTGGGGGCCTCGGAGGCCGGCGTGGCGGCCCGGTTCTCGACGGCGGCGGGCGAAAAGGTCGTGCGGGCGCGCTATCTGGTCGGCTGCGACGGGGCCCGCAGCGGGGTGCGCGAGCTGGCCGGCATCGGGCTGGACGATCTGCGGTTCGACGAGCCGTGGCTGGTGATCGACACCCTGGTGCATGACGCCTCCCGACTACCCGACCTGAATCTGCAGATCTGCGATCCGGCCCGGCCGACCACCTGCGTGCTGATGGGCGCCGGCCGGCACCGCTGGGAATTCATGATGCTGCCGCGAGAGACGCCTGAGCAGGTGTCCGCCCCCGCGTTCATCGACGCGCTGCTGCGACCGTGGAACGTCGAGGGCGCGGTGAGCCTGGAGCGCTCCGCCGTGTACCGGTTTCACGCCCTGGTGGCGACGGACTGGCGGCGCGAACGGGTGTTGCTGGCCGGGGACGCGGCCCATCAGACCCCGCCGTTCGCCGGCCAGGGCCTGTGCGCCGGCCTGCGCGACGCCGCCAATCTGGCCTGGAAACTGAGCGCGGTGGCGCGGGGCGAGGCCGGCGAGGCCCTGCTCGACAGCTATCAGGCCGAACGCGAGCCGCACGTACGCGCGTTCATCGACCTGGCCCTGATGATGGGCCGCACGGTGTGCATCACCGATCCGGCCGCCGCCGCCGCGCGCGACGCGGCGATGCTGGCGCAGCGCGCCGAGGGAACCGCGCCCGCCCGTCCCGTCGGCGCGCCGCCCTTGACCGGCGGCTGCCTGATGGCCGGGTCGCCGGGGGCGGGCGAGGTGTTTCCCCAGCCTTGGGCGGCGGACGGCTCGCGGCTGGACGACGCGGCCGGGGCCGGCGCGTGGCTGATCAGCCGGACGGAAAGTGGCGTTCATGCGCCGGGGGTGACGGCGGCCCCGCTGACCTGCGCGGCGATGCGACCGTTCGCCGAAAGCCTAGCGGACTGGCTCGACGAGCGGCGCGTCGACGCGGTGCTGGTGAGGCCGGACCGCTATGTGTTCGGCTCGGGCGCGGCAGGGGACCTGGTGGCGGCGTGGTCGAGGGCGATGGAGGCTCCGGCGCACTGACCTTCGCGGAGGCGAGCGGGGAAACAAGGCGGGATGATGACGCTTGGCGCTGGCATTCGATAACGCCTCGACAAGAACGCCATTGCCTGGACAGCACCACAGAGCCGGAAAGCGGGCGATTTGATCGGCGGCAGAGGGTGGTTTCCTGCCGTTATGCGCCTGGGTGCTCGTTCGTATATTTGCCCACAACCCAGATGAAGCCCTGGATGTCGATGTTGTCGCGAGGGGCTAGGTCGGCGATCGCCGCGCCGGTCTTGGCATAGAGATCCAATAGGCTCGCATAGACCTCGGGCCGCAGCGTGGGCTCATAGGCTTCCGGGAAGCAATGCCCCACGCGCTCGGCGTAGTCCTTCGTCACCTGCGGCTTGAGGAAGACGTGTGCCTCAGGTCGCCACAGGAAGGGCAGATAGGTGACGAGGGTCCACTTTGCCGCGTCGTGCGGTTTGGCCGCCTTCTCCATCTCGGCCAGGCCGCCCTTGATGTCCCCGAGCGCGAAGCGCGCCGCGCCACGGATAAAGTCGTTACCATTCGGGCCGCGCATGACCTGCCCCACCTTGGGAATTTCGAACTTGGGCTCAAGCAGATTGGTGTCGACGAAGGCCTGGATCACCGCATCGGCGAAACCGGATCCAGTCGCGGCGGCCTCAGGCGTGACGGTCGCCTCTAGCCTGGCCTTGGCCGCGAGCTTATAGGCGCGCTCGCCCGTCCCATTCTTGTCTCCGGTGCCGACATAGGCGTCCGACGCAAAACCGCCGGGAAAATACTTGAGGAATCGCGTCCGGGCTCCGTGATAGCCGAAATAGCTGACGCTCTTTTTGGCGACCTCGTCGTGAAGCCGCGTCCAGACCCGGTCCGCGTCCTCCCCGACGTCGCGCTGAATGTGGACGATGCGCTTGGCGCCCTCGTCCGCGATGCCGTGAAGGACGCCGTTCATGTCGACCAAACGCAGCTCGATCTTGCCGAGCTTGCCCGTGCGTATCGTCTTGGCGACCATCGAGCCCCCTCAGTCCTCGTCGCCGCCGTCATCATCCACGTCGGCGTCAACCTAGGACACTGTGGTGATGGCCTACCCTGACGGTGTTCCGGGTTCAATGGCAGGCTCGGGTTACGCCAGTGACGAGTAGTAAGTCCGGAACTCGCCGCTCGGGTTAGGCTCGGCGGCACGCAGGAGGCGGACGCAGCCAGCGACGGAGATGGGTCGATTCTCACCGTTGGACTGCGTGCATGAAGCCGACATTCGCAGGGACCCGGGATTTCCGTCATACAGCGGACCCCGGCAATGCCTGAGGTGGTGAGCCCTCGTTCGGAGCACCGTGCCCTTGGCTCAAAACATCCCGGCTACGACTGTGGCCAGGCAACGGAACGCCGGGGGCGACGCATTCGCGCGCTGGGCGAGTTCAATACCGAGGACCACAATCAGCCGGCGATGGGGCGCGGCCCCCATGGCGCGCTGAAGCCGCTGTTCGGCAGAGAGACTCGAGCGCTAGCGGCAAGACGCGGGCAAGCGAATGTCCAGCTGGAGCGCGGCCGGTCGAAGTCAGGCGTAGCGGAACTCCTCGCCGTCCAGGTCGATCTTCGGGAATTCGTCCTTTTCCCACCAGTAGTCCTGGGTGTGCTGCCATTCCGGCTTGTCACCGCGCTGCGGCAGGATCGGCAGTCCGCGCAACAGGTAGCCGGCGTTGAAGTTTTCCGGGTCGATGAACGGGCCGAGCGGCATGTTGTGGTCTTCGCGCCGCAGGCCGACCTCGACGCGGCGGGCGCCCGTCGCCTGCATGTGCTTGAGGAGGCGGCAGACGAAATCGGCGATCAGTTCGCTGCGCAGGGTCCAGCTGTTGCGAAAATAGCCGAACACCCAGGCGAGGTTGGGGACTCCGGTGAACATGGTTCCGCGATAGGTGACGGTCTCATTGAGCGCCAGCGGCCTGTCGTCGATGCTGAAGTCGATGTCGCCGAGAGCGTTCATGTTGAAGCCGGTGGCCGTGGCGATGATGTCGGCCTCGACCACCTGCCCGGATTTCAGCAGGATGCCGTCCGGCACGAAGCGGTCGATGTGGTCGGTGACCATGCTGACGCGGCCCTTCTGGATCTCCTGCATCATGTCGCCGTCGGGAAGAATGGCGATACGCTGGCGCCACGGCCGGTAGGTGGGGGTGAAATGCTTCCTGACCTCCTCGGGGCCGATGAAGGCTTCCAGACCAGCGAGCAGTTCGGCGGTCACGGCCTCGGTGTCCTCGAAGCAGCGGCGGGTGAGTTCGTCGAAATCGACCACCACTTTTCGGCGCACGATTTCGTGCACCAGATGCGCGTCCAGGCCGAGCGGCTTCAGCAGCTCCATGAATTCATTCTGGTTCGGCTGAGCGATGAAATAGGTCGGCGAGCGTTGCAGCACGGTGACGTGGGCGGCCTTGTCGGCCATGGCCGGGGCCATGGTCGCCGCCGTGGCGCCCGAACCGATGATGACGACGCGCTTGCCGGCGTAGTCGAGATCCGCCGGCCAGTTCTCCGGATGAGCGATGACGCCCTTGAAGTCGTCCATGCCCGCCCACCGCGGGGTATAGCCCTCGCGGTGCCGGTAATAGCCCTGGCACATCAGCAGAAAGCCGGCGGTGAAACGCGCCTCGCGGCCGTCCGGGCCTTCGGCGACGACGGCCCAGTGGTTGTCGGCGCTCGACCAGGCGGCCGAGCGCACCTTGTGGCCGTAGCGGATATGGCGGTCGAGATCGTTGTCTTCGATCACCTCGCCCATGTATTTGCGGATTTCGTCGGCCAGGGCGATCGGCGGCCCGACCCACGGCTTGAAGCGGTAGCCGAAGGTGTAGAGGTCGCTGTCGGAGCGAATGCCCGGATAGCGGTGGCTGAGCCAGGTGCCGCCGAAGGATTCCATGGACTCCAGGACGGCGAAGGTCGTGCCGGGGTTCTGGGTCTGTAGATGATAGGCGCCGGCCACGCCGGAGATGCCCGCGCCGACGATCAGGACGTCGAAATGTTCCCTTCCGCCGCCGGTCGCCTCGGCCAGGGGGGCGTCGTGCGTCATCAGATCCATCGGGTCACCTCCGGCCCCGCCGTTCGCCGACGGTCGCCAGCCGGTACTCCAACCCGAACGGCGGGAAAAATCAACCACCGCGGCGGAGGCGCCGCAGTCTGGACAGAGCGGCCGTTGTCTGCGACGGGCGACGAGCGGTGCGATGGGCCGCGCCGCTTGCGGGGGGACATCTTGCCCAGCGACATCGAAATCGCCCGCGCGGTCCGGCTCAGGCCGATCGCCGAGATCGCCGCGAAGCTGGACATCACAGCCGGCGCCCTCAGTCCGTATGGCCGCCACAAGGCCAAGATCGACGCCGGGTTCCTGGCCTCGCTGGCCGACAGGCCGACCGGAAAGCTGATCCTGGTCACCGCGATGAGCCCCACGCCAGCCGGCGAGGGCAAGACCACCACCACCATCGGCCTGGGCGATGCGCTCAATCGGATCGGCAAGCGGACCGCAATCTGCCTGCGCGAACCGTCGCTGGGGCCGTGCTTCGGTCAGAAGGGCGGGGCCACCGGCGGCGGCCGGGCTCAGGTGGCCCCGATGGACGAGATCAACCTGCATTTCACCGGCGACTTCCACGCCATCACCACGGCCCACAACCTGCTGGCGGCGATGGTCGACAACCATATCTATTGGGGCAACGCCCTGGACATCGATCCCCGCCGGGTCGTCTGGCGCCGCGTGATGGACATGAACGACCGCGCCCTGCGCGAGATCGTCAGCAGTCTGGGGGGCAACGGCGCGCCGGCGGAGACCGGGTTCGACATCACCGTCGCCTCCGAGGTGATGGCGATCCTCTGCCTTGCCGACGACCTGACGATCTTCGCGCCCGCCTGGCGCGGATCATCGTGGCTACGACCGCGGCGGGCAGCCGGTGACCCGCGCCGACCTCAAGGCCGACGGGGCGATGACGGCGCTGCTGAAAGACGCGCTGTCGCCCAATCTGGTGCAGACCCTGGAGGGCAATCCGGCGCTGATCCATGGCGGGCCGTTCGGCAATATCGCCCATGGTTGCAACTCGGTGATCGCCACCCGCGCCGGGTTGCGGCTGGCCGACTATGTGGTCACCGAGGCGGGCTTCGGCGCCGACCTCGGGGCCGAGAAGTTCTTCGACATCAAGTGCCGCCAGGCCGGCCTGCGCCCCCGCGCGGCGGTGATCGTCGCGACCATCCGCTCGCTGAAGATGAACGGCGGCGTCGGCGCAGGTCCGATCTGACGCGGGAAGATGTCGAGGCGCTGCGCCGCGGATGCGCCAACCTGCGCCGCCATCTGGAGAACATCCGCCACTTCGGGGTGCCGACGATGATCGCGATCAACGCCTTCTCGCACGATACTCCGAGGCGGAGATCGCCGAGTTGCGGGCGTTCGGCCGAGCGGGAGCGGGTGGAGATCGCCCTGTGCCGGCATTGGGCCGAGGGCGGGGCCGGCGCGGAGGACCTGGCGCGCGGCGTCGCGGCGATGGCCGAGCCGCGCAAGCGCGCGGTTCGCGCCGCTGTATCCGACGCGCTCAGCCTGTGGGACAAGATGGAGACCGTCGCCCGGCGGATCTATCGCGCCGAACGGATCACCGCCGACAGCGGGTGCGCAGCGCAGCTGTCGCGCTGGCGCAAGGCCGGCTTTGGCCATCTGCCGGTGTGCATGGCCAAGACCCAGTACAGCTTCTCCACCGACCCGGAGCGGCTGGGCGCGCCCGAAGGTCATGACGTGTCACGTCCGCGACGTGCGGCTGTCGGCCGGCGCCGGCTTCGTGGTGGCGATCTGCGGCGATATCCTGACCATGCCGGGCCTGCCGCGCCATCCGGCGGCGGAGCGCATCCACGTGACCGCCGATGGCGACATCGATGGATTGTTTTAGCGCCCGCCGCTCCGGTGCTGGAGATGAACGGCGATGACCTGCGCCAGGGGCCCCGAGGTCGCGGTGATCGGCGGCGGGCCTGCGGGGCTGATGGCGGCGGAAACGCTCAGCATCGGGGGCTGCGAGGTCACGGTCCATGAGCGCATGCCGAGTTTCGGTCGCAAGCTGCTGATGGCGGGCCGCGGCGGCCTCAACCTGACGCACAGCGAGCCGTTGACGGCGTTCACGCCGCGCTATGGCGAGGCGGCCGGCCGGTTGGCGCCCCATCTGGACGCGTTTTCGCCCGACGCCCTGATCGCCTGGGCCGAAGGCCTCGGTCAGGCGACCTTCGTCGGGTCCAGCGGCCGGGTGTTTCCGATCGCGATGAAGACCTCGCCGCTGTTGCGGGCGTGGCTGCGGCGCCTGAAGGACCAGGGCGTGCGGTTCGCGCCGGGCGCCGAATGGCTCGGCTGGAATGCGGAGGGGGCGCTGATGTTTCGCGAGCGGCCGCCCGAACACCCCGGCGCCGTGGTTCTCGCGTTGGGCGGGGCGAGCTGGCCGCGGCTGGGTTCGACCGGGGCGTGGGTGGAGATCCTGCGAGCCGAGGGTGTCGGGACCGCCCCCTTGCAACCGGCCAATTGCGGCTTCCGGGTCGATTGGAGCGAGACCTTCCGTTCGCGGTTCGCCGGCGCGCCGCTGAAGACCGTCAGACTGAGCTTCGCCGGCCAGTCGGTGCGCGGCGAGGCGCTGATCTCGGCCTACGGCATCGAAGGCGGCGCAATCTACGCCCTTTCGGCGCCGCTGCGCGACGCGCTCGCGCGTCACGGCCGGGCGAGGCTGGAAATCGACCTGCGGCCGGACGTCACGGAAGAACAGTTGCGCCACAGGCTGTCGCGGCCCAGGGGCGCCCAGTCGCTGTCCAGCTTCCTGCGCAAGGCGGCGGCTCTCAGCCCGCTCGCGGTCAACCTGCTGCGCGAAACCAGCCAGGGCGTCGGACCCGAGACCCTGGCCCATGCGATCAAACACCTCCCGTTGATGCTGACCGGGACGCAAGGGATCGAGCGGGCGATTTCATCGGCCGGCGGCGTGCTCTGGTCGGCGGTCGACGACAGCCTGATGCTCCGAGCGCTGCCCGGCGTGTTCGTCGCCGGCGAGATGCTCGACTGGGAAGCGCCGACGGGCGGCTATCTGCTGCAAGCGTGTTTCGCCACCGGCGTGGCGGCGGCGAAAGGTGTCCTGCAACGCCTGAAGCTGGATATCGACCGGCCCGCGGCCGCGGCGCCGGCCTCGGTCAGCCGCAGGCCAGGGCGTGCAGCTTCATGACGGTGCCCCAGTTGCGGGTAGTGGCGGCCGGGCCCAACGCGCGGCCCGCCGCTTCGGCGAGACGGCTGACCAGGAACCCCTGGGGACACCAGAGGTAGGCGGCGCGCGATCCGACCCCGAGGTTGTCGGGCGTCCAGTCATGGCCGATCAGGGAGTCGAGTTTGCCGCGGTCGGCCGCCTTGGCCAGAAATACCACCATCAGGCGGGACGGACTGCCGGCGCCGTGGGTGAGGGGATTTTCCGCCACGATGGTGGCGAGGGTTTCGCCGTTCAGGCCGGTGACTTTCGAGGCCACGCCCAGGGCCGCGGGCAGGGCGGCCTCGATGCGCTGCGCCGCGCGGTCGGCGGATTCGCCGGGCGCGCTGAACACCAGATTGCCGCTGTTCAGCACGGTGCGGACCTCGCCATAGCCCAGGCTCTCGACCACGGCGCGCAAGTCGGCCATGGCCACGCGCTTGGCCCGACCGACGTTGATGCCCCGCAGCAGGGCAATCCTGCGATCCTTCACCGTGGCTGACCCCGTCATATCCCGCGTCGGCCGCCGTCTGGGGCGGTTTCGAAGCCAAACCTCACTGTAACAGTCCGTAGCAGCAAAGTCCCCTTGCTACGCGATGGTTCCGGTCGGCCCCGCGGTCGCCTCACCTGGCCAGTTGCAAGGTCGGCAGCATCGCCGCTTCCAGCGCGTCGTATTGCGCCTTGCGGAAATGGGCCTCGACGCCGATCGACGTGTCGAAGTGCATCAGCCGATCGCTGGCGCGATCGTAGGGCGGCCAGGCGGGCGCGCCGGTGCAGGTCGGCTTGCCGGTCCTGGCGAAGGCCACCCAGCACGAGTGGACGATCGAGGTCATCAACTTGTCCTGATCGCTCAGCTTCAGGCCGGTCCCGAGAGCGCCGAGGCTGGACCAGCTGTCGAACACGAACGGGATCTCGCTGTCGTGCCCGGCCCCGCGGACCTTGCCGCGCTGCATGTCGAGCACATAGGCGAAATGATACAGGTAGGACGGGCCATCGGCGGCCTGCGCCGCCACCCAGCGTCCGGGCGCGCCCATGAAACTGTCGGTGAAGATCGCCGCCGCCTTGGCGGCGTCATCCGGTTCGTCGGCATAGGCGGCCTTGATCGACGGCGGGGTGGCGGCCAGCACCGCCGCCGGGGGCAGTTTCAGCGAACCCATCAGCGAGGCCTCATAGCTGTTGGTTCCGATCATCAGGGGAACGCGCGCAGCAGAGCCCTCGGCGAACGCCTGGCTGACCGAGCGGGTCAGCAGGTGGCCGTCGATGGCCGGACTATAGTCTTCCCGTTCGTCGGCATTGGCCAGCGCCGAGACAGGAAGCGCGCGGAGCTGTTCCAGCGTGGCGTCGGCCGGCGCGCCGGCCCTGACCGCCAGGGCCCGACCTTGCGACTCCGCC
This sequence comes from uncultured Alphaproteobacteria bacterium, assembly GCA_963828365.1. Lineage (GTDB taxonomy): Bacteria > Pseudomonadota > Alphaproteobacteria > Caulobacterales > Caulobacteraceae > Acaudatibacter. The sequence continues at coordinate 448,013 of CAWHEE010000007.1, read as the reverse complement.
CTCGCCAGGGTCTTCGGTGGGGCCCAGCCGAGCCCGGATTCGACGATCGCCTTGGCGAACAGGCCCTTGGCCAGCGGCGAGGCCATCAGGACCAGGGTGTCGATGCCGCCGGCCGATTCGCCGAACACCGTGACGTTTTCCGGATCGCCGCCGAACGCGGCGATGTTGCGCCTGACCCATCGCAAAGCGGCGATCTGGTCGAGAATGCCATAGCCGACCAGGGGCTCGCCGGGCGCGGCGGCCTTGGTCAGGGCGGGATGGGCGAAGAATCCGAGCGGGCCGAGACGATAGTTGAGGCTGACCAGGATCACTCCGTCCCGGGCGAACGCCGAACCGTCGTAGGCGCCGACCGATCCCGCCCCCTCGGTGTTGCCGCCGCCGTGCAGCCAGACCATCACCGGGGCCTTGGCCGCTTTGAGCGGGACCCAGACGTTGAGGAACAAGCAGTCCTCGCTGGCGGGCCCGCCGGCTCCGCCGAGATTAGGCGAGCCGTCGGGATTCATCGGCTGGGGACAGACCGGTCCGTAGGCGTCGGCCTTGCGCGGACGGGACCAGGCCGGCGGCTCCCGCGGCGGGGACCATCGGAGCGCGCCGACGGGGGCGGCGGCGTAGGGTACGCCCTTGTACGACGAGACCTCTCCGGCCGCCGAGCCGATCAGCACACCGCTGTCGACCGTGACGGTCGGCGCGGCCGTGGCGGCGGTGGCCCACAGACCCAGCAAGACGATCGCCGCGCGCAACGCCGGCCCGGTTTTGTGCAGTTTCATGGTCGCAGCCTCAAGCGCCGGTACGTTGACGAAAGAATTCGATGACCCGCTGTTCGGCCCGCTTGGTCGGGCCGTCCGGGTCGTCGTCCTTCAGGTGCAGGGTCAGCACCGAATGCGGGGCCATCCGCGGGTCCTGGCGGGCATCCGCCGCCGGAATCTCGATCGCCTCGAACGCCGCGCCGAAGGTCGACCTGAGCGTATCGAAACGCGCATCGGGCGCCAGGGCGTCACCATGGAAGCGCAGGCCGATCAGCGACAGGTCTTCGTCGGCGAACCGCCGCCTGGCGCAGGCGACCTCGGCGGGCGAGACGCCGATGGCGGCGGCCCGCCGCTTCGATGCCAGCGACAGCGGCAGCGATGGCTGCGCCATCACCGGGGCGACCACCGAAGGTTCGGTCATCATCGCCAGGGCGAAATTTCCGGTGAAACACATGCCCACCGCGCCGACGCCCTTGCCGCCACATTCGCCATGCGCCCGGGCGGCCAGCGCCCTCAGCCAATCGACGATCGGGCTGGACCGGTCGGTGGCCCAGACGTCGAACTCGCGCCGGATGCAGATCGCCCGCAGCATCGTACCGAGCGCGTAGGGTACCGTGGGCGGCCGTCCCGGCTCGCCGAACAGGCTGGGACAAAAAACGGTCATGCCGGCCGCGGCGATCCGGTCCGCGAAGCGGATCACCAGGGGGTGCAGCCCGGGCATCTCGTGGATGACGATCACCGCCGGTCCGGCGCCACGACGCCAGACCGGCCGGGTCCAACGATCCTGCGGATCGGTGAAGTCGAACCTCTGGTAGTCCTGCAACGCCGCGTCATGGTTCACCGGCCGCCTCCCCTTTTCATGCCATCACCGCTCAGAACCGTTCGTCGGGCCCGGCCAGGCGCGTCGAGCAGGCCCCGAAAGCCTAACCTCGACGGACGCCGGCTCAAAGTCCTTCGGCCGATCGGCGCCATCCCGCGCCGAATAGCAGATAGATCGGCAATGGCGCCACGGCCGCGAGGGCCGACAACAGCCCGGCCACCGGGTCGTCCCAGACCACGACGACGATCAGGCTGGCCTGGATCAGCGCCCCGCCAATGGCGATCCATGGAAACAGCGGCATCTTCCAGGGCCGCGGCAGGTCCGGCTCGGCCACTCGCAAACGGATCGCGCACAGACAGACGACCAGGATCGAAGCCATCGACCAGGGCGCGTAGATGCGCACGATGCTTTCATAGCCACCGGTCGCCGCGAACAGCGCGGACGCACCCGCCGCCACGACCACCCCCAGCCACGGGGCGCCGCCAGGCGCGAGCCGCGCGAGCGAGGTCGGGGCGGCCCCGTCCCTGGCCATGCGAAAGGTTATGCGAGGCGAGGTCATGGTCTGGAGATTGACGATGGCCGCCAATGAGAACAGGCCGATGGCGGTGATCACCGTGTCGGCGACCGGGCCGAGAGACACCTTGGCGGCATCGCCGACGGCGAGTTGCGAGCCGGCGATCGCGGCGGGACTCAACACGTGCAGCACGCCGGCGTTGATCACCACATACAAAACGGTGACCGCGATGATCCCGCCGAACGTCGCCCGCGCCACGTTGCGGTCCGGGCGATGCACCTCCTCCGAAAAGTAGATCGCGGCGTCCCAGCCGGCATAGGTCTGGTAGATCACCCGGATCGCCATCACCACGGCGGCGACGCCGGACAGGCCCCGCAACGACCCGTGGTCGATCGCCGCCGGCGACGGCGGCGCCTGGCGGGACAGGAACAGGATGATCGCCAGGATCACGAAGGCGCCGCCCTTGATGGCGCTGGCGAGGCTTTGCGACGAGCCGCTGAAGCGGGTTCCCAGGCAGTTGACCAGCGCCACGGTCGCGAGAAGGCCGACCGCCAGCCCGGAGGTCGGCACGCCGGGCGCCATGCCCAGACGGTGGACATATTCGCCGAACACCACCGAGATGAAGGCGCTGGACGCGACATATTGCAGCCAGCTGATCCAGCCCGCCAGGAAGGCGGCGGTCGGTCCGAAAGCGCGGCGGGTGATCGGATAAGGGCCGCCAGCCATCGGAACGGACGCGCCCGCTTCGACCAGCGGCATGGCCGACAGCAGGGCGATCGCGCCACCGATCGCCCAGGCGAGCAGGATCAGTGGCGGGCTGACGATACCCTTCGCCACCACCCCAGGCGCGCGCATGATGCCCGAGCCGACCATGCCGCCGACCACCGCCGCCAGCCCGAAGGCCAGGCCGAGAACGCGCAGCAGGGTCGGCGGCGCGAGCGGCCGGTGGTGTTCGGACATTTGCGTGGCGCCCCGTGTGTCGCGAAACTCTCGTGGCATCCTCGACACTTGCGCCGGCCGGCGCAAGCCGCCAAGGCGGCGCCGGGCGTGGGGTCAGGCCGGCCGCGCGGCCGATCGCGACGGATTGACGAGGCCGATCAGGCGAGACTAGGCTCGGACGCGCTAGAGACGGGAAGGCGGTTCGGTGAAAAGCTCTGTGTTCAGCCGCGCTCTTCGCCGCCGTTAGATGCGACCCCGCTGCGATCGGCGGCGCCACGCCATGCCGACCGAAGGGCCGCCCCGTTGTTAGAAACCTACGGCTGGAGCGACGCGCTACAGCGGCGGTTCGCGCCGTATGCCGCGGCCGGACACGTCCCGGGTCGGGTCATCCTGCAGCAGCGCAACCTGTATGGCCTGGCGACGGCGGCCGGGGAGATCAAGGCGGAAATCAGTGGCAATCTGGCGCGCGACGCGCCCAAGGGGGGGTATCCGGTCGCGGGCGACTGGGTGGCGTTCACCGCGGCGCCGGCCGGGAACGCCACCATCCATCAGGTTCTCGACCGCCGGACCGCCTTTGTTCGAACGGCGGCGGGATCGGCCGGCGGGCTGCAGGTGGTGGCGGCCAATGTCGACGTTGCCTTGCTGATGGCGTCGCTGAACGCGGATTTCAACCCGCGACGGCTCGAACGTTACCTGGCCGCGGCATGGCGCAGCGGCGCGGCGCCGGTGGTCCTGCTGACCAAGGCCGACCTGTGCGACGATGTCCCCGCCGCGCTCGAGGCGGTGACCGCGTTCGCCGGCGGCGCGCCGGTGCATGCCCTGTCGTCTCTGACCGGCGCAGGGTTGGCGGCGGTTTGGCGATATCTCACGGCCGGGACGACGGCGGTGATGGTCGGCAGCTCCGGGGCCGGCAAGTCGACCCTGGCCAATGTCCTGTTGGGCGCCGAACGGATGGCGACCCAGACGATCCGCGAGGCGGATGGACGCGGGCGACACACGACCTCGCATCGCGAATTGCTGCTGTTGCCCGGCGGCGGCCTGCTGCTGGACACGCCCGGGATGCGGGAAATCGGCATCTGGGACGGCGAGGCGGGCGTGGCGGCGACGTTCGCCGACATAGATCTGCTGGCCGCCGGCTGCCGGTTCGGCGACTGCGGCCATTCGAACGAGCCGGGATGCGCCGTCAGGGCCGCGCTGGCGGCCGGCGAGCTCGACGAGGGACGCTGGCTGGGATTCCAGAAGCTGCGCCGGGAGCTGGCTGTCCTGATCGGCCGCGAGGATCCCGCGGTGCGCGCCGCCAACAAGCGGCAGTTGCTGCAGGCCGCCAAGGCCGACCGTGCGCGGACGAGGCGGCGCGGCCGGGACTGACCGCGCTTTGCCGCCGCCCGGAAGGCGAGGCCTAAAGCGACCTCTTGATCTCCTCGACGGTGAAGCACTCGATGAAATCGCCTTCCTTGATGTCCTGGAAGCCGGCGAACGCCATGCCGCACTCCTGTCCGGAAATCACCTCGGGGACCTCATCCTTGAAGCGCTTGAGCGTCTGCAGGGTGCCCAGTTCGAGCACCACGATATCCTGACGGATGATCCGGACGCGGGCGCCCGCGCCTGACCACGCCCTCGCGGACCCGGCAGCCGGCGATCTTGCCGACCTTGGAGATGTCGAAGACCTGCAGGACTTCGGCCGCGCCCAGGAAGGTTTCGCGCTGGATCGGGGCCAGCATGCCCGAGAGCACGCCTTTGATGTCGTCCAGCAGGTCGTAGATGATCGCATAATAGCGGATCTCGACGCCTTCATGCTCCGCGAGCTGGCGAGCCTGTTTCGAGGCGCGGACGTTGAAGCCCAGAATCGGCGCGCCGGCGCCCTTGGCGAGCATCACGTCGCTCTCGTTGATGCCGCCGGCCCCCGAGAGGATGACGCGGGCGCGCACTTCGTCGGTGGCGAGCTTGGCGAGCGCTCCCACGATCGCCTCGGCCGATCCCTGCACGTCGGCCTTGACCAGCACGGGCAGTTCCGAAACCTTCTTGTCGGCGAGCTTGGCCATCATGTCGGCCAGCGATCCGCCGGCGCCGACCGGGGCCAACGACCGCTCCCGCTTCAGCCGGACACGATATTCCGTCAGTTCGCGCGCCCGCGCTTCGCTCTCGACGACCGCGAACGGCTCGCCCGGATCGGGCGCCCCGTCGAGTCCGAGAATCTCCACCGGCACCGACGGGCCGGCCTCGGAAACCTGTTCGTCCCGCTCGTTGAGCAGGGCGCGCACGCGACCGTAGTTGGCCCCGGTGACGACGATGTCGCCGCGTCGCAGCGTGCCGCGCTTGACCAGGACGGTCGCCACGGCCCCGCGGCCGCGATCGAGCTTGGCCTCGATGACCACACCCTCGGCGGTCCGGTCGGGATTGGCGCGAAGCTCCATCACCTGGGCCTGGACCAGGATCGCCTCGATCAGGTCGTCCAGCCCGGTCTTCTTGAGGGCCGACACTTCGACAACCTGGGTTTCACCACCCAGGCCCTCCACCACGATTTCATGCTGCAGCAGCTCGTTGATCACCCGCGTGGGGTTGGCGTCGGGCTTGTCCATCTTGTTGATGGCCACGATGATCGGCGCGCCTGAAGCCTTGGCGTGCTGGATCGCTTCGATGGTCTGCGGCATCACCCCGTCGTCGGCCGCCACCACCAGGATGACGATGTCGGTGATGTTGGCGCCGCGGGCGCGCATGGCGCTGAACGCGGCGTGGCCTGGCGTATCCAGGAATGTGACCCGCTCGCCATCGGCCAGCCTGACCTGATAGGCGCCGATGTGCTGGGTGATGCCGCCGTGCTCGCCGCCGGCGACATCGGTGGCTCGCAAGGCGTCGAGCAGGCTGGTCTTGCCATGGTCGACGTGGCCCATGACCGTCACCACCGGCGGGCGGGGCAACAGATGGTCGTCGACGTCCTCGTCAGCCAGGAAGCCGGTCTCCACATCGCTTTCGGACACCCGGCGAACCGTGTGGCCGAATTCGGTGGCCACCAGTTCGGCCGTGTCGGATTCGATCACGTCGGTGATCTTCAGCATCAGGCCCTCGCGAGCCAGAAACTTGATCACCTCGACGCCACGGGTCGCCATCCGGTTGGCGAGTTCGCCCACGGTGATGATGTCCGGGATGACCACCTCGCGAGCGGCCTTGACGCCTTCCTGACCGCCGCCCTTGCGTTTCTCGCGTTCACGTTCACGAGCCCGCCGCACCGACGCCAGGGAACGCATGCGTTCGACCGCGCCCTCGTCGTCACCGGCCACGGCCTGAATGGTCAGCCGGCCTTCGCGGCGCTTCGGTTCGCCCCGGGTGCGGGACACCGCCTTGCCCGGACCGGCCTTGCCCTGCGCGCGGCGTCTTCTTCGTCGAAGTCCGGTCGCCGGTCGAGATTCAGGCTGCCCGGGCGCGGGGCCTGGCGGGTGGCGCGCTGGATCTCGGGCGTCGCCGGGGCCACAGCCGGCCGGGCTCCGCCCGGCGGTCGCGGGCCGCCGGCGCGGGGAGCGCCGTCACGCGGGCGGCCGTGGGGCCAGCGCCGAGTAGCGCACGGTTTCGCCGGGCCGGGCGGGTCGGTCGCCGCGCGGCGCGCTGGTCTCACGGCCGCCGCCCTCGCGGGGCGGCCGTTGCGGCGCTCCGGCGTCGGCGCGGGGTCGCGGCGCGTCGGGTCGCGCCCCCCGTTGGTTGAAGGCGACATTCGGAGCGGCCCGCTCCGGCCGGTAGGTGGTGGTCGAGGGCCGCTCGTCGCGGCGCTCGCGGCCCGGTTCATAGGTGCGGGTCTGGCCGGGAGCCGAAGCGCGCGACGGTCGCCGGCCACGCGCTGCGGGGCCGGCGGTCGGACAGGCGTCGCCTGGCGCGCCGCGGCGACGGGCGCGGCGGGCGCCGCGGCGGGCTGGGCGAGCGCGACCGCAGCCTTCGGCGGCTGTTGCGACGGGCGAGGGCGAGGGCGAGGCTACGGTGGCGGCGGCCGGCGGCGGGCTGGCCGATCGGCGGCGGTGCAGGGCGGTGCCGGGGGCGCGGCGGCGACCGGCGGCGGGCTCGCCGGCGCCGGCGGCGCGGGCGCGGTCTCTGGGGCCGCCATCGCGGCCGGGGCCGCCATTGGCGGGGCGGGCGGGGCGACCGTGGCCGGCGGCTGTTCGGCGCGGGCGCGGGCTTCACGCTCGGCGGCCAGGCGTTCCTGCTGCTGGCGCGCGAGTTCGATCGCCCGCTGGCGGGCGCGACGTTCGTCTTCCGACAGGCCGTGGGCGGCCCCGGCGTCGGCGGCGCGCGCGGCGGGTCGGGCCGGCGGCGCGGGCGGCCGCGCCTCGAAGGCCGGCCGGCGCTCGGGCGCAAGCGTCGGGGAGCGGCCGCCGGGCGCATCGACCCTGCGCCGCTTGGTCTCCACAACCACCGTCTTGGTGCGCCCATGGCTGAAGCTCTGCTTCACCATGCCGGCGCTGACCGCGCCGCTGGTGCGCGGCTTCAGGGTCAGCGGCGCGCGACCGCCCGATGTCGAAGTCCCGCGGCCTTTGTCATTGTCGTCCGTCATGCGATCGTTTGACTATCCTTCACCGGATCGCAAAGCCGATCCGGCACCACTCCAACACCAATAGAGGACCGGAACGCCACGACGCTCCGTCCCTTCTCTCAAGGCTCCTCGCGCCAACGCTCAGGAAAGAGCGGACGAAAACCCGACAGTCGCTCGACATCTTCGCGTCCAACGATCGGCGCCTCGTCCGGCAAGGAAGGCGGTGTGTATCACAGTCTCGCCCCCTATAGGCCAAACCCAATTCGTCGGACGTGAAGAGGCCGACCAATCTGGGCGGCTTCGACGCAGCGACGCGCGGCCGCCAACAGCTTTCGCCGACCATCGGGCGCACCGTCATCGGCCTCGACGAGATAGGCGGCCCGGCCTGCGCTGACCGCCGCGTGAACCCGCTCGAATCCGTAGGTAAGCTGCCCGGCCCGGCGTGCAAGACCAAGGGCGGACAACAGCCGCCGATGAAGCAGGGACGCCACCTGATCGGCCAGATCGGCGGGCGCGGAAACCTTGCCGCGGGCGGCGCGCGAGAACAGATTTTTTCGCACGGCGGTTTCAACGGACCGCCGATCGGCGGCCACCCAGAGACCGCGCCCCGGCAGCTTGCGGGCAACATCAGGGGTGACCACGCCCTCCGGCCCCACGACGAAACGCAACAATCGCGCCTCGTCCATCACCTCGCCCGTGGCCAGGTCCCGCCGTATGCGAAGGCTCTGAGCGAGCGTCTCCACAGGGGCCGCGCGGATCAGCCCACCCGTTCGCCGAACACGGCGCGGGCTTCGTCCATCGGATCCACCTCGGGCTCCACTGGTTCGGGGGTCGTGTCGATCAGGGCGTCGGCGTCGACCCACCCGGCGGCCACGCGGGCGCGCATGATCAGCGCCTCGGCGGCTTCCGGGCTGAGGTTGAACGATTCCAGGACCCCGGCCTCGCGGACCCGCTCCCCGGCCTTGTTCTCGTACCAGCCGCGCATGTCGTCCGGAACCAGGCCGGCGAGGTCCTCGACGGATTTGATATCGCCCTCGCCGAGGGCGACGGCCATCGGCAAGGTGACACCCTCGACCTCCAGGACGCCGTCCTCGACGCCGAGCGCGCGCCGCTTGGCGTCATATTCCGCCGCTTCACGTTCGAGAAAATCGCGGGCACGAGCCTGGATCTCGTCGGCCGTATCCTCGTCGAAGCCCTCGATCGCGGCGATCTCTCCGGGTTCGACGTAGGCCACGTCCTCGACCGAAACAAATCCCTCGGTCACCAGCAACTGAGCGATGACCTCGTCGACGTCGAGCGCCTCCTGGAACAGCGCGGTCCGCTCGGCGAATTCACGCTGACGACGCTCGCTCTCCTGGCTCTCGGTCATGATGTCGATCTGCCAGCCGGTGAGCTGGCTGGCCAGGCGCACATTCTGGCCGCGCCGGCCGATGGCCAGAGACAGCTGTTCGTCCGGCACCACCACCTCGACCCGCTCGTCCTCCTCGTCCATGACCACCTTGGTCACCTCGGCGGGCGCGAGGGCGTTGACCAGGAAGGTGGCCTCGTCGGGGCTCCATTGAATGATGTCGATCTTCTCTCCCTGCAACTCGGCGACCACCGCCTGCACGCGCGAGCCGCGCATCCCGACGCAGGCGCCGACCGGATCGATCGAGGAATCATTGGACACCACAGCCATCTTGGCGCGGCTGCCCGGGTCGCGAGCGACGGCGCGGATCTCGATGACGCCATCGTAGACCTCCGGCACCTCCTGCGCGAACAGCTTGGCCATGAACCCGCCGTGGGCCCGCGACAGCATGATCTGCGGTCCCTTGGTCTCTTGCCGGACATCATAGATGTAGGCGCGGACCCGGTCGCCGATCTGGAAACTCTCGCGCGGAATGGACTGGTCGCGGCGCATGATGCCTTCGCCCCGCCCCAGGTCGACGATGACGTTGCCGTACTCCACGCGCTTGGCGACGCCGTTGACGATCTCGCCGACCCGGTCCTTGAACTCTTCATATTGACGTTCGCGTTCGGCCTCGCGAACCTTGCCGGTGACCACCTGGCGAGCCATCTGGGTCTGGACCCGGCCGAATTCAAACAAGGGCAGGGATTCCGTATAGGTCTTGCCGACCTCGGCCTCCTTGTCGTCGCGCAAGGCGTCGGTCAGGCGCTTCTGGGAATATTCGTTGATCTCCTCGGCATCGTCCTCCACGACGGTGACCACCCGCGTGATGGTCGTTTCACCGGTCTTGGGGTCGATGTGCACCCGGATATCGTGCTCGGCGCCGTATCGCGAGCGCGCCGCCTTCTGGATCGCCTCTTCGATCGCCTCGACGACGATCTCCTTTTCGATCGACTTCTCGCGCGCCACCGCGTCGGCGATCTGCAGCAGTTCAAGCCGATTGGCGGAAATGCCGGTGACGGTCATTGGCTCGGGTCCTTCTGTTGGTTCGATGCATGAGGTTGGTCCGGCAGCGCGGCCGGGTCGAGCCGAGCGGCCCGCGCCGCCGCTCCACGCGCGAAAAGCTGATCATTGAGCACGAGTTTGGCTTCGACGATCCAATCGAATGGCAGCATCGCCGTCTCCGCCTCGCCCTCCAGATTGATGGCGACGTGGCCGTCCTCGACGCCGGCCAGCTCCCCTTTGAAGCGTTTACGGCCTTCGGCGAGCCGGTCGAGTTCGATTCGCGCCTCGCAGCCTTGCCAGGCGATGAAATCCTTCAGGCGGGTCAGAGGGCGATCGATGCCCGGACTGGAAACCTCGAGCAGATATTGCCCGCTGACCGGATCGGCGGCGTCCAGCAACTGCGAGACGGCGCGGGCGAGCGCGCCGCAGTCTTCCACGACCATCGTTCCATCGGGCCGTTCGGCCATGATCTGCAGCCGGCGCATCCGCTCGCCGCCCATCAACCGCAAGCGAACGATCTCAAAACCAGCGGCCCGCGCCGCGGGGTCAAGCAGTTCCAGTAGTCTCAGGTCGTCAGTGGTCTTGCCGCGCAACCCGCTCAAAGCCTCTTCTCAGGACAAATAAAAAGCGGCTGGCCTTTTCAGGGGCCGCCGCTCGTAAACGCCATCCAGCGCCAACGGACGATAGAAACACCTACATAATCGCCATCCGAGGCTTTGTCAGCCCCTTCCGTCGGCGGATGGCGAACGGGCGTTATCCGCCGGGACGAAGCACCCGATCCGGCTCAGAACTTGAAGGTGGTTTCCAGACGCACGCGCGGGGCCGGCATCTGCGGCGCGCCGAGACGTTGGTTCTCGATCTGGTCGGGCGCAAGGCTGACCGCGCCGCCGATATGCAGGCGCGGCGTCAACTTATAAAACACCCCCGGCGCGACGTCCTTCCACTGCACGTCACGATCAGTATGCTGCTCGACGCCGAGCTTCAGTCCCCATCTGGCCTTGCGGGAATCCCATTCCAACTGGCTGGCCGGGACCGTGACGCTCGAGTAGTAGGGCGAAGACGCAAAGTCCGCGGCTGCAAGGACCAGGGTCCCGCCGGTCGGTTGCGCCTGCGCAATGCCGGCGGCGGCGCCAGCGAACGCAATAGCTCCCAAAATGGCACGCGCCGTCTTCATCTCAAGACCGATCGATCCCCTGCGCCCTGACGGCGACTACTCCAGATAGCCCATTACGATCTCGATTAGGGGTCTGCAGCCCAGGACGTCAACCGCTCGGCGCCGATTCCCTGGCCCGGCCGCCGATTGAATTGCCCCCTGTGGCCGGCGCGCCACGCGATTCCCGTTTGGCGCTGTCGCATGGATGTTATAGACGCAACCGCTTGGCGGAGCGAGCGTGGAAGGATGAACCGGATGATCATGGCCTGTGGGCGCGGAGAGGTGTCGCGAGGCGCGCGGGTCCTGGTCATCGCGCTGACGCTGTCGGGCCTGGCGGCGTGCGGCGGCCGGCTGGCCCATCCGCTGGGCGGCGGCGCCCAGGCCAGAGCCGCACCTGCTTCCGCCATCGGCGTCAACGCCTATCTATGGCGGGCGACGCTGGACACCCTGGCCTTCATGCCTCTGGCTTCGGCGGATCCCTACGGCGGGGTGATCATCACCGACTGGTACGTCAATCCCGAAAAGCCCGACGAACGCTTCAAGGCGACGGTCTACATCCTCGATTCGCGGCTGCGCGCCGACGGACTGGCGGTCACCATCTTCAAGGAAGTCAGCAACGGGGCCGGCGGCTGGACCGCGTCGCCGACCTCCGACCAGACCTCGACGGATATCGAAAACGCCATCCTGACCCGGGCCCGCCAGCTTCGCTTGTCGAACCTCAAGGGCTGACCGCCGATGCCGCCCGGCGCGCGGCTCCAGGCCAGCCCCGCGCGCCGGCCCCGCGCCGACGCACCGTTCCCAGGCGTCTCACCCAGGCGGTCGCGACGCCGCAGCCCCTAGATCAGATTCTCGCCTATGGCCCGTTACAATCCAAAAGAGGTCGAGCCCCGGTGGCGGGCCGCCTGGGACGCGGCCGGTGTCTTCCGCGCGCCGGACAACTCCGATAAGCCGAAATACTATGTGTTGGAGATGTTCCCTTATCCCTCGGGGCATCTGCACGTCGGCCACGCCCGGAACTATGCGATGGGCGACGTGGTCGCCCGGTTCAAACGGGCGCGCGGCTACAATGTGCTCCACCCGATGGGATGGGACGCCTTCGGCCTGCCGGCGGAAAATGCGGCGGCCGAGCGGGGCATCGATCCCGCCGAATGGACCGCCGACAATATCGCCACAATGCGGGACGAACTGAAGCGGCTCGGTCTATCGATCGATTGGTCGCGGGAGTTGGCGACCTGCGACCCGGACTATTACGGCCGACAACAGTCGTGGTTCTTGAAGCTGTGGCGCCGGGGATTGGCCTACCGCAAGGAAGGTCTCGTCAACTGGGACCCGGTCGACCAAACGGTGCTGGCGAACGAACAGGTGATCGAGGGCCGCGGCTGGCGATCGGGCGCGGAAGTCGAGCGCCGGCAGCTAACGCAGTGGTTCCTGCGCATCACGCAGTACGCCGACGAACTGATCGAGGGGTTGAAGGGCCTGGATCGCTGGCCCGACAAGGTCCGGGTGATGCAGGAGAACTGGATCGGGCGTTCTCGCGGGCTGCGGCTGGCGTTCCCGTTCGCCAGCGCCGCGGCGGGATCGCGACCCGCATCGCCGCAGCCGGGCGGCGTGGAGGTCTATACCACCCGGCCCGACACCCTGTACGGAGCGAGCTTCGTCGCCATCAGCCCTTATCATCCGCTGGCTGAACAGCTTGCAGCCGACACGCCGGCCGTCGCGGGGTTCATCGCCGAATGCCGCAAGGGGGGCGCGTCGGAACTCGAGGTCGAATCCGCCGAAAAGATCGGCTTCGACACTGGCTTGAGGGTGACACATCCCTTTGATTCTAAATGGGAATTGCCGGTCTGGATCGCGAACTTCATCCTGATGGAGTATGGAACCGGGGCGGTGTTCGGCTGCCCCGCCCACGACCAGAGAGATCTTGATTTCGCGCTCAAATACGCCCTGCCCGTCATTCCGGTCGTGTTGCCGCCCGATGCGGACCCCCAACTGTTTCACGTGAAACAGGAGGCCTATGTCGGCCCGGGCCGTCTATACAATTCAGACTTCTTGAACGGCCTAGACATCGAAGCCGCCAAGGCCGCGGCCATCGACCGCGTGGAGCGCGAGGGCGCTGGCCGCGCGGCGGTGGTCTATCGGTTGCGTGACTGGGGTATATCCCGGCAACGGGGCTGGGGTTGCCCGATCCCGATCATCTATTGCCCGCAGTGCGGTCCAGTGGGTGTCCCGGAAGCCGACCTACCCGTGCGGCTCCCGAAAGATCTGGAGTTCGGAAAGCCGGGCAATCCTCTGGCGCGACATCCAGTCTGGAAGCATGTCGTCTGCCCGCAATGCGGGCGCGCGGCCGAACGGGAGACCGACACCTTCGACACCTTTGTGGATTCTTCCTGGTATTTCGCGCGTTTCGCCAATCCCTCGGCCAGCGAGGCGGTCGACGAGGCGGCGGCCGACTACTGGCTGCCGGTCGACCAATATATCGGGGGAGTCGAACACGCGGTGCTGCATCTGCTCTACGCGCGCTTCATAACCCGAGCTCTGCGCGATGAGGGCATGCTGTCGGCATCCGAGCCGTTCGTCGGGCTGTTCACTCAGGGCATGGTGACGCACGAAACCTATCGTCGCCAGAGTGGGGAATGGATCGAGCCCTCGAGGGTGGATTTGCGCCTGGAAAGCGCCAGCCGTCGCGCCTACGACATCGAAACCGCGGAGCCGCTGGTGATCGGCGACATCGAGAAGATGTCGAAGTCCAAGCGAAATGTGGTGGCGCCGGCCGACATCGCCGACAGTTACGGGGTGGATGCCGCCCGGCTGTTCGTCCTTTCGGACTCGCCGCCGGAGCGGGATGTTCAATGGACCAGCGCCGGCGTCGAGGGCGCCTGGAGGCTGATCAACCGCATATGGAGCGAGTTTGATCTGGATGCGGAGACGGCTGCGGCCTTCGATCCGGCCTCTCTCACCCGATCGACCCACCGGGCGATCAAGTCGGTCACCGATGCGATCGAAGCCTTCCGGTTCAACAGCGCCATCGCTCGGCTTTACGAATTCGTCGCGACGTTGCGCGACGCTCGCGGACCGCTGACCGACTCCGAACACGGCGAGGCTCGTCGTTCAGCCCTCTCGGCTCTGGCGCGCCTGGTCAACCCGTTCGCGCCGCATCTGGCGGAAGAGTGCTGGCGGCGGCTCGGCAATGACGGACTTATTGCGCTTGCACCCTGGCCGCAGTACGACGAGGCGCTGATCCGGGAGGAGGAAATCGTCCTGCCGGTGCAGATCGACGGCAAGCGGCGGGGCGAAATTCGCGCGCCCGCCGGCGCCAGCGAGGAACAGGTTCGCAGTCTGGTGATGTCGGACAGCGACATAGTCCAGCGACTCGACGGCCTGAGGATCAAGAAAATGGTGGTGGTCAAGGACCGTATCGTCAATCTGGTCACGGAGAGAGTTGATGGCGGCTGAAGCCAGGCCTGGTTTATTCGCGCCGACAATGCTCCTGCTGGCCGCGCTGACGCTCGGCGGCTGCGGCTTCACCCCGCTTTATGCGACTCCTGGCGTGTCGCCAGGTCTAGCCGCCATCGAAGTCGTCGCCCCGCAAGGTCGGGTGGGTTACCTGTTGCGGGAAGATCTCGACGACGCGCTCGGACACGACAAGGGCGTGGCGCCCCGCTGGCGGTTGCAGATGAACGTGGCCCAGGCCCGCGACCCACGCGGCCTGACGCAACAAGACGTCGCCGAGCGCTACGAGTTGGGGATCACCGTCAGCTATAGCCTGATCGAGGTGGCGAGCGGCAAAACGGTGCACAACGCTACAGTGGCCAGTCATGTGAGCTACGATGCGGCCGATGCTCCCTACGCCGGCATCGCCGCGCGCCAGGATAGCCAGGAGCGCGCCGCTTCGGACGCGGCACGCCGGATACAACTCGATCTGGCGGCCTGGATGGCCGCGCAAACGCGCCGCCCGGCCGACGTGGCCTCGTGATCCTCAAGCGCCGCGCGGACATCGACCGGTATCTGGGCGCGCCGGGCCCGACATGCGCGGCCTTGCTATATGGCCCTGATCTCGGACTGGTCAGGGAACGCGCGCGAACCCTGGCGAGCGCCGCCACCGGACGGCCGGACGATCCGTTCGACGTCGCCCTGATCACCGAATCCGACGTCACGAAAGACCCCGCTCGCCTGGAAGAAGAGCTGACGGCGATTTCGATGATGGGCGGCAGACGCCTGGTGCGTCTGAGGCTGGGTGGGGATCGAGGTGAAGGCGAGGACGCCGCCGCCGAGGCCCTGGGAGGTCACCTAGAGGGGCGGTTCAACCCCGACGCCTTCCTGTTGATCGAAGCGGGCAACCTGCGGGCGACCTCCGGCATTCGAAAGCTCGCGGAACGATCGGCGGCGTGCGCCGCCGTCCCCTGCTACGCCGATGAACCTGCGGATGTGGCCCGGTTGGCCAGGGAAGCCTTGGCCATCGACAAGGTCGGTCTCGCTCCCGATGCCCTCGAATTGTTCGTCGCCCGCCTGCCGCAGGAGCGAGGCGTCGCTCGGCAGGAAATCGAGCGGTTGGCGCTGTTTCTCGGCCCGGGATCGGGCCGCGTGGCCACCGCCAACGATCTCGAAGAATTCCTCGGCGTCGAACCCGAGGCGTCTCTGGCCGATGCGGCCAACGACGCTTTCGGCGGCCGCCTCGGCGCCGCCCACGCCGGCTTGCGACGCGCCGCACAGGAAGGTGAAGCCGGACCGGCCGCGGTTCGCGCCTTGGGGAGCCACCTCGGACGCCTGCGGCGCGCCATTCTGATGCATCGATCTGGGACGCCGCTTCCTCAGGTCGCCAAGGAGCTACGAATTTTCTGGAAGCTCGAACGCGAGTTCATCCGTCAGGCGCGCAGCTGGACGATCGCGGAAATCGACCGGCTGCAGCCCGAAATCCTGGCGGCCGATCAGGCTTGCAAACAGACCGGCGCACCCGATCACCTGATCGGTGAGCATCTCGCCTTGAGCATAGCGGCGCGAGCCCGGCGCCTGGGCCTTTGACGCGGCCCGGCGCCAAGAGACCTTAGGCATGCCCTCCGGCAGGCCGCGAAAGCCGGCGGCAAACCTCGTCCAATTGCTCGAGGCTGGTGTAGCGAATACGAACCTCGCCCTCGCCGCCCCGGTCCTGAATCGCGACGGCCAGACCCAGGGAGTCCGACAAGTCGCTCTCCAGCGATAAGGTATCGGCGTCCTTCACGCCGGCCGCGGCGCCGGAGCCGCCCCGGGACGGTCTGGCGCGCGCGCTCCGGGTGAGGGCTTCGGTCTGGCGGACATTCATGCCGGCCTTGATAACCCGCTCGGCCAGCATCTCGGCGTCGTCCAAGTCGAGGAGCGCCCGGGCGTGACCGGCAGTCAGGCGGCCGGCTTCGAGGTGGTCCTGCACGGCGCGCGGCAGGCGCATCAGACGAAGCGTGTTGGCGACGTGACTTCGGCTCTTGCCGACCACCGAAGCGATCTGATCTGCATTCCTCGGAAAGCGTTCCATCATCGCTGCGTAGGCCCGGGCTTCCTCGAGCGCATTGAGATCCGAGCGTTGGATATTCTCGATGAGCGCGACCTCCATGACCTCCAAATCATCGAGCGGCCGCACGAGGGCGGGGACGACCGTCAGCTCGGCGCGCTGGGCGGCACGCCAACGGCGCTCGCCCGCCACGATCTGGTATTCGCCCACGGCATCGGGCGCCGGTCTAAGGAGGATCGGCTGCAAAACTCCCCGCTCGCGAATCGAAGCGGCGAGCTCCTCGAGATCGGACTCCGAAAAGTTTCGACGCGGTTGGTCAGGATTTCGCCGGATCAGTTCGATCGGTATGTCGAGGGATCCGGCGGCTCGCCGGCCCTCCGCGGTCGACGCCGCTTGAGTTTCCTCCAGCAGCGCTGCCAGACCTCGACCCAAACCTCTGCGTCCTTCGGCCATCAAGGGCACTCCATAAAGTCTCATCGCGCCATCGCCGCTCGCTGCAGCCGCTCGCGGCCCACGACCTCGCGAGCCAGGGCCAGGTAGGCTTGGCTCCCGGCGCATTTGAGATCGTAGATCAGGGCCGGCTGACCGAACGACGGCGCCTCCGACATCCGGACATTTCGCGGTATCACCGTCTGATAGACCACCGCGCCCAGCGTTTCTCTGGCGTCCTTGGCCACCTGGGCGCAAAGCCCGTTGCGGCGGTCGAACATCGTCAGGACGACGCCTTGAATTTGCAGGCCCGGATTGAGCGTCGCCCGGACCCGCTCGACCGTACCCATCAACTGTGTGAGCCCCTCGAGCGCGAAGAATTCACACTGCAGCGGGACCAGCACCGCATCCGAAGCCACCATGGCGTTCAGTGTCAGCAGGTTGAGCGAAGGCGGGCAATCGATGAGCACATAACCGTAATGGCCGCTGGTTCTCACCGGCGCCAGGGCGTCGCGGAGCCGGAAGGCGCGACGCGGCTGCTGGCCCAGCTCGAGTTCGACCCCGGTAAGGTCCGCCTCGGCGGGCAGCAGGTCCAGACCGGGCACCGCGGTCTCGATCGTCGCCTGATCCAGCGGCAACTGCTCCATGAGCACATCGTATAGAGTCTTGTGCCGATGCTGCGGCGGTACCCCCAGTCCCGTCGAGGCGTTGCCCTGCGGGTCGGCATCGACCAGAAGCACTTTTTCCCCGACGGCCGCGAGAGCGGTCCCGAGGTTGATGACCGTCGTCGTCTTGCCGACGCCGCCCTTCTGATTGGCCACCGCCAATATGCGCAGTCGGGCGTGGCTGTCAGACATGCTGCAATCCTTCGACGGCGAGAATCCGTCCGCGCAAGTCGCTCAGACTTGAATGTGACCGCCACGTGAACCGCCAAGTCCTGGACGCCTCGGCGACTTCTGCCTCGACCTCCCGGCCCTTCAGAAACAATCCGCGCGCGCCGCGATCGAGGTACGGCCTGGCGTATCCCAGCAGGCGGGTCAGGGGCGCGCAAGCCCGCGCCGTCACGACCTCGGCCTTCAGATCGAGGTCTTCCGCCCTGGCGTGATGCAGGATCGCGGGCAAGTCGAGAGCCGAGATCACCTCCGCCAGGAACTTGCAGCGCTTGCCCATGCTTTCCACCAAGTGGACCCGCGCCCCCGGGCGACCCTTCATGAGGATCGCCAGGATGATTCCGGGCAATCCCGCTCCCGAGCCCAGATCGACCCATTGGATCGCCGACGGTTCGAGCCAGACGAGCTGGGCGCTGTCGAGGAAGTGGCGACGGTCGAAATCCTCCATCGTCGAGGCCCCGACCAGATTGGTACGGGCGTTTGCCGCGCGCAGCATATCGCGGAAACGCGCGACATCCGCTTCTCGGTCCTGATCCAGGCCGACGGCCGCCAGGAAGCCCACCGGGATCTCCGGGGCATCAGGCGGCGGCGCGACGTCGAACATGCGCCAGGAGAGCCGTCACGGCCCCGGGCGTCACGCCCTCGATTCTTGCCGCCTGTCCGAGGGTCGCCGGCCGCACCATGGCGAGCTTTTCCCGGACCTCGTTCGAAAGTCCTCCCATCGACTGGTAGTCGAGGTCCGGCGGCAGACGAAGAGCTTCGTCACGTTTGAACAGCGCGATATCGGTATCCTGACGGTCTAGATAACCAAGATAGGTCGCGTCGCACTCGATCTGCTCGCGGGCGAAGGCCGGCCACGACGCGAGGCTCGGCCATGTGGGGATCAGGGCATCAAATCCGATGTCGGGATAGGCGAGCAATTGGATCAGGTTGCGGCGTTGACCATCCGCATTGACCCGGAAGCCGAGCCGCGAGGCCTGCGCCGGGGTAAGGCTCAGCGCAGCCGCCTCGGCGCGAGCCTCCGCGAGAGCTTTTGCTTTTTGGGCGAACGCCTGGGTGCGCACGGGCGATACGCACCCCAGTTCGACACCGCGCATGGTGAGGCGCTGATCTGCATTGTCCGCTCGAAGACTCAGGCGAAACTCGGCCCGGCTGGTAAACATCCTGTACGGCTCGGTCACCCCGCGGGTTACCAGGTCGTCGACCATCACCCCGATGTACGCCTCGTCGCGGCCGAATATCGCAGCCGGTGATCCCGCCGCCCCGCGAGCGGCATTCAGCCCAGCCACCAGGCCTTGTGCGGCGGCCTCTTCGTAACCGGTGGTGCCATTGATCTGCCCGGCCAGAAACAGTCCCGGCAGTCGTTTGGCCTCGAGGCTGGGTTGAAGTTCCCGGGGATCGACGTAGTCATATTCTATAGCATAGCCATGCCGGATCACCCGGACGCGTTCGAGACCCGGTATCGTCTGCAAGAACCGTTCCTGCGTATCTGCCGCCAATGAGGTGGAGATGCCGTTGGGATACACGGCGAAGTCATCTCTGCCTTCCGGTTCGAGAAATATCTGGTGGCTGCCGCGGTCGGCGAAACGGACGACCTTGTCTTCGATCGACGGGCAATAGCGTGGACCGCGGCCGGCGACCCGGCCTCCATAGACCGCCGACTCGGCCAACCTTTCCGAAATGATCGCATGGGTCGCCGCAGTCGTAGCGGTAATCGCGCAGGCGACCTGAGGCGTATCGATCGCCGCCGTGAGGAATGAGAAGGGCGTCGGCGGTTCATCGCCCAACTGCTTTTCGAGGTTCGCCCAAGCGATGGTTCGCCCGTCCAACCGGGGCGGCGTACCGGTCTTCAGTCGTCCCATGTCGAGGCCCAAATCGTACAGCCGGTCACTGAGGGCGATGGCGGGCGCATCACCGACACGACCAGCCTGCACGCGAACCGAGCCCTGGTGGATCACGCCTTTCAAAAACGTGCCGGTGGTCAGGACGACGCTGGCCGAGCGGAACTCCCGACCATCGCTGGCGACCACTCCGCCGACGCGTCCTTCGGTGATCAGCAGGTCGTCGACCGCTGCTGCGAGCAGGGTCAATCCTGGTTGCGCCCGCAACGCGGCCAGCATCCCGGTGCGATAGAGGCCTCGATCGATCTGTGCCCGAGGTCCGCGCACCGCAGGCCCTCGCGACCTGTTCAGCAACCGGAATTGGATCCCGGCCGCATCGGCGACACGCGCCATCAAGCCGTCGAGAGAATCGATTTCCCTGACCAGATGTCCCTTGCCCAGGCCACCGATCGCAGGGTTGCAGGACATTTCGCCAATCGTGCCGAGCTTATGCGTAATGAGCAGCGTCGCGGCGCCAAACCGAGCAGCAGCGGCAGCAGCCTCGCAACCAGCGTGCCCGCCGCCGATCACAATGACATCCCAATGCTGTTTCACGTGAAACAACTCATTTCCCAATGCAGAAGGTCGCAAACACTCGGTCAAGGACGTCTTCGACGCCAATTCGCCCGGCTATCCGCTCCAGTGCGCGCGCTGCCAGACGCACATCCTCGGCCGCAAGCTCCGGATTGGCAATCGCTTCCACCCCGCGGCGCAGATACCCGTGGGCCTCCTGTAGAAGCGTAGCGTGGCGCGCTCGGGTAGCGGCTGGAAATTCCGATCCGCTCATGTCGGCGATCACCCGCTTGCCTAATGTTTCCTCTATGCCGGAACGCCCGTCCAATGCCACGGATATCGCCGTCACCGCAATTCCCATTTCCCCAGCGACATCTCGGACACACGGCCGGTCCAGGCCAGCAGGAAGGTCGGCCTTGTTGATCAGGCAGAAATCCCCATCCCGACCAACGCTCAGTGCATGACGCCATGCTCCGTCGCTGGCGGAGCCGTCCACCACCCAGAGGCGCAGGTCGGCGGCGGACGCCCATGCCGTCGCCCGACGAACCCCCTCGGCTTCGACCGAATCGGCCGTCTCGCGAAGCCCGGCCATATCGGCAAGAATGACCCGGTACCCATCGAGGACCAGAGGCGTTTCGATGATGTCGCGGGTGGTTCCGGCGGTGGCATCGACAATCGCCGCCTGCCGGCCCGCAAGCGCGTTGAGAAGACTGCTCTTGCCGGCGTTTGGCGCGCCCACGATCGCGATCCGGTATCCCGCTCTCACCCGCTGACCACGCAGCCGTCTCGTAGCGCGCAGTCGAGAGCCCGGATGAGGTCGGAAAGCCTCTCGCGTTATATCGGCGGTCAGATGCCATCGACAGCCTCTTCGGGGAAGTCGACGCCGGCCTCCAACTTGGCCAGCGCGTCCACCAATATGTCACGCCAGCCGTGATAGCGCTCGCCCAGCGCGCCATCCAGTTGCCGCAGCGCCTGTGGCTCTGGGCGCGGGTCTCCGCGTCGACCAAATCGCCGACTGCCTCCGCCTGTCGAGGTCGAGCTTGCCGTTCTCAAACGCGCTGCCGGGTGAACTCTCCAGGCGCCGCCAGCCGGACCCCGGCCTCAGCACGAGCCATTGGGTCACCGCGTCGACGACGCCAACACCGCCATGGAGATGCAGCTCGACGCAATCTTCGCCGGTATAACTGCGCCGGTCCTCTGAACCAGAGCACCAGCGCCGTGATCGAGGGTTTCGCCTCGACAATCGCGTAAACGACGAAACACAGCCCGTCGAGGCGGTGTCGGGCCACCGGCCAGCACTTAGACAAATTCTTGCGCCCTTGCGCCGGAGATGCGGACGACCGCAACGGCGGCGCGCCCCGGCGCCGTCGCGGTCGCGAAGATCGTGTCGGTCATTCCGCCCTTGGATGCGCCGCACCGAACGCCGCAGGCGGCGGCGGTCATCAGCTTCATGAAATGCTCCGACGCCTGTCCTCCGAGCGACATCCAGTTGCGCATCAGCTCCTCGGGCGCGACCATCGCCAAATTTGCGTCCAGTCGTGATTTCATTTCCCGCACCATGTGCTCGTTGAGGGAACTGACATCGGGCAGGCCGAGAAAGGCGCGCGCCTCGGCGGGTGTGCAATCGACCTCTAGTTTGGCTTTCATCGACGTCGCGCTCCCGTACTTTCCACGAGATTGTTATGAGCCATAGCCGCCTCGTCAGGCTAGTAGGCGCTAGCGAGCGAACCCGCAATTTAACGGGAATGCCGCCATGGGTGAAACCACCACGATATCGACCAACGACGGCGCCTTCTCCGCCTATGTCGCCCGTCCGATGCGCGGCGCCCGCGGCGGCGGTGATCGTCATTCAGGAGATCTTTGGCGTCAACGCGGTCATGCGTGGAATCGCCGACGACTTCGCCGCGACTGGCTATCTCGCGGTCTGCCCTGACCTGTTTTGGCGTATCGAGCCGGGCATCGACATCACCGACAAGTCCGAAGCGAATGGAAGCGCGCCTTCGAGCTGTACAATTCTTTCGACGTCGAGCTCGGCGTTCGCGACATCGCCGCGACGATCGCGCACGCCCGGCGGGATGGCGGTTGTTCCGGTAAGGTCGGGGCCGTCGGCTTTTGCCTGGGCGGGCTGTTGGCGTTCCTGACCGCCACCCGAACTGATGTCGATGCGGCCGTCGCCTATTACGGCGTGGGCATCGATCGCTATACCGGTGAAGCCGACCGGCTGGCCGCGCCGCTACTGCTGCATATCGCCGAGGAAGATCAATTCGTCCCCAAAGAGGCCCAGTCGCTGATCGTCGCGCCGCTGAAAAACCACCCTCACGTGCAGATCTACCACTATCCGGTCAGGACCATGCGTTTGCCCGGCACCGGCGGCGATCACTACGACGCTCGAGGCCGCTCTCGACGGCCTGGTCAACGCACCCTGGACCTGTTCAAGACAGGCCCTGTCGCCCTCGCACGACCGCTTGAGGGCCTCGCGCGTCGCCAGGTGTTCATCGACTGGAAGAAATCGGCGTTGTTCTTCGACGATCTCAGTTTGTCGAGTAGAAATTCGATCGCGTCCTGCGGGCCCATCGGATTGAGGATACGCCGAAGAACGAAAGTCTTCTGCAGTTGATCGCGCGGGGTGATCAGCTCCTCCTTGCGTGTGCCCGATTTCAGCACGTCGATTGCGGGGAAGATGCGCTTGTCGGCTACTTTACGGTCGAGAACGATCTCGGAATTACCCGTGCCCTTGAACTCTTCGAAGATCACCTCGTCCATCCGGCTGCCCGTATCGATGAGCGCGGTGGCGATGATCGTGAGGGACCCGCCCTCCTCGATGTTGCGCGCCGCGCCAAAAAACCGCTTGGGCTTCTGCAGGGCGTTGGCGTCGACGCCGCCGGTCAGCACCTTGCCGGACGAGGGCACGGTGGTGTTGTAGGCGCGGCCCAGCCGCGTCACCGAATCCAGCAGGATGACCACATCGCGCTTGTGCTCGACCAGCCGCTTGGCCTTTTCGATGACCATTTCAGCGACCTGCACGTGGCGGCTGGCGGGCTCGTCGAAGGTGGAAGAGATCACCTCGCCGCGCACCGTGCGTTGCATGTCGGTCACTTCCTCGGGCCGCTCGTCGATCAGCAGGACGATCAGATAGGAATCGGGATGGTTGGCGGCGATCGACTTGGCGATGTTCTGCAGCATCACCGTCTTGCCCACCCGTGGCGGCGCCACGATCAGGCAACGCTGCCCCTTGCCCAGGGGCGCGACGATGTCGATCACGCGTCCGGATCGATCCTTGAGCGTGGGATCGTCGATCTCCATGACCATGCGCTCCTCGGGATAGAGCGGCGTCAGGTTGTCGAAATGCACCTTGTGACGGACGTTGTCGGGATTTTCGAAATTCACCTGATCGACCTTGGTCAGGGCGAAATACCGCTCGCCTTCCCGCGGCGCGCGAATGCCGCCGTCCACCGTATCCCCGGTGCGTAGCCCGAACCGGCGGATCTGCGAGGGGCTGACATAGATATCGTCGGGCCCGGGCAGATAGTTGGCTTCGGGACTACGCAGAAATCCGAAGCCGTCCTGGACCACTTCCAGCGTGCCGGACCCGAATATCTCGACGCCTTCCTCGGCCGAGGCCTTGAGGATGGCGAACATCATGTCCTGCTTGCGCATGGTGTTCGCATTCTCGATGTCGAACTGCTCGGCGAAGGCGAGCAGATCGGCGGGAGATTTCTCCTTCAATTCCTGCAGCGACATGCGGGTCAGGCCCATGGCCGCGATCGCCCGGCTGGCTTCCGTGGGTTCGGCGTCGGCGCCGTTGTCAAACTCGGGCGGCGGCGACCTGGTCGCCGTCAAAATCGATAACATCCGTCATGGGATCGTGGCTCTTTGAAAAAAATCGTCTCGTGGGGATGGGTTGACG
Organism: uncultured Alphaproteobacteria bacterium; assembly: GCA_963828365.1. Classification (GTDB taxonomy): domain Bacteria; phylum Pseudomonadota; class Alphaproteobacteria; order Caulobacterales; family Caulobacteraceae; genus Acaudatibacter. Next base: position 423,835 of record CAWHEE010000007.1, on the reverse strand, counting down.
CCTGAAGCGGTTCGATAGTCGCCGCCGCCCGACGCCTGGCGCGGCGTCATCACGGCGTATGAAAGCGAGGGTGGGTCGCGAGGCGATCCGCTCTGGGATCCAGGGCAACCCATTTTGGGAGGCGGGAAAGCGCGAACCGGGTGGACCGCGCTTTGGTAACAAGCGGAAAACACAAGCCTCGCCTTCGGTCAAGGCTTCCTTTTGGTTTCAGCTGCCAATCTTGGTCGTCGCGGCCAGCACGATGATGAACGCGATCAGGAAGGGCGCCTCGTTCATCATCCGCCAGAAGCGCTCCGAGCGGTCGCGGCGTCCGGCGGCCAGGGCCTTGCGGGCGATGTTCAGATAGTGGTGCCAGGTCCCCAGCGCCAGCGCGCCCAGGAACATCACCCACATCCAGACCGAATGCAGAAACGCCCAGCCGCCGTGGACGCCGTCGTACCACACAAGGGCGCCGCCCAGCAGGAAGACCGCGACGAACGCGGGCGTCATGATGACGCGAAGGAGCTTGGCCTCCATGGTCTGAAAGGTGGCGTCCATCTCCGACCCCGGCGCGGCGCGCGTGTGGTAGACGAACAGCCTCGGCAAATAGAGCAGACCCGCCATCCAGGCGATGATCGCCAGAATGTGCAGGCCCCTTAGGACATTATACAGCACGTGCGGCGCCCCTGAACGGACAGCGACCGAACATCGCCGCGCACGGCTCGCCGTCCGGCTGCAGGTCATCGCGCCCCAGGGCGCGCTCGACCGCCGAGGCAAGGCCATCGATGAAGGGCTGGAAAACACCGCATGCCGGCACGCGAAGGTAGCAGGGGACTCCAACCGCCCTGGACAACTCGTCGTAGTCGCGATCCAGTTCGACCAGTGTCTCGATATGCTCCGAAACAAAGGCGATCGGGTCGACGATCAATCCGACCCCGTCGGCGCCGGCCGCTTTGATCGCTTCGGGTGTGGAGGGGCCAAGCCACTTCATCGGCCCCACCCGGCTCTGATAGCCGATTGTCCAGTCCCAGCCCGGACCGAGGCGATCGGCGACTTTCGCGCAGGTGCTTTCCACCTGCCATTGATAGGGATCGCCTTGGGCGACGACGCTCTTTGGCAAGCCGTGGGCCGAAAACAGCAACCGCACTCTCGGCTTGCCGGCCGCTTCCCAAACCTTCTGGATCTGCCTGGCGTGCGCCTCGATCAAACCGTCATTGTCGTACCAGCAGCACATCGCGCGGCTGACTCCGGCATAGGCCTCGCGCCAGGCGGCGAACGACGATCCGGTCGTCGTGGTGGAATATTGTGGATAGAGCGGCGCCAGGACCACTTCGTCGGGGGCGAAGGCGGTCACCTCGGCGGCGGCTTGCGCCGTCGACGGCCGCCAGTATCGCATGGCGATGAACACCCGCACCTCGGCGTCCGCCAGCCGCGCGGACAGCACCGCCGCCAGCGCCGCCGCCTGGGCCCTGGTCTCCGCCAACAAGGGCGAAGCGCCGCCCATCACCATATAGTTGGCGATCGCCGATTTTTCCCTGACGCGCGCGATAAAGGCCGCCAAGGGCTTTCTGAACACCGCCGGAGCATTGATGATCGCCGGGTCGGAAAACAGGTTCTCGAGGAATGGCCGGACCGACTCCGGGCCGTCGGGCCCTCCCAGATTGAACAGGACAACGGCGATCTTACGCGTCCCATGGCTCATGCGCCTGTCACCCTGCGCACCACGCGATCGATGTTCTCGATCGGCGTGTCGGGCAGGACACCGTGACCAAGGTTGAAGATATACGGACCGTCGCTCCACTGTTCGAGCAGTCTGTCGACCCTGGCGTCCAGCGCGCGACCACCGGCGCGCAACAGCAGGGGATCGAGCGCCCCCTGGATCGCCAGCCCTTCCGCCTGCAGTCGACGACCCATGTCGGCCGGCGCCTGCACGTCGAGCCCGACCCCCTGAACCTTCGTCCCTCGGGCATAGCCCTCGACCAGCGCGCCCGCGCCCCGCGGAAAGCCGATCACCGGCGCGTGCACGCCCATCTCCCCCAGCCGCGCCACGATTTTGGCGTGCGGCGCGGTCACGACACGCTCGAACACATCCTCGGGCAGGAGTTCGGCCCATGAACTCGAACAATTGCAGGGCCTGGGCGCCCGCGCGAACCTGCATCGCCAGGTAGCGCGCCGAGGCCTCGACCAGAATGTCGATCAGGCGATCCACCCGATCGGGATCGCTGAAGGTCATCGCCCGGGCGGCGTCGCGTTCACCGCCGCGTCCCAACAGCATGTAGGTGGCGACCGTCCATGGAGCGCCGGCAAACCCGATCAGGGCCCGGTCTGGCTCGAGCGCGCCGCGCACCAGCCGCAGGGTTTCGGCCACCGGGGCGAGCACCGGCTCGACCTCGTCCAGGCGCGCCTCCAGCGCCGACAGCTCCGGCAAGGGTCCAAGCCTCGGCCCCTCTCCCGCCTCGAACCAGACCGCCTGCCCAAGCGCCATGGGCGCCAGCAGGATGTCGGCGAAGACGATCGCCGCATCGAACGCAAAGCGCCGCATCGGCTGAAGCGTCGCCTCGGCCGCCATTTGCGGATTCATGCAAAACGCGATGAAATCGGGCGCGCGCTCGCGCAGGGCCCGATATTCCGGCAGGGAGCGACCGGCCTGACGCATGAACCAGATCGGCGGCCGGTCCGGGCGCTCTCCTGCTAGGACACGCAACAACCTGGGTTCGGAGGCATGGATCATGCGGTCTTTAGACCCTGCCGGGCCGTCTGGCTCAATCCCCCGGACATCGGTTCCTGCCCTATTATAATATCTAAGAAAGAACGATCTTTTTTTGAAGGTGATAGTGTAGGCGGCGAATGATGGGGATTCGCGGCCGCGGCGGCGCGCCCAGCCGGCTTATCCCATGATCGATCCAGACCCGCTCGGGTCTCGAAAAGACGGTTCCCGGCAGGGGATATTCGGACATTATGCGATTGCGTTTAAACGGTATTTCTTGGCCCAAGGGTGTGGATCAGCAGGGGACCGCCTTCGGGCCGTCCACAGGGGTGCAAGATCGGCGGCCGTGTTATCCCGTGGCTCCCCTGTTTGGGGAAAAAGCCCCGTCGGACCGGGCCGGTTTTTCCACAAGGCGGGCGCAACCGAAGCGGCGACGCGTGTTCATCCACCTGGTGTTGGCCGCAAGACGCGCCTGGGCGTTAAGGATTTGTTAACCATGGCTCCACAAGAAAATTCGACGGCGTCGAAAGGCGCCCCGTGACGTCCCCGCCGCGGCTCGCGACCTATTTCCACGTCCACCTCGTGTCAGATTCTACCGGCGAGACCCTCAACGCCATGGCCAGGGCGGTGTGCGCCAGGTTCACCGACGTCCTGCCGATCGAACACATCTACGCATTGGTTCGTTCGCCACGCCAGCTGGAGCGGGCGCTTGACGAGATCGCCAATGCGCCCGGCTGTCGTATGCACACGATCGTCGACTCGAATTGCGCAATGCGCTGGAGACAGGCTGCCAGGCTGCTCGACATGCCATGCATCGCCGCGCTCGACCCGCTGGTCTCGGCGCTTGTCGCGATATATCGGCGCGCCCCTGTCCACCCAGGTCGGCGCGCAATACGCGCTCGACACCGATTATTTCAATCGCATGGACGCCCTGTCCTACGCCATAGGCCATGATGATGGGCACGGGGGACAGGATCTGTCGCGGGCCGATGTCGTGTTGGTCGGAGTGTCGCGCACGTCGAAAACCCCGACCTGTATCTATCTCGCCCACCGTGGCGTACGCGCCGCCAATGTCCCGCTGGTCCCCGCCGCGCCGCTGCCGGACGCCCTGATGAATCTCAGCCATACGCCGATCATCGGTTTCACCCTCGTCTCCCGACCGCCTCGTCGAAATCCGGCGGAACCGGCTGCGAGGCTCAATGAAGCGCGGGAAAGCGCTTATGTCGATCCCGATCGCGTGCGCGCCGAGATCGTCAATGCGCGGCGGCTTTACGAGCGCCAGGGCTGGCCGGTCATCGACGTAACCCGCCGTTCGGTCGAAGAAACGGCCGCGGCCGTCATCAACATCATCTCCGGAGGTCGCGGCCAGGTCGAGGTCCTCGGATGAGCGCCCTGACCCTGGCGTCGAAGAGCGCGATCCGCAGGCAACTGCTGGCCAACGCCGGCGTGGACTTGGAAACCTTGCGCCTCGGATGTCGACGAGGACGCACACAAGACCCGCGTGCTTGGCGGCCGGCGCGACGCCCCTGCGGGTCGCCTCAGCGCTGGCGCAAGAAGGCCCTCGCGGTCCCGTCGCGGCGGCCCGGACTGGTCATCGGCGCCGACCAGACCCTGGAAACGGACGGGAACCTGTACGACAAAGTCCGTCGGCGGCCGCGGCCGGCTCCGCCTGCTGACGTTTCGTGGCGACGCCACCTTTCTGCACACGCGGCCATGCGTCGCCAGAGGTTCGAAATGGTCCTGGGCGCATCGCAGACCGCCAGGATGACCATGCGAGGCGTTTACGGATGACTTTCTGGACGCCTACCTGGAGGAACGGCGACGCGGTGTTATCTCCGTCGGATGCTATCGGCTTGAAGAGACAGGCGTGCAGTTGTTCGAAAATATCGATGGCGACTATTTTACGATCCTCGGCCTGCCGCTGCTGGACCTGCTGGCATTCCTTCGTTCAGCGGGGGTCCTGGCCACATGACCGTAACACCCAGTGCGTCGACCAGTCGTCGCCGGCGTCGTCGGCGCGCCCATCGCGCATTCGCTCAGTCCGACAATCCACAACGCCTGGATCGCCGCCAGCGGGCTCGACGCGGTCTATGTGGCCTTTGCGCCAGCCATCGAACGGTTTCCCTCGTTGGTCGAAGGGTTTCGCGGCGGCGTGGCCCGCGGCCTCAATGTCACCGCCCCGTTCAAGGAAACGGCGCTCGGTCTGGCGACGTTCGCGAGCGAACGAGCCCGGGCCGCGGGGGCAGCCAACCTGCTGCTGTTTGAACCTGACGGGTCCGTCCACGCCGATAACACCGATGGTGTCGGGCTACTGTCGGCATTTGCCAGCCAGGCGCCGGATTTCGACGTCGAGGCAGGCCCCGTCGTAGTGATCGGCGCGGGCGGGGCGGCGCGCGGCGCCGCGACCGCGCTTTTAGCGGCCGGCGCGCCCCTGGTGCGGATCGTCAATCGATCCAGAGACCGCGGAGCGGCCCTGGTTCGCAAACTCGGCCCGGCGTGCGGTTACTTTACGCTCGACGAATGCGGCGAGGCCGTCGCCGACGCGAACGCCGTCATCAATGCGGCCGCGGCGGATCTCATCGCCCTTGGTTCACTCGCGCAGGCCTTGGCCATCGCTCCGAAGGCCGCCGTCGTCATGGACATGATCTACCGCCCGCCGCGAACGGCTCTGCTCGAACACGCCCGCGCCCTGGGACTTGCGACTGTCGACGGTCTCGCCATGCTGATCGGACAGGCCGAGCCGAGCTTTGAGCGGATTTTTCATCGGCCGGCGCCGGCCCTGGATATCCGAGGGCTGGTCCTGGCCGGTTTAAGGGAACCGAAATGATCGTCATCGGCCTCACGGGCTCGATCGGCATGGGCAAATCCACCACGGCTGCCATGTTCGCGACGATGGGCGTGCCGGTCTACGATGCCGACGCGGAAGTGCGAGCGCTCTATGCCCCGGGTGGGGCCGCGGTGGATCCGGTCGAGAGGGCCTTTCCGGGCGTCACGAGGCAAGGGGCAATAGACAGAAACCTTCTTGGTGAACGGGTGCTCGGCCATCCCGACGAACTCAGCCGCCTCAACGCCATCGTGTGGCCGTTGCTGGGAGCCGCGCGGGCCGAGTTCTTCGAGCGGGCTCGGCGGTCCGGCGCGCCGTTCGTGGTCCTGGACATCCCGCTTCTGCTGGAAACCGGCGGCGAAAAGACTGTCGACGTGGTGGTGGTCGTGTCCGCGCCGCCCGACCAACAGCGCCGCCGGGTGCTCGAGCGCCCGGCCATGAACGAGACCAAACTCGACGCGATCCTCGCCGCCCAGATGCCCGACGCCGAGAAGTGTCGCCGGGCCGACTTCGTCGTCGATACCGGTGTCGGACTGGACGCGGCGCGGCAGCAGGTGGCGGACATCCTGTCGGCCTTGAAGGACAGGGCCGAAGCGGGGCATTGATCGGGAATGTCCCGCGAAATCGTCATCGACACGGAAACCACCGGGCTCGAGCCGTCGGCCGGCCACCGGATCGTCGAGATAGCCTGCGTCGAGCTCGAAAATCTCCTGCCGACCGGCCGCCATTTTCATCGCTATGTGGATCCCGAGCGCGAAATCGACGTCGACGCCCAGCGCGTTCATGGCATTTCGAACGCCTTTCTGGTCGGAAAGCCGCGCTTCGCGGATCCTGAGGTCGCCGATGCGTTTCTCGAATTCATCGACGGGGCGGACCTGATCGCCCACAACGCCGCCTTCGATCGTGGCTTCGTCGACCACGAGCTGCTCCGCGCCGCTCGGCCCAGCACGCTTCCCTCGCGCTGGGTGGACACGCTGGCGCTGGCGCAGAAGCGGTTCCCTGGCATGTACAATTCGCTCGACGCCCTCTGCAAGCGGTTCAAGATTTCGCTGGCGGAGCGCGAAAAGCATGGCGCGCTGGTCGACGCCCGTCTTTTGGCCGGCGTCTACCTGGAGCTGAGAGGAGGACGTGAGTGTGCGCTGGACCTCAGCCCGGTCTCACTTGTGGCCGCCGCCTCGGTCACGGCCGCGCGGGCGGCCTATGGCGTCCGACCGCGGCCGTTGGCCACGAGGTTGACCGACGCCGAACGCCACGCTCACCTGCAGTTCCTGGCCGTTGAACTCAACGGCGCGGTGACTGTGGCGAGATTTCGAAGGGTAGGCAGGCGACGGGGTTCGTCAGGCGTTCCCGACCGGGGGCGCCATGGCCTGAGCCCGTCGGGCCGCGTAAATTCCGGCGAAATCCATCGGCTCCAGCATGAACGGTGGGAAACCACCTTCGCTGGTCAAATCGGCGATCACACGCCGCGCGAACGGGAAGAGGTAACGCGGGCATTCGATCATCAGCACCGGTTCGAGATCGGTGGGCGGCACGCCCATGATCTGGAACAAACCCGCATACACCATCTCCAAGTGGAAAATCGTGTCGGTCAGGCGGGTGGCGCGGGCCGTCAACTTCAGCTCGACCTCATAGAAACCATCCTCCCGCCCGCGGGCGTTGAGCTCGACGCCCAGATCAATTTGAGGCTGCGCTTCGCCACCGCGCAGAGATTCAGGGGCGCGGGGATTCTCGAAGGAAAGGTCGCGGATATACTGGGCCAGGATCCGGATGCCGGGTTGTGCATCGCCTGCGTCTGGCGCGGGGGCGCCGGTCAGGGTGTCGGTCATATTTCGGGGGTCCATATGTTTAACGCGGCGCTCGCCGCTTCGCGCCAGAGGCCGGACCGCTAACATGCGACCCGCGGCGCCGCAACGTCGCGCGGCTGACGCGATCGATCTGGTCGCCTATATGAGGATGTCCAACCCTCTGACGTCGCGGTATCACCTTGCAGGTCCTCGAACTAATCATCCTAGCCGCCCTCGCGGCCGTGGTTCTCTACCAGCTCTACGCCGTGCTCGGCCGGCGAGTGGGCCGTGGACCAGAGGGCGTTTCCCAACCTCGAGGCGCTCCCTCGCCCACCGAGACCGCACGCCCTTTGACGACCCCCGCTGAAGCCGCCTCGCTTACCGGACTGGGCGCCCTGCGGGCTAGGGACCCCGCCTTCGAGGTGTCAAGGTTTCTCCAGGGCGCCCGGTCGGCCTATCAGATCATCGTCAAGGCGTTCGCGGAGGGGGATCGCGAAGCCCTCAAACCCTTACTTTCGACTCAAGTGATGGCGGGATTCAAGTCAGCGCTCGGCGAGCGGGAGACCCAGGGGGTCAGCGAAAGCGTGGAATTCCTGCAGACGCCACGCGCAGACCTCGAGTCAGTCAGGCTGAATGGGGATGTGGCGCAGGCATCGGTGCGGTTTCTTTCGGAGATTCGCAGCCGCACCAAGGGTGCGGCCGGAGAGGCGGTCGATGATCGGCGCACCGCCGAAATCTGGACATTTGAACGCAATCTTAAGAGCCGCAACCCTAACTGGGCGCTGGTCCACGTAGACGCTGCGGAGGCGTAATGCCCCCACCCTCGTTGCGTATCGCCCTGGCCGTGATCTCGGCCGGGTGGCTCGCGGCTTGCGCCACGACAGCCCCGCCCGCGCGCCGGCCGGGGATCGCCGAAAGCCGCGTTCCCACCGCCATGTCGCCGACGGAGGCGCCGCCCGCCCAGCGACAGCAACTACCCGGTGATCTATTTGCCATGCTCCCGGGCTGGCGGCTCGACGACCATGTCGCCGCTCTGGCCGCCTTCCGGGCCGGTTGCGCGGCTGTGCGCGATCCCGCCCTCTTAGAGGCATGCCGGCGCGCCTCGCTGTTGGGCGCGGTCGACGAGGCTGGGGCGCGGCAGTTTCTCGAGGCCTCGTTCAAGCCCGAACCAGTCGGCGATGTCGGCCTGCTCACCGGCTATTTCGCGCCGGTCTATAGCGCTCGGACAGCTCCGAGCCAGGAGTTCAGTGCACCGGTGCGGCCCCATCCGGAGGGATGGCGCTCCGGACCTGACGCGAGCCTTCCCGATCGCGCCACGATCGAGCTGATGGCGGCCGAAGACGCGCTGGCCTGGATGAGGCCCGAGGATCTTTTCTTCCTGCAGATTCAGGGATCGGGAGTTCTGGTGTTCCCGGACGGTTCGCGTCTGGTAGCCAAGAGCGACGGGACCAACGGCGCGCCGTTCCTGGGTATCGCTCGGCCGATGCGGGCCGAGGGCTTGCTCGCCGACAACGACACCTCAGCCGACGCCATCCGGACGTGGCTGGCCGACCATCGGGGCCCGGAGGCGGACGCGGTGATGGCGCTCGACCGGCGATACGTCTTTTTCAAACTTCTTCCCGACGACGGCGCCGAACCGACCGGAGCGGCCGGCGTACCGCTTATTCCTGGCCGATCGATCGCCGTGGACCCGGGGCGCCACGCTCTGGGCGAGCTGTTGTGGATCGACGCCAGCTCGCCGGCGCTGATCGGAGCCTACCCCAACTATCGACGTCTGACCGTGGCCCTGGATACCGGAGGCGCAATCAAGGGCGACGCCCGCGCCGACCTGTATTTGGGCAAGGGTCCGATAGCGGGCCTGGAAGCCGGCCGCGTTCGCCACCAGTTGCGTCTGTACAGGCTGGTCCCGGTGAGCGGGCAGGGGTCGTGAAGCGCGAGCTCGATCCGGTGGACGCAGGGCTCTGGGCCCTGGTGGCCGCCACTGTCCGACCACTGCCGGGACGGCGAAGGCCGGAACAGCCCCGGCTCGACTCCGACAAGCCGCGTAAGCCTCGCGGCACGCCTGCCGAGACGCCGGCCAAGCCGCACGAGACCAGGCGACACACGTCAAGGCAACCGCAAGCCATCGAACCGCGGCGCCATCATCGTATCGCCGCCGAACGTGAGCCGCTTGGCGGGCGGATCGATCTTCATGGCATGGACCAGGACAAGGCGCGCGCCGCCCTGACCGATTTCATCGTGCGAGGACATGAAATCGGCCGACGAAACATCCTGGTGATCACGGGGAAGGGAGCGCTCGGCAATGGCGTGCTGCGCCGGCGGGTCCCCGAATGGCTGGCGCAGGCGCCCTTGCGCGAGCTGGTCGCCGGTCTTTCGGAGGCGCATCGACGGCATGGAGGGGAAGGGGCCCTCTATGTGGCTCTGAGACGTTCCGCCAAAGCCTGACCGGAACATTCGCGCCTCGCGTTGCGCCCTCGCCCCCCCTTGGTATAAGCGCGCCAGCCGCCACTGGATTCCGCTCATGAACATTCACGAACATCAGGCAAAAGCCGTCCTCGGTGAATTCGGCGTTCCCGTGCCGCGCGGTTTTCCAGCCTTCACGGTCGAGGAAGCCGTCGCCGCCGGACAAAAACTCGGCGGCCCGGTCTGGGTGGTGAAGGCGCAGATACATGCCGGCGGCCGGGGTAAGGGGGGTGGCGTCAAGGTGGTCCGTTCCATCGATGCGCTGAGAGAGGAAGCCGAGCGCATGCTGGGGATGACCCTGGTCACCCACCAGACGGGTCCGGAAGGCAGGCGGGTCAATCGGCTATACGTCGAGGAAGGCGCGGCGATCGCCAAGGAATTCTACCTCTCCCTGCTCGTCGACCGCGAGACGAGCCGCGTGTCGGTGGTCGCTTCTACCGAGGGCGGGATGGATATCGAGCAGGTGGCGCACGACACTCCCGACCGCATCGTCAGCTTCACCATCGATCCGGCGACCGGAAGCTGGCCTCATCACGGAGCCGCGCTCGCCAAGGCGCTGGATCTGGGACCCGAGCAGGCGAAACAGGCGCGATCGCTGCTGCCCGCGCTCTACAAGGCCTTCGTGGCAAAAGATATGAGCATGCTCGAGATCAACCCGCTGATCGTTACGGAAGCCGGAAAGCTCGTCGTTTTGGACGCGAAGGTCTCGTTCGACGACAATGCCCTCTACCGTCAACCCGAAATCGCCGCCCTGCGCGACGAAACCGAGGAGGATCCGAAGGAAATCGAGGCTTCCAAACACGATCTGTCCTACATCGCGCTGCACGGAGAAATCGGCTGCATGGTCAACGGAGCCGGCTTGGCGATGGCCACCATGGACATCATCAAGTTGTACGGCGCCGAACCGGCGAATTTTCTCGACGTCGGCGGTGGCGCCTCGAAGGAAAAGGTCACGGCCGCGTTCAAGATCATTACCGCCGACCCCAACGTCAAAGGGATCCTGGTCAACATTTTTGGCGGCATCATGCGATGTGACATCATCGCCGAGGGCGTCATCGCCGCGGTCCGGGAAATCGGCCTGAAGGTGCCGTTGGTCGTTCGGCTGGAAGGCACCAACGTGGAGCTGGGCAAGAGCATCCTTTCGGAGAGCGGCCTCAATGTCATCGCGGCCAACGATCTGGCCGATGGCGCCCGCAAGATCGTGGCCGCGGTTCGCGCCGCCTGACCGCTGCCTACCTCCAGCGCCAGTCCATCCAACAACGACTCCTCGACCGAAAGAAACAAGCATGTCCATTTTGATCGGCAAGCAGACCCGCGTGATCTGCCAGGGGATGACCGGAGCGCAGGGCACATTCCATACCCAGCAGGCGATCGCCTACGGCACGCAAATGGTCGCCGGAGCATCGCCGGGTAAGGGCGGGTCGACTCATTTGGGCCTGCCGGTGTTCGACACGGTCGGGGAGGCCGTAGCGGCGACGAGCCCCGATGCGACCGTGATCTATGTGCCGCCGCCGTTCGCGGCCGACGCGATCCTCGAGGCCATCGACGCCGAGATCGGGCTCGTCATCTGCATCACCGAAGGCATTCCGGTGGCGGACATGATCACGGTCAAGCGAGCGCTGATCGGATCGAAGTCGCGCCTGATCGGGCCAAACTGTCCCGGCGTGCTCACACCCGACGAGTGCAAGATCGGCATCATGCCGGGCAACATCTTCAAAAAGGGTTCGGTCGGGGTGGTCTCGAGGTCGGGCACGCTGACCTACGAGGCGGTCTTCCAGACCTCCCAGGTCGGCCTTGGCCAGACGACTGCGGTGGGAATTGGCGGCGACCCCGTCAAGGGCGCCGAGTTCATCGAGATCCTGGAAATGTTCCTCGCCGATCCCGACACTCAGTCGATCATCATGATCGGCGAGATCGGAGGATCGGCGGAAGAGGATGCGGCCGCCTTTATCCGGGATTCGAAGGTGCGAAAGCCCATGGTCGGATTCATCGCCGGCCGCACGGCCCCGCCCGGCCGGCGGATGGGACATGCCGGCGCCATAATTTCGGGCGGCAAGGGCGGCGCCGAGGACAAGATCTCGGCTATGGAAGCGGCCGGCATCCGGGTGGCCCCCTCGCCCGCCGCGCTCGGCGAAACCCTTCTCGAGGTGTTGGCGGGGCGATAGGGGCGCCGTGGCGGCGGCGCCGCCTATGGCGCCATTTCGCCGAATTAACGCCAGCGTGGGCAACGTACACTCGCGCCACGGCTGCCTCGCGCCTAATTAGGCACAACGCGCAGATATCTTTCGCGAACCTCTGGTGGACGACCATGCGCCGACAACTCCGGGCGACTGAACGGAGATCTCGCCGAGACTTCATTTCTCTACGGCGGCAACGCAGGCTTCGTGGAAAATCTTCGGGACAAGTGGGTCGCCGACGCTGCGTCGGTCGATCCTTCCTGGCGGGCCTTTTTCTCGTCGCTCAAAGACGACCGACCGGTCAACGAAAACCCTCCCTCATGGGCCCCGCCGCCGACGGAGGAAGATCGCCCCGATTGGCTCTCGGCGATAGATGGCCTCTGGCCGGCCGTGGACGCGCGGCTCTCGGCCCGGATCGCCGTCGCGGCCCCGGCCGCGAGCAATGACGAAGTCCGGGCCCGGACGCTGGATTCCCTGCGGGCCATCATGATGATCCGCGCCTATCGGATGCGCGGGCATCTGAAGGCCAATCTCGACCCGCTCGGATTGGCGGTCACGGCGGGCGACGCGAGCGAACTCGACCCCGCATCCTATGGCTTCGCCGAGTCGGATTTCGATCGTCCCATCTTCCTCGATTATGTGCTTGGCCTCGAGACCGCGTCACTGCGCGAAATCCTCGCTATCCTGCGCCGGACCTACTGCGGCAGCGTCGGCGTGCAGTATATGCATATCTCCGATCCAGCCGAGAAGGCGTGGCTGCAACGGCGGATCGAGGGGCGCGACAAGGAAATCTCCTTCACCCGTGAAGGCAAGATCGCAATTCTCAAGAAGCTGATCGAGTCGGAAGGCTTCGAGCGGTTTCTCGCCAAGCGGTTTCCGGGCACCAAGCGGTTCGGCCTCGACGGCGCGGAGGCGGCGGTGCCGGCGCTCGAACAGATCATCAAGCGTGGCGGGGCGCTTGGCGTGCGGGACATTGTTCTGGGAATGCCGCATCGCGGCCGGCTGAACGTTCTGGCCGCGGTCATGGCCAAGCCCTATCGCGCGATCTTTCATGAATTTCAGGGCGGCTCGTCCACCCCCTCCGACATCGAAGGCTCGGGCGATGTTAAATACCATCTGGGCGCTTCGTCGGATCGGGAGTTCGACGGAAATCGCGTTCATCTTTCACTGACCGCCAATCCCAGCCATCTGGAAATCGTCAATCCGGTCGTGCTCGGGAAGGCCCGAGCGAAGCAGGCCTTCGATCTGCGGGAAAACCCCACGGCGGGTCGGGCCCATGTTCTGCCTTTGCTGTTGCATGGCGACGCGGCCTTCGCCGGACAGGGCGTCGTGGCGGAATGCTTCAACCTGATGGGCATCAAGGGCTATCGAACAGGAGGAGCCATCCACTTCATCGTCAACAACCAGATCGGGTTTACGACGAACCCACGCTACAGCCGCACCAGCCCGTACCCTTCCGACAGCGCGCTGATGGTCGAGGCGCCGATTTTTCACGTCAACGGCGACGATCCCGAAGCCGTGACCTTCGCGGCCAAGGTCGCCACCGAGTATCGGCAGAAGTTCGGCAAGGACGTGGTGATCGACATGTTCTGCTATCGCCGGTACGGGCACAACGAGGGTGACGATCCGACCATGACGCAGCCCTTGATGTATCGCGCCATCAAGGATCACCCGAGCACCCGAGAGCTGTACGCGTCTCGCCTGGTGGCTGAAGGCGCATTGAGCCAGACCGAAGTGGACGATCTCCTGAAGGAATTCGACAGCCTCCTACAGGCCGAGTTCGACGCCGGCAAAAACTGGCACGCCGAAAAGGCCGACTGGCTGGACGGAAAGTGGGCGGGTATCGCGCTGCCCGAGGGTGACGAGCGGCGTGGCGAAACGGCCGTGCCGTTGCAAAAGCTCAAGGATCTGGGCCTGCGGCTGGCGACCATTCCCAGCCGGCTGGATGTCCACAAGACGGTGAAGCGCGTGATCGAGAATCGTCGCGCCGCGATCGAGGCCGGGGAGAATCTCGATTGGGCCACGGGCGAACACCTGGCGTTCGCATCGCTGCTCGATCAGGGCGTACCGGTGCGCCTGTCCGGACAGGACAGCGTTCGGGGCACGTTCGTGCAGCGCCATTGCGACCTGATCGATCAGACCACCGAGGAGCATTATCAGCCGCTGTCGAATCTGCGGCCCGGACAGGGCCATTTCGAAGTCCTGGATTCCGCGTTGTCCGAAGAGGCGGTGCTGGGCTTCGAATATGGGTTTTCCCTGGCCGATCCGAACACGCTGACACTCTGGGAGGCGCAGTTCGGAGATTTCGCCAATGGCGCCCAGGTGGTCATCGACCAGTTCATCGCCTCCGGTGAGCGCAAATGGCTGCGCATGTCGGGCCTGACGCTGTTGCTGCCGCACGGCTACGAGGGTCAGGGCCCGGAACATTCGTCGGCCCGTCTGGAGCGCTATCTGCAACTGTGCGCGGAGGACAACCTCCAGGTGGCCAACTGCACCACTCCCGCCAATTACTTCCACATCTTGCGGCGCCAGGTGCTGCGAGAATTCCGTAAACCCCTGGTCGTAATGACTCCGAAGTCGCTCTTGCGGCACAAGAAGGCGGTGTCGGATCTGGTCGATATGGCGGAAGGATCCTCCTTCCACAGGGTGCTTCCCGACGATGCGGAACGGGGCCGTCATACCGCGATCCGCCTCAAGAACGACGCCGCGATCCGCCGGGTCGTGCTCTGCTCCGGCAAAGTCTATTACGATCTCCTCGACGAACGCGAGAAGCGCGGCATCGACGACGTCTATCTGCTGCGCCTCGAGCAGTTCTATCCCTGGCCGATGAAGTCGCTCTCGGTTGAGCTGTCGCGTTTTGCGGCTGCCGAGCTCGTCTGGTGCCAGGAAGAACCCAAAAATATGGGTGGGTGGACATTCGTCGATCCATGGCTCGAGCTCACGCTCGCCAAGCTCAAGGTCTCGGCGACGCGCGCGCGATATGTCGGCCGGCCGGCCAGCGCGTCGACGGCCGCGGGTCTGATGAGCCGCCACATGCGCGAGTTGGCGACGTTTTTGGCCGCCGCCTTCGCGTGATCGCGGTATAGGCCGTATCCGACTATCCACCGCCGCAGGAACACGAGAAAGCCGCGAGCCAATGACCGACATCATGACCCCGACCCTCGGCGAGTCGGTGACCGAGGCCACCGTGGCCAAGTGGACGAAACAGGCCGGTGACCTCGTCAAGCGGGACGAAGTCCTGGTCGAGCTGGAGACCGACAAGGTCAGTCTGGAAGTGGCGGCCCCTGAGGATGGCGTGCTGAGCGAGATCGCGGCCGCGGAAGGCGCCACGGTCAAGCCTGGCGAAGTGCTGGGCCGGCTCGGCGGTGTTTCCTCAGTGGCGCAAGCCGCGCCGAGCGCTGCGCCGCCGTCCACGCCCACGCCGGCCGCCGCGGTAATCGTCGCGCCGCCAAAACCGCCACAGGTCCAAGCCGTTCCCCCGGCCCCGCTTGCTCCGTCCGTGCAGCGCATCGTCACCGAGAACCGAATGGACCCGTCGGTCATCCCCGCGACCGGCCGGGACGGGCGGATCACCAAGGGCGACGCTCTGGCCGCGCTCGAGGCGCGGGCCGCAACGCCGGTCCCAGCCCCGCCGCCGGCCTCGGTGCGGGAACTGCATGCGCGCGAGGAACGCGTGCGAATGAGCCGTTTGCGACAGACTATCGCCCGGCGGCTGAAAGAGGCCCAGGCCAACGCCGCGATGCTCACGACCTTCAATGAGGTCGACATGACCGCCGTGATGTCGCTTCGGACCCAGTACAAGGACGCATTTGAAAAGCGCCACGGAGTGCGGCTCGGCTTCATGAGTTTTTTCGTGAAGGCCTGCGTCTTCGCCCTGAAGGAGGTTCCGGCGGTGAACGCCGAAATCGACGGAACCGACCTGATCTATAAGAACCACTACGATATCGCGGTCGCGGTCGGCACCGACCGCGGCCTCGTTGCCCCGGTGGTCCGCGACGCAGACGCCATGGGATTGGCGGACATCGAACGCGCCATCGGCGCCCTCGGCGCCAAGGCGCGTGACGGCACATTGTCCCTCGAGGAATTGCAGGGCGGAACGTTCACGATATCCAACGGGGGCGTCTATGGATCGCTGATGTCGACGCCGATCCTCAATGCCCCTCAATCGGGCATTCTGGGCATGCACAAAATCCAGGAGCGGCCGGTGGCGGTCGGTGGGCAGGTGGTCATTCGGCCAATGATGTATCTCGCCTTGTCCTACGACCACCGGGTCGTCGACGGTCAGGGCGCGGTCACCTTCCTGGTCAAGGTCAAGGACCACATCGAAGACCCCCGCCGGTTGCTGTTGGAAATTTGACCCTGAGGCAAACGCCGCGTCGGCCTGCCGGCGGACGTCGTTCTGACCAAATGGACTTGGGAGCGAGGCATGACCGACTATGAAGTGGTGATCATTGGCGGTGGACCAGGCGGCTACAATGCCGCGATCCGCGCCGGCCAACTGGGACTGAAGGTGGCTTGCGTGGAAAAGAACGCCACGCTCGGCGGCACCTGCCTGAACGTCGGTTGTATTCCGTCCAAGGCACTGCTGCATGCCTCGGAAATGTTCGAGATGGCGAACAAGGATTTTGCCGGCCTCGGCATCGAAGTGACCCCCCGCCTGAACCTCGAGGTGATGATGAGGCAGAAAGCCGAGTCCGTGGGCCAGCTCACCAAGGGCGTGGAGTTCCTGTTCAAAAAGAACAAGGTGGACTGGATCAAGGGCGCGGCCCGGCTCGCGGGCCCGGGCAAGGTCGAGGTGACCAACGAGGGCGCTGCCAGCACCCTCTCGGCCAAGGCGATCGTCATCGCCACCGGCTCCGAGCCCGCGCCTCTCGCCGGCGTCATGGTCGATCAGAAGCGCATCGTGGATTCGACCGGCGCGCTGCAATTTCCCGAGACGCCCGGCAGTCTCGTGGTGATCGGCGCCGGGGTCATCGGGCTGGAGCTCGGCTCCGTATGGCGTCGGCTGGGCGCACAGGTCACCGTGCTGGAATATCTCGATCGGATCACGCCGGGTATCGACGCCGAAACGGCCAAGACTTTACAGCGCAGCCTGACGCGTCAGGGAATCAGCTTCAAACTGGGAGTGAAGGTCACCGGAGCGGTGGTGAGCGATGGCGACGTCGAGCTCAGTTTCGAGCCGGCCGCGGGCGGTCCGGCGCAAACGCTGCGCGCCGACTACGTCCTTCTGGCGATTGGCCGCCGACCGGTCACCGCGGGTCTGGGACTCGACGCCGTCGGGGTCGCGGTCGACAGCCGCGGTTTCATCGAAACGCGCGGCTTCGCGACCTCCGTCCCTGGGATTTATGCGATCGGCGACGTGACCCATGGCCCGATGTTGGCCCACAAGGCCGAGGACGAGGCGGTGGCCTGTATCGAGGTGATCGCGGGTAAGGCCGGGCACGTGAACTATGACGTCATTCCAAACGTGATCTACACCTTCCCCGAGGTCGCCTGCGTCGGCAAGTCGGAGGAGGAACTCAAGGCCGCCGGCGTGGCCTACAAGGTCGGCAAGTTCCCCTTCACCGCCAACTCGCGCGCCAAGGTCAACCATGAGGCGGAGGGGTTCGTGAAAGTGCTCGCCGACGCCGGATCGGACCGGATTCTCGGTGTGCATATGGTCGGGCCCGATGTTGGGGAAATGATCGGTGAGTATTGCGTGGCGATGGAATTCTCCGCCGCTTCCGAGGATGTCGCGCGCACCTGCCATCCGCACCCCACCCGTTCGGAGGCGTTGCGCCAGGCGGCGATGGGCGTCGAAGGCTGGACCATGCAGGCCTGATTGGCCGAATTGGCGGCCGACAGCCGCCGGCGGTCGATCATCATTCCGGGATCATTGTCGCGGGTGGGCGCTCGTATAGGCCTTGAGCAGGCCGTCGGCGTCCACCGCCGTGTATCGTTGGGTCGTCGACAGCGACGCGTGTCCAAGAAGCTCCTGTATCGATCGAAGATCCGCGCCCGCGCTCAGCAGATGAGTGGCGAAGGAGTGGCGCAAGGCGTGCGGAGTCGCCCGGTCGGGCAGGCCGAGACGGCCGCGGAGCCGCTGGACCGTTGCCTGAACGTGGCGCGCGCTCAACGGGCCGCCACGCAGCGCCCTGAACAGGGGATCTTCGGG
This sequence comes from uncultured Alphaproteobacteria bacterium, assembly GCA_963828365.1. Lineage (GTDB taxonomy): Bacteria > Pseudomonadota > Alphaproteobacteria > Caulobacterales > Caulobacteraceae > Acaudatibacter. The sequence goes on along the minus strand of CAWHEE010000007.1, from coordinate 405,747 downwards.
CCTCAGCGCGAAGGGCATGCGGCGCAGATAGTCGTCGGTGTGCTCGCGAACCAGCGGTAGCACCGGCGCCAGCCGCATCTTGCCGCCTTTGCCGCGAATCCGAAGCGCCTCGGGGAACGGCGCATCACCGCGCTGCAGCGCGAGCGCCTCGGAGATACGCAGGCCGCAACCATAGAGCAGGGTCAGGACGGCGCGGTCGCGAGACAAGGTCCAATCGGGCCGTTCTGCATCCAGGCCCGCCTCCTCGAGCAACTCCAATGCCTGAATTTCGCTGACCGGTCGCGGGACGCCGGGCTTGGCGCGGGGCCCCTTGACCAGCGCGAGGGCGGTATTGGGCGTTTCCAGCCGCCTGTCGAGGAAGCCATGGAACGAGCGAATTGCGGCAAGCGCCTGACCCAAAGAGCGGGCGGAAAGCGGAGACTCTCCGCTGCGCCGTTCGGCCAGATAGGCTCGCAATTCCGCCGCCGTGATCTGACCCAGCGCGGCCAAATCGGCCGTTTCACCGCGGTGCCGCTCCAGAAAGCGCAGATAGGCGCCGACGCAGGCTCTGTAAGCCACCACCGTACGGGGACTGGCGCGTCTCTCGTGGGTGAGGTGATCGGCCCAGAGGCGCAGGGCGTCGGCGGCCGTCACTGGATAGGCCAGCGCTCGGCGGTCCGTTCCGTCACGCGGGCGAGGAAGGTCACGAGGTCGGCCCCCATATCCGCCGAGAACGCCCCGCGATCGCTGGAACCAAAGGCCAGCATTCCCTGCCGGGCGGGTTCCCACATCGCCAGCCGGATCAGGGCGACACTGCCGACGCTCGCGGCGGCCTCGCCGAACAGCCCCAGGGCCGTGGGCAGATGGCCCATTACGGTCAGCCGGCGGGGGCCCATGATCAGGTCCACCTGACCCGCGACGAGGGCTCGCCAACCTGCCGCCACCGCCCCTGGGCCTTCGAGAGCGATCACCCCCGCGGCGAGCCCAAACCTCAGCCGCGACAGATCGTCGATGCGCCGAGCCAGGTCTGCGTGGTTGCGGGACTCGAGAAGATCGATCACCGCCGCGTGGGTCTGCGCCTGGGCGGAAAAATTGGCCCGCGCCACCGCTTCGAGACGCTTTCGTTCGCTCGATTCGCGTTGGTGTGCCGCGGCGACCCGTGACAGGGCGACCGGACCGAAGTCGACGATGTTGGCGACATCCAGCCGAAGACCCAGATCGCTCAGGAGATCGGAGTCCCGCCGAATCATTTCGCGGTTCGACTGCAACAATCGCCGCATGCGCGGTGAGGTCAAGATCTGCCGTCCCGCCCAGAGTGTGAGTTGCGTCCATCCCTCGTGCGCCCCGCCGCTGTCCGTTGGCCGCACGTCCATCGCCCGGCTCCCATGTCCCATCAAAGGCCTCCGCCGGTTAACGGGGGCTTGAAGCCATGCACTAAACTCGGCGAGGAACGGGCGTGACCCGTATCGCGCAAGTCCTGATCCCGCGGCCCCTGCCCGAGGCGTTCGATTACGCCGAACCCGATGGTGTCCTCTGCGCATTGGCCAGATCGTCGTTGTCCCGCTCGGCGGCCGCGCACGGTCGCTCGGGGTCGTCGGTCGCTCCGTGACGGTTCGGGCGGCAATCGCCGCCTCAAGTCCGTCGGCGAGATCCTGGACGGCCCGGATCTTCCCGACACCACGATCGACTTCATCGAGTGGGCGGCGCGGTACGCGGTCGCCCCCGCCGGCTTGCCGCTGGCCATCGCCCTGCGGGGCTTGCGCTCGGCGAAGCCCAAGACTCCGCGGGCCGCTGTTGGCTTCCGGCGGTTCCCGGTCTGGGTTGACGCCGGCCCGGCGGCGCGTCGTTGAGGCGGCGATGACACCCATGGGCCCTTCGGCCTTGGCCCGCGCCGCCGGCGTGTCCCCCGGACTGGTGGCGAAACTGGTCAAGGAAGGACACTGGTGTGGGTGGAGACGCCGGGCGCCGCGGGGCCACGTCGGGCGCATCGAACGCCTGCGTCGGCAAGCTCAATCCCAGCCAGGCGGCGGCGGCCAGGGCGCTGTTTTCGTCGGCGGCCGAGAAACGGTTTTCGGTCACGCTGCTCGACGGGGTCACGGGATCGGGTAAGACCGAAGTCTATCTCGAGGCCGCGGCCAGCCTGCTGGGCATGATGGCCGCATGCTCAAATTCTGATCATGTTGCCCGAGATCGCCCTCACTCAAAGGGTGATAGACCGGGTGACGGCGCGGTTTGGCGTCGCCCCGGCGGAGTGGCATTCCGGCGTCGCGCCCGCCCGCCGCCGAATGGTGTGGGAGGACGTCGCCCTCGGCCGGGCAAATGTCGTGGTCGGGGCTCGTTCCGCGCTCTTCCTGCCTTTCAGGGCTCTATCCCTGATCGTCGTGGATGAGGAGCATGATGGCTCCTACAAGCAGGAAGAGGGCTTCATCTACCAGGCCAGAGACCTCGCCGTCGCGCGGGCGCGGATCGAATCTTGCCGCCACCGTGCTCGCCTCGGCCACGCCGTCGCTGGAGACTCTCTGGAACGCTCAGTCGGCGCGGTACCGTTGGCTCAAGCTGATGGATCGGTTCGGGGCCGCCACGATGCCCGCCATCAGCCTGGTGGACATGCGCCAGGCTCCGCCCGAGGCCGGCCAGTGGATGTCGCCGGAACTGGTTGCGGCGGTCGCGGTGACCCTGCAGCGCGGCGAACAGGCGCTCCTGTTTCTCAATCGCCGCGGCTACGCGCCCTTAGTGATGTGTCGCGTTTGCGGTGAGCGACTGAAGGCGCCGGACACCGACTCCTGGCTGGTGGAGCACCGCTACAGTGGTCGACTGGTCTGTCACCTGACCGGCTTTTCGATGCCCAAACCCGCGATGTGTCCTCAGTGTTCGGCAAGGGACTCGCTCGGTGTCGATCGGTCCAGGCGTGGAGCGTATCGAAGAGGAAGCCCGCCTGAGGTTTCCCGAGGCCCGGATCGCGGTGTTTTCATCGGACACGGTGGTCGACGCGGGCGCGGCGCGGCGGATGATCGAGGCCATGGCGGCTGGCGAATTTGACATCCTGGTCGCCACGCAAGGGGCCGCGAAAGGCCACAACTTCCCAAACCTTACCCTGGTCGGCGTGCTCGATGCCGATCTCGGCCTGAGGGGGGTGATCCCCGCGCCGCCGAACGAACCTTCCAGCTCCTGGCGCAAGTCTCCGGGCGCGCAGGCCGGCATGACCGGCCGGGCCGGGCGCTCATCCAGACCTGGGCGCCCGAGCATCCGGTGATGCAGGCGATCGCGGCCGGCGACCGTGACGCCTTCGTCGCCGCCGAACTCGCGGAGCGCGAGTTGGCGGGGCTTCCGCCGTTCGGACGGCTGGTGGCGGTCATCCTGTCCGCGGCCGATGGCGCAGCCTTGCAGGCCTTCGCCAGAGACATGGCGATGGCGGCGCCCAATGCCGACGGCGTGGATGTATTCGGACCGGCCGACGCGCCGCTGGCTCTTGTGCGCGGCCGGCGCCGGATGCGATTTCTGGTGAGGGCGAATCGAAGCGTGGATCTGCAGGGGTACGTCGCCACCTGGAGAGCTCGGGTCAAGCCGCCGTCAGCGATCAGGATCGCCATCGATGTCGATCCCTACAATTTTCTTTGAGGGTATGCTCGATCCCATGGCCAGTGGCGGTTTTTGACAGGAGATGGCCCACTTCCTGACCGGCGAGACCCTCGCCTCCTTTGCGGCATTGACCTTTCTGGAAATTGTTCTCGGGATCGACAACATCGTTTTCCTGGCCATGGCGGTTCATCGCCTGGCCCCGGAAGGGCGTTCGTCGGGACGGCGCATCGGCCTCGGCCTGGCGATGATTCTGCGTATCGCCATGCTGATCGGGGTCGTCTGGCTGGCCCGCATCGACGTGGTGTTGCTGCATCTGTTCGGCCGGGGATTTTCGGTGAAGGATCTGGTGCTCATTGCCGGCGGCTTGTTTCTCCTGGCCAAGGGCACCACCGAAATCCACGATACGCTTGAATCCCCTCCGCCGGAGGACGTCGAAAATGGCGTCAAACCCTTCGCGGGTCTCCTGTCGGTGATGGTTCAGATCGGAATCATCAACATCGTTTTTTCGATCGACAGCGTGATCACCGCGGTCGGAATGACCGACGATCTGCCGGTGATGATCGCAGCCGTCGTGGCTTCCACCGGCGTGATGTTGTTCGCGGCAAAGCCGGTCGGGGATTTCATCCATCACCGTCCGACGACCAAGATGCTGGCCTTGTCGTTCATCCTCCTGATCGGGGTCGCACTGGTCGCCGATGGTCTGGGCTTCCATCTGCCTCGGACCGAAATCTATTTCGCTATCGCCTTCTCCCTGTTCGTCGAAGGCCTGAACATCGCCCAGCACCGGGCCCGCAGGCACCTTGGGGAGTGAGCCGAGTGCGGCCGTTTGCCGCATTTCCGTGCAGCCGCCGAAATTTTTTTCACGCGATCGGCGGGCGCCTGACGGCTTTGCGGCCATGCTATCGCCGCTCGCAGGCCGACACCGTGCAACGTCCTGTTACAAACGTGAAGTCTGTGACATTTCGCACATCAGCCAAAATTTCACTATAAATCAGCCGCTCTGGACGATCCTCGAATGGACGATCAAATTAATTGCCGTTTCGACACATATGAATTCACGCCGCGATTTATATTCCGGCGCGGAGGGGTGATTACCGGGTTTTGAGGTCAATACATTTCTAAAAATCGGAAAAGCAAGACTGCATCGATATAGGACATCGGACGTGAATTCGGTCCCGGGTGTTGCCAGCGCAGCGCCGGTTTCCATCCCCCGATCACGAAAATGCGACCTGGCCGGGCGATAAAGACTCTTTTCATCCCTGTCATGCGACGTTACCCCTTTCCCAACCTGTACCGGGGGAGTGAGTTTTATATGCGCCAACGGACGAGAGCCGCCATCGGTTCAATTTTCGCCGCCGTTTTCTTCGCCATCGCGCCCTGCAGCGTCTCGGCCGAAGATTATTGGCAGTGCGTCCCGTTCGCCCGCCTGATGTCGGGGATACAGATATTCGGCGACGCCCATACCTGGTGGCAACAGGCGGCCGGGCGTTATCAAACCGGTTTCACGCCGAAAGCAGGCGCGGTGCTGTGTTTCAAACCGACCGGCCAGATGCATCTCGGCCATGTCGCCGTCGTGAGCCAGGTGCTGACGGACCGGATCATCCAGATCACCCACGCCAATTGGTCGATCATCGGCGGCGGCCGCGGTCAGGTCGAAAAGAACGTGACGGTCATCGACGTCTCGCCCGCCGGCGACTGGAGCCAGGTGAAGGTTTGGTACGACCCCTCACGCGATCTCGGCGCGACGGTCTATCCGACGTACGGTTTCATCTATCAGGACGCGGCGACGGCGACCAGGTTCGCGGTCGCCCAAAACGCCGCCGTGACCGTGGCGCAGAATGCCGCCAATCAGGTGGTGGCGGCCGTTCGCCCCGGCGCCTCTCCGTTGCAAATGCTGGGTCAAGCGGCGGATTCGACCGACAGGATCGCGGCGCTGATCCAGATGGCCACCGGCGGCGGTGACAAGCACTGAGACGTCATCGCGCTACAGGCCGATGCAATGTTCCCGGCGCGCCATAATCCTGCCCGGGAGGGGCGTGGGCACGGTCGCGGCGCTCGATTTCGGCGATCCGCAACGGCCGGTCGGTATCGTGTTCCTGCACGCCAATGGCTTCAACGCCGCTACCTACCGCACCCTTCTGTCGCCGCTCGCTCAGCGGACGCGGGTTCTGGCGATCGATCAGCGAGGCCATGGCCTGACGACGCTGGGCGGCGATGCGACCGGCCGGCACGACTGGTACGATCTGCGCGACGACCTTCTGGTTCTGCTCGCCGTCCTCGATTTACAGGACGTGGTTCTGGCTGGTCATTCAATGGGGGGAACCGTGAGCCTGTTGGCCGCGGCGCGTGCGCCTGATCGCATCCGACGCCTCGTGCTCCTGGACCCCGTCATCAGCTCGCCGGGCGGCGTGCGCACAAGGCAGGGCGAGGTCTCGCCCCTGATGGCCAGCGCGTTGCGACGCCGCGCGACGTTTCCGGACCGCGCGTCGGCCATCGAGGCTTACGAGGGGCGGGGCGCATTCAGGACCTGGCCGCGCGAGGTTCTTGCCGACTATGTCGAAGACGGGTTTCTGGATCTGCCGGCCGGCGGCGTCACCTTGGCTTGTACGCCGGCCTGGGAGGCCTCGGGGTTTCAAGCCCAGGGTCACGACAGTTGGGGCGCGTTCGAGAGGTCGATCTGCCCGATCAACATCCTGCGGGCCGAGATCGACACGACGTGCGCGCTCGCCGATGGTATCGAGCCGCTGACCGCCAGCGGACGGATCACCGTGGAAACGGTTCCGGGGACCAGCCATTTTTTGCCGATGGAGCGACCGGACGTCTGCCGACACGCGCTGACGCAAGCCCTGGACAGCCCTAAAGGCTCAGGCCGGGTTTGATCGCGGCCGACAACCTGGCGCGCGACTGTTCATCGATCGGGATGATTTTGCGCGCTGCGAGGTCGAGGGAAACCGCGACCGCCTCGGCCGAACCCCAGGCCCGGCCGCTGACCGGATCGAGCATCCAATGGATCAGGCGTTGCGCCCGCTGATCCACGCCGACGAGGCCCGAGCGAATCTCGTAGCGATCCCCGGCGCCGGGCCAGTCCAGGTGTAGCAGACGATACTCCAACACCGCGCCGCCTACCCCTGCCGGCCGCTCGCCCCCGCCGGTCGCCTCTCTCAACCCGGCCACGCCATCGGAGACCCGACCGATGAAGACTTCCGGCCGCATCCGCCCGAACACGTCGCAATCCTGTGGCCCGAACGCGCCCACGCCGAGGCTGGCAAGGCCCATGTGCCGCGCCGCCTCCAGCGAGGCGCCACTGGCGACCGGCGTCAGAGCCAGGGACCGTGGGCGCGCCCGATCAGGAACCTGCATCATCAGGTTCAGCGCCCGCTCCACAGTCCGGTCCGCCCAGGCGAACGCTCGGCCCTCCCGACTGGTGACATGGGAGATGGTGGTCTGAAAGCTGGCGGCCAGCTCGCCCGTCGTGGAGTGGATCAACAACTGCAGCACCCGGGCGTCATCTTCGCCGATCGAGACCAGGCCGGCGACCATGTGCAGGGCGGCGCCGGGGCGAGCTTCGCGCAGGAAGCGGATATGCTGCTCTCTGACCAGGAGCGTCGCGTCGGCGCCCGGGCGGAAGGCGCCGTCGAGGCCCATCGCGCCCGCCAGCCCGACCAGCCCCTCCATGGCGCGAGCGACGTAAAAGCGCACGTTGAGGTGCCCCATTTCGTCGCATTCCCAGGTGTTGACCCCGCCGCGCCAAACCTCCAGGCCATTGAAATCGTTCATCGGCGCCTCCCCAAACTCGAGGAGACCGGTAGAGACGAGCCCGACGCCGGGCGCAAGCGTCAGGGAGCGGAAAACAGCCGGGCGAACCGGCGCTTCTCGCGCGGACGCCAGCCGCCGCGGTGCCAGGCGTCGGAGCAGATCAGCGGCACGACGGTGGTCGCCTCGGCGAACACCATCTGTTCATGGGTGACGTCGACCTTGCCCCAGGAGCAGGCTTCCTTGAGCGTCGAGGAAGAACAGGCGCCGTCGCGGACATCGGCCACGGTGATCTGCACCGCGTATTTGTGCATCTCCGCTTCGATGCCGAGTATTTCGGCGCACACCACCGTGTCCTGCGCGAAGTTCTTCGGCACCCCGCCGCCGACCATGAACAGGCCGGTGGTGCCAGCCGCGATCTTGATGTCGGTGAGCTCGCGGAAGTCGGCGACCGAGTCGATGGTGAGATAGGGCTGTTTCGTCTTCATCCGCTCGACCTGATGCTTGACCAGGCCAAATCCGGCCGAGCTGTCGGTGAAAGCGGGGCAGAAGATCGGGCAACCCTCTTCATAAGCGGTCTGGATCAGGCTGGCCGGTTTCTTGGCGTTGCCTTCGGACAACCACCGGCCGATCTCATGAATGAACTCGCGGGAGGAATAGGGGCGCGGCTCGAGCCTGTCGGCGATCGCCTTGATGGCGTGGTCGCAGGCCTGCAACTCTTCTTCGTCGATGTAGGTGTCGTAGATCCTGTCGATGTACAGGGCGCGCAGGTCGCGGTCGTCGACGCCCCCCTGCGCCTGATAGTGTCTGAAGCCCAGCGCCTCGAAGAAATCCATGTCGATGATGGAGGCGCCGGTAGCCACAATGACATCCGCCATGCCGTATTTCAGCATGTCGCGGTAGACGTGCATGCAGCCTCCTGCGCTCGTCGAGCCAGCAAGAGTGATCCACACGCTGCACGCGCCGTCCTCGATGGCCATCGACAGGATGTCGGCGGCCCGGGCGGTGTCGCGCGAGGTGAAGCTCATCTTGCGCATGGCGTCGATCACCGGGCGCGCGTCGTAGGCGGTGATGTCGACGTGCTCGACGGTGCGCGAGAGAAGCTCGGCCTTGGTGTTGGGTAGGGGCGCGTTCATGGTCTCGACCTTCCTGGCTATCGCCGCCGACGCTTCTTGTTGCCGCGCGGGCGCGACAACTTGATGACCGTCTCGTTGTCGGTGCGCGGGGTCGGGATCGAGCGCGGCGCCAGGCCGTACATCGAGGCCATCGGCCCGTCCGCGACCGCGACGGTGTCGACCGCGCCGTAGCCGTTGAAGCGGGTGTTCATCGCCACGCCATAGGCGCCCAGCATGCCGATCTCCACATAGTCGCCCTCGCGGACATCCTCGGGCAGCCAGAACGGACCGGGCATGTGGTCGATGGCGTCGCAGGTCGGCCCATAGAAGCTGAACGCCTTCAGGGTCGCGGCGGCCTCGCCCTCGGCGCGAACCAGCTTGGCGGGGAACGGCCATTTGGAGTGGGCGGCGTCGAACAGCGAGCCATAGGCCCCGTCGTTGAGGTAGAGCGCGTCGCCCTTGCGCAGGTCGACGCGGGTCAGCAGCGAGGAGGCTTCCGCCACCAGCGCCCTGCCCGGCTCGCACCATAGCTCCGTGGTCTCGTGCACCATCATCTCGGCGAACCCGCGGTCGATGGCGGCCATGTAGTCCGACAGGTCCGGCGGGACCATGCCCGGGTAGACCGAGGGGAAGCCGCCGCCGACGTCGACGACATCGGCGAACACGCCGGCCCGCACCAGGGCGCGCGAGGCCTGCGACATCGCCGACTGATAGGCGGACGGCCGCAGGCACTGGCTGCCGACGTGGAACGAGACTCCCATCAGCTCCTGGGTGGCCCGGCGGGCGGCCAGCAGCAGCGCCGGCGCATCCCACATCGGCACGCCGAACTTGCCAGCCAGGGAATAGGCCGCCCCGGAGGTCTCCACCGCCAGGCGGACGATCAGGTTGAGATCGGCCGCGCCGCCGGTGGCGTCGACGATCTTGGCCAGCTCCTCATGCGTGTCGAGCGAGAAGGTGCGCACGCCGTGGTCGAAATAGGCGCGGGCGATCGCCTCGCGGCTCTTGACCGGATGCATGAACGCCATGCGGGCGCCGGGAGCATGCTCGGCGACCAGCTCGATCTCGGGAATCGAGGCGACATCGAACGCGCCGATACCGGCGTTCGCCAGCGCGTGGATCACCCACGGCGACGGATTGGCTTTGACGGCGTAGAGAACCTCGCCGGCGAAAGTCTTCCTGAACCAGCGCGCCGCTAGGTCGAGAGCGCCGTGCCGCACGAGTGCGACAGGACGTTCCGGCGACCGCTCACGGACCAGGTCCAGGGGCGTATGGAACGTGTGCAACGCACGTAACCCCCTGCAAATTGTTAACCCAGGCCGGCGTTAGCAGCGCTTTCGAGGACATCGGGTCCGCCGGAGCGCGCCAAATAGGGATCATCAAAACCGTTGTAAAGACTAATCGGCGGCCACCAGCCTATGAAATTCCCGCAATCGAAATCTTCAAAGGACGCTGGCTGGATGCTGTTATAGAGAAAAGCCATGGCGCACGCGGAACCGATCTCGCCGCCTTCCGGCCCTCTCGTGGCGGTGCGCCACGCCCGCAAGAGTTTCGGGCGCCGCCGCGCGCTGGACGACGTGTCGATCGAGGTGGCGGCCGGCGAGATGGTGGCCCTGATCGGCCCCTCGGGTTCGGGCAAGTCGACTCTGCTGCGCGCCATCAGCGGACTGACCGTGCTGGACGACGGCGACGGGGAAGTCTCGCTGTTCGGTCGCCGCACCCAGGCCCGCGGTCGCCTGACGCGCGAGGCCCGCAAGGCCCGGTCCGGGGTCGGCTTCGTCTTCCAGCAGTTCAACCTGGTCGGTCGCCTGAGCCTCTTCACCAATGCCGCGCTCGGCTCGCTGGGCCGGATCGGCTTCTGGCGCGGCCTGAGCGGGCGCTGGCCGGCGGAGACCCGGGATCTGGCGATGCGGGCGCTGGCCCGGGTCGGCGTGGCCGAGGCGGCCGGCCAGCGCGCCAACACTCTTTCGGGCGGACAGCAGCAGCGCGGGGCGATCGCCCGCGCGCTGGTCCAGCAGGCCCGCCTGGTGCTGGCCGACGAGCCGGTCGCCTCGCTCGACCCGGTGTCCGCCCGGCGGGTGATGGACATCCTGCGCGCGCTAAACCGCGACGACGGACTGACGGTGCTGGTCACCCTGCATCAGGTCGACTACGCCTTGCGCTATTGCGACCGGGTGGTGGCCCTGCGGGCCGGGACCGTCAGCTATGACGGACCGACCTCGGGCCTGACCCGTGAGCGACTGGTCGCGCTGTACGGCCCGGAATTCGAAGACGCCTACTGGCAAGGAGCGCTGGCATGATCCCCCGCCGCCTGTTCACCGTGGTCATCCTCGGGGCCCTGCTCGCCGCCTGCGGTCGACCGGCCGCGACGCCCGGCGGCGGCGCCACCGGCGAGATCCGCTTTTCGGTGCTGTCAGCCGAGTCGGCGCAGAACATGGCGGCCTATTGGCGGCCGATCCTGGCCGACATGGCCCGACAGACCGGGCTGAAGGTGACGCCGTACTTTTCCAACAACTACACCCTGCTGATCGAGGCGATGAGGTTCCACAAGACCGACGCCGGCTGGTTCTCCAACCGCTCCGGACTGGAGGCGGTGCGCCGGGCCAATGGCGAGGTGTTCGCCCGGACCTTCGATCCCAGCGGCGTCGACGGCTACAGATCGGTGCTGATCGTGCCGGCCAAGAGCCGGATCACCCTGGACAAGGTGCTCGAGTGCGACCGCACCCTGACGCTGGGAATGGGCGACATCCTGTCGACGTCGGGGACGCTGGCCCCGATGACCTATCTGTTCGGACCCCATGGCGTCGACCCGGCCAAATGTTTCAAACAGGTCCGTTCCGGCGCCAACCACCAGACCAACCTGTTCGCGGTGGCCAACGGACAGCTCGACGTCGCCACCAACAACACCACCGCCCTGCTGCTCAACCACGAGAAGGGCCGGCACGAGGCCGACGCGGTGCGGGTGATCTGGCAATCGCCGATGCTGCCGGAGGATCCGATCATCTGGCGCAAGGATCTCGACCCGGCGGTCAAGGAAAAGCTGCGGCAGTTCTTCCTGACCTATGGCCAGGGCGACACGCCCCAGGCCGCCCGCCAGCGCGGCTATCTGGCCCAGGTCAAGATCGGCGGTTTCAAGCCGGCCGACGACAACCATCTGCTGCCGGTGCGCGAGATGGAAGCCACCTCGCAATGGCTGACGGCCAAACAGTCCGGCGACCCGGCCAGGATCGCCGCCGCCAAGGCCGACCTCGACGCCATCACCGCCCAGCGGACGGCGCTGGAAGCGCGCACCCGGGCGCCCGCGGCCGCGCAGTAATCGTCAGGTGGCCGAGACCGCGCCACCGCCGCTGAGGCCGCCGGCGCGGGCGCTCGGCCAACGGGCCTTCGACCTGCTGATCTGGGGTGGCCTGGCTGTCCTGCTGCTGGCCAGCTTCCAGTCCGCCGAGGTCGGCAAGATCGGCGAGTTGTTCGCCGGCTCGGAAAACATGCGCAAGCTGGGCGTCGAGTTCGTCCGGCCCAACTGGACGGATTGGCGGGCCTATGTCGCCGGCATGTGGCTGACCATTCAGATGGCGCTGTGGGGTACGTTTCTCGCCATTCTGATCGCCGCGCCGCTGGGCCTGGCGGCGGCGCGCAACGTCAGTCCGATCTGGGTGCAGCAGCCGGTGCGCCGGCTGCTGGACGTGATGCGCTCGGTCCCCGACCTGGTGATCGGCGCGATCTTCGTCGTCGCCGTCGGCCTGGGACCGTTCGCCGGGGTCATGGCGCTGGCGGTCAATACCGGCGGCGTTCTGGGCAAACTGTTCTCCGAGGCCGTCGAGGCGATCGAGGCCGGACCGGTCGAGGGGGTGCGCGCCACCGGGGCCGGACCCGCTGCAGCAGATCGTCTGGGGGGTGATGCCGCAGGTCGGCGCCGCTGTGGACCAGCTACGCCCTCTACCGCCTCGAAGCCAACGCCCGCTCCGCCACCGTGCTCAGCCTGATCGGGGCCGGCGGCATCGGCCAGAACCTGTTCGACTCGATCAACAGCTTCGCCTTCGATCAGACCGGCGCCATCGTCATCGTGATCATCGTCGCGGTCTCGGGGATCGATCTGCTCAGCCAGCTGATCCGGGGAAGGCTGCTGTAGGGGGCCTACTCCTCAAGTAGCGAGCGGAGCATCCAGGCGGTCTGTTCGTGGACGGTCAGGCGCTGGGTGAGCAGATCGGCGGTCGGCTCGTCGCCGGCCTTTTCGGCGGCCGGGAAGATGCCGCGGGCGGTGCGGGCGACGGCTTCGTGGCCGTCGACCAGGATGCGCACCATCGCCAGGGCCTTGGGCGGCTGGGCGGGGGCGTCGGCGATCGAGGCCAGTTCGCCGAACTGGGCGTAGGAGCCCGGGGCCGGGTGGCCGAGCGAGCGGATCCGCTCGGCGATCGGATCGACCGCGTTCCACAGCTCGGTGTATTGCAGCATGAACATCTGATGCAGGGTGTTGAACATCGGCCCGGTGACGTTCCAGTGGAAGTTATGGGTGGTCAGGTAGAGCGTATAGGTGTCGGCCAGCAGCCGCGACAGTTGTCCGGCGATATGGGCCCGATCGGCCTCGCCGATGCCGATGTTGATGTGCGATACGCCTGACTGTTTCATGTTCCTGCTCCGCGGTCCGAGGGACTCGAAGGTTCTAGGGGTTGCCGAGCCGTTTGAAAAATCGATTGTTTCTACGTCATCGATAGTTCGCGTCTATGGGAGGCGGACCAGCCGGCGTCAAGAAAGCGGCGGGAGCTCACCGGTCAGCATCGCCTCGGCCATGGCGCAGTGCATGGCGATGCCGCGGGCCATCACGTCCTCGCGCAGCAGCATCCGATTGGAATGCAGCGCGCAGCAGGTCCGGTAGTCACCGCCCTCCGGCGCGGCGCCGAGGAAGGCCATCGCGCCCGGCAGCTTTTGCAGCACATAGGCGAAATCCTCCGCCCCCATCATCGGGTGCGGCATGGTCACCCAGCCCGCCGCTCCGTACAGGTTTTTGGCGGTGGCCTCGGCCAGATCGACGATCCGCCGGTCGCATACCGTCACCGGAAAGCCGGGCTCGATTTCGACCTCGGCGGTCGCCCCGTGGGCGGCGGCGATATTTTGCGCGACGCGGCGGATGCCGTCGTGAGCGAGCGCTCGGGTGCGTTCCGACAGGGTGCGCAAGGTGCCCCACAGGCGCGCGTCCTCGGGGATGACGTTGTCGGTGGTGCCCGCCTCGATGCGGGCGATGGTGATCACCGCCGGGTCGAACACCGAGATCCGCCGGGTCAGCATGGTCTGCAGCGCGATGACGATCTCGCAGGCGATCGGGGTCGGATCGAGGCTATCGTGCGGCATCGAGGCGTGGCCGCCTCGCCCGACCACCCGGACCCGCAGCTTGTCGGACGAGGCCAGCAGCGGTCCGACCCGGCCGCAGAACACCCCGGCCGGCATGTTCGGCGAGATGTGCAGGGCGAAGGCGGCGTCCGGCAACGGGTCCAGCAGGCCGTCCTCGAGCATGAACCGGGCCCCGTGCCAGCCCTCCTCGCCGGGCTGGAACATCAACATCACCGTCCCGTTCAGCGCCTCGCGATGGGCGCACAGCGCCCGCGCGGCGCCGACCAGCATCGCGACATGCGTGTCATGGCCGCAGGCGTGCATTGCGCCTTGATTGAGCGAGGTGAAGTCCAGGCCGGTGTCCTCGTGCAGCGGCAGGGCGTCCATGTCGCCACGCAGCAGCACCGTGCGACCGTTGGCGGGGCCGCGCAGGATCGCGACCAGTCCGCTGGTCGACGGCCCTTCGCGGATCTCCAGCGGCAGGCCGGCGAGCGCCGCGCGCACCTTGGCCGTGGTCAGAGGCAGATCGAGGCCCAGTTCGGGCTCGGCATGGATCGCACGCCGCAGGGCGATGGCGTCCGGCAGCTGGGTTTCGCCGGCGGCGATCCAGGATTGCGCGGCGAGGGTCGGGGCGTTCATCGGAACAAACTCTTCGGTTTCCGGCGGGGCCGCCACCTTGCGCGGCTAAATGCCGTTTCGTCCAGGGCGAGCGCGCCGCACCGGGATGGCGACATCGCCTCTTGGCTCGGACGCCGGCGGGTTTAGAAGGGGTCGGGATGAGCCGGCCCCGTTTCCACCTGGCCTTTCCGGTCGACGATCTCGCCGCGGCGCGCGCCTTCTACGGCGAGGTGCTGGGATGCCCCGAGGGCCGATCGTCCGCCACCTGGGTCGATTTCGACTTCCACGGCCATCAGATCGTCGCCCATCTGGCCCCTGGGAACTCCGGCATGATCAGCAACCCGGTCGACGGCGACGCGGTTCCAGTGCGGCATTTCGGCCTGATTCTCCCGCTGGCGGCCTGGCGCGCCCTCGCGGCCCGTCTGGAGGGGTTGCGGGCCGATTTCCTGATTCGGCCTCATGTGCGGTTCGCGGGACAACCCGGCGAGCAACACACCCTGTTCGTCCGCGATCCGTCCGGCAATGCCCTCGAATTCAAGGCTTTCGCCGACGAGGCGCGGATATTCGCGAGATGAGCCCGACCATCGGCGACGTCGAGGCGGCGGCCGGGCGAATCGCCGGACACGCGCTTGTCACGCCGATGCTCGAAAGCCCGGTTCTCAACGCGCGGTCGGGTGGCAGGGTGCTGATCAAGCCCGAGACCCTGCAGCGGGTCGGGGCCTTCAAATTCCGCGGTGCGTACAACCGGCTGTGCCGGCTGACCCATGAGGAGCGCGGCCGCGGGGTGGTCGCGTTTTCCTCCGGCAATCATGCCCAGGGCGTCGCCCTGGCGGCGCGCCTGCTGGAGATGCCGGCGGTCATCGTCATGCCGGCCGACGCGCCGGCGGTGAAACTGGCGGCCACTCGGGAG
This sequence comes from uncultured Alphaproteobacteria bacterium, assembly GCA_963828365.1. Classification (GTDB taxonomy): domain Bacteria; phylum Pseudomonadota; class Alphaproteobacteria; order Caulobacterales; family Caulobacteraceae; genus Acaudatibacter. Next base: position 390,471 of record CAWHEE010000007.1, on the reverse strand, counting down.
TATGGAGCCGAGATCCGCACCTATGATCGGGCGCGGGACGATCGGGAGGCCATCGCCGCGGCGATCGCCGCCGAGCGGGGCGCGGTGATCGTTCCGGCGTTCGACGACCCGCTGATCATCGCCGGCCAGGGGACCATCGGCCTGGAGATCGACGCCCAGGCCGGCCCCGAGCTGGACCTGCTGATCGGACCGGTGGGCGGCGGCGGCCTGATGGCCGGGGTCGGCGTCGCGCTGCGCGCGCGCAGGCCGGCGGTCGAACTCTACGGCGTGGAGCCCGCCGGTTTCGACGACACCCGGCTGTCGCTGATGGCGGGCGAGCGCCGGGCCGCGCCGCCGGCGGCGCGATCACTGTGTGACGCCCTCGAAGCGCCGATGCCGGGCAGGATCACGTTTCCCATCCTGCAACTCTGCCTGCGCGAGGCGCTGACGGTCGACGACGCCGAGGTGGCGCTGGGCCATGCGGTTCGCCTTTTCGACCTTGAAACTGGTGGTCGAGCCGGGCGGCGCCGTGGCGTTGGCGGCGCTACTCGCCGGGAAGATCCCGCTGCGCGGCCGCACGGCGGCCATCATCCTGTCCGGCGGCAATGTCGATCCCGGACCTGTTCGCCCAGGTGCTGGCCGGTCACTACTGAGCGCTGTGCCACGGCGGGCCGCGGAGTCAGCCGCGCGCCGCCAGTTGCGTGTGCAAATGGTGCAGTTCGGCGGCCAGCAAGGCGGGCGCGCCGATCCAGAAGGCGACCAAGGCCACCACGCAGGCCGCGGCCAGCATGGGTCGCCTGGCGTTCAGATTGCCGACGCAGAGATTGACCAGCAGCCCGGTCACCGGGCCGAGCAGCAGCAGGCTCAGCCACCAGAGGCGGCGGGAACGGGTCCTTGCGAGGGTCGCGCTGTCCTCGGCCACGCTCATCGCTCGAGCCTTCCCTGAACGTCGATCTGAAGCTAGGCGCCACCCGCGCTATGATCAACGTGACAAATCGGCCGACGTTCCCCGCGCGATAGCCCGCACGAGGCGGCTGGAAGGTGGGTCAGCCTGGGTTCCAGACGAGTGGCGAGGGGCGCCGGCAGGCCGTCGGCGGGCCGCCGCCGCCGGCCTCAATTCGCGCGGCGGCCACGGCGAAGGCTTCGATGGTCACCGCCATGTGATGGCCGTTGGCATGAATCAGCCGCTCGGCGTCGAGCTTCATCGCGACATGGCCGCTCCAGAACACCAGGTCGCCCCGGCGCGAGTCTTCCGCCAGCACCGGCGCCCCCAGGGCCGACTGCTGGTCGGCGTCGCGCGGGCAGGCCTGGCCGCAGGCGTAGAGGGATTGTTGCACCAACCCCGAGCAATCGATTCCGAGACTGTCGCGCCCGCCCCAAAGATAGGGTGTGCCCAGGAACCGTTCCGCCACACCAGCCGGGTCGTCGAAGAACACGCCGACCGGGCACAGATGTCGCATTGCCATCCACCCCGCCCCGGCCGCCAGCGCGAGATCTCCGGATACGGCTTCGACGTGCACCAGGGCATTGAGGCCGACCGGGCCCCAGGCCGGCGATTTGATCGACGGCTCCGCGAACGCAAGGGTTCGCACGGCGCCGACCCGGTGGGTCGGGCGAACCACGTCGGGCGACAGCGCCGCCGCATCGACATAGCCGACATAGCCGTCGCGTCTGGCCCGGCCCCAGGCGACCGCGTCGTCGCGCCAGCCCACGTCGAACAGCTCGCCGAAGAGCAGTTGGTCGACTTGTTCCGAGCCCGGGCGGGGCGTCGCCATCAGCCCCGTGCGCGGCGCGACGACCTGCATTGGACGGGGTTCGACGAAGCGCGACGCCGGCCAAAGGCCTTCCAGCTCGGCGAATGCCAGCTGGCCCAGAGCCGGGAGGATCCTTGGGTCGCTCGCGATCATGGCCAGCGTGCCTTGATCATCGCATGCAGGGCGCGGATCGCCTGCGCCTCGGCGCCCAGGGGAAAGCCCGGCCGCGAACGCGGATTCCATGCGAAGATGTCGCAATGCACCCAGGGCCCCGGCGGCGCGAAACGCTGCAGGAACAGCGCCGCGGTGACCGAGCCCGCCTGCGCCCAGGCGTCCGGGTCGTTCTTGATGTCGGCCACGTCGCTGTCGAGCGCGGCGGCGTAACGCCGCCACAGCGGCATCCGCCACACCGGGTCGTCGACCGCCGTCGCCGCGGCCGCGACAGATCGCGCGGCGAGTCGATCGTCGTCGGTGAAGAAGGGCGCACCTGCGGCCCGAGCGCCACGCGCGCGGCGCCGGTGAGCGTCGCGAGGTCGATGGTCAGCGTCCGGCGCAAGCTCGCCGGCGCGGGTCAGGGCGTCGGCCAGGATCAGCCGGCCCTCCGCGTCGGTGTTGCCGACCTCGACGGTCAGCCCCGTTGCGCGCGGTCGAGCACGTCGCCCGGCCGCATGGCGTCGCCGGAGATCGCGTTCTCGACCACCGGGATCAGCAGCATCAGGCGCACCGGCAGCCGGTCGCGCCATGACCATGCCGCGCCAGCGCCAGGGCGTGGGCGGCGCCGCCCATGTCCTTCTTCATCAGCCGCATGCCGGCGGACGGTTTGATGTCGAGGCCGCCGGTGTCGAACACCACGCCCTTGCCGACGATCGCGACGCGCGGGCGCTCCGGCGTCGCCCCAACTCATCTCGATCATCCGCGGCGCGCGCGCCGGCACGGCGGCGCGGCCGACGGCGTGGACCAGGCGGTAGCCCTGGCCGCGAGCAGATCGTCGCCGCGGACCACCGTGATCGCCGCTCCGCCGGCCCGGCCACCTCCCGGGCCGCGTCCTCGAGTTCGCCGGGTCCCATGTCGTTGGCCGGGGTATTCACCATGTCCCGCACCAGCGCGCAGGCTTGCGCGATCGCGCGCACCGCGGGCTCGTCCGTCCCCTCGGGTGAAACCAGCCGCGCGCCCGCCGCGCGCTTTTCGGACCTGTAGCGATCGAACCGATAGGCCCCCAGCAGCCATGCCAGGGCAACCTGCGTGCCCGGGAACCGCGACGCGAGGGCATCCAGCCGATAGACGCCGTCCGGCAGTGAGGCGGGCAGGGCGCGGAGCATCATCGGCGAGGCGTCGGCCGAATTGCCCACACCGAACAGCACGCTCTCCAGTCGGCCGTCATCGCCGCCGACCAGGGTCACCGCCCCGGCGGAGGCGGTGAATCGCCCAATTTCGGCTGCGGCCGTGGCGCGCGGGCCCAGGGCCGCCACGGTGGCTCGCCAGTCCGACTGCGCCACCAGGTGGATCGGTACGGCCGGCGTGGCGCCGGGCTTCAGGAGAAGATCAGACATCAACCAGCACGAGAATGACGCAGAGGCGCCCGGACGGCACGATTGTCACTGTCGCGCGGCGAAAGGCAATGGCGCCCGCGGCGCCCCGCAATTGGGCGTTTTGATCATTTTTTAAGGTGTTCCGTGCAAGCGATCCGCACGGTGTGGTCGTGGGACGGCCAGGGTCGAAAAGTTGATTGCGCGACGAAACCCTGTATAGGCTTTTTTACTCGCGCCCATGGCGCAGGAAGACGTCGCCACTTCGGTGGTGACGCACAACGAAATCACTAGACTGCCCGGTCAATCCGGCCGGCGCAGAGGGCAACAAAGGGAATTGTGATGAAGATGAAACTCCTGGCCGGGGCCGCCGTGGCCTCGGTGTTGGCCGCCACGGGAGCCGGCGCCCAGGTGCTGGGCTGGTATGGCGCGATCGATATCGGCGGCCACCATCAGCCGACGATGGATGCCCACTTCACCGCCCTGCAAGGCACCGGTTTCGATAACGCCGAGGGGCTCAACTTCCGGACCGAACAGGTCGATTATGCCGGGTTCGCCCGCATCGGCTATCGGCTGACGCCGAATGTCCGCCTCGAAATCGAGGGCGGCTATCGCCATGGCGGTCTCAAATCGGTTTACGATTCGCCAGGCAGCGCCGTCGACCTCGACCTGTGCAACCTGAACAGCGCCGCCGGGACCTGCGGTACGCCGGACGGTTCGATCAACGCCTGGACGGGAATGGCCAACATCCTGTTCGACATCCTGCCCGCGTCCAGGATCGACCCCTTCATCGGCGGCGGCGTCGGCGCCATGCACGTCAAGGTCCGCGCCGACGGCAATCTCGTCAGCTCGACCGACAACACCTCCGTGCACGGCAACATCGACGATTTCGAACACCCAGTTCGCCTATCAGGGCATCGCCGGCATTTCGTTCCAGGCGACCGACAGGCTGAACGTCGACCTGACCTACCGCTATCTCAGCGGCACGGACATCAAGTTCCTGGCCGTCGACCAGACGGATCAGGTTTCGACGGTGTTGAGCGGCCGTTATCAGGACCATTCGGTGACGCTGGGCATTCGCTACGCCTTTGCGGCCCCGCCGCCGCCGCCCCCGCCGCCGCCGCCCCCGCCGCCCCCGCCGCCCCCTCCCCCGCCGCCTCCGCCGCCACCCCCGCCGCCGCCTCCGCCGCCGCCGCCGGTGTTCGAGCCGCGCGATTACGTGATCTATTTCCCGTGGGATCAATACGTGATCACGCCCGAGGCGCAGAGCGTGCTGCAGGATGCCGCAAAGTATGCGGGTGACGGCCACGCCACCAAGGAAACCGTGGTCGGCTACACCGACGCTTCCGGCTCCGTGGCCTACAACCTGCGCCTTTCGGAACGCCGGGCCAAAGCCACCGCCGACGGCCTGGTCGCGCTGGGCGTGCCGCAAGGCAATCTCGACGTCAGCTGGAAAGGCAAGTCGGAGCTCGCGGTCCCCACCCCGGACGGGGTGCGCGAGCCCCTCAACAGGCGGGCGACCATCCACGTCGCCTTCTGACGCCGGTCACCGTCGACAGACTCTTCCGGAGAGCCCGGCCGAAAGGCCGGGCTCTTTCGATTCGCGGCCCTCTGATCCCGTCGCCGGCAGATCGGCCGCGCGGTTGCATGGGCGAATCGTTTAATCGGGGGTGTGTCTTCTGGGGCACGCAAGCCCACAAGGTTTTTTGCTAAGTCTGAACTCCGCGACTGACCGCCCCTGGGGCACGGAAGGGACAGACGATGAAACTCAAACTTCTCGCCGGGGCGTCGCTCGCCCTGGTGCTGGCGGGCTCGGGCGCGCTGGCGGAACAATCCGGCTGGTACGGCGCCGTGGATATCGGCGGCCACAAGAATTTGCCGTTCGACGCCGCGGCGCCGGCGGCTCAAGATACCCCCGGGATTAACGACAACGACGGCTTCCAGCTTCGAACGAATTACGACTGGCTGGGGTTTCTGAGACTGGGCTACCGGATTTCACCCCACTTCCGGGTTGAAGTCGAAGGTGGCTACCGGCATGGCGGCCTGCAGTCGGCCAACGACTTCAAGACTCCTCCGGGAGAAGACGTCGATATCTGCGCGACCGGCACGGCCGATCCCAGCTGCGGCGCGCCCGGCGGCAGCGTCAACGCCTGGACCGGCATGGTCAATGGCCTGATCGACCTGCTGCCCGGCTGGCGTCTCGACCCGTTCATCGGGGGCGGCGTGGGCATCGTCTATACCAAGTTCAACATCAACGGCGACCTCGTCGGCAGCGGGCTGCCGGTCGCCACGCCGGTGAACATCTCGCAGTCGAACACCAAGTTCGCCTATCAGGGCATCGCCGGCGTCTCCTATCGCGCCAGCGACCGCCTGTATGTCGACCTGACCTATCGCTACCTTGGATCGTCCAAGCAATCGATCAACAGCGCCGATCTGGCTCCGGTGCAAGACTCGGCGTTTTCTGGTCTGTACCGGGACAATTCGGTGACTCTCGGGCTGCGTTACACCTTCGCGTCGCCGCCGCCTCCGCCCCCGCCTCCGCCGCCTCCCCCGCCGCCGCCTCCCCCTCCCGCCGCCGCCTCCCCCACCTCCTCCGCCGCCGCCACCGCCGCCGCCGGCGCCTATGAGGCGCGCAACTACACGATCTACTTCCCTTGGGATCAGTACGTGATCACGCCCGAAGCCCAGAGCGTGCTGCAGGATGCGGCGAAGTACGCCAACGACGGTCACGCGACCAAGGAGACGGTGATCGGCTACACCGACACCTCCGGTTCTGTCGCCTACAACCTGCGTTTGTCCGAACGCCGGGCCAAGGCGACCGCCGACGGCCTGGTGGCGCTCGGCGTACCCGCGGCCAATCTCGACGTCAGCTGGAAGGGCAAGACGGACCTCGCCGTTCCGACACCCGACGGCGTCCGGGAGCCGCTCAACCGTCGCGCGACGATCAGCATCGCGTTCTAAGCGTAGTCCCGCTCGAGCGGCTCGTCAGGAAGCCCGGCCGAAAGGCCGGGCTTCTCTGCGTTTGAGCTTCCGCCATCGCCCGCGAGGGATCACGGCTTCGTGATCAAGCGGGCAAACCGCCCGCATCGCCTTGAAGCTCCTGGCGTCGGCGAATTGCGTTAACCTTTCAGTGACGAAAAATATCCGTGTGCGCCCATCCTAGCCCGTTGACGGTCGATAAAGCTTGTGACCCCATATAGTGGGGTTTGGGCGCAACGGCCCACTAGATGTAGCCGCCGGCAAGAGGGTTTCTTGCGCCGACGGGCTAGCGCTCACAGGGGTTTGAAGGACACGCGATGGTTAGTCTGGCTAAGAACGAAGCGGTGACGGCGGCGCCTTCGGAACGCGGCAAGGTGGCGCCACGCCCGCGGTTGCAACTGGTCCGCAAGGTCGTGATCGATCGATCACGCGACGCCCTGCTTTCCGATTTCGGCCGAACGACGCTGGAGGACCGCTACCTTCTGCCCGGTGAATCCTATCAGGACATGTTCGCTCGCGTCGCCACCGCATTCGCCGACGACGGCGATCACGCGCAGCGACTCTACGACTATATCTCGAAGTTGTGGTTCATGCCCTCGACCCCGGTGCTCTCGAACGGCGGCGCATCGCGCGGCCTGCCGATTTCGTGCTTCCTCAACGCGGTCGGCGATTTGCTGGAGAGCATCGTCGGCACGTGGAATCAGAACGTCTGGCTGGCGGCCAACGGCGGCGGCATCGGCACCTACTGGGGCGGGGTGCGCTCGATCGGCGAGAAGGTGAAGGGTTCGGGCCAGACCAGCGGGATCATCCCGTTCATTCGCGTGATGGACAGCCTGACGCTGGCGATCAGCCAGGGCTCGCTGCGTCGCGGCTCGGCGGCGGTGTATCTCGACATCCACCACCCCGAGATCGAGGAATTCCTCGAGATCCGCAAACCGTCCGGAGACTTCAATCGCAAGTCGTTGAATCTGCACCATGGCGTTTCGATCACCGACGAGTTCATGCACGCCGTACGGGCCGGCGAGAAATTCGCCCTCAGGTCTCCCAAGACCAGCGACGTGGTGCGCGAGGTCGACGCGCGCACGCTCTGGCAGAAGGTCCTCGAGGTCCGTCTGCAGACCGGCGAGCCGTATCTGATCTTTTCCGACACGGTGAACCGGGCGATGCCCGCTCACCAGCGGGACCTCGGCCTGAAGGTCAGGCAGTCGAACCTGTGCTCGGAAATCATGTTGCACTCGGGGCTCGATCACCTCGACAACGAACGCACCGCGGTCTGCTGCCTGTCGTCGGTGAACGCCGAGACCTTCCTGGAGTGGCGCGAGCATCCGGCTTTCATCGAGGATGTGATGCGTTTCCTCGACAACGTGTTGCAGGACTTCATCGATCGCGCCCCGCCCGAAATGGCCGCGGCGAGCTATGCCGCGGCGCGCGAACGTTCGGTGGGCCTGGGCCTGATGGGGTTCCATTCCTTCCTGCAGGGCCAGAACGTGCCGTTCGAGAGCGCTATGGCCAAGTCGTGGAACATGCGTCTGTTCAAACATCTGCGCCGGGCGTGCGACACCGCGAGCCGGCAGCTCGCCGAAGAGCGCGGGCCTTGCCCGGACGCGGCCGAGCGCGGGGTCATGGAGCGGTTCTCCCACAAACTGGCCATCGCGCCGACCGCGTCGATCTCGATCATCTGCGGCGGCGCCAGCGCCGGTATCGAGCCGATCCCGGCCAACATCTACACCCACAAGACGCTGTCGGGCTCGTTCGCGGTGCGCAATCCCTACCTGGAACGGCTCTTGCAGGAAAAGGGTCAGAACACCCCGCCGGTATGGAGCTCGATCCTCGAAAACGAGGGGTCGGTGCAACACCTGGACTTTCTGACCGACGACGAGAAAAGCATCTACAAGACCGCGTTCGAGATCGACCAGCGGTGGATCGTCGACCTGGCGGCCGACCGCACGCCGGATGTCTGTCAGTCGCAATCGGTCAATCTGTTCCTGCCGGGCGACGTCGACAAATGGGACCTGCACATGCTGCATTGGCAGGCCTGGGAGCGGGGCATGAAGAGCCTGTATTATCTGCGCTCCAAGTCGGTGCAACGCGCCGCCTTCGCCGGGGCCGACATGGCCACCAGCAGCGCCGCCCGCGCCTCCGAAGCCCGGACCGACTACGAGGAATGCCTCGCCTGCCAGTGAGCTCGACCGGCGTCGCTCAATCGGCCGACCGCTCGGGAAACAAACCCAGTATCGCCGCCTCGCTCGCCTCGCACACGCCGCGTTCGGTGACGAGCCCGCTGATCAGCCGCGATGGCGTGACATCGAAGGCAGGGTTCGCCGCCGGGCTTCCGGGGGCGCCGACCCGCACCTCGACCACGGCGCCGTCCCTGGTCGCTCCGGTCTGATGGGTGACCTCGCGCCGCCCGTTCCTCGATCGGGATCTCCTTGACGCCGTCGCGGATGCGCCAATCGACCGTCGAAGAGGGCGCCGCGACATAGAAGGGCAGCTGGTTGTCCTTCGCCGCCAGTGCTTTCAGATAGGTGCCGATCTTGTTGGCGACATCGCCGGACCGGGTGATCCGGTCCGCGCCGACCAGGCACAGGTCCACGCGCCCCTGTTGCATCAGATGTCCCCCGGCATTGTCGACGATGATCGTATGGTCCACGCCCTGCTGGCCCAACTCGAACGCGGTCAGCGCCGCGCCCTGGTTTCGCGGCCGGGTTTCGTCGACCCAGACGTGCAGGTCGACGCCCCGTTCGCGCGCCACGTAGATCGGGGCCAGCGCGGTCCCCCAGTCGACGGCCGCCAGCCACCCGGCGTTGCAATGAGTGAGAATGTCCACCCGCTTTCCGGCCTTTCGCCGTTGGATCGCCTCGATCAGATCCGCCCCATGCTCGCCGATCGCCCGGCATGCGGCGACGTCCGCCTCCGCCATCGCCGCCGCCTCGCGCCGCGCCGCCTCGGCTCGCTGCCCAACGGGCAAGCCGGCGACGAGCTCGCTGACCCGGTCGACCGCCCAGGCCAGGTTGACGGCCGTCGGCCGGGCGGCTCGCAGGCGCTCGGCGGCCGACGACAGCGCCAGATCGCTCGGGTCCCGCGCCAGGGCGATCGCCAGGCCCCAAGCGGCCGTCACCCCGATCAGCGGGCGCCCCGCGCACCCGCATGTCGGCGATCGCCGACACCGCCGCGTCGAGGCTCGCCAGCGGGAGGATCTCGACCGCGTGCGGCAGGCGGGTCTGATCGATGATCCGCACGACACCGTCGCGGTCCGTCCAGATCGTGCGACGCGGCTGTCCCTGGATCAGCAAGACCTCAGTCCTCCCAGCCATCGGCGAACGGGAAGCGGCGCGCCCACAAGGCGGTGAGCCGGGGATCGGCGTCCACGCGCCGCACGACCTCGCCCATTCGCGGCGCGACCTCGTAGAATCGCCGCCGGCCCGGACGCCAGCGCGAGATTACCGTCACGTAGAGATCGAGCACGCTCAGCTCGTCGGCCAGCAGGTATCGCCCCGGCCGCAACTGCGCCTCCATGACCGCCCAGCAGTGGGCGATGCGTTCGGCCGTCCTCTGTTCGATGACCGTGGCGTGGGCCGGATCGGCGGCCAGCCGCAGGGGCTCGTCACGGATCCAGTAGAAGGAATAGATGGCCGCCGAGACGAACGACATCCATCGCAGGAACTGCGCCCGGCCGGGACCGCCGGCGGGCGGCGCCAACCGCCCTTGCGGATGAGTTTCCGCGAGCCAGACCAGGATAGCGGCGCTTTCGGTCATCAGGCCGCCGGACGGGGGAATCAGCGCCGGAACCTGCCGCATCGGATTGATCGTCGCGAAGCGCGCCATGGCGGCCGGGTCGCCAGGCGACGGCGCCTCGACCACCTCATAGGGTAGGCCGAGCAGCGTCAGCGCCGCCTCGACGGTGACCGAGCCGGTCCCCTCGGCGCCATGCACGATGAATGTCTCGACCATGGTTATCCCCATTCGCCGCACAATATATTGGGTGAACGATTCATTAGATCCCTAGCGGTAGTCGCGATCATGGATAATCTCGCTCCTCCGTTCGCGCCTCCGAGTGAGTTGCGGCCCCCAGGAAGTGACGATTCATGAGCCTCATCCATACTCCATCCAAACCTGGCCTGCTCACGCCGTCGTTCGCCTACAAGCCGTTCCGCTATCCCTGGGCCTACGACTTCTGGAAGCGCCAGCAGCAGGTCCACTGGATGCCGGAGGAGGTGCCGCTGGGCGAGGACTGCAAGGACTGGGCGGCCAAGCTGAACGACCGGGAACGCAACCTGCTCACTCAGATTTTCCGCTTCTTCACTCAATCCGACGTCGAGGTGAACGACAACTACATGGAACGCTACGCCACGGTGTTCAAACCCACCGAGGTGAAAATGATGCTGGCGGCCTTCTCCAATATGGAGACCATCCACATTGCCGCCTATGCGCTCCTGCTGGAAACCATCGGCATGCCGGAATCCGAGTTCTCCGCCTTCCTCGAACTCGACGCCCTGAAGGCAAAGCACGACTACATGCGGGCGTTCGGCGTCGGGACCAACGCCGACATCGCCCGCACCCTGGCGATGTTCGGCGGCTTCACCGAGGGTCTGCAACTGTTCGCCAGCTTCGCGATGCTGATGAACTTCCCGCGCTTCAACAAGATGAAGGGAATGGGCCAGATCGTCTCCTGGAGCGTCCGCGACGAGAGCCTGCACTGTGAGGGCATCGTCAAACTCTATCACGCCTTCAACAAGGAGACCGGCGCGGTCACCGGGTCGGTGGCCGACGACATCGTCGATTGCTGCAAGACGGTCGTCGGCCTGGAGGATCGCTTCATCGATCTGGCTTTCGAGGCCGGCGAGGTGCAGGGCATGACGCCCGCCGACATCAAGGGCTACATCCGCTTCATCGCCGACTGGCGCCTACGGCAACTGGGCCTGCCGTCGGTCTATGGGGCCACGGAAAATCCCCTGCCGTGGCTCCAGAGCCTGCTTTCTGGGGTTGAACATGCCAATTTCTTCGAGGCGCGCTCCACCGAATATTCCAAGGCCGCGACGCGCGGCGAATGGCACGGTCCGCAGGGGGTGTGGGCTCAGTTCGACCGCAATCTGGCGCAACGTGGCGAGCGGGATCCGGCGGCGCATTGAACCGGGCCGGCGGCGATGTCTCGCAATTGTCGTCGGGCGCGGCTAACAAGGGGCCATGACGAGACGCTGGGCCCTCGAGGGCATCGAGAATTTCCGTGACTTCGGCGACTATGGGACGGCTGATGGACGGCGCCTGAAGAAGGGCCGCTTCTATCGGTCCGCCTCGCACGGTCGCGCCACCGACGCGGACCTCGAACAGATCGGCCGGCTGGACATCGCCCTGGTCGTCGATCTCCGGCGCAAGGGGGAACGCACCCGCGACCCGTCCCGCCGGCCGGAGGGTTTCCGCGGCGAGGTCATCGCCAACGACCTGGGCGACGAGGGCGAAGATTCCTGGATGGTCCATGTGCGGGATTCCGACCTCACCGAGGCGTCGTTCCGCGACTATCTGATCGGCTACTATCGCAATGCCCCGTTCGAGGAGCGGCATGTCGACCTGTTTTCCCGCTATTTCAAGGCTCTGGCCGAGGTCGATGGGCCGGTGCTGGTGCACTGCGCGGCTGGCAAGGACCGCACCGGAATCCTGGTGGCCCTGACCCATCACGTGGCGGGGGTGCACCGCGAGACGATTGTCGAGGACTATCTGCTGACCAACCATCCAGAACGGCTGGCGGCGCGAATGCCGATGATCGCCAAAGCCATGGAAGAGATCGCCGGCCGGGCGCCGTCGGAGGCGGTGATGCGGGTGGCCCTCGGGGTCGACGTCGACTATCTGAACACCGCCCTGGCCGCCATCGATCAGCGGTATGGCGGGGTGGACGCCTATCTCGAAAACGCGCTCGGGGTGGACGCCGCGCTCCGCTCACTGGTGCGCGACCGTCTGCTGGAGGACTGAGGAGGCTCGCCCCGCCGCACCCGGCGCCGCCGGCGTCGAGGCGTCGGATCAGCGGGGGAACTGCGGACGATCAACCAGACGAGTGTCGAACTTGGCGTCCGACGGCAGCTTCCATTCGCCGTGGAAGGTATAGTCGAGCGTCTTGCACAGATGCGCGTCCCTGCCGGCCCCGCCATCACCCAGCACATAGATCCGCAAGTCGTGGTTGGCGCGCAGCCGTCCGAACGCCAGCCATGCGCGTTGCGAGTTCGGACACAGCGCCGCGATCATCGCCGCGCCCTCGTCCCTCGGTTCTATCCGATAGAGATCCCGCTCGAACGCCCGCGGCCCGATCAGCGCGGTCAGGCCACCCCGGCCAAGCACCTTCTCGTCGGCCGGGGCGACATCGGCCTTGGCCTCGCCTTCCGTTGCCAACACTCTGAGAACGGTGGTGAATACCAGGCGGCGATTGAACTCGAAGGTCAGCGCGCCGGCGGCGCTGCGGGTGTCGGCGTTCGCCGGATCATACGACCAGATGTGCAGACTGGACGCCCGGGCGGGGCCACAAATCGCCAAAGCGGCCAGCGCCAGCGCCGCAAGGTCACCGCGCCGCGTCATCCGCCGCCTCCAGCGCCGAGCCGCAACATGGCCGCGTCGCCGTCGAACGCCACGAGTTTCCAGGTCCCGCCCTCGTCGGCGAAGGTCAGAAGACACGATTTTCCGCGCCCCCGCGCCGCGCAAACCCGACCGCCATCGACCGACCGGAGGGTCGTGGCGATCGCCAGGACCCCGGGGACCGGACTGTCGGGCCGGTAGCCGTAATAGTCGGCGACCGCGCGAAAAACCTCGGGACGCAGCAATGCGTGCGTCGCCAGCCTCGCCAGCGGCCCGGAAGCCAGCAGCCCAACACCCTTCAATCCATCCGGCAGATCGGCCGCGCGGGCCCGCGCCACCACCATAGCCTGGATCTGCGCCTCGAGCGCGGAGCGGTCGACATGGGCATCGAAGGCCGCTCGATCGTCATCGCGAATGGCGACCAGCAGATGGTGCACATCGCCCGCGGCCGACAGGCTGCGTGTCGTGGCGCACCCGGCGAGGACGAGAGCGGCTAAGGACGCGACGGCGAGACGTTTCAGCATCAACATGGCAATCGCCCCTTGAGTGGCGACGAACCACGGCGAGGTCAAGGCGGACCCGGCAGTGATCTGCACGGGGGCAGGTCGGACGGCCGATCAGCGGGGCAGGTAGGTTCGCAGCACGTCGTCGATGACCCGCTCCAGTCGCCGCAGCGTGTTGCACGACTGGGCCACCGTACAGAACCGGCGGTAGGCGTCCATCTTCGAATCCCCCTGGCCCCAATAGGTTTCCGGCTCCGGATTGAGCCAGATGACCGCCCGCGCCCGCTCGCCGATCAGCCGCATCACGTCCAGGCGCGGCTCGGCGAAATTCGAGCGACCGTCGCCCAGGATGATGACCGTGGTCCGTCGGTCCAGCCGGCCGCCCAGCAAGTCGACGAAATCCGTCAAAGACGCCCCGTAGTCGGTCGGTCGGAAGCCGATCTGGCCGAGGATCAGGGAGATGGCGTTCTCCACCGTCTGGTCTTTGAGCATGTCGTTGACGCAGACCGTGCGATCGGAGAACGCATAGGCGTCCAACCGCTCCACCACTTCATTCAGACTGTATAGAAACAGCAGCAGGAACTGAGCGGCCGAGGCGACCGAGCGCGAGACGTCGCACAAGACCGCGATCTTCGGCTTGTGCAAGGTGTGGGATTTCCAGACGATGTCGAAGGGAAGGCCGCCATGCACCATGGCCCTCGAGATGGTCTTTCTGACGTCGAGACGGCCTCGCCTGGCTTGACGCCGCTTTCGCCCATAACGGCTCGCCAGCCGCTTGGCCATGCGCCGCACCAGCACCACCATCGCCCTGAAGTCCTCGGCTTCCACGGAGGTCAAGGCCTGTCGGGCCAAAATCGCTTCGCGCAGGCGTCGCCCGGTTTGGGTGGCGTGCAGCCGCGCCTGCCGCTCGACGAAACGATCGGCTTCGGCGAATAGCGCGCGGCGCCGTTGCGCCAGCAGGTCGGCCAGCATCGCTTCGCCCGGCTCGCCACTGTCGCGAAGCGCGCCGATCCGCGCCTCCAGCGCGCGCAGACCCATGGCGTCCAGGATCCGGCGCGCGATCAGCCCGCGCTGGGCGTTCAACTCGATCTCGCCGGCGCGGGCCGCCACTCCGGCCGCCTCCATGGCCTGAGCCAGGCCAGCCGCGTCGTTTTCCAGCAGCATTGCGGCCAGCATGCCGGACTCTGGCCCGGCCTTGCCGGCCAGGTCGCGATGGTCGAGGCGCTCGCCCAGGCCGCCGGTGAACTCGGCGCGTGCGAAGAAGCCATCGAAACAGGTCTCGAACAGTTCGACCTCCTCGGCGCTCTTGGCGAGGGTGACGCACAGGGCGTCCCGGAACACCGATCGATCGCCGTAGCCGACCGCCGCCACCGCGCGGTGCGCGTCGATGGCTTCGGATGGCGAAATCCGTATGTCGACGGCTCTCAAAGCGCGCAGAAAATCCTCAAGCGTGCGTTGCATGGTCCAAGAGCTCGCCGACGCGCGGCTCCACGGCCGCGATATCCTGCTCGAATTTCAACAGCACATTCAGCGTGTCGCGGACGACCGACGCGTCGAGGACGTGGGCGTGCAACAGCACCAGCGCCCTCGCCCAGTCCACCGTCTCGGAGATCGACGGCAATTTCCGCAGGTCGAGGGTGCGCAGCCTCTGAACAAAGGCCACGAGGTGCGAGCGCAGAGTAGCGTCGAGCCCGGGAACCTTCCGCGCCACGATCTTTTCCTCCAGGGCTCGCTCCGGCAGTGGAATATGCAGGTGCAGGCAGCGTCGCTTCAGGGCGTCGCCGAGATCGCGGACGTTGTTTGAAGTCAGGAACACCACCGGCGGCGTAATCGCCGCAATGACCCCGATCTCGGGTATCGACACCTGAAAGGCCGATAGAATTTCCAACAGGAAGGCTTCGAAAGCCTCGTCGCTCTTGTCGATCTCGTCGATCAGAAGCACCGCCCCGCCCGGTTCGCGCAATGCCTTGAGCAGAGGGCGAGGCTCCAGGAAGCGATCGGAAAAGAAGGCTTCGCCGACCCCGTCGAGCCGCTCCATGGCGGCCGCCATGTCGGCGGCGCCCGCGAGCTGGGCGCCCACATGGTCCTTGAGGATCTGGGTGTAGAGCAATTGTTTGCCGTACTTCCATTCGTACAGCGCCTTGGCCTCGTCGAGGCCTTCGTAGCATTGCAGGCGGATCAGCGGCAGATTCATCATCCGCGCCGCGCACAATGCGAGTTCGGTTTTTCCCACACCGGCCATGCCTTCGATCAGAACCGGTTTGCGCAGATGGGTGGCCATGAACAGGGCGGTGGCGATGCGCCGCGATGCGATATAGCCGGCGCCTTCCAGGCCCGCGATGATCGCATCGACGGTCGCGACAGGATCGGTCGGCCGCTTGACGGCGAGGCTGACGGTGGTTTCAGTCATGACCACTCCCTTGCGGGAGAAGCCCGGCTCGGACAAGGGCGCTGGAACCTGGATGCGGAGGCGGCGTTGACATCTTGCGTTGGCGCTAGCGGGGGGAGCAAGTGATCGATGGCCTTTGGCGCCGACGTATTGGCCTCGCTCCCTCCCGAGGACCTACCGCAGATCGTACCGAAGATTCGCGACGGCGACATTCTGCTCTGCGCCGCCCACGATCCGTTCTCCCGGCTGATCGGCTGGAGTACGAAAAGCGTCTGGTCTCACGTCGCCATCGCCTATTCGTGGCAATCGGTGGGCCGGGTGCTGGCCTTCGAATGCGTGCAGCAACTGGGGGTCCACGCCGTCTCGCTGACCCGGTTCATCAGCCAGACCAGCAGCGGCGCGCATCCCTATCCCGGCAAGATCCTTCTGGCTCGGCACGAAGACACGCCCAGCGCGGACGCGCTTCGACCACTGGCGGATTTCGCGATCAACGCCATGGGCGATCGGTTCTCCCCGGGTGAGATCATCAAGATCGCGACCCGGATCGCCGTCGGTCGACTGGAAAGACCGATGCCCAAGTCGTTGGGCGCGCGCGACGAGTTCATCTGCTCCGAATATGTCGCCAAATGCTTCGAAATGGTCGGCATCCAGATCAAATGGGACGGACTCGGCTTCATCGCCCCGTCCGATTTCGCACTCGACCCGAAAATCCATCCGGTCGCCCAGTTCAAGACGCGCTGAGGCGCCGCTTCAAAGCGTCAACCCGGCCGGCAGCGGCGGGCCGAGAAGCGGTTTGCCGTAGACGCGATAGGTCTTGTAGATCCTGGCCCCGAACGCCTCGAGAATATGTCGCATGGGCATGTTGTCTTCCAGAATCCAGGAATACTCCGCTTCCGTGATCCCGACCTTCACGCCTTCCCGCCGGATGGCGTCGAGAATGACGAAGGGGGCGAACGCACCCCGCGGATCGCGGGCGAATTTTCTCTTGATCCCCATGAGGGGCACCCGGCCGCGCTTCACGCCACGCACCTTCAGCCGCCAAAGCAGCTTCGCCCACCCAAAGGGCAACAGGCGTCCATCGAGGTCGTGGATGGCGTCGTTCAGATTGGGCAGGAGAACACCAAATCCCGCCGCTTCGCCATCGATCTCGAGAAACCAAACCAGGCGAGGGTTGAGAATCGGCTTCAGGGACCGGCCCAGATGGCGCGTCTCGGCCTCGGTCACCCGCGCGGCCCCCCAATTCATCGCCCACGCATCGTTGAGGATCTCGACCAGCGTGCCGACCTCTTCGTCGAACCGATCCATCCGAACCGGTCGTAGCACCACCCCTGGAGGCAACGGTCGATTGAGACGGGCGCTGACGCCGGGGGTGAATTGCGGCACTCCGGAGATATAGGCGAACAGATCCTTGGTCTTGCTATATCCCTGCTCCTCGATGCGGGGTCCGACATAGCGGGGGTCATGCCCCATCAGCATCATCGGCGGGGTGTCGAATCCGTCGACCAGCAAGCCGACTTCCTCGTTGATCGACAGATTGAACGGCCCCAGAATTCGCGTGCGCCCCCTCTCGCGCAGCCAGGACTCCGCCACCGAGAACAGCGCGCCGAACACCTCTGAGTCATCCTCGGCGGCGATCATCCCGAAGTAACCGGCTGGCGCTTCCGGGTCGGTGGCCGCCAAGTGATCGATCTGGGCGCTGATTCGACCGACGTCCCTGCCGTCCCGCGTCGCCAGCCAGAAGCACACGTCCGCGTGTTCGAAAAATGGATTATGTTTGGCCGACAGCGCCTCCCGGCGCTCCATCATCAGCGGGGCGATCCAATGTGGATCATGGGCATTCAGCCGCATCGGCAGGCGGATGAAGCGATCGAGCTCGCTGGCGGTCGTGACCGGAAGGACTTCCAAGGCGATCATCCTTCAGCATACAGCAGCACCGTGACCGCGCCGGAGGCGAATGCCACGGGGGCGCCCCATGCGGCGATCAGCGGAGGCAATACGCCGGTCTGGCCCATCGCGGTGAGCAATCCGTCGGCGACGAGATAAAGCAGGCCGCAGCCCAGTCCATACAGGGCCGGCAGGGTCCGGTTGCTGCGCGCGTGTCCGAGCGCGGCGGGCAGGGCCAGTAGAAGCATGATGATCGGCGCGACGCCGGCGGCCAGGGTGCGGTAGAGCCGGGTCTGGAACTGACTGGGACTCTTGTCGACCGGCCCCTTGCCGAAGAGCGACCGAAATGCCGTCCCCGAGGTGATCTCGTAGGAGTCGGCGAACAGCCGGGCCGCGTCGGACGGCCGCAATGTCGTGCGCCAGTCCATTGCGTTGACATCGACGATATCCGCCCGCGCCTCGCCCACATCCGTCACCTTCGCATCCTGCAGGCGCCAACCCCCCGGCTCACTGGTCGCCATAGCGGCGGTCATGCGCCGCGTCAGAGCGCGCTGAGCGTCGCGCTGGTACACGGTGACGCCACGGAGCACACGCCCGTCCGGAGTCGCGGCGGTTACCGTCACAATGTCGCCGTCCACTCGAAACCAGCGCGGCGCGGGCGTGGCGTGGGATGTTCCGGGCGCGCTGGCGCTCCACCATGTCGCCAGCGCCTGTTCGGCCCGCGGCGTGACCTGATCGGTGACCACGAGATCCAATGCCGCCACTGCGAGCGCCACGGGCAGGGTCCGCCGGAAAATCTGGAACAACGACATTCCGGTGATCCGCATCACCACCAGCTCGCTGTTGCGCGCCAGCTGTCCAAACGTGAAGATCGCGCCGGTCAGAACCGCGAACGGCGCCACCTGCTGAAACATGAACGGCAATCGCAGGGCCATATAACGGCCGATCTGCCAAACCCCACCGCGCGCCAGAATGTCACTGGTGTGTTCCAGCAAGTCGATCATCTGCAGCAGGCCCATCAGGGCGAGCGCGGCTGCCGCGGTCCGGACGAGCATCATGCGGGTCAGGTATTCGGACAGGCCCAGAATTCCCTTTTTGCTCATGGCGGCGCGCGGCGTCTTGGTGCGGCGCTCGAGCAAGGTCTCCATCCGGGACAGCAAACTGGAGATCGGGGTTTCGCCGGGTCGCCGACGGCTCGACATGAACAGCCATATCGCGAACGCGGCCATGGCGATGAACATGCCGCCGAGCGTCGTCAGAGGGTCGACCTGCCCATTGGCGGCGAAGCTCTTGCACAACGTGATCCCGTGGTGGAACGCCACCAGGATCACCGCGCCGACGATCAGTCCCGGCGTCCTTCGGCCCCGCTTGGCGGCCAGCGCCAGGGGCAGAGCCAAAAGCGGCAGAAAGGGGATCGCCAGGGATCTGGCCAGCCGCGCGTACAGCTCCGCTTGCAGGGCCCGCTTGGGGATCATCGCATCCGGCCGACCGAGCTCGGTCACCAACTCGGGGATGGTCAGCTCCTGCTCATCGCCACCGCGTGGACGCAAGCTCTGGCCGGCGCTCAGGATTTCATGATCGCTGAAGTCGCCGAAGCGCAACAGCCTGGCGCCGCCATCGGGCGCGTCGGCCAGGATCAGGCCGCCCTGCAACTTCAGGTCGGTCGTCTTGCCGTCGGGCCGAAGGGCGAGCCGGCCTTCATCGGCGGTGACCACGAACTCGCCGTCCTTGGATTTGCGCCTGATGAAGACACCTTTGAGCGCCCTCCCGGTGGCGTCGACCTGGTCGGCGCTGATGGTGAAGTCGGGACCCGCGTGAATGAAGACCTGCGGATCGAGCTCCGCCGTCCAGCCGGCTTCCGTTGCGGCGTTGAGCACGGCCCGATAGCCGAAACGGCTGTAGGGCTGGAGATAGCCTACCAGCAGCAGGCTCACGACGCCCAGGATGACGCCAAGAAACATCAGGGGCGCAACGATCCGTTCGAATGGTATGCCTCCGGCGAGCAGCGCGTCGATCTCGCTCTCCTCGTCCAGTCGCGCGATGACCATGAACATCGCCGCGAAAAACGACGCCGGCAGCGCGAGGCCCAATTGATAGGGCACCATGTTCGAGACCAAGCCGAACAGATACCCCAGCCGGGCGCCGTTGGCCTCGAGTTGATTGATCAGGCGCAGAGTCTGCTCGAGCAGGAACGCCACCAGGGTGACGCCGAGAACCGCCAAGGCGGGCGCGGCCAGCATGCGCAGGACATAGCCGTCGAGAATCGATGGGCGCCACACGGCGCGTTGCGCCGCCGGTGCGGCGGCGGTCACGGTCACGGCGCCACGACCCCGGCAATCGAGGGGAACTGCGACCTATTCGTCGACGCGGCGATGATCTTGTCTATCTCCGGTTACAATCCGCCGATCGGCGCCCGCGGCTGTCGGCGTTGGTCTAGGCCGCGCCGCCCGCGCGCCGGAGATCGGTGAAGAATCCCAACCGTCGGCCGACATCGGCGAAGATATCCAGGGCCGCGTCGATCTGAGCGGTGGTGTGAGCAGCGCTGACGCTCGTTCGCAGCAGTCGCACGTTGGTCGGGGTGGCGGGGGGCAGTGCGAGATTGAGGTACAGGCCCGATTCCAGGAGCATCTTCCAGAACATCACGGCCACGTCCTGGTCGGGCATGGCGACCGCCACGATCGGATTGGCCTCGGGTCCGGTCTGGAAGCCCATGGCGACCAGCCCATCGTAGAGCCGATGAGCGTTGCGCATCAAATTCGCCCGAAGTTCCGGCTGGGTGCGCACCTTGACCAGCGCTTCCAGGGTCGAAGCGACCACGCCGGGCGGAAGCGACGCGGTGAACATGTAGGGCCGGCAAACGATGCGCATGATGTCGAAATCGGCGCTGTTCGACACGCAAAAGCCGCCGACGCTGCCCAAACTCTTGGAGAAGGTGCCGACGATGAAGTCGACATCGTCTTCGACGCCGGCCTTTTCGGCAAGCCCTCGACCGGTGGCGCCCAGTACGCCCAGGGAGTGCGCCTCGTCCACCAGCAGATAAGCCCCGGTTTCCCGCTTCACCGCCGCGATTTCCTTGAGAGGCGCGGTATCGCCGAGCATGGAATAGATGCCCTCGACCACGATCAATCGGTGCCCGGGAGACCCTTCGAGCCGCCGCAGTCGCTTGTGCAGATCGTCGGGGTTGTTGTGGCGAAATCTGATGACTTCCGCACCCCCCAGCCTGGAACCATCATAGATGCTCGCGTGGCTGTCCGCATCGAGCATCAGATGATCGCCGCGACCGACCAGAGCCGACAACACCCCGAGGTTGGCCTGATAACCGGTGCTGAAAACCATCGCATGTTTGCGCCCGTAAAACGACGCCAATGCCTGTTCGAGCTTCATGTGCCCGTCGTAGGTGCCGTTGGCGACCCGCGAGCCCGTCGTCCCGGTTCCCTGGCTGCGCGTCGCTTCCACCGATTTCTCGATGCAGTCGGGATCGAAGGTGAGGCCGAGATAATTGTTCGTGCCGAGCAGAATGGTGCGCCGGCCGTCGAGCATGCCCTCGGTGGGCGAAAGCACGCTGTCGAAGCGAACGTTCAGCGGATCGACGCCGTGTTCGAGGAGTGCGTCATACGCATGCCGGTAGGCCGAGTGCTTCTGAAGAATCGTCATGTTGGAGTTCCGCTCCGCAGGTCTTCGACCGCGTGGATCAAATCACCCACGGTTTCAATCTGGGCAATTCGATCAAGTGGAATCGAAATATCATAAAAATCTTCGATCGCCATGACGAAATTCATCACTCCCAGGGAATCCATTCCTAGATCCTCGACGATGTTGGTGCCGTCGACGATGCTGACCGGCCGCCCTAGCACCTGTTCGAAAATGGCCGCAATGTCCGATCGCAAAGGCCGCGCGCCGTCCTTGTTTTCCACGAGAGCCAATTGATGGTTACGCCCCATGCCGCCCGACCGTTGGTTTCTAGAAATGGCGAAATTCAAAAGCACCGTAACAGCTTTGAGACCGTGGCTTCAACCGCCGGCTCGCAACCGCCTCGTTCTCGGCTGGCCGCATGCGCGACCAGACTCAAGCGGAGACCCGTACCGCCATATTCTTAAAAGCGCCTGAAAGATAAAGTGATTTGGCGCGAGTCCGGCTCAGCTTGCCGGATGACGTCTGTGGCAGGCTGTGGGGGGGAGTGAGCACGACCGACACTTCGATTCCGTGTCGAACGCGGAGCAATGTCTCCACCTCGTTTTTCAGCGCCTCGCGGGCGGAAACGTCGGCGAGCCGGCACTGCACCAGTGCGACAACCTGTTCACCCCTGTCCTCGAACACCGAGAAAACCGCGACATCGCCACCCCGGAGCGAGGCCACTTCGCGCTCCACCGTCCATTCGAGGTCCTGCGGCCAGACGTTGCGACCGTTGACGATGATCAAATCCTTCGCGCGGCCGGTGATCACGATCTGCGAATTCACCGTGTAGCCGAGATCGCCCGTATCGAGCCACCCGTCGCCCGACATGACCTGTTCGGTCTCTTCGGGGGCGCCGAAATAATTCTTCATCAAGCTGGGCCCGGTCGCGAAGATTCGGCCCACCCGGCGATCCCCGAGCAGCAAACCGGTCTCGTCGCGAACCTCGATGCGATGCCCGGGCAAAGGCGCGCCGCAAACCGCGAACTCGCGTTGCCGGGCGTCGGGGGACGCCGGCGCCATCGCCCGCCCGACGCGTTCGAGACGATCGATATCGGCGACGTCGGTGCCCAAACCTCGACCAGTCGGCGCCAGCGTCAGCGCCAGTGTCGCCTCCGCCATGCCGTAGCTGGCCACGAACGCCCGGGGGTCGAACCGCGCCGCGCCGAACGCCTGCTCGAACGATCGCAGCGGCTCGGCGCGGATCATATCGCCGCCCAGACCGGCGACGCGCCAGGTCGACAGGTCCAGGGAGCTCACGTCCATCGCGGTCGCGCGGCGCGCGGCGAGTTCGTAGCCGAACGTCGGTGCGTATGAGATGGTCCCCCGGCGGCTGCTGATCAGATCGAGCCACAGCCTGGGGCGCCGCACGAAGGCGCCGGTCGGCAGCAGGTCGATCGACAGCTGAAACGCGAGGCTGTTGAGCAACATGCCGACCAGACCCATGTCGTGGTACAACGGCAGCCAACTGACGGTTCGGTCGCCAGACGTCACGCCCAGCCCATGGACGCCCACGGCCGACACATTGGCCATCAGCGCGGCCTGGGTCACGGCCACCCCAAGGGGAAACCGGGTGCTGCCCGAGGAAAATTGCAGGTAACACAGGCCGTCGGGATCGACCGGCGGCAGATTGGTCGGTCCGGCGTCGGGCAATTGGCCGACAGCGCCGGCGGCGACCAGCCCCAGACCCTCGGCGGCCTCTTCGAACCACGGGGCCAGCGCGGGCGGTGCGAAGGCGCCCCGCGCGCCGGCCGAAATCAGCATGCGGCGGATATGCGCCACATAAGCGTCCTTCCCACCGAACGGGGCCGGCAAGGGCGTCGGAACGGGCGCCAGACCGGCATATTGGCAACCGAAGAACGCGCGGATGAAATCCGCGTCGCTTTCGGCGGCGAGCGCGACTCGGTCACCCGGCAGCAGGCCGGTCGCGAGCAGCCGCGACGCCAACGCCCGCGCCTGGCCGCACAAGGCCGCGTAAGGCAGGACCTCCGTCAGTTCGCCGCGAAGAGAATGCAGATTGATCCCCGTGGGCTGTCCGCCGGCGAAATCCAGGGCCTCAGCGATCGTCGCGAAATTGCCGGGACGCAGGACGCGGTCAGGCGCGGTGGGCGTAGGGGTCAAAGGCGGCTATCCAAGGAAAACTGCGAAACATCATGCGTGAACACCCCATATGGCATGGCGGCGGCGGCTACGTCATTATCGACATCGTGGCGCGACCTGTTAGTCGATAGTAGCGTTAGGCATCTACCTTACGTCCGTCGGCGCACTTTGGCGGGCGTGGAGACCTTTGACGATGAATGAACCGGCCGGCGCCCGCGCGAGGAACGATGGACGCCCTAGCCTCGGCGCCGTGATGAAGGAGGCCTTTCACCTCGATGCCTGGCGGCGCCAGCGGGGCCGCGACCTGCGGCCTCTTCGCCGCCTGCTGCCGTACGTGCGCGCTCACTGGAGCGATGCGTTGCTCGGAGGTGTGTTCCTGATGATGTCGACGGCCGCGCTGCTCGCCCTGACCGGAGGCGCGCGCATGGTTCTCGACCAGGGGTTTCTACGGCACGATCGCGCCGATCTGGTTCGCGTTTTCGTGTGGCTGGCGGCGGCAGCGGCGGTTCTCGCCGGCGCGACCGGCCTGCGCATATACTTCCTCTACAAGCTGGGCGAGCGCGTCGTGGCGGATATGCGTCAGGCGGTCTTCAGGCATGTCCTCGGCCTCGATCTGACGCATTTTCTCACCCTCCGCACGGGGGAGGTGCTTTCGCGCATGACCACCGACATGACGATCGTGGAAGGCACGGTGGGCAATGTCATCCCGGTGGCCCTGCGCAACGCCCTGGCGCTTGCCGGATCCCTGACCATGATGGTCTTCGTCAGCCCACATTTCACCGCCCTGGTGTTGATCCTGGTCCCACTGCTGCTTGCGCCGCTGTTGCTCATCGGCCGGCGGATGCAGGCCCTTTCGGTGCGGGCGCAGGACCGCTTCGCCGAGGCGGTGGGCTACGCCGGCGAAGGGCTGGAGGCCCTGGAGACCGTGCAGGCGTTCGGTCAGGAAGAGCGGGTGTCGGCGCGCTTCGATTTGTCGATCGAGGCGGCCTTCGCCGCTTCCCGAGCGCAGATACGGGCCAGCGGTCTGATGTCGAGCCTGATGATCAGCCTGATCTTCGCCGGCATGCTGGTGCTGCTTTTCCAGTGCGCTGTCGCCGTGGTGATCAAGCACACGATGACGCCAGGCGCGTTGCTGCAATTGCTGATCCTGGCGTTGGTCGCCGCCAACGCCCTCAAGGACCTGTCCGAGGTGTGGAGTCAGATCCAGAAGGCGTCCGGCGCGGCGCAGCGGATCGCCGCCATGATCGACACGCAACCGCTCATCGCCCCGCCGCGAAACCCGGTGTCGCTGCCGACGCCGGCCCGTGGAGCCGTGAGTTTCGAGCGGGTGCGCTTCGCTTACCCGGGCCGGCCCGACCTGCCGGCGCTCAATCGCTTTTCGCTCGAGGTTCGTCCTGGCGAACGCGTCGCCCTGGTCGGGCCTTCAGGGGCTGGAAAAAGCACGGTCTTCCGGTTGCTGCTGCGCTTCTATGATCCGGATGAGGGCGTCGTCCGCATCGACGGGGTCGATCTGCGGCGCGCCGACCCACGCGCGGTTCGCGATCGTCTGGCGCTCGTCGCCCAGGATGCGCCGCTGTTTTCGGGATCGGCCGCGGAGAACATCAGCTTCGGGCGGCGGGACGCGCGGATCGAGGACGTTCGCGCCGCGGCCCGGGCTGCTCAGGCGGAAGGTTTTTTGACCGCGCTGCCCGATGGTTTCGACACGCTGGTCGGAGAGCGGGCCAAGACCCTTTCCGGCGGCCAGCGCCAGAGAATCGCCATAGCGCGCGCACTGGTTCGCCGCTCGCCGATCCTTCTGCTGGACGAAGCCACCAGCGCGCTGGACGCCGAGAACGAGCGTCTCGTGCAACAGGCTTTGCAAGGCGCAATGAAGGAGCGCACGACACTGGTCATCGCCCACCGTCTGGCCACCGTCCTGGAGGCGGATCGGATCGTCGTGATGGACGCCGGCCAGGTCGTCGAACAGGGGCGGCATGGCGACCTCCTCGCCCGTGGCGGACTCTACGCCCGATTGGCGAGGCTGCAGTTCGGGGCGGAAGCCGCCTGATGGCTCCAGGATTGCAATTCAGCGACAAATTGGGCGCCTCGCCGCCGACGAAGGTTTCGAATGACGCACATTGCGACGTTCAAGATCACGATTTCGAACAGGAAGAACCAGAGTGGCCCGCCGGCCAGCATGCTGACGAAGGCGGCGAGCGTTCGGGTGTTGCTGTCGAGCACCCCGCTGGCCTTGACCAGTGGAGCAAACAGGGTCCGGTATTTCTCCCGCGCCTCGGCGCCGGCGCCGTGCTCGGCGACGTAGGCCATGGCGCTCTCGATCCTGTCTTCTCCCGGGTCCGCCGCTTCGGACAAGGCGATGTATAGGCCGCCGAGCAGGCGTTCGACCTTGCCGCGATCATCGGCGGCACGCGCCTGACGCATCCATGTCGCGCCATAGACCCAGCGGCGATAGGTCTTGCGACCGGTTTCATAGTCGTTCGCCTGCACGAAGTGTGACAGGCCCGCGGCCAGCGCGATCACATAGGCCCAGCCGCCGGCGCTTCGCGCCAGGATGACCGCGAAGGCGATATAGATCAGGAGCTGGCTGACGTGGTCGCAGACGCCGTCGACCAGTTCGCCACGAGCGGAAGCGCGGCCCGTTCGACGGGCGAGATCGCCGTCGGCCCCGTCCAGGACATGCCAGACGAACTGGCCGCCCAACCCGGCGAGGGGCCCCCAGGGCCAAGACAGCGCGAAATAGCCCAGCGCGGCCGCCGCCGCCGCCGCGACGCTGGCCATGGAAACCATGTCGGGCGTGACGGGCGTGGCGATCAAAAGGTCCGCGAGGCGCCGCGAAACGGGATGAACCAGGACGCGGTTGGTGAACGCCTCGATTTCCGCCGGCCGTCCTGGCCTGTGGACCTCTATGCCGGGTGACATGATCGGCCGCGATCTCCTGCGATTGGCCAGATGTCAGTCTTGTGACAACGTGGCGTCCGCGATAGCGTAAACACTGATTTTAGGACAACAAACCGTCGAGCGAATCCCGAAGGAACGTTCGGTGGACATACTTATCTTGACCCCCGAAGGAAAACGCCATGGGAAAAATTCGCGCGGCGATAGTCGGAGTTGGCAACTGCGCGAGTTCGCTTGTGCAGGGTGTCGCCTATTATCGCGCCGCCAACGACAACACCGTCGGACTGATGCATCGAAGTCTGGGCGGATACGAGCCGACCGACATCGAATTCGTTCTCGCCTTCGACATCGATGAACGCAAGGTCGGTGTCGACCTCGCACAGGCGATTTTCGCCAAGCCGAACTGCACCGCGGTGTTCGCCGAGGTTCCGCCATCGGGAGTCACCGTGCGGATGGGTGCGGTGCTCGACGGAATGGCCGATCACATGGCGGCGATGCCGGCCGATCGCAGCTTCGTGCGAGCGACCGCCCCCGAGTTGGACAGGCGAGCGGTCGTCCAGGCGCTTCGCGACGAACGCGTCGAGGTTCTGGTGAACTTCCTGCCCGTGGGGTCCGAGGAGGCGACCAGATTCTATATGGAATGCGCGCTGGAAGCCGGAGTCGGCGTCGTCAACTGCATGCCGGTGTTCATCGCGAGCGACCCGGCCTGGGAGCAGAGATTCGCGGCCAAGGGGCTGCCGATCGTCGGCGACGACATCAAGGCGCAGTTTGGCGCGACCATCGTGCACCGGGCTCTGACCAATCTTATGCGTCAGCGCGGCGTCCGAATGGACCGCACGTACCAGCTGAATACCGGCGGCAACACCGACTTCCTGAACATGATGGATCGCGGCCGACTGATGTCGAAGAAGATATCCAAGACCGAAGCGGTTCAATCGGTGATGGCGCAGCGGCTCGCGGATGAAAACATCCATGTCGGGCCCAGCGACTATGTTCCGTGGCTGAACGACAACAAGCTGTGCTTCCTTCGTCTCGAAGGGGCATTATTCGGCAATGTCCCCATGAACATCGAAGTTCGCCTGTCGGTGGAGGATTCACCCAACTCGGCCGGCGTGGTGATCGACGCCATCCGCTGCTGCCGGCTGGCGCTCGATCGAGGGGTCGGCGGCGCATTGACCGGTCCCTCGGCCTTTTTCTGCAAACATCCGCCCGAGCAGTTCACCGACGACGAAGCCGAACGGATGACCGAGGCCTTCATCGCCTCGGGCCATCGAGTCGCCGCCGAGTAGCGGGTCGCTCGTGCAGGGGCTGATCGTCGCCGCCGGCCAGGGAACACGGCTGCGCGCGATCGCGCCCTGCAAGCCTCTGGCCATGGTGCGCGGCCGCCCGCTGATCGAGCACGCGATCGAAGCCGCCCGGATGGGCGGGGTCAGGGATTTCGTCGTCGTCACGGGGTATCGGGGCGAGGCTCTGGAAGAGTTTCTCCAGGGTCTGGCGTCTAGCCGCCGCCTCTCGATCCGCCTGGTCCGCAACCCGGATTGGCATCTCGCCAACGGCCATTCGGTGGTCGCCGCCAGGCCGCTTCTGCAACAGCGTTTCGTGCTGATGATGGCCGACCACCTGTTCGATCCGGCCCTGCTCGCCGACCTGCTGGCCGCGCGGGCGGATGCAGACGTCCTGCTGGCCGTCGATCGGCGGCTCGACAATCCGCTTGTCGATCTGGCAGACGTCACCAGGGTCCGGACGCGGGCCGACGGCGCGATCACCGCCATCGGGAAACTCATCGAGCCCTACGATGCGTTCGACACCGGCGTCTTTCTGGCTTCCACCGCGCTGATCGACGCGATCGGCGACGACATAGCCGGCGGCGGCGCCGGGAGCATATCCGCCGGTATGACCCGGCTGGCCGAGAGGGACGCGGCCCGCGCTTTCGATATCGGAGACCGCTTCTGGCTGGATGTCGATGACCCGACCGATTACCGGCGGGCGCTAGGCGCTGACGCCTGAGGCGGTTGTCGGCGCGACGCGCGGCGACGGCCGTCCAGGCCGCGCGTCGGAAACCCGGCCCTGCGCCGCCTGTTCCAGAAACAGGCTGGTGTAAGCCTCGACCATTGCCGCGACGTCGAACCGCGCCGCGCGGGTGGGGCCACTGCGGCGGAATTGGCTGGTCAGGGTACAGTCGCCGAGCAACAGGTCGATACCGGATCTGAACGCGTCGACGTCTTCGGGGGGAACCACCCAACCGCTGACGCCATGCTCGACCACCTCGGCGGGGCCGAACGGGCAGGCGGTGACCAGCGCCGGCGCCGCACACGCGAGCGCCTCCGCGACTACGCTTGGAAATCCCTCCCAGCGCGAAGGCAGGACGAACAGGGCCGCTCGTGCGATCCAAGCCCAGGGATTCTCGGAAAATCCCGGAAAACGCACCCGCTGAGCGATACCCAATTCGTCGGCCAGGCCTCGAAGCGATGGTTCCAGCGTGCCGCGACCCAGGATGACCAGGTCGTGATCCTCGGCGGCGCGCGAGGCGGCGAACGCCCGTAGCAGGACATCGTGGCCCTTCTGGTGTTCCAGACGGCCGGCCGTGACAATGAATGGACGTACCGGAGCCTCCGCCAGTGGCGCGCGGGCGAGGCGCTGGATCTCCGCGACATCGATCGGATTGTGGATGACCCGGATCCGCTCCGGGTCGAGGTCGAGCGCCTCACGCAGTCCCCGCGCCATTTCGTGCGAATTGGCCAGGAAGCAGTCGGCGTCGCGATAGCATCTACGGGTGAGCGCCTTCACGGCCGACCGGGCCAGGGGGTGGGTCAACTCGTCATCGATCACCGCGTCGGTGTTGTTGCCTTCCCTGGCCACCCATCGCGGCGCCCCGGGGCCCATGCTCTTGAGGACCGCCCAGGTGAGCAGGCTCATGCCCTTCAGGAAGCTCATCACCACGTGCGGGCGATGGGCGCGAATCATTCGCGATACGTTGATCGGCGCCAGTGTCGCCGCGGCGATGAGCTTGTCGGGGCGATAGAAGCCCGAGTTGTGTCCTTCGAAGGTCAGCCAATTCTCACCAATCGCAGAGGAGTCGATTCGCCCGGAGTCCGCATCGGCCAGAAACGGGCCCGCCTTGCGCAGAAGACCCATCCGCACATCGACCAGGGAAGGATCGCAGCGGTTCAGCAGGTGCACGGCGACCCGCTCGGCGCCGCCGCCATGCAATGACGACAGCAGCAACAGGACGCGCGTACGTTGGATCATGCCGACTGCCCCGACCCCGGATACCACAACAGGCTTCTAGCCAAGCCCGGTGTGTCGAGGCAATGATCCCTCTGTGGCGGATCGTGGGCAGGCTATTGGGCGATTGCGAGTTACTGGTCGGCGCCGCGGCGTTCTGGACGCGCGCGGCCGGCGACATCGCCGGCGCCACCAGACGGGTCCTGGCGCAGGCCATGACGTTCGAGGGCGACACGGCTGGCCGCGCCGTCGCCGCCGCGATCATGGCGAGCAACGCCCCGGATCGACGCGTGCTGGTCGACGACTATACCCGCCTGGTGATCAACGATCGGTGGGTCGGAGGGCGTGGTCTTCGCCTCGACCCCGCGCTGCGCGCCGAGGTCGCCGCCACCGACGCCATGTTCGTGGGGCTTCGGCGAGGTGGCGTGGGGGTCCGTCGCACCAACCCGATCGGACCGGGCCTGTTCAACTACCCCGCGCGCAATCACAAGAAGCTGATCGTCGCCGACGACGTCGCCTACCTCGGCGGGGTCAACTTCAGCGACCATAATTTTTCCTGGCCCGATTTGATGGTGCGCATCGCCCGGCCAGCCGCGGCCAACTGGCTGAGCGAGGACTTCGCCGCGACCTACGCCGGCGAGGCCCGGTCGGGGCGGCTGGATCTGCCGGGCCTGCAACTCCTGTCCCTGGACGGCCGCGACAACCGCCGGGCCTTCAGCCTGATCATCGATCTGATCGAGCGGTCACGCAGTGAGATCGCGGTGGTCAGCCCCTATCTCACCTTTCCGGTGACCGACGCCCTGGTCCGCGCCGCTCGCCGAGGCGTGCTGATCCGGCTGGTCACGCCCTGGCCGAACAACAAACCCACCGTACGGGATCACCTGCTGTCGGTCGCCCGCAAGGGAGGATTTGAGGTGACGCTGCTTCCCGAGATGATGCATCTCAAGGGGATGCTGATCGACGACGCGGCCCTGATCGCCGGATCGTCGAATTTCGACTTCGCCAGTCTGGCGTCGGAGGAAGAATTCGTGGCGGTGTTCACCGATCCCGCGATGACCGAAGGATTCCGCCGCGACGTCATCGAGCCTGCCTTGCAGGGTCCGACGGTTTCGCCCGCCGGCGAGGTCAGCCCGCTGCGAGGTCTGACGAGCCTTCTGGCGCTGAAGATCGCCGAACGGATCGCCAGGCTGGCCAGCGGCGCGCGTCGCTCGGCGGTGGATTGGGGCGCCGCGCCAGGCTAGCCCGGGTGCTGCGGCGAACGCCAGGCGTCGAGGAAGCTGGCCTGATGGACGCAACTCACCGTGCAATAGGGCGCGCAGTCCTTCGCCGTGTGGTACTCGCGCAGGACGTCCGCGGTGGAATATGTTCGAAGCGGCGTGCCCGGTCTGCCGCGTTGCTGCGAGCAGTAATGCACGAGCCCGTCCTCGCAGATGTACAGATAACGCGCTCCAGCCCGACAGCGCCACGCGTTCGGCCGGGCGGCCATCAGGTTTCTCTGGAACATCAGATAGTTGAGCTTATGGGCCAACGATCCCTTGGCCATCAGGTCGTCGTAGACCTTGCGCTGGGTGACCGACAGCGGGGCCAACGCGCCGTCGGCGTCATGCAGTACGCCGACGGTATGGCTGAATCCGAGCGTCTTGGCGGCGCTCGCGACTTCCAGCGCGTCCTGAGTGCGTTCCTCGGAGATGCCGAGAACGGAATTTATGTTGACGTGGAACCGCGCGTGCTTCGACAGCACCTCCAGCTTTCCGGCGAGCGATTTGAGGGTCTTCTTGGAAATCGCGTCTGGCTTCACGCCGTCGATCGATATCTGCATTTCCTGCAAGCCCGCGGCGTTCATGCCGGCGATTCGCTCGGCGGTCAGCAGAAACCCGTTGGTTATGGTCGTGGCCACCATGCCACGTTCGCGAATCCGCGCGATCACCGCGTCATGTCCGGGGTGTGTCAACGGCTCGCCGCCGGTCAATGTGACGATCTGCGTCCCCAGCGAGGCGAGCGAGTCGACGCGCGCAAGCAGATCGGCGAGCGGGACGGGCAGGGAGACCTTGTCGTATTCACTGCAGTAGGCGCAATCGAGATTACAGTATCGCGTGACCACCAGGTGGGCCAGCATCGGTCGAGCGCGCGAGGTCAGCACGCGGGCGGCCACCCGCGCCGCGTCCGCCAGGGTCACACTCGACATGGTGCGCGATCCCCTGCGAAACCGTCCGCGCGCCGACAAGGAAAGCGGCGGCGCCTCACGGATGGTTCAGTCGAATGTGCATCACGGTTTCGCCGGACCCGGCGGTGAACTTGACCGATTCGAATGATGGCTTCGAAAACAGGATACGTGGATTGTTGGTGAAGCCGTAGTCTTCCGTCGGCCCGAACATGCCGAGGTCCAATTTATGATTGGCGTTGGCGTCGTGATAGATGGCGACCGCATAGATGCCCGGCGCCTTCAACCAGATGCACATGGTCGTCACCGGCGACAAAGCCGGAACCCGCCAGACCTTCAGGGCGCCGTTCTTGACCAGAAACTGGCTTTTGTCGTTCGGATAGAGCGTCGCCGTCATCAGGCCCCGGCTCGAACGGACGCTTTCCACCGATAGCGTGAGCTTGGTCGCGCTCGGGGTCCCTTCACAGTCTTCCGCGTGCGCGGCGAGCGGAGCGACGGCGGCCAGCCAAAAGCAAACCGCAAATCTACTTGACGTCATCTAATATCGGGCCTTCTCGCCGGGGCGGCCCAGCCGCCCGGAATGCATGACAGTCTCTCGCGCAATTTAGCGGCGCGAATTCAAACCCGCCGCGAAACCATGGTCTGGCGCGCCTCCTATCCGAGGTCGCGGTACAGGTCGATACCCGAACACTCGGAAGTCGAGAGGACCATCGTCCCGCCGCCGGTCTCGGGATACTCCCGTGTCTGACAGCGTGTTCACCTCGAGGCCTGGCCCTCGGCAATGGTCGGCGTTCACGCCGCCAGCGCGGTCCTGGTCTCGGCGACGATCTCGAAGGATCGCAAGCGCGCGGCGTGATCGAAGATCGAGCCGGTGATCATCAATTCGTCGGCGCCGGTGCGTTCGGCGAAGGCCGCCAGGCCAGAGCGGACAGTCCGCGGCGAGCCGATCACCGCACACGACAGGGTGTGATCCAGCATGCCCTTGGCGGTCGCATCGAGCCGCGTCTCGAAATCCTCGACCGGCGGCGGCAACGGCCCCGGATTGCCGAGCCTGAGCGCGACGAAAGCCTGCTGCAATGAGCTCAGCAGACGGCGGGCCTCGCGATCGGTCTCTGCCGCCACGACATTGACGCCCAGCATGACATACGGCTTTGCCAGGCGCTCGGAGGGTTGAAACTGCTGACGATACAGGCTCAGCGCGCGGTCCAGGTCAGTCGGCGCGAAATGCGAGGCGAAGGCGTACGGCAAGCCGAGCATCGCCGCCAACTGTGCGCCGTAAGTGCTCGATCCGAGGATCCAGGCCTCGATAGCAAGACCCGCGCCGGGCACGGCTCGCACCGCCTGGCCCGGTTTGGCGGGATTGAAATAATGCAGGAGCTCCACGACGTCCTGCGGGAAGGATTCGGCCCCCCCGGCCAGATGGCGGCGAAGGGCGCGCGCCGTCAGCTGATCCGTGCCAGGCGCCCGCCCCAGCCCCAAATCGACCCGGTGCGGAAACAGCGACGCCAGCGTTCCAAATTGCTCCGCGATGATCAGAGGCGCATGATTGGGCAGCATGATGCCGCCCGCGCCCAGCCGGATGGTCGAGGTCGCCCCTCCCACGAACGCCAGGGCCACGGCCGTCGCGGCGCTGGCGATGCCGGTCATGTTATGGTGTTCGGCCATCCAGAACCGATGAAAGCCTAGCCTTTCGGCGTGCCGCGCCAACTCGCGGCTGTTGCGCAGCGATTGGCCGGCGTCGCCACCCTCGACAATGGGCGACAGATCGAGAACAGAAAGTCGGGTCATGGCGGCAATATTGGCTTCCATGGCCGCCGCGGCCATAGGCGACCGGTGTTTTTATCGCGTCGGGCGCGGCATCGGGGCGCAACGCGGACTGGCTCCCGATGTGTCTCGCGGTCTATGTTGCGGGCTTCGCCGGCGATGGCTCGGCCATCGCGCTTTCAGGGGCCGCCAATTGCCGGACAGCTGGTTTACGCCGATCGTCGCCGCCGGCCTGCCAGGGCCCGGCGGGGTCCTGCTCCCGCCGTCTCCGCCGGCGATCGCCACCTGAAGATGTCGCGCGAGATCTGGGACATCAGCCAGACGCTGGGACCGCGACTTCCGGTCTGGCCGGGCGACACTCCGTTCTCTCATCGCCGTCGCTGGGTGATCGACGATGGTTCGCCAGTCAACGTGTCCAGCTTCGAAACCACCGGCCATGCCGGGGCGCATGCCGACGCCCCGCTGCATTATCGCCATGGCGCCGACAGCGTCGGTGATCTCGATCTCGCCCCCTATCTCGGCCCCTGCCTGGTCGTCGACGCCCGGTCGGCCGGCCCGCTTCTGCTTCGGCGGTTCGTGGAGGCCAATACCGCGAGTCCGCCGCCGCGGATCGTCTTCCGCACCTTCGAGCGATTCCCACACGATGCCTGGCCCGCCAGCTTCACAGCGGTCGAGCCGGCGACGATCGAGTTTCTGGCCGCGCGCGGCGTTATTCTGATCGGTATCGA
This sequence comes from uncultured Alphaproteobacteria bacterium, assembly GCA_963828365.1. Classification (GTDB taxonomy): domain Bacteria; phylum Pseudomonadota; class Alphaproteobacteria; order Caulobacterales; family Caulobacteraceae; genus Acaudatibacter. Next base: position 356,354 of record CAWHEE010000007.1, on the reverse strand, counting down.
TTCACCATCGGTCGATCCACCGCAGTCCAAAACCATGGACGCGCACATGGCCTTGCTTGCGGCCGACATGCGGGTGTTGGAGGGCCTGGTGCTGGACGACGTTCCCGCCGGGCCATACGAGCTCGTCGCATTGCCGCTGAAGCTGGCCGGTCTGGATGCTTCCCCGGTGCGCGCGGTGTTGCGGCGGCTGGCGACATGAGCCCGTCACTGGCCGATGCACGGGCTTGGGACGCCGGCGACCCGTTACGGGGTTATCGGGATCGCTTCGCCCTGCCCGAAGGCGTGATCTATCTGGACGGCAACTCCCTGGGCGCACTGCCCCGCGCCGCCGCGGCCCAGGTGGCGTCGATCATCGAAGGCGAGTGGGGCCGACAGCTGATCGGCGGTTGGTCGCGGGCGGGCTGGTTGGAGGCGCCTGCCCGGGTCGGCGGCAAGATCGCCAGGCTGATCGGGGCCGCGCCTCACGAGGTGGTGGCCGCCGATTCCACATCGGTGAACCTGTTCAAATTGACCACGGCGGCGCTTCAGGCCCGGCCCGGTCGACCAGTCATCCTCACCGAGACCGGCAATTTCCCGACCGACCTGTATATCGCCCAGGGGATCGCCGGCCTGTTGCCTGAAGTCGAACTTCGCGCCCTGCCACGCGACCAGGTGATCGGCGCCATCGATCGCGACGTCGGGGTCCTGTTGCTGACGCATGTCCACTATAAGACTGCACGGCGCTGGGACATGGCGGCCGTCACCGAACGAGCCCACGCGGCCGGGGCCCTGGCTCTCTGGGATCTCAGCCACAGCGTCGGGGCTATCCCGGTCGACCTGACCGCCTGCGCCGCCGATCTCGCGGTCGGCTGCGGCTACAAATTTCTCAACGGCGGTCCAGGCGCCCCCGCCTTCCTGTTTGTCGCCGACCGGCTGCAGGCGGGGCTGCGCTCGCCTCTTTCGGGTTGGATGGGCCATGCCGCCGGTTTTGAATTTTCCGATGCCTATCAGCCCGCTGCCGGTGTCGATCGCTTCCTTTGCGGCACGCCTCCCATCCTGGGTCTGGCGGCGCTGGAAATAGGTGTCGATCTCGCGCTGTCGGCTGATCTCACCGTGGTGGAGGCGAAGGCGCGCCGGCTTTGGGATCTGTTCGAGATGCGCATGGAGGCTCGGGTCGCCGAATTCGGATTCCAACTGATCACCCCGCGGAACGGCGCCCAACGGGGCAGCCACATCGCGTTCGTTCACCCTGAGGGTTACCGGATCATGCAGGCTCTCATCGCGCGCGGGGTGATCGGCGATTTTCGTGACCCGGACGTGCTTCGATTTGGCCTGACGCCGTTGTATCTTGGTTATGAAGACGTGTGGCGCGCCGTGGAAATCCTGCATGAAGTCATGCGGCATGAGGCATGGCTTACGGCGCCGGAACGGGCCGCGGCACGGGTGACCTGACAGAGTGAAAGTCTATTTTCTGGGTATCGCCGGCGCCGGTATGAGCGCCCTGGCCTCGGTGCTGGCTTCCGACGGCCACGCCATCCTCGGTTCCGACGATTTCAGTGTTTCCCCCGGTCAGCCGCTATCTCGAGCGTTTGGGCATCGGCTACCACGTCGGATTCGACGCCGCGCATGTCCCGGCCGATCTCGACGCGGCCATTATCGGTTCCAGCGCCAAACTCGATCTCGCCCACAATCCAGAACTCGCCGCGCTTCGCGCGTTGGGCGTGCCGTCGTATTCGTTCGCCGACTATCTGGCGCACTTCACGCTCGACAGAGATGCGGTAGTCATCGCCGGAAGCTTCGGGAAGTCCACTCTGACGGCGATGGTCGCGTTGTTGCTGCGCGCCTGGGCCGAGACCCGGGATACTTCATCGGCGCCGTCCCGCTCGACCTCGCGACCACCGGCCACGCGGGATCTGACAGGACGTTTCTGATCGAGGGCGACGAATATATCGTCGGCGACGACGACCGGCGATCGAAATTCGAACTCTATCATCCCGATCGCCTGCTGATCACTTCGCTGGTCCACGACCACCTCAACGTCTTCCCGACCCTGGCGTCCTACGAGGCGCCGTTCGCGCGAGCTGATCGCCTTGCTTGCCGGCCGACGCGCCTGCTGGTCTGCGCCCACGGCCCTTCGAGGCCGCTGCGCCGACTGACCGCGGGGCCGCCGCGTCGTCTGGTACGGCCTCGAGCCGTGCCCCGGCTATCATGCCGCGAGACATCGAGATCGGCGAGATCACCCGGTTCGATCTGGTCACCCCGCGCGGCGAGCGCATCGCCGCTGGAAACCGAGCTGCTCGGGCCTGCACAATATCGAGAACATCGTCGGCGCCGCCGCCCTGCTGCTCGAGCGCGGCCGACTCGACGGCGCGCGCTGCAGCCGCGGCGTCGCGCCGGTTCCGCGGCGTCGCCCGGCGCCTGGACAAGAAGACCCGCGGCCTCGCGCGTTCCGGTCTACGAGGGATTCGGCTCGTCGCTACGAGAAGGCCCGCTCGGCCATCGACGCGATCGCTGCTGCATTTCCCGCGACCGCCGGCCAGTGGTGGTGTTCGAGCCGCACACCTTCAGCTGGCGCAACGCCGGGCACTGTCCTGGTACGACACGGTGTTCGCAGGCGTGGCGCGGGTTCTGCTGTTGCCGCCGCCGCGACACGGCGCCGCAGAGCCACCAGCAGCTCAGTCAGGAGCACATCCTGGCGCGAATTCGCGAAGCGGGTATCGAGGCGACGCCTTTCCGACCGGTTCGGCCGATTCTGGCGGCGCTGGAGACGCAGCCTGGTCGGCGACGAGGTGGTGCTCCTGCTGTCCTCGGGTCCGCTGGATGGCTTGGCGCGCACGCTGCCGCCAATGCTGGATCGATCGCTTCCGGGCAGGACCGACCAACCAAGGATAAATGCGATGCCGGAACTCGCCCATCCCACCCTGCTCCGCCACGACGCCTTTATCGATGGCGTCTGGACGATGCCCGGCCTCGGGCTCGACGATTCCCGGTCACCAATCCCGCCGGCGGCGAGACCCTGGCCGACCTCGCCGATTGCGACGCCGCCGATGCTGTCGCGCGCCGTCGAAGCGGCGCCAGCGCCATGCCCGCCTGGGCGCGCTCGAACAGCCAAGGATCGCGCCGGCGTGATGCGACGATGGTTCGAGCTGATCATGGCCAGCGCAGGAGGATCTCGCCCAGATGATGACCGCCGAGCAGGGCAAGCCGCTTGGCGGAATCGCGCGGCGAGGTCGCCTACGGCGCCAGCTTCATCGAGTGGTTCGCCGAGGAGGGCGAAGCGCGTCTATGGCGACGTCATTCCCAGTCGACACGGCCGGCAAGCGTATCGTGGTGATCAAGCAGCCGATCGGCGTGGTCGGCGCGATCACCCCTTGGAACTTCCCCATCGCCATGATCACCCGCAAAGCGCCCCGGCGCTGGCCGCCGGCTGCGCCTTCGTCATCAAACCCGCGCAGGAAACGCCGCTCTCGGCGCTGGCGCTGGCCGAGCTGGCCCGATCGCGCCGGCATCCCCGCGGGCGTGTTCAACGTCGTCCCCTCGACGAGGTCGGCCGAGTCGGCCTGGAGCTGACCCAGAACCCTCTGGTGGCAAAATTCTCCTTCACCGGCTCGACCGAGGTCGGCCGGCGGCTGATGGCCCAGTGCGCCGACGACGGTGAAGAAAGTCTCGCTGGAACTGGGCGGCAACGCCCCGTTCATCGTCTTCGACGACGCCGACCTCGACGCCGCCGTCGAGGGGGCGCTGGCCTCGAAATACCGCAACATGGGCCAGACCTGCGTCTGCGCCAACCGCTTCCTCGTCCAGGACGGCGTCCATGACGCCTTCGCCGCCAGGCTGACAAGCGGGTGCGGACCATGAAGGTCGGCGACGGCGCCGCCGAGGGCGTCAACCAGGGTCCGCTGATCAACATGAGGCGGTCGAGAAGGTCGAGGCGCTGCTGGCCTACGCCGTGGCGGCCGGCGCCAGGGTGCCGGTCGGCGGCCATCGCCACGCGCTCGGCGGCACCTGGTTCGAGCCCACCGTCGTCACCGAGGTCAGGCCCGACATGGCAATCTCGCGCGAGGAGATTTTCGGCCCCGTCGCCACCCTGGCGCGCTTCAAGGACGAGGCCGAGGCCATCGCCATGGCCAACGACACCATCTTCGGCCTGGCCGCCTATTTCTACGCCCGCGACCTCGGCCGGGTGATCCGTGTCGCCGAGGCGCTGGAATACGGCATGGTCGCGGTCAACGACGGCATCCTCTCGACCGAGGTCGCCCCGTTCGGCGGCATCAAGCAGTCCGGCCTCGGCCGCGAAGGCTCCAAGTACGGCATCGAGGACTATCTCGAGATCAAGTACGTCCTGCTCGGCGGCCTTTAAACTCATAGCGCTGCGGAGCCGCGCGGCACGACGGCGCCCGTGAAGCCAAGAAGACGGAGCCAGGCATGAAGTTCGGGGTGTTCTACGAGCATCAGCTGCCCAAGCCCTGGGGGCCGGGCGACGAGGCGCGGCTGTTTCACCAGGCGCTCGACCAGGTCGTCCTCGCCGACCGGCTGGGCTTCGACCATGCCTGGGAGGTCGAGCATCACTTCCTGGACGAGTATTCGCATTCCTCCGCGCCCGAAGTGTTCCTGGCCGCGGCGGCGCACCATCCGTGTCGCCGCCTCCCACGGCCTGGGCGCGCTGGCCTTCTCGTTCATCGATCCGAACGAAGCGCGGATCTGGGCCGAAATCTACTATGGCGTCATCCGGTCGGCCTGCGTGCCGCTGGGCCACAGCGTCAACGCCAACATCGCCATGGTCTCGAACTTTTCGCTCCACCAGGACCGCGGCGAGGCCATTCGCCGAGGCCACGAGGGCTTCGAGTTCTTCGGCTATGCGCTCAACGCCCTGGTCGCCCAGGACACCGTGCCCGGGCGCACCAATCTGTGGGGCGAATACCTCGCCGAGCGGGGAGATCGCACGGGGGAACTGGTCACCGCCAGCCGCGGCGTCGATGATTATGTCTCGGGCATCGGCACGCCGGACGACATGCGCGCCCATTTGCGCGCCTTCCAGGACGCCGGCATCGATCAGGTGATCTTCATGCAGCAGGCCGGCCGCAACCGTCACGACCACATCTGCGAGGCGCTCGAACTTTCGCCGCCGAGGTGATGCCGGAGTTCAAGCCCGGCGTCGCCGCGCGCGAGGCCCGCAAGGCCGACGACCTCGCGCCGTTCATCGCCGCCGCCCTGGCGCGCAAGCTGTGGATGAAGCCGCTGGCGGACGACGAGATCCCCGTGGTGCGGGCCTCCGTCGCCAAGGCGCAGGTCGGCGTCGCGCGCTGACCGACCCTGGCCTCTGGATGATACGAGCCCCTGGAAAGGGAGACCGGTTTCGATTGGACCGGGGGCGTCTCGCCCCCGCGGGTCTCGGGAGCGATCAACGTCTGGGGCTGGCCTGGCCAACGGCGACGAGGACGTCGCCGGTCCAATCGCCGATGATTTACCCTTTCCAGAGCTTATTTTTAGACGCCCAGTCGCCAGCCGGCCTCGCGCGCGAAATTGGCGAAGAACTCCGGCTCGTAGGCTTGTTCGGGATCGGCGCGCACCCGGCGGTCGAGCGCGTGGGCGTCGGCCCCGACCAGGATCCGCCAGCTGTTCGACCTCACGCCGTCCAGGATCACCGTCGCCGCCTGCGCCGCCGTCATCGGCGCGTCGTCGTGGAAGGCTCGGGCCTGCGCGGTCAGAAAGGCCTCGACGTCGGCGTCGCTGGCGGCTGGCGGATCGACGCCCATAGGCCGCCATGCGCGCCCGGCCCGCGGCGATGGCGGCGGGGCCGAGCTCGTCCGAAGTCGTCGCCGCTGAGGATCTTGCGCGAATTGGTGACGATCTCGGTGCCGATGTGGCCGGGCATGACCACCGAGCAATGGATATGCGGCGCGTTGACGGCCAGGTCCGTCATCAGCGCCTCGGTGAAGCCCTTCACCGCGAACTTGGCGGCGGCGTAGGCGGTGTGGGGAATGCCGGGACCGATCGAGGCCCAGAACCCGTTCACGCTGCTGGTGTTGACGATGTGGCCCTCGTTCGCCGCCATCAGCAGCGGCAGGAAGGCGCGCGTGCAGTGGTAGACGCCGCCCCAGCAGACGTTGAAGGTCTTTTCCCAGTTGGCGCGGTCGCCGGCGACGAAACTGCCGCCGCCGCCGATGCCGGCGTTGTTGAACAGCAGGTGGATATGGTCGCTATCCTGATCGCTGCGGCCGCTTCGCGCGGCGAACCGCCCGACGTCGTCTCGTTCGGAACGTCGGCCAGATGCGTGGTGACCCGCACGCCCTGCGGCGCGTCGGCCTCGCACAGCGCCTTGGTCGCGGCCATGTTGGCCGCCGAGACATCGCACATGGCGACGCTGCAGCCCTCGGCGGCGAGCTGGCGGGCCAGTTCCCGGCCCATGCCGGTGCCGCCGCCGGTGATCACCGCGATCTTGCCCGCGAAATCCTTCATGCCGTTTCCTCTCGCTGGTTCACGATGCGGGAAGCGAGTCCCGCACCCTCAGGATCATCGACTGGCTGGCCGTCGCCATCAACTCGCCGGTCTCGGCGAACAGGCGCATGTCTCCGTGCGCGAAGCCGCCGTGGACGCCCTGGATGCGGATATCGCACAGCACCCAGTCGGGTGGGAACGATGTGGCGGAAGCGGATGGTGTTGTCGAGGCTGTTGCCGCCCGCGTCCCGGCCCAGCGCCGCCCCGACTCCCGAGGGAACATGATCGGCCATGATCGCCAGCATGGTCGAATCGACCGGGTGATCGCCGCGCGGCCGCAACCAGAGGACCAGGCGGCCGTCCTCGCTGGGCGGACCCACCTCCGAGCGGGGCCCGTGCCGGCCCCGGGCGACGCGCACCTCGATCTGGCTGTGCAGGTCCTCCTGTTCCTCGCGCCAGCGGTGGCTTTCCTCGCACGCCTCGGGCGCGGGGGCGGCTGGCGCCTGGGCCCACTGGCGGGACAGTTCGCTCGGCCGCTCGCCCAGCGCCGCGTTGACGGTGAGGATCTCCTTGTCGCCGACATGGGCGATCACCCGCGCCTGACTGGTATGCCGGCCATCCGCCGGAACCCTGACGTCCAGATCGACGATCGAGGGCGGCCGCGCATACGACAGGTATTGCGCCGTCGCCCACACCACAGGCCGCTTGCACGTTCCCTCCATGGCGGCGATCGCCGCGGCCAGGCCGACGCCGCCGAACATGAACAGCCGGCCCGGTGGACCGACGCAGAGATTGTCGCTCAACGGCAGGAACCAACGGTGTGGATTGTGCGTCGGTCGAAGATTAAAAAAGGGCTCGGCCATCGCCTTGTCCGTTAACATTGCCGATCGGCAGGGAAAAGCGACGGACCGGACGACGGCCCGCGTATAAGGTCCCGACGTCCGCTGATCGACCGATCGGCGCCAACCACTGGAGATCGAGATGAAGTCAACCCCCGCCATCGCCATCGCCGCCGCCGCGATGCTTTCGCTGTTCGCCTCCACGGCCGTATCCGCCCAAGGCGCCCCAAAGGTGAAACAGCTCTGTATGGCGGATGTGCAACGCATGTGCCCCAATGCGACGCCCGGCCACGGCATGATCATGCAGTGCTTCAAAGGCCGGATGAGCGAGGTGTCCCCCGATTGCAAGTCGGCCATCGAGGCGATGAAGGCCCAGCGCGCCGCCCGCAAGGCCGCCCAGGCGCAGGCCGCGCAAAGCGCGCCTCCGGCCGCCCCCGCCGCGCCTGCGCCGCACTGAGCCCTCAGGGCCGCCGCGCGCCGATCAGCTTGCGGCGGCTCGGGAAATAGCGACAAGGAAACCTCCATTCGGAGGTTTCTATGCCGCGTCGCCTGATCTTTTTGACCGTCGCCCTCGCCATGGCGGCAAGCTGTCCGGCGCGGGCCGCCCCGCCGTCGGCCGACGACGTCCGGCTCGATCTGCACTGGCGCTTGGTTGGCCCGTTTCGCGGCGGCTGGGGTGAGATGGTCGAGGGTGCGGCAAGTCGCCCCGACACATTCTATTTCGCGGCGGCCGGTGGCGGCGTCTGGAAGACCGTCGATGCCGGCAGAACCTGGATTCCCTGTTCGACCGCGGACCGACGGCCCCGATCGGGGCCCTGGCGGTTTCGCCATCCGATCCCGACACGATTTACGCCGGGTCCGGGCAGCCTGAGCCCCGCTACGATGTCGCCGCAGGAACGGGGGTGTTCAAGACGCGCGACGGCGGGAAGAGCTGGTCCTCTCTGGGGCTGGAAAAGACCCGCCACATAGGCCGCATCTGGGTGGACCCCGGCAATCCCGATCACGTGCTGGTGGCGGCCCTCGGCGACTTTTTTGCCCCGGGCCCGATCGGGGGTATTTCGCTCGGTGGACGGCGGGGCGTCATGGTCGCGCACCCTGGAGATCGACGATCGAACCGGGGTGGTCGATCTCGCGGCCGATCCAGCCGATCCAAACGTGATCTTCGCCGCCGCGTGGCAGGCGCGGCAATATCCCTGGCAAAGCTATTTCACACCGGTCGCCGGCCCCGGCAGCGCCGTGTACCGATCCGCCGACGGAGGCGTCAGCTGGCGGCCCCTGGGCGGCGCCGGTTGGCCGGCGGGGCCGCTGGGCCGGATCAGCCTGGCCACGACCCGCATCCCCTCCGGGCTGCGTATCTACGCGGTCGTCTCCGCCGAAGCGGCCGGCGGCCTCTACCGGTCCGACGACGCGGGTCTCAGCTGGACGCGCGTCAATGACGGCAAGGCCTTCACCAGCTACTATGCCAGCCGGGTCACCGTCTCACCGAACGATCCCGATGTCGTGTGGCTGGTCGGTCAGTCGATACGGCGATGCACCGACGGCGGTCGAACCTGCGAGATCGTCAAGGGCGCGCCCGGTGGCGACGACTATCACCAGGTCTGGATCAATCCCGCCCATCCCGATCATATGGCGACGGCCAGCGACCAGGGTGTGGTGGTCAGCGTCGACGCCGGCCGCACCTGGTCGAGCTGGTACAACCAGCCAACCGGGCAGTTCTACCATCTGGCCACCGACCAGCGGTTTCCGTACCGCATCTACGCGGGACAGCAGGACTCCGGCACCGTCGGCATGCTCAGCCGCTCGAATTACGGCGCCTTGTCGTTGCGGGACTGGACGCCGGTGGGCGGCGACGAACGCGATTACGATATTCCGGACCCTGACGATCCCGACGTCGTCTACGGATCCGGTCTCGGTGGGCGGATCAGTCGATGGGATGCGGCGACGGGACAGTCGGCCAACATCGCGCCGTTTCTGGAGGCCAATTACGGCGAACGGCAGACCACCACCGCTCACCATTTCGTCTGGGTGACCCCGCTGGCGGTGTCGCGGATCGGCCCCACCACTCTCTACCTCGGGGGGGAGGTGGTGTTCGCCTCGAAGGACCGGGGCGGCCATTGGGAGATCATCAGCCCAGACCTGACCGGCAAGACGGCCGGCGCCGCGCGATGCGATGGCGATGTCGCCGTGGCCGACGCCAAGGCGTGCGGCTATGGCGGCATCTGGACCCTGGCGCCGTCGTCACGCCATGCCGGCGAGCTGTGGGTCGGCACCGATGACGGATTGGTGCAACTGACCCGCGACGGGGGGCGGCATTGGGACGATGTCACGCCGCGTGGCGTGCCGTCGTGGGCCAAGATATCGTCGATCGACCCGGCCGCGATGGCGGACGGCCTCGCCTATGTCGCCATCGACAATCACCGCCAGGGCGATCGGACGCCGCGGGTGCTCGCCACCCACGATTATGGAGCGACTTGGCGTGACGCGGCCGGCGACCTGCCGCCGGACCACTATGTCGCGGTGGTGCGCTGCGATCCGTCACGGCCCGGCCTGCTGTTCGCGGGTACCGACGTCGGCGTGTTTGCATCACTGGATGACGGAATTCATTGGCGTCCGCTGCGCTTCAACCTGCCGACCGCGCTGGTGAACGACTTGCTGGTGCACGACGACGACCTGATCGCCGCGACCCAGGGCCGCGGCCTCTGGGTCCTCGACGACATCGCGCCGTTGCGACAGATCGAAGCGTCGACGTCACATCAGGGGCTCGAACTCCTCGAGCCCCGCCCGGCCGTGCGTGTGCGCGACGACAACAATCACGATACGCCGATCCCGCCGGACGAACCCGCCGGTCAGAACCCGCCGGCGGGCGCGGTCATCGACTATCGGCTGGGCGAACCGGCGTCGCGGGTGACCATCGAAATTCGCGATCTCTCCGGGCGGATGGTCAGGCGACTGACGAGCGACCCGCTCGTGCAGCCGGACGCCGACGTTTATTTCGCCGCCGGCTGGTCGCGGCCGCCGCAACCGCTCGCCAAGGCGGCCGGCCCGCACCGCGTCGTCTGGGACCTGCGCCACCAGCGGCCCGCCGCTCTCGACTACGACTATTCGATCGCCGCCGTGGCCGGTCGCGAGGCTATGATCACGCCGGCCGGCCCGCTCGCGGCCCCCGGTCGTTACCGGATCGATCTGTCGGCAGACGGCGTGACCCGCACGACCAGCCTCGAGCTCCGACCCGATCCACGATCGACGGCGACCCAGGCGACGCTGCTCGACAGCCTGTCTCTGTCGCAAACCATTTCGGCAAACCTCGCAACCGCTGTCCGCGGCCATGCTGAAATGACGGCGGTCCACGCTCGATTGGCGAGCCTCGATCCGCCCGCGCCCGCGGACCTCCTGGTCCGGACGGAGACGAAGAGCCAGGATGCGGGTTTCGACCACGCGGGGGCCTTGCTGGCCAGCGTGGAAACGGATCTGGAAGGCGCCGATCTTCCGCCGACACAGGCTCAGCGCGACGCGGTGGCTCGAAGCGCCGCCGAAATCGCCACGGCGTGGAGCCGATGGGTCTCGTTTCGCGACCATGAGCTCGCCGCGCTCAATGCGGACCTGATCTCGCGGGGCCAAAAACCGGTGGTCATCCCGCCGCCCGATGCCCCGGCCCCTGCCCCACGACCCGCGGGCGAGGAATTGCCCTGATCCCGGCGCGGTCGGGCGATCAGGCGGGAGATCGGTTGTCGCGAGCCCGGTGAATCGCGCCGTCCAGCGCCCGGGCGAAGTCGCGCCTCTCGCGCCGGCTTAGATCCTCGGCGACCGGCATGGCGCGATCCGACAGATGCAGCCAGAGGGCGTTATGGTCGCCGTCGTCCGCCAGGACGATCCGCGTGAACGCGGTCGGCGACACCCAGACGGTCCGCGCGGCCCCGCGCGCCTCCTGCACCACCCGGACCTCCGCCCTGGTGACTTGAATCCTTTCCAGCCGCCGGGCCGCGCGCATGTTGGCGTAGAAGGCCGCGATCACGCCAAGCAGGCCGAAACCCAGGAAGATCGGGATCGGCCCCGCGCCGATCATTACGAACAGGGCCGCCAGCAGAGTGTCGAACAGGGTCACCGCGCCGATCACGGCGATCAAGCCCCGCCCGCTCAGCGAACGGTGCGGGGTGATCACCGCGTCCATGAACAGGGGACCCTCCATCGCCGTATCACCATAGGCGCCGTTCAGACGCTTGGCGAGAGGCGCGAAGCCGCTCATGCTCTCGCCATGCCCGGGAAGACACCCCTGAAGGAACGCAGGAGAATCGCGGCGATCTTCGCCCGGTTCGCCGCGGCGAACCCTGAGCCCCGGACGGAACTCGTCTATGGCTCGCCCTACACCCTGCTGGTCGCGGTCGTGCTGTCCGCCCAGGCGACCGACGTGTCGGTCAACAAGGCCACCGAGAAATTGTTCGCCGTCGCCGACACGGCGGCCGCCATGGTGCAGCTCGGTGAGGCGGGGGTGACGCCATTCATCGCCTCGATCGGCCTCTATCGGACCAAGGCGAAGAATGTCGTCGCGCTGTCCCGTATTCTGCTCGAGCGGCATGGCGGCGAGCCGCCGCTGAACCGAGAGGCTCTCCAGGCCCTGCCCGGGGTCGGCCGCAAGACCGCCAGCGTGGTGCTCAACGAACTGGGGGTCGAGCCGGCCATCGCCGTCGACACCCATGTGTTTCGTGTCGCCCATCGTCTGGACCTGTCGCGGGGCAAGACCCCCGAGCAGGTCGAAGCCGACCTGATGGCCGTGGTTACGGCAGAGCGCCGCACGCGCGCCCACCACTGGCTGATCCTGCATGGGCGCTATGTCTGCCTGGCCCGCAAGCCCAGATGCGCCGCCTGCCTGGTCGCCGAGCTTTGTCCTTCCCGCGAGTTGTATGCCGGCGCCTGAGGGGTCGTCAGCCGCCTCGGCTTGGTTTAAGGCGGCGCCGACCATCGGGTTGCCGGAGAGCGTATGACCATCGAGCACGACGTGACCGCCATCGGCAACGCCATGGTCGACGTCATCGCCACCGCCGAAGAGTCGTTCCTCGCCAGTCAGGGCATGGCCAAGGGGGCGATGACCCTGATCGACGAGACGCGCGCCCGTAACCTGTATGACGCGATGGGTCCGGGCGTCGAGGCTTCGGGCGGTTCGGCAGGCAACACGGTCGCCGGGATCGCGAGCTTTGGCGGCCATGCCGCCTATATCGGCAAGGTGGCCGCCGACCAGCTCGGCGAGGTGTTCGCTCACGACCTGCGCGCTCTGGGCGCGACATTCAGCACCCCGCCCCTGGTCGCGGGACCGGCCACGGGCCGCTGCCTGATCAATGTCACGCCCGACGGCGAGCGGACGATGAACACCTACCTGGGGGCCGCCATCGAGCTGACGGCCGACGACGTCGACCCGCTACTCATCGAGGCCAGCCGCATCGTTTATCTGGAAGGCTATCTGTTCGACCCGCCGGAGGCCCGGCGCGCCTTCGCCAAGGCGGCCGGTTTGGCCCGTGGCGCCGGCCGTTCGGTGGCGCTGACGCTTTCGGACGCGTTCGTCGTCGAGCGCCACCGCGAGGCCCTGCTGGGCTTCATCGAGACGCAGGTCGACGTGCTGTTCGCCAACGAGAGCGAAATTTGCGCGCTGTTCGAAACCGCCGATTTCGAGGAGGCCGTGCGCGCCGTCGCGGGACGCTGTGATATCGCCGCGATCACCCGCGGCGCCCAGGGCTCGGTGATTTTGGCCGAAGGGACTCGCCATCTCGTCGAGGCCTTTCCGGTGGCGGCCGTGGTCGACACCACCGGCGCGGGCGATCAATATGCGGCCGGCTTCATGTTCGGGCTGGCGACGGGCAGGGCTCTGCCGGATTGTGGCGGATTGGGCGCGCTGGCGGCCGCGGAGGTGATCGGCCATTATGGTCCGCGCCCCGCGCTGTCCCTGCGGGAGTTGGCGCGGGCGAACGGGCTCTAGATCGATGACGTCGAGAACCGCCGAGGTCGGCCGCGACACCAAGGAAACCCAGATCCGAGTACATCTGGACCTCGACGGGACCGGGACGGCGCGGGTCTCGACCGGCATCGGCTTCTTCGACCACATGCTCGACAGTTTCGCGCGGCATGCGGGATTCGACCTGACGGTCGAGACCATCGGCGACCTGCACATCGACATGCATCATACCGTCGAGGATACCGGCATCGTGCTCGGGCAGGCGCTCTACCGGGCGCTCGACGGATTCAAGGGCGTGCGCCGGTTCGGCCACGCCTATATCCCCATGGACGAGACCCTGACGCGCTGCGCGGTGGACCTGTCCAACCGGCCCTATCTGATCTGGCGGGTCGATTTCGCCCGGCCGAAGGTCGGCGACATGGACACCGAACTGTTCAAGGAATTTCATCACGCCTTCGCCATGCACGCCGGGGCCTGCGTGCACCTCGAGACCCTCTATGGCGTGAATTCCCATCACATAGCGGAGAGCGGCTTCAAAGCGCTCGCCCGCGCCTTGCGCGCGGCGGTCGAGATCGACCCCCGGACCCAGGGGGCCGCGCCCTCCACCAAGGGCGTCCTGTAGCCTAGGTCGCCGCCTCGATGGCCGCGGCGGCCGAGGCGGCGCCGCGGGCGCGAAACTCCTCGGTGGAGTTTACGCTAGGCATTGGCGCGTCGGGTACCGGCACGCCGAGAAACGAACACAGCGGCCCCCATCCGTCGGCGACTTCATAAACCAGCAGACGGTCGGCGGGGATTACCTCGCGAACTCGCGCGTTATGCCGCCGGTAAACCGAGATCACATGGTCGCGGTCATGGATCCGTTGGTCGAACAGGGCCCCGATGACCTTCTGGATCATGCCCAGGAACGGTTCGGGCGTGGGCCGCCCGCTATCCCAGTTGAAGATCGTCGCCTGGGTCGACCGCCACCAGGCCTCGGCGTCCCGCTCGGTCAGGATGACCTTGGCGTCGGGATAGGCCTTGGCCAGAGTCTCGTAGAAGGTCGCGCTCGGCCAATCCACCGTCGATCGATAGCCTTCGAACACCGTCTCCCAATCCACCGGCTCGCCGTCGGCGGCGGCCGCCCAATAGCCGGGCGCGGCCGGGTTCTTGAACACCTCGATCATATGATAGCAGGGGCCGGCCCCGAGCGCCTCGAGGGCGAATTTCAGGGACATGGTTCCCGTCCGGCCAAATCCGGCCCCGATCACCGATAGCGGCATTAGGTTTCCTCGACCTCGTGTTCACCGATTCTATCCTGCGATGCGGTGGTGTTCGCGACAAGCGGCGAATGGCGCCGCCGCCGCTCTCGGGCCGCCGCCTCGATGCCGTTCGGCGACGAACCCTCGCCATGCGACGAGGGAAGCTGAAGGCGCTCGAGGGCGAGAACGCCAAGCTCAAGCGGGTGCTGGCGGACGCGATGCTCGTCGATGTTCGCGCTGAAGGACCTGCTCGGAAGGGATCCCTGTTATCGGCACGGCGCGGATGCGGTGCGCTATCGGTCGACCAGGTCGGAGGATGCGGCGACGCGTGAGCGGCCAAAGGCGCTGACGGAGGAACCCCCAGCGACCAACTCGACGTGCTCGCGCAAAAAGACGAGAAAGGTTCTCGCTACGACCGATAGCTGCTTGCTTCGAGGCCAGACCACATACCAAGAACGCCGCAGAGGGAAGCCATCGACGTCTAGTTCGACCAACTCAGGCCGAGCTGTATCAAAACGCATCGTGCTGCGGGAAAGGATCGACAGGCCAAGTCCCCCGGCTACCGCCTGCTTGATGGCCTCGTTACTCCCAAGCTCTAGTTTGATACGCAGCGGGAGTCCGTGTTTCTGAAACTCGCGCTCAACAGCCATCCGGGTTCCGGAGCCTTGCTCTCGCATCACGAAGGTGATGTCGGCCAACTGGGCAAACGGAATGCGACGACGATTCGTCCATGGATGCGATGCCGGCGCCAGCACCACGAGCGGGTTGTCCATCAATCGCTCGCTCTCTATCTCCAAACCGTCCGGTGGGGTTCCCATGATGTAAAGGTCATCACTATTTCGTGTAACGCGCTCGATTAGACGATCTCGATTGAGGACCTGCATTGAAATTTCAATTCCCGGGTACAATTCGCTAAATGGCCCAAGCACCCGCGGCATGAAATATTTGCCTGTGGTGACGACGGCAAGACGCAGGCGACCCTGCTTGAGGCCCTTCAGATCGGCGATAGACTGCTCAAAGCGGCTCCAAGTCTCAAGCCAATCACCGCAGGTGGTCAGCAGTTCGCGCCCCGCATCGGTGAGAGAAAGGCGCTTACCGACGTGCTCGAACAACGCCAAGCCGACCTCATCTTGGAGTAGGCGCATCGTTTTCGACACGGCCGGCTGCGTCACATGCAGCTCCTCGGCCGCACGAGAAATGGAGGCTAGTCGGACCACCGCCTCGAACGCCTTCAGCTGTCCCAGAGTGATCCGCATGCCCGGCGCCTTGATCGACGATCATAACCAACAGGTTATCCTCGGCCTGAATTTAAGTCATTTCTCTTTTGAATCCTCGGGCGCCATTCTCGGCGTCAACAAAGCGATAACCGGAAGAGAGGCGGCGGCGATGAAGACCCACCCGGGATGACGGCTTTGGCCTGGCCGCCGGCGGCTAAGATCTCCCGCGTGGCGGTTGCCAATCGGGGAGAAGCGGCAATGCGCTTCCTCAGAACGGCGCGCAGCTGGTCGGGCTGCCAGCGGACGCCTCTGGAAACAGTAGCGCTATACACATACCCCGATGAAGGCGCGGCCTTCACGCGATTGGCCACCAGCGCCGTCTGCCTCGGCGAAGCATTGACGCGCGGAGCCGACGGGCAGCCCTTCAGCATCTATCTCGACATCGACAGGATCATCGCCGCCGCCAAGGCGACAGGGGCTGACGCGCTCTGGCCGGGCTGGGGGTTCGCGGCGGAAAGACCGGAGTTGGCCGAAGCCTGTGCGGCCGCTGGCCTGGCCTTCCTCGGCCCGCCGGCTTCAGCGATGCGAGCGCTCGGCGACAAGATCGCCGCCAAACGCCTCGCGGAGTCCTGCGATGTGCCGGTCAGTCCCTGGTCCGGTGGTCCGGTGGACGAGACAAGCGCTACGGAGTGGGCCGAGCGCATCGGCTATCCAGTGCTTTTGAAGGCCACCGCCGGGGGCGGAGGCCGCGGAATCCGTCGCGTCCACGGGCCTGAGGACATCGCCACCGCCCTGCGATCGGCCGCCGCCGAGGCAGCCGCCGCTTTCGGCGACCCATCCATTTTCGTAGAGGGCCTGGTGTCCGACGCCCGGCATATCGAGGTCCAGATCCTTGCGGATCAGCATGGCGAGGTCTGGGCGCTAGGCACGCGCGATTGCTCCATGCAGCGTCGCCGCCAGAAGGTGCTCGAAGAGGCGCCCGCGCCGGGCCTCGCGCCGGAGGTCGAGGCGGCTCTATGCGCCGCGGCGGTTCGGCTGGCGCGGGCCTGCGGCTACGTCAGCGCCGGCACGGCGGAGTTCCTTTTGCTGCCGGATGGGCGGACGTTCTACTTCCTGGAGATGAACACCCGCCTGCAGGTCGAGCATACGGTCACCGAGGAGGTCTATGGGATCGATCTCGTCGCTCTGCAAATCGCCATTGCGGGCGGTCTGCCGCTCGGCAAGCAGCCGCCTCTGCCGCGCGGCGCGGCCATCGAGGCCCGGTTGAACGCCGAAGATCCGGACCAGGATTTCGCCCCGCGCGCGGGACGCCTTCTGCGCTTCCGCCTGCCGCATGGACCCGGCATCCGCGTCGATTCCGGCTACGCCACCAACAACGTCGTTTCCAATCATTTCGACTCCATGCTCGCCAAGATCATCGCGCACGGCGCGAACCGCGAGGCGGCTCTCGGGCGACTGGAGGCGGCACTGGTCGAGACCGAGGTCGTGCTCGATTGCGGCCTGACGAACCGCGCCCTTCTCGTGGATCTGGTCCGAGGGAACGCCTTCCGCGCCGGCGCCGTCAGCACCGCCTGGCTGGATTCCTATCTGCTCGCCCGCCCGTCTCCCGCGGGGCGCGCACATCTGGGCCCTGCCCTCGCGGCCGCCGCGATCGACGACGAGCGCCGCGTGCGCACGGGACAAGTCGCCAATTTCGTCGAGGAGGCGCACGGGGGCCTCCCTCGCACCCTGCCGGAGCAGGGGCCTCTGACCCTTCGCTACGAGTTCGACGGCGGTACGATCGAGGTCGAGGTGGCAAGCCTGGGCCCACGGGAGCGGAGGGTGCGGAGCGGCGCCTGGGAGGCGCGTGTCCGGACCGAGCAGATCAATGAGTGGACCCAGCACCTATCCATGGGCGGCCAGCGATACGTCGCGGTCTGCTGCGCGACGGCGGCGGACTTGCAGGTCGAGGTCGAGGGAATTGCCCACCGTTTCCGCCGCGTTTCCGATGGGCGCGTACGCGCCATGCTGCCGGCGGCGGTAGCCGAGGTGCATGTGGCGGTCGGCGACGTGGTCGAGGTCGGCGCCCGCCTGGTCACATTGGAAGCCATGAAGATGGAGACCGCGGTCGTCGCCCCTCTCGCCGGTTCGGTAAGGGCCGTCCTGGTGCGGCCGAGCGGCCTCGTCGCGGCCGGCGACGTCATCGTGGAACTGGACGCCGTCCCCGAGGGCGTCGCCGAGGCCTCCGCCCCTACACCGACCTTGCCGCCCGTGCGCGAGGCGCCGCCCGAGCCCCTGCAGGTGCTCGAAGGCCGGCTGCTGGGTTTCGACGTGACGGCCGAGGAGGCGACCATAGCCATGGACGCGCTTCGGATGGGCCCGGCTCCGCCGCGCGCCGCCCTGATGCACCTGGTCCGCTCGGCGGTGGTACAGGAACAGCTGTTCAAGTCCGGACCCTATGACGACGCGGTCAATGACCTCGGCGAGAGCAGTGTTTCGCAACTCGCATGGTTTGTGAACCACAGGCGTTTCGAGGAGGACCGCCTCTCGGCGCGCATGATCCGCCGCCTGAAGCGTTTCCTGGACCTGCATGGCCTGCGGGATGCGGGTGACCCAAGTGTTCCCTCCGCCTTGATGCGCCTCTTTCTGGCGCGCGAGGCCGAAGGATCCCAGAGCCGGTTGCTCCTCGAGCTCCTCCTCGCCCTCGCACGTCTGCCGGTTCCCGAGACCGCCATCCAGACCGCCAGCCACACCGATGCCCCGAGCGAGCAGCGAGTCCTGTTCGAGAAGCTTGCCGCCGAGGCCCTGCAGCGCGGGGATCGCCAGGTCGCGACCGCGACCTGGAACCTCGTCCATCTGTGGTACGACCTGCCGGCGCGGCGGTTGGCGAGCCAGGCGGACGCCGCCCGCGCGGCCCGGCTATGGGCGCAAATGGACGCGGCGGGGTTGGGGGATGTGCCCCTCGAGGTCTTGGTCAGCACCATTCCGGACGCGCCGGAAGCGGTGGACCTTGCCCTATCGATCCTGCTCTCCCGCTTCTACCCCGATCGGGTCGAGGGCGCCGCGGACCCCGTCCAGGGTCGGGTCCCGCGCCGGATCGCTCGCGCCGGAGGCCGCGCGGAGGTCGCCGCCGTGCTGCTTGCCGACCCGGATGACCTCGTGGCGACGCTGGGGTTCCTGCCCGCCGACGTGGAGGTCGACCTCTGGTTTCGCTCGGCTCCGTCGGCCGCGCTGCTGGCCGCCGCCGCCATCGATCAGCGCGCCCGCTGGACTGCGCTGTGGGTGGAGGCGGGGGTGCTCCGCGCCTCGACTTGGCGCAGGCTCGGCGACGTGATGCACGAGGCCGCACTCCTGGCGGACCTGCATCCGGCCGGCCCCATCGCTCGCGAACTCGCCCGTTACTCGGCCTTCGCTCTGCGGCGTGAACCCGCGGCGCCGGGCGTCGCCGTTTTCCGCGCGACGGCCGGAAAAGATGAGCGCCTGCTGGCCTTTGCGCGTGTCGAGGCCTTTGCGCCCATCGTCGAGGGCGAGTTCATCCGCGTTCCCGAGCTCGAGCCTGTGTTTCTCGAGGCCGCCCAGGCGCTGCGGGACAGTCTTCGGGCCGCCTCCGGACGCGGGCCGGAGATGAACCGGATCGCACTGTTCGTCCGCCCACCCGTCGATCTCACACGAACGCAGCTCCAGTCGCTGGCGACACGCCTGGCGCCGGCGAGCCAGGATCTCAACCTCGAAGCGGTCTCGCTCATTGGGCGGTTCAGCTTCGGCGAAACCCACGCCCGCGAGCGGGCCGTAGAGTGGCGCGAATCGCTTTCGCTCGGCCCACGGATCCAGGTTGTCCCCCCACGCGACGGCCAGATCCCCATCCGCTCCCTCTTCGAGCAGAAGGTGCTTGGCGCTCGACGACGCGGCCTGTTCCACCCCTACGAAGTGGTTACCTGGCTGACGGCGCCAAGAGATCAAGGCGGGCCGCCCCGAGGTCGGTTCGAGGAGTTGGAGCTGGAGAGCCCCGAAGGCGAACGTCTCGGACCGGCGCCCCCTCGGGCCTGGGGAGAGAATCCAGCGGCCGTCGTCGTCGGGTTGGCGATCAACACCTCGCCGCGGTTCCCGGAGGGGCTGACCCGCGTCCTGATCATCGGCGATGCGACCATGGAGATGGGGGCGCTGGGGGAGGCGGAATGCCGGCGCATACTCGCCGCCTTCGACCTCGCCGAGGCCCGAGGCCTACCGGTGGAATGGGTGGCGATCTCGTCTGGCGCGCGCATCGCCCTGGAGTCGGGGACCGAAAATCTCGACTGGACGGCCGCCGTCCTGCGCCGGATCATCCTCTTCACCCGAGGCGGCGGGGTGGTGAACGTCATCGTCGATGGACCATGCGTCGGCGCCCAGTCGTACTGGAACGCCGAGGCGACCATGCTGATGCATTGCCGCGGCGCCCTGGTCATGACGCCGCGCGGCTACATGATCCTCACCGGCAAGCGCGCCCTGGAAGTGTCCGGCTCGGTAGCGGGCGCGACCAACGAGGCGATCGGCGGGCTCGACATCATGTTAGCCAATGGGGAGGCGCAGTACGCCGCCGACGACCTGCATGCAGCCTACGACCTGCTCCTGGCCCACTACGAATACACGCATGTCATGCCCGGCGAGCGGCGGGCCCGCGCGGTGACGAGCAGCGACCCCATCGAACGCGACATCGGTCTGGAGTCCTACGAAGGGCCGGGAGGTTTCTCGCGCGTGGGCGAAATCTTTGACGAGGCGACCAATCCTGGCCGCAAGAAGCCGTTCGCCATCCGCGAGGTGATCCGCGCGGTCGCTGACCAGGACGCAGCCTTGCTCGAGCGTTGGGCGGGTTGGGCCGATGCCGAGACCGCGGTGACGATGCACGGCCAACTCGGCGGCCAGCCGGTTTGCTTCCTCGGCATCGAGTCTCAGCCGGTCGCTCGCCGCGGCAATCGGCCAGCCGACGGCGCGGCGACCTGGACGAGCGGGACCCTCTTCCCGCAATCCTCCCGAAAGGTCGCCCGCGCCCTCCGGTCTGTCAGCGGGGTCTGTCCGGTGGTCATCCTGGCCAACTTGTCCGGGTTTGACGGCTCGCCGGAATCCATGCGGGAGCGTCAACTTGAATTCGGCGCTGAGATCGGCAAGGCGGTGGTCGAGTTCGACGGCCCGATCCTCTTCTGCGTAATCGCCCGCTACCACGGCGGCGCCTATGTGGTCTTCTCGCGCCGGCTCTCGAACGACCTGAAGGCCCTGGCGCTGGAGGGTAGCTTCGCCAGCGTGATCGGCGGCGGGGCGGCCGCGGCCGTCGTCTTCACCCGGCAAGTGGCGGGGCGCGTGGAGCGGCATCCTCGCGTCAAGGCGGCCCGCGCCGAACTGACCGCCGCAACGCAAGACGACCACCGCGCCGCGCGCGAACGCTATGAGTTGGTCCGCGCCGACGTCGAGGCCGTGGCTCAGGCTGCCTTCGCCCGCGAGTTCGACACGATTCACAGCGTCGCCCGCGCCCTCGAGGTCGGCTCGCTGCATGAGGTCTTGCCGGCCGACCAGATGCGAGCGGTGCTGTGCGCAAGCCTGACCGGCGCGGACCGCGCGGGGTAGTCGCAAACCATGGCGGGGATACGGAGACATGACAGGGTGAGTGGTGAAGGCCAGATGTTCGTGACCACGAAAGACGGGGACAGCCGGCCGGCCCGGGTCGAGCCACGCCCCGCCGAAGCCAATCCGATCCGCGACCGTGCAACCTTCGACGCCGCGCGCGCGGCCTGCCGCGCCGACCCCGGCCGCTTCCATGGTGAAATGGCGCGGCGCAACCTGCACTGGTTCGTGGGGAATCTCGGCCCCCGGGGAGCGTGGATCACCTTCGATCCTGCGACCGAGACCTGGTCGGGCTGGGATGCGGCCACCGCCGCGCCGGTGCGGCCGGATCTTCCCGCGGATTTCGAACCGTGGTCACGCGCGTTCGTAGACGACGACGCGCCCTTCTTCCGCTGGTTCGATGGCGGCCTGACGAACGCCGGCTTCAATGAGGTCGATCGCCACGTGCTTGCGGGCCGGGGCGCGGAGCCGGCCTTCATATTCGAGGGCGACCGGTGGGATCAGTCCGTCCACGGCGGCCGCGGCGGACCGGTCGTGGAGCAGATCGTCAGCCGTCGGCGGCTGCTCCTCGAAGTCGCGCGCGCCGGTATCGTTCTCGGAAACCTGGGACTGAAGCGGGGTGACCGCATCGCCCTCAACATGCCCAACATCCCCGAGCAGCTGTATTACACCGAGGCGGCCAAGCGGCTTGGGGTCATCTACACCCCGGTTTTCGGCGGCTTCTCCGACAAGACCTTGTCCGATCGCATTCACGACTTCGGGCGCGCGCGTCGTCATCACGGCCGACGGCGGGTTCCGCAACGCCCAGATCATCCCCTTCAAGAAGGTCTACACCGACGCGGCGCTGGACAATTATGTGCCTGTGACGGCGGCGCTGTCGATCCTGGAGGTCGAACTGGCCAGGCTCGTGGCGCCGGCGGCGGCCGCGATCATTCTGCGCCGGGCCGCCGAGACCGTGGCCGGCGAGATTACCGTCGAGCGCAGCGACGTTATGCGCGGCGTTGGCGCGGCCCTGGCCGAACTCGTCGATTCGGCGGCCCTCGACGCCGAGGCCGCGAGCGGGGTTCGCACCGCCATAGCCCGTGCGCTCGTGGCTGCGCCGCCGCGGGTCGATGCGGTCGTCGTGGTGCGCCACACTGGCCAGGGCGACGTGCAATGGCGACCGGAACGCGACCGCTGGAGCCACGATCTCCTGGTTCAGGCGATGGAGCAACTGCTCGCCGGCGCGCGGGCGGCGGGCCTCGACGTGGCGGACGAGGCGGCCCTCCTGGCGCTCGGCGACCAGGAGTTCGTGCGCGCGATCTGGGCCGGCGCGGCGCCGGTGGCGCTGGACGGCGAGTTCCCGTGCTTCATCATCTACACTTCGGGCTCGACCGGCAAACCCAAGGGCGTCGTCCACGTCCACGGTGGCTGGCTTTCCGGCATCATCGAGACCTTGCGCATCTCGTTCGACGCACGGCCAGGCGATGTCCTCTACGTCGTGGCCGACCCAGGCTGGATCACCGGCCAGAGCTACATGATCGCCGGCGCGCTCGCCTCCGGCGTCACCAGCATTCTCGCCGAGGGCGCGCCGCTGTTTCCTTCGGCTGGTCGCTTCGCCGCGACCATCTCCCGCTATGGCGTCCAGATCTTCAAAGCCGGCGTAACCTTCCTGAAGGCGGTGATGCAGGACGAACAGAACGCCGAGGATGTGCGGGCCTATGACCTCTCGGGCCTGCGCGTGGCGACCTTCTGCGCCGAGCCCACCTCGCCCTCGGTGCAGCAATTCGGCATGAAGCTGGTCACCCCCTGGTACATCAACTCCTATTGGGCGACCGAACACGGCGGCATCGTCTGGACCCACTTCTTCGGCAATCCGGATTTCCCGCTCCGCGCCGACGCCCACGCCTGGCCGCTGCCGTGGATCGAGGGCGAGGTGTGGGTTGCCGAGGACGGAAACGCGGGAGGGGAAGGCGATCGCCCGTCCGGCCGATCCCGGCGAAAAAGGCGAAGTGGTCATCGCCGCCCCATACCCCTACCTTGCCCGGACGATCTGGGGCGATGTCTGCAACTTTCGGGTCGAGGGCCCACGGATCGCCACAGCCTGGAAGGGCGACGCAAAACGCTACGCCGACACCTACTGGAACCGCTGGCAGGACCGCCTCGCCTATACCCAGGGCGACTTCGCCACCCGCCACGAGGACGGCAGCTTCTCCTTCCATGGCCGCAGCGATGACGTGATCAATGTCTCCGGCCATCGGCTGGGCACCGAGGAGATCGAGGGCGCGATCCTGCGTGATCGCCAGATCAATCCGGACTCTCCCGGTCGGCAACGTGATTGTGGTCGGCGCGGCCCATCGCGAGAGCGGCCTCACCCCGATCGCGTTTGTCCGCCCCGTCGAGGGCAGACGCCTCGGGCCGGACGACCATCGCCGCCTCACCGAACTGGTCCGGCAGGAGAAGGGCGCGACCGCCGCGCCCTCGGCCTTCATCGAGGTGTCGCAGTTTCCCGAGACGCGCAGCGGCAAATACATGCGGCGCATGGTGCGCGCGATCGTCGAGGGCGCGCCGATCGGCGACGCCTCGACCTTGCGCAATCCCGAGGCGCTTGGACGAGATCGCCGCGCGCGGTCGAGACCGTGGCGGCACCGCCAGCGGCTCGGCGAGGACCCAGAGGCGCTTCGAGTATTTTCGCTACTTTCGCGTCCAGTATCACGGCCCGGACGGCGGCCCGCTGATCGCGGCCGTCACCTTCAGCAACCCCCCGGTCAATGCGCTCAACGAGCGGGCGCTGGACGAGCTGAACACCGTGTCGACCACCTTTCGCGGCGCGAGGACGTCGGCGCGGTGGTGTTCACCGGCCAGGGCGCGACCTTCGTGGCCGGCGCCGATATCCGGCAGATCCTCGAGGACGTGCACGGGGTCGAAGACGCCCTGCCCCTGCCCAACAACGCCCACCTGGCGTTCCGCAAGATCGAGCGCATGACCAAGCCGCCGATCGCCGCGGTGAACGGCGCGGCGCTCGGCGGCGGCTGCGAGTTCGCGCTCGCCTGCCACTACCGGCTGGCCGGAGCCCACCGCGACCTTCGGCCAGCCGGAAATCCGCCTGAACCTGCTGCCGGGCTATGGCGGGACGCAGCGGCTGCCGCGCCTGCTTGCCGACCGCCGGGGCGGCCGGGGCCTCGAGGACGCACTGTCCTTGATCCTGAGCGGCCGTTCCCTGGCCGCCTCGGAGGCGGCCGAGGTCGGCCTTGTGGATGCGGTCGCCAACTCCTCCACTGGCGTCCTCGGCGCGGCCGTGGAGCTCGCGGCGGCGGCGGCCCGCGGCGAGGGACCGGCCGCCGAGGCCTGGCGTGGCCGCCGTGAGGCCCTCGCCCGCTGGAACGGCCGCCGGCGCGCCGGACATCCAGGGGCGGTCGCGAGCGAGGTAAACGGTTCGCCTCATGCGCCGGCGAAGTCCGTCGGGCGCGAGGCGGCCGCGGAGCGTGCGATCGAGGCGGTGGTGTTCGGCTGGCGCGAGGGATTCGACGCCGGCCTCGCGCACGAAGCTCACCTGTTCGCACGAGGCGGCCGCCGACCCGGAGGGTGGCAAGCGGGGCATCCGGGACTTCCTCGATCGCAAGAGTGCGCCCTTGCCGACGCGGCGTTGGTTCGAGCCGACCCGCGGAAGAGCGTGCGCGGCTTCTCGCCGACGGCCGGCTGCTTGCCCGTCGGGCTCGCCCTTCTTTCCGGGATTCACGCCCATCCCCACCCATCAATATGCCTTCGCCGTGACTCGGCGATCCCGAGGCGGGGGGGCCCCCGCCACGACGTGCCGGAGAAGGCGGAGCGCGAGGTGATCGTCCCGGTGGATGAGCCTGGGCCTACCGAGGCCCTGGTCTATGTGCTGGCCTCGGAGGTGAACTTCAACGACATCTGGGGGATTACCGGAATCCCGGTTTCTCCGTTCGACAACCACGATCTGGACTATCAGGTCACCGGCTCGGGGGGCGTGGCCCTCGTGGCGGCCCTGGGCTCCGAACTTCGTCGGGAGGGCCGGCTCGCCGTCGGGGACCTCGTGACCATCTACGCCGGCCAGACGGACCTGCTATCGCCGCTTGCCGGACGCGATCCAATGTTCGTCAACTTCGCCATTCAAGGCTATGAAACGGACACGGGGAGCCACCAGCAGTTCCTGCTCGTCCAGGGTCCCCAGTTGAACCCCGCCCCGTTGGACATGCCGCTCGAGGCGGCCGGCGCCTACACGCTCAACCTCGGCACGATCGTTCGCGCCCTCTTCACCACATTGCGGATCGAGGCTGGCCGGCTGTTGTTCGTGGAGGGCGCGGCGACCGGCACCGGGCTGGACGCACTGAAGTCCGCCGCGCGCAGCGGTCTGGACGTCGTCGGCCTGGTGTCCAGCGAAGAGCGCGGGGCCTTCATCAAGACCCAGGGTGCAAAGGGAGTACTCAACCGGCGCGATCCTGCCTTCGCCAATCTGTTTACAGCGGTGCCTGACGATGCCGAGGAGGCGCGCGCCTGGGAGGCGGCCGGTGAGCCCCTGCTGGAGGCGTGCCGCGCCCAGACCGGCGGGCGGCTGCCGCACTATGTCGTTTCCCACGCGGGCGAGACGGCGTTCCCGCGCTCGTTCCAGCTCATGGAGCCCGGAGGGACCTTGACCTTCTTCGGCGCGTCCAGCGGCTACTGGTTCAGCTTCAGGGGCAAGTCTGGCGCGGCCGCGCCGCGGGAAATGTTGCGCCGCGCCCAGCTGCGGCCAGGCGAGTCGGTGCTGATCTTCTACGGCGTCGACGACCCGGGCGAATTGATCGATGAGGTCGGATTGGAGATGATCGAGGCGGCGCGCGCAGGGGGTGCGCGGATCGTTGTCGCGACCCTCGTCAACGGCCAGCGGGAATTCGTTCAGTCGTTGGGGTTCGGCGACAGCGTCCGAGGCGTGGTCACCATCGAGGAGCTCAGACGCCGTGACGGCGACGACTTCGAATGGCCCGCCTTCCTGCCGCGCATGCCCGACGCGAGGCGGGAGGCGGCGGCGTTCAAGGAGACAGTCCGCGCGTTCCAGGAGCGCACGACCAAGCCGTTCGGCGCGGCCATAGGCCGTGTGCTGCGATCGGCCGACAACCCTCGCGGCGCCCCGGACGTCATCCTCGAGCGCGCCGGTCACGACACGCTGGGTGTCTCCACCGCCCTGGTCAAGCCGTTTACCGGCCGTATCGTCTACGCGGAGGACATGTCGGACCGGCGTTTCACCTTCTATGCGCCGCAGGTTTGGACACGGCAGCGTCGCATCCTGATGCCCACCGCGACCATCGCCGGCACCCACCTCTGCAACGCCTATGAGGTGGCGTGGATGAACGAGATGCTGGCCGCAGGGCTGCTCGACGCCACCGAGCCGACCGTCGTGCCCTGGGAAGGTCTCCCGCAGGCCCACCAGGCGATGTGGGAGAACCGGCACCAGGGCGCGACCTATGTCTGCAACCACGCCTTGCCGGCGTTGGGACTGCGTTCGCGCCGCGAACTGTTCGAGGCCTGGGCCGCCGCCCGGCCGACCTCCTTGGAGATAAGCCATGACTGATAGCGTCGAAGTGAACCTCGCGCCCAGTGTCCAGGGCGGCCGCCAGCATGGTCAGCTCAGGCCGTCTTGCGGGAAAGGTGGCGCTCGTCACCGGCGCCGCGGGAAACTTCGGCACCCACATTGTCCAGCGGTTCCTCCGTGAGGGCGCGCGCGTCGTGCTTACCGGCCGCAGCCTGGACAATCTGAACGCGGCGCGCTTGCGTTTGATCGAGGCGGCCGGTGTGTCCGAGAACGCCGCGATCGCTTTGCGCATGGACGGCGCCGACCCAACCGAAGTGCGTGCGGCCATCGCCGATACGCTGGACCGATTTGGTCGTCTCGACGTGCTCGTCAACAACGCAGGGTCGGCGGGCCCGAAGCGGCGGCTGGCGGATGTGCCGATCTCCCGCCGCGAACTGAGCGGTGAAACGGAAACCGTGGGCGACGCCGCGCGCAACATCCTGGCGGTGCCCTGGAACGTGGCGCGCGCAGCCGCCCCATATCTCAAGCCGGGCGCGTCGATCATCAACGTCTCGACGATCTTCTCGCGCACCGAATATTTCGGCCGTACAGGGTATGTCGTGCCCAAGGCCGCGATGAACGCCCTCTCGCGACGGCTGGCCGCCGAGTTCGGTGCACACGGTGTGAGGGTGAACACCGTTTTTCCTGGTCCTATCGAGAGCGAGCGCATCCGCACGGTCTTCTCCGCGATGGATCGGCTTCGGGAGCAGGCGGAAGGCGCCACCGCCGCCGATTTCTTCCGGCGCATGACGCTGGCCCGCGCATTCGGCGACGGGCCGCCCAGAACACACATTCCCGCTCGTCACCGATGTGGTCAACGCCATTCTCTTTCTGGCCAGCGATGAGTCCGGCGCCATCAACGGCCAGGACATCGAGGTCACGCACGGCCTGGAAACACCCGCCGACTCGAGCGCCATGATCCTCGACCGGCCGGGGCTTCGTACCGTTGATGGGGCGGGGACCCACGTCCTCATCATCGCTGGCGACGACCTCCAGGACGCCCTCGCCGTGGCCCGTATCCAGGCTGCCTGCGGCGCCAAGGTGATCTTCGGCGCGACGAGTGGCGCTCATCTGCACGCGTCACTGCAAAGCCTGCGCAGCGACGATGAGATGGCTCAGATCGTTCCTGTGCTCGCTGACCGCACCAGCCCCGAGACGATTGCCGCCGTCCTTCGTGACCATGGCGGCGAAGGCCGTCTAAGCTCAGCGATCATCTTCCCAGCCATGCGCCGGCGCGAGCTCAGCGGGCCTCTACGCGAGGCGCTCGATTCCGACGTGGACGCCTTCATCGACCGCGAACTTGTCGGGGCGGTGACCGTGGCGCGCGAGCTGACGCGCTATTGGAAGGGGTGCGAGGGACTCGACCGGGCGCCACGTGCCGTCTTCATTACCCATGGAGACGACGGGCACGGCAATGCGTACGCGGAACTTCTGCGGGCGGCGGTGGGCCAACTCGCGCGTATCTGGCGCGACGAAAGCGCCCATGAGGCCTCCCTCGGTCATCGTGGGCATTCCGAATGGGTCCACCAGATCGTCCGCTACACCAACACCGAGCCGGAAGGCCTCGCCTTTGCGGGTGGTGAGGCCGCTCGCTTGATCTTCAAGGATCGTCGGGCGGTGCCGATCGACCTGGTCCTGCCGCCTTCCCTCAGCGAAGCCACCGGCGCGCGGCGTAGCGCGCTTGGATGGACCGAAAACCTGCTCGGCCTGCACAAGGGCAAGGTCGCCCTGATTACCGGTGGCTCCTCGGGCATCGGCGGCCAGATCGGCCGGTTGCTGGCGATTGCGGGTGCGCGCGTGATGCTGGTCGCCCGCGGGGCTGAACAGCTCCAGGAGATGCGTGACCGTATCGTGGGGGAGCTCGAAAACAGTGGTTATTCCGGCGGCCGCCGGCGCGTACAAATCCTCGCCGGAGTGGACGTAGCGGATCTTGTCTCGGTCGAGCATGCCGCGACGGTGACCCTCGAGACCTTCGGCCACGTCGACTATCTCATTAACTGCGCGGGCATCGCCGGCGCCGAGGAAATGGTCGTCGACATGCCGTTGGACGCCTGGCGGCGCACGCTGGACGCTAATCTCGTCTCCAACTATGCTTTGATTCAACGCTTGGCGCACCATATGAAGCAGCGTGGCGCTGGCTATGTCATCAACGTCTCGTCCTATTTCGGGGGCGAGCGCTATGTCTCGATCCCCTATCCGAACCGTTCCGACTACGCGACGTCGAAGGCGGGACAGCGGGCCATGGCGGAAAATCTCGCCCGCTTCCTGGGGCCGGAGATCCAGATCAACGCTCTCTCGCCCGGACCGGTGGAGGGCGAACGCCTGCGCGGCGCTAGCGGCCGAGCCGGCCTTTATGCGCGGCGCGCGCGCCTGATCATGGAACGGCGGCGACTGGGCGCGGTCCACGCCCTGCTCGTCAAGGCGTCCCGCGAGGGCGCCGCCGTTGGGCCGCTGCTCGAGTGTTTGGCCCAAAACCGCATCGCCGACCTCGCCGCGGATCCAGCTGCGCCAGACTCGGTGCGGGAAGCGCTGCAGCGGCTGGCGGCGGAGGGCAAGGAAGGCGCCAGTTGTGGAGAATACCTGCTGACGCCAGTCATTGCCGAAAAGCTGATCTCGCGGCTTTCGCGCGCGGGCCTGTTCCTGGCGGAGGCGGACAAGGGCGCGCGGTTCAGCGAGGCCTGGCTCAAGGCGCATCGTCCCCCCGCCCGAGCCCTTCATGCCGCCGACCGCCGTGTCCAAAGAGGCGGAACGTATCCGCGGGAGCGTGATCTCTCAGCTGCATCTGCAGCGCATGCCCACCGAACTGGAGGTGGCGCAGGCCACCGTCTTCTACCTCGCCGACCGGGCCGTCTCAGGCGAGAGCTTCCAGCCATCGGGCGGACTTTCCGTCGAACGCTCCAGCACCGAGCGGGAGCTCTTCGGCGGTACTCGGCACGAACGCATCGAGGCGCTCGAGGGGCGAACCGTTTGGCTGGTCGGCGAACATCTGACAGCGCATCTCGCCCAGGCCGCGACCACGTTCGTGGCCGAAGGGAAAGTCGCCCAGGTCGTCCTCGTGACCCGCTCCGAGGCGGGCGCCGCCGCTGTGCTGGAAGTAGCGGGGCCGGAAGTGGCCGCCGTCAGCCGTATGATCGTCGCTGGAGACGACCTAGAGCGGCGCATTGGCGCGCGCTCTGGACGAGGGCGGCGCGAGCCCGGCCACGGTCATCTGCACGCCGTTCGATCCCCTGCCCAATGCCATCTTTGATCCGACCTCCGAACAGCAGCCTCTGGACACCGCCGGCTTCCGCCAGCTTGTGGAGGCGAACCTTACCCACCACTTCCGCGTCGCTACCAGGGCTGCCCTGTTTGACGATGTGCAACTCGTCTTGGTGGCGCCGGACGTGCCCGCCGGCGGAAGCGCCGAGGCCTTCGCCCTGGCCAATTTTTTCAAGACGACCCTGCATTCGTTCACGGGAACCCTCGCCGTGGAGTGCGAGCGGATCGTCCACAATGCGGTGGTAAACCAAATCAACCTCACGCGCCGCGTGCGCAGCGAGGAGCCGGCGAACCAGAGCCGAAACCGCTGAGGAGCTTGCCAGGTTCGGGCGCGCGGTTCTGCTTGCCGGCGCCCCCATTCCACATCTCGAGGACAGCCGGTACCGCTCACGAATTTATCGCGGCATGGCCATCACTGTGTGAAGACGGACAGCGTCAGCCTGAGGACGGCAACCGTCGGCTCGGGACTGATCATTGGATCGGCCAAGCTTTGGCGCGTCCGGGCGCGCCAAAGCTTGCAAGGACCCAAGGCAGGCTCGCAATTTCAGAAGCGGCTGAGACCCAGTCTCACCAGATCTCGGATGCGAACCAAATGCGGCCTAAGCTCCATACCATTCTTCCAATCTCCCACATGTGGCCGTGCGCAAGGGGCAATGGTCCTCTCCACCGAAGCAAACCCCGCCACGCAGAAGCGAGGACAAGTCGCTTTTAGGCTTGCGAACCCGATGTTCTATTCAGCCGCACCCGTGAGAACTCGTAACGCAGGCCGCTACGCCGATTTTGGAGGTGTCGGCTGAAATTGGCTGGCATGAAAATCCCCGCCAGTTATCTCTGTTTATGCGGGGATTCTTAATGGTGGACGCGGCTGGGATCGAACCAGCGACCCCTACGATGTCAACGTAGTGCTCTCCCGCTGAGCTACGCGTCCGCCTGTCGCGCGCCTTCGGGCGACCGGGAGAGCGGGATATACCGGCGCCACGCCCGGGCGACGCGCAAGCGACGCGCATCCGCGCGAGCGGCGTTTGACCCGGCGCGCGCATTCCCGAATATGGCGCGGATGAACGCCTGGGAGCCTATCGGTTCGCACCCCGAAAACGACGAAGCAGGCCGATGCGCCGTTCGTCGATCCGCCGGCCGCAGATCGGGACCGCCGCCTCGCCGCTGGTGTTCGCCTCTCCGCATTCGGGGCGACTCTATCCCGCCGCGATGATGGCCGCCTCTCGCCTGGACGCTGCGCGATCCGCCGGTCGGAGGACGCCTTCGTCGATCAGCTGATCGAGCGCGGCGCCCGCCGCACGGGGCGAGCCTGATCGCCGCCAGCTGGCCAGGGCCTACCTGGACGTCAACCGCGAGCCCTGGGAACTGGACCCGGCGATGTTCGAGGACGAGCTGCCGGCCTATGCGCGGGGCCGGTCGGCTCGGGTCGCCGCCGGGTCTGGGCGCCATCGCGCGGGTGGTCCGCGAAGGCGAGGAGATCTACGCCCGCAAGCTCTGCTTCGCCGAGGCGCGGGCGCGGGTCGAGGCGGTGCACGACGCCCTATCACGAGGCGCTGGCGCTGCTGGTGCGCGAGGCGCGCGAGGTCGCACGGCGTCGCCGTGCTGATCGACTGGCACTCGATGCCGGCCGCAGCCGCCCAGAGCGGCTGCGACATCGTCCTGGGTGACCGCTTCGGCGGCGCCTGCGCGCCGGCGGTGTCGGGACATGATCGAGCGTGAGCTTGAAGGCCATGGGTTACGCGGTAGCGCGCAACATCCCCTACGCCGGCGGCTTCACCACCGACCACTACGGCCGGCCTGGCCAGCGGGTGCACGCCCTGCAGATCGAGGTGAACCGGGCGCTCTATATGGACGAGGCGTCGAATGCGGCGTCACCGCGGGTTTCGAGCGGCTGCGTGGCGACCTGCGGCAGTTGTTCGACCGTCTGGCCACGGTCGACTGGCCGCGCCTGTAGATCGTTCCGGCTGCCTGTACGATGGGCGCTGCGCGCTATCGGAGCGCAAAAAAAGGCCGCGCCACCGAAAGGGGCGCGGCCAGTTCATTAGGGAGGAAACGCCCAGGAAGGGCAGATACGTCAGCGACGCCTCATGTCCCCAATCTACGTTGCGACGCACAATCGATCAAGCGAAAAATGTTCGCAAGCGCAAAAATACTTCGGATCGGCGAAAATTATTGTCCTATAAACAAGTGGTTATAAATATCACTTGGGGCCGCGGCGATGGTGCGCCGCACGCCGCCAGGCTTCGTGACCGTCGTCCTGGGGTGGCTTTTCGCCGACGCCTTCGCCTAGAAGCCGGCTTTGCTCCGCGAAAAGCGCACTTACCGACATGTCCCTACGCAATATCGCCATCATCGCCCACGTCGATCATGGCAAGACGACCCTGGTCGACCAGATGCTGGCGCAGTCGGGCATCTTCCGCGCCAATGAGGCGCATCAGGAACGGGCCATGGACTCCAACGACCAGGAGCGCGAGCGGGGCATCACCATCCTGGCCAAGGCGACCTCGGTCCTGTGGCATGGCGCGGCGGGCGAGACCCGGATCAACATCATCGACACGCCCGGCCATGCCGATTTTGGCGGCGAGGTGGAGCGGATCCTCGGCATGGTCGACGGCTGCCTGCTGCTGGTCGACGCCGAGGAAGGCGTCATGCCGCAGACCAAGTTCGTGCTCGGCAAGGCGCTGAAGCTCGGACTGAAGCCGATCGTCGTGCTCAACAAGGTCGACCGCACCCACGCCGACCCGGAAAAGGTGCTCAACGAGGCCTTCGACCTGTTCGCCGCCATCGGCGCCAACGACGACCAGCTGGACTTCCCGCATCTCTACGCCAGCGGCAAGCAGGGCTGGGCGGTGAGCGACATGAACGACGAGCGCGAGTCGATCTCGGACCGCTGTTCGACAAGATCGTCGAGCACGTCCCGGCCCCCGCCGCCGAGGCGCGCGCCGACCAGCCCGCGCAGTTGCTCGCGGTGCTGATCGAGGCCGATCCCTTCCTGGGACGCCTGCTCACCGGTCGGGTGGAATCGGGCAAGCTCATACCGGGCATGCCGATCCGCGCGCTGTCGCGTGAGGGCGTCGAGATCGAACGCGGCCGGATCACCAAGATCCTGGCGTTCCGCGGCCTCAAGCGCCAACCGATCGACGAGGCGCTGGCCGGCGACATCGTCGCTATCGCCGGCCTCGCCAAGGCCACCGTCGCCGACACCATCGGGGCGATGGACGCCGAGGGCGCGCTTCCCTCGCAACCCATCGATCCGCCGACCATCGCCATCACCGTTTCGGTCAACGACAGCCCTTTGGCCGGACGCGAGGGCGACAAGGTTCAGAGCCGGGTGATCCGCGAGCGGCTGCTGCGCGAAGCGGAAGCCAATGTGGCGATCAAGGTTGCCGAAACCTCCGAGAAGGACGCCTATGAGGTGTCCGGCCGCGGCGAACTGCAGCTCGGCGTGCTGATCGAATCGATGCGGCGCGAAGGCTTCGAGGTCTCCATCAGCCGGCCGCGGGTGGTCTACCAGACCGATCCGGAGACAGGCCAGCGGCTGGAGCCGATCGAGGAAGTGGTCATCGACGTCGACGAGGACTTCAGCGGCATCGTCATCGAGAAGCTTTCGGCCCGCAAGGCCGAACTGAAGGACATGGGCCCGTCCGGCACCGGCAAGACCCGGATCACTTTCGAGGCCCCGTCGCGCTCGCTGATCGGCTACCAGGGCGAATTCCTCACCGACACCCGCGGCTCGGGCGTCCTCAACCGGGTGTTCTCGCACTACGAGCCCTACAAGGGCGCCATCGAGGGCCGCCGCAACGGCGCGCTGATCTCCAACTCCGACGGCGAGACCGCGTCCTACGCGCTGTGGAACCTGGAAGAACGCGGCACGATGTTCGTCGGGGCCGGCGAGAAGACCTACCAGGGCATGATCATCGGCGAGAACTCCCGTCCGGACGATCTCGACGTCAATCCGATGAAGGCCAAGCAGCTGACCAACGTGCGCGCCTCCGGCAAGGACGAGGCCATCCGCCTGACTCCGCCGCGCCGCCTGACCCTGGAACAGGCCATCGCCTATATCGACACCGACGAACTGGTCGAGGTCACGCCCAAGTCGATCCGCCTGCGCAAGCAGGTGCTCAACCCGACCTACCGCAAGCGCAAGGTCAAGGAAGACGCATAGCCCGCTTCCTACCTCCCCTTAATGGGGAGGGAGGAAGCATAGGTCCAATCCCATGCCCAATCCGATCTACGCCACGATGCCGACCACCATCTTCACGGTGATGAGCGGTCTGGCGCGGGAGCTGGGCGCGATCAATCTGGGCCAGGGCTTCCCCGACGAGCCCGGGCCGCGCGCCATCCGCGAAAAGGCCGCCGAGGCGGTGCTGGACGGCTACAACCAGTATCCGCCGATGCCCGGCCTTCCCGAGCTGCGCGAGGCGGTGGCCGGGCACTACGCGCGCTTTCAGGGCCTCGACCTCGACTGGCGCGAGGAGGTCACCGTCACCTCCGGCGCCACCGAGGCGCTGGCCTGCGGCCTTCCTGGCGCTGATCGAGCCGGGCGACGAGGTGGTGGTGTTCCAGCCGGCCTATGACGCCTACCTGCCGATGATCCGGCGCGCCGGCGGCGTGCCCAGCATCGTGCGGCTTGCGCCGCCGCACTGGCGGTTCGACCGCGCCGATGCTCGAGGCGGCGTTCAATCGCGCGCACGCGGCTGGTGGTGCTGAACAATCCGCTCAATCCCGACCGCCAGCGTCTGCCCGCCGGAGGACCTCGCCCTGCTCGCCGAGTTCTGCGTGCGCTTCGACGCCGTGGCCGTCTGCGACGAAGTCTGGGAGCAGGTGGTGTTCGACGGCGCGCGCCACACCGCCGCTGATCGGCCTTGCCGGGCATGCGCGAGCGGACGGTGAAGATCGGCTCGGCCGGCAAGATGTTCGCCCTGACCGGCTGGAAGGTCGGCTGGCTGTGCGCCGCGCCGGCCCTGACCGGCGTCCTGGCCAAGGCGCACCAGTTCCTCACCTTCACCACGCCGCCGAACCTGCAGACGCGCGGTCGCCTGGGGCCTGGCCAACAGCGACGACTGGTTCGCCGCCATGCCCGCCGAGCTCGCGCGCTCGCGCGACCGGCTGGCCGCCGCCCTGCGCGCGCGAGGGCTTCGCGGTGCTGCCGAGCCAGGGCGCCTATTTCCTCAACGTCGACCTCGCCGCCTCGGGGATCGGCGAGGGCGACGTCGATTTCTGCCTGCGCGCGGTGAAGGAGGCCGGCGTCGCCGCCATCCCGCTCTCGGCCTTCTACGAGGCCGAGCCGGTGACCAGCATCATCCGCCTGTGCTTCGCCAAGCGCGACGAAACCCTGGACGAGGGCGTCGCGCCGGCTGGCGAAGGCGCGGCGACTGGTCCTGGCCTAAGCAGTCGCGCCGCCGTCGACGACGATGGTCTGGCCGGTGGTCCAGGCGCCGGCGCGCGAGGCCAGATAGACAGCCGCGCCGGCGATATCGTCCGGCTCGCCCAGGCGCCGCAGCGGGGTATCCCGGGACTGGAGCGCTTTTCCGCCTCGGGCGTGTCCCACAAAGCACGCGCGAAGTCGGTCTTCACCAGCCCCGGCGCAATGCAGTTGACCGGATGTTGTGCGGCGAAAGCTCCTGCGCGAGGTTGCGCGC
This sequence comes from uncultured Alphaproteobacteria bacterium, assembly GCA_963828365.1. Classification (GTDB taxonomy): domain Bacteria; phylum Pseudomonadota; class Alphaproteobacteria; order Caulobacterales; family Caulobacteraceae; genus Acaudatibacter. Next base: position 320,683 of record CAWHEE010000007.1, on the reverse strand, counting down.
CAGCTGCATGTCGGCCGCCTTGGAGATGGCGTAGGCGCCCAGGACTCCGCTGCCGCGCAGGCCTCCGATCGAGGAGACGACGATGATCGCCCCTTCCCGACGCTCGATCATCTCCGGAGCGACCATATGGATCAGCCAGTGGTTGGAGACGATGTTGTTGTCGAGGATCTTGTGGAAGGCGTCGTCGGGAAGACCCGACATGGGACCATAGTAGGGGTTGGAGGCGGCGTTGCAGACCAGGATGTCGATCTTGCCGAACGCCTCGCGCGTCTCGTCCACCAGCCGCTGCAGATCCTCTTTCGACGAGATATTGGCCGGGACCGCGATCGCCGCGTCGGGATGAGCCGCGTTGATCGCCGCGGCGACGGCGTCGCAGGCGTTGGCCTTGCGCGAGGAGATCACCACCTTGGCGCCATGCTCGGCGAGGCGCTCGGCGATCGCCTTGCCGATGCCCTTGGTCGAACCGGTGACCACCGCGACCTTGCCGGTCAGATCGAACAACTCCACGCGCGCGCTCCTCGTCCCTGTTTCTCCAGCGCACATTCGTGGCCGGCGTCCGCGCGGTCAAGACGGCGCGGCATGCCGCTTCGCACGCCGACCGTCGCCATCGCCACAATGGCGCCATGGCGTTCGGGCGCGGCTTCCTCACCGAAATCTGGTATTTCCTGGCGCCCGCGTCGTCGGTGAAGGCCGGGCGCCTGGCGCGCCTCGAGTTGATGGGCGAGCCTGTCGTGCTCGGGCGCACCCGCGACGGCGAGGCCTTCGCCCTTCGCGACATCTGCCCACATCGCGCCGCCCCCCTGTCGGCGGGTCGGCTGACCCGGGAGCCGGATGGGCGCGAGGTCCTCGAGTGCCCATACCATGGCTGGCGGTTCGGCAGCGATGGCGTCTGCACCGCCATTCCCTCGCTGGCCGCCGACCAGCCACTGGACATCTCGCGCATCGGCGTGCGCCGCTACGCGATCGCGGAGAGCCAGGGAATGATCTTTGTCTGGGCAAGTGGCGAACGGCACGGCGAGCCCGACCAGCCGCCGCCGGTATTCCCGGGTGTGGTCGGCGGCGCGCCCCGGCTGATCGACTCGATGGAGTTCGACGCGCACCTCGACCATGCCGTGGTCGGACTGATGGATCCCGCGCACGGCCCGTTCGTGCACCGCCAATGGTGGTGGCGGTCGGCCGCCTCGCGCCACGAGAAGGCCAAACGCTTCGAGCCCCGGCCCGCCGGTTTCGCCATGGTGCGTCACCCCCCATCGCGCAATTCCCGCGCCTACGCCCTGCTCGGCGGTCAGCCGCTGACCGAGATCACCTTTCGTCTGCCAGGGCTGCGCTGGGAGCACATTGCGGTGGGCAGGCGGCAGGTGTTGGCTTTGACCTGTCTGACGCCCTTGACGGAGAGCCGCACGCGGATCACCCAGATGGTCTGGTCGGATCATCCCATTTTCGCCATTGCCGGTCCTCTTATCAGGGCCGGAGCGCGGCGGTTCCTGAAACAGGACGCGGACATGGTAAACCTGCAGACGCCGGGGTTGGACGTGGGGCCCAGTCTGCTGTGGATCGACGACGCCGACCGTCAGGCCAAATGGTATCAGGCCCTGAAATCGGAATGGATCGCAAGCCGCCGCGAGCGCCGCCCGTTCGTCAATCCGGTCGAACCGGCGACCCTGCGCTGGGTCAGCTGATGCGCACGCCTCTCCTTACACTGGCCCTGCTGACGACCTTGGCAGGCTGCGCGCGCACGCCCGGCGCGGGACTGCCGGCCGATGCCCTCGACAGCGCCATCGGCAGCGCGATCGGCGATCCCACCACCTGCGTGATCATCGCCGAGCGGGCGAGCCACAAGGTGCTCTACACCTATGGTCAGCGCTTCAATTGCGTGCGCGGCATGCCGGCCTGCGACCGTCCAGGCTATCTGACCGCCGAGCAGGCCCTCGGCTTCGCGGACACGCCCGACGGCCGAGCGTCCAGTTGTCCGTCCAATCCCGACGGATCGCGCCGGGTGGGCTGGGCGGAGGGCCGCATCGCGAGCGCCCGGCGGACTCTGGTGTTTTCGGCGGTGATGGAAGGCGACCGCGCCTTGCCCGGCCAGGAGATGACCGCCCGCCTGGCGGACGCCTTCGGCAGCGCTGGACTGTGACGCGACCGCCTCGCCGGCGAGCGCCTCCTACAGCGCCAGATGCAGGAATTGATTGAACGCGCTGGACCGATAGTCGCCGAAGGCGCCACCGTGGGTGAAACCACGCTTGCGGTAGAGAGCCAGCGCCGCGTCGAACGCCTCGCCGCGTCCGGTCTCCAGGCTCAGCCGCTTCAGCCCGCGCGACCGGGCTGTCGCAATGATCCGGTCGAGCAACGCGCTGGCCGCGCCCTTGCGCAGATGTCCGGGATGGGTGCGCATCGATTTCACCTCGCCCGCCGTTGAATCGAGCTGTTTCAGCGCGCCGATGGCGATGACCGTCCCGCCGGCCGAGGCTGTCCACACGGTGACGTCGTCGGCCTTCAGGCCGGAGAGATCGAGCGCGAACACGTGGCCGGGCGGCGAGGTGGCCTGCATCCCGGCCAGGTGGATGGCCAGCAGGGCGCGGGTCTGCTCACCGCTGAGATCGTCCTCGCGAATTGTCAGCATCCCGGTTGCTCCGCCCCCTGGCGCCCTCCCGCGGGATCAATGGGCGAGTTCGAAGATTGCGCTGACCTCGATATGCACGTCGAGTTCACCCGCCTGCACCGGGGTCGGGGCGGCCGCCGCGCGCATCGCCAGCATCGCCATCGGGCGGGGGGCGGAGTCCTCAGGCGTCCCCTCGCTGAGAGTGACCAGTCGGACGACATGGTAGCCCGCGGCCCGGGCATAGAGCGCGGCCTTGTCGTCCAAGGCCTTGATGGCCGCCAGCCTCGCATCGTTCTCCGCGGCCAGCGGATTGGCCAGGCCGAAGCCGATATTGGCGATATTGCTCGCTCCCGCGGCCACCACAGCATCGGCCACGGGGCCGACTCGGGCCAGGTCGCGCACGACGACCGTCACCTGGTTCGAGACCTGATAGCCGGTGACGCGCGGCGCCTTGCCCTCCTCGAACACCGTCTGCGGCGACAGGCTGAGGTTTGAGGTTTGAATGTCGCGGGTTTCGACCCCCGCGCTCCTCAGAGCCGCGATCACCCGCGTCATCCTTGCGGCGTTGGCCGCCATCGCCTGCGACGCCGAAGGGCCTGTGCTGTCGACCCCGAGCGTGACCGTCGCCATGTCGGGCGCGACCTTGCTTTCTCCCGACGCCGACAGGCTGAGCGTGGTGGCGGCGAACGCCGGATCGATCGCGGGTTGCGCCTGGGCGGACGCCGCCGTCGCGGCCACCAGCAGAGCCGTGCCGGCTGCGAACCAATGAGCTCTCATCTTGATGTCTCCCTGCTGGCCCCCGGCCCTTCTAGGCTATTCCTGCGGCCGCGAACATGAACCCACGCTTTAAGCGCCGCGTCCGCCCGTGATAACCGCGTTTCCCCTCCTCGCGATGGCTTGGGGCCCGTAGCTCAATGGTTAGAGCCGGCCGCTCATAACGGTCTGGTTGGGGGTTCGAGTCCCTCCGGGCCTACCAGCCTTGCGGCGTCAGCCTTTGACGGCCTTTTCCGCCAGCCGCTTTTGCCGCAGCTCGGCGATCTTGGCTTTCAGCCGCTCCTGGCGTTTTGGCGCCAGGGCATCCCAGGCGGCTTGCCATTTGCCGCGTTCCTGGTTGAGCGCCGCCGGGTCGAGGGCCGCGAGTTCGCGCGTCGCGCGTTCGACGAACGCCTCACGATCGTCCGGCTGCATGGTCGCGGTCTGTTGGCGCAGCGCCTGACGCCACATGACCCGCTGATTGGGGCTCAGCAGCGGGGTTTTCGCCATTACCTCCGATGATGCGCTGGGCGGTGCGCGCTCTTCGGTCATCAGAATCGGTCCGCCAATTGCGAGGTCCGGCCTTGGCCCACGTCGACCGATCGAGATGACCGTTCCGCGCCCCCAGGCGACCGGCGCGCCGGGCGCGACGCCGTGTCGTCATTGTCCGCCAACATGCGGGCCAGGCCGGGGGTGGCCAGGAACGCCGCGGTCAGGCCTTCGTAAAAATCCGCCAGCTCCGATTGGGAAATGCAGGCGGCCTCAGGCATGAAGCGGCGAGGCTTGAAACCGCGCTCTTCGAGCGATTGCGGACGTGGCAGCTTATACGGCAACACCTGGTTCAACTTTACGATCGAGGTTTGAAACGTCGCGAGACAGTCGCGGGCTTGGGCGCGGGTCAGGTAGCACCCCTTGTCCTCATTCCAGCCGAGCCGCGCGCCCTGGGCCGCGGCGAGCCCCGCGATGGTCCGGCGCTTTCCCAGCGGCTTGGCGCGCGACGCCATTGTGACCAGCGGGTGACTTTCGGGCAGGCGGTGGAAGCCGCCGAACAGCGCCCGCGTCGCCTCCAAGACCCGCCAGCCGGACCCCGCGTTGATCACGCCTGGGCGCACCAGGGATTGCGCCCAGGCCTCGTCGGGATTGACGCCGATCGCCGTCAGGAAATCCTCGATCAGGTCCTCGTTGACCAGATTACGAGCCTCCAGAAGGCGAACCCGAACGTTTTCCCAGCCGAACGTCTGGGCCCAGTTCTCCACAGTTGAAAAATAATCTGCCCGCTTATGAGCAATTCGCCATTTATAGAACCGGTCGAAATCGTAAGTTTCGCTACCGTATCGGATTTTCTGAGTATAACTCGATTGGATGAGCTCGACGTAATTTCGCAAATAGAGAACTACCCTGACCTCCAGGTCGTCGGCCGTAATCGCTTGCTGCAATCGGGCGGTCTGCGTGGCGTCGAGTTCCTCGAACATTTCCGAAGACAAGATCGTCACCCGCGCTCCGTTGGTTCTGCGGCTCGCGGCGAGGTCGGCGAGCGGCGAGCCGAGCGCGGCATCGAATCGCTTCAGCCGAAGAATTTCGAGCGCGATGGCGTGATGTCCTTTTCGCCTGCCGTTTTCGGCGTTGTCGCGCATCGGCCGCCCCGCGGGGGTGAAGTCTATGCCATGCAGGCGCAAAGCCGTTTCGTTGTCGGACAGGAAGCTCTGGATGGTCGACGACCCGGCCTTACGCAGCCCGGCGTGGATGACCAGCAGCGGCTTCGCGCGGGGGGTAATACCGCCTTTTGGGCGGTGGCGATGGCCCACGTCCCTGGCGTCGATCGCCACGCCGTCACCATCCATGCCCACCTCCAACAAATTCCTTCGAAAAATCGCGACGCGACCCGGCGGACACTGCAGCGAGCACGACCAAATCGAGCGGCGCGTCGACATGCATTGTGGTATTGTGAACTTTACGTTGAGATTTCCCAATCGTCTAGCCTGCGAAAGTTGCAGGACTCCTCCCTGTCCGCGCAATTACCGCGCTGACCATTCGGCGACACGAGAGGGTCGAAGTCATCGGCGATCTCGCGGTGTCCCGAACGCTAAACACCTCATGCGCGCGTCGCCGGTAGGCGCGGCATCTTCCGGGCGCTACGCGCTCAGGACGCAGGGCTTCAGGCGCGCGAACGCTTTACAATATCGCTGGTCGGACGTGGCGAAGGACCTGGAACTCCCGTCCGATCAGACGAGGGGTCAGGTTCGGCACAGCACGGTTGGCGTCATCGGCTCGATGTGCAGAGCCACCGCGACCCCCGACCCCGCCCGCGGGCCCAGCCCGGCCATCGCCGCGACGAGCGCGTTCGGCGGCGGCGCGCCGGCGGCGGTCAGCAGGGTAATTTTCGTTCCGCCGTGCGTGTCCGGGCCGAAGGGGAAGGTCGCGCCGCTGTAGGGCCCGCTCAACTGCAGGGTCGCCACGGTCGTGGCGCCATCGACAATCACCAGCTGGTCACTGGCGTTCACGCTGGCGCCGGTGGCGGCGATCTTCAACAGGTCGATGGTGTCGCCCACGACAAAGCCGGCGAGGGTCGCCGCGAATTTGGTCGCCGCCTTGAGCGCCAAAGTCGCGCCCGCGCCGTTGAACGTCGCTGTCAGGGTGGAGGCGGCGGTGGTATCCACCTCCAGCGTCGCGCCCTTGTCGATCTGCAGCACACCAGTTCCCGCAAGCTTGTTCGCAAGGTCCAGCGTGCCCGCGGCCGCCTCGATCGTACCGGTGTCGGTGGTGGTGAGCTTGATGACACTGGTTCCCTTGGTCCCGGATTTGATCAGGGTCCTCGCCACCTTCAGGCTCGAACTGCTCGCCGCTCCATGCGCGATTGCCCACCCCGCCGTTGATCGTCCAGGTAGCGCCGGCCGCGATGGTGAGGTCGGCCTTGAAGGTGGTGGTGTCACCGATCGTCAGGGCGCCGGTCTGCGTCACCTTGCCGGTTACGCTCAGCACGTCCGTTCCACCGATGGTAAGGCCGCTCACCGTGGCGTTTGCCAGGACGATCGCGCCCGCGCCGTTGATCAGACCGCCCAGGGTGGAGGCGCCCGACAGCGTCAGCTTGTCCTTGCTCCCAAGCGTCAGGACAACGGACCCGCCTTCGGTCAAGGCGTGGCTGCCGCACACGCTACCCAGCCATTCCTCCCGCGCGCTGGCGCCCCCGAAGCGAGGGCTCAAAGGCGTAGGAGTGTCGATCACCGCGACCGCGCTAGACCCGCGCGGGTATCCGCACCATCATCTGGCGATAGGCGCGCAGGAAACAGGACTTCAGGCGCAACGGCGGTTCGACGATCTCGATGGCCGGAAAGCGCTTGAGGATCTCCTCCCAGACCACGCGAAGTTGCATTTCGGCAAGGCGGTTGCCGACGCAGCGGTGGATGCCGAAGCCGAAGGACAGGTGCTGTCGTGGGCGTTCGCGGTCGATGATCAGCTCGCCGGGCCGATCGATGACCGTGTCGTCGCGGTTGCCGGAGACGTACCACATCACCACCTTGTCGCCCCTGCGGATGGTCTTGCCGCCGAACTCGATGTCCGCCAGGGCGGTGCGGCGCATATGTGCCACGGGGGTCTGCCAGCGGATGATCTCGGAGATCGCACCGGCCAGCAGGCCCGGATCGGCCTTCAGTTTCGCCAGTTGCTCTGGGTACTGATTGAACGCCCACAGCCCGCCGGAGATCGAGTTGCGGGTGGTGTCGTTGCCACCGACGATCAGCAGCAGGATGTTGCCGAGGAACTCCATGAACGGCATCTCGCGGGTGGACTCGCCGTGCGCCAGCATGGAGATCAGGTCGTGGCTCGGCGGCTGACCGGCGCGCTCGTTCCACAGGTTCTGGAAATACATCGCGCAGCCGATCAGTTCGGCCCGCACCTCGTCCTGAGTCATCGTCTCGCTTTGGTCGGTGGTGGCGAGGTCCGACCAGTATTTAAGCTTGCGGCGCTCCTCGAACGGGAAGCCGAACAGGGTTGTCAGCATCTGGATGGTCAGCTCGATCGACACCCGGTCGACCCAGTCGAACGGCTCGCCGATCGGCAGCTCGTCGAGGATCCTGCCTGCCCGTTCACGGATGATCGGCGCCATGCGGGCGAGGCTCTCCGGCGCGACGATCGGCGTCACCACCTTGCGCTGGGCGTCGTGCCGCGGCGGGTCCATGGCGATGAACATCGGCATCTGGAAATCGGCGTCCTGATCGAAGATCGTGATGCCGTCGGCGGACGAAAACACCGCGTGATTGGTCTCGACCGCGACGATGTCGTGATACCGGGTGATCGACCAGAACGGCCCGAAGTCGCTCTCGGGGGTATAGTGCACCGGCGCCTCGGCCCGCAGCCGTTCGAAGACTGGCCACATCGTGTCGTTCCGGAACCGCTCGCCGACCGCCGGGTTCAGCGCCTCCAGCGGCGTCGCATAAGCCTCGTCCCGCGCCGCCGCGAACGCCTGTGCCGCGTCATCCGCCATCGTCCGTCTCCTGCCGAGCCCTGTATCTGACACTTCCCGGCGTTTATGAGCAAGCGCCGTGCTGGCGCCTTCGGACCCCGGAGGCAAGGCAAAGTGCTATTGGCTGATCCGCCCGACGCCACCCGACGACTTACAACACCAACCGCTCGATGCGCGCTCGCGGAGCGCCGGAGAAGTTGACCAGGAGGCCGAGGCGGAGGTCGCTGGCGGGGAAGTAGTTCAGAAGTTGAGCCCGGTGTTCCGGCGCGAAATCGCGCACCGACTTCAACTCGACGATGATCAGTCCAAAACATAGGAAGTCGGCGCGATAAGTCTGTGCCAGCCGACTACCCTTGTAAGAAAGTCGCAACGGGGCGAAAGCGGCGAAAGGGATACCTCGGGCGGTGAACTCCATCGTCAGGCATTCCTGATAGACCGCCTCCAGGAAGCCGGCGCCCATGTGGCGATTGACCTCGAAAACGGCGCCCTGGATCGCGTACACCTCCTTTGCATAGAGCAGGTTATCGGGCGGTTCGGGTGGTCCCGGCTCCATCCGTGTCGCCACTCAGTCGTCCATCAGGCCGGTCATGCGCTCCAGGGCTTCGGCGAAGTCGAGTTTGAAGTCCTGCACGACCTGGCCGGCGGAGCGGACGGCCTCGACCAGGCCGACGCCCTGGCCGACGAAATAGGTCACCAGGTCGCGGGCCTTGGCGTTGCCGCCGGCCGCCGCCTTTTCGATCGAGGCCAGGGCCGGTCTCGCTGACCAGGGTCATCAGCGGCATCGGCAGGGCGCCGGGGCTGCCGGGGCCGCGCTCCCAGGCCTCGGTCCAGGCCGAGCGCAGCTGGCGGGCCGGCTTGCCGGTGCGGGTCTTCACCCGCACCGCGTCGCGCGAGGAAGCCTCGATCATCTTCTCGCGGAAGATCTCGCTGGTCTCGCTCTCGGTGGTGGCCAGCCACACCGAGCCGGTCCAGACCCCGGCCGCGCCCATGGCCATGCAGGCGGCCATCTGGCCGCCGGTCATGATGCCTCCAGCGGCCAGCACCGGCACGTCGCGGATCGGCTTGATCGCCTTGAGCACCTCGGGCACCAGCACCAGGGTCGAGACCTCGCCGCAGTGGCCGCCGGCCTCGGCGCCCTGCACCACCAGTATGTCGACGCCTGCAGCGACCTGGCGGATGGCGTGTTCCTTGGCCCCGACCAGGGCGGCGACCGGCACGCCGTGGCGATGGCCCATCTCGATCATTTCCGGCGGCGGTACGCCCAGTGCGTTGGCGATCAGCTTGATCGGATGCTGGAACGCCGCCTCCAGGACGCGCAGGGCGTTGTCGGGATCGAACGGCTGGGGCCGGTTGGGCGAGGCCTCGCGTTCCTCGGCGCGCACGCCGGCCTTGTCGAGCAGGTCGGCCACGAAGCGGCGATGCTCGGCCGGCACCCGGTCCTCCAGGCTGCGATAGGTGACGCCGGTCTCGCCGGCGGTGGCCATGTTGGCGGGGATCAGCACGTCGAGGCCATAGGGCTTGCCGCCCACGTGCTCGTCGATCCAGGTCAGCTCGCGATGCACGCTCTCCGGCGAATGGCCGGTGGCGCCCAACACCCCGAAGCCGCCGGCGCGGCTGACCGCGGCGACCACGTCGCGGCAATGGCTGAAGGCGAACAGCGGAAACTCGATGCCGAGCAACTCGCAGACTGGTGATTTCATCATCGCGTCTCCCTAACCCAATGCGAGCGCCGCCAGCCGCAGCAGGTATCTGTGCGTCCCCTCGAGAACCAGGTCGTCGCGCTGATTGTGGATGGTCGCGCGCATGTCCACGATCCCCGTCGTGCGCTGCGGCGTCAAGCCGGTGATCGCCAGGACCGGATAGAGGGTATCGCCCGGATACACCGGCCGCAGGAATTTCGCCCCGACCTCCAGGAAGCCGATCAGGGCCTCGCCGATGACATGCGGAAACAGGCCGGCGCCGGCGGCGGTGAACGCCAGCACCTGCAGCCCGTGCGCCAGGGGACCGGGATGACCCAGCGCGCGACAGTATTCGGCGTCGTAATGGATCGGGTGGTTGTCGAGGCTCAGCGCCTGGAAGGCGGCGAAATTGCCGTCGCCGATCGTGCGCGACGGCAGGGCGAACACCTCGCCGATGCTCAGCTCCTCGAAGCCGCGCTGCGGCGCCAGGCGAAGTTCCCGCGGGCTGGCCGATCGGTCGTGCATCCGCGTCTCCTCTACCATTCCGCCGCCTCTCGTACCGCCGGCTTCCAGTCGGCATCTCGACCAGCCGTCAAGATCCGGCTGGAATCCAGCGGTACGAAGGCGCGGCGCTATGACATCGCCTCCGCCACCGCCGCGCGCGCGGCGGGGTAGTCGGCCTTGCCGTTGCTGGCTCGCAGCGGGCGATCGGCGGCCACGATGCGCTTGGGGGTCTTGTAGCCGGCCAGATGCTGGCGGACGTGGGCGCGCAGGGCCGCCTCGTCGATCGTCCAGCCCTCGCGCGGAATCACCACGCCGGTGACCGCCTGGCCCCATTTCTCGTCCGGCACGCCGACCACCAGGGCATCTTCAACCGACGGGTGGGTCTTCAGCGCTTCCTCGACCTCCTCGGGAAACACCTTCTCGCCGGCGGTGTTGATGCAGGCGTTGCCGCGGCCCAGCAACGTCAACGTTCCGTCCGCCTCGACCGTGCACCAGTCGCCGGGGATCGAATAGCGCACCCCGTCTATCACCCGGAAGGTGCGGGCGGTCTTCTCTTCGTCCTTGTAGTAGCCGACCGGATTGGGCGGGCCGATCGCCACCATGCCACGCACGCCGGAGCCAGGGACCACCGGCCGGTCGGTCTCGTCGAACACCCGGCAGCGCTCGCCGAGCATGAATTTCGCGGTCGGAACCTCGCCGTCCCGGGTCATCACCGAGGCCCCCATGCCGATCGCCTCCGACGAGGAGAAGCCGTCGTTCAGCACGCAGTCGGGCATGTGGCGCAGCAGGCCGCGCTTGACCTCCAGCGACCACATCACCCCCGAGGAGATGATGCCCATCAGGCTGGAGACGTCGTAGCGCCCGGGCGCCGCGTCCAGCGCGTTGAGGATCGGCCGCGCGAAACTGTCGCCGACGATGGCCATCGACTGCGGCTTGTGGGCATCGACCGCCCGCAGCAATTCCTCGGCGTCGAAGGTCGGGCTCTCCAGGGTGATCACGCAGCCCCCGGCCAGGTGCGCGCCCATGGCGGTCAACAGGCCCGTGCCGTGCATCAGCGGCGGGGCCGGCAGGGTGCGCGGTCCCGCGCCGACCTGACGGGTGACGGCGGCGAGCTCCTCGAGCGTCTCGGGAACCGGGCCCAGGCGGCGCGCGGCGATCAGGCTGATCTCCCGCAGGTCCTCGTGCGCCCACATCACCCCCTTGGGCATGCCGGTGGTGCCGCCCGTGTAGATGAAGAACTGGTCCTGGCCGGAGCGCTGGATGTCGAGCGGGCCGCCGTTGCCCCGCGCGCTCACGGCGTCGAATTTCTCCGCGAAGGCCGGGGCCCGGCCCTCGCCGACCTCCAGCCAGGTCTTCACCTTGGGGAGGCGGGTGCGGATCTGCTCGACCGCGTCGCGGAACTCGGCGGCGTATACCACCGTCTGGGCGTCGGCGTTGTCGAAGATGTACCACACCTCGTCCGGCGTATAGCGGTAGTTGACGTTGACGTGCGTCAGCCGGGCCTTGAACCCGGCGGCCAGGGCCAGCAGGTATTCCGGGCAGTTGCGCAGGTAGATCGCCAGCTTGTCGCCGGGCGCGGCGCCGCGCGCGATCAGGCCGCGGGCCAGGTTGTTGGTCGCCTGGCGCGCCTCGCCCCAGGGGATGACCCGCTCGCCATGAATGAACGCTGGCGCGTCGGCGGGCAGCACCGGTTCGATGGCGTCCAGGATATCACCGAAATTCCAACCCAAAACCGTTCCTCGCCTGCTGGTCACACGCCGGCCGGCCCGTCTTCCGCGAGCGCCACCGTGGACATCCTATCGCGAAGCGCCGGGCCGCGAAGCCCTAAACCGCCGAGCGTGCTCCGCTTGGACGTCAATCCGGCAACAGCCTCTCAACGCATCCGGCTTCATGTCATGATTACAGTTGATTACAGTTGGCTACCGGAGACTACATATGCCGCAAAACCGACCCACCGAGCCCATCACCGTCCGCGTCGCGAAAGAGATCGTCACGGAAATCGACGCGCTCGCCTCGGCGATGGACCGCTCCCGCAACTACGTTGTCGTGCCGGCCCTCGAGAAATATCTCGAGACCAACGCTTGGCAGATCGAGCAGATCACGGGGGGCGTCGCCGACGCGCGCGAAGATCGCGTCCTCGCCGCCGACGAGGTGTTCTCCGGCATCGCCGCCAGGCATCGCTGGAAACGCTAGGTGCGGCTTGTATTCGCCGAGCCCGCGGCCCGCGATCTTCGCGACATCATCGACCATACCGCGCTCGACGATCCGCCCGCGGCGGAGACGGTCTACCGCGCCATCGTGGCCGCAGCCGATCGGCTTCAGGATTTCCCGGGGATCGGACATCCGGGACGCTCGCCCGCCACGCGCGAACTGTCTTTGACGGGCTTGCCTTACATCATTGTGTACGTGGTCGGCCCCGACGTCATAATCGTGCTCGCGGTGTTCCACGGCGCTCGCGATCTTGCGCGTGCCCTGCACGGGCGGCGCAAGACGCTGGAGCAATGAGACCTAAGCGCAGCTCTAGGGCAATTTCGCAGGGAGGAGACTCACCCAAACGAGGTTACCCGCGTGGTCGCGGAGTGATCGTCTCCTTCGAAGTCGCTGGTTCGTGCTCTCCGTTGGCACGACAGGAACCCCCGCCCTCGCGTCAGGCGTCGACGGTCTGCTGGGCGTCGCGCCAGACGATGCCGTCGGCGTTGCACACCCAGCGGCCGAGGCGGCGGTAGTCCTTGCCTTCGACGATCTTGCCGAACGGCAGCAACTCGACCAGCGCGGCCTCCACGTACTGGTATTTCACGCCGCGCGCGCGGCGGGCGAAGTCGAGCAGTTCGCCCTGCGCCCAGGCGATCGCCTCGATGTCGTTGGCCAGGCGGCGTTTCAAGGGGTCGAGGCGATTGTTCGGCAGGGCGTTGAGGCGCCGTTTCGACGGCGCGTGGCGGATATCGAGGTTATAGGTCTTCATCACACATGGCCTGGCAGGGGGCGTAAACTCAGCCGCCCTTTCCAAGGCGGCGTTGGTTGGCCTGGACGCGGCGGCGGTAGAGGGCAAGGGCGCGGCCGGGCCCCAGGTGCGGCTGTCCGGCCAGTGCGCTCCTGGCGAGCACCATCTGCGCGTCGACGACGGCCTGGGCCTTCTCGGTGACCATCAGCGTGGCTTCGCGCTGCGCGGCCTCGCCACCCATCGCCGCCTTCATCAGCCGCAGGCCGATCACGGTCTGGGATTCCAGGCCCAGCAGCATCGCGTCGCGCGACAGCGTGAACCAGGGATTTCGGCATTTCGGCATCGGGCATTCCTCCGGGGCGGGGCGGCGTGTTCAGGCTTCGACGCGCCCGCGGAAACTTTATGCTGCATTGCAGCATAGCGAGCAATGACCGAAACGCCGGAAAGGCTGGAAAGATGCCTCGGATTCGGCTTTTACCTAAGCGATGCGCCCGCCCATTCACCTCGATGATCGCCCGATCGAAGCCAAGTCGGTCCGCTACGCCCGCCTCGGCGAGGAGATAGCGGCTGTTCTGGAGGGCGAAGACGACCCAATTGCGCGGATGACCACCGTCGCCGCCATGCTGGCGAGCGAATTCGAAACATTTTTCTGGACCGGCTTCTACCGCGTCGATCCGGCCTCGCCGGCCGAACTGGTGGTCGGCCCCTATCAGGGCACGCTGGGTTGCCTGCGCATCGCCATCGGGCGCGGCGTATGCGGCACGGCGGCCGCGCGGCGCGAGACGTTGATCGTGGCGGACGTCGACGCGTTCCCCGACCATATCGCATGCGAATCTCGCGATCCCGCAGCGAGATCGTCATCCCGGTTTTCGATCCGCTCGGCGCCCTGATCGGCGTTCTGGACGTCGATTCCACCGATCTGGCCAGCTTCGACGAAGACGACGCGGCGGGACTGGAGGCGATCGTCCGGCAGGTGTTCGCCTGACGGCGTGCTTTCACTGCCTATCCGGGCCCCACCGGCTCGAAACCGGCGTTCACGCCGATGTGTAGCTGGCGACCAGCCTCAACGAGACGGCGGCGCCGACTGGCCGTACTTCGCGACCCATTCGTCCTCGGTCATTTCGCGTTCGGGCACATACGCCGCCTGGGCGCGGGTTTCGTCCAGTTCGCAGGCCAGGCGATAGGCTTCCAGGCGAGCCAGCCGGCTCTCCTTGGCGGCGGCGGCGCTCGCCGCGCCGGTTTTGCTGGCGAGGTCGAGCAGACCGATGATGGTCTGCTCGAGCCCCGCTTGTTGCAGTTGCATGGCGGTCGCCACCAGGAAGTCGATCCGCTCGATGACTTCGCTGCGTTTGGCCAGGCCACTCGATGCTCCGCCGTTGCCCTTGCCGGCGAACCCCGCCTCCGCATAGGCGTCGGTCAGGTTGAGCCCGCGCGCGCGGGCCCTGGCGAAGGCTTCATAGGTCGACTTGGCCAACGGTTTCGCACCCCGCGGCGCCGAGCGCCCGTCGGCTTCGGCGGCGGCGGGCGCTTTGGTCTCTACAGGGTTTTCCATGCATTTTCTCCTGTGCCGACCGCGCGCGCGCGGCCCCAGTTGCGGGTCCAGGAATCGTCCGCCCGGGTCGGCGGCGGGACGACGCGGGCGATCATCGGCCGGCTGGCGCAGACGTAGCGAGTTTCGTCGGCGATATGGTCTTCGCCGGTGGTGTCGAGATCCTCCGGGCGCATCGGATCGTGCTGCAGAACCGGCACGGTGCGGATGAAGTCGCGGCAGGTGTCGAACACCGCCAGCATCGGACCGTCCGCGCCGCCCGCGATCCGCGCGCGCAGCCCATCCCAGCCCGACAGCGCGCCGGCTTTGCCGACCCGGGTGTTGTCGGCCGGGCGAAAGGCCACCCCGGCCCGGCGCATGCGCTCGCCGATCGAGGGACCGCCGTCCTCGCGGAAGATCGAGGGGTCGGCGACGGCTCGGTCCATGCGCTCGCCGCGCTCGCGCTCCAGTATGCCGGCCGCCACCGCCTCGGCGTCGAGCCGCAGGCCCTCGTTGGGCCGCCCGCCGCAGCCGTACCACTCGCGATAGCGCAACAGCGCCCCACGTGGCAGCACGACATGGCCGCAGCGCCAGGGGTCGGAAACCACCGCCCACCAGCCGACGCTGAACGGCGCGGCATAACCCCAGTCGAAACCGCGTAGCCGGGTCCAGTGCGTGGGCACGGCGAAGGGCGCGACGATGTTGCGAGACGTCCATTTGTCGAAGAAGGCGCCCTCGACGACGTTCCAATCGCCCTCCAGCCAGGCCCTGACCAACTCGGCCGACCCCGACTGGCCAAGCCGCGCCACATAGCCGGGGTCGTTGGCCAGCAGCGCCGGATTGTCGGTCAGCCGGGCGGGAATGAACAGGCGCGACATGCGGATCGCCGTGCCGTCGAAGGGATTGATGAATGTCTCGGCGATCGGAACATTGGGGCCGGCATCGATATAGCGGGCCTTGACCCAGTTGTGGCCAGGCCCGCCGGGATTGCAGGTTGCGCGAAAGCCGCACGGCGCGCCCTCGGCGCTACGCAGCGTCGCCTTCAGCTTGTCGACCGCCAGGGGCGACGGAAACTGGGTGAGTTCCTCGATATACACCCGGCTATAGGCGTGCCCCTGATAGGCGTCGGCGTCCGCGTCGTTGCTCAAGTAACGGAACGACAGGATCGCCCCGCTCGGCCAGACGAAGCACGAGCGCGCCTCGTTCCACACCGCTTTCTCCGGTCCAAAGATCGCCCGCGCCCGGGCGATCGTCGGTTCCAGCGCCACGCGCGTCCGCCGCACCAGCAATCCGCGCGCCGCCTCGCCGTGAATCCGCGCATGCCGAGCGAAATCGCCCAGCGCCGCGTCGGTTTTCCCACCGCCCCGCGCCCCGCCATACACCACCTCGAACACCGGACTTTTGACGAAGGCGGCTTGCGGTCCGCGCTGCGGAACCCATTTGGCGGCGACTGTCGTCATCGGACCCTCGTTCAAGACAATTGCGTTTTGCAATATTCTTCAGCGAGAGTCAAGTCTATCGATGCGCGATTTGGTGGGGCGATCCTCTCGTGACGGGGCCGGCGGCCGCCGAATCGCGCCCCGTCACGACCGCCGATCGATCAGCCTGTCGCGATCGGCCTCAGCCCATAACCGTCGCAAGGTCGGTCCCCATGTCGGCGATGATCGGGCCGAGCAGGGCGTCCGCCTTCACGAGGGCGTCATAGGCCGTCATTTTCGGCCGTTCTCCGGGGGCCACCCTCGCGAACAGGCGGTTGACGGTGTCGACCCAGAACAGCGCCGGGGCCAGGGCGCAGTCGGCGGCGCTGAACCACCCGTCGATCGCGAAGCCCTGCTCGGCCAGATAGAGCTCGATGGCGTCCAGGCCGGCGCCAAATCGTTTGAAAGCTGCCGCCACCAGCGTTTCGTCGCGCCGCGCGGGATCGAGCTGGGCGAACAACTCGAACAGCGGCGGCAAGACGTACAGGTCGACCAGCCGTGGAACCAGGCGGGCCCGCGACCGGGCCAGGGCATCGCCCGGATAGAGTGTGGGCGTCGGCGCGATATCCTCCAGCAGGTCGACGATCACCTGAGATTCCGGAACCGCGGCGCCATCGTCGAGCAACAGGGTCGGCAGCTTGCCGAGTGGATTGAGCGCCAGATAGGCAGGGTCCTTCAGGCCGCTCGCCGGCGGCCCAAGGTCCTGCAAGGCCACGCCCTTGAATTCGGCCGCCGCCCGTACCCGCGAGCCGAACGGAGAACGGTTCACGCTATACAGCTTCATGGACGCCTTCCCGGGGCCGATGGATGGACCACGCTGCCTGCCTCGGCCACCAGTGTCCATCACGAATATGCGGTCGACCAAAGGCCGGTTGCTTCAACAGGCATGTGCGAGCGGTCTAGCGGCGCCCTCGCTGGGCCCCGGGCGCCCGGAACTGCGCACCGCCCAGGGCTCGACCCTCGACCGCCCGCGCAGCCAGATGGCCGGCCATGGCCCCGGCGGCCGTGACGAAACTGCCCCACATCAGGTCGAGAATCGTGACCCGGGTCGACCAGACCGCCAGGGTCGCCTGGTTGGTCAGGTCATAGGTCGCATAGGCGAAAAAGCCGAACATCGCGCCCTTGCCGGCCGCGTCGCGCCAGGTCTTCGCCGGCAGGCCGGCGAAGATCGTCACTCCGAGCAGATAGACCAGATAGAACAGGATCGCCGGGATCGGGCGGAAGCCCTGGGTCAGCACGGCATGCAAGGCGGGCCGATAGATCGCGCCGTTCGCCAGGCTCAGCCAGACGGCATCGAGGCCGGCGAACACCAGGCCGGCGCCGACATAGGTGGCGAGGGCGCGGCGGATCATCCCGCCTCGCCTGGCATACGGCCTGGGCCCGCGGAACGCTGCAATCGATAATGGCTGACGCCCCAGATTTCACCGCCGGCCGCGCCGAACAGCCCGGCCGTGGCCAGGAAGAACAGCCGCCATCGCCGTTCCCAAAGCTTCGCCGCCGCCCCGTAAGTCGAGCGCAGGATCGGCGAGATCGCCTCGGCGTGGTCGTCGAAATTGGCCAGCCAGTCGTTGGCCGTGCGGCGATAATGCTCACCGTTCCAGCGCCACTCCGCCTCGACCTCGAACAGGTCGCCGAACTGGCGGATCAGGCCGTGGCTGGGCATGATCCCGCCGGTGAAGAAATTGAGCGCGATCCAGTCGTCGGGATCGCCGTCGTCGAAGCGGTAGGGTCGATCGGCATGGGCGAAGACGTGCAGGAACAACCGGCCGTCCTGCGCCAACCAGGTGGCGATCCGGTTGAGCAGGCCGCGCCAATTGGCCATGTGTTCGAACATTTCCACCGAAACCACCCGATCGAACACGCCGACCGGGGCGAAGACATTCATGTCGGCGGTGATCACCGTCAGGTTGGTCAGGCCGCGGTCCCGCGCGAGGGCCTCGATTGCGGCGCGCTGCGAGCGGGAGTTCGACACGCTGGTGATCGCCGCATTGGGATAGGCCTGGGCCATCCACAGGCTGAGCGAACCCCAGCCGCAGCCGAGTTCCAAAATCCGCTGGCCGTCGCTCAGGTCGGCGTTGAGGCAGGTGCGCGCCAATGCCTCATCTTCGGCCTGGGCGAGGGTGGTGGTCGGATCGGGGTAGTAGCCGCTGGAATATTTCAGCCGCGGGCCCAGCACCAGGCGAAAGAACTCGGCCGGGACCTCATAGTGCTGCGCGTTGGCGTCGGCGGTATTCTCCGCGATCGGCCGATCATTCATCTGCGCGGCGAACACCGCCTCGGTATCCGCCGGCTGGGCGGACAGGTCGCGCCGGGCCCGGTCGACCAGGGCGCCGATCGCCAGTCGCGTCACGCCGTCCGGGATCGGCAGGATCTCCGCCAGACGCGTGGCCAGGGCGGTGGCGCTCACGCGGCCGCCCGCCGCGCCGTCGTCCCGCCCCGCCCGGCCACGAAACCGCTGATCGCGTCGAGCACCGGCGCGCGCC
Organism: uncultured Alphaproteobacteria bacterium; assembly: GCA_963828365.1. Taxonomy (GTDB): domain Bacteria; phylum Pseudomonadota; class Alphaproteobacteria; order Caulobacterales; family Caulobacteraceae; genus Acaudatibacter. Next base: position 302,259 of record CAWHEE010000007.1, on the reverse strand, counting down.
GCCGGAACGGTCCCAGCAGTGCGGTCAGCATGCCGACATGACCGACCCGTGGATAGATGTCCGCCTCGGCCTCGCCGCCGCGCGCGACGATCGCCCTGGCCAGCCGCTTGGCGTTTCCGGGCCCGACCACCGTGTCGCCGCCGCCGGCCAGCAGCAACATCGGCGGTCCGCCGCCGTCGACATGATTGATCGGCTGGCTGTCGGGGCGGCCATCCTCGGGGCCGAAGATCACCTTCAGGGTATCGTCCCGCAATGGCAGGAAGTCGTAGGGGCCGGCCAGCCCGACCACGCCGGCGATATCGCGGCGAGGGTCGATGCCCTGGGCGGCCAGCCAGCGTCGGTCGAGGCCGAGCATCACCGCGTTGTAGGCGCCGGCCGAATGGCCGATCAGGAACAGGCGCGTCGGGTCGCCACCCCACTCGGCGGCGTGGTCCCTGACGAACTTCACCGCCGCCGCGTTGTCGCGCAGGAAGTCGGGGTAGCGCACCTCGGGAAAGAGCCGATAATCCGGGATGGCCGTGACGATGCCGCGGGAGGCCAGGATCTTGCCGACGAACTGATAGAGGCCGCGATCACCGGACTGCCAGCTGCCGCCGTAGAAGAACACCGCGACCGGGGCGCCAGGGGGCGACTTGCGAGGCATGTAGACGTCGAGCTTGCCTCGCGGCCCGGGCGCGAACACCAGATCGTGCCTGGCCGGGATCGCGGTCGGACTGAACAGGAAAAGCAGCGCCGCGGCCAGCTGGCCGAACAGACCCATCAGATTCGCACCAGCGGCTGGAAAATCCGTCCGACCCAGTCGCGGGCCACCAGGGAAGCGTCGACCGCGATCAGGCAGACGCAATCGCCGTCAGCCGTCACCCGGGGCCGATGCTCGACGCTCTCGTCGCTCTCGCAGAAGTCGCCCGGGCCATAGATTTCGCCCCGATCCTCAAAGGCGCCCTTGAGGACACAGACAAGCTCGGCGCCGCGATGGGTGTGCCGCGGCACGCTCATGCCGGCCGCTACGCCGAGCAGATAGCTGCGCCGGCCGTGGGCGCCGCCATGGACCGGCGCCGTCCAGACGCCGGGGGCCGCCCAGCGGCGGCGGCGCGCCGCTTCGACGGCGGCGGCCGGCGCGACCACCCAGCCCTGGGGGACCGGCGACGGGGCCGCGGCCCTTGGCGGTACGGGACGTTCGATCCGGGCCAGCGCCAGGGCCAGAGCGTCCGACGCCATGGCCGCCGGCGGCAGTTCGCTCAGCAATACCCCGCCTACCGCCTCGACGAACGCCACCTCGGCGGCGCAGGCCGCGCAGGCCTGCACATGGGCCGCCAGCACCAGGGCGCGATCGACCGGCAGCTTGCCGGCCGCATGCTCGACCAGACGTTCGCCGGTGGGATGATGCCGCGGGGTCATCGAACGTCTTCCAGGCCGCCGCGCAGGCGGGCCATCGCCAGTCGCAGGCGGGACTTGACGGTGCCGAGCGGCAAACCGAGGTCGGCGGCTATGGCCGAATGCGGCTTGTCGGAAAAAAACGCCTCGCGAATCACTCGCGCCTGGTCGGCCGGCAAAGCCCCGATGGCGGCGGCGATGCGGACTTCGTCCTGGGCCGCGACCACCATGGCGTCCGGCGAAGCTGGTTTCGCCTGTTCGAAGGAGGGATCGTCGATCGGCAGCGGCCGGCGGTCGCGCCGGGCCACGTCGATCCGCAGGTTGCGCGCGATGGTGAAGATCCAGGTCGAGGCGGCCGCTCGGGCGGGGTCGAACGCTTCGGCCCGCCTCCAGACCACCAGCATGGTCTCCTGCGCCAGTTCCTCGGCCGTTTCCGCCGTGGCGCCCAGCCGCAGAAGATAGCTCTTCACCCGCGGCGCGAAATGGTCGAACAGGGTCGCGAACGCGGCGCGATCCCGCCGTTCGGCGACGGCGACCACCAGGGCCGAAAGACCCGGCAGGTCCTGGGAGGGGGCGGCCCTGGTCATGCCCGCGAACCAGCCTCGGTTCGACCGATCCAGTCGGACATGGCCCCCCCGCCCATCGCTGTGTGATAAAGCGGCATTCATACCTTCACTTACGGCGCGTGGGCGACCGCGGATCACCGGGCGCGCGCCGCCAATGATCCACATCGTGACGGCGGGCGTAAAGCCCAACATGATGCAGGTGGCGGCGAACGGCGACGATCGCGCCGGTTTGGCGGCATGACGACGGAATGGGCGGGGTCCTGATGCAGTTTGGAACGACGGTGGCGGCAGGCGCCGCGCCGATGAAGATCGCGGTCGTCGGGGCCGGCATCGCCGGCATGTCGGCCACCTGGCTGTTGAGCCGCCGGCACGAGGTGACCCTGTACGAAGCCGCGCCCCGGTTTGGCGGCCACAGCCTCACCGTCGATGCGCCGGGCGATCTCGGGCCAATTCCCGTCGACATGGGCTTCATCGTCTACAACGAAGCCAATTATCCCAATCTGGTCGCCTTGTTCGACCACCTGGGCGTGGCGACGAAACCCACCGACATGGGTTTCGCGGTCAGCGTCGACGGCGGTGCGCTGGAGTACGGCGGCGACAACCTGTTCACTCTGTTCGCACAGTGGCGCAATCTGGTGCGGCCGCGGTTCTGGTCGATGCTCGCCGATCTGGTGCGGTTCTACCGCGAGGCCCCGGCGCACGCGCCGGCGCTCGACGCCGGGATGACCAGCCTGGGCGACTATCTCACCGCCCAGGGTTATGGCCGTTCGTTCCAGAACGATCACCTGCTGCCTCAGGCGGCGGCGATCTGGTCGACTCCGCTGCAGACCATTCGCGACTATCCCGCCGCCGCCTTCATCCGGTTCTGCGAAAACCACGGCCTGTTGCAGCTGGTCGATCGGCCGATCTGGCGCACCGTCGAGGGCGGCAGCCGGGCCTACGTCCGCCGGCTGACCGCCGATTACGCCGATCGCGCCCGGCTGGGCCGGGCGGTGACGGCGGTGCGGCGCGCGGCGGACGGCGTGCGGTTGCGTGATGCGTCCGGCCACGTCGAGCGCTTCGACCGGCTGGTGATCGCGACCCACGCCGATCAGGGCCTGGCTCTGCTCGAGGACCCATCGCCTCGCGAGCGCGCCATGCTCGGAGCCTTCCGCTACAACCGCAATCAGGCGGTGCTGCATTCCGACGCCGGACTGATGCCCTTGCGCCGTCGAACGTGGTCGGCCTGGAACTATGTCGGCCGCCCCGGAGTAGGCGGCGAGCAGGAGCTCTGCGTCACCTATTGGATGAACCGCCTGCAGTCGCTGCCGGCCGGCGCGCCGCTGTTCGTCACCCTCAATCCAGCGCGCCCGCCGGCGGCCGACCGGATCATCCGGGTCGAAATGTTCGACCACCCATTGTTCGACGCCGCCGCGATGCGCGCACAGCGGGAACTTTGGAGCCTTCAGGGCGAGCAGGGCACCTGGTGGTGCGGCTCCTATTTCGGCGCAGGATTTCATGAAGACGCCCTGCAGTCCGGCCTGGCCGTCGCCGAGGCGCTGGGCGGTGTTCGGCGTCCGTGGACCGTTCCAGACGAATCCGGACGTATCCACCTCACGCCTCGCCTGGAACTGGCGGCTTGAGCGGCGCGTCCGCCCTCTACGTGGGCGTGGTCACCCACCAGCGTCTTGCCCCCACACGCCATCGCCTGCGCTACGGCATGTTCCAGATGCTGTTCGATCTCGACGAGCTTCCGGCGCTCTCGCGGCGACTGCGCCTGTTCTCGCACAATCGGTTAAATCTGCTCAGCTTTCACGACCGCGACCACGGCGATGGCGGCGTTCGCTTGCGCGCCTGGGTCGAGGCGACGCTCGCCGCCGCCGGCCAACCGATCGAGGGCGGGCGGATATTGGTGCTGTGCATGCCCCGCGTCTTCGGCCACGTGTTCAATCCGCTGAGCGTGTATTTCTGTCATCGCCGCGACGGCGCCCTGTCGGCCATGCTCTACGAGGTCAACAACACCTTCGGCGAGCGCCATAGCTACCTGATCCCGGTGGCCGAGCCGTCGGCGGCGGGCGAGGTGATAAGCCAGTCCTGCGCCAAGGCCTTCTACGTCTCGCCGTTCATGGACATGGCGATGACCTACGACTTCCGGATCGCCCTTCCGGGCGAGACCATCGCCACCACCGTGCACGGCAAGGACCCCGCAGGGGCGCTACTGCTCGCCGCCGCGTTCACCGGCGCCCGGCGCGAGATCAGCGACCGCGCCCTGGCCGGCGCGATGGTCCGTTATCCCCTGCTGACCCTCAAGGTCGTTGCCGCCATCCACCTCGAGGCGGTCAGGCTGTTGCTCAAGGGCCTGCGCATGCGCCGCCGGCCGCCGCCGCCCGCCGCCACGATCAGCGTCGGCTAGCCGGACTCGCCATCGGCGAGGGACTCTACCAGGGCTTGCGCCCGTCGTCGTCGAAGAACCCTCCCGTCGGGCCATCGGCGGCGAGCGTCGCCAGGCGAACAGGCTCCCGGGCTCCCTGCTCGACGGTCCGCTTGCCCGCGAACCCGTTGAGGTCGGTGGCCACGTGACCGGGGCAGGCGGCGTTTACCTTGATATTCGTGTCGCGGAGTTGATTGGCGAAGCAGACGGTCACGGCGTTGAGCGCGGACTTGGAGGTGGAATAGGCCAGACCGACCGACGTCGCATAGGCCGGCGAAGAGGTCGGCCGGTCGGGATCACTGGCCGCCGCCAAAGACCCGAGCGTGCTCGAAATGTTGACGATGCGGCCGGCGGCGCTTTGCTCGAGCAAGGGCAGCATCGCCTGGGTCACCGCGATGACGCCGAAGACGTTGGTCTCGTAGACGGTCCTCACATCGTCCGCGGTAAGGACAGCCGGCGGGGTTCTCAGGATCCCGATGCCGGCGTTGTTGACCAGAACGTCCAATCGGCCGGCCTGCTCGCCGATCAGCCGGGCCGCCGCGAGGATGGTCCCGGTCTTGGTCACGTCCAACTCGACGAAGCGAACGTCGAGGCCATCCTGCCGAAGGATCGCCGCACTGGCCTCGCCGCGCTTTCGATCGCGCGCCGCCGCGTACACCGTGAGGCCGAGCCCCGCGAGCTGGCGGGCGATCTCCCGGCCGATGCCTTTGTTGGCGCCGGTCACCAGGGCCACCTGGGTGGTGATTTCCATCGCAACGCTCCTTGGTCTGGCGCGCGTCCTCAGAATGATGACACGGCGCGTCATCAGTGTTAGGGCTGATGGCGCGGCGTGACAACACGTCTTGCCGAGGACGGTGGCGTCGAGGCGTCGTCCGCAAACCATACGACGAGGAGAGCGGATCATGAGCAAGTTGAGCCCCGACGATCGCGGTGCGATCACCGAAATCCTGTCGCTGCACGGACACCTGTTCGATAGCGGCCGTCTGGACCGACTTGCGGAAATCTTTGCGCCGGAGGTGGTCTATGACGTCGTCGATCTCGGAATGGGAACCCACGTGGGAATCGATGCGATCCGGCGCGGAGCCACGCTGCTCGGGGATCGAAATCCGATCGCGCATCACGTGACCAACGTCGTCATCGCCGATGAAGAGCACGGGGAAGTGACGGTTAAATCCAAGGGGTTGATCATCCGGTCGGACGGGACGGTCGCGAGCGTGGACCACCTCGACACGCTGGTCCGGCACGAGGGCGATTGGCGCATCAGCCGCCGGGTGATCACGGCCCGGCGCGCGCCCATGGATCGACCCCACGCCGCCCACGTGCGGGGCGGCTGAACCGAATTCGGGACTGGCCGGAATTCCGCGCGGCCTGTAGCTAGAGACCATGCCCCGCTGGGAACACGGCAGCAAGGATCGGCTGAAACAGGCCGCGCTCGAATTGTTCGATGAGCAAGGGTACGAGAGGACCAGCGTCATCGAAATCGCCGAGCGCGCCCGGGTCGCGCCGCGCACTTTCTTTCGGTATTTTACCGACAAGCGAGAGGTTCTGTTCGCGGCGGAGGACGCGCTGCATGCCGCCCTGGTCGAGAAGATACGCCAAGCGCCCGATGTCTCCGAGCCACTTCGGCTGGTCGTCGAAATCCTGGCCGCGTTCGACTGGGAAAGCCTGGGTGATCGGCAGTCGCAGCGCAGACGCCACGCGGTGATCGCGGCCAATCCAAATCTTCTGGAACGCGATCTGATCAAGCACCACGGCATGGCGGTTGGGTTCACCGACGCCCTCCGGCTACGCGGCGTCGACGCCGAAGTCGCGCGTCTCGCGGCCAACGTGGGGATCGACGTGTTCATCACAGCCTATGCGCAGTGGCTGGAGGCTGGCGAGACCGCCGATCTGGCGACGCTCAGCGAACGCTCGATGTCCCGTCTGTCGACCATCATACCCGGCACGGGTAACAAGTGGCGCTGGCGATTCGGACCGCCGTTCAAGATGGCTTCGACATCCTCGCAGGCGGCACGTCACGCCGTAAAGGCGAAGGCGGAGCCCGGCTGATCCTGGCCAAGGCCGCCGGTATCGCCGCGGAACCGGTCGGAGCCTGTGCCTGGTTTGGAACCTGAGGCCCTGGTCGCAGGCGCCACGGGTTCACAAAACCGTCAAACAATCACCTTAACCGATGGTCGCGCACCAGGACGCGAGGGGCGCTTCGATGGACGGCGAGAGAGCGCCCACTCACTATCGCAGCGTCTTCATCTCGGACATCCACCTGGGCACGCGTGGCTGCCAGGCGGAACTGCTGCTGGATTTCCTGCGACACACCAGCTGCGAGCAGTTGTACCTGATTGGCGACATCGTCGATGGCTGGCGGATGAAGGGCGGCTGGTATTGGCCGCAGACCCACAACGACGTGGTCCAGAAGCTGCTGCGGATGGCGCGCAAGGGAACGGCAGTCACCTATGTGCCCGGCAATCACGATGATCGGGTGCGCGACTTCTGCGGCGTGCATTTCGGCGGGGTGGTGGTCGCCCGCGACGCCATCCACCAGACCGCCGACGGCCGGCGCTTCCTGGTCATGCACGGCGACGAGTTCGATGTCGTCGTCCGCCACGCCCCGGCGCTCGCCTTGGCCGGCGATCTCGCCTATAGGATCGTCCTGACGCTGAACACCCACCTCAACCGTCTGCGTCGACGTCTGGGCTTCGGCTACTGGAGTCTGTCGGCTTTCCTGAAGTCCAAGGTGAAGAACGCCCTGCAATTCATCGACAGTTTCGAACACGCGGTGGCTGACGAGGCCCACCGACGCGGGGTCGACGGGGTGATCTGCGGCCATATCCACAAGGCGCAGATGCGCCAGATCGGCGGCGTGACCTACATCAATGACGGCGACTGGGTGGAAAGTTGCACCGCCCTGGTCGAGCACGACGATGGTCGGCTGGAGATTATCGAATGGGCCGCCGTGCGCTCTTGGTCGATGATCGAGCGGGCTCGCCATGCCGAGGTCGCCGAGACGCCCGCGCTGGACTCCCTGCTGGCCTGATGCGGGTCCTACTGGCCACCGACGCCTGGGAACCCCAGGTCAATGGCGTCGTCCGCACGCTGACCCGTGTCGTAGCGGAACTGCGCGAGATGGGCGACGAGGTCGAGGTGGTCAGTCCGGACCAGTTCCCCACCGTTCCCTTGCCCACCTATCCGGAAATCAAGCTGGCCCTCGGCGCCTATGAAAAGGTGCAGCAGCGCTTCAAGGAATTCGAGCCCGAGGCGATTCATATTGCCACCGAGGGCCCCATCGGTCTGGCGGCGCGGCGCATCTGCATGGAATGGAAGCTGCCGTTCACCACCAGCTACCATACGCGATTCCCGGAATACGTCTCCGCACGCCTGCCGCTGCCGTTGGCCGCCGGCTATGCGTACATGCGCTGGTTCCACAAACCCTCGGGCCGGCTGATGGTGGCGACCCGATCGATGTGCGACGAGTTGGCGGCGCATGGTTTCCACAACATATCGTTGTGGTCGCGCGGCGTCGACACCGAGATCTTCCACCCGCGCCGTCCCGGCGAGCCGGACCTGTTCGCCGATCTGGCGCGGCCGATCTGGCTATATGTCGGGCGGATCGCCGTGGAAAAAAACATCGAGGCCTTCCTCGCACTGGATCTTCCGGGCACGAAGGTGCTGGTCGGCGACGGGCCGCAACGCGCCGAACTGACCACCAGACATCCTGAGGCGCGGTTTCTGGGCGCCGAATTCGGCGACGAGTTGGCGGCTCACTATGCCTGCGCCGACGTATTCGTCTTCCCCTCGCTCACCGACACCTTCGGCCTGGTGATTCTGGAAGCATGGGCGGCCGGCACGCCTGTCGCGGCCTTCCCGGCGCCCGGCCCGATCGACATGATCCCCGGTTCCGGAGCCGGGGTCCTGGCGGCCAGCCAGACGGGCGGGCTTAGAGAAGCCTGCCTCGAAGCCCTGACCCTGGACCGCGCCATAGTCCGCGTGCACGCCGAACAATTCTCCTGGAGGGCCTGTGCCGAAGATTTCCGCCGCTTCCTGCAGCCCTATCCCGCCAACGAAAAGACCCGCTTCTGGCGACGGCTCCGCCGGCTTGCCCGTCTCCGCCGCGGGCCCCGCCCGGCGGCTTGAGCCTCGCGCCGGGCTTCGTGCGGCGGGATGGCGATCCATGCCGCCTAGCCAACTTGCCGCTGGAGGCGGGGCGTGGCCCGCGCTAAACGCCCACTGAAAGGCCGCCCACGCACATTCCGGCATCGCCTTTGCACGCAACGGCGCGGGAGCGACAGCATTGGCCAATGTGACGGTGATCGGCGCTCAATGGGGCGACGAAGGCAAAGGCAAGGTGATCGACTGGCTGGCCAATCGCGCCGACGTGGTGGTCCGTTTCCAGGGCGGCAACAATGCCGGCCACACCATCGTGGTGGGCAACAGCGTCTATAAATTCTCGCTGCTGCCGTCCGGCGTGGTGCAGGGCAAGCTGTCGATCATCGGCAACGGCGTGGTGGTCGATCCCTGGTCGCTGCTGAATGAGATCGAACGGGTCAGGGCGCAGGGGCTGGCTATCTCGCCGCGGGGTCTGGTGGTGGCGGATAACGCCTGCCTGGTCCTGCCGCTGCATCGCGACCTCGACGCGGCGCGCGAGGCGCATGCCGGGGCCAACCGGATCGGCACCACCGGGCGCGGCATCGGTCCGGCCTATGAGGACAAGGTCGGCCGCCGGGCGATCCGGTTTTGTCGACCTCGCCGACGCGGCGGCGCTGCAGGGAAAGATCGAGCGGTTGCTGGCCCATCACGGCCCATTGCGCCGTGGCCTTGGACTGCCGGAGGTGACGGCGAGCGACTTGTCGCAACGGCTCGAGGACATCGCGCCGAAGCTGGCTCCGTTCGTGCAACCGGCCTGGCGGGTACTGGACGAGGCGATGCGCGGCGGCCGCCGGGTGCTGTTCGAGGGAGCTCAGGCGGCGATGCTCGACGTCGACCACGGAACCTACCCGTTCGTGACATCCTCCAATACGGTGGCCGGTCAGGCCGGGGCCGGTTCCGGCGCCGGGCCCGCGGCCGGCGGCTATGTGCTCGGAATCGTCAAGGCTTATACCACTCGGGTCGGCGAAGGGCCGTTTCCGTCCGAGCTGTCCGACGAAACCGGGGAACGGTTGGGGGTGCGGGGCGCCGAATTCGGTACGGTCACCGGCAGGAAGCGGCGCTGCGGCTGGTTCGACGCGGTGCTGGTGCGCCAGTCGGTGACGATCAGCGGCATCCAGGGCATCGTGCTGACCAAGCTCGACGTGCTGGACGGTTTCGAGACGCTGAAGATCTGCGTCGGCTACCGGCTGGGCGAGCGCGTGGTCGATTACCTTCCGGCCGGCGTGCGGGACCAGGCGGCGCTGACGCCGATCTACGAGGAGATCGACGGCTGGAGTGAGAGCACCAGGGGCGCGCGCTCCTGGCGCGACCTGCCGGCGGCGGCGGTGAAATACGTGCGCCGGATCGAGGAACTGATCGGCGCGCAGGCGGTGGTTGTATCGACCAGCCCCGACCGTGACGACATCATCATGATGCGCGACCCTTTTCTGGGGTAACTAGCGCATGGCGCGCGGAGCGATGCTGCCTGCGCGCGCCTGGTCTCGATCACGTGGCGCGACGCGGCCACCAACTACGTTTGCTCAGGGAAGTACGAGCGTGGATGCGTAGCACAGGCCCGAGCACCAGGCCGCGTTGACATATCCGCCCGCCGCGGCCAGCACGGGAGCGCCGGCATAGGCGCCGATGGTTTGCGGCGCCGAAAAGCCGCCGAGCGATCCGCTCGCGGCGCGAATCATCGGCGCGGGCCCCTCACTCCAGGCCACCACGAAATTGCCGGCCGGGGTCGCCGCGACCGCCGCCGCCTTCGCGTGCGCCCCGCTGGTCAGGCGAACGGGCGCGGCAAAATTACCACTCGCCGGCCGCAAGGCCACGACGGCCTCGCAGCCACTCTTCGTCGCGCCGGCGACGGCATAGGCGACGGCGGTGTCGCCGGCGGCGGTCATGGCGACGCCCACGGTCGTATCGCAGGCGTTGGAGGCGATCATCGCCGGTGCTTCCCAGGTTCCGGCGCTGGACAGCGTCGCCGTCCATACCTGGATTGTTCGCGTCCCGCGCTTGCCCACCGTCCAGGCCGCCGTCGCCTCGCCGGATGCGGCCGCCGCGGCGGAGATCGAGCCATTGAGAGAATTCGCGGCGGACAGACTGGTCACCGCGCTCCATGTACCCGCCGGGCCTGAACCGCGCACCGCGGATTCCAGCGCACCCAGTTGGGTGCGGAACACGGCCACTCCGGCGCCCGACGCGGACAGGGCGAGATCGAAGGCACTCACGCAATCGCCGCCCTGGGTGAGCACGCCCTGCGAGCCGCCGGCGGTGTCGCCGGCCAGCAGCTTGCAGCTGTCGTCGTACAGGTAGACGGCGGTGTTCGGCCGATCGGTCGAGGATCCAAAGAAACGCACTGCTGGCGGATGCTGCACCGCCCCGCTCGAGGCAATGGCGCCGCAATACCCGGCGGCGGTGTTTTGCAGGCAGCCCACATAGGCGCTGCTGAGATTGTCGAACTGCCCCGCCCCGAAAACGATGAAGTCGGCGCCGGAAGCGTCTTGGCCCAACCCCACCTGATAGGGGTCGATCGATGAGCTGATCGATATCGCCGCCTTCGTCCAGGGGTGGCTACCCTGGATGGTCTCTTGATAGATGGTTCCGACCGCGTTGCCCCCGTTGCCCGTGAAATTGAACGCGACCCCGGCATAGCCCGCGCCGGCCATCGAAAGCGATGGACTGGACTGCGACGACTTGCCTAGCAACACGGGCGCCGTCCATACCTGAGCGCTCGCCGACCCGGCCAGCGCGGCGGCCAGGGCCATCGGCGTCATCAGTTTCATCATCGCCGCCGCCAGTGCTTTCATTGTGGTGGCCGCCGGCCCGAGCCCGCCCAATCCGCCGACGACCGACAGGCTAGGTCATTGCCGGGCGCAGGGCAACGCCAGCGTCAACGAGGCGAGTTGGCCCGGCCACGTTGGATTATGCCGGAGGGCGCGCTCGCGATCAGGCGGCGACCATGTTCTGTTCGACGGCGGCGGCGCGCATGGCCTTCTGCAGCTTCTCGAAAGCGCGGACCTCGATCTGCCGGACACGTTCGCGGCTCACGCCATATTCGGCCGCCAGGGTTTCCAGCGTGGTCGGCTCATCCTTGAGGCGACGCTCGGTGAGGATGTGCCGCTCGCGATCGGTGAGCTCGGTCATGGCTTCCTGCAGCAGCCCCATGCGCAGGGATTTCTCCTCGTCCTCGGCAAGGCGGGTTTCCTGACTGACCGCTTCCTTGTCCTCCAGCCAGTCTTGCCATTCGTTCTCCGAATCGACGCGCAGAGGCGCATTCAGAGAGGCGTCGGGACCTGACAGCCGCCGGTTCATCGAAATGACTTCGGAATCCAGCACGCCCAGCTTGGTGGCAATCTGACGGACCTGGTCGGGATGCATGTCGCCCTCTTCCAGGGCGCTGATCTCGCTCTTGGCCTTGCGCAGGTTGAAGAACAGCTTCTTCTGGGCCGCCGTGGTGCCCATTTTCACCAGACTCCAGGAGCGAAGGATGTATTCTTGGATCGACGCGCGAATCCACCACATGGCATAGGTGGCCAGCCGGAACCCACGATCGGGTTCGAACTTCTTCACCGCCTGCATCAGGCCGACATTGCCCTCGCTGATCACCTCGCCGATCGGCAGGCCGTAACCGCGGTAACCCATGGCGATCTTCGCCACCAGCCGCAGGTGCGACGTGACGAGGCGGTGGGCCGCCTCGGGGTCCTGGTGCTCGCGCCAGCGCTGGGCGAGCATGAACTCCTCGTCCTTGCCGAGCATGGGGAATTTGCGAATCTCGGAGAGATAGCGTGACAGGCCGCCGTCGGGCGACATTACCGATAGTGCGTTGGCCGCGGCCATGATGCTCAGACATTCCCCTTGTGGCGTTATTGGGCCCTAACGCCCTGATCGCCGGATTGGATCACTAAGATAGGTCGGGCCGGCGCCGTCTTTAAGGCTAATCATCCACACGCTTTCTGAGGACGCCGTCAGAGCTTCTCCAAAGCCCGTTGCAGATCGGCCATGTCGGGCGGCGGATCGGTCTGAAAACGCAGAACTTCTTGCGTCACGGGGTGACGAAAGCCCAGAACTGCGGCGTGCAGAGCCTGACGGGTGAGGCCGGCGGCGGTGATCGCCTGGCGCACCGCGGCGGCCGGCGGCCCGGAACCATAAACCGGATCACCCAGGCACGGCGCGCCCTTGTGGGCAAGGTGCACCCGGATCTGGTGGGTACGGCCGGTCTCCAGTTGGCAGGAAACCCGCGCGGCCAGTGGCGCCGACGCGGGGCCGAAGGCGCGCTCGACCTGGTAGCGGGTGATCGCCTCGCGGCCTCCTGAGCGCAGCACCGCCATCTTCTTGCGATCGCTGGTCGAGCGACCGATGCGGGTCACGACCACCCCGGCGGAATGGGCGGGCGCGCCGCGGGTCAGGGCGACATATTCACGTTCGATATCGTGGGCGGCGAACAGCGCCGACAGGCCGCGATGAGCGGCATCGGTCTTGGCGGCGACCATCACCCCCGAGGTGTGCTTGTCGAGGCGATGCACGATCCCTGGCCGCGCCACCCCGCCGATGCCCGACAGACTGGCGCCGCAATGGTGGATCAGGGCATTGACCAGGGTAGCGTCGGGACTGCCCGGGGCGGGATGGGCCGACATGCCGGCCGCCTTGTCGATGACGATCAGGTGGCTGTCTTCGAACAGTATGTCGAGGGCGATGTCCTCGGCCTCGGGCTCTGCCGCGCGGGCGGGCGGAATCACCACGCGATAGACGCCGGCGATCACCCTGGTCGAGAGATCGGTCATCGGTTCGCCGTTCCGGGTAATCGCGCCTTCCGCCATCAAAGCCTGAATTCGCGATCGCGACAGGTCCGGCAGGGCGTCGGCGAGGGCTCGATCGAGACGGGCGGTCGATTGCGCGAGTTCGACGGCGCGCACCTCTTCCTCCTTCACTACCACGGGGATGGATGGACGGCCGGAAGGGTCTCCCACCGCGTCATGGCGATTCGACCAGGGCGTCGCCGTCGACCACCCGGTAGAAACAGGATCGGTAACCGACATGGCACGCCCCTCCGTCGCCGCCGGGGATCACCTTGAGCCACACCGCGTCCTGGTCGCAGTCGATGCGGATCTCGCGGACCGACTGGACCTGGCCGCTGGTCTCGCCCTTCTTCCACAATTGCCCGCGCGAACGGCTGAAATAGTGCGCCTCGCCACTGTCGATGGTCAGTCGCAAGGCCTCGTCGTTCATCCATGCCAGCATCAGCACTTCGCCGGTCTCGGCGTGGGTCGTCACCGCGGCGATCAGGCCGGCGGCATCGAAACGCGGGGCTAGGATCGAGCCGCGCTCGAGGGCGGCGATCTCACCGTCAGCGGACGAGGCGGTTTCGGTCATGGCCGTGATATGGCGCCGCGAACCGGCGGCGCGCCAGGATTTTCGCGCCGGGCCGGATGTATCCTTTGGCAGTCGCCTCAACGTCGATTGCAGAAATCCAGGAAGCGGCGCCGCAGATCCTGGTCGGTCTTGAAGACGCCGGTGAACTGGGTGGTGATCGTCGAGACGTGGCGGTGGTTCAGGCCGCGGGTGGTCATGCACTGATGCTCGGCGTCGATCAGCACGGCCACGCCCTGCGGCCGCAAACTGTCGACGATGGCGTCGGCGATCTGCTGCGTCAGGGTCTCCTGGGTTTGCAGGCGACGGGAAAATATCTCCACGACGCGGGCGAGCTTCGAAATGCCGACCACCTTGTTGGTCGGCAGATAGGCGACATAGGCCTTGCCGAGGAAGGCGGCCATGTGGTGCTCGCAATGACTCTCGACCTCGATGTCGCGCAGCATGACGATGTCGTCATAGCCCTGAACGTCCTCGAACGTGCGATCGAGTTCCTTGGCCGGGTCGGCGTGGTAGCCCGAGAACCACTCCCCATAGGCGTCGATGACGCGGCGGGGTGTGTCGATGACGCCTTCGCGGCGTGGATCGTCGCCGGCCCAGGCGATCAGGGTCCGGACCGCGGCCATGGCTTCCTCGCGGGATGGTCGCCTGACCGGCTCCAGGGTAGCCTCGCCTTGGTTCGTGGCGCGCGGGCCGGTCACTCCAGTCATCGAAAAGCCGGCTTTCCCCTAGACTTCACGCCCTGCTTCCGGCGTCGGACGCGGTGCGGCCGCCCAATGGCTTCGCCGCCGCTCACTCTGTATATGGGCGGGTCCCGGCGCCCCGCAACCATTTCGCAACGTCAGTTCAACGCATGTCCCTGAAGCTCTACGACACCCTGGCCCGCGCCAAGCGGCCCTTCGTCCCGATCGACCCGGAGCGGGTGACGATGTATGTCTGCGGTCCGACGGTGTACAACTTCGCCCACATCGGCAACGCCCGCCCGGTGGTGGTGTTCGATGCGCTGTTCCGCTTGCTGCGCCACATCTTCGGTGAAGCTCACGTGGTCTATGCGGCCAATGTCACCGACGTCGACGACAAGATCAATCTCAAGGCCGCCCATGAGGGCGTGCCGATCGAGGTGGTCACCAACCGCTATCTCGACGCCTACCATCGGGACATGGCCGCGCTCGGCGCTCTGCGGCCGACCTTCGAGCCCCGCGCGACCGCGACCATGCCGGCGATCACCGCGATGATCGAGCGGCTGATCGGGTCCGGATCGGCCTACGCCGCCGAGGGCCACGTCCTGTTCGATACCCAGGCCTACGGCGCTTATGGCAGTCTGTCGCGGCGGCCGCTCGACGACATGATCGCCGGGGCCCGGGTGGAGGTCGCGCCCTACAAACGCCATCCGGCGGATTTCGTCCTGTGGAAGCCGTCCAAATTCGGCGAACCGGTCTGGGAAAGCCCGTTCGGGCGCGGAAGGCCGGGGTGGCACATCGAATGCACGGCGATGATCGAACAGACCCTGGGCATCCCCATCGACATCCACGGCGGCGGCAACGACCTGATCTTTCCGCACCATGAGAACGAGATGGCGCAAGGCGTGTGCGCCGGACACCCCGAAGGCTATGCCAACTATTGGCTGCACAACGGCTTCCTGAATATGGGCGAGCAGAAGATGTCCAAGAGCCTGGGCAATGTTCAGCTGGTCCACGACCTGGTAAAGGCATGGCCGCCTGAGGCGTTGCGCTGGGCCCTGCTCGCCTCGCACTACCGTCAGCCCCTGGCCTGGACCGACGAAGCCATTGCCCAGGCCAAGTCGGCGCTGGACGGCCTGTATGGCGTCTTGCTGCGCGCGGCCGATGTCGAAGCGCCGCCGTCGCCGCCGCCGGCCGCCTTCCTCGACGTCCTGTGTGACGACCTGAACACGCCCAAGGCCAATGCCGAACTGTTCGGGATGGCTCGCCGCCTCGACACCGCGGCGCCCGCCGACCGGCCGACCGCCAAGGCCGAGCTGCTGGCCGGCGCCGGGCTGCTGGGATTTCTTCAGGCCGACCCCGACACCTGGTTTCACGGGGCCGCCGATGCAAATCTGACGGCGACCGTCGAAGACCTGATCGCGCGGCGGATCGCGGCCCGCGCGGCCAAGGACTGGGCGCTGGCCGACCGCCTTCGGGCCGAGCTCACGGCGCTGGACGTCGAGGTCATGGACAGCGCCTCGGGCGCGACCTGGAAACTGAAGGAAAGGGCCTGATGCGGGTCAAGATCGAGCATCGCCTGGGCATCCAGGCGCCGCCGGACGCCATCTGGGCCGTACTGGCGGACCTCTCGCGGTGGTCGCAATGGAACCCGTTGTATCCACGCGCCGACGGCGTGCTGCGAATCGGCGCCACGCTCGACCTGGATCTGGCGCTGCCCGGCCAGAAAACCCGGGTGATCCGCCCGACCATCGTCGACTGGGTGCCCAACGAACAGATCCTCTGGCGGCTCACCCTGCTGGGAGGCCTGGTCAAGTCAACGCGCTACCTGGAGATCGAGAAGCTCACCGACACCGGCTGCATCTTCTCCAACGGCGAAATGTTCGACGGGCCGCTCGGTCAGACGGTGGCAAGCCGCATGCGCGGCTCGATCCGGTCCGGGTTTGCGGCGATGGGCGAAGCGGTCAAAGCCCGGACCCTGGAGACGTGGCGGGCGGCCGCTGGCGACCCCACTTGATCAGGCGATGATCGACGATCTCTATTCCGCCCGGATCCTCGGGCTCGCGGCCAACATGCCGCGGGCCGGGCGCCTCGTCGCCCCCGACGGATCGGCGGAGCGGGTGGCCAGGCTATGCGGCAGCCGCATCGTGGTGGACGTGGTGATGGACGGCGAGCGGGTCGTCGACTTCGCGCAGGACGTCAAGGCGTGCGCGCTCGGCCAGGCCGCCGCGTCCGTTCTCGGCGCGGACGTGGTCGGCGCTACCCTGAGCGAAATCGAAATGGCCCGGGATGCTTTTCGTGCTATGCTGAAGGCGGGTGGTCCACCGCCCACGGGACGCTTTTCGGACCTCGCGATGCTTGAACCGGTCAAGGACTATGCTCCGCGCCACGCTTCCACGCTGCTCGCGTTCGAGGCGACAGTGGAGGCTTGCCGGCAGGCTCTCAGCCGCGTCGACACGCGAACTAGCCCCGCCGGCGCGGCTTGAGCGGACGCGAGCTCGCCTTCACGTCGGCATGAATGTCTACCAGAGCGTCGTGCGGCTGGGCCATCGGGCCTACAAGCTGACGCTGTCGCCTTGGTTCGGTCGCCACTGCCGCTTCCTGCCGACCTGTTCGGACTATGCGGCCGAGGCCCTGATCCTGCATGGGCCCGTTCGCGGCGGCTGGCTGGCCGCGCGGCGGGTCTGCCGATGTCACCCCTTCGGCGGTTCGGGCTATGACCCCGTGCCGCCGCGCGCACCCCAGCCGGTGCGAGGAAGATTGAGAGAACCATGATCGACCTGAAATTCCCCGATGGCCAGGCCCGCGCCTTCGAGGACGGCGTGACGGGACGCGATGTCGCCGCCGCCATATCGAAATCGCTGGAGAAGAAGGCCCTGCTGGTCAAGTTCGACGGCGAACTCATCGACCTGTCGCGGCCGATCGACCGCGGCGGCATGATCGAGATCGTCACGCGAGAGTCTCCAGAGGCGCTGGACGTGATCCGCCACGACACCGCCCACGTGCTGGCCGAGGCGGTGCAGGAATTGTTTCCCGGCACGCAGGTGACCATCGGCCCCAACGTAGAGGATGGTTTCTACTACGACTTCGCGCGCGATGAACCGTTCTCGCTGGACGACCTCGCGGCGATCGAGGCGCGCATGCGCCAGATCGTAGATCGCGACGAAACCATCGCCCGGGAGGTCTGGGACCGGGGCGACGCCATCGCCCATTTCGAGTCGATCGGCGAACAGTACAAGGCCCAGATCATTCGCGACATCCCCTCCGATCAGGCGATCACCGTCTATCGCCAGGGCGGCTGGAAGGATCTGTGCCGAGGCCCGCACCTGCCCTCGACGCGCCACATCGGCAAGGCGTTCAAGCTGACCAAATTGGCCGGCGCCTATTGGCGCGGCGACCAGAACAATGCCCAGCTGCAACGCATCTATGGCACCGCATGGGCAAGTGACGCGGATCTGGCCGCCCATCTCAAACGCCTCGAGGAAGCGGAGAAGCGCGACCACCGCAAGGTCGGCGCGGCCATGGACCTGTTCCACATCCAGGAAGAGGGGCGTGGCATGATCTTCTGGCATCCGAAGGGCTGGACGCTTTATCGAACATTGCAGAACTATGTCCGCCGGCGGGTCGAGGAGGCCGGCTACGTCGAGGTCAAGACGCCGCAGATCCTCGATCATTCACTGTGGGAGCGCTCTGGCCACTGGGGCAAGTTCCGCGAGAACATGTTCGTCTGCGAGACCGACGATGGCGAGGTTCTGGCTGTCAAGCCAATGAACTGTCCGTGCCACGTGCAGATCTTCAACCATGGTCAGCGCTCGTATCGCGAACTGCCGATCCGCATGGCGGAATTCGACGGGCTGCATCGCTATGAGAGCTCTGGCTCTCTGCACGGCATCATGCGCGTGCGCGGCTTGGCGCAGGACGATGGCCACATCTTCTGCACCGACGACCAGATCGAGGCGGAGTCGAAGAACTTCATCGAGTTGCTGCGGTTGATCTATGCCGAGCTGGAAATCGAACTGCATTCCGTGAAGCTGGCGCTTCGGCCCGACCAGCGCTTCGGCACGGATGAGCAGTGGACGATCGCCGAGGACAAGCTGGAAAACGCCGCCATCGCCGCTGGCGTCCAGGTCGAGCGCGTTCCCAACGAGGGCGCCTTCTATGGTCCCAAGCTGGAGTTTCATCTGCGTGACGCCATCGGTCGCACCTGGCAGTGCGGCACGCTCCAGCTCGATTATGTGCTGCCTGAACGGCTCGACGCGAGCTACATCGGCGAGGACGGTCAGAAGCATCGCCCGGTCATGCTGCATCGCGCAATTCTCGGGTCGCTGGAGCGGTTCACCGGCGTGCTGATCGAGCACTATGCGGGCGCCTTCCCCTTGTGGCTGGCGCCGTTGCAGGTGGTGGTGGCGACGATCACCTCCGACGCCGACGACTATGCGGTCAAGGCCGCCGCTGCGCTGCGCAAGGCCGGCCTGCGGGTCGAGACCGACCTGCGCAACGAAAAGGTCGGCTACAAGGTCCGCGAGCATTCCCTGGCAAAGGTCCCGGTGATCGCCGTCGTCGGCCGCCGCGAGGCGGAGGAGGGCAAGGTGGCGCTTCGCCGGCTCGGCTCTGACCGCCAGCAAGTCCTCGCTCTCGACGAGGCCCTGCAAGCTCTGTCGACCGAAGCCCTGGCTCCCGATTTTCGCTGAACCCGCTCCGAGGGGATCGGGCCGGGCTCGCCGTGGAACTCATCGAACGATCGGGTCCGGTCCCGCGAGGCGGCGCCATGGTCGCCGGCGGCTCCGCCGGCGCGACGGCCCTCGATCAAGGCTTGACACTTCGCCGACCCGAGTTTCTTGGGGGCTGGTCCCCCAAACATCATCCATATGTCGAGGCTGTCAGATGTCCGTGAAGGACCCATCCGCTTCCCGGGCCTCGGTCGCCTCCACGAAATCCCGCCGAGGATGCGCGCCGGCTGCGATATCTGACCCTGCGGCTGGAGGAGATCGCCGATCGCCTGCGAAACATGGCTGCAGAACGTGAACAGCTCAATACGGCCCTGAAGGGCCGACCGGACGAGGTGGGGGCCGAGATCCGCGCCCTGCGCGAGCGGCGCAGCTACTTGGCCACAAGGATCGACATGCTGCGCGCCGAACAGGAGGCCTTGCGCGCCGAACGCAAAACGCTGGTCGAGTCCCGCTGGCGAGGTTGAGTGAGAGGGCGATGACGCGGTCCGCCGATTTTGGTCCCGGCACACGACCTGTTTTTTCAAGTCAGCCCGATCGCCGATGTTTCGCCGCTGAAATCTTGCCGCCCGATTGCCGTGTAGGATAGGGGGCGTGGCTAGCTTGTCCCCCCCGGGCTAATCCACATGGGAAGCCAATTCCCTGCCGATGCGGCGGCTCGGGGCGCGCGCCCGCATATAGCGCGCGCCATTCTCTACCGAGTTCAATCGCGCTCTCGAAGATGGACGATCGCGTTTGCGGCGGTCTCGATCAGGTAATAGCCGGCAACACAGTGTCGACGACGCGCGGATAGACGATCGATTCGCGAAAAGCCAGTGGATTGGCAGGAATCACTAAATTTCAACCGAGATTTGCGCAAAGAGCGCCGCGAACGGTTTTCGATTCGACGAGGTGAAGTGGATTATTGTCAATGGGGGTGATTGGCCAACCAGCGGGGCGCTGGTCGTCGGCGGGCGATGGATCGAGTTCGTCGCGGGATGAATTGATCCCGCCGCAGAGGGCGCACGAGCCCAGCAGTTGGTGGAACCGCCGGTCGGCCAGCCCGTTTGTGCGCGAAGACAAATGCCGCGGAGTAGCAGATGAACCGGCTGTTGGCGGCGGGGTCGGCGATCATGATCGCGACGCTGGCCCTCGCCGGCAGGGCGCCTGGCCAGGAACTTTGGAACGGTGTCCGGGCCGGAATGAGTTCCGCGGAGGCGGTTGTCGCGGCCCCCGCCGCCGCCGCCGGGCAGCTTTCGCGGGAGGGTGACGAGCAGATCCTGCGGGTCGGCAACTTGCGGGCGGGCGGCCACGATGCGGTGGCGAGGCTGGAATTCTCGGCTGGCCGGCTACAACGGGTGGAGCTTCGGCTGAGCGACGCCGCCGGGCGGCCTGCGGTGGACCCAGCCGAGATCCGCCGTCAGTTGGAAGCGAAATACGGCGCGGCCGCCGGCTGTGATGCGGAGGGGCAGTCCTGCGAGTGGCGCAGCGGCGATGTCGATATCGAACTCGTGGCGCCCCGGCCCGGCGATGGCCCGGGCGTGTCGATCATCTACCGGCCGGCGGCGGCGCCAGGCGCGGAGCCCTCGCCGGCTGAGATCGATCCCGTGAGTCTGGTTCGTGAGTTCTACGGCGACTTGGCACGCGGCGACGGCGACGACGCGGCGCGACTTATCGTTCCCGAAAAGCGGCTGCGTGGCCATCTGTCGGCCGGCGCCCTCACCGCCTTCTACTCGGCCCTGCCCGGACCGATTCATTTGACCACCGCCAAGTCGCGGGGCGGCGGCGACGTGTTCGTGCGTTACCAGTTCGTCGCCCGGGGCGATCGGCTGTGCGATGGAGCCGCCGACGTTCACACGGTCTTGGAGGGGCGTGACCTGCTGATCGGCGGCATACGGGCCTATTCCGGTTGCTGAACGGACGGTCCGCCCTACGGAACCCCGGCGGTTTTCGTCGGTTAGTCGTCCCAGGTCGGGCAACAGCACATTGGAGACAACAATGCCTGTATCGAAGTCTACCCTGCTCAAGGGGTCATTGATCGCCGCCGCCGCCGCGGCTTCGTTGGTCACCGTCGGCGCGCGCGCCGCGACCAAATCCTACATTGTCTGCAATCAATGGAACGAATGCTGGCGCGTCAAGGAAAAGCTGACCACCTACCCCGCCGACGTCCACGTCATCTATCGCGACAACTCCTGGTGGGCGGCGCACGAACACGACGCCCAGTGGCGCGAACTGCCAGATCCCTCGGATGATCACGGCTGGTACGACAAGGACGGCAACTGGCATCCCTTCGCTCCGCCGGAGCCCTGACGCCATCGTCGGCGTTTCGACCTAGGCTTGGAGCCGCACCCCGGTGGCCGTCATCGGCCGCCGGGGTTTGCCGGTTGACCCGATCCTGGCTTGCGCTATCCGTGCCGTGCACCGTCAAACGTACGGTCAGGACAGGGAATACGCGCCATGTTTTCGCACATCATGATCGGGACCAATGATCTCGATCGGGCAAAGTCGTTTTACGACGCCTTGCTGGCGACGCTCGACATCTCCCCGGCGATGGTCGATGGCCAGAGAATATTCTACATCTCCCCCACTGGGGTGTTTTCAGTTTCCAGACCAATCAACGGCGAGCCGGCCTGCCACGCGAACGGCGGAACGATCGGATTTGCCGCCAAATCTCCGGACCAGGCCGACGCCTGGCATGCCGCTGGGCTCGCGGCCGGGGGGACTACCTGCGAGGACCCCCCTGGAGTTCGCGAGGGCGGCATGGGCAAGCTTTACCTCGCATATCTGCGCGATCTGGACGGCAATAAATTGTGCGCGCTGCATCGCATGTAGCCCGCGTGGCGGTTGAGCGGCGCGTCGGACTTTTTTTGGGCTGATAGCAGAACGCCCATGGCCGACGGATGAGCCTCCGGTCAACCGCCGGTCTATGCCGAAGACGAGTGGGGCGGCGAGCCGATGGCCGGCCCCGAGACCGCATTGGAGGATCTGGTGAGCGACACGTGCATCAAAGTCTTCGAGATCTACCTCAAGGCGACGCCGCAGATGGTGTGGGACGCGATCACCAACTCCGAGTGGACCGCGCGATATGGCTACAGGGCCGCGTCGGAATATGACCTGCGCGCCGGCGGTAGCTTCAAGGCGCTGGCCAATCCTCAAATGCAGTCTATGGGACTGCCAGAAGTGATCATCGATGGCGAGGTCGTCGAGGCCGACCCGCCCGGCAGGCTGGTCCATACCTATCGTTTCCTGTTCTCGGACGAAACCAAGGCGGAAGGCTTCACCCGGATCACCTGGGACATCGCTGCCACCGCCGGCGGCTTCACCCGTCTGACGATAGCCCACGATGTCACCGGCGCCCCGTTGATGTCCGGCATGATCAGCAGCAAGTTTTCCGAGCAGGGCGGCGGCGGTTGGAGCTGGATACTGAGCGACCTCAAGTCGCTTCTGGAAACCGGCAGCAATCTCTGAGGCGACTGGCTTTCGCCCCCCGGGCGGCAAGCGATCGTCGTGTCGGCCAGTGGAGCCGCCGCACGTCAGTCCATCAACTTGCGGGTCAGATAAACGTAGTGCCGCGCCCAGCGGCGGGCGTTGAGCTCCGGGTCGGCGCTGTTGGCGTGACCGCCGAAGGTGTTCTCATAGTACAATACCGGATCACCGAGCGCCTCCAGCGCCGCGGCGAACTTGCGGGCGTGGCCAGGATGCACGCGGTCGTCCTCGGTATTGGTGGTGACGTAGGGCTCGGGATATTTCACGCCGGCCATCAGCCGGGTGTAGGCCGAATACTTCGCGATGAAGGCCCGATCGGAGGGCACATCCGGATCGCCGTATTCGGCGACCCAGGAAGCGCCCGCCGACAGGTGATTGTAGCGCAGCATGTCGATCAGAGGACTTTCTATGACGGCGGCGTTGTAGAGTTCAGGGTGCTGGGTGATCGCGACGCTGGTCAGCACGCCGCCGTTGGACCGCCCATAGATGCCGAGGCGGCGCGGTGAGGTGATGCCGCGGGCGATCAGGTCCCGCGCCACGGCCGCGAAGTCGTCGAAGGCGCGCTGGCGGTTTTCGCGGCGCGCCGCCTCGTGCCAGGCAGGTCCGAACTCGCCGCCGCCGCGGATGTTCGCCAAAACATAGGCGCCGCCGCGCTCGAGCCACAATTTGCCGAGTTCGGGGTGGTAGGCGGGAAGTCAGCGAGACCTGAAAGCCCCCATAGCCGAACATCTGCACCGGCGTCGCGCCGTCGGGCTTCATCGATCGGGGACGGACCAGAAAATACGGCACGCGTGTCCCGTCGGTCGAGATGGCGAAATGTTGCTCGGTGACATCGCCGGACGCATCGAAGCGGGGCGGGAGGGCTTTGATCCGGGCAACCGAGCCCGTCGCCGCGTCGACCGCCCACAGTGTGGTCGGCTCGAGAAAGCTTTCCGCTGCGACATAGGCCCGGTCGGATGCTGGGTCGGCTGCGCGGATGTCCAGGGCGGAGCCTTTGGGAAGATCAAGACGCAGGCGGCTCCAGGCGTCACCCGCCGGCGCGTAGACGTCGACAATCCCGTTGACGTCGTCGAGCAGCTTGACCATCACCCGGCTTCGGGTGACCGCCACCGCATCGATGGTCTGACGCGCCGTGGGCTGCACGATCGGAGCCACGCCGCCGCCGACCGGATCGACCGCAACCAGCGCGCCGGCTTCGAAGGCGGGATGCCGCGGCGTCGCGCTCCAGTCCTCGTTCAGTCTGACGATCAGCCGTCCCGCCAGATAGCCCTCGACTGTCGACTTCCTGGGCAGGTTCAGGGGATGGGTGGCGCCGGCCTGGTCGAGCGTGAAAAATTCGGTCTCGAAAAACCCGATGTGCCGTTCGATGATCACCACGGCGATCCGGCCTGCCGCATCGCGCAGAACGCGCGCGGCGGCCGCGACGTCGTCCGGTTTCCCACGATAGACTTCTCGAGCGTCCGCGAGGGCCTGACCGCGGCGCAATTGCTTGATGACATAGGGGTAGCCCGACTGGGTCATCGTGCCCGGTCCCCAATCGCGACCGACCAGCAGGGTGTCGGCGTCGAGCCAGGAAATGTCCTGCTTGCCGCTGGTGAAGTGAAATCCGCCCGGCACGAAAGACCTGGCCGCCGTGTCGAATTCGCGAATTTCGACAGCATCGCCGCCGCCGTCGGAAATCCTCAGGAGGCACAATCGGTCCTCGGGGGGCAGGCAATCGGCGCCCTTGAAAATCCAGTTACGACCCTCCGTCGCGGACAGGGCATCGAAGTCGACCAGCGTCGCCCAGGCCGGTCGCGCCGACGCGAATGACGTCGGCGTGGTTCGCCGCCACAATCCCTTCACATGATCGCCATCTTGCCAGAAGTTGGCGATGGCTCCTCCGAGGAACTCCGGGTCGGGGATCCGATCCGGGGCGGTGAAGATCGCCAGGGCTTGGCGGCGGAAGGTCTCGTAGCGCGGATCCGCTTCGAGCACCGCCGCGGCATGGGCGTTCTGCTGTGCGACCCAAGCCATTGCGCGGGGGCCATGGATGTCCTCCAGCCATCCGAAGGGATCGGGCGAACTGGGTGTCGTGGGCGATTGCGCGGTGACCGGCGCAACCATGGCGACGGCCAGCAGGGCCGCGGTGACGAGAGCGGGTAGGGCGGGGGCGATCGAAAGGGTCATTCCCGCAATCTGTCTCAGGCCGAGGCGACTGCAAAGGGAGGCACTGTGGCGCCGGCGCCACGGGGGGGCCAAAATTCGGCCATCGCGACCGCAACTGCGGAACGAACCGGTTCGCGAGCAATTTCGGCTTCGATCTTACCGCTTTGATTAAGGGCCCTGCCTCGAGCCGGGTCCACGGGCAACGAAGGAGAACTGCATGAAGATTAAGCTTTTGGCCGGGGCCGCTTTAGCCACGGTGTTCCTGGCGTCAGGCGCCTTCGCCGCCCAGGACGGCTGGTACGGCGCGATCGACGCCGGCGGCCACGAAATGAACGATTACAACGGCGTTCCGCAGCAGGTCACTTCCTATGGCTCGGCGGCGCCTTTGACGTTCAAGACCCGGGAAGATTTCACGGTGTTCGGTCGCCTCGGTTATCAGGTCATGCCTCACCTGCGGTTGGAAATCGAAGGCGGTTATCGGCCGGGCAAGCTCAAGGGCGGTTACGCGACCGGCGGCAACGTCATCGCGGCCTGCGCCAGCGGTACGGGCGTCATCAATCCCGACGGATCCTATGGCGGTGGTTGCGCCCGGCCTGATGGGTACATCCGTTCCTACAGCGCGATGGCCAACGCCATCATCGACATCTTTCCCAATTCGCGGATCAACCCCTTCATCGGCGGCGGCGCCGGCGCGATCTGGGAGAAGATCAACAGCACCGGGGATCTGGTCGGCCCTGGGCTTCCCGCGCCCGAGCGTCAGGATTACGACACGAGCAACGGTTCCTGGCAATTCGCCTATCAAGGCATCGGCGGCCTCGCCTTTCAAGCCACCGACCGTCTCAGCATCGACCTGACCTATCGCTACCTCACCAGCGATCGGGCGACTTTCTACGTCGACTCCTACAACGGACCGAACCTTGGTGAGTACAAGGCGCGGTATGAGGACCAGTCGCTGACGCTGGGCATCCGGTATAGCTTCGCCTCTCCGCCGCCGCCTCCCCCGCCGCCCCCGCCGCCCCCGCCGCCTCCGCCGCCGCCTCCCCCCCCGCCTCCGCCGCCTCCGCCGCCGCCGCCGCCCGCACCGGTCGCGTTCGAGCCGCGCGACTACGTGATCTATTTCCCATGGGATCAGTACGTGATCACGCCGGAAGCCCAGAACGTCCTGCAGGACGCGGCCAAATACGCCACCGACGGCCATGCCACGCATGAAACCATCGTCGGCTACACCGACACCTCCGGCGGTGTGGCGTACAACCTGCGGCTCTCTGAACGCCGGGCGAAAGCGACGGCCGACGGCTTGGTGGCCCTTGGAATCCCGCAGGGAAATCTGGACGTCAGCTGGAAAGGCAAGACCGACCTGGCTGTCCCGACGCCGGATGGCGTGCGCGAACCTCTGAACCGTCGCGCCAGTATCCACATCGCTTTCTGAGGCTCACTCGGAAGCCAGATCGCGGGAGCCCGGCCATTTGGCCGGGCTCTTCGCGTTTCGCGTCGCTGCTGAAAATGAACAGTGGGCAACCGCCGGTTCGGTGGGGGTTCATCGAACGCGGGTCAACATCGATCTCTCGGCGGAACGACTCCGTCTCCGGTGGATTTGCCCAGCATGACCCGCACCATACGTGACCATCGCCTTTGTTCCACGATCCTGGCGAGCGCCGCTTCCCTCGCCTTGTTCGCCTGTAGCCCGTCTTCACAGACCCCGGCGTCTTCACAGACCATCGCGTCTTCACCGACCACCGCGCCATCGGCGACGCCCCTTACGGCGGCGGCGCCCGCCAACGCCCTGCCGCTTACCGACGCGGCCACGCCTGCCTCAGCGCCCGCACCGCCGGTTTCCGCGCTCCCGCCGGCCCCGGCTCCACGCGTGGTCCACCTGCGCGACCCGCGCCAGGGCTACGCCTATCTGGACCAGGCGGCGGCGATGGGCCAGGCCTTCGGGGATGCGCCCCCTGACTATACCTACGACTATCAGGGGGTCAGGCCGTGGGTCTGGCAAGGTGATGACAGGTCCGTACAGCTCGTCGAGCCGACGAGCGATGGCGACCGCTACTATTATTTCATGCCGGGGTCCGATCAACCGTTCCTGATCCGGGATGCGGGCTACAGCTACGGGTTCGACAACGGGCAGTTGGTGATCGTCTATGATCGCTATGGCCACCCATTGCCGCCGCCGGCGTTCGATCAGAAGATCGACTTCGCTGGACGGTATCTTGCGCGGGCGCGCCAAATCTTTTTCGCCGCGCGTCAACGACAGCATCAGGCGGTCGCTCGCGACCACTGGGTTGCGCGCCGGGATGCGGTGGCCGCGGCCCAGAGGCAATGGGACGAGCAGCGCGCGCGCGACGCGGACTGGCAAGCCTACCACGTTCAAATGGCGGCCGATGAACAGGCCCGGTGGTCGCAGGAACGTTATCGCCGGCAGGCCGAAGCCGCCCGCCTTGCGCAAAGCCGAAACGACAGTCAGGCCGCGCGCGATTTGCAGGCGACGCCGCCCGTGAGGTCCGGCGTCGCGCCCTACGAAGGTGATCATGGGTCGCGCGCCACGCAGGCGGACGCGCAAGCTCCTCATGCGACCGCTTTGGCGGCCGAAGCGGCCCGACGCCAGGCGCTCGCCGAGGCACGGACTAACCAAAAGGCCGCTGCGGCGACGCTCGCGGAACAACGGGCCCAAACCGCGCGGGCCGCCGAGGCGGCCCGCCAGCAACGCGTCAGCGCCCAAGCCGATGCCGCGCAGGCGAGACAACAGGCTCAGGCGGCGGAGAAAGCCAAGGCCGACGCGGCCCGTCAACAGGCTCAGGCCGATGCTAAAGCCCGCCAGCAGGCCGCAGAGTTAAAAGCCGCCGATCAGCGAGACCAGGCGGCCACCGCTCATCGCGCCGCTGCACAGGCTGCCGTGGAGGCTCACGCCAAGGCGGAAGCAGCCCAGGCAGCCAGACAGCAGGCCGCGGCTCAGGCTCGCCAGCAAGCCAAAGCGACGGACGAGGCGCGGGCGGCTCGGTCGGCCCAGGCTGAGGCCGCCGCCCAGCATGCCGCCGCGGCGCGCGCGCCAGCCCCGCAGTCCAAGCCGGCGACACAACCGCCCTCTGCCGACGCAGAGGCGGTCAAGGCGCGGCTCGCCGCCGAAAAGGCCCGGCGGGCAGCGGCGAAGGCAAACGCCACCGCAGGGGCGCCGCAGCCGTCGCAACACTGATCGCTGAGACGACGCGCCTCGCGAGATTCGGAATTACGCTCTGGTCCAAATCCGCGAGGTGACGCCCGTGGGGTGCTCGATTTGGATCCCGTCTGCCCTGCGGCCTCGTCAGGCTTTGGCGGCGGCCAGGATCGCGCCGCCACCGGGGTTCTGCACCAGGATGGCGGTGCGCAAAGCCGGATCCGCGCCGCGCGGCAGCGCCAGGACCTCCTCGCGTCCGGTCCAATGGCCGATCCGGGTGAGTTCGCGCACGACGTTCTTGTGTGGCAGAGTGCGGCCGCCATTCTCGCCACGCTTGATCGGAACTTGGACGATGCGGGGGTCGTAGCGAACCAGCCAGACATCGGCAGTCTGCTTCGATGGGGCGGTCCCGATCGAGAGCGTGGCGCCGTGCACCTTCAGCACGGGACCCGTGTCGCCTCGGTCGCCGGCCGTGATCAGGCCCTGCAATTCGCGCGGGTCGACGCCGACCCCGTCCCTGCGGCCATTGATCACCACCTGCGGGGTGAACACGTCGGCATGTTTCAGCCCATGGGCATAGTCCCATTGCCGCGCGGTGTAGGCCGGCGATGCAAAGGTGTCCTTCCAGCCCAGGCTGTCCCAGTAGGTGACCCCGAAACTCAGAGCCAGAACCTCCGGCCGATCGGCGATCGCCGATACATTGGCGTTGGCCGGCGGACAGGAGGAACAGCCCTGGCTTTGGAACAGTTCGATCACCACCGGATGCGCCGGGTCGGCGGCGTGCACGGCCGGCGCGGCGGCGATCAGGGCGAGGGTGGGCAGCATGGCGGTAAGGTGGCGGATCATGTTCGAGAACCTTGTCAGCGGTATGCCAACCAGTTCGAGCCAACGCGGGCAGGCGTTACATGGCGATCACGCAAATGTTCCCGGCGATTGCGAGATGATCGCGGCGCCCGCCCAATACTCGCCATGGGTCGGGACCAGAGACCTCACCGGCCCCCTGCCCATGACGGCGACGGGGAGCGCCGGAGAACCCTCATGATCCAGGTCATCAAAGTGGAACCGCTCGGCAAGGGTTGGGCCGTGCGACAGTCGGCGTCGGAAAACCCACAGGTGTTCGCGAGCGGCGCGAGGGCCGAGGACGCCGCGATGTCATTGGGTGCGCGCCTCGCCGCCGCCGGACGGCCGGCGGAAATCCAGGTCTACCTGCGCGATGGCGCCTTAGGGGGGCGGTACGTCTACCCGGCTGCACTCCTGAACGGCCGCTTCGTCAAACGGCGTCAAGGCCGATATCGAGAACCGGGGCCGAATGGGTCAGAGCGCCGACGCTGATCAGGTCGACACCGGTACGCGCGATATCGGCGACGGTGGACAGATCCACGCCGCCGGACGCCTCGAGGACGGAGCGGCCGGCCGCCAGGGCGACCGCGGCGCGGAGATCTTCCAGACTGAAATTATCGAGCATGATCACATCGGGGCGGTGTTCCAGCACCTCGCCCAACTGTTCGAGACCGTCGATTTCCACCTCGATCTTGACCATATGCCCGACATGCGCCCGGGCGCGCCGCACGGCTTCTCCCACGCCGCCCGTCGCGGCGACATGATTGTCTTTGATCAGCACGGCATCATCCAGGCCGAACCGATGGTTGTCGCCCCCGCCGCAACGAACGGCATATTTCTCCAGGGCCCGCAGCCCCGGCGTGGTCTTGCGGGTATCGACAATTCGGGCCCGCGTACCGGCGACCGCTCTGACATAGTCGGCCGTCAGGCTGGCGACGCCGCTCAGCCGCCCCAGCAGATTCAATGCGGTGCGTTCCGCCGCCAGCAGGGCACGGGCATTGGCCTCGACCCGCGCCAGAACGGTCCCCGGGGCGATCGCGTCGCCATCTGCCAACTCCGGCCGGAAACGGCCGTCGGGATCGAGCGCCGCCAGAGCCAGACGGGCGCAGGCCAGGCCGCATACGATCCCGGCGCGTCTACCCCGGAACACGGCGCTGAGACGGGCATGGGGATCGATACAGGCATTTGAGGTGATGTCGCCGGCGCGCCCTAGATCCTCGGCCAGCGCCGAGCGCACGATCGGTTCGATCAGCAGGTCGGGCAGAGGGTCGATCACGCCGCCGCCACGCTGAAGTCCGTCCGCTCGGCATGCCGGCGGTCGGTGACGATTTCGGTATGGACCGCTCGTGTCGCAGGGTCTGGGAAATCCGCCCGGCAATGCGCGCCGCGACTCTCGTGGCGATCGAACGCGCCCCTGGCGACCAGGCGCGCCGCCAGAAACGGCGCGGCGGGTCCAAAATCCGCGATCTGGGTATCGAGCCACTGCAGCAAGCCACCCAGTCCCTGGGCGTCGCGCACCACGCCGGCGTCGCGACTCATCCGGTTGCGAAGCTCCGCCAGGGTGGCCGCCGGCGGATCATCGATGAAAGCGTCGGCGAAGGATCGACCGCGGTCCGGCGTCGCCCCGATCTCTTTCGCGCCCGCGCCCGCGCGCGCACCGAACACGGCGGCTTCGAGAAGGGAATTGGACGCCAGGCGGTTGGCCCCGTGCACGCCTGTCGAAGCGCATTCCCCCACCGCGAACAAGGCCTCGACCGAGGTGCGGCCGGCGAGGTCGGTACCGATGCCGCCCATGTGGTAGTGCGCCGCGGGCAGAACCGGGATCGGCCGCTCACGGGGATCGACGCCCGCAGCCATGCAGGCGGCGAACACAGTCGGGAAATGGCGGGGAAACGCTCGTCCCACAGCCGCGGTCGCGTCCAGGAAAGCGCCCCTTCCCTCCCGCCGTTCGTTGGTGATCGCGCGCGCCACGATGTCCCGCGGGGCGAGGTCGCCGGCGGTGTGGTAGCGATGCATGAACGGCGCGCCGTCGGCCCCGACCAGGCGTGCGCCCTCACCACGCAACGCCTCCGTCGCCAGCGGCGCCGGATCAGCGCCGATATCGATGGCGGTCGGGTGGAACTGTACGAACTCGGGATCGACGATCCGCGCGCCCGCCTGAGCGGCCAGGGCCAGTCCTTCGCCCCGCGCCGCGGCCGGATTGGTCGTCACCCGGTAGAGCCCGCCCAGACCGCCGGTGGCCAGGATGGTCGCCGAGGCGAGGATCTCGACCAGTTCGCCGTTGTTCTCGGCCACCACTCCGCATGCCCGGCCGAGGTCGTCGGTCAGCACGGCTCGAACCCGCCATCCCTCGCGAACTTCCAGATGCGACGCGCGTCGCGCGGCGGCGGCCATCGCCCCCATGATCGCCGCGCCGGCTCCGTCGCCGCCGACCCGACTCACGCGGGCCCGCGAATGGGCGGCCTCGAGGCTCTGGACGAAGCTTCCGTCGTGACGGCGATCGAACGGAGCGCCGAGGGCGGCCAGCCAATGAATGGCGGCCGGCCCCTCTCGTGTGAGGATATCGACCGCGCGTGGATCACACAATCCAGCACCGGCCGCCAGGGTATCGGCGGCATGCAGGGCCGGTGCGTCGTCGTCGCCCAATGCGGCGGCCATGCCGCCCTGCGCCCACCCCGACGAGCAGCCCTGACCAATCGGAGCGGTCGCCAGCACCAAAGTCGGACGCGGGGCGGCCGACAAGGCGGCCGAAAGGCCCGCCAAGCCCGCGCCGATCACCAGAACCCCATCGAACCTGTGACGCTGCGTCATGGCGCTGCTCAGATCAGCTCGACATCCACATGATGCCGCGCCTTGACGAGGTCATAGCGGGCTGGCGTGGCGGGCGGCGGCATGTCGATCATGCGCTGGACAGCGGCGCGAGCCCGGTTGGCGATCTCCGCCTCGATGGTGACCTCGTGCCGGCCGGCGGCCAGAGCGTCGTGGATATTCTGCAGCGTGATCCGCTTCATATGCGGACAGAGATTGCAAGGCCGCACGAACTCGGTTTCCGGTGAGTCGCATGCTACGTTGTCCGCCATGGAGCACTCGGTGATCAGCACGACCCGCCGTGGCTTTCGCTTGGCGACGAAATCGCTCATCGCGGCGGTGGAGCCGGCAAAGTCCGCGGCTTCGAGAACCTCCGGCGGGCACTCCGGGTGAGCGAGGATTTGGGCGTCCGGCCATGCTTCGCGCATTTCGGCGATGTCGGCGGCGCTGAAACGCTCGTGCACCTCGCACCGGCCCTGCCAGGCGATGATCCCGACGTCGGTCTGGCGCGCGACATTGCGGGCGAGGAATTCATCGGGCAGCAGTATCACTCGCTCGACGCCGAACGTGCGCGCCGCCCACTCGACAACCTGCACGGCATTGGCGCTCGTGCAACAGATGTCGGTCTCGGCCTTCACCGCCGCGGTGGTGTTGACATAGGTTACGATCGGCAGACCGGGGTAGCGCTGCTTGATCAGACGCACATCCTCGGCGGTAATCGAGGCAGCCAGCGAACAGCCGGCGCGCAGATCGGGGATCAGCACCGTTTTGTCCGGGCATAGGACCTTGGAGGTCTCGGCCATGAAATGCACGCCTGCCTGCACGATCACGGTGGCGTCCGAGCGGGCGGCTTCACGCGCGAGGCCCAGGCTGTCGCCGACAAAATCGCCGACCCCATGGAAGATCTCCGGGGTCATGTAGTTGTGGGCCAGTATGACCGCGTTTTTCTCGCGCTTCAGACGATTGATTTCGGCGATCAATGGCGCCTGAAGCCGCCACTCGATCGGCGTCACCTGTGCCGACACCTTGTTCCATACCGACGCGGTCGCCGACTCCACCGCTCGGGTGAAAGCGAAATGGCTAGAACCGTCCGCCATGGCGTCCTCCTTATGCTCAAAGTGAGCATTTCTCTGGCCTTAAAAAAACGCCAGATCACTGGTCTGATCCCTGGCGCTCCACTTATGCTAAGTTTGAGCATAAGTTGGATCGATACATAGGCCCGCCCAACAGGAAGGGAAAGCCCAAATCGTCCGGGTGTCGCGTAAATGTGATCTGTCCCAACGGAAGCCTGGGCGACGCCGCGAGCGGTTCATCGCGGCTTGGTTGGCCCTTGCCCTCGCTGCCTGTACGGCGAGCGGGCCGGGACCCGCGCGACCGTCGCTGGTCCGCATGGCCACCATCGCCAAGACCCTGACCCCGGGCGAGCAATGGCTCGCCCAGCGCTGGCTGCGAGGCCCGAGGCGAGATCTGCTGGGTCGTCCACCGGGTTGGGCGGCCCTGGACATCGAAACCCCGCCGACGATCGGGATTGAAGCCATCGACCCGATGACCGCCCGGCGGATCAACGAGCTCGTTCCCGTGGCGGCGTCACCCGGTGCTGCCGCCGAGCCGTTCCATCTGACCGCGACGGGCGCGGAGCGGGACCGCGCCCTGCTCTGCCTGACGCAGGCGATTTACTACGAAGCGGCTCTCGAACCCGATGCCGGTCAGGCGGCCGTTGCCCAGACGGTGCTCAACCGCGTTCGCCACCCGGCCTTTCCGCACACCATCTGCGGCGTCGTGTATCAGGGGTCGCAGGTGGCGCCCGGCTGCCAGTTCTCCTTCACCTGCAATGGGTCGCGCGATCGGCCACCGGTCCCCTGGTTGTGGCGTCGCGCCCGCGCCGTCGCCGAGCGGGCGGTCGCCGGCTATGTGATGGCCTCGATCGGGTCGGCGACAGCCTATCATGCTGACTATGTGTTTCCGAGCTGGGGTCCGACGCTGGTCAAGATCGGCCAGATCGGCGCTCACATCTTCTATCGTTTCCCGGGGCCGGCGGGTCAGCCGGAGGCGTTGCGGCAGGCCTACTCGGGCGATGAACTTCGCGTTTCGATGGCCGGCCCGGCGCCAGTCGTGACATTGGCGTCGAATGTCGTGACGCCCCCCGGACAATATTTTTATGTGATGCCGAAGGCCGAACGGCCGCACGCGCCCGGACCGGGCGATGTTGTCGGCGGCCGCCGGTTGCCCACGCGCGACGAAATCGCCCGGATCAACGCGGTGCTGCTGGAGATGGAAAAGGCCACTTCGAAACCGGCGGCCGGCGAAACTCTGGCGACACCATAACGCTACACGCGGCGCCCCTGCGCGGCCTACCAGACCCCGATGGTGGCGGCGTCGGCGTGTGAGATAGGGTGATGGGCCGCCGCGTGGTCCTGCTCGGCAAGGAACCGGGCGACTTCCAGGGCGGCCATGCACCCCATGCCGGCCGCCGTGACAGCCTGGCGATATACGTCGTCGGTGACGTCGCCAGCGGCCCACACGCCCTCGACGGCGGTGGCCGTGGTCCCGGCCTTGACCTTGAGATAACCGGAGACGTCCATCTCCAGCTGTCCCTCGAACAGGGCCGAAGCGGGCGCGTGGCCTATGGCGACGAAGAAGCCGTCGCAGGGGACCAAACGGATGTCACCGGTGCGGACGTGGCGCAGCCGCGCGCCGGTCACCCCCAGGGGCTCGACGTTGCCGACCACCTCCTCGATCGCGTGGTCCCAGATGACCTCGATCTTGCCATTCGTGAACAGCCGCTCCTGAAGGATGCGTTCCGCCCGCAGTTCGTCGCGCCGATGCACCAACGTGACCTTGGAGGCGAACTTGGTCAGGAACAGCGCTTCCTCGACCGCGGTATTGCCGCCGCCGACGACGATCACCTGCTTGCCGCGATAAAAGAAACCATCGCAGGTCGCGCAAGCGGACACGCCGAACCCCTGAAAACGCCTTTCGCTCTCCAGGCCGAGCCATTTGGCCTGGGCCCCCGTGGCGATGATCAGTGTCTCGGCCAGCCAGGACTCGCCGGAATCGCAAGTGACCAGGAACGGCCTGGACGAAAGGTCGACGTGGGTGACGATGTCGTCGATCAGCCGGGCCCCGACATGGGAGGCCTGTTCGCGCATCTGGTCCATCAGCCACGGGCCCTGGATCACCTCAGCGTAGCCTGGATAGTTCTCCACGTCGGTGGTGATGGTCAGCTGACCGCCGGGTGTCAGACCGGCGATCAACACCGGGTCCAGCAACGCTCTGGCGGCATAGATCGCCGCGGTGTAGCCGGCGGGACCGGCGCCGACGATCAGGCAGCGGACAGGACGAGGGGCGAGGGTCACCGCTGGCAGCGCTTTCGCCTAAACCCACTCGACCTTGGTGATTTCATAGGCCTTGACCCCGCCGGGCGTGTTGACCTCGACCACGTCGCCCATCTCCTTGCCGATCATCGCGCGGGCGATCGGCGAGGCGATCGAGATCTTACCGGACCGCACGTCGGCCTCATGTTCACCGACGATCTGATAGCGCGCGGGTTCCTCGGTGTCCTCATCGACCACACTGACCGTGGCGCCGAACTTCACCTGCGATCCGGAGAGTTTCGAAACGTCGATGATCTGGGCGCGCGCCATGCGATCCTCGATCTCGGCGATGCGGCCTTCGATCCAGCCTTGGCGATCCTTGGCGGCGTGGTATTCGGCGTTTTCCGAAAGGTCGCCGTGTTGGCGGGCCTCTCCGATGGCGGCGGTGATCGCCGGCCGCTCGCGGGTTTTCAAACGCCTGAGTTCTTCGTCGAGCGCGTGAAAGCCCTCGGCGGTCATGGGAATTTTTTCCATCGTTGGGTAAGCTCGGGTCGCCCTTGGTAAAGATAGGAATCCGGCCGCGGACGCTATCGACCGGGGGGCTGTTAGGATAGAGGGCCGGGGTCGTGGATTCAAGGCCTGCTGCCTCGCCGGACATCTGGCGAGCCGGGAACGGACCGCGTGACGCTTAATTCGGCAAGGAGCCAGGATCGCCAGTGACCAATCTGATCGTGCGGGGCGGACGAGCGCTGGGCGGGCGGATCATTCCCTCGGCCAACAAGAATGCGGTGCTGCCGATCCTATGCGCGACACTGTTGACCGACGACCAAGTGATTTTGCGCGGCGTGCCCGACATCACCGACGTGGCCCAGATCCTCGGTCTGTTCGAGGCGCTGGGCAGCGAGGTGGTGATGGATCACGACACCCGCGTTCTGCGCCTTTGTCATGCGAATGCGCGGGACGCGGCCGCCGCGCGTCTGCCGCAGGGCATGCGCTCGTCGATCATGTTGATCCCGCCGTTGATCGCGCGATTTGGGCAGGCCCGGATCGAGGGCGAGGTCAAGGGATGCACCCTCGGGGCGCGCGAGATCGACCCGCATATCGAGGTGTTCCAGACCTTTGGCGTCGATGTGACCCCCGAGGCCGGCGCGCTGGCCATGACGCTTGCAACCCGCTTTCGGCCCGCGGACCACTGGCTCGATTACGCCTCGGTGACCACCACCGAGAATTTCGCCCTGTGCGCCGCCAAGGCCTCGGGAACGTCGCAACTGATGAACGCCGCCTCCGAGCCGCACGTGCAGGAATTCTGCGCCTTCCTGCGGCTGATGGGGGCCCGCGTCGATGGCTGTGGCACCAGCCGGCTGGTTGTCGAGGGCGTCGACCGCCTCGGGGGGGCCGACTACACCTTCGCCGAGGACTTTCACGAGATCGCCACATTCCTGGCGCTGGGCGCGATTACCGGCGGGTCGGTCTCGGTGAGAAACGCCCAGCCGGAGCAGTTTCCGCTCATCGACCGAGCGTTTGCCAAGTTCGGTGTGTCGATCTCCCATGAAAACGGCTGGTCGACATCGCATGTCGATGGGCCGCTGAGAGTGAAGGCGCCGTTCACCAGCTATATCCTGCCCAAGATCGAAGCCGCGCCCTGGCCCTATCTGCCGGTCGATCTGTTGCCGATCTTCGTGGCCCTCGGCGCACAGGCGGACGGCGAAATGCTGTTCTGGAACAAGGTCTATGAAGGCGCGCTCGGCTGGACCTCGGAGCTCGCCAAATTCGGCGGCCACGCTCTGCAATGCGATCCGCACCGGGTGATCACCTTCGGCGGCCGCACTCTGGCGCCCGCCACGGTCGAGAGTCCGTACATCATCCGCGTGGCGATCGCCTTGTTCATGGTCGCCGCCAGCATCGACGGACAATCCACTATCCTCAACGCCGACCCGATCCGGCGCGCGCATCCTCGGTTCGTCGAGAACCTGATCGCCCTCGGCGCGGATGTCGAATGGGCCTCGGACGAAGCCCCGACCAACGGGGTCGGGCGGTGACCCTTCATGCCGCCCAACTCGCCGCCGGCCACATTGTCGGTCGCGTCGCCGGCGAGCCGCATTCCCTCGACTTCGCAGGGCGTCTGCGCTTTTCATGGCGACCCGGTCAGCTGATTCTGCCGATCCGTGATGTCCCCAGCGCAAGGCCGCCGCCATGTCGAATACCGCTTTGGTCGAAGACTTCATCCGGCAGTGGGAGGCGAAATCCATCGAGGGGATCCTGCAGAGGATGACCTCCGATGCACGCTATGTGAACGTCGGTATGAGCGAGGCGGTCGGCCACGAAGCGATCCGCTCCGGCATTGCTCCCTTTCTGGCCGCCGCCAAGGCCGTGCGCTGGACGGTTCATCATATCGCCGAGACCGCCGACGGCGTGGTTCTGACCGAGCGGACCGACGTATTCGAACTGGCGGACCGCACCATCTCCGCGCCGGTCATGGGCGTCTTCGAACTGAGGGATGGCCTGATCAGTGGCTGGCGGGACTATTTCGATCTGCCGGGTTTCCAGGCGCAGATGGCCTGAGCGACGCGGTCAGGTGCGACCGACGGCGGATCGCTCTCGGCAAATAACCGGCGCTGGCCGGATTGGACGGCTTGGAGGTCTCCGGGCCGGCGGCTAAGGTGGCTAAAACCGACAGGGAGACGGGGCGATGCGGCTGGAAGGCGGATGCTATTGCAGAGCGGTGCGCTATATGGCGGAAGGCGAGCCGATGATGAAGGCGCAATGCCATTGCCGCGAGTGCCAGTACATCACCGGCGGGGCGCCGAACGTGTTCATCGCCATGCCGGCCGACGGCTTCGCCTATACCCAGGGTGAACCGGCGCGAATTCATGCGGAAGGATCTGCAGCGGGCCGTGACGCGTGAGTTCTGCCCTGACTGCGGAACTCATCTGGCCACCCGGCCACCAGGTTTTCCGGCCGTGGTGGTGAAGGTGGGAACGCTCGACGATCCCGGCCAATATG
This sequence comes from uncultured Alphaproteobacteria bacterium, assembly GCA_963828365.1. GTDB lineage: Bacteria > Pseudomonadota > Alphaproteobacteria > Caulobacterales > Caulobacteraceae > Acaudatibacter. The sequence goes on along the minus strand of CAWHEE010000007.1, from coordinate 264,284 downwards.
GCCAACCGGACATGGCGATCTTCACCATCGACAGACAGAGCTTCCACCAGATTGCCGACGGCATGCCGGCATTCGAGCGATTTCCCGGCTGAACACGGGGCCGCTCGACCGTTTGCCGAACGCCGCGCCGGCCTGTCTGCAGGCCGGTAGCCTAGTCGAACTTGATGCCGACCATCACGGCGTTGGGGGCGCCGCATTTGGCTGGCCGCCCATCGACGCTGCTGCGGCAGATCATCGTACCGACCCTGGCCGGGGCGGCCGGGCGTGGGGCGGCCACGGGCTTTGGCGGTGGCGGAGAGGCCTGCATCGCGGGTTCACACGCCGCGAGCGCGGTTGCCAGGAAGAGGGCGGCAAGGATGGCGCGAAGGGTCATTGACGGCCTTTTATCTGTGTACGGCGCGAGCGCGGGCGGCGGGCAAGCAATTAGGCAAGACACCGCCCCCGCGCTAGAATATGCCGCATGACCCGCCATCGAAGTTTGTTCGCGGCCGTTGCCTTGAGCGCGCTGACCCTGGCCGGCCCAGGCGTGGCGGCCATCGAATCGGTGAGCGTCGACCGCTCCGCACCCGATCAGATAGCGGTGCATTGGAAGAGCCGCGATCCTGTGGATGTGTTCCTCGGACCACGTCCCGACGCGAAGCCGGACGGGGCGCGGCTGGTCGCGCACGGCGACCGCGACGGGCTGTTTCAGGCCTCATGGACAGACACGGCGCGGCCTTACGTGCTTCTTCGCGACGAAACCGACGGTCAGATCGTGCGCGCGGCCGAGCGGCTGATCGTCCTTGATCGGGGGTCGAACTTTCGCGACCTCGGGGGTTATCCGGCGGCCGGGGGTAAGCACGTCCGCTGGGGGCTGATCTATCGGACCGCCGCCATGCCGATGCTGGACGAGGCCGACTATCGCTACCTCGATCGTTTGCATTTGAAGGAGGACATCGACCTGCGCTCGGTCGAGGAGCGGCAGATCGCCCCCGACCGCGTCGCCGAGCGGACCGGGGCGCGCTACTTCGCGGTGGACTATCCTGGAAGCACGATCTTCGGGCGTCTGGCTTCGCCCGCGACGGCCAGGACGGCGAGCGTCGACATCTATCGCGAATGGCCAGTCTCGCTGGCGCCGCAGTTTCGCGAGCTGTTTCGCCAACTTCTGCGGCACGACGGGGCGGTCGCCTATCATTGCTCGGCGGGTCAGGATCGCACCGGCGTGGCGACGGCATTGGTGCTGATCGCGCTCGGCGTGCCGCGCGATGTGATCTTTCAGGACTATCACCTGTCGACGGTCGACCGTCGTCCGGAGAACGAGATCCCGCCCCTGACAGCGGGGGAATATCCCGGCAATCTGGTCGCGGATTTTTACCTAAAGCTGCAATCGGCGGGCGTGTCGATGAAGCCGCGGCCGCTCTACGACAGCCACGGCGCGCCCCTGCTGCAGCACGCCCTCGACGAGATCGACAGTCGCTGGGGCTCCGTCGACAACTACCTCGATCAGGTCCTCGGGGTCGGCCCGGACAAAATCGCCCGGCTGCGGGCGCTCTATCTCGAGTAGGATGGCGCCGCTCCGCCAGCCGCCGACGCGAACCGAATTGAACATACGTTACAGTATTGATTGACAGCCAAGGCCCCGGAGCGGTTAGCTCGACAGCGACTGGGCGAGAGGCGAGCACCCCCGCGACGGCTTCATGGACGAAGCTGCCGCGACATTCGGGAGTACGGATATGGATGGAAGCGTGTTTCCAGGTCGGGCCGACCGGCACCCGGGCGACACCTACGAGGACATTCTCAACCGGGACAGCCGCCCCGTCCCCGATTATCTGCGCGAAGGTCGAATTCCCGATGTCGGAACCGCTCCGGTCGCTGCCTCACGCTATACCGACCCGGAGTTTTTTGCGAAGGAAGTCAGACACTTGTGGAGCAAGGTCTGGCAGCTTGCCTGTCGCGAAGAGGATATTCCGAACGTCGGCGACTACCACATCTACGAGAACGTCGGCAAAAGCCTGATCGTCACGCGCACGGCGCCCGGCGAAATCAGGGCCCACTACAACAGCTGCCTGCACCGCGGGCGCAAGCTGGTCACCCTCAACGGCTGCAAGACCGAATTCCGCTGTCCTTACCATGGGATCGCCTGGAACGCCGACGGCAGTTTCAAGGACAACCCGATCGGCTGGGACTTCCCGCAGTGGGAGGGCCAGGACGTGAGCCTGCCGCAGGCCAGGGTCGATACCTGGGGGGGCTTCGTGTTCGTCAACCTCGATCCGGCCGCCAGGCCGCTGATGCACTACATCAAGCCGTTGGCGGACGATTTCGAACGCTTCGACTGGGAAAATCGCTATCGGATGCTGTGGATTCAGCGAAAGGTCCCCTGCAATTGGAAGGCGCTGACGGAAGCCTTCATGGAGAGCCACCACAGCGTCACCACCCACCCGCAGATCCTGGCCAGCCTGGCCGACGCCAACAGCCAGTACGACCTGCCCAACGACCATGTGTCGCGGCATTTTTCGGCCGGCGGCGTGCCCAGTCCATTCATCGCGCCGATGAGCGAGCAGGAGGTCCTCGACGCCATGCTGGCGCCCGGTGGACGGCGACGGGGACCGGTGGCCGATCTCGAGGAGAAGCACCTGCTGGCCGAGGGCGGCACCGCCCGACGCTATGTCGCCGAACTCAGCCGCCAGGGCCTCGCCGCGGTCGACGGCCATGACTACACCGACGCCGCCGACGCCGAGATGATGGACGCCCTGCTGTACAATCTGTTTCCGAACATGAGTGTCTGGGCCGGCGAGGGACAGAAGCTGACCTATCGCTGGCGACCGAACGGCATGGATGTCGGCAGCGGCGTCATGGACATCATGATCCACGCCCGCGTCCCCAAGGGTCAGCCCCGCCCCAGGCCCGCGCCGCCGATCGAACTGGGCTTCCACGACAGCATCCTCGAGGCGGCCCCGCCGGAGTTCGCCGGATTGGCCGCGGTGTTCGACCAGGACTTCAGCAATTTGCCGCATGTTCAGGAAGGCCTGGTCGCCTCCGGGACCGGTGAGGTTCACCTCGGCAAATACACCGAGATGCGCATTCGGCATTTGCACCACATGATCGACCGGTACATCGCCGCCGGCGAAGCGGGCGGTCCGGCCCCCGACTAGACGGCGGCGAAGCCCAATCTGCTCACGCGGCGGATCCGTCGCGGCCAGACTCAGTCCGGCGTGGTCACCGTCGCGCCCTCTGCCCGAAGCCGGGCCAGCGCTCCGCCCGGGCGCAACAGATCGTCGAGGCTTAACACCGCGACGCTCTTGCCGGGCCGGGCGAGGGCCGCGTCGATGGCCTCGACGGTGTCCTCGACATTGCGATTGGCGAGCGCGACGAACGAGGGCGCCTGATCCAGGCAGAGCAGGAAGGCCGACTCCGCATAGTGGGTCCGCACGGCCGGCAGATCGCCCCGCGCCCACGCCTGGGCCGCGGGAGCGAGGTGGGTGCTGGCGTAGTCGATATCCCCGACGACATCGGAGAGGCAGGATTGCGCTTGAGCGTCGCTAAGACCGGCGAGATTCCTGACCACCGGCCTGGCGCGATAGGTGGCGACGGCCTGGATCGGCGCGCGATGCCGATGCGCCAGTCGGACGACCGTCGCCTCCGGCTCGTCGCGCGACAGTCTGGCCCTGAACGCGAAGTCCCCGTACAGGCGCAGCGCGGCCCACAACGGCTTCATGTGGGCGTAACGCTCGGCCGGTTGCCCGGCGAGCGCCCGCGCGCGGGCGAGGCGGGCCTCCAGGTCGGGCGGCAGTTCCTGATCGAGGGTGCGGCCGCGGGGCAGGTTCAGGTGGAGCAGGATCCCCATCACCGTGAACAGGTCCACGGTCGCCCGGGGCCTGACGAGGACGATATTGGCGCCGGCGATCACCCGCTCCAGCCGCGCGCTGTTCCAGGTCAGCGCCTTGGGCATGACCGGCAGGGCTCCGAGGATCCAGACGACGGAATCGCCACGCGAAACGCGCCACAGCACGGGGCCGGGGCTTGGCGCGACCACCAGTTCGCCGACCGTCCACGACGGGTCGGCGACGGCCGGCAAGGCGAGACCGGCGAGAAGGATCGCGACGAGAATGGCGCGCGGTTTCCGGACCTGTTGCATGGGTCACGGAAGGGGGCGGGTAAGCGACGTCACACCATCGACCAGCCGCCGTCCAGCCGCATCACCTGGCCGGTCGTGTAGCCGCCGCGCATCAGATAGAGGTAGGCCTCGGCGACTTCCGACGGCAGGCCGGCGCGTGGCAGGGGCTGGCGCGCCGTGGCGCCGGTGAGAAACGCTTCCCGCTGCTCGGGGGGCATCGTCGCCCATACGTCGGTGAGAATATAGCCGGGGCAGACGATGTTGACGCGGATCGGCGCCAGTTCGACCGCCAGCGCCAGAGCGGCGTGTTCGACCGCGCCGGCCATCGAAGCGCTGATCACCGACCCCTTGATCGGCCGGTGGGCGATCATGCCGTTGGTCAAGGTGATCGACCCGTCCGGCGCCAGCAACTGCAGGCAGTGCTTGACCGTCCGCAACGCGCCCCAGTAGCGCACCCGGAACACCGACTCGGCCGCCAGGAAGTCGGTCTCGCCGAAGGCCCCCCGTCGTGGGCCGCCCCAGTCGCCGGCGGTGAACGCAAGGTGGTCGAAGGCGCCCGATCTCCCTGAACGAAGCCTCCGCCGCGGCCTCGTCGGTCACATCGACGGTAAACCCGCTCGCCCGCTCGCCCAGGCGCTGGACCGCCCGCTCGACATTGGCCGACCGGCTGGAGCCGACGACCACGGCGGCGCCCTGATCCCTGGCGGCCTCGGCGACGGCGAAGCCGATGCCCGACGTGCCGCCGACGATGACGACCCGCTTACCCGATAGCGTCATGTCCGTTCGATCCCGCGCTTGAGCCGAGGCCCCTGTTGGCGCCACAATGAACCAGCGCGAGCGCAAGAACGCAAACCCATGAGGAGAGGGAATGGCCGTCGGCAAGTTTCCAATCGAATTCAGCCATATAATGATGTTCGCCCGGGCGGTTGGCGACGACAATCCGATCTATCATGACCCCGACTACGCCAAGACCACCGAGCCGGGCTCGGTGATCGCGCCCCCGACCTTCGCCCAGGCGAGCGCGCAGTTCGATCCCGACTATGTGCTGCGGCCCAAACCCGGCAAACCGTGGTTCGGCTCAGGCGCGGACCCCACCGGGGTGAAGCCGGGCGAAGGCGGCGGCGGCGGCAATGCCGGCGGCCTGCATGCCGAGCAGCATTTCGAATACCACCGGCATATCAAGCCGGGCGATGTGCTGACCGCGACCACCTTTCCGGGTAAGACCTGGGAGAAGGAAGGCAAGCGATCGGGGAAGCTGATCTTTTCGGAGAGCGTCACCGAATACCGCGACCAGCACGGCGAACTGGTGATTACCGCGCGGGGTGTCGGCGTGCGCACCGAACGTCCCGTCGAGCAGGTCTGAGGAGCTTGATCATGCCGTTGAAAGCCAGTGACCTGAAGGTCGGCGACACGCACACCGAGCGTCTCGTGGAGGACCTCAAACGCACGCAGCTCGTGCAATACGCCGGAGCGTCGGGTGACTACAATCCTCTGCACACCGACGAAATATTCACTACCAAGGTGGCCGGATATCCCTCGGTCTTCGCCCACGGCATGCTGACCATGGGCATGACCGGTCGCATGCTGACCAACTATGTCGGCGACGGCCGGTTGACCAAGTTCGGCGTGCGCTTCACCAGCCAGGTCTGGCCGGGCGACACCCTGGACTCCACCACAACGGTCGAAAAGCTCAGCGAGGTCGATGGCGCCAAGCTGGTCGATCTGGCGGTGACCACCACCAACCAGAAGGGCGTCGCGGTGCTGCAGGGCTACGCCCAGGCCCGGATCGACTAGATGCCGACGTCAGCGGTTGGGATGGCAGGCGCGGCCCCAGGGCCCGAGGTGGGTGCCGGGCGGGCACGGACGGTCATAGGCGCATGCGCCCAGCGACAGCACGACGGTGAGGGCCACGAGGGCGCGAACAAAAGCAGGCATGGCGAAAATCCGTGGGTTGGCGGACGCGGTTTTAGCCGATAACCCTGACCGGGCAAAATGGTTGCGCGGGCGTGACCTCGTCGTTTCGATCCTCGCCGGAATGTGACAGCCGTGACCCACCACACCCCCCTCGACCGCGCGGTTGAGTGTTTGCCGGCCGCCTATCCGGGTCCCGGCGGGGCGATCGCGGTGCTCCGCCAGGGCGAGGTTCTGGCGCGACATGCCTGGGGTTGGGCCAATGCGGAACGGCGAATTGCCTTCACGCCCCGCACCCTGTTCCGGATGTGCTCGATCACCAAACAGTTCACCTGCGCGGCGGTGCTGGATGCGTTTCCCGACCCGACCGTGCTGGACGATGACGTGCGGGCCGCGTTGCCGGGCCTCGCCGTGCAACCGCCCGGCGCGCTACACCTGTGCCACAACCAATCTGGATTGCGCGACTATTGGGCGCTGGCCATGCTGCATGGGGCGGGCGCCGAAGACCCGTTCGGCGAGACGGAAGCAGCCCGGGTGATCCAGGGCGCGCGCACCCTCCAGTTCACCCCCGGGTCGCGCTATTCCTACTGCAACCACAATTTTCGTCTGCTTTCCAATATCCTGGAGACGCGCACCGGGCGGAGTTTCGCCGAGGCGCTGCGCACCCGGATATTCGAGCCGGCGGGCATGGAGAGCGCGTTCCTGGCCGCCGACACCCGGGCCATGCCCGATGGCGCGGAGGGTTACGAGGGTTCGCCGGCTACGGGGTTTCGTCCCGCGCGCAACCAGATCCTGTGGACCGGCGACGCGGGTCTGGGCGCCAGCCTCGACGACATGATCGCCTGGGAGCGCCACGTCGACGCCGGCCGCGATGATCCGGACAGCCTGTATCGGCGGCTGAGCGCGCCGGTCGGCTTCGCCGATGGCGCGCCGGCCCTTTATGGCTTTGGCCTCGCGCGGGGCGAGGATCTGGGACATCGGGTGACCGGGCACGGCGGTGCGCTGCGCGGCTGGCGCAGTCACCGCCTGTATGCCCCTGGCGAACGGCTGTCGGTGGTGGTGCTGTTCAATCACCTGTCGGACGCCAGGGCCGCCGCGCTCGACCTGCTGGCCGCCGCACTCGACATCGCTCGGCCGCCGTATCGGGCGCTCGACCTCCGGCCCGATTGGCTCGGCGCCTATCTCGACCCCGAAACCGGCCTGTCGGCGCGGATCGAGCCGGCCCGAGCGGGTCAGGTGCGGCTTCGCTTCGGCCATAGCGCCGAGCTCCTCGAGCCAAGGGCCGACGGTTCGGCCGTTGGCGATGGCGTGCGGCTGCGACCTGGCCCGCCGGGACTGTGGATGGAGCGTCCGCGGGACAATCAGCAGAGCCTGCTGCAATCCTTGGCGCCGACCGCGTCCCGCGAGATCGCGGGCCGCTATCGCTGCGGCGAGTTGCAGGCGGAGCTGACCATCGTCGACGCCGGCGGGGCGCTCTACGGGGCTTTTTCGGGCTTTCTCGGCCAGGGACACATGGAGCAGCTGGATCCGATCGGCGACGACGTCTGGGCGCTGCCATGTCCACGCGCGCTGGATCATACGCCGCCCGGTGACTGGACGCTGGCCTTTCAGCGCGACGTGTCGGGAGGCCCACCCCGCGCGGTGCGGGTGGGATGCTGGCTCGCCCGCGGCCTGGTGTACGAGCGCCTGGGCCGGGCGTGAGCCAGGCGGATTTCGCCGCCGCGAGCCGGGCCTTCGAGGCCGGCGATCTTTCGACCGCCCGCGCCGCCGCACGGCGCGCCGCGGCGGCCGACCAGGGGAATCTGGAGGCATGCGCGATCTGGGGCATCGCCGCGGCGGAAACCGGAGCGCTCGACGAAGCGATCGAACCGCTGTCGCGCGCCGCGCGGCATCTTGCGATGGGCGCGCCGGGCGCCGCGCCCATCCAGGTGCTGCTCGCCCGATGCCTGGCCCACGCCGGACTGTGGCGCCAGGCGCTCGAGTACCTCGAACCGCACGAGACACGGCCGCCGGCCGATCCGATCCTGCGAGCCCGCCTGGGGACGACGCTGGTGGCGATGCAATGCGTCGAGCGAGGCCTGACGCATCTGCGGGCCGCCGCCGATGCCCGGCCCGACGCGCCGGACGTGCTCTATCATCTGGGCTCGGCGCTCGCCTCGCTCGGGCGCTTCGATCAGGCGGAGGCGTGTTTCGAAACCGCTCTGGCGGCAGGCTCGGCCGACGCCCGGCTCACCCCGGCTCACCTCGCCGCGGTTCAATTGGCGCCCATTCATCTGGCCCTGGCTCGCTTGCGCCGCTGGACTCCCGAACGAAATCATCTGGACCGGCTGCGCGCCATCCGGCTCGCCACCAAGTCCAACCCGGGGGCGGGCGCGGCGCTGCATTTCGCCCTGTTCAAGGAACTCGATGATCTCGGTCTGACGGAGCAGGCCTGGGAGACGCTCGCCACCGCCAACCTGCTTGCCGGTCAGGCGGTCGGCGGCTGGTCGCCAAAGCGTGATCGCGCGTTGATCGCGGCGCTCATGCGGCGATTCCCCACCGCGCTGCTGGACCGGGCGCGATCAACGGAAGATGCTTCCGGGCCGATCTTCATCGTCGGCCTGCCGCGCACCGGCACCACCCTGGTGGAGCGTATCCTTGGGGCGCACAGCCAGGTCCGCGCCCTCGGCGAACTGCCGTTCTTTCCCAATCTGCTACGCGCCGCCGCCGGCGGCCGGGAGCCAATCCTGACCGCCGCCGTGGTCGACCGCATGAAGGCCGTCGATTGGCGCGCGCTTGGGGCGGCCTACCTGGAGCAGGCGGCCGCGATTGCCGGCGGCCAGACCGTCTTTACCGACAAGACGCCGTTCAACAGTCTCCTGATCGGACCGCTGCGGCTCGCCCTGCCGAACGCGCGGATCGTGCTGCTGAGCCGCGAGCCGATGGACGCCCTGTTCAGCGCCCACCGGATGTGGCTGCCCGGCGACGACGCCTATCGATGGAGCCACCGGCTGGAGGACCTGGCCGATCATTTCCGGGGCCACCAGCGTCTGATGAACCACTGGCGCGCCGGATTGGGCGGCCGGCTGATCGAGGTCTCCTACGAAACATTGGTCGACCAACCGCAAGCCGAGATCCGTCGGCTGCTGGCAGCCTGCGGCCTCGCCTTCGAGGAAGCCTGCCTGCGACCCGAGGCCGCCCCCGGGGCGATCCAGACCTTGAGCAGCGCCCAGGCCCGCGCTCCGATCGGAACGGCGTCGGTCGGCGGCTGGCGCCGCTACGAAGCTCAGCTCGCCCCGCTCCGCGCGCGGCTGGGATTGTAGGGGCCGGCGGCGTCAGCTCACCGCGGCCGCGCCTTCGAAATAGCGCCGTGGATTGTCGGTCACGATGGCGTCGAATTCGGCGTCGGTCATGCCGAGCTTCTTGAGTTCGGGGAAAATGTTCTCGAACAAATGGGTCATTTTCCAGTTCGGCATTATCCTGTTCAGCTCCAGCGGGTCGGAAGCGCCATAGGCCCCGAGCCAGCAATTGACCGCATCGTGCGACACCATCAGCTGATCGCGGTATCCCGCGGTGGCCAGCGCCATCAGGTTGTTGATGCGGACTTCATCGGGGACCGCGCCCATCGAAAGCCCGAAACGGTCGAAGCCGACATAGACGCCGCGTTCCGCCAGGGAGGTCTGATAGGCCAGATCCTCGGTGCCGTCGCTGTGCCCGACGATCAGCCCGGTCGGCGGCAGGCCCTCGCCCAGGGCGATGTCGATCTGGTCGTGGCCACAGGTGCACTGTTCGGTGTGCGAGATGAGTGGCACGCCGGTCGCCTTGGAGGCCCGCGCCGCGGCCGTCAGAATCTTGCGCTCGTAATCGGAAACCTTGCCGTGACCGGTGGCGATCTTGATCACCCCGCAACGGATGCCGGTGTCGCCGACCCCTTCATCGATCTCCTTGATGAAGATTTCGGTGACCGCCTCGATCGGCAGTTGGTTCATGGTCCACGGAATGCCCATGTCCTCCACATAGCACCCGGTGGCGCAGATCAGGTTGATGCCGCTCTTCTGCGAAACCTCGGCGGTGAATTCGACGTCGCGCCCGAGATCCATCGGGCACGGATCGATGACGGTGCGCACGCCATGGGCGTGCAGTTCCTGAAATGCGTCGACGACCCGCTGCATCGCCTCGTCGCGTTTGAACGGCGGCTGGCGCGCGTCCATGAACCAGCCGGGGAAGCCGATCAGCACGTGTTCGTGCACCAAGGTCCGCCCCAGTTCGGCCACCGGCACGCGGCCGAGGACGGTGTTCACATGTGTGGCCATTGCGCATCTCTCCCATGATCTTTGGCCGCGCCGGCGAAACGGCGCCGCTGGGAGACCCTAGCGCAGGGTCGCCCGCCGCCTCAAGCGCGCCCGGTTACGGGCGACCGCGGACGGGCGGCGGAAACGGGCGCGAGCGTCCGTCGCGAGGTCGACGCGAAACCCGCCGACGCGCTCACGGGTGGCCGTTGGGCCGCTCGATCGGGCCAGGTCGGCTCTCGCCAGGGGGCCGGGCCTCGCGCGCCGGGGGTTGGTGGGGTGGCGCGCCGCGCGGCCCTTCGACGGCCCGCGCCGCCGGACCCGGCGCGGGCCGGTATGCCTCGGGCCGGTAAGCCTCGGGCCGATACGCCGGAGATCGAGGGGGCTCCCGGTAGGCCGGAGATCCGTGGGGCTCCGGCCGACGCGCCTCCGGGTGCGTGGCGCTGGGGTGCGAGGCGTGTTGCCGCGAGAGCGCCGCCGCCTGGTCGCTCCGCCGATGATCCGCCGCATGTTCGGCATGGCTCGACGGCGCGGCGTGGCCGCCGACGGTCTGACCCTGGCCGTGGCGGGCTTCCAGGTGCGTGGACGACACGGCCGGCGCCGCCGAATGTGCCGACGCGCCGCCGCCGTGGGTCATCCCCGCGGGGGGGTGGCCGTGGTTGATACCGGCGCGGTAGTGATCGTCCGAGGCGACGCTGCGCTCATGCTGCAATTGCGCCGCCGTCGCGCCGAGGTGGCGTTCGCGGCCAGCCGTCAGTTCCGCGGCGGTCGGCGCGGCGCGCACGCCGTTGGGGCCGCCATTGTAACTCACCCGGCCGATCAGGCGATCCCCGGCCACGCGATGGTCGAACACGGCGTTGAAGTGTGCGCCGCCGAGATTATTGTATTCGCGATTGTAATAGAACGTCCGGCCCCGCCAATAGCCGCCGTCGTAGCCATGCCCCCAGTAGCCGTAGCCATAGGCGATGCCGCCGTAGAACCCGACCGTCGGCCCCCAATACCCGGCGTGAAACAGGTACACCCCATCGCCCCAACCCCAATACCCCGGTGTCCAGAGCAGTCCGATGGCCGGAGGCGCGACCCAGACCCCCGGATTCCAATAGTAATCGTTCACTCCGGCGTTCCAGCCCCAGTACCCGGGCGTCCAGACATCGCCATAGGCCGGTATCGGCGGCTGGTCGTATTCCGGTAGCGGCGGAGGCGGGGCCACCCCGACGCGGATCGCTCCGCTCTGCCCGGCCGGCGGCGCGGGTGGGCAATTGCTTTGCGCCTGCAGGGAGGAACCATAAACAACGACGAGACCAGCCGTGGCGGCCAGTAATCTTGCCGGTAATCCTGCCGGGAAACTTGCCGGGAAACTTGAACGTGGGCGGCGCATGTCTACTCCTGATCCGATGCCTGCTCGACAACGCCGCGCGCGGCCTGGCAGGTTACAGCGGACGCGCGCCGCGAACGAACATCTGGCGCAATCCTAATAAACGCCCTGCGGCCCGGCAATGTTCCCGACCGCTCGCCCGCCCCTTCAATGCAGCTGCCCCGCGCGGTGGTAGCCTGGCGGCGTCAGGGTCGGCGCGCGCCATTCGCCCGGCGCGCCGCTGGAAATCGGCGCCGCCGCGGGCGATGGCATGGTCGCCATTGCGGCCAGGAGGCCCCGGGCCGCCCTGGGGGGCGGCGAGACGGCCGGCGTCAGAAGGGTGATGTCGGCGCCCCCCGCCCCATCGGATTTGATCGAGAACGTCGCGCCGGCGTAGGATCCGGTCAGGCGCAGGGTCGCGACGGTGGTCGTCCCGTTGGCGATGACCAATTGGTCGGCGCCGTTGATGCTGGCCGCGGTGGCCGCTAGCCCCAACAGGTCGATGGTGTCGGAAAACGCGAACCCGGCGATTGTGGCCGAGAAGCTCGCGGGCGAGGCGAGGGCCAGTGTCGCACCGGCCCCGGCGAAGCTCGCGGTGAGCAGGCCGGACGCGGCCGCGTCGATTTCCAGCACCGCGCCGGCGTCGATCCGCAAGGCGCCCGAGCCGGCGATCGACTGACTGAGGTCCAGCCGGCCGGCGGCGGCCTCGATCACCCCGTAATCGATAATCGGCACAGCCACGATGCTCTCGGCCGGGGCCGAGTCCTTGATCAGCAGACCCTCGTCGACGATCCGGCTGGCGTTGGCGGCGCCTCGCGCGATGCCGCCGGCGCCCAGATGCCACGCCGAACCCTTCAGCAGCACCAGGCTCGCGGCGCCGGGACCGGAGTTGCCGACCGTGATCCCGCCGGCCTGGTTCACCACCCCGGACACCGCCAGGGCGACGCTGCCGCCAATGACCAGGCCGTGGACCAGGGCGCTGCCGATCAGCGCCGATCCTGCGCCGGCGAAGGTGCCCTCCAGAACGGCGGGTGCGGCGAGAAATAGTCGATCCCCGCTGCCGAGGTCGATCAGAGCGCCGGCGCCTTGACGGAAAAATCCTCGATAGGCCAACGATTCCGCGAGGCTGATCACGCCGCCGGTCTGCGTCCAGTGCAGCTGGCTGGTCGACGCGCCGCGGACGAGGGTCGTCACGCCGCCGGCGATGTCCAGGGTTCCGGCCCCACTCAACACGCCGTTGATCGTGAGGGCGCCCGCGCTGCTCAGGGTCTGAGCGGCGGCCAGCACGTTGTGGCCACTGAGCAACCAGGTCGATCCGGCATCCAGTTGATAGGACCCGAAGCCGCTGAAGGTGATGGCCTGCGAGCCGGAAACCGTACCGGGGCCGCCGATGCCCGACAGGGTTCCGGCCCCCGTGGCGAGCTCCAGGGCGCCTCCCCCACCGGCAATGGCGCCGACAAAGCTCGAACCTGCTTCCGCGATCAACCGGTCCGCGCCCGATTTGAAGATCACGGCCTCGCCGGCGGTCCCGATGATTCTTCCGTAGTTGACGATGGTCGCGGCGTTCATGGCGCTTGCATAGACCCCGACCTGGCCCGAGATCACCGCGAGTGTCGTCGAGGTCGCGCCGTTGATCACCGACCCGCCGGCGCGTAGGTCGATCCCTGCGGACTTCAGTCCGGTGATGCTGCCGAGATTGACCACGCTGGTGTATTGCGCCCCGGCGTATATGCCGTTGAGATAGCCCGTCAGCTGGGCCCCGGAATCCGCGACCCCCCCGTTTCCGACGTAGCCGCCACCGGCGAGCAGCACCGCATTCGAATGCAATCCCTGGACGGTACCGAGGTTGGTGACGCGGGATCCCTTGTCGCCGGTGTATATGCCGTCGAAATATCCTGAAATCAGCGCGGCCGGCGAGGTGGCCGCGCCGTTGACCACCACCCGGCCGACCAACAGTTGCACGCCGTGCAGATGCGCCCCGATGATCGTGCCGAAATTGGTGACGTCGCCGAGCCGGTTGCTCAAATAGACCCCGTCGAAATACCCCCAGATCATCGCCGAGGTCGTGGCGCTCGAACCATTGGTGAGCGCCCCGCCCGCCGCCATTTGCACGGCAGCGGAACCCGCTCCGGTGACCGTTCCGAAATTCGTCACCACGATCGGGGCGTCGAGGGCGTAGATGCCGACGGTAGAGCCGGAAATTCGGGCAGACGTGGCCTGTGCGGCGCCGTTGGATACCCGGCCGCCGGCCATCAGCATGACACCGGCCCCGGACGTCGCGGCGATGGTTCCCTCGTTGGTCACCGCGAGCGCGGCGAACCGGCCCTCGACGCCATATGCGCTGCCGCTGATCGAGGCGCTCGCCACTCCCGTGGAACCATTGGTCACCCGGCCGCCGGCATTCAGGTCGATTCCCTCGGCGGTCCCCTGGATCGTTCCGAGGTTGGTCACGGTCGCCGCGCCGTAGCGGGCATGGATGCCATAGGGCCCGCCGGCGATCATCGCGCCGATGGCGCCGTTGACGACCGTGCCGCCGCCGCGCAGGTCGATACCGTAATGACTGGTGGCGGCGATCGTCCCATAGTTGATCACCGTACTGACGAAGGCGGCGCTCACGCCCGAGCCATAGACCCGCGCCGTGGGCCCGACGATCAGCTCCGTCACCCCGTCGGCGAGGCTGTAGCCGCCGGGATACACGCCGGTCAGAGTTTTCGTGGACATCGCGTTTACCCCGGTTCGGGCGGAAATCCTGCCTGGCCGCCGCTAGTGTTCGAGCGTCGAAGGCGCCACTTAGGCGGCGTCACCGCCAAATGGGAGGGGTCGTGAGGTCGCGGATCAAGGCTTTGAAACTGCTCCTCGCCTGTGCGGGGGCGCTGGCCTCCCCGCCGGCTATGGCCGAGATTCCGGTGGTGCAGCACGTCGTGATCATCGTTCAGGAGAACCGCACGCCGGACAACCTTTTTCACGGTCTCGCCCGGTACCTGCCGGCGGCCGACATCGCCGACAGCGGGAAAAATTCCAAGGGCCAGACCATTACGCTCACGCCCGTGCCCCTGGCGGCCAGTTTCGATATTTCGCACACGCACACCGCGTTCACCCTGCAGTACGACAACGGCAAGATGGACGGGGCAGATCTCATTCCGTGCGGCGGAGTGGCAGGAACCCAGTGCCCGCCAAACCCGCAGTTCACCTACGTCGCGCCGGCCGAGGTCGCGCCATATTTCTATATGGCGATCCGTTATGGCTGGGCCAATCGCATGTTCCAGAGCAACCAGGGGCCCAGCCTGCCGGCCCACCAGTTCATCATCGGCGGGACGTCGCAGCCCAGCGCCACCAGCCTGTTCTTTGCGTCGGACAATTCCGAGAGCAGCGTCGGCCCCAGGGGCTGCGACGGCTTGGGCACGACTAGCATCAACTTGGTCGGCCCCGGCGGCATGCGGGGAACCGCTCTGCCGTGCTTCGAACACGCCACCCTGACCGATCTGATCGACAATCCGCCACCGGGCGCGCGGACCGGCCTCACCTGGCGCTATTATGCGCCGTCGGAGGGCTCGCTGTGGACCGCCCCGGATGCCGTGCGCCACATGTGTCAGCCGGCGGGCGCGCCGGCGGTGTGCTCGGGACCCGACTGGACCAACGGCGACATCGCTCTCGACCCGGCCCAGGTGTTGACGGACATCGTGCAAAATCACCTCGCCTCGGTGAGTTGGGTGAATCCCACCGGCCTGGAATCCGATCACGCCGCCGCCAACGACGGATCGGGTCCCTCCTGGGTCGCCTCGATCGTCAATGCGATCGGTGGCGGCCCCTATTGGAAGAATACCGTGATCCTGGTCACCTGGGACGATTGGGGGGGCTGGTACGACCATGTCCCGCCACCGCTCGACGCGAAGTTTCCCTACTATGAAAACGGCTTTCGCGTGCCGCTGCTGGTCATCTCGGCCTACACCCCGCCGGGTTATGTATCGCAGCAGACCCACAGTTTCGGCAGCATCCTCAGGTTCGTCGAGGCCGCCTTCGGGCTGCCGGTGATCCCTCCCGGCGACTTTGTCGATTCCCGCGCCGACGACCTGTCGGATTTCTTCGATTTCGCCAAGCCGCCGCGCGGGTTCGTGCCCATTCCCGCGCCGCTCGGCGCGCAGTTCTTCCTGCACGACAGGCGCCCGGTCACCGATCCCGACGACGAGTGATTGGGGGCGGACGCCGCTTCGGCGACGCGCGCGAGTGTCTGACGAACTAGGGCCGCGGGCTGAACAGCGAAGGATGCGAAGGCTCCGCCGCGGTCGATGTCCCACTCGTCGAAGCGGCGGGCGCCGCCAGGCGCACCATGGCCGCCACCAGCGCATGTGGCCCGCCGCCAGCGGCGGCCGCCAGCCGGATGTCAGTGCCGCCGGCCCCGTCCGAACCGACGGTGAAGGTCGCGCCGGCATAGGATCCGGCCAGCTGCAGCGAGGCGATGGTCGTCGCGCCGTCGACGATGTTCAGCTTGTCGCCGGCGCCGACGCTGGCCCCGGTCGCCGTCAGCCCCTTGAGATCGAGCACGTCGGAAACGGCGAAGCCGGCGATGGTCGCGGCGAAGCTGTCGGGCGAGGTCATCGCGAGCGTGGCGTTGGCGCCGTTGAAGCTGGCGGTGAGCGCGCCCGACGCGGCGGCGTCGACCTGCAATCGGGCGCTGGCGTCGATCCTCAGCGCGCCGGAACCGCTGAGCGACTGGGCGAGGTCGAGAGTCCCCGTGGCCGCCTCGACAATGCCGTAGTCGACGATCGGCGTGGCGATGGTGCTCGTGCCGACCCCGGCGTTCTTGATCAGCAGTCCATCGTCGACGATCCGGCTGGTCGTGGCGGCCCCGCGGTCGATGCTGCCCGCGCCGAGCCGCCAGACCGCGGTCTTCGCGAGCGACAAGGTGGCCGCGCCACCGCCGGCGTCGCCGACGGTCACCACGCCGCCCTGACTGACGGCGCCAGTGACGCCGAGGTCGATGGTCCCGCCGATCGACAGGCCGCCGACCACGCCGCTGCCGATCAGCATCGACCCGGCGCCGGTGATCGAGCCGTCGAGCAAGGCCGCCGCGCTCAAGGTCAGCCGTTCGCCGCTCGCCAGAACGATGGACGCCCCGGCCGCCTGTCGGAAAAATCCCTTGTAGGCCAGCGATTCGCCGAACGAGATCGTTCCGCCCGTCTCGCTCCAGTTGCGCACGCCGATCACCGCCGCGGCGGCGACCGTGGTCACGCCGCCCGCCACGTCGAACGTTCCGGTTCCCGTCAGGGCGCCGGCCAGGTCCAGGCTCGCGGCGGTGGTCAGGCTTTGCGCGCCGCCGAGCACGTTGCCGCCGACCAGTTTCCAAGCGGATCCGGCGTCCAGAAGATAGCTGCCGAAACCACTGAAGCTCAACGTTTCCGCCCCGGAAACCCGGCCGCCCGCCCCCAGTCCGGTGATCGCGCCGGTCCCGGAGGCCAGCTCGAGCCCGCCGCCGCCGCCCTGCACGGCGCCGATCCAGACCGAGCCGTTCTCGGCGATCAGCCGGTCGCCGGCCGATCTCAGGTCGACGGCTACGCCGCCGGTCCCCTCGATGGTTCCAAAATTGTTGACAGTGGCCACGCCCGCCGGCCCGGCGTAGACTCCGACCAGGCCGGAGATCAGCGAGCGGGCGACGGTCGCGCCGACGTTGGCGATCGAGCCGCCGTCCATCAGGTCGATGCCCGCCGATCTGCTCCCGATGATCGTGCCGAAATTGATCACCGTCGCCACCCGGCCGCTCGCATAGACGCCGGCGTCGTAGCCGGTCAGCAGCGACCGGGCGGTCGCCGTTCCACCATTGGCGACATAGCCGCCGGCTGTCAGCGCCACGCCGTCGAAGTGACCGCCGGCGACCGTGCCGAAATTTGTCACCGTGGCCGCCTTGTCGCTGGCGTAGATGCCGCTGGAGTAGCCGGTGATCCTGGCCCCGCTCGCCGAGCCCGCGCCGTTGGCGACCACCCCGCCCGCCGTGAGCTGCACGCCGTCGAAATGCTCGCCGTCGATGGCCCCGAAGTTGGTTATCTGCGCTTGGCGGTCGCTGGCGTAGACGCCGTTGAAATAGCCCATGATCGAGGCGCTCGCGCTCGCGGTCCCGCCGTTGGTGATCGAGCCGCCGGCCTTGAGTTCCACGCCTCCCTTGTAGGTCCCCGCTATCGTCCCGAGGTTGGTGATGGCGGCCGGCCCGTATCGCACCTCAATTCCATAGTCGCCACCGGCGATGGTTGCGCTCGTGGCGCCGTCCGAGCCGTTGGTCACCAGGCCGCCGGCAGTGAGCAACAGGCCGCCGGCGCCACCGCTGATGGTTCCGAAGTTGCTGACGGTCGCGCGGCCGTAGCGGGCGTGGACGCCATATCGGGTGCCCGAAATCAGCGCCGCGGCATTTTGCGGCGTGCCATTGACCACCGCGCCGCCGGCTTGCAAATTCACTCCGTCACGGGCGCCCTCGACAACCGCGGCATTGGTCAACGAGCCGCCCGCCAGCAAGTCGAGGCCATACTTGTCGGATGCCTTGATCGTCCCGTAATTGTCGATTTGCAGATAGGCGCCGGCGCTCACGCCGCTGCCATAGACCCTGGCGCCGGCGTCGACGATCAGGGTGGTGACGCCGGCGGCGACGGCGTAGCCGGAGGCATAAACTCCGGTCAGGTGTCTGGTGGTCATCTATCGACTCCCTCAACGGCGACCCGCAACGTTGTCGCGGCCGCCGGCGTTTGAACCCAGGCTGCGCCATTCTCCGCGCCGCCGTCGGCGACATGGAGAGTCGAATGCGCATCCCATCGCGAGCCCTCGCTATCTTGGCCAGCCTCTCGGTGGGAATGACGGCCTCGCAGGTCCAGGCGGAGATTCCGACGGTCCAACATATCGTGATCGTGTTTCAGGAAAACCGGACGCCGGACAATCTGTTCCATGGTCTGGCGAGGTTCCTGCCCGGCGCCGACATCGCCGACAGCGGGCAGACATCATCCGGCCAGACCTTGGCGCTGACCGCGGTTCCGCTCGCCAACAGCTACGACCTGTCGCACGCCCATCTCGCCTTCGAGCAGATGTGGAACAACGGCAAGATGAACGGCGCCGACCTGATCGCCTGTCGCCCGAACGCTGGCACGACCTGCCCGGCGGACCCTCAGTTCAAATATGTCGCCCCCGCCGAGGTGGCCCCATACTTCTACCTGGCCGTCCACTACGGCTTCGCCAACCGGATGTTTCAGAGCAACCAGGGGCCGAGCCTGCCGGCGCATCAGTTCATTCTGGGCGGCACCTCGCAGCCGACGGCGACCAGCCTGTTCTTCGCTTCGGAAAACCCCGACAGCAATATCGGCGCCATGGGCTGCGACGCCCTGGCGACCACCACGATCAACCTGGTCGGCCCGAGCGGCATGACCGGCCTGACCCGCCCCTGCTTCGAGCACGCGACTCTGACCGACTTGATCGACCATCCGCCCGCCGGTGCGCGACAAGGCATTACCTGGCGCTATTATGCGCCTTCCGAGGGGTCGCTGTGGACGGCGCCGGACGCGGTGCGCCACATGTGCCAACCCGCCGGCGCGCCGGCTGTCTGCACCGGGCCCGACTGGACCGATGGCCACATCGTGCTAAATCCGGCCCAGGTCCTGAGCGATATCGCGCAAAATCACCTCGCCTCGGTCAGCTGGGTCATGCCCACGGGTCCGGAGTCCGATCACGCCGCGTCGAACGACGGATCCGGCCCATCGTGGGTCGCGTCGATCGTGAATGCGATCGGCGCCGGGCCCTACTGGAAGAATACCGTCATCCTGATCGCCTGGGACGACTGGGGCGGCTGGTACGACCACGTGGCGCCGCCGATCGATGCCAAATATGGCTATTACGAGAACGGCTTTCGGGTTCCTCTGATCGTGGTGTCGGCCTACACGCCGGCCGGCTACGTGTCGCGGCAGATCCACACCTTCGGCAGCATACTGAAGTTCGTCGAAACCGCGTTCAGCCTGCCTCCCATCCCGCCGGGCACGTTCGTCGACTCCAGGTCGGACGATCTTTCGGACTTCTTCGACTTCAACAAGCCGCCGCGGCCGTTCGTGACCGTACCGGCCCCGATGGGGCCGGATGTCTTCCTGCGCGATCATCGGCCGAGCACCGATCCCGACACGGAGTGAGTCGAAGCGGCGGACGTCCTTTTGGGGCCGCCCGCCGCCTCGTCGAACGCGAATGCTTACGGATTGGACTTGAACATCGGGGTCATCAGGCCGCCGAGGGTGATGTTGCAGGCGTTGGCGAGGCAGGGGAGGCCCCACATCGTTTCGATCGTCGCCAGCAACGAGTAGTGGTTGGCCGGGGTGGTGAACTGCGTCCCGGGGGCAGGGCCTCCGGCCGAAGGCGAGGTGACCACCAGCATCGGCGCATTGGCCCCGCCGAGGACGACGCCGCCGACGCCGGTCGGGCTGGAGCAGCAGCCGGCGAAACCGGTGTAGTCGTCTTCATCCCAGACGATCACGATCGCCGAGCGGGCATTGGTCCAGGCCGTCGACGCCTCGATCGTTCCCACCAGGCTCGCCAGATAGGCGTCGCCCAGCTGGATCGCGCCGTGATCCAGGCCAGACGCCGGATATCCGCAGCTCGGCATGCCGATCAGCAGGGCGGTCGATGGGCTGATGCCGTGCATGTCATGGCACTGGTTCGGCACGATGTAGACGAAGTTGGGGACGTGGCCGCTGGCCAGGGCGATGTCGAGATTGTGCGACAGCGGGACGATGTTCGACAGTTCGGCCGGATTGTTGCGGATCGAGCTGAAGTACAGGAACGGATTGTGCTTCTGGGCGTAGAGATTGACCGTCGTGCCATGGACGACCGGCGCGTCGACGACGTCGTAGCCGCCCACCGGCATGTTCTCGAAATAGGCGCGCCAGGTCTTGCGGGTGGCTTCCAGCTGGTCGATCAGGGTCTGGCCGGCGAACCAGTGAGGCTGGACGGAGGAGCTGGCGATCTCGGCGGCGGTGAGATAGTTGCCGGCGGTGCCGTCCCCCGAAGTGGGAACGAATTCTTCGGGCGCGCAGGTCACGGTCGGGCCGGCGGGGCAGTCGTCCCAGATCCCTTGATAGTCGCCGGACATGCCGGCCAGATAATTGGGCAGGCTCGGGTGCGTCACGCCGAAATATTGCGTCGCCACCGCGCCCTGGGCGGCGAGCTGGTTGATGAACGGCGCGTCGGCGGTGTTGCCGATGATCTGGCTGAAACCGTGGTTTTCCATCATGATGTAGAAGATGTGCTGCAGTGGCGGCGACGGCGCGGCCATGACGTCGGCGGCGCCCAGCAGGGTGGTCGCGGCCAGGGCGGTCGCGCCCAGGGATTTGAGGATGTTCATCGGATTTCCTTTGAGGTGATGAGTGCGCGACGGCAGGCGTTGGTCCCCTCCGGTAGGCCTGCGAGGTCCGCCCGGATTCTGCCGCAATTGCGCGTTTAATCCGATTATCGTGACATATTGGTGAAATCGTTGCGCGCCTGATCCGTGCA
Organism: uncultured Alphaproteobacteria bacterium; assembly: GCA_963828365.1. Taxonomy (GTDB): domain Bacteria; phylum Pseudomonadota; class Alphaproteobacteria; order Caulobacterales; family Caulobacteraceae; genus Acaudatibacter. The sequence goes on along the minus strand of CAWHEE010000007.1, from coordinate 243,154 downwards.
CGCCGCCAACGGCGGACCACGGTTCGCCAAATCAATCGGTAGACGGATCATCCCCGGCCGGCCCTGGCGGCCGGGCCCGCGTTTGGCGTGGCCGACGGCGGTCAGCGGCGTGCGAAGTTGGCGAGGTCGCTGGCGGTGTCGCGGCTGATGTCCGGGCAGCAGATGGCGAATATCTCCGTGCCGTGGATCGTTCCCATCACCTGCCGGCAACGGGCCGGCACACCGCTGGCCAGCAACAGGCGGTAGAACTCGATACCCTCGTCCCGCAGGGGGTCGCACTCGTTGACGCTGATCACCACCGGCGGCAGACCGGCGACGTCGGCGGCGCTGGCGAAGGCCGGCCAGGCCAGCGGGTCGCCGGCTTCGAAGGCCGCGACGCCATAGGCCACGGTTCCCCGGTTATTGTGCAGGTCGAGAAGGATCCCGTTGTTTTCGGTGGACGAGGGATAGCGGTCCTGCGGCCAGGACCCGGCGATATACGGGCATAGCGCATACAGTCCCTTGACCAGCCCGATGTCGCCCTCACGCTTCAATTTCAGTCCCGTGGCCAGCGTCAGGTTCCCGCCGCCGCTTTCACCGGCGATGACGATGCGGCCGGGATCGATATTCAAGGCCGCCGCGTTGGCATGCACCCATCGCAGTCCCGAGGCGCAATCGTTCAGCCCCGCCGGATAAGGCGCGACTTCGGGGGCCGACGACGCGCGCAGCGCATTGCGGAAATCGACCATCGCCACCGCGACGCCGTGGGCCGCGATGATCCTGCCCCAGGCGCGATACATGCCGTCATAGCACGACATCACCGTCATCCCGCCGCCGTGGATGTAATAGACGCAGGCCAGCGTCTCGTCGGTGTCGGGCCTGATGAATTGAATGTTGATCCAGTTTCCGTCCGGCGAGGACTGAAACCTCTCGGTTCGGGTCGTCAGGCCCGCCGAGGGAGCCACGGTTTCGTTGTCGACCATGTCGATCATCGCCTTCGCCGCGGCGGCCGCGGCGCGGCCCGCCTCCGAGGCCTCGATCGCCAGCAGGTCCTCGCGGTCGGCCACGTTTCCCAGCGGTGGTGGTTCCGGCATCGCGCCGAACACCGCCTTGATGCGCGGATCGATACGGCGGTCGGCAGCTATCTTCGAGACCATCGGACATTCCAGGTTGATGTTGACCGCCGCCATTCTAGGCGCCCTGGGTCGAGGGTCCAGCGCGGAAGTCGACGCAGGGAGTCGCTCGCCGTTGACCTGGCGCCGAACCATCCGATCCGCCGCCCGCCCGCCGACGGCCACGCGGGCGCCGTGATCGTTCGGCGTTGGGAAATTAAGCTCCATGAGGTGATCCGCTCGTGGCGACGCCCCGTTCAAAGGGCGAGGGGGGCTTGCGACACCGGAGAGGATTACATGAAGCGAGCTATCCAGGGGGCCCTGGCTTCCCTTGCGGCGATTTCCATGGCCGCCGTCTGCCATGCCCAGACAACACCACTGAACGCCAACCAGACCGAAGGCTTTGCCGAGGGCAAGGTGCTGCGGTTCACCTACACCCAGAATTTCGCGTGCGTCGAACAACCGCGCGACGACCTGAACTTCAATGGGATTCCCGCCTCCAAGGACCCCAGCGAAACCCAGTCCCCTATTTGCCAGGCCGGCGCCAAGCCGTCGATCAATCCGCCGGGCATGATGGGCTATGGGATGAAGACCACCGACCCGATCTACGTGCTGGTGCCGATGTTCTCGGTCAACAATGATCAGAACCCCGCCGACGCCATTTCCTGCTCCGGCGTGGTGCCCGGCACGCTGTGCGGCTCGGCGCTCGGCGGCGAACTGATCAAGCTGTTCGGCGCGGTGCCGGAGGCATTCAAGGCGATGCCGATGGTCTATACCCAATGCCCCGACCGCACATCGCGTCCGGGAACCTGCACCATGCATGCCGCCCAGGTCGATCTGGCCCCGGTGCTGGCCGCGCTCGGCTATATCCCCAACCCGCCGACCGCCAACGTTTTCGTCCCCACCCCCAACCACAGCCATGTGATCCCCCGGGCCACGGCGAATGTCGGGCCGGAATGGTGGCAGGTTCGTCCGGTTCTGGTGTTGAATCAGGCGGACTGGCCCTCGCGCGACGGAACCAAGGGCATCACCTCCGTCGCCAGGCTGATGGCGGCCGAAAGCGCGAAGCGCGCCGTGGAAGCCCCATCAAACTTCTTCCTCTACTTTGGTTCGCAGGTGATGAGCGCGAACATGAACATGGGTCAGTAAGCCCGGTACTGGGACGCCGGCGTCGCGAGCGGCGCCGGCGGTCCTCGTGGATCGCCGCGGCGCCGCGGCGCTTCGCCCGGCAGACGGCCGAGCGGTGTTGACTCGCCACTTGGACGGTTCAAAGCTCCCGAGGCCCAATGACTGGGGAAGGGACCGCCATGAACACAAGCATGACCATCGGCCTGATCGCGGTGAGCGTGGTCGCCATCGCCGGCGGCGCCGACGCCTATAAATTGAGTCCGGCCAGCACGCGGTTCACCGCCGCCGGCGCCGCGTCGGCCACTCTGAACGGGGTCACCCTCAGCGGAACCGGCACGTTCAAGGGCGCCATCAACAAGCACGGCAAGGGCAAGATCACCTACGTGCGTTTCTGCGGCGCGGGCGGTTGCGGGACGGTCGGCGCCGCCGGCCTCCCCTGGGCGATGAAGGCGACGAGCGCGACCACGGCCACCATCGCCAACGCCACCTTCACCTCGCCCGGCGGCAATTGCGGTCCGGCCAATCTGTCGGTCAAGATCGGCGGCGGCACGCTCACCTACAATGGTCCGTTCGACCAGTGCAGCCAGGTGACCTTCTCCTTCACCACCAGCCCGGCGATCTCGATCGTTCCCTGATCGCCGTCAGCGGAGCCTTGCTGGGTCGGTGCGCGGCCAAGTCCCGCCGGAACCCGGAGTTAAAGGCCGCCGGGTGACGCCGGCGGCGACCTGGCCGCCGCCGCGGGGCGGGATTATCGCCGGGATCGGCCGCGCTTGGCCTGGCGGCGGGTACGGTTGCGGGGCCGGTTAATTCGGGGGCTGGACCCCCGGCGCCAAATGCTGGCTAACTCGAGCTTGGCTGTGATCGACGGACTGCAAGGGGGTGACGATGTGGAAGCCACGACTATGCGCGGGGCTTGTGGGTTTACTCGGTCTGACGGGGGCGTTCGGAGCGGCGGCGGCCACCTTGCGGTTGCCGGACGTCGACCTGTTGCACTTTCACCTTTCCAACTTGGCGGTCGATTCCGCGAACCCCAAATCCATCGCCTGTGTCGTCAAGGACATGGCGGGGCAAACCGAGAACCTGCAGATAACCGCCTTTCTTTATGAAAGGAATCAAGCCGATCCCGTTCAGGCGGCCAGCAGCTGGCCGATCATCGACACCAACAATCCGGTCATGTGCGATCTGTATTTCACCGCCGACATCGACCCGGCGGCCTTGGACCACATCGACCTGCAAGTCGTCTCGTCGCCGAAGCCGGAGCGCGGCCAACAAACCGGAATTAAACCGGCGATCGGACCATAGGCCTGGCCACGGTCGGCCGATCTACGCCTGGCTTGGTTCTGGGCGCTTCTGCGGGCGCTTCCAGGGTCTGATTTTTGTCGGAGAAATTCCGACTTCGCCAGATTTCCGCGCGCCGCGGCCTTAAAGCCCAGACGCCATTGAGCTTTTTCGCGCGCGCTGCAAGTTACGACGCTGTAAAAAAGCCTTGTCTTTAGCCTATTGCGGCAACTTGGTTGTTACGCAATCGGCGGCATGCTAGTGGTAGATGCTGATGAACTAATGGGGGATCGCTCGGTGGCTGCTATTCGCTGGCTCAATCCGATCAACGGTAGTTTCACCAATCCAGGCGATTGGGCCGGGGGGGTTGCGCCCGGACCTTTCGACAACGCCATTCTCGATGCGGCCGGCGCCCCGTTCACCGTCACCTCGCAGGTCGGCGTGACGGTGAAGACCATCGACCTGATCACCACGGCGACCTTGTCCATTACTGGCGGGACGTTCGACGCGACAGCGGGAACCGGCGCCGGGCGTAATGCTGGCGTCATTCAGGTGGTCCACGCCGGCGCTCTCGAACTCGCCGGACGGGTGAACAATCCCGGCACGATCAGCGTGGCGTACGACGGGGCCTCGCTGACCATCATGGGCGACGCGACGCTCGCGGGCGGCGGCCTGATCGTGGCCGACGGCGTCGTGAACGTGGCCGCTGGCAGCGTCACCATCACCAATGTCGACGACACCATCGCCGGCTATGGCGCCCTGTTCAGCCAGATCGCGGCGGGAACCACCTTCGTCAACCAGGCCATGGGAGTCGTCGAGTTCGCGGGTCCGGATCACGCCTACAGGGCGTTCGAAATCGGCCCCTCCGGCGGAACCGCCGCCGACGCGCTCAGCATCGTCAACGCCGGGCAGATCGACACCGGTTTTGGCCCGGTGTTCATCAATGACTGCAACATCAGCGGCGCCGGAACCATCACGGTCGGATCGGGCGCGGTGCTGCAGACCTTCGGCGGGACGATCACCGGCCAGACGATCTCGATCGGCCTCGCCGCCGTTGTCGCCTTCAATGGCACGACGGTCGACTATGCCGGCATATTGGTCAACCAAGGGCTGATCGAGTTGCCTTCCAGCGGCCTGCCGTCTTTGTTCGTTCAGGGTTCGGCGACACTGTCCGGCGGCGGCAGCTTCAACTTCGGCAATCCGGCGGCGGTGATCGGCGGCTCGCTGGGCGGCGCTCTGGTCAATGCCGACAATACGCTCGTCGGTATCGGCGATCTGGGCAATGGGCAGATCGCCATCGACAATCTTGCGGGCGGCATCATCTCGGGCGGCCGATTGATCGACTGCGGGACGGGCACATTCAGCAATGAAGGCAGGGTGTTCGGCGCGTTCCTGTCCTTCGCCAGCGTGGTGCGCAATTCGGGCACGATCGCCAACTTCGTCGGTTCGGGGATGACCTTCGACCTGGCGGTGGTCAATGACGGCTTCATGAAGACGGCGAAGGGGGCGCTGACCTTCAAGTCGACGCTGGTGAACAACGGCGTCCTGGTGGAGCGCAACGGTGACGTGATCGTCGAAGGCGCCCTGACAGGGACCGGTGTCGCCAAGATCAACGGCGGAACCCTGGAATTCGTATCGACCGCCGTCCAATCGGTCGATTTCCATGCCGGCGGCGTACTGGTGCTGGACCAGTCGCTGGCCTTCACCGGCCAGATCCTCAGGTTCAGCGCCGTCGGCGGCGACGCGCTGGACCTGCGCGACATCGGCTTCGTGGATGCGAACGAAGCAACCTTCTCCGGCACGGCGAAGGGCGGCGTATTGACCGTCACCGACGGCGTGCACACCGCCAGCCTCGACCTGGGCGGCGACTATCTCGGCTCGCACTTCGTCGCCTCGTCCGACGGGCGCGGCGGCGTGAGCGTGACGGCGGCGTCCGGCGCGGCCGCCCCGTTCGTGGCGGCGATGGCGGGGATGCCTACAGACGCGGCCGGCGGGCCGCCCGCCCTGTCGGCGGCGCCCGCTCCCGCGCCGACTCTGGCCAGGCCGGGGAGCTAGCCCAGCCCGTCTCAATCCCGCCAGGCCGGCAAAAGGGCCCGTCCAGGCAGCAATCTTTCGCCAAAGCACGATACCGCGGCGACGATAAAACTGGGTTCTGGCGACATCGCGTATTTGAGGTCGGGCCACTTTGACCAGAACGCACGGCGCCGTCCAGGTAGCCGGTCCAGATTTCGACTCTCGGTTCCCGACCAGATCACCCATCCGACCGGTGCGGCAGGGGCGGTCAACAAGCCGCTGGTCAGGACGCCCGGCGGTATCGGGGAAACACAGGTCAAGGTGTGGGGCTCCTGACCCCAGTCCTGATTGGCGCGGAGGGAGATCGACAGCTCGGCGCCGCAGCTCGACCGATACGAAAGCCGCGGCTCTTCTCGGATACGGCCACCCATCAAATGTAGCCGCCCCGACACCCTTCCGCCGCTTTTACGAACCCTCCAGGGTATTCTCGGCGTCGCATCGCCTGGACCGATGAGGGGTGGATTTGAGTCCGGAGACGAAATACCCTGTCGCGCAACAGGCGCAACAGACGCTAGACAGGGAAGCCCAGCGATGACGATGGTCGAAGACTCCACCCCCACGCACCTGCGGGGAAACGGCCGGCCCCTCACCGAGGAGCGTACGCTCACACGGCTCAGGGTCGCCGGCTCGATCCCGCGCGAGCTGGACGGCCGTTATGTGCGCAATGGCGCCAACCCGTTGAGCGGTTTCAGCGCCCACCCGTTCTTTGGCGACGGCATGGTGCACGGCATACGTCTGAGCGATGGACAGGCGATGTGGTATCGAAACCGATACGTGCAGACGCCCTTCATCACCAACCCATCCCTGGACATTCTCGATCCGGCCGTCGGCATGGACATGACGGCGTCCAAGGCCAACACTCACGTCGTCGGCCATGCGGGCAAGATCCTCGCCCTCGAGGAGGGCCACCTACCCTACGTGCTCGACGGCGATCTCGGCACGGTCGGTCCGACGGATTTCGACGGCGTGCTGAAAGGCTCGTTCACCGCTCATCCCAAGATCTGCCCGGTGACGGGCGAATTGCTCGCTTTCGGCTATTCCGCGATGCCGCCTTATCTGCGCTACCTGCGCGTCTCGGCGGACGGCAAACTGGTGCAGACTGAAAACATCACGGTCGGCGGGCCGACGATGATGCACGACTTCAACATCACCCGTAACCACGTCATCTTCATGGACCTGCCGGCGGTGTTCGACCTTCAGCTGGCGATGCGCGGCGAGATGCCCATCCGCTGGGACGACAATTATCCGGCGCGGATCGGCGTGATGCCGCGCAACGGCGCGGATGCCGACGTGCGCTGGTACGAGATCAATCCCTGCTATGTCTTCCACCCGATGAATGCCTACGAAGACGGTGACAAGATCGTGCTCGACGTCGCCCGCTTCAGCCACATGTGGCGCGCATCGGCGCTGGATTTCCCGAACCCTTATCTATGGCGATGGACCATCGACACCGTGACCGGGAAGGTGAGCGAGGAACAGATCGACGACCGGCCCGGGGAATTTCCCCGCGTCGCCGACAGCGTCATCGGCCTGAAGCACCGCTACGGCTACATGATGGGCCTGTCGGATGCGGCCGGGAGCGACGACCCGGCAAACCAATCGGGCAGCCTCGTGAAATACGATCGCCAGAGCGGCGCGCGCACTCACATCGACCTCGGTCGGGGCTGCATGCCCGGCGAACCGGTGTTCGTGCCCGCCGCCGATGCGAAAGCCGAAGACGATGGGTATCTGATGACCTACGTCTACGATGCGGCGACCGATTCCAGCCGCTTCGTGGTGATGGATGCGGGGACCATGGACCGCGCGCCCGTCGCGTCGATCGATCTGCCCCGCATCCCGCACGGCTTCCACGGCAGCTGGATACCAGCGTCGGTCGTCGGCTGATCCGGGAAGAACGGCGCGGCGCCCGAGGCGTCGCGGAACAGGGTCCCGAACCGCCCCGAACCTGAAGAGGCTGTAACACGGCGCCTAACCACGAGGTTTACCAACCCTCGTTGAGCTCGACTCATGCTCATCCCCCACACTCCCGTCCGGGCCGGGGCCCTGTTCCGGCCACCCATGGCGCGACCGAAGGGCAATTCCTCAAAGCCGCGTTCGTCGGTCGTGGTCCACCGACTTGCCTAGCGGCCTGCCAGATAGCCGGCGAGCTTATCGATATCCGAGTCACTCAGGGTCCGGGCGATTCCCGCCATCGCGCCGGTGGGATCGGTGCGCTCGCCGGATCGGAACGCCCTGAGTTGGTGCACGAGGTAGTCTCTCGCCTGACCGGCCAGCCGCGGCGCGAGAAGCGGAGCCGAGGCGCCTCTAAATTCGGCGCCGTGGCAGGCGGCGCAGGGCGCGGCGATCGCCGCCGCCCTGGCGTCGCTCGCATGCCCCGACGGGAAGCCGACGTTGGCGGTCGCCGGGAATGAGGCGTAGTAGCGATCGATCGACTTTCGCTCCTGGGGCGTGAGGTCCATGGCCAGGGGCTGCATCTGTGGAGCCCGCCGCGCACCCGACGCGAACCCGTTCAGCTGGGTCTCGATATAGCCAGCCGGCTCACCGGCAAGGTGTGGGTAGACTTGGCTCTTTCCGTTGCCGTCGAGACCGTGGCACAGGCCGCAGGTCTGGGCGAGCGCGCGCGCGGACTGCCCGTGGAGCGTCGCGGTCCTCGCCTCGCTCTCGATCGCGTTCTGGAATTTCCAGGCGGCCCAGAGATCGGGGCCGAAGATGCATGCGAGGCCGGCGACGGTCACGGCGACGAGCCCAAGCGAGATCGGCAGGAGGCTGGCGTGGCGCCTGGCGGCCGAGTTCGGCGCGGTCATGCGGCTGGGCTCGCGCGAAGGCTCTGCAGCGCCGCCAAGGCCGCCGCGTGACCGGATCGCACGGCGCCGTCCATGTAGCCGTTCCAGATCTCCGCGGTCTCGGTTCCCGACCAGATCAGCGACCCGACCGGCTCGGCGAGCGCGGGCATCAGGCCGCTGGTCAGGAAGCCCGGCGGCATCGGGGAAACACAGGTCAAGGTATAGGGCTCCTGGCCCCAGTCCTGGACGTGAAACTCCAGGGGATCGAGGAGGCGGTCGTCCCGCAGGGCGTCGGCGAAAACCCGAGTGACGGCGGCCTTTGCCAGGGCGGGATCGGAGGGCATCTCGGCCGCCCTCACGAAGGCGTTGAGAACGCCGAAATGCTTGTCCGGCGGCGAGTTGTCGAAGGACCAGATCACCGGGCCATCGACGCTGGCGACCTGCCCGTTGTAGCCGCCGGCGAACCAGAAGGGCGAGGGATATACCGTCGCCGTCTTGACCATCGGCGCGTGGGCGGGCCATCGGCGCTGTAACGCCTGCCGAGCCGGAGGCAGCATTGGGGTAAAGTTGATCTGGTTGCAGAGAGGCGGCGAGAGCGCGACGATCACCCTCCGCGCCCGAACGACACCGCGGGCGGTCACCACCTCGACAACGCCCCCATCCCAGTTCCGGATCTCCGTTACCGGGCGCCCCAGGCGCACGCGCTCGCCCAGGTCCCGCGCCATCCGGACGCTGAGGGTTTGTGAACCGCCGAAAAATCGGGTTTCCTGCGCCCCGCCCTTCTGGCCCTCCAGGCCCTGGTGGCTCTGGGCGAAATTCACCATCGAAAGGTAGTAGAGAAACGAGACCCTCGAGACCGCGACGCCCGTGGTGAGGATCGAGGCGAACTGCCAGGTCAGCGCGTCGATAGCGCCAACGTGCTTCGACGCCAGCCAGTCACCCAGCGACAGGCGGTCCAGGTTCGCCGCCCCTGGCGCGGTCCACGGCTTTTGCGAGTGAACCGAGCGCGCGAGGTCTTCCAGTTCGCCGACCACCCTGGGGTCGAGGCCAAGTTCGCCCTTGTTGTCGACCGCGACCCGCCCCTGCCCCATCCGGTAGACGGAACGACCCTGGTATTGCGATCTGAAAGTGCGCACATCGAGTTCGCGCGCGAGATCGGCGACGGCGGTCTGGCCCGGGCCCATCCATTGACCGCCAGCCTCGCTGATGTAGCCGTCGCGCAGACGGTGGTTCAACGTGCGGCCGCCGACGCGGTCGCGGGCCTCGAGGACGACGAAGGACCGGTTGCCGGCTCGGTCGAGGTCGCGGGCCGCGGTCAGGCCGGCGAGGCCGGCGCCGATGATCGCGACATCCACAACCGTCGCGTCCGGCTGCGTCGCGGCCATCGCGCTCCCCGCTCCGGCCGCCGCCAACCCGCCGACCCCACGCAACAAGCCGCGCCGGCTTGGATCGCGAGGATTTGGTCCGCCCGCGTCTGCCAAATCAGGTCCGGTCATCGGCCGAGAGCCTCCGACCGCAATTTCCGGTCGATGCGGCGATCCACGCGCTCCAGAACCGCGGTGATCGCTTGCACCGTCGCCACCCGGAACGGTTCTGGGGGCAATGCGATCTGCCTTCGCCTGAGAACGTCCGCCCGCGCCGACGCTTCGCCCATCAGGATGTCGGCCATGGCGGCGACCATCATCGTGCATTGGGGAACGCAATGGCCGCGTCCTTCCTGGGCGGCCAACAGGCCGCGTGATTGCGGATAGCCGTTCAATCTGCGCTCGCCCTGACGACGGAGCAGCGAGATCACGCGCGACAAGAGATCGGGGAAGCCGCGGAAAAGCCGATCGGCGACCCGCTCAGGATCTAAACAGACCATCAGATCAGATGGTGAGATATGCCCGTCGCGGTCTACGGCCGCCGGCGCCCAGGCATCGCGGCCGGTGCGCACCAGTTGTTGCCCGCGCGCCGCCAGCAACGGCAGACGGGCCCCTCCGATCCCTCCCCGAACAGCAATGACCCTTGCGCGGCTTGTCACATCGATTCCCGTCTCTACGGTGGTTGGCGGCCAACCACCGTCGTTGTTGATCCGTCTCGCCAATGTGAGCTTCGATAATATGATAACTTATCATTTTCAAGCGCGGAATTTTCGACCCGCGCTGGCTGAGAGGAGATGACGATGCCCGTCGAGAAATTGCGCGGTCGGCGCAACGCGGTGCAGGCACGATCAAAGGCGACGGTGGAGAGAATCCTCGACGCAGCTGGCGCCCTGCTGGTGGAGAAGGGGGCCGATCGCGTCACCATGACTGAAATTGCCCAGCGCTCAGGCCTGGTAATCGGCTCGCTATATCAATATTTTGCCGACCGCGGAGCGATAAACAAGGCATTGTACCTTCGCCATGCGGCTTGGGCAAAGCTTCTACTACATAATCTGCTTGCAAATGTGCAGAGTGTCGAGAGTTTCATCCAGGCAATGGAATCGGCATTCGATCAGTACTTCGATATCCACCAGCGCGATCCGCTGGTCAACGCGATCTGGTCCGTGGTCCAAACCGACGCCGAACTTCAGATCATGGACATGGAAGACACGATGCAGGACGCGCGCATGTTGCAGCGCGTCTTGCAGTCGCTGATTCCAGGGGCGAACCCCGACGAGGTGTTGGCGGTTTGCGCCCTGGGTGCGCAGTTCACCCTGACGAGCGCTCGCTTTGCCCGCATGGCGCCCCCTGAGGTGCGACGTCACGCGCCGACGATCGGGAAGCAAGTGGTTCGTAACGTATGTGAGCGGCTGGCGTACGGCGGCGCTCGGACCACGGACGAGGCGCAGGCTCGACGATAGGGCGAGCAGCGCCGCCCGTATTCGGAAGCGGCCGCCAGAAATTTATAAGAGGCCGGATCGATTCGCCGGGCGGGGCATTGGTCCGGCGAGGTCGAGGGAGTCATGAGCCTGATCCATTTTCCCGTCGGGGCGCTTTCCGGGACGTTCGCTTCGGCCTTGGCGCCGGGCCGCGCCGCGGAGCGTCGCCGAATCGGAGGTTCGATCGCCGCCACGAGTGTCGCGGTCGCCGCGTTTGTCGCCGTCAGCCTGGTTTTGTCGTACCTCGTCACATCGTCGCTGGGGCTGGTTGGAGTCATCGCCGGCGGCATGACCCAGATCGTCGTCTATCTGGCGACGGCCGGCTTGGCGATGCTGGTCTCGCGACGGTTCACCGACCTGTTCTTCGCGACCTATCGGGGGCGATGGGTGGTCTATGCCTTCCTCGCCATCGACCTTGCCCTGGTCGGCCTGACGGCCGCTTCGCGACGGCTGGAGGTCGACCTCCTGGGTTCGATCGCCCAGATGGCGGCCTTGTGTTTCTTCGCCTACCTGCAATTCTGGAACTGGCGCGGCTCGGCGGCGGAGAGAGCCGAGGCGTAGGCTGCCCGGCGGGCGCGGTGGCGCCGGTAAGATCACTCGTGCGGTCGCAAACCCTGGTGTGCAAACCGCCGAGCGCCGGTCTGGTTTGCCCAGGCGCCTGAAAATCGTGCGCGGGGCCCCGGGGCGCCTCCCATCTCGTGTCGCCGCCCGGACGGCGCGCGCAACCGACACGAGTTCGGCATTTGCACTTTCTCGGGCCGGCCCAGGCTGTTAGCGTCCAGGCCTCGGCCGCGACCAGGCGCATGACGCTCCGATCGAACCGGCCCGCTAAATCATTGGCAAACCATACGCTCGCGAAAGGGCAACCACATGACCGACGATACGACTGCGGCAGACCGCCAGGTCCCACAGAGCACGGAACGGCGACGCGCGACCGCGCGCGACCTGGTGATGGCGCTATTGATGGGCGGGGTCGCCGCCTTCGCCGGCGCGGCCGCGGCGCAACCGGGCTACGTCGGCATCCTCGGCGGAGGGCCGGTGTACAAGCACGTACCGGAAAACCTCAGTGAACTGAAGAAATCCGGCTTCAACGAACTGATCGTCTGGAGCGTCGAGGTCAACAGCACGGGAGATCTGAATCTCAACGGCGAATTCCCCCTGACCTCGGGCGGCGCCTATATCGGTAATCAGACCTACCCGAATTTCCCGAGCGACCTGGCGAGGATCAAACAGGGCACGCCGATGCGCGTCACGCTCAGCATCGGCTCGTCCAACTTCGGCGACTGGGAGGATATCAAGGCGCTGGTCAATTCGCAGGGCACCGGCCCCAACAGCATTTTGTATAAGGATTTCGCGGCGCTGATCACCGCGCTGCCGGTCGACGCGATCGATTTCGACGATGAAAACAGCTACGATGCTCCCTCGACCGTCAAGTTCGCGCTGATGCTCGGCAAGCTCGGCTACAAGGTCACGATCAACCCCTACACCAACGCCTCATACTGGACCTCCGTGGTCTCGCAGATCAACGCGAAGACCCCGGGCCTGGTGGACGGGGTTCATCTGCAGACCTTCGCCGGCGGTGGCGGCAACAACCCTTGCTCGGGATGGAATTTCGGGGCCGTGCCGGTGCTTCCCGGCATCTCGGACCAGCCTTCGGCGCCGCCCTATCTGTCGCCGGCGCAGACACTGGCGGCGATGCAGGGCTGGCATTCGCAGTGCGGGATCACCGGCGGCTGGGTATGGATCTTCGATCAGATCGCCGGCACCCGGCAGGTACGGCGATATGCCCACGCGATTTCCAGCGGTGTGGGCGGCGCGGCTCGCTAGAGTAGGACGAAGCGGGCGGCCGGAAGCGGATCACGCTCGAGGCCGCCCGCGACATCAGCTGAGCGCCGGCTTGGTCAGCGACGCTGCCGGCCTTCACACGCGGCGAAGCGGCCCGGCGCCATAGCTCTGCAGCGTCCGGACCTGCAATCCGCCCTCGGTCTGGGCTCCGACCGCCCGCGCCGCCGCCAACGCGCCCGCGGCGGTGGTGTAATAGGGTATCTTCATCATCAGGGCCGCCCGCCGCAATGAGAAGCTGTCCTCCAGCGACTGTCGGCCCTCGGTCGTGTTGAACACCAGCTGCACCTCGCCGTTCTTCATGGCGTCGAGGATGTGAGGGCGGCCTTCCAGCACCTTCTTGACGAGGGCCGAGGCGATACCGTGGCTGGTCAGGAAGGCATGGTTGCCGGAGGTGGCCAGGACATGGAAGCCGCGGGCGATCAGCAGGCGGACGGGTTCGAGGATCCAGGGCTTGTCGGCGTCCTTGACCGAGACGAAGACGCCTCCGCCCGTCGGCACCTTGGCGCCGCCGCCGATCTGGCTCTTGGCGAAGGCGCGGGCGAAGGCGGGCCCCATGTCCGCTTCGCCGTCGCGGCGCCAGTCCAGTCCCATGACTTCACCGGTGGAGCGCATCTCCGGCCCGAGCACGGTGTCGACCCCGGGAAAGCGGGCGAACGGGAATACCGCCTCCTTCACCGCCACGTGATCGTAGGGGGCGTCGGTCAAGCCGAAACTGGCCAGCGGCACGCCGGCCATCACCTTGGCCGCGATCGCCGCGAGCGGCGCGCCGATGGTCTTGGCGACGAACGGCACGGTGCGGCTGGCCCGCGGATTGACCTCCAGCACGAAGATCCGCGGCGTCTCGCCCAGCGGCTCCTCGATGGCGAATTGCACATTCATCAATCCACGGACATCGAGCGCCCTGGCCATCGCCCGGGTCTGGCGCTTGAGTTCCTCGACCGTCTCGCCGCGCAGTGAAAACGGCGGCATCGAGCAGGCGCTGTCGCCGGAATGAACCCCCGCCTCTTCGATGTGTTCCAGCACGCCGGCCACGAATACGGTCTCGCCGTCGCACAGGGCGTCGACGTCGACCTCGGTGGCGCGCGACAGATACTGGTCGATCAGGACCGGGGCGTCGCCGCTGACCGCCAGAGCCGACTGAATGTAGCGCGACAGCTGCTCCTCGTCGCGAACGATCTCCATCGCGCGGCCTCCAAGAACGTTGGAGGGGCGGATGACCACCGGGAAGCCGACCCGGCGAGCGCCCTCCAGGGCCTCCCGCGCGCCGCGCGCCGTGGCGTTGACCGGCTGCGCGATGTTCAGCGATCGCAACAGCCCCTGGAATCGCTCGCGATCCTCGGCCAGATCCAGGGCGTCCGGCGTGGTTCCCAGGATCGGCACGCCCGCCGCCTCCAGCGGTTGCGCCAGTTTCAGCGGCGTCTGGCCGCCGAACTGCACGATCACGCCCAGCAATTCGCCGGCCGAGGCCTCGACGGCGATCAGCTCCAGCACGTTTTCGGCGGTCAACGGTTCGAAATACAGCCGGTCGGAGGTGTCGTAATCGGTGGAGACCGTCTCGGGATTGCAGTTGACCATGATCGACTCGATGCCGATGTCGGCCAGGGCGAAGGCGGCGTGGCAGCAGCAGTAATCGAACTCGATGCCCTGGCCGATGCGATTGGGACCGCCCCCCAGGATGATCGCCTTGCGCCTGCCCGTCGGATCGGATTCGCATTGTGCGGGCTGGCCGAGCGGTCCGGTTTCATAGGTCGAATACATGTAGGGAGTGGCGGCGGCGAACTCGGCCGCGCAGCTGTCGATTCGTTTGAATACCGGGCGCACGCCGAGCGCCTGGCGCGCGGCCCGGACCTCGATTTCGCGTCGGCCGCTCAGCTGCGCCAGTCGGGCGTCCGAAAATCCGAGCGCCTTGAGCCGGCGCAGGCCGGCGGCCTCGGCCGGCAGGCCACCGGCGCGAACCGCCGCCTCCTCGGCCATCAAGCCCTCGATCTGGCGCAGGAACCACGGATCGTAGGAACAGGCGGCGTTGATCTCGCCGACGCTCAGTCCATGGCGAAACGCCTGGGCGATCACCCGCAACCGGTCGGGGGTGGCTTGGCCCAGGGCGCGGACGATCGCTCCATGGCCGTTGCGCGGATCGCCGGCCCCGTCGATTTCGATCTCGTTCAGACCGGTCAGGCCGGTTTCGAGGCCACACAGGGCCTTCTGCAGACTTTCGGCGAAGGTGCGGCCGATCGCCATCACCTCGCCCACCGACTTCATCTGGGTGTTGAGATCGGATCTCGCGCCAGGGAACTTCTCGAATGCGAAGCGGGGGATCTTGGTGACGACATAGTCGATGCTCGGCTCGAACGATGCCGGCGTTGCGCCGGTGATGTCGTTGGTCAGTTCGTCAAGCGTATAACCGACCGCCAGCAGCGCCGCGATCTTGGCGATCGGGAAGCCGGTGGCCTTCGAGGCAAGAGCGCTGGAGCGCGATACCCGCGGGTTCATCTCGATCACCACCATCCGCCCGTCGGCCGGATTGATCGCGAACTGGACGTTGGAGCCGCCGGTTTCGACGCCGATCTCGCGCAAGACCGCGATCGAGGCGGTGCGCATGCGCTGATATTCCTTGTCGGTCAGCGTCAGGGCCGGGGCGACGGTGATCGAATCGCCGGTGTGCACGCCCATCGGATCGATGTTCTCGATGGAGCAGACGATGATGCAGTTGTCCGCCAGATCGCGGACCACTTCCATCTCGTATTCCTTCCAGCCCAGTACGCTCTCCTCGATCAGCACCTCGCTGGTCGGCGAAAGATCCAGTCCGCGCTCCACGATTTCGCGAAACTCCTCGAGGTTGTAGGCGATCCCGCCGCCGGTGCCGGCCAGGGTGAACGACGGCCGGATGATCGCCGGCAGGCCGACCAGTTTCTGGGCTTCGAGCGCCTCGTCCAGGGTATGGGCGGCCCGCGACTTCGGGCTCTCCAGGCCGATGGCGGTCATCGCGTCGCGGAACTTGCCGCGGTCCTCGGCCTTGTCGATCACCTCGGCGCGGGCCCCGATCATCTCGACGCTCGTATCTCGCGAGCACCCCGTTGGCCTCCAGCGCCAGGGCGGTGTTCAGCGCCGTCTGGCCGCCCATGGTCGGCAGCAGGGCGTCGGGCCGTTCCTTGGCGATGATCTTCTCGACCATCTCCGGAGTGATCGGCTCGATGTAGGTGGCGTCGGCCAGTTCGGGATCGGTCATGATCGTGGCCGGATTGGAATTGACCAGGATGATCCGATAGCCCTGCGCGCGCAGCGCCTTACAGGCCTGCACGCCGGAATAGTCGAACTCGCACGCCTGTCCGATGACGATCGGCCCCGCGCCGATGATCAGTATGGAGGCGATATCCGTGCGTCGGGGCATGTTGGTCTCGCGCGCCATGGCGAGCGCGCGGGACCACGCGTTCGGCGGTGATGGATTGTAAGGCTAAGCGGCGCGTTTAGAACGCGCCACGCCCCCACGCAAGCGCCGCCCCAATTCCTCTCGCCGTTCGCTCGGCTACTGCGGCTTGCCCTTGTCGACAGCTTCGGGCGCGATCCCGAACATGCTGTCGACGAATCCGGATTTTTCACCCTGGCCGTAGACCTCGCAGGCCTCGGGCGGATGCTTCGGGTCGATCGGCCCGATGTCGACGGTACGCACCGGGTCCTTGGCTTCGATCATCAAGCGCGCCATGTTGGTCGCGAACGCCGCCGACAACTGGTAGGCGTCGCCGACCGTCGACACCCGCGCTCCGGTCAGGAAATCGTTGGCGCCCTGCGTCCAGACCAGCGCCGCGTCCTGATGCCCATGCCGGTCGACGGCCTCCGCCTCCGCCGAGAAGGTGCCCAGGCCGATGGGCACGCGCGGCGACACCGGAATGCCGACGATGGCGGTGACCACCTTGACCCCCAGCGACGCTTCCGCGGCGGTCTTGTTGGTCGGCGTCATGCCGGTGATCGTGGTCCGCACCACCAGGTCCGCCGGAGCTCGAGGCCCGACGATATTGAACTGACTGTTCGCTCCCAGCCGCGCGCACAGCGTGCGACCGACCTCATTGGCGATCAAAGCGCGTTGTTCGGGCGTGATCTTGTCGCTGATCCTGCCCCGCAGCCGCACGGGATCGATCCGAACCGTCTTGGCGGCTTCGAGCGCCGCCGGATCGGCCTTGTAGAGGGCCTTGGCCCCGGCCTTTTTGCTCGGCTCGAGGCCGCGGTAGGTACTCAGCGCGCCGGATTCGTGCAGCTGTGTGGAGGCGCAGCCGCAAACCGCCAGCACCAGAAACATCGCCGTCGTCCGGCGCGCGATGATTTCCGTAGTCCGCATCGAGTTTCCGATCGCATGGAAGGGGCAGCGCCGGCCCCGAGACGAAAAAACGGCCGACGCGAATCCAACGCGCCGGCCCGAAATTCGATCCAAAGTCGGGGGGTCCCCCACACCCCCGCCGCTCAGGCCTGCAGTTGGCCCGCGGACATCTTGCCGTTCTTGGAGTCGCGTTCGAGTTCGTAGGTGATCTTCTGGCCTTCACGCAACGAACCCAGCCCCGCGCGCTCGACCGCGGAGACGTGCACGAAGACGTCAGGGCCGCCGGCATCCGGCTGGATGAAGCCGTAGCCCTTGGTGCCGTTGAACCATTTGACAGTACCGGTTGCCATGTAGATCTAGTCCTTTGGGAGGAATTAAAACCGCGCCACAAGGATGCCCCATGCGGACGATCAAAGTCGGTGAGGATCGGAATGCGGGTCCGGGGGCTCCCTGTAGAGGAAGGAGCATGGAAGAGCGGCCGAACCCTAACGAATTCGATGCTGGATATTAGGGCCATTTCGAGTTGCCCGGCAAGCCGTATGTCCTAGGGGAACGGGGTCGTCGGGGAGCCGTTCGACCGCTGCGCCTTTCAAAAACCGTCATAAAGGCGGATAGTAGGCTCGGGGCAGCCTTTTGGAGCGACCGTGTATGAGCCTGATCGAGAAAATCCCGTCGATGAACGACGTCGCGCTGAGCAATCTGCTTGCCAACGCGCGGCACCTCGCCACCGCCGGGGGACCCAAGCAACAGGCGGACGCGGCTGAATTGCTGCCCGCGCTCGAAGCCGCGATGGCCGAGCGCAAGGCCGCGAAGGCGGAGGCCGCCGCCGCCAAGCGGGCCGCGACCAAGAAGCCCGCGGCCCCCAAGGTCGCCAAGGTCGCCAAGACGGCCGCCTGAGGTTGACCGGCGCGCGGCCAGCCATGCGTCTGTTGACCTCGACCATCCTCGCCGTGGCCCTCGGAGCCGGCGGGTTGGCCGCGGTTCCCACCGTCGGTCTGGCGCAGTTCGGGTTCGGCATCGGCATCACCGTCGGCTTGCCGCCGCCGCCGCTGCCGGTCTACGACCAGCCGCCGATCCCCGACTACGGCTATATCTGGACGCCGGGCTACTGGGCGTGGGACGCCGATTACGGTGATTTCTACTGGGTTCCCGGCACCTGGGCCCTGCCGCCGGATGCCGGTCTGCTGTGGACACCGGCCTGGTGGGGCTGGAGTGACGGCGTCTACGCCTTCCACCCCGGCTATTGGGGGCCGCACATCGGCTACTACGGCGGGATCGATTACGGTTATGGCTATACCGGCTATGGTTATCAGGGCGGCTACTGGCGCGGCCGGGAGTTTTTCTACAACCGTGCCGTCAACAACGTCCGCAATGTTCGGATCACCAACGTCTTCGTGCGCCCGGTGATCGGGCCGCCGCGGGCCGATCGCACCAGCTTCAGCGGCGGCGTCGGTGGCGTGGCGGCCCGGCCGACCCCCGAGCAACTCGCCGCCATGCGCGAGCGGCATGTCGGATTGACCCCCGACCAGGCGCGGCACGTGCAGATGGCGGGCAGCGATCGCTCGATGCTGGCCAGGGTCAATCATGGCGCGCCGCCCGTGGTCGCCACGCCGCGTCCGGCCGCCTTCGATCAGGCGCGCGCCGCGCGCGGATACCCGGCCTACGGCAACGCAGCCGCGGCCTACCACCCTTCCGGTCCCGCTTTCGCCCCGCCCCCCGGCTCGCCTCGGCCAGGTTACCCGCCGCCCCGTATGGCGCCGCCCCACATTCAACCGCCTTCGATGCCGGCGCGCGGTCCGATTCCGCAGCCCACGCCGCGCGTTGCGCCCGTCGCGCCGACGCCGGCCCACAGGCCACCGCCGCCAGCCGATCGCACCGAGCCGCGCAACTAGTCCGGCGGATGGGGATCGCGACGGCGCTGGGCCGCCCGATCCCCGCGAACCGTCAATAGATTTCGAACAGGCCCGCGCCGCCCTGGCCGCCGCCGATGCACATGGTCACCACCGCATACTTGGCGTTGCCGCGCCGGCGGCCTTCCTGAAGGATATGGCCGGCGAGGCGCGCGCCGGTCATGCCGAAGGGGTGTCCGATGGCGATCGAGCCGCCGTTGACGTTGTATTTCTCCGGATCGATGTGCAGCTGGTCGCGGCAGTACAGGCACTGGCTGGCGAAGGCCTCGTTGAGTTCCCACAGGTCGATGTCGTCCACCGTCAGGCCGTGGCGCTCCAGCAGTCGCGGCACCGCGAACACCGGTCCGATGCCCATTTCGTCGGGGGCGCAGCCGGCCACCGCCCAGCCCTTGAACAGGCCCATCGGCTCCAGGCCGCGGCGCTCGGCTTCCTTGGCCTCCATCATCACCACCGCCGCCGCTCCGTCCGAGAGCTGCGAGGCGTTGCCGGCGGTGACGAAATTGCCCGGTCCGCGCACCGGCTCCAGCCTGGCCAGTCCCTCCAGGGTGGTGTCGGGCCGGTTGCATTCGTCCCGGGTGACGACGTAGTCGACGATGCTCTCTTCCTTGGTCGGTCTTGTCGACGACCTTCATCTTGGTGGCCATCGGCACGATCTCGTCGGCGAACTTGTTCGCCTGCTGCGCGGCCGCCATGCGGCGCTGCGATTCCAGCGAGTACTCGTCCTGATATTCGCGGGAGACGTTGTAGCGCTTGGCCACGATGTCGGCGGTGTCGATCATCGGCATGAAGATATCGGGATAGGCGTCGGTCAGCTTGGGATCGATCGGCTCCGAGGCGCCGCGCGCGCCGCCGAAGCTGATCGACTCCGACCCGCCGGCGACCACCACGCTGGCCCCGTCGTCCATGATGTAGCGGGCCGCCATGGCGATCGACTGCAGGCCCGAGGAGCAGAAGCGGTTGATGGTCACCCCGCCGGTGGTGATCGGCAGGCCGGCCAGCAGGGCGGCGTTGCGCCCCGGGTTTGAGCCGCCGTGCACGGTGTTGCCGAGGAAGCAGTCCTCGACGGCTTCCGGTTCGACGCCGGACTTGGCGACGGCGTGCTTGATGGCGTGAGCGGCCTGCGACACGCTGGGGGTGATGTTGAAGCCGCCGCGCCCGGCCTTGGCCAGGCCGGTGCGGGCGTAGGAGACGATGACCGCTTCACGCATGGGGGGTTTCCTCGTTTCTTCAAAAAATCGGCTGGGATTGAAGAAAAGACTCTACGCATCGCGCGCGCGCTGGCTAGAAGAAAAGCGTCGGTCGTGAGTGCATGCGGCCGGTCCGAAAACCCCGGGAGAAAGCGACCAGCCATGTCCATCGATTTCGAGATCCCCGCCGAGGCCAAGGCCATCCGCGAGAAGGTGCGCGCCTGGGTGCACGACGAATGCATCCCGGCCGAAGCCGAAGCTGCTGGCCGGCCGCGACTACAAGACCGTGCTCGGCGAACTGCGCGCCAAGGCCCGCGCCCAGGGCCTCTGGTGCCCGTTCATCCCCAAGGAACATGGCGGCATGGGCCTGGGCCCGCTGGCCAACGCCCTGGTGCAGATGGAACTGGGCGAAAGCTATCTGGGCGCCCTGTCGATGAACACCCAGGGTCCCGACGACGCCACCATGCTGACCCTGCTGGCCTACGGCACCGACTACCAGAAGGAGAAGTTCCTCAAGCCGCTGCTGAACGGCGACAAGCGCATCTGCTATTCGATGACCGAGAAGGCGGCCGGCGCCGACGCCACCGGCATGCAGACCCGCGCGGTCAAGGACGGCAACGAGAACTACGTGATCAACGGCGAGAAGTGGTTCTCCAGCGCCGCCAGCGTCGCCGACATCGCCCTGGTGATGGCCAAGACCGACCCCGACGCCCCGCGCCACCAGCAGTTCAGCACCTTCATCGTCGAACTGCCCAACCCCGGCTACCGGATCGTCCGCGACATCGAGACCATGGCCGCGGAGAGTCCGCTGTCGCACATCCTGGGCGGCGGCCACTCCGAGGTCGAGATCAAGGATCTGGTGGTGCCGGCCGAGAACCTGCTCGGCGGCGAAGGCAACGGCTTCAACATGGGCCAGCACCGCCTGGCCTACGGCCGCCTGCGCCACGGCATGCACAACGTCGCCATGGCGCAGCGGGCCCTGGACCTGGCCACCGCCCATGTCACCAAGCGCTCGACCTTCGGCAAGCCCCTGTCCGAACGCCAGGGCGTGCAGTGGATGCTCGCCGACTGCGCCAGCGAGCTCTACATGGCCCGGCTGATGCTGCTGCACATCGCCTATAAAGCCGAAAAGGGCATGGATCTGCGGCAGGAGAACTCGATCGCCAAGGTGTTCCTGGCCCATATGGTGCACAAGGTCGTCGACACCGCCATCCAGCTGCATGGCGCCCTCGGCTACAGCCGCGATACCCCGCTGGCGGCCTGGTACACCCATATCCGCTCGCAACGCCTGGTCGACGGCCCTGACGAGGTGCATCGCTGGACGGTCGGCCGCAACGTCATCAAGGCGTTCCAGCGCGACGGCACCACGGCCGCCGCCGCCGGCGGCGACCTGCTCTGACCAGCCTCCCGCCGCCGGCTGGAGGGGTCTCTGTTCGGCGGTCCTCCGGCGGGTCTATCCGGCCGCGATGAACACCGCCGCGCCGGTCGACGACTATCGCACGCCCTGGGCGACGGTGATCCTGCTCGGCTCGCTCACCGCCTTCGCGGCCATTTCGATCGACATGTACCTGCCCAGTCTGCCCGCGATTTCAGCGGGTTACCATGTAGCGCCCGGCGCCTCTCAGGCGACCCTGGCGACCTTCTTCGCCGGGCTGGCGATCGGCCAGTTCTTCCATGGTCCGGCCTCGGACCGCTGGGGCCGCCGCATCCCGCTGTTCGCCGGCGTGGCGCTGTACGTCGCCGCCTCGGCGTGGTGCGCCCTGGCCCCCAGCCTGCCGATGCTGTGCCTGGCGCGTTTCTTCCAGGCGCTCGGTGGCTGCGCCGGCCCGGTGATCGCCCGCGCGATCGTCCGCGACCGCTTCGAACACCGCCAGTCGGCCCGCATCCTCTCACAGCTGATGCTGGTCATGGGCGTCGCGCCGATTCTCGCGCCGCTGGCCGGTGCGGGGATGCTGGCGTTCGGCGGCTGGCCGACCATCTTCTGGTTTCTGGCCGGCTTCGGGACCGTAGTCGGCGTCTGGATGTTCTTCGCGCTCGGCGAGAGCCGCTCGCACGAGACCGCCCGCCAGGCGCGCGGCGAAAATCCCCTGGCCGCCTATTGGGCGCTGCTGCGCCAGCGCCGGCTGGTCGGCTACATGCTGGCCGGCGCCCTCAACAGCGCGGCGCTGTTCGCCTACCTCGCGGCCTCGCCCAGCCTGCTGATCGGCGACCTACCACATTCCCGCCAGCCAGTTCGGCCTGGTGTTCGGCGTCAACGCCATGGGGCTGATCGCCATGAGCCAGGTCAACGCCCACCTGCTGCGCAATCATTCGCCGGAGTCGATCCTGATGCGCTCTCGCATCGCGTCGATCCTCTGCGCCGCAATCCTCGCCCTGGATGCCTACACGGGCTGGGGCGGCATGTGGGGCGTGCTCGATTCCGCTGTTCTTCGTGCTGGCCTCGTTCGGCCTGGTCGGCGCGAACACCCAGGCGGCCGGTCTCAACATCGATCCGACACGGGCAGGGTCGATATCGGCGCTGATGGGCGGCGCCTCGTTCGCCAGCGCCGCGGTGGTCTCGGCCCTGACCGGTGTTCTGCATGACGGCACCGCCCGGCCGATGGCGAGCGTCATCCTCCTCGCCATCCTGGCCTCGGCCGCGGCCCTCTATGGCGTCGCGCGGCCGATGGCGCGAGTGTGAAATTTACAGCGACGGACGGGAGAGACGCGATGAGCGGACTTGTGCTGCGAAATGATGATAACGGCCTCTGCGTGCTGACAATGAACCGGCCGGAGAAGCTCAACAGCCTCAACGTCCGCGTGTTCGAGGACCTCTTGGCGCATGTCGAGGTTCTGGCGACCCAGGCGGAGACCATCGGTTGCGTGGTGCTGCGCGGCGCGGGGAAATGTTTTTCGGCCGGCCACGACCTCGGCGACATCGCCGCCGGCGAGAAGCTGCCGCGTCCGAACTTCCAGTCGCACGTCATCGAGGCGCTGTCGGGCCTGCCGCAGCCGGTGATCACCGCCGTGCACGGCCACTGCTATACCGGCGCGCTGGAGCTGGCCCTGGCCGGCGACATCATCCTGGCCTCCGAAGACGCGAAGTTCGCGGACACCCACGCCCGCTGGGCCCTCACGCCGGTCTGGGGGCTGAGCCAGCGCCTGCCGCGACGAGATCGGCCAGGCCAAGGCCTATGAGATGATGTTCACCTGCCAGACCTATTCGGGCGCGCAGGCCGTGGCCATGGGCCTGGCCAACCAGTGCTTCCCGGACGAGACCTTCGACGCCGACGTCGAGGCCTTCTGCCGGATGATCCTCGCCAACTCGCCATTCAGCCACCGCGCCAACAAGCGCCTGATCCGGCACACCGATGGCCTGCCTCTCGGCGCTGGCCTCGCCCATGAAATCTATCGCGGCGAAGGACGCGGCCCGGACATGGAGGAGCGCATCGCCGCGTTCGCCAACCGCAAGAAGTAGGTCGGTCAGCGGCCGTGGAACACCGGCTTGGCCTTCTGTACGAAGGCCTTGGAGGCGGCCTTGTGGTCATCGGTCATCATGGTGCGGACCATGTTCGGCGCTTCGCTGTCGAGCAGTTCGCTCAGCGTGGCGTGCTCGGCGATATTCAGGTTACGCTTCATATAGCCGATCGCCACGGTCGGCAGGCCGGCGAGGTAGCGGGCGTAGTCCGCCGCCGCGTCTTCCAGCTCCGCCGCCGGCACGGACCGGGTGACGATGCCGAGCGCCGCCGCCTGCGAGCCCAGAATGACGTCGGCGGTGAAGTAGAGTTCGCGCGCCTTGGCCGAACCGACCAGCTTGGTCAGGAAATACGATCCGCCGTAGTCGCCGGCCAGGCCGACCTTGGAGAAGGCGGTGGTCAGCTTGGCGTCGTCGGCGGCGATGCGCAGGTCGCAGGCCAGCGCCAGCGACAGGCCCGCGCCCGCCGCCGGGCCGGGAATGACCGCCAGGGTCGGCTTGGGCATTTCATGCAGCCAGCGACACGACTTCCATGCCGGTCGCGCAGTCCGTGGGCGCGCGCCTCGACATTGAAGTCGCCGTCCGCCGCCGTCGCCTTGGTCGGCCCGCGCGGCGAAGCCCTTGACGTCGCCGCCGGCGCAGAACGCTCCGCCCGCCCCGGTCAGCACCACCACCCGCACCGCCGGATCGGCGGCCAGGCGCGGCACGGCCTCGGCCAGAGCGGCCTGCATCTCGCCGGTCAGGGCGTTGCGCGCCTCGGGCCGGTTCATGGTCAGGGTGGCGACGCCGTCGGCGAAGGTCTCGATCAGTTGCTCGGTCATGCTCGCTTCTCCCTGTTGCGGCGCATTTGGACCCGCGCCCGATTGGCATTGTCAAAGCCCATTGCCTTCCCCTAGAGCCGCCATCGCAAAAGGAAACCGGCATGGGAGGAGACGATGCAATGACGCAGTCCTTCGCCGGGGCCGCTGGCCGGGGTGCGAGTGATCGACCTGACCCAGTTCGTGCTCGGGCCCTACGCCACCCAGACCCTGGGCGATCTCGGCGCCGACGTGATCAAGATCGAGGAGCCGTCGGGCGATCGCCAGCGCAGCGGCGGCAAGCCGCCGAACTCCAAGACCATGGGGCCGCTGTTCGTGGCGCTCAACCGCAACAAGCGTTCGGTGGCGCTGGATCTGAAGAGCGAGCCGGGCAAGCGCGCGCTGCGCAAGCTGATCGCGACCGGCGACATCTTCATCCACAACATGCGCCCCGACACCATGGCGCGGCTGGGCTTCTCCTATGACGCGGTCGCGGCGATCAAGCCGGACATCGTCTATGTCGAGGCCATGGGCTATGCGCCCGAAGGGCCCTACGCCGGGCGCCAGGCGTTCGACGACCTCATCCAGTCGGCGGCCGGGGCCTGCGGCCTGACCGGCATGGTCGATCCCGACGCCGTGTTCCGCCCCCTGCCCTCGATCATCGCCGACAAGACCTGCGGCCTGTTCGCCACCATCGCCACCCTGGCGGCCCTGCGCCACAAGGAGCACGACCGGCGAGGGGCAGTATGTCTGCGTGCCGATGCTGGAGACCTTCACCGGCTATCTGATGGCCGAGCACCTCTACAACGAGACCTACGTGCCGCCGACCGGCCACTTCGGCCACACCACGACCATCACCCCCTATCGCAAGCCGTGGAAGACGAAGGACGGCCACCTGATGGTGATGCCGGCCAACCAGGCGCAGGCGGCGCGGTTCATGGCCCTGGGCGGCATCCCCGACGCCTATGAGAGCGAGCGTTTCAACTCCAGACAGGGCGCCGCGGCGCGGGTCGCGGAATACAATGCCATGATGGAGGAGGCGACCGGCAACCCGGACCACCGCCGAATGGATGGCCCTGTGCGCCGAACACTCGATACCGGTGATGGTCGCCAACGAGCCCGAGCAGATCTTCGCACGACCCGCAGCTCAGCCAGACCCTGTTCGAGGAACGCGACCTCGAAGGCGAGGGCCGCTATCGCGCCATGAAGCCCGGGCATCCGCTTCGCGCGCAGCCCCGCCACCATACGCCGCGACCCGCCGACGCTTGGCCGCGACACCGTCGAGGTGCTCGCCGAAGTTGGGCTTACCCTGGAAGACGCCACGCGAAACCGTCGGAGAAGCCGCCCAATGAACGCGCCCCGCCGACCGTCGCCCCGCCGACGTCCTCTACGAAGTCTCCGACCACATCGCGACGATCACCCTCAACCGTCCCGAGCGGATGAACACCATCTCCTCGGATGCTGAACGAACTGACCGCGCATCTGATCGCCGCCGACGCCGACCCCGACGTGCGGGTGGTGATCCTGACCGGCACGGGCCGGGCCTTCTGCGCCGGCCTGGATCTGAGCGAAGCGACGCAGGGCGGCGGCGACGGCGTCGCCTCGAGGCGCCGGGTGATGACCAATCTCGACCTGCGCGAAACCCCGCCGACGGTGCTCTTCAACATGGGCACGCCGACCATCTGCGCCCTGAACGGCTCGGCGGCCGGCTATGGCATGGACACCGCGCTCGGCTGCGACATCCGCCTGATGGCCAGCGGCGCGAAGATGGCCGCGGCCTTCACCAAGCGCGGCATCCTGCCGGAATCCGGCGGCACCTGGTTCCTGCCGCGCCTGATCGGCTGGTCGAAGGCCGCCGAACTGATCTTCACCGGCCGCACCCTGACCGCCGACGAATGCGTCGAGATGGGCCTCGCCTCCCGGGTCGTCCCCGAGGCCGAACTGATGAGTGTCGCCCGCGCCCTCGCCGCCGAGATCGCCGCCAACGCCCCGCTGGCTGTTCAGGCGTCGAAGCGCATGATGCGCATGGGTCTCGACGAGACCTTCAACGACCACGTCCACCACGTCTTCCTGCAACTGCTGCCGCTGCTGCGCACCGAGGACGCCAAGGAAGGCATGCGCGCCTTCATGGAAAAGCGCCCGGCGGTCTTCGAAGGTCGCTGACCCGATCCTCCCTCCCCTTCATGGGGCTACCGGCTTCATAAATCGTAGTTTTGCGCGTCGACGCTCTTCTCCCCCTGGGAGAAGATGTCGCGAAGCGACAGATGAGGGCGCCGATGCAGAGCGCGGTGCGGTGAGCAACGCACCGCGCACGGCCCCGCGACCCTCATCCGGCCCTTCGGGCCACCTTCTCCCAGGGGGAGAAGAGGATCTACGCCGCCAGATCCAGTTTCAGCGTGTCGCGCAGTTCCCGCTTGAGGAACTTGCCGCTGGCGTTGCGGGGCAGGGGCTCGTCGGTGAACCAGATGTAGCGGGGGATCTTGTGCTTGGCCATGATCGTGGACAGGTGAACGCGCAGTTCGTCGGCCGTGACTCTCATGCCCGGACGCAGGTGCACCGCCAGCGCCACCTCCTCGCCCAAACGCTCGTCCGGAACGCCGAATACGGAGCATTCGGCGACCGCATCGCAACGATAGACGCCGGCCTCGACCTCGGCGCAGTAGACGTTCTCGCCACCGCGCAGAACCATCTCCTTCTTGCGGTCGACGATGAAGATGAAGCCGTCGTCGTCCAGGCGCGCGATGTCGCCGGTATGCATCCAGCCATCGGTGATCGAGGCCGCCGTGGCTTCGGGCCGGTTGATATAGCCTTTGATGACCTGGGCCCCGCGCACCCAAAGCTCGCCCAACTGGCCGTGCGCAACCTCGGCGCCGTCGTCGTCGACGCATTTGGTGTCGTAGCAGGGCATGGCCGGGCCGGCGCTGGCGGGCTTGTCGACGAAGAAGTCGGCGGATACGGCGGTGATGATGCCGCAGGTTTCGGTCATGCCGTAGCCGGTGTTGGGCCGGGCGGCGACGCTGGCGTCGATCTTGAGCACCAGGTCGGGTGGCAACTGCGCGCCGCCCCCGCCCAGGGTCATCAGGCTGGAAAGATCGTGGCTGTCGAAATCGGGGTGGGTAATCAACTCGCGCGACATCACCGGCACGCCGCTCATCGAGGTGACACGTTCACGCTCGATCAGGCGGAGCGCCTCCTTCGGCTCCCAGCGGTACATGAGGACAAGCTTGCCGCCGCCCGCGGTGACCGGGTAGGCCCCGCAGTTGTTGGCGGTGACGTGGAACAGCGGCGTGGTGATCAGAGCGATCGGGATCGGCGCGGGCGCGTCCGGATCGGGAACCACGCCCGTGGCGCGTTGCGTCGCCAGCGCGGTGACCTGGCCTGAGAACATCATGCTCATCAGATTGTGGATGCAGCCGCGATGAGTGAGCTGCGCGCCCTTGGGAAAGCCGGTGGTGCCGGAGGTGTAGAAGATGCAGGCGTCGTCGTCGGGATCGACGGCGACCTCGGGTATCCCGCCCCCGTGCTCGATCACCTCGGCCCAGTCGATGACGCTGGCCGGGCAGACTCTCCACCCGCGTTGCAACCAGCGTCGCACCCACAGTCGTGCTCGGCGTCTCCAGCAGACGCTCCAGGCGTTCACGGTCGCAGAAGATCACCTTCGGCCGCGAGTCGCTGATCACATAGGCGAGTTCCTCGGGCGCCCACCAGGCGTTCATGCCGACCGCGGCGACGCCCATGCTGACGCAGGCCCAATAGATCAGGATCCATTCGGGGTAGTTGCGCATTGCAATCGCGACGCGGTCGCCGGGGTTCACTCCCTGGCTGACCAGCCAGGCCGCGATCGAACCGACCTGTGCGTGCGCCTGCGCATAGGTCATGCGTTCGTCCTGGTAGATCAGGTATTCGCGGTCGGCGAAGGCGGCCGAAGCGAGCCACAGGTCGCGCACGGTTGGCGGCGCGTGTTTGTAGATCTTCATCGGCGCGCCACGCACCTCGATGGTGTCGATTTCGAACGCGGCCCCAGGAGCGGTGAGTTCCGACCAGGCGACCTTCAGTTCCTTGTAATGCATCCGGTCCTCAGAGCGTCAGGCGGTAGATATTACTGGCCGCGCCGCTGAACAGGGCGGTCTTCTCGTCGGTGGAATAGTCGGCGGCGATATGCTTGAAGGCATTCCACAAGATCGGGTAGGTGCAGCTGCCGAGATCGACGGGGAAATTGCTCTCGAACATGCTGCGTTCGGGCGCCGAACGCCTCGATACATGTCTCGATATACGGCTTCCACTCGGCCGCGAGTTGGCTCGAAGGGGCGGGCGGGTCGGCCAGGAACGAGTCGAACTCCGGGAACACCATGGCCAGCCCGCCGAGCTTGACCGCGACGTTGGGCAGGGCGGCCAGCGCCCTGATGTGTGTCGCGCCAGACCGCGAACCGCTCATCGCGCCGGCCCGCGTAGGCGCCGAGGCCCAGCGGCGTGCCTACATGGTCGAGAATGATCTGGGTGCCGGGAAAGGCCCTGGCCAGGTCGATAAGGTCGGGCAGCTGCGGCTCCAGCATCCATGCGTCGAACGACAGGCCCAGCGGCTCCAGGCAGGCGAAGCCCTCGCGGAACGTAGGATCGAGGTATAGGCCCTCCGGCCGGCCGTGCAGCGGGCCGAGGACCTGCGGGTCGGGATCGCTGGCGGCGGAATGGCGGATGCCGCGAAAACGGCCGTTGCCGGCCATGATCAGAGCGTCGAGCACCGTCTCCGACCGCACCGCCGAGTGTCAGGTCGGCATGGCCCACGATGCCGGCGCAGGCGCGGGCCTCGCCATACAGGCCGCTGGCGCTCATCGCGGCCACGCCGTTCACGAATTCGGTCTCGCCGACGCAGCGCAGCGGCGCGGGGCCATCGGCCCGGTAGAAGGCCCCGCATTCCATATAGACGGTGGCGCGGATGTTGTGACCGGTGTTGAGGTCGGCCATCAGCTGGTCGAGAAGATAGCGTGGGGATTTTTCGATCACCCGGGAGAAGTCATGCTTGGAATCGGCCAGAGCCGCGACCATCGCCCGTGGGCGGTCCCACAGGTGATGGTGCGGGTCGACGATCGGAAGATCGGGTTCGAGAATGGCCTCGGTCGGCGCGGCTTGGGTCATGGGCGTCCTGCTCCCGTCGCGACGCTCTTGGGCGTCTCATCGGCGGTATCCCATGCCTTCCTTCGCAAGGCGATGCAACCTTGGCCAGCGTCGCCGGTCAAAGCGCGGCGTCAGGCGGCGGCGAGACGTTCCAGGAGGGCGTCATACTCGTCCCACAACTCGCGCGGCAGACGGTCGCCGAACTTCTTGTAGGCCGGAGGAATCAGCGCCGCTTCCTCGCGCCAGACCTCCGCGTCGACGGTGAGCAGCAGGTCGAGTTGCTCGTCGGTCAGCGTCAGCCCGCTGGTGTCGAGCGACTCCCTGGCCGGCAGCCGGCCGATCGGAGTGTCGTTGGCGCCGGCGAGACCTTCGAGCCGCTCGACGATCCACTTCAGCACCCGGCTGTTGTCGCCGAAGCCCGGCCAGACGAAGCGGCCCGCCGTGTCCTTGCGGAACCAGTTGACGAAGAAGATCCTCGGTAGTTTCGCGCTGTCGGCGGCGGCCCCCAATTTCAGCCAGTGCGCGAAATAGTCGCCCATGTTGTAGCCGCAGAACGGCAGCATGGCGAAAGGATCGCGGCGAAGTTCGCCGACCTTGTTCTCCGCCGCCGCCGTCCCTTCCGAGGCGACGTTGGAGGCCAGGAACACCCCGTGCCGCCAGTCGAACGCCTCGGTGACCAGAGGCACGGCGCTGGCGCGGCGGCCGCCGAACAGGATGGCGGAGATCGGCACGCCCTTGGGATCCTCCCACTCCGGAGCGATCGCCGGGCATTGGCCGGCGGGCGCGGTGAAGCGGGAATTCGGATGGGCGGCGGGCTCGCCATTCGCCGGCGTCCAGGGTCTGCCCTTCCAGTCGGTGAGTCTGGGCGGCGGCGTGTCGGTCAGGCCTTCCCACCAGACGTCGCCGTCATCGGTCAGAGCGACATTGGTGAAGATGCAATTCTCGGTGAGCGACGCGATGGCGTTGGCGTTGGTGCCGTGGCCGGTGCCCGGGGCCACGCCGAAAAAGCCGGCCTCGGGATTGATCGCATACAGTCGGCCGTCGTCGCCGAACCGCATCCAGCAGATGTCGTCGCCGACCGTCTCCGCCTTCCAGCCGGGCAGGGTCGGCTGCAGCATGGCGAGGTTGGTCTTGCCGCAGGCGCTGGGGAAGGCGGCGGCGATATAGTGCACGGCGCCCTCGGGGAGATGTCAGCTTGAGGATCAGCATGTGCTCGGCCAGCCAGCCGTTCGTCGCGGGCCATCACCGAGGCGATGCGCAGGGCATAGCATTTCTTGCCGAGCAGGGCGTTGCCGCCATAGCCCGACCCGTAGCGACCAGATCTCCCGGGTCTCCGGGAAATGGACGATGTATTTGGTCGTCGTTGCACGGCCAGGGCACGTCCGCTTCGCCCTTGGCCAGCGGCTTGCCCACCGAATGCACGGCGGGGACGAAGAAGCCGTCCTCGCCCAGTTGCGTCGAGCGCCGCCTTGCCCATGCGGGTCATGATCCGCATCGAAATCGACGACATAGGGGCTGTCGGTGATCTCGACGCCGAGGGCGCTGATCTTCGAGCCGAGCGGGCCCATGCAGAACGGCACGACATACATCGTGCGGCCCGCGCATGCAGCCGTCGAACAGGCCGTTGAGCGTCGGCGCGCATGTCCGCCGGGTCGCGCCAGTTGTTGGTCGGGACCCGCGTCGTCTGGCCTCTTGCGAGCAGATGAAGGTGCGGCTTTCGACGCGGGCGACGTCCTTGGGATCGGAGGCGGCGTAGAAGGAGTTGGGACGCTTGGCGGGATTGAGCGCCTTGAGCGTGCCGGACGCGACCATTTCAGTGGTCAGGCGCTCCCATTCCTCGTCCGAGCCGTCGCACCAGTAGACCCGGTCGGGCTTGGTCAGCGCCGCGATCTCGCCGACCCAGGCGACCAGGCCGGCGTGGCGCGTCGGCGCCGGGTTCCGAGTCCCGGCGTCCACGTCCGACATGGTCCGAAGTCGCTCCGTCCGGCATCGCGTCACCAATCTTGCAGTTACTAGTACAAGATGAGCCGCCGGGCCCATTCATCGCTTAGTCCTAGCGCTCGCAGGCGCCTATCGCAATGTCTCGTTGATTGCCGCCAGCGCCGCGGCGCCGGGCGTCAGTTCGGCGTCGCCGAGCCGATTGAGCGGCGTGGCCACCGTGCCGAGATGATCGTGCAGGTCCCGGGACGTCGGGATCGACAAAGAGCAGGCCGGTGAGGATCTCGCCGCGCGGCGTGATGCGATCTGCAGCTGGCTGATGGCCGCGATCCGATCGGTGGGATCGTAGTCGTTCGGGCAGCTTGCTCAGCTTCAGCACCGAGCCGTCGTGCTGCGTGACCAGTTCGACCGTCCCGGGCGCATAGTCGACGGTGATCTCGTCGCGCTCGACGATCACGTCCAGCCGGTTCACCGCGGCGTTGTGCTCGCGCACATAGTCGAAGCTCTTGGTCGAGCCGGCGTGGTTGTTGAACTGCACGCAGGGCGAGATGACGTCGATGAAGGCCGCGCCCTTGTGCAGGATCGCGGCCTTGATCAGCGGGATCAGCTGCGCCTTGTCGCCGGAGAAGCTGCGGGCCGACGAAGCCCGCGCCGAGTTGCAGGGCCAGCCCGACCAGGTCGATCGGCTGATCGTGATTGACCGCACCCTTCTTCGACTTCGAGCCCTTGTCGGAGGTGGCCGAGAACTGCCCCTTGGTCAGTCCGTAGACCCCGTTGTTCTCGACGATATAGGTCATGTTGACCCCGCGCCGGATCGCGTGGGCGAACTGGCCCAGGCCGATCGAGGCGCTGTCGCCGTCGCCGGAGACGCCCAGGTAGATCAGCTCGCGATTGGCCAGGTTGGCGCCGGTCAGCACCGAGGGCATGCGGCCGTGCACGCTGTTGAAGCCGTGCGAGTTGCCGAGAAAATAGTCAGGCGTCTTCGACGAGCAGCCGATGCCCGACAGCTTGGCCAGCCGGTGCGGCGGCAGGTCGAGATCGTAGCAGGCCTGGATGATCGCGGCCGAGATCGAGTCGTGGCCGCAGCCGGCGCACAGGGTCGAGACCTTGCCCTCGTAGTCGCGGCGCGTGAAGCCCAGGCCGTTGGGCTTGAGCAGCGGATGATGCAGGCGGGGCTTGGCGATGTAGGTCATTCGGCGGCCTGGCTGGGCGCGGTCTCCGCGAGACGCCGCATGCGCTCGGAGATCTCCTCGGTGATGAAGCGGGCGGTGATCGGCGAGCCGTCGTAGTTGAGCACGGCGACCAGCTTGGCCGGGATCGACCCCGCCCTCGATCATCACCAGGGTGCGAAGCTGGGCGTCGCGGTTCTGCTCGACGACGAACACCGTCTCATGGTCGGCGATGAAGTCGATCACCGCGTCGCAGAACGGAAAGCCGCGCACGCGCAGGGCGTCGAGGTGGACGCCGCCGCGCCTCCAGCATCTCCAGCGCCTCGTGCATGGCCGGGGTGGTCGAGCCGAAATAGATGGCGCCGTAGGGCGTGCGGCGCTGGGCCTTGCGCACGATCGGCGCCGGGATCAGGGACTTGGCGGTCTCGAACTTGCGCCAGCAGCCGTTCCATGTTGGCGACGTAGACCGAGCCCTCCTCGCTGTAGCGGGCGTCCGGGTCGCGCGAGGTGCCGCGGGTGAAATAGCCGCCGCGGCTGGGGTGGACGCCCGGGCAGGGTGCGATAGGGAATGCCGTCGCCATCGACGTCGCGATAGCGGCCGAACGGCGCGCCGGCTTCCAGGGCCTCGTAGGTCATCACCTTGCCGCGATCGAGGCGGCGGGTGTCGTCCCAGGCGAACGGCCGGCACAGCCACTCGTTCATGCCGATGTCGAGGTCGAGCATGACGAAGATGGTGGTCTGCAGCCGGTCGGCGAGATCGAAGGCCAGCGCGCCCATCTCGAAGCACTCGGTCGGATCCTCGGGAAACAGCAGCGGATGCTTGGTGTCGCCGTGCGAGGCGTAGGCGGCGGACAGAATGTCCGATTGCTGGGTGCGGGTCGGCATGCCGGTGGAGGGACCGCCGCGCTGGACATCGAAGATCACCGCCGGAATCTCGGCGAAGTAGGAAAGGCCGACGAACTCCTGCATCAGCGAGATGCCCGGCCCGGACGTGCAGGTGAAGGCGCGCGCCCCGTTCCAGCCGGCGCCGACGACGATGCCGATCGAGGCGATCTCGTCCTCGGCCTGGACGATGGCGTAGCGCGCCTCGCCGGTCTCCGGATCGGTGCGCAGAGTCTTCGCAATAGCCCGATGAACGCCTCGGCCAGCGAGGTCGACGGCGTGATCGGATACCAGGCGCAGACCGTCGCGCCGCCATAGACCGCGCCCGAGCGCCGCGGCGCTGTTGCCCTCGACATAGATGCGGTCGCCGACCTCGTCGGCGCGGCGCACCTTCAGACCCACGGGCGCCAGGTGCTCGCGCCGCATGGTCGCGGCCCATGGCCAGCGCATCGAGATTGGGCTTGATCAGCCGCGGCTTGGCCTTGAACTCCTCGGCGATCAGGGCGTCGGTCACCTCCGGTCTCGATGCCGAGCAGGGAGGCCAGGGCGCCGACATAGATGATGTTCTTGAACAGCTGCCGCTGGCGCGGGTCGGTGTAGGCCGCGTTGCAGATCGCGGTCAGCGGCAGGCCGATCAGGGTGATGTCGTCGCGCACGCCGTCGTGCGGCAGGGGCTTGGTGGAGTCGTAGAACAGGTAGCCGCCGGGCTCGATGGAGGCGACGTCCTTGGTCCAGGTCTGCGGATTCATCGCCACCATCAGATCGACGCCGCCGCGCCGCCCCAGGCGGCCCGCCCCGCTCACCCGCACTTCGTACCAGGTCGGCAGGCCCTGGATGTTGGAAGGGAAGATGTTGCGCGCCGCGACCGGCACGCCCATGCGCAGGATCGACTTGGCGAACAGCGCGTTGGCGCTGGCCGAGCCGGAGCCGTTGACGTTGGCGAACTTGACCACGAAGTCGTTGACCGCCGCCAAGGGCGCGGGGCCGCCCCGCGCATCGGCCTGATCCATTACCTCTGACATGCACCCTCCGCGTGGGTCATGTTCAGCAGGAATTTTCGCATGTCCCAGGCCCCGGTCGGGCAACGCTCGGCGCACAGCCCACAGTGCAGACAGACGTCCTCGTCCTTGACCATCACCCGGCCGGTCGGCAGATCGCGGGAGACGTAGAGATCCTGTTGCAGATTGAGAGCCGGCGCCTTGAGGCGTTGGCGAAGGTCGGCTTCGGGCCCGTTCTGCGTGAAGGTGATGCAGTCCATCGGGCAGATGTCGACGCAGGCGTCGCACTCGATGCACAGGGGCTCGGCGAACACCGTCTGGATGTCGCAGTTGAGGCACCGCCGCGCCTCGCGATAGCCGATCGCCTCGTCGAAGCCGAGCTCGACTTCGAGCTTCACATTGCCGAGCGCCTCCGCCTTGTCCCGAAGCGGAACCCGATGACGGAGGGCGTTGGAGATGTCGTTGTCGTAGCTCCACTCGTGGATGCCCATCTTCTGGCTGACCAGGGTCACGCCCGGTGGCGGCCGGTTTTCCACCGATTCGCCCTGGCAGAACTTGTGGATCGAAATCGCCGCGTCGTGACCATGGGCGACCGCCCAGATGATGTTCTTGGGCCCGAAAGCCGCATCGCCGCCGAAGAACACCTTGGGGTTGGTCGAGGCGAAGGTGACCTCGTTCACCACCGGCATATCCCACGCGTCGAATTCGAGTCCGATGTCGCGCTCGATCCACGGAAAGGCGTTTTCCTGTCCCACCGCGATCAGCACGTCGTCGCACTCGAGATGCACGTCCGGCTCGCCCGTCGGCCTCAACTGGCGCCGACCCTTGTCGTCGACCACGGCGCCGACTTTCTGAAAGATCACCCCCGTCAGCTTGCCAGCCTCGTGAGTGAACGCCTTG
Source organism: uncultured Alphaproteobacteria bacterium (assembly GCA_963828365.1). GTDB lineage: Bacteria > Pseudomonadota > Alphaproteobacteria > Caulobacterales > Caulobacteraceae > Acaudatibacter. The sequence continues at coordinate 207,458 of CAWHEE010000007.1, read as the reverse complement.
GGCGCCAGCCAGTTGAGGATCGGGATGTCCTCATGCATGGCGTCTTCCTTTTCCCAGGGCGACGCCTTCATTTCCTCGAAGCCGGAGCTGACGACCACCTTGACGTCGTCACCGCCCAGGCGGCGTGAGGTCCGGCAACAGTCCATGGCGGTGTTGCCGCCACCGAGAACGATGACCCGCCGGCCGATCGTCTCGATATGGCCGAACGAGACGCTCGACAGCCAGTCTATGCCGATATGGATATTGGCCGCGGCCTCCTCGCGGCCGGGGATCGTCAGGTCGCGGCCGCGGGGAGCTCCCGATCCGATGAAAATGGCGTCGAAATCCTGTTCGAGCAATGTTTTCAGGCTGTCGATACGTTGTCCGAGACGCATCACCAGACCCAAGCCGGTGATGTAGCCGACCTCCTCGTCGATCACCGATTCCGGCAGGCGAAAGCGCGGGATCTGGCTTCGGATCATGCCGCCCGCCTTGGCGTCGGCGTCATAGATGACGACCTCATAGCCCATCGGCGCGAGGTCGCGGGCGACGGTCAGTGAGGCCGGCCCGGCCCCTACGCAGGCGATCCGTTTGCCGTTGCGCGCGGCGGCCGGCGGCGGCAGGCGACCGGCCACATCGTCCTTGTTGTCGGCGGCGACGCGTTTGAGGCGACAAATGGCCACCGGCTCGTCCTCGACGCGCACGCGCCGGCACGCCGGCTCGCACGGGCGATCACAAGTCCGTCCGAGAATTCCCGGAAAGACGTTGGACTTCCAGTTGACCATGTAAGCGTCGGTGTAGCGCCCCTGCGCGATCAGCCGGATATATTCCGGGACCGGCGTGTGGGCCGGACACGCCCACTGACAATCAACCACTTTATGGAAGTATTCTGGCGCCTCAATATTCGTAGGCTCCAACGCGAACCACCTTTCCTTTTTATGCCCCCTCACCGTATGACGTCACTCGAGACTTCATGGATTGATCGGTTTCTATAAGGACGACCAAATCGTTATATTAGGGTGAACGTCACCTGCATGGCTAGCATCGAACCTGATTCCAGCGCCAGCGCATAATCAAACACCGGTTCGCATTCTGGCGCCCGAACGCCAGTCCCGCGCGGTGGCGGCGAACAGCGTCACCATGTCGGCGAGCCGCTGGCCCTGTGCTTCGACGACGCCTAGGCGCGCCCGATCGAGCCGGCGCTGAGCGTCGATGACCGCCAGCAATGGCCCCCCGCCGAGGCGATAGGCATCGCGCGCATCATTGAGCGCCGATTGGGCCGCCGACTGTGCGTGAGTGACCGCGCGAAACTGGTCGTCGTCGTGCGCCAAAGCCGTGAGCACGTCGGCGATCTGCACGAACGCGGTCAGCACGGTCTGGCGATACTGGGCGAAGGACACCTTGGCCTGGGCTTCCGCCGCTCGTCTGTCGGCGCGCAGCGATCCGCCGTTAAAAATCGGCAACGTCGCCGTAGGTCCGAAATACCAGCCGGTCGAATTATAGGAAAACAGCGAACCGGGCGTCAGCGCGCCCTGCGTCAACCCCGCGGTCAGGCGAACATCAGGGTACAGATTGGCGACAGCGACACCGATCCGAGCGGTATCGGCGTGGAGGTCGGCCTCGGCGGCCAGAATATCAGGTCGATTGCGCGCTAGCTGTGACGGTAGTTCGACGGGTATCTCGCCAGGGGGGCTGAAGCCGGCGAAATCGAAATCCGGCGCCGACCACTCGGCCGGCGATTTGCCGACCAGCAGGGCCAGGGCATGCCGCGCCATCGCCAGCTGGCGGTCGACCGGCGGCAGCAGCGCTTCGTCGGCGGCCTGTTGCGCCCGACCTCCGGCGATTGCCGCCCGAGGTTCGCCACCGGCCGATTGGGCGGCGTGTATCAGGTCGAGGTTGCGCTGGTCGTCAGCGAGAATTTCCTTGATGGCGCCGGCCTGGGCGCGAAGCCCGGCGATGCGGACCGCCTGCAGGGCGACGTTGCCGGTCAGCGACAAATAAGCGGCGTCGGCGCGCCAGCCGAGAGCCTCCGCCGCGGCGTTGGCGGCCTCGAGGCGCCGATGGACCGCACCGAACAGGTCGAGATCATAGGAGACCGTGGCGCCGACCTGATAGGCGTCGAGGGTGGGGTTGGCGATGTTGGGGAAGCCGAACGTCTGGAAGTTGATGCGTTCGCGCTCCGCGCTGGCGGTCCCGTCCAGGCGGGGATCCAAACCGCCGCGGACGCTCTGGACCTCCGCCCGCGCCTTCGCCAGGGCGGCATCCGCAGCCGCCACCGACTGGTTGCCGGCCAGCGCCTGGGTCATCACCGCGTCGAGTTCCGGGGAGCCCAAGGCGGTCCACCAGAGGCCCGGCGATCGTGCGTCGGGCGTCAGGCGCGCGACTTGGGTGACCGCGTCGTTGGCCATGGCGTAACCAGGCGCGGCCGGCGTCGCCGGCCTGACGAAGTTCGGCCCGACGGTGGTGCATGCGGCCAGGCCGATGGCCAGCGCAAAGCCCGCGAGAAGCACCGGCCGGGCGATGGCGAGGCTCGCCATCAGGCTCGCGGCGCGCGATTTGGCGAGGCGCCGCGCCGAACGTCGACAGTGACCTTGGCGGAAAGGCCGGCGCGGGCGGCGACCTCGGGCGGCACGTTGTCGAACGCGATTCGCACCGGCAGTCGCTGAACCACCTTGACCCAATTGCCGGTGGCGTTCTGCGCCGGCAGGGGCGAAAAGCTGTCGCCGGCGCCAGGGCTGAAACTGTCGACATGGCCGGCGAATTCGCGGCCACCCAAGGCATCGATCTTGATCGTGGCCGGTTGTCCGACCCGCATCTTGCCGAGTTGGTCTTCCTTGAAGTTCGCCGCGACCCACGGCTCGCCGGACAATAGCCAGAACACTGTCTGCGAGGCGTTCACATAGGTTCCCAGCTGAAGCTGATCGACCCTGGTGACCACACCACCGAGTGGCGCGACGATCACGGTATGAGCGACGTCGAGAGCCGCGGCCGCACGCGCCGCCTTGGACGACAGGACGGCCGGATAGGCGTCCGGGGCGGCGGCCGCGGGGCCGAGGCTGGCGAGGGCGGCGGCGGTCTGCTGACGAGCCACCAGAACCGCGGCGTCGGCGAGTTCGGCCGCGTGGGCGGCCTCATCGGATTGTTGTCTGGACGACACGCCCGCGTCGTACAGGGCCTTTTGACGCAAGGCTTCGCGCGACGCATAGGCCTGCGTCTGCACCGCCGACGCCAGCATCAGCTTTTGCTGCTCGTAGGCCGCCTTCAGCGAGACGACCTGTAGGCGAGCCGCCGCCAGCGCGGCGTCGGCCCGATCGGCGGCGACTGCCTGATCGGACGGGTCCAGTTTGAACAGAACCTGACCCGCCTTCACGCGCTGATTCTCCTTGACGTCGATCTCGGTCACCCGGCCACCGATCTCGGCGCTGATCGGCGCCTTGCCGACTTGCACGTAAGCGTCGTCCGTGGATTCGAAGCGCCCGCTGGTGAGTACGAAATAAGCCACGGCCGCCAGGAGCAAAGTCGGTCCGCCGACCAGCAGCGGCCAACGCCAGCGCGCCAGCGCGCCGGGACGCTCGCCGGCCTCCTCCTCGATCGGGTTCACGCGGACTGGCCCTTTCACACGCAAGCAAACCGCCGCCTGGGCGCTCGAATGGAGCCGCGTGCGACGCGGTTCCTTCTCGCCTCCTTTGGATACGGATACCCCCTCGCCCCTGTCAACCTGAAATGATACCGGTCGGTATCGGAAAGGAGGGACCATGCGCGTCAAGACGGACGCTAAACGCCAAGCCATCCTCGATGCGGCCGCGGCGGTTCTGCGCGAACAAGGCTTTGCCGGCGCCAGTATGACCGCCGTTTCGGCCCGGGTCGGCGCCTCCAAGGCGACGCTGTATCGCTATTTCACCTCCAAGGAAGACCTGTTCCTCACCGTCCTGCTGGACTCGGCGCATGACCAGGCGGCCAAGGTCTTCGAAACGCTCAGGCCGTCGGGCAATCTCAGGGGTGTCCTGCAACGCTTCGGAGCCCGATTTCTCGAGTTGACTCTGTCGTCGGACGTCCTGGCGGTTCGACGTATCCTGATCGCCGAAGGATCCCGGTCTGGACTGGGCCAACGCTTGTTCGAGCGGGGTCCGCAGGTCACCTGGTCGAAAATGGCGGCGTTTGTCGAGCAGGAAGTCGCGCGCGGCCGTTTACGCGGCGGCGACTCCTGGATCATGGCGATGCATCTGCGGGGTCTCCTGGAATCCGATATCGTCAACCGGGCCCTGCTCGGCGCCGAAATCGACACCCGGCTCCCGGCGCTGAAGCGCCATGCCGATCGTGCGATCGACGCGTGGCTGCGGGCCTATGGTCCGGATCGCGCCACGGACGCGTGCCCGACATCATCGGTGGCGCAGAATGCGGCGACGCGTGGTGGCGCCGGAACGGCGGCGCCGGCGGCGGCGGTCGCGGGCGCGTCGCTCGGCAGCATGGTCGAACCGACGTAGCGGCGTGGGGGCGACGCGGGCGCCGCCGTCGTGGGAGGCGCCGTCGCAAGGGCCTCGAGCGCCAGTCTGCGCCCCTCGGCGATGGCCGCATCCCGAGCCTGGTCGCAACTGGCCGGGTCGTGGAACACCGTCTGGGTGGTCTGGGGAGGCTGCTGTCCGCTGATCCAGGTCATTACCAGCGTATATGTCGGTGACGGAGGCGACGGGGCCGCCGCCACGGCCGGGGCCTGGGCCGGCGTCCCCGGCGAGGGACCATTCCGGCCACAACCGGGCGTCAAGCTCAGAACGGCGAGAAGCGCCCACCAGCGTCGCGGTTCCATGGCGCGTCCGTCCAATGGAGTGCAGCCCCAAAACGAGCCGGCGCAAATTTGGCCGATCTCGCTGTCCGTGTCATCAGAGATCAGGCTTCCGCCGCAAAAAAATCGTTCCGCGACGCGAACGGCGAGCGAAAAGCAGGCGTTGCATGATCGCGGGCCCGCGTGTATCTAAGCCCACCCATTTTGACAGGCCTCGGCGAGGTCTTCAGGAATTGTCGGCCGCGCGGCCGTTTCATCCGCGCGGCCGTTGCATTTTGAGGCGAGGCCATGGCCGATATCGTATTGAACGTACTGGTGCGCGAGCGCGCGGGGACTGGTGGCGCGCGTCAGGTCAGGCGCGATGGGCTGGTGCCCGGCATCCTGTACGGTGGCGACCAGGCGCCCGTGCCGATAGCGGTGAAAGCCGGCGAGTTTCACAAGGCGTTGCACACCGGCAAACTGCTGGGCCATCTCGTCACCCTGAAATACGGGGAGGAAGTGCAACCCGTGATCGCCAAGGACGTGCAATTCCATCCGGTCACCGACACGCCGGTGCATTTCGATCTGTTCCGGGTCGGAGAGCATGAACTGATCCGGATTTCGGTTCCTGTCCACTTTCGCAATCACGAGGCGTCACCAGGCCTCAAGCGCGGCGGCGCACTGAATATCAATCTGCATGAGTTGGAGCTATTGGCCCCGGCCGACCGAATTCCTGAGGAGGTTGTCGTCGATCTCACGGGGCTCGACATCGGCGCCACGGTCCGAGGCCTCGATATTCCCCTGCCGACCGGCGTGCGATTGACCCCACACCATCGCGAGGCGACAGTGGCATCGATCGCCACGTCCTCGGCCATGCAATCGGCCGACGCCGGTGAGGGCGCTGACGGCGCCAGTTGAAATGGCGAGCCGGGCGCAGTTCCCGGCGGACTGAGTCTGTGAAATGTTGCTCCTGGCGGGGTTGGGGAATCCCGGCGCGAAATACGCCAAAAATCGCCACAACGTCGGCGCGATGGTGGTCGATGCCATTGCCGATCACTGGCCGTTTGCGGCCGAACGGTCGCGTTTCGCGAGCCTGACCCGCGAAGGGGAGATAACCACCCCATCGGGCAAGGTTCGGACGATGCTCCTCAAGCCGCAGACTTTTTACAATGAGAGCGGCCGCGCCGTCGGGGATGCGCTCGCGTTTTTCAAACTGTCACCGGCCGATCTCGTCGTGTTCTACGACGAGATCGACTTGGCGCCGGGCCGCTTCCGGATGAAGACCGGCGGCGGTGCGGCCGGCAACAACGGAATCCGGTCGATCACCGGCAGGATCGGGCCGGAATTCCGCCGTGCCCGCCTTGGAACCGGCCATCCAGGCCACAAGGATCTCGTCCAGGGCCATGTTCTCTCGGATTTTCACAAAGTCGAGGCCGACTGGCTCGGCCCGTTGATCGAGGCGTGCTCGGGGTCGGCTCTGGCATTCCTCGCTGCGGGAGATGATGAGCGCTACCAGGCCGAGGTATTGCGGCTCGCGCCGGCTCCCAAACTGGATCCGCGCGCCGCCGTGCGATCAAGGGAGGACTGAAGTGCTTCCCACCGTGGGGCTTTCGCTGCTGTTGTCGATCGTCCTCTGCGTTCATGCGGTGCGGACCGGCCAGCAGCTGTATTGGCTGATGATCATCCTCTTTCTCCAGCCGCTCGGTGGCCTCGTCTATCTGGTCGCGATCGTGCTGCCTTCGATGGCCCGCGATCCGAAGGCGCGGCGGTTCGGCCAGGAAGCCAGAGGGCTCCTGGATCCTTCGCGAGAATACCGCCAGGCCAAAGCCGCTTGCGACGACGCGCCGACGGTCGGCAACCAGATGCGCCTGGCCAAAGCGGCTTCCGCCCAGGGGCGCCATCAGGAGGCCGAGTCGCTCTACCGGGAGGCGGCCCAGGGCATCCATGCAGCCGATCCAGCCTTGCTGATGGGGCGGGCGATGAGCCTCATCGAACTCGGGCGATTTGACGAAGCCTTGTCTATCCTCGACGCCCTCGGCGAGACGGGCGACCAGGCGCGAAACCCCGCGACGGTTCTGGCCCTGGGCCGGGTCTACGAGGGTCTCGGCCGCATGAGTGAAGCCGAATCGGCGTACCAATGGGCGTCGGGTCGGATTCCCGGTCTGGAAGGTCTCGCCCGCTATACGGCGTTTCTGGCGCGCACGGGGCGGACCGAGGAAGCCCGTGAGGCGCTGGCCGACATCGACGGTCGGATCACCAGGGCGAATCCGGTTTTCCGCAGAGAAGCGAAAGCCTGGCGCGACCTGGCGGCGCGGGCGGTTGTCGATGGCAGTTGACGACTTTCGCCAATGGCCGTCGAACGTGCTAGTTGCCGCCCCTTCCGTTCTGCCCAAACGTGAGACTCCATGGCCCTCAAAGTCGCCATCGTCGGCCTGCCCAACGTCGGCAAGTCCACACTGTTCAATGCCCTGACCCAGACAGCCGCGGCCCAGGCGGCGAACTATCCATTCTGTACGATCGAGCCGAATGTGGGAGAGGTGGCCGTGCCGGAGCCGCGTCTGGAGGCGTTGGCGAGGGTCGCGAAGTCGAAGGAGATCATTCCGGCACGCATGACCTTCGTCGATGTGGCCGGCCTCGTCCGGGGCGCCGCCAAGGGCGAGGGCCTCGGCAATCAGTTCCTCGCCAATATCCGCGATTGCGACGCCGTCGCCCTCGTCGCCCGCTGCTTCGCCGATGGCGATGTCACCCATGTGGAGGGTCGAATCGATCCGCTGTCCGATCTCGACATCATCGATACGGAACTGATGCTGGCGGATCTCGAGAGTCTCGAGCGACGGATCCAAGCCTTGGAGAAGCGAGCCAAAGGAGGCGACAAGGAAAGCGTCGCCACCCTGCGCCTCGCTACCCTCGCCCTCCGGGCGCTGAGCGCCGGCCGCCCGGCCCGTTCGGTCGAGGTGGCGAGCGACGACGCCAAAATGTGGCGCATGTTGCAGTTGCTGACCTCGAAGCCCGCTCTCTACGTTTGCAATGTCGACGAGGATTCGGCGGCGACAGGCAACGCCCTTTCGGCTCAGGTCGTCGAACGCGCGGCCAGGGACAATGCCAAGGCGGTGGTGATTTCGGCGAAGATCGAGAGCGAAATCGCCATGCTCGACGTCGCGGAGCGTGGGGAGTTCCTCGCGACGCTGGGACTTGCCGAGCCAGGCCTCGATCGGCTGATCCGCGAGGCCTATGGGCTGCTGGGGTTGCAGACCTATTTCACCGCGGGACCCAAGGAGGCCCGGGCCTGGACGATACCGGTCGGGGCCACTGGCCCACAGGCGGCCGGAGTGATCCACACCGACTTCGAGAAAGGCTTCATCCGTGCTGAAACCGTCGCATTCGACGACTATGTGGGTTTCGGCGGCGAAGTCGGCGCTCGCGAAGCCGGAAAACTGCGCTCCGAAGGTAAGGAGTACATCGTGCGAGACGGCGACGTGCTGAACTTCCGGTTCAATGTCTGAATACCCACAGCGATTGTTTCAACCTCACGAGGAAATACCCATGGGCGAGATGGTCGGCATCAAGAGCTCGACTGAAGACGGCTTCACCTTCACCGCGTATCACGCGAGCCCCCGCGGCCCGCGAAAGGGCGGTGTGATCGTCATTCAGGAGATCTTCGGCCTCGACGAGCATATTCGTCGCGACGTGGATCGCTGGGCGTCATTGGGTTTCGAGGCGATCGCGCCCTCGCTTTATGACCGGCGCGAACCCGGCTTCGTGTCGGCTCACGACGCATCGGGCATGGCGGCGGGCATCGCCCACGCGCGCGCCACCCCGCTCGACGAACCGCTGGCCGACATAGCCGCCTGCCGTGATTTCCTTGCGCCGAGAGGCAAGGTGTTCGTCGTCGGCTACTGCTATGGGGGATCCCTCGCCTGGCTCGCGGCCTGCAGGCTCGACGGGTTGTCCGGCGCATCGAGCTATTACGGAAGCCTGGTGCAAGCCAACGCCGCGCTTGCGCCGAAGTGCCCGACCATCCTGCATTTCGGCCGGCTCGACACCGGCATTGCGGCGGACGAGGTCAAGGCCGCGGTCCAGGCCGCCAATCCCGATGTCCAGGTCTACATCTACGACGACGCAGGGCACGGCTTCAACAATGAGGATCCCGCGCGCCATAATACCGACAGCGCCGATCTGGCCCGGAGGCGCACGCTGGAGATATTCGGGGCGTGAACGGCGGGACCAGCCTCCGGCTGATCAGTCCGGCGGATGGATTCAAATTCGGCGCCTATCGAATGCAGCCACCCGACGCGCGCCGTGGTGGGTTGGTGCTGATCCACGAAATCTTCGGTGTGACCGATCACATCCGCCGGCTTGCCGAAGGGTATGCGGAGGACGGGTACGAAACCTTGGCTCCGTCATTGTTCGATCGGCTTGCGCCTTCGTTCTCTGTGACCGCCGACGCGACCGGCGTCGCCCAGGGGAGGCGATACTCCGAGGCGACACCTTGGGACCAGGTCGCTGACGATCTGAGCGCGGCGGTGGCTAAGTTGGCGCCACCGGTGTTCGTGGTGGGATATTGCTGGGGCGGAACGGCGGCGTGGCTCGCAGCCTGCCGTTGCGCCGGGGTCGCGGCGGTGTCGAGCTTCTACGGCCGTCGCATCCCCGAACTCATCGGCGAGTCGCCGCGCTGTCCGGTCATTCTGCATTTCGGTCGACTCGACGGCAGCATCCCGCCGTCCACGGTCGAAATGATCGCCGCCAGCCAGCCGGACATACCGATCCACCTCTACGAGGCGGGCCATGGCTTCGCATCGGATCGCGGGGCGGACTTCCAGCCAGACGCGGCGCGGCTCGCCCGTCTGCGCACCTTGCAATTGTTTGCTCGTCACGGCGGGGGTCGGGGCGAACTTTAGCCGCGATCCCGACCGATCTCCGCCCGTATGGTGGGATCTCGCTCGAGACCTCTGGTGAGCAGGGCCTGCGCAAGCAGCAGGCCGAGCCCCGAACCGAATCCGGCGAACGCTCCTGCGGGATCGCGGCCTCCATGGGCCGCGATCTCTATGCGCCACACCAGAAAGCCTCCGGCCGCGATGATCACGCCCAGGCCCGCCAAGACCGAGATGATCGTCTGGCCAAATCCGCTCCTATAGCTTGCCAGAAGGTGGCGGCGGACCAGTTCGCGCAATGTCCTCACCAAGAGCACCGCGCCCAGGCTGACCAGGAAGAAACCGCCGGGAATCCATACGGTGCGCGTCAAACCAGCCGCGGCGGCGCCGGGCATGACCCGCCAGGCTTCCATGACGCCGATGGCGTAGGCCAGGAGACCGGACAGGGCGAGGCTGTTCTGCATGCGCCGAAATCTCGACCAGGCGGGACCCGGCTTGGTTGCGGAGTTGGGATCCAAGCTCAGTGTCCGGCAAAAGCGAGCAGGCACGAAACCGGCACGCCGGCATCTCGCAGTCTTTGCGCGCCGCCGAGGTCTGGCAGGTCGATGACAAACGCGGCGCTGACGATGTGGGCGCCTGCCTGAGTGAGGAGGTCGACCGCCGCCAGGGCCGTACCGCCGGTGGCGATCAGATCATCGACCAACAACACCTGCTCGCCTTCGAGGATCGCATCGAGGTGCATCTCGATGGTGTCGAGGCCGTATTCCAAGGCGTATTCCACCGCCCGTGTCCGATGCGGCAATTTGCCTTTTTTGCGTAATGGAACGAAGCCGGCGGATAGTTGATGAGCGACCGCGCCGCCCAGAATGAATCCCCGGGCTTCGATCCCGGCCACCTTGTCGATCTTCTTGCCGGCGAGCGGTTGCACCAATTGATCCACCGCCTGGCGAAACGCCCGCGCATCACCCAACAGTGTCGTGATGTCCCGGAACAATATCCCCGGTTTCGGGTAATCGGGGATGGTGCGGATGGCGTCGGCCAGGTTCACGAGGCTGACCGCAAGCAACGTCCGGCCACGGCCGACAGCTGCGCGATCATCGCAGGGTCGCGGGCGGCGGGGGCGGTGATCACGGCGCCATCAAGGCACGTGTCGATCGGCGAGGGTGAGCGGTCGCGGGGCAGGCCGAGAGCCAGCTGACGAACCAGTTCTCGCGCCTTCACCGCGTTCTCCGCGAGCACGGCGAGAATCGAGGCGACGCCGACATGTTCGAATTCCTCATGCCAGCAGTCGTAATCGGTGACCATCGCAACCGAAGCATACGGAAGCTCGGCTTCCCGCGCCAGTTTGGCTTCGGGCATGTTGGTCATTCCGATGACGTCGCAACCCCAGGAGCGATACATTGCGCTTTCCGCCTGGGTCGAGAACTGCGGCCCCTCCATCGCGAGATAGCAGCCACCCTCGACGACCCTCGCCCCGGTGGCGCGCGCGGCCGCCGCCGCAAGGGCGGATAGGCGGGGGCACACCGGATTGGCCATCGACACATGGGCGGCCAATCCCGGGCCGAAGAAGCTTTTTTCGCGCGCGATGGTGCGATCGATATACTGGTCGACAATGACGAAATCGCCGGGCGCGAGCGCCTCCCGCAGGGATCCCACCGCCGAGAGGGATATCACGTCCGTGCAGCCGGCCCGTTTCAGAGCGTCGATATTGGCGCGGGCATTGACGTTGGTGGGCGGCAGACGATGGCCCCGGCCGTGACGCGGCAGGAAGATCAATCGCACACCCGCCAGAAAGCCGGTCAACAGCTGGTCGGAGGGCTCGCCGAACGGACTTTGCACGTCGACCCATGTCGCGTCTTGCAACCCCATGATGTCATAGAGGCCCGAACCGCCGATCACGCCCAACACCCAAGCCGTCATGCATCATCCTCTCGTGTCGCGAGCGTCTTATCGCCGAGCCGCGCGGGCTTGGCTATGGTCCACCATATCGGTCGGGGCGCGCGGACCTGGGTCGCGGGGGCGGCATTGGCTGTCGCGCTCGGCTCGAATTCGGTCATTGCCGGCGAAACTCGTTGTTGGATCGACCAGGGGGTTCTGGTCGCCCCCGCGGCCTTCGGTCAGCTCGCCGGTGATTTCATCGTCGACCTGTCTCAGGCTCATAGTCAGCTTCATTCGACACGCGCCGCTTCCGAGGGGTTTGGCGCGGGCGTATGGAAAGGCTCCGTGCGTCTCGCCGGCGAGCGTATCGACGGCGTCACGGCGTCGGTCGACGACCTGGATGATCGAACCCGCGACTTTCCGACAAATATCGCCGGCGTGCTGGGCGCAGACGTGTTGCGCGGTCTGGTGGTCGATCTCGATATCGCGCCGTGCCGGCTGAGGGTGGAGCGCACCGTTGCCGATGGCGCGGCTGGAGGGACCCGTTTGCCGATCCAGATCTTGAACGGGACGCCCGCGGTGTGGGCCACCATTTCGGACGGCGTCCACAATCGCGCGGGGTGGTTCACCTTCGGGACGGGATCGGCAGGCATGCGGGTGGCGGACGGCGTCTATTCGCGGCCCCCGAAAACCGGCGCGATCGAACGCGGCGGACCGTTCGCGCGACTGCGAGCACTATCGCTCGGCGGCGATCTCTTCGAGCAGGTTCCGGCAAACGTGGCCAATCCGCCCAGCCCCGGTGTCGCCGGCGCGATCGACATCGGGATTCTGGCGCGATTTCACACACGGCTGAATTTGCGGCAGGGTTGGCTGCAAATTTCCCGCGCGGCGACCGGGCCGTCGCCCCCACGGGGAGCCACTCCTAGTGGCCGACCTTGCGCCATACGTTTCGGTAGCTGGCATAGAGGATGCCGGTGAACAGCAGCAGGAAGAGCATCACCGCAACCCCGGTCTGTTTGCGTTCTTCCATCTTGGGGTCGGCGGCCCACTCGAGAAAAGCCGCTACGTCCTTGGCTTCCTGATTCACGGACGCCTTGACGCCGTCGTCGAACGTCACCCTGTCGTCCGACAGCGGCGGCGGCATCGCGATGAATCCGCCCTTGGGCACCTTGTTGGGGTCGCCGTGCCAATAGGCCGACATGTCGCCAGCGATGAAGGGATCGTAGTATTTTCCCGGCGGCACATCCAGACCGTGCGGTGCATCGGCCGTGTCACCGGTGACGATCGAATAGATGTAGGCGGGGCCGCCTTCCCGCGCCTTGGCCAGCAACGACATGTCCGGAGGCAAGGCGCCGCCGTTCGCCGCGCGCGCGGCGGCGTCATTGGCGAACGGCGATGGCAGGTAGTCGGCCGTTATCCCGGGGCGCTTGATCGTATCGCCGCTATCGGTGTCGATGTCGGCGACCTGAAAGTCCTTGGCGATCGCCTTGACCTTCGGGTTGTCGTTCGAGTTTTTGTAGTTCGGGTCCCAGAACGGTCCGCCGGGGTCTCCGAGGTTGCGGAACGCCACCATGCTCATCGCGTGGCACGAAGAGCAGACTTCGTGATACACTTTATACCCGCGTTGAAGTTGCTCCTGATCGTAGTGACCGAACGGGCCCTCGAACGACCAATGGACATCTTTCGGCGGTAGCTGAGTGGACTCGGCGAGCGCCGGTCCGGCGATCAGCAGCCCGCTTGTGAGCGCGGCGATGACAAGGGCTTTGAGCACCATCCTACCTTTCGCCTATTCCGCGGCCACGGGGTGCGACAGCACCGGAGTGTAGATCGAGTCAGGCACCGGCAAGGGTGTCTCCCTCAGCCCCAGCAGAGGCGTGATCACCAGAAAGTAGACGAAATAGTAGAAGGCCGAGATGCGGCTGAGCCAGGTCACGCTATTGAGGTCGTAATCAATGAGCGTAGGTCCGGTAACGCCCGGGATCACATGGCCTTGCGGCTCCTGCGAACCGCACCAGCCGAGCGCCAGGCACGCCACGATCCAGATGAAGAAATAGATCCGTGCGGTGGGCCGATAGCGCATCGACCTGACCTTCGACGTGTCGAGCCAGGGCAGCAGAAACAGCATCAGAACCGCGCCCGCCAGGGCGATGACGCCCATGAGCTTGTCCGGAATGGCCCGGAGGATGGCGTAGAAGGGAAGCAGATACCACTCCGGTACGATGTGGGCGGGCGTGACCAAGGGGTTGGCGGGAATCTCGTTGTCGGATTTGACGAAGGCGTCCGGCAGGTAGAACACGAACAGGGCGAACAGCAGCATGAATACCGCGATCGCAAAACCATCCTTCACCGTGTAGTAAGGATGGAAAGGCACCGTATCAGATTTGCTCTTCACATTGACGCCGGTGGGATTGCTGTTCCCGGGCACGTGCAGCGCCCATATGTGCAGAGCCACCACCGCAAAGATCACGAACGGTAGCAAGTAGTGAAGTGAAAAGAACCGGTTGAGCGTGGGACTATCGACCGAATAACCGCCCCAGAGCAGCGTGGTCAGCATATTGCCGATCAGCGGCACGGCGCCGATCAGATTGGTGATCACCTTGGCGCCCCAGAAGCTCATCTGGCCCCACGGCAGGACATAGCCCATGAAGGCGGTCGCCATCATCAGGAAGTAGATCACGCAGCCGAGAAGCCAGAGCACTTCGCGCGGCGCCTTGAACGAGCCGTAGTAGAAGCCGCGCAGGATATGAATATACACCGCCAGAAAGAACATCGACGCGCCGTTGGCATGCAGGCCCCGGATCAGCCAGCCGAAATTCACATCCCGCATGATGTGTTGCTCGACGCTCTTGAAAGCGCCGGCGCCACTGGGATCGTAGTGCATCGCCAACACGATGCCGGTTACGATCTGCACCAGAAGGCAAAAGGTGAGGATGCCACCGAACGTGTACCAGTAATTGAGGTTTCGGGGCGTCGGAAAGTCGGCGAGGTCCGCTCCGAACCGGATGATCGGCAGGCGCGTGTCGAGCCAGCGCTCGATGGCCGACTTGGGTTCATAGGTCGAGGGTCCACTCATCGTCAGGGCCTAGCCGATCTTCACTTTGGTGTCGGAGAGGAACTTGTAGTCCGGCAGGAAAAGATTCTTGGGCGCGGGACCTTTGCGGATCCTGGCCGCCGTGTCGTAAACCGAGCCGTGGCACGGGCACAGCCAGCCGCCGTATTCGCCTTGCGCGAAGGCCGGTACGCAGCCGAGGTGGGTGCAACTGGCCAGGACGATCAACCACTCTTCATGCCCCGGCTTAACCCGCGATGCGTCGGTGGCGGGGTCCTTCATCGGGGCGTGGTCGTCGGCCTTGGCCTTGGCGATTTCGGCGGGCGTCCGATGGCGGATGAACACGGGTTGTTTGCGCCAGGCGATGGTCACCTCCTGGCCGAGCGCGACCTTGCTCAGGTCGAACTCCAGGGAGGCGAGGGCCAGGGTGTCGGCGGCCGGATTTATCTGGTCGACCAGCGGCCAGGCGACTGCCGCGGCCCCGCCGACGGCGGCGGTGACCGCGAGAATATTAATGAAGTCGCGACGGCCGGGATCGGCCACCCCTTCCGATGGGCTGGACGTGGATTGCGCTAGGCTATCGGCCAATTTCGGCTCACCCCTCGAACTGTTCCCGCGGTGACGGGTCTGCAACGTGGTTCGCTTAGAATGCGTCTCGCCCTTTTTCAACCAGACATTCCGCAAAACGTCGGCGCCGCCATTCGGCTGGCCGCCTGTCTCGACGTCGATCTCGACATCATCGAGCCGTGCGCGTTCCCTCTCGGCGACGCGGCGATACGCCGCGTCGCGCTGGACTATGGCGGATTGGCCCGAGTCACAAGGCACGATTCGTGGCCGGTGTTCCTTCGCCGGCGGACTCGCGGCGCCGGCCGTCTGGTCCTGCTCACGACGCGGGGCGACAGTCTGCTGCAGCAGGCGAGCTTTCTGCCCGGCGATACGCTGATCCTGGGCGGGGAAAGCCGCGGCGCACCTGATTTCGTCCACGCCGCCGCTGACCTGCGACTGCGCATCCCGATCGCCCGAGGGGCCCGTTCGCTGAACATTGTCACCGCCGCCGCGTTGGCTTTGGGGGAAGCGTTGAGGCAGACGGGGGGATATCCGCCGCAAACCTAGATCCACGCCTGGCGCGCGGACGAGAGGAAAGGACAAGTCGAGGTCATGATGCCAGCAATCGAGGCCCATGCGGATCGGGATCAGCTTGCCGCGAGCGCCGCTTCCATCGTGGCCGAGGGTCTTTCGGGCCCGGGGCGGGTGTCTTTCGTCGCCGCCGGCGGCTCGACTCCGGCTGCGACCTATGACCGGCTCTCGGCGATGGACCTCGGGTGGTCCAGGGTGACCGTGACGCTTACCGACGAGCGTTGGGTGTCATCCGGGTCGCCGGAGGCCAATGCCCGGCTGATCGGCGAGCGCCTGCTGGTCGGCCCGGCGGCGAGCGCCCGGTTCCTGCCGCTCACCGGGCAGGCCGCAACCCCCGAGGCGGAGGCGATGTCGATCGAGCCGGCGGTTCGCGCCCTGGCGCCGTTCGAAGTGGTTCTTCTGGGCATGGGCGAGGACGGTCATGTCGCGTCGATGTTTCCGGGCGCGGCCAATCTCGCGGCCATGCTCGACCTGAACGGCCAGAGATTCTGCATGGTGGCGCCCGAAGCCGGCCTTGCCCCTTTCGTGCCTCGTCTGACGCTGACGCTGGCGGCGCTGACGACCGCGCGGCGGCTGGTCATTCTCATCACCGGCGAAGGCAAACGCGCGCTGGTCGAGCGAGCCATCGGCGATCTGAATTTCGCCCCGCCGGTGGCGGCCGTTCTGCGTCAGCAGCGCACGCCCGTCCGGCTCCTCTGGGCCCCTTGATCCGATGATCGGCCTGCGGGCGACGCTTGAGCCGGCAACCGCGAGCGCTTACCTCTAGGCCCATGAACCAGGCGGCGGGCGCGGGCGGATTGGAAGGCGTGATCGCCGCGGCGAAGCAGGCGCCGGGCCGGGGGCTGCCTCCGGTGCACCTGTGGAACCCGGCCCACTGTGGGGCAATCGACATTGTCATCCGTCGCGACGGACTTTGGTTTCACGAGGGCTCGCCGATAGGCCGTGACGCGCTGGTCCGATTGTTCTCCACGGTGCTACGCCGCGATCCTGAAGGATACGTCCTGGTCACGCCCGTGGAAAAGCTCGCCATCAAGGTCGAGGACGCGCCGTTCGTCGCCGTGCGCGTCGACCGGATCGGTGACGCCCTCAGGTTCACGACCAATGTCGGAGATGAGGTGGTGGCCGGCCCGGACAATGCGGTGCGTGTCGAAATCGACCCGGCTTCCGGCGAGCCGCGGCCCTATGTTCATGTCAGGCGAGGCCTGGAAGCTCTGATATCGCGGCCGGTGTTTTACGAGCTGGCGGAGATGGCGCAGGACCGCGACACGGCCGACGGTCCGGCCATGTGCGTGCATTCCAAGGGCGTATGGTTTCCGATCGGGCCGAGCGAGACGCAACCCACGTGAAGGCTTTTCGCGCCTGGGTCGCCGGACGGCTGGACCCTCTCGACTGTCGCCAGGCGCCTACCGGGGTGATGCGTTCGGATTTCGACCTCGATCCTCACAACGAGACCACGCCGCACGGCGTATTGAAACCGGCGGCCGTGTTGGTCGGCGTGGTCGAACACCCTGATGGGCCGTCGGTGATCTTGACGCGCCGTTCCGACTTCGTTGCGCAGCCACACCGGTCAGGTCGCCTTGCCCGGCGGCCGCTGTGATGCGGGCGAGGCGCCATGGCAGACGGCTCTGCGCGAGGCGGAGGAGGAAATCGGTCTGGATCATCGACTGGTGACGCTGGCCGGAATGTCCACGCCGTATCGGACCGGCACCGGCTATCACATCACCCCCGTCGTCGGTTTCATCGAGCCGGGGTTCACCCTGACCATCAATCCCGACGAGGTCGCGGATGTCTTTGAAACGCCTTTCGAGTTCCTCATGGACCCCGCGAATCACCTGGAACACGAGCGTGAAATCCCCACGGGCGTCACCCGACGCTTTTACGGGATGACCTGGGAAGATCGGTTCATTTGGGGGGCGACGGCTGGCATCCTGCGCGCCCTCTACCACCGGCTTTATGGAGAGCCGGTTGAGTGACGCGACCGTAAAGTCCGGCGCCGGTCCGACGCTGCCGCCGCAGCGCTGGCTGACGCACCCCGCGACCCTGCGGGTGATGGCCGCCTTGACGGAGGCGGGCGGGGAGGACTGCGCCCGGTTCGTCGGCGGCTGCGTGCGCAACGCTTTGCTGCGCCGCGAGGTGGTCGATATCGATATCGCAACCATGCTGACGCCGGACGAAGTGATCGCGGCCCTGCGCGCGGCGGGTCTGAAGGCGATACCGACCGGAGTTGCGCACGGGACGGTCACCGCGATCGTCGACCGCCGGGCCTTTGAAATCACCACCCTGCGCCGCGACGTCGAGACCGACGGGCGCCGAGCGGTTGTCGCTTTCACCCGCGATTGGTCCGAGGACGCCGCGCGACGCGACTTCCGGATCAACGCTCTCTACGCCGACCTTGCGGGGCGGGTGTTCGATCCCACCGGCGGCGGTATCGACGACGTCGCGGCCGGGGCCATCGTGTTTGTCGGCGATCCGGAGACCCGTATCCGTGAAGACGCCTTGCGGATCCTGCGGTTCTTCCGATTCCGCGCCTGGTATGGCCGGGGCGACCCCGACGCGGCCGCTCTGGCCGCCTGCTCGAAACTGCGCGGACTGATCGATGATTTGTCCGCGGAGCGCGTGGCCAAGGAGCTTCTTGGATTGTTGGCCGCCGAGGATCCCCGGCCAGCCGTCAGGCTGATGGCCGACAGTGGCGTGCTCGCCGTCGCGGTGCCCGGAGCCGTCGGCCTGGGCCGCTTCGAAAATCTGGTCGCGATCGAGACCGAGCAGCTGTTCTCCGGTGATCCGCTGTTGCGGCTGACGGCTCTGCTGCCGGACGATCCTGCCGTAGGGTGTTTCACGGCGGACCGCTTGCGGCTGTCAAACCACCAGAAGGCTCGGGTCGTGTCGGCGCTGGGGGCCATGCCGCGTCTGGTGTCGTGGATGAGTCCGCGCCAGGTGCGCCAGGCGGTCTATCAGTCGGGGGCCGAGACCTTCTGTGATCGCGTCATGCTGGCCTGGGCCGCGGCCGAACGACCTGGGGCCGGCAATCAATGGCGGGCGCTGATTCCTGTGGCCCGCAGTTGGACGAAGCCGACGCTCCCGCTCACTGGCGACGAGGTGGTCGCGGCCGGGGCGCCTCGCGGGCCGATGGTCGGCGCGATCCTGCGAGAGGTGGAAGCCTGGTGGATCGATGCCGATTTCACCCTCGACAAACCATCGGTGATCGAGCGTCTGAAATCGGTTGTGCAGGGAATGGTGTTTTGAAGATCGGAATCTTGCAGACGGGCTCGCCGCCGGCCGACCTCGAAAGTCGCTTCGGCGGCTATGGGGCCATGTTCGAAAATCTGCTGGGCGAGACGGCGTTCGATTGGACGATCTATGACGTCCGCGCGAACCAGTTTCCGGACCGGCCGGAGGACAACCACGGTTACCTGATCACTGGCTCCGCCGCGGGCGTCTACGACCCCGATCCGTGGATCGCGCCGACCCGGAATTTCCTGCGTGACGCTAAGGGGAAGGCCGCCATCGTGGGCGTCTGTTTCGGGCATCAGTTGATGGCCGAGGCGTTCGGCGGCGAGGTGATCAAGTCGCCGAAGGGTTGGGGCATCGGTCTGCACCGCTACGATGTCCGCCAGCGCAGGGAATGGATGGACGAGGCGGATGCCCTGTTCGCGGCGGCGTCGCACCAGGATCAAGTGGTCGTGCCGCCGCCGAATACGACGGTGCTGGCCGGCAGCGAGTTCACCCCCTTTGGAATGCTGGCCTACGACGATCAGCCGGCCTTTTCGATCCAGCTGCATCCCGAATTCGAACCGGAGTACGCCATGGCCCTGATCGCGGCGCGACGCGGCAAGCGCTATGGCCTCGAAGACGCCGACCGCGCGCTGGCCTCCTATCAGAAGCCCGACGACCGGCCTCGGCTCAGCCGTTGGATAAGCCGGTTTTTGTCTCGTTGAGCGCCCTGGTTTAAAGAACGACCTCGATGAGCCTCGGTCCCCGTGAGCGGACCGCCGCCTCGAACTGGATTTCGAACGCTTCGCTGGTCTCCGCCCGTGAGGCCTCCACACCCATGCCGCCGGCCAGCCGCACCCAGTCAAGGGTCGGGTCGTGAAGGTCGAGCATGGCGAGGGCCTTGCGACCGGGATTGCCGGCGCCGACCCTGGCCAGTTCGATGTTGAGGATCGAATAGGACCGATTGGCGAAAATCACCGTGACGACGTCGAGGCGCTCCCTGGCTTGGGTCCACAGGGCCTGCAGAGTGTACATGGCGCCACCGTCGCCTTGAATGCAAACGACCTTGCGGTCGGGGCACGCCACCGCCGCGCCGGTCGCCAGCGGGATCCCCTGACCGATCGAGCCTCCGGTGAGCGCCAGATGATCGTGCGGAGCAGCCGATGCGGTCGCCAGCATCGTGCCGAGCGATGATGTCGCGCCTTCGTCGGCCAGAATCGCGTGCTCGGGCAGGTGGCGTGCGATGGTTTGGCCGACGCTGAACTGGTTCAGCGGGCCGCTCGGGGCGCCGGGAACCTCGAAAGCGGCCCGGCCGCGCGGATCGGCGGGCGAGCCAAGCGCCTCGGCGAGATGTTCGAGAGCGGCGACGGCATTTTCGTGGGCGTGGGCGAGGTGCAAAATGGTCGCGTCGTCCGGGAGGCACCAACTGGGTTTGCCGGGATAGGCGAAGAACGAGACCGGCGGCTTGGCTCCCACCAGGATCAGCGTTTCCACCGCAGCCAGGAAATCGACGATCTGCTCGGCGAAATAGGGAATGCGCTCCACGACCACCCGACCCGCCCCACGGGCGATCCGGGGTGCGAAAGTATCGCACATCAAGCGTGCGCCGGTCGCCCCGGCGATGCGGCCGGCGGCGGCGAGGCCGGCCTCGCTCAACGCTTGGCCACGCATGAGAATGGCGGTTCCCCGGCCGGACCTGAGAGCCTCGGCCGCGCGAGCGACAGCCGAGGACGACACTTGCGGCGCCTCCGGCCGCGGGAGGGCGGGAGCGGGCCCCTCCGCCTCGTCCCAGGCGGTGTCGGCGGGCAGGATCAGGGTGGCGATCTGCCCGGGAGGCGCGAGCGCCGCCGCCACGGCCCTGGCCGCGTCCGATGCGACGGCGGCGGCGCTGGTGGAGGCATGCAGCCATCCCGACACCGGTCGCGCGAAGCCGGCGATGTCCGACGCCAGGGGCGCGTCATAACGGGCGTGGTAGGTTGCATGGTCGCCCACGATATTCACGATCGGTGTCGCTGCCCGCCGGGCGTTGTGCAGATTGGCCAGGCCGTTGGCCAATCCCGGTCCGAGGTGCAACAGGGTGGCGGCCGGCTTGCCGGTCATCCGCCCATAGCCATCCGCCATGCCGGTGACCGCGCCCTCGAACAGCCCGAGGATCGGACGGATTTCCGCCACGCCATCGAGGGCGGCGACGAAGTGCATCTCCGACGTGCCTGGATTGGCGAAGCAAACCTCCACACCGGCCCCGGCCAGGGTGCGGACCAGACTCTCCGCGCCATTCATCGCGGACGTTACGAAGGCTGCCGTTCGAACGCGGCGCTGATGATCAGTTTGACCTCGTCGCCGACCATCGGCACGTAGGTCGAGACGCCGTAGTCGCTGCGGCGCACCGCGCCCCACACCTCGAAACCGACGGTATAGGCCTTGTCGAGGGGATTGATGCCGGCCCGGTTGAATTTCGCCTTCCACAGAACCTCGTGGGTAACGCCATGGAGGGTGAGGTCGCCGACGACGTCGGCGGTTTCCGGGCCGGTCCGGACGATCTGTCTGGAGCGGAAGGTGATCGCCGGATAGGCTGTTGCGTCCAGCCACTGCGGTCCGCGCAATTCTTCGGTCAGCTTGGCGTTGAGAGTCGTGACGCTGCCGGTCGGAATCCTGACTTCGACCTGGCTGGCGACGGGGTTTGCGCCGTCCAGCCGTAGGGTCCCCGACGCCCCCGAGAAGGTCCCGTAATAGGTCGAGAAACCCAGATGCGAGACCCCGAACAACACTTGCGTATGCACCGGCTCCAGGGCGTAGAGGCCAGACTGCGGGGGTGCGCCGGCCGGCTGTGCCGACACCGACAGGCCCACGCAGCACGCGAGGGCGGCCATGGTGATCGTCAGGTTCCGCATTTAGGGTCTCTCCAGAGGGGCGACGCGCCGGGGCGCAGGGTTGGCGCCGTGATCATGGACTGTTCGACGGTTCAAGGCCATTTCGCGGTCGGCGGCATCGAAGACAGGATCGAGTCGATGTTGCCGCCGGTCTTCAGGCCGAACATCGTGCCGCGGTCGTATAGTAGGTTGAACTCCACGTAGCGACCGCGACGCACGAGTTGCTCCTCGCGCTCAGCCCCGGTGAAGGGCTCATACATTCGGTGGCGCGCGATATCGGGATACACATCCAGCACCGCCAGACCGACATCGCGCGTAAACGCGAAATCGCGGTCGAAGTCGCCGCTGTCGTGGTGATCGTAGAAGATGCCGCCGATGCCCCGCGGCTCATTCCGATGCGGCAGAAAGAAATAGCGATCACACTCGGCCTTATAGCGTGCGTACCAGGTCGGATCGTGCTTGTCGCAAGCGCCCTGCAAGGCGGCATGGAATCGAACGGCGTCGGGAGCGGATTCTTTGCGTTGCGCCTCCAGGAGGGGCGTGAGGTCGGCGCCGCCGCCGAACCAGCCGCGCGTGGTGGCGATGTAGCGGGTGTTCATGTGGACCGCCGGCACGCGCGGGTTCGCCATGTGGGCGATCAGGCTGACGCCGGTGGCCACGAAACGACGATCCGCCCCGATGCCCGGCATGGTCGCCGCCATCTCCGGGGTGAACACGCCCTCGACACGCGATACGTGCAATCCGCATTTTTCGAAAAACCGCCCGCGTAGGAACCCCGTCACCCCGCCACCGCCTTCCGGCCTCACCCAGGGTTTGAGTTCGAAACGCCCCGGCTCGCCGGGATACAGGTCGGTCGGAGCGGCATCCTCCAGGTCTTCGAAGGCCGCGACCAGGCGATCACGGAGATCGTCGAACCATGAGCGTGCCAGGCGCGCGCGCCTTTCGCCAAGACTTACGGAATTGGTCTGGTCGTCCATACCGCCTTTTTTGCAGCCGGCGGAGGCGCCGTCGAGTGTTTACGGCGCCATGCGTCGAAATGAGATGGTCGGTGGTCCGTCGCCGCGCCGCGAGTGACCGCGGGACTCACGACGGCGATCGAACATCGATCTTGCCGTGATCGACCGAGATGGTCGCCATCTTGAGGCCCCACACAGTAAAGTCGACCGTTTTGGCCGCCGGCTTGGCGCCGTGGGTCGAAACGGTCGAAAGGCCGGCAGCACCCTGTGGCGGCGGTCGCTCGTCTTCGTCGTACTGGCCGGTCAGAGCGGCGGCCGTGCCGCGCCAACCGACCATCCGATAGAACAGGTGATTGCCGATGCGGCCGACGGGCGCGAGAGAGGTTCGCCAATAGGGACTGACGGAAACGGCGTGATAATGGGTGGCCGCTCCGACCTGAACGGCGACATGCCCCGCGAGCGCAGCCTGCGCCACCTGGCGGGCGCCCTCCCAAAGGCGTGGAAACGGGCGTCGAGAGGTCGAGCCGTCACAGGCAAAAGTGAATTGGCAGGTGCTCGACACGCCGACGCCCTCGTAGACGACGCCGCAAACCGATTTGGGATAGGCCGGATGACGCAGCCGGTTCAAAACCACTTGGGCGACGGCTTCCTGGCCGGCGCGCGGCTCGGAGGCGGCCTCGTAATAGACGGCGGCGGTCAGGCAATCCAACGCGCGATCATGCGCGGCGTCGGCCGCCGGGAGAATGAATGGGGCGACGTTTCCGCCCGTTCCCATGAACAGAGGCTGCGGGCGCGGTATAGCGTCGATCGGCGGTGATATCGTCGGCCCGGGAGATGGATCGAGGATGCGCCAGTCCGGACCGGTGGACGCGCACGCCCAGGTCGTCGAAATGAGCGACGCACCGAATGACGCCAGGAACAGGCTGGGCAGCCGCATGTTGATCACGAACTCTCCATGCCGCCCCGGCTGTGGCCATCTTATGATGTCCGCTCGATGGTAGGAAGTCCCAAGGCGCCGCGATGGTGCTTAGCAGGAGGTTGAGAGAGTGGCCTTTGGCGAGACCGAGGCGATCGATACGCTCGGCGCGCTGGCAGCGTCGTTGCCGGCCGGCTGGGCTGCATCCATCGTGGTCAGCCGGTATGCGCAACCCGCCCCACCAACAGCGACGCGGCTGGTCGTTGGGGCGATGGCCGTGGTGTTCGCGTGGGCGGCGATCGTCGCTCCCACGCGAGCCGTTCTGCTGCCCAGCCTGGGTCTCGGCTGGACTCTGGTCACGCTGACTTTCGTCGATTTGGCCTGCTACCGGCTACCGGATCCGTTGACCCTCCCCCTCACCGCAGCCGGTTTGTTGCTGTCGTTCATGCTGCCCGACACGCCTGTGATCCAGCATCTCGCCGGCGCCGCCGCCGGCTATGGTATGCTGGCCGCCATGGGTTGGCTTTACGAGCGGCTTCGCGGCCGCGAGGGCATCGGCCTCGGCGACGCCAAACTGCTGGGCGCGGCGGGAGCGTGGTTGGGCTGGCAGGCGCTCCCTTCGGTTCTCTTGGCGGCGTGCGCCGCCGCCTTTTTGTGGGTCGCGGCTCGTGCGCTAGCGCGGCGAACCCCCGCTCTCGGCGACCGGTTGGCGTTCGGCGGTCCGCTATGCATCGCCATCTGGCTGGTGTGGCTCTATGGTCCGTTGACCGTCTGAGGCGGTCTTTGGCCGCCGCAGGCGGCGGCTACTCGACGTAGCGGATCCAGTAGGGGTTGGCCTTGGCGCCGGTCAGCTCGATGATCGCGGACCGTTCAGTCGTCGCCTTGTTTCGATCCCGGGCGATGACGCTGACGGTCAGGGTGCGGCCGATAAGATTGTCGTCCACGATGGTTTCCGCCGGCTGTGCGTTGTCCTCGGTCTGCTGAGCGTCCTGTTCATCCTGAGACGGCGATTCTTCGGCGGCCATGGCGGCGGACGCCAGGGGCGAGGCGTGGGTCGGTTCGAACGGCCCGCTTTCTTCGAAGAACACGGTGACCGCCGGCGCGATGCGGGCGTAGAGGTCGGCGTCCATATCCTTCAGTGTCATCAGGTCGCCGACTGAACGGAAACCGCCCTGGCGGATCTTGGCGGCGGCAAGCCCCTGGGCGTTGGCGGGTGGCGCGACGGTGTCGGTGGAACTGTCCTCCTCGGCCGACTGGAAGTCGCGAAGTTCATTGACCAGAGCGTCAAGACGGTCGCCGGCCGCGCCGGCGCCTTCGAACAGGGCGCGAGACTGTGCCGGATTGAGACCATCGAGCGGCGCCTTGCCGCGCTCGTCCTGGACGGTCACCAGAAGGTCGACGCCATCGAACAGGATCTGCCGCGTCCGCCCGTCGATCGCCCAGCGTTGAGCGGCGTCCTCCTGAGCCAGTCCATGGATCGCGATCATCATGCCGGCATCGGCGGCGGCGGCGAGATGGGCCTGTTCGACCCGGGCCGAAACCCCGGCGATCACCCCACGATCGGCGGCCATCACCTCGAACGAGATGTAGGCGAACGCCCCGACCGCGGCGACGGCCGCCACCAATGCGAACCCGCGATCACGGTCACGGCTCATGGCGGAGGATCGCCCCGCTTGCGTGAGCCCGGTGGCGGCGGGGGCTCCGCGAGTTGCATTTTGGCCCTCAGCTCGGCGGTTATGGCATCGGCGTCGATCGGCGCCGCGATCACCCGCGGTGTCAGCAACACCAGGAGTTCGGTGCGCTGCACCTCGTTGCCGGTGCTGCCGAACAGATGGCCCAGATAGGGTATGTCACCCAGCAGCGGGATCACATTGCGGGTCTTGCTGATCTGATTGGAGATCAGGCCGCCGAGCGCGATCGTTTCGCCGTCCTGGACGGCGACCGAGGTCGAGATCTTGCGTTGCGAGAAGGTCGGTGACGCGATTAGCGCTTGTGCTTGTGTCTGGGGGACCACACTACTGACTTCCTGGGCAATATCCAGCAACACCAAGCCGCCAGTATTCACGCGTGGCGTCACTTTGAGGATGACTCCGACATCTCTATAGTCGATTGAATTGACAATCGGCGCACCAGTACTGACCGTGCTTATTGCCGAGCCGGTCGATATCGGTACCTGGTTGCCGACATCGATGGAGGCGGTATGATTATTTAGGACCATCAGTTTCGGTGCTGAGAGCACGTGCACATCGGTTACCGCGCGGAGAGCATTCAACGTCGCATACACGTTGTTCTGGTGCTGGAAAACATAGGAGAAGCCGGGCAGGATCTGAGACGGGAAAGGCGATCCTGGTGTGGTTATGGTGTTACCGCTGGCATCCGTCGTCGTGGTCGGCACGTTGGTCGCCGATTGCGAGAGGGTCGAGGAGTTGCTGCCCGACTGCAGGTACCACTGAATTCCATACTTCAAATTATTGTCGAGGGTGACCTCGCTGATCACGGCATCGATCAGCACCTGAAGTGGAGGGACGTCGAGTTTGCGCAGAGCGTCCTCGATCAGAGCGAAGTTGCGCGGCGTGCTGAACACCAGAATCGCGTTGTTCGTCTCGTCAGCGGTGATCGAAATTCCGTTGGCGTCGCCGGAACCCTGTGTCCCCGGGTTGTTCTGGTCCGCCGGATTATTGGCGTTGCCATTGTTGAGTCCGTTGACACCATTGTTGATGCCGCCCGGCGTCGGCGTCGCCACGCGCTGCCCGGCCCCGGCCCCGCCCCCTAGCTGGATCACCGTCTGCGAGGACTGTTGATGGGTCAGTTGGCTCGATGTGCCTTCAAGGTCGAAGGGATGCGCTTCGTTGTCGTCCGACTTCGGCGCGGCCAGTCCGAACGCGCCATCCAGGACCTTGGCGAGGTCGATCGCCCGCCCGTTCTGTACGCGATAGACGAAAAGCCGGCGCTCGGCGTCCTCGCCTTCCCGATCGAGCACCTCGACCCACCGACGAACGTCCTCGAGATATTGCGGCTGGGCGGAAATCGCCAGGATGCCGTTCAGGTGTTCCATGGTGATCAGCCTGACCATGCCGGCGGTGGTCTGCCCCGGCGCGTTGATCAGCTTGTCGAGTTCGGGAGCGATCAGCCGGCTATCGGTGCGCTGCGGAATGAAGATGGCGAAGGACATGCCCCTGAGCCAGTCGACGTCGAATTGTTTGACCAATTCGCGGATCGACCGCCTTTGGGTCGTATTCCCGGCGACGACGAGAATGTTCCGGGCGGAGTCGGCCTGCGAGATCGCATTGGGCACGATCGGGTCGAGCAGTTTCTTGAGCTCCTCGGCATTGGCGTACTTGAGCTGAATGGTCTCGTCGCCAAAACCGGTGTCGGCTGGACCGACTAGCCCGGCGCCGCCCTGCGCGGCGCTGAGCGGCACGATGGCGTAGACACCCTGGCGGTTGCTCAGAGCGAGATTTGCCGTCCGCAGGGACTCCTCGAATAGAGCCAAGACATCAGCGCGGCGGATCGGCTGCGGCGTGGTGACGGTAACCACGCCATGCACCGCGGGGTCGATCGTATACTTCAACCCCAGGACATCGCCGAGCACCGCCTTGGCGACGACCTGCACGTCGACCGACGGAAAATTCAGCGTGACGTCGCCACGAGCCAGGACACTCGGAGACGGCGGCGGAGGCGGCGCGTTCAGCGTCCCGCGCAGAATGGTCGCCCTGACCGCTGGGTCGGGCGCGTGCGGCGTCTGTCCTCGGGCGGCCGGCCCGAGCACAAAAACTCCGGCCAGCAGAATGGCGGTGACACCGAAAAGCCGGCTGGCGACCCTGAAACTCATTGTTCGTCGTTCCCATTCTGGGTGGCCGGTGTCGCCGCGGCGGCGCCGACAGGCATGACATGTCGGGCTGTGTCACGCTGAAAACTCAATTTGTCGCCTGCGATGCCGACCAGCCGCCAAGCCTGTATCGTATCGCCGATCCGCAGGTTGCGAACCACGCCGTCCGGTCCCTTGAGAACGGCGGTCGCGAAGCCCCGGCCTGTCGCCACCCCCAGAGCGCTATAGCCGTCGAGCGCGCCAGCGCCCGGCGAGGCGTCTTCGTCCTCGCCGGGCTTGCGGTCCGGGCTGAAGATCGGCGTCCGGAGGATTGCCGAATAGGCCGGAACGGGCGGCGCAACCACCAAATGCGGGCGTCGGGGAGCAAGGCCTGACGGTTCGGGCAGCAGCTGGGCTTCCGGCAATAGAAACTGAATCACCAGGATGATCAGCAGGAGAACACACAGGAACACGGGCGTCAGTTCAGGACGATCGCGATCGGAGCGCCCTCCAGGGAGCGCCGACCTCAAGGCGGACCACCAGCCGGGACGATCGCCCGGTGGCGAGCGCCCGATCGGCGGAGACGGAAAGGTATTCGACGACATATGGTCCCTCGGTTTCGAGCCGTCGCAGGCTCTCGTTCAATTGTGTCAACGTAAGCTGCATATCCGCCCGCACGCGCGCTTCGCCCGTCGGTGCATCCGCTTCAAGATCCTGCATGGCGGTAATCTGGAAACCTTCATCGACCGCCAGCCGCGCCATTCGCTCTTTTAGCGCTTCAACCGCCAATTGTTCACTGGGAGCGAATAACATGAAGCGAGCCATGGTTCGGCGCTGCGCTTCAGCGGCCTGGCGGTACATCGGTATCGAGGCCATTATCCGCTGGTCGCGTTTGAAATCGTCGATCAGTCGATGCCGCTCGGCGTTCCGGTCGAGGAACCCTCCGACCAGCGGCGAGATGACGACGAAATACACCAGCGCGACTGCCGCGACCAACAGACCGACGGCTACCAGGCGACGTTCGCGGGGAGTCAACGGCCTCATGTGTGGGGCCTTTTTCCAACATCAGCCGTGATGTCGAAGGGAGGGCTGACACCCGGCTTGGCCGGCGTCTCCGCCGTGGCGACCCGCGGATTGATGAATAGGGGCGAGGCGCGCAGCGCCGCGAGTAGATCCACCTCGGCGGTCTTGAAGCCGACGATCCGCACCGTCTGTCCGTTCCATTCCAGGCGCTGCACCCAGGCGCCGGCCGGAACCGCGTGAGACAAGGCATCGATCACCCTGAGGGGATCACCCAGCCCCTGGCGCGCCAGAAGATCGAGCCTGTGGGCTTCTTCCGACTGTACGCGGCCGCGCAATTGAGACGCCGCATCCACCGCCGCCTTCTGCTCGTCGATGTTCTGTCGCAGATGCGATACATCGATCATGTCGCGGATGACGAGAACCGCGAGGTTTGCGGCGAGCAAGCCGCCGACGCCCGCCCACCAGTACCGAAGAAGCCTTTTATCGTTTCGCTCGCCGGACGCCGCCTGCACGGACGGAAGAAAATCGAAGCGATAGTCGGGCGAACCTTCCGCGATGGCCGCTCCGAGAACAACCGGCGACAGGCCGTCTGCGCGGGCCGTCTCCAGCCAGCGCATCGCCGTCATTCGGGGAACGACCCCGAGCAACACACTCTGGCGGCCATCGCCGGCATCCCGATCAACGACCGCGACGTCATGGAAAATCAGTTCAGGGGCCAATGGCGACAGGCGTTCGAGGTCGAGGGCCACCATCCGCTTCACGTCGTTGAGCGGCAGACGTGGATACTCCAGCCGCCGAACGAGCACCGCGTCGGCGGGCAGGATCAGGCCGACATCGTCGGTCCGACGTTTGGACGCCTGCGCCTCGGTGAGCAGTCGGCCATTGTACCATTGTCGCCAGCCGGCGGTCGACGTCGGCTCTACGATGCGTCGCGGGCGTGAAGACATCCTCTGTCGCCAGCTCGCCGGGGTCAGTGTAGCGAGTTCGTCGAGCCACCAGGCGAATCCCTGTCGCGCCCACTCCCCGATCGAGCCGACGTCGGCGTTCAGCAGTTCCTGCAACGTCATCCGCGTCCCCTGCAGCGGCTGGTGGCGGCGCTGAGAATGCAGGCGGAGTCGATCGTCGTCATGGGGTGGACGAGGAGATCGGGCCATCGGCGCTTATCGCCGCGTTGGAATGCAACCCGAATGCGAACGAGCTCGGGCGGAACGATTTGCTGAAACCACCTGGAACGCCACTGGCGACTGAAATCGGGGGCCGCGGCGCCGAAATAGGCGATATCGATCTGCTGCACCCCCGAGAGCAGAACCTGTCTGGTAATCGACGGGTCGCGCGCCCAGACGACGTCGCTGATCGAGGACAGGATCAGGCGCCCGCCGACGTCCAGCTCCAGTCGGAACCGCCGCAGAGGGGCAGGACGCCTCGCATCGCTGGCTGGCGCCAGGAATTCAAGCGTGTCCGCGCCGCCGTTGATATCGGCCTCGGCCTCGTCGCCGCCGTACAGGGTCGCGGGATACATCTGTTCGATCCGTCCGCGCAGCAGAGTTTGCGCCCCCTCTATGGCCTCAGCAGTCACGGCGGTGGAGTCGATCCTCTCCCAAACCCGCTTTCCCGTGCCCACGCCCTGGAAGATCAGCAACGCCATCATGCTGACGATCACCAGACTGCCGAGGGCCTCGACCAGGGCAAATCCGTCTGTCGCCGTCCCGGCCCGCCGGAACACCGCCTAGGCTTCCGCGCCAAGTCGTAGCGTGTCCAGGGTGACCAGTGGCCGCCCGCCGATCCGCGGCCGAACCGATACGCTGACCTTCCAGAGCGCCCCGGCTCTGCTGGCCCCCGTCTCATCGGAAAAACCCGCAATATCGACCGTCCAGGCGAGGTCACCGGAAGCGCCCGAGGTCTGGCCGGCTTGAATGGGAATTTCCGAGCCAACGTCCGCCATCTCGGATTGCGCCACCAGGAGAGCCAGCCGTCGCTGCTCGCTCATTCGGGCGTGCACAGCGCCATCGGCGATGATCCGAAATGAAGCAGCCAGGATCATCGCCACGATCGTCGCGGCGACCAGGGACTTCGATGAAAATCGCGCCGCTGTCCTTATGCGTCCGGCAGTTTCGGCCCGGTGCCAATGCCCTACCCCGCGATTTTCGAACGCTCCGCTCCGTCATGGGTCAGTTCAAACAAGGCCAGGGCGTCGGGGCGAGAGTTGACGGCGCATCTCTAGGACGATGCGAGGGGCTACATTATGACCGCCCGCATGTCCTTTGCCCAAGCGGCGGTATTAAGCAACAAATTCATGCGTGCTTCGCCGACGCGAGGTCATGCCGTCCACGTCGCGGCCACGGACGCGTTCATTTTTTCCAGAAGCCGACGGCGCCATTTGCCGCGTCGACGCCCACGAGGTAGCTACGGCGTCCCGCGGTCACCCACACTGCTCCGCCCGTCGACGTTCCGTCGCCGAAAAAGCCGATAGGGCCGTTCACCGAGGCCACTGTCACCCCGGGAGCCGATTGCACCAAAGCGTTGCGCCAACCGTAAGTGCGGCCACCGGCGAGCACGGAGAAGATGATCGGGTGGTTTTCGATCAGCGCCGTGGCGCGGGCTTCACGTAGCCGCGCCTCGAGTGTGACCGCCGTCTCACGTTGCGACAGCGTCAGCAATCCCTGCTGCAGCCTGGGAAATCCGATCAGGGTGACGAGCATGGTTATCGCCACCACGACAAGCGCCTCGATCAGCGTCGTGCCGGTCTCCCGATGGCGACGATCACCAATTGCCGACATCCGCGGCATCGCCGGTCCCGCCCTCCGCCTTGTCGGAACCCAGCGAATAGACGTCGATCTCTCCATGCTTGCCGGGAATTCGATAAAGGTAAGGTTGCCCCCACGGATCGACCAGGGCGCTGGGCTTCTGCAGGTAAGGCCCGTTCCAGCCCACCGCCGTGCTAGGCGCGGTGATGATCGAATTCAGCCCTTCCTGTTGCGTCGGATACCGCCCGACGTCGAGCCGATACAGTTCCAGGGCCGAGACGATGTTGCCGATCTGCACCTTGGCGGTCTGAGTCCGCGCTCCCCCCAAATACTTGAGAACCTGTGGCGCGATGATCGCCGCCAGGAGGCCCATGATGGCCAGAACCACCAGCATTTCCAACAGGGTGAATCCGCCGTCGGCGCGGCTGCCGCGGTTCGATCGGGAGAATGGTCTTGTCATGGTGCGAGCGCCAGATCGTTGAAGCCAAGGATTGCAGACATGATTGACGCGATCACGGTGGCGACGACCGCCCCCATGAACACGGTGATGGCCGGCGTCAATATGGAGATCAGACGGGATATGGTCGAGCGGACCGTTCGATCCAGTACATCCGCCAGGCGATTGAGCATCTGGCCCAATCGCGCGGTTTCCTCGCCTGTCCGCAGGAAGCTGAGCGCCATGGGCGGAAAAACCCCGGTGGCCGCCAGTGGTCCCGTCAGGCCCCCCCTTCTTTCAGTCCTGCCGCGACTTGGCCGATAGCCGCCGCCATATGACTGTTTCCGAGGGATCTCTGGGCGATCGACAATGCGCTGGGCAGGGCCACGCCGCCATCCACGAGACTGCCCAGCGTCCGCGCGAACGCGGCCGTTTCCGCATTGACGATCAGCGGGCCGATCTGAGGGAAACGCAGCACCGCGCGGTCGAACGACAGGCGAACGCCCGGCCGACGCAGCCATTGGCGGAGCATGAACCCGCCCGCTACAATCGCCGCCAGGGCGATCAGGCCGAAGTGGCGGACGCCCTCGCTGGCGGCCATCACCGCTCGGGTGGCGAACGGAAGCTTGCCCCGGGCGTCGGACAGCAGACCCTCGAACTGAGGCACCACGACCAGCATCATCACCAGAATGACGCTCGTCGCCACGACGATCAGCATGCCGGGATAGACCAGCGAAGAGATCACCGTCTGGCGCAGCGCCTCGGCGCGGTCGAGGCTTTCGGCCAGGCGGGTCAGCGCCGCGCCGAGACGGCCATCGGCTTCACCGGCCTCGGCCATAGCCGCCGCCATCGGCGGGAAGAAACCGCGCGCGTCGGCCATCGCCCGCGACAAGGGCGCCCCTTCCTTGATCCGGGCGTGCAGGCCGGCAAATACCGACTTGACCCCGGGATTGAGGATGTTGTCGACGCAGACCGCCAGGCCCCGATCGAGGGTCAGCCCGGCTTCGAGCAGCACCGCCAATTCGCCGATTGCGTTGATCGAGGCCTGCCGCGCCTGGCCGTTCGGGCGGGTAGGAGCTTTCGCCGCCGCCTCCCGGGCGGTTTCCACCGTTTCGATGGGCGTCAGGCCCTTGCGTCTCAGGTTCGCCAGAACCTCGGTCAACGACGCACCGTCGACCGTCCCTGAACGCAAGTTTCCCGCGGAGGTCGCCGCGCGGTAACGCCACGTGGCCATCGCTAGCCTTCCCTCGTTACGCGCAGGACCTCGTCCAGCGTGGTCAGACCGGCCCGGGCCTTCTCCAGCCCGTCCTCGAGCATTGTGCGAAGTCCCGCCGCTGCCTGGATGTCACGGGCTTCCGCGCGGGCGAGCACCAGTCGTTCGGTGGCTTCGTCGACGATCAGGAGTTCGAGGACGGCGATGCGACCGCGAAATCCGCTGTGTCCGCAGGCGTCGCAGCCGACCGGTTTGTAGAGTTCGATCGATGGCTTCGACGGTCTGTCCCACTTCGAGGGCGTCGAGCATGGCCTGTGTCGGGGTGAACGGTTCGCGACAGGCAGGGCAAAGGCGGCGGACGAGGCGTTGCGCCAGGACGGCGTTGAGGGTCGAGGTGATCAGGAACGGCTCGACGCCCATGTCGAGCAGGCGGGTCACGGCCGCCGCGGCGCTGTTCGTGTGCAATGTCGAAAGAATCGTATGGCCGGTCAGCGCGGCCTGCACGGCCACCTGGGCGGTTTCGAGATCGCGAATTTCGCCCACCATCATCACGTCGGGATCCTGGCGGAGGAAAGACCGCAGGGCGGTGGCGAAAGTGAGGCCGATCTGGCTGCTCACCTGGGTCTGATTGATCCCGGCCAGCCTGTATTCGATAGGATCTTCGATCGTCAGAATTTTTCGATCGGCCGTATTGAGGGTCGCCAGCGAAGCGTACAGCGTGGTGGTCTTACCGCTACCCGTGGGTCCGGTGACCAGCACGATCCCATGCGGCAGTTGCAGGACTTTGAGATAGCGCTCCAGACTGGCGCCGCCAAAACCGAGCGACGCGAAATCCAAAGCCAGATTCGATCGGTCGAGAATCCGCAGGACCACACTTTCCCCGTGAATGGTCGGCGAGGTGGCCACCCGCAGATCGATGTCATGGCCCCGCACGGCCAGCCGGAGGCGACCATCCTGCGGCAGCCGACGCTCGGCGATGTTCAACCCGGACATGACCTTGATCCGCGACACGAATGCGGCCTTGAGATGGGCCGGCAAGGGGTCTTCGTCCCGCAAGGCGCCGTCGATGCGCAGTCGGATCTTGAGCACGTCTTCCGTCGGTTCGATATGAATGTCGGAAGCGTTGGCCTCGGCGGCCCGGGCGATCAGGGCGTTGACCGCGCGCACGACGGGCGCGTCGCTGGACAGGTCCTTGAGGCGTTCGATATCCGAGTCGTCCGCTTCGCCGTCATCGACGGCCCGTGCCGAGTTGGCGGGATAAAGCCGATCGAGGGCCGCCTCCATATCGCCCGATCGCGCCACCAGCGGCGTCACTGGGCGTCCCAGCGCGAAAGCCAGAGCCTGACGTGTGAACGGCGCCAGCGGATCGACGAACGCCACGTCGACACCATGGGCGGTTTCACGCAGTGGCAATGCCCGACAATCACGGAGGAACCCCGGCGACAGGCGATCGGCGGCGATGGGATCTTGCGGGAAATCAGCCGCGGCGGCGATCCTCAGACCGGCCGCGTCGGCGATGGCTTCCGCCAGCGCCCGTTCGGAAACAAGGCCCAGACGGGTCAGGACCGCGTCCAGCGGTTCCCCTGTCTCGCCTTGGACGAGCGCGGCGCGGGACAGCGTCTCGGCCGGCGCAAGCCGCCGGTCGATCACCAGCTGGCTGAGGCTCAATTCGGACTGGTCGCTCGGCAACGCGGCCAAAAGGTGGCTCCGGAATAGGGGGGTTCGCGGTGGGGTTCTACCCCATCGCGCCAGCGGGCGCACCATGCGGGGTCCATTGAGGCGCCGCCATGGCGCCGCGGGGTCCATCGCCGACTCCAGGCGCGGAGAAACGCGAGATGCGCCGGCGAAACCGCCTCTGCCCATCGGCATGGGCTATTGCGCATCCGAGGGGTTGTCGAAGCGGGTCTGTCGGCGGGCTTTCCCTTCAGGCGGCAAACCGAGCGGCGGCCTCTTGGGCCCGTTCGCCGTGACGGATCTCCTCGCGACCGTTCTGCCGCAGGAGCGCCGCCGCTTCCGGATCGCCGATGTTCCCCGCCCAGGTTTCATAAAGCGCGCAGCCGTTCGTCTCGGCCGCCACTAGATATTCCAATAGGTCGCGGTCCACCTTGCGTCCGGAAGGTGCGGCGTAGCGGTTGTCCTTCGCCTCCGGCGGCGCGAAATCCTCGCCCGAAAGGAGCTTGATCACCTTGGCGACGCGGTGCGCGTGCGCCATTTCCTCGCGGCCATTGGCCTCGAGCAGGCGCCGGATCTCCGGATCCTCCGTCGTCTGGGCGAGTTCGTGATAGGCGGTAAGACCGGACGCCTCGAGAAACACCATCAGCTTGAGGTCGTCGATGGTCGGCGCCGTCACCGCGTTGATGCGGGCGAAAGCTTCGCCGACCCCCTCAGGGGCGCTGGCCGGCAGCTGACTCATGAACTTTCTCCGAGGCAACGAATTTTGCTACGGATGAACGGTAGAGCGACGTGCGGGAAGCAGCAAGCGCACCCTGGCCGATCTACCATTCAAGTTTTTGTTGGCGTTGCCTGACGACTACGCCCGCCGCATAAGGCTGCGCCCGCGCGTGGAGCGCCTGGGCCGGCCGGCGAGTATCGAAGGAGGGAAATTATGACCGAAGGCGCTCGCTCGGCACTGCAGCTTCGCTCGCTCGTCAAAAATAACGGCGAACTGGAGTTGTCGCTGGCGCGAGTCCCGATACCGGCGCCACGGTCCGACGAAGTTCTTGTGCGCGTCGAGGCCGCTCCAATAAATCCATCGGACCTCGGGTTGTTGCTTGGTCCGGCCGACATGTCGTCGGCGCGGGTAATGGGTGATGGCGAGGAGGCATTGGTCACGGCGACGATTCCCGCCGCCTTCATGAAGGCGATGGCGGGGCGCATCGGCAGGCCCATGCCGGTAGGAAACGAGGGCGCCGGGACGGTTACGGCGGCGGGGGATTCGCCCGAGGCGCAGGCATTGATGGGAAAGACCGTGGCGTTGTTTGGCGGCGCGATGTACGCACAGTATCGGATCGCCAAGGCGGCCGATTGTCTGGCTCTGCCGTCCGACGCCTCCGCTGCCGACGGCGCGTCTTGTTTCGTCAATCCGCTCACCGCCCTCGGCATGGTCCGCGCCATGCGGCTCGAGGGTCACAAAGCACTGGTTCATACGGCGGCGGCGTCGAATCTTGGTCAGATCCTCAACCGGGTGTGCCTTGCCGATGGCGTCGGTCTGGTGAACGTCGTCCGCAATCCGCAACAGGTGAACCTCCTGCGCGCGGCGGGCGCAAAACACGTCTGCGATTTAAGCGCGCCAAACTTTGCCGAGGATTTGATCGCAGCCCTGCAAGCAACCGGGGCTACCCTGGCTTTCGACGCGATCGGTGGTGGTAAACTGGCCGGGCAAATTCTCGCCAGCATGGAAATAGTCGCGAGCCGTGCGGCGGGCGCCTACAGTCGATACGGTTCATCGGTTCACAAACAGGTCTACATCTACGGCGGCCTGGATCCGCGGCCTACCAAGCTAAACCGTGGTTTTGGCATGGCATGGGGTATCGGGGGCTGGCTGCTGATGCCCTTTCTGGAGAGGGTGGGTCCGGAGGAAACCCGCGCGATGCGGCAGCGCGTGATCGCGGAGTTGAAGACCACGTTCGCAAGCCGATACGTCAAGACAATCTCGCTCACGGACGCGCTACGGCTGGATCATATCGCCGGCTATAATCGGCGCGCCACGGGCGAAAAATATCTGATCGACCCCAATTTGACGGAAGCGGCATAGCGGCCGCGGATCCGCACCTCGTTGGTTCGAGCGCGCTGGACCACGGCGTCACGCCTGCGGTCGGCCGCCGTACTGTCTTGCTTCATGCCGCTGATTGCTGTTGTGACAGCGGCGACAGCCCACGACGCGCAAGGACGACCTCTCCATGATCAGTCTCTTCGATCCCATCCGTCTCGGCGCCCTGGAATTGCCGAACCGCATTATCATGGCTCCGTTGACCAGGATGCGGGCAAAACCCGACGATCGTACCCCCACCTCGTTGATGGCCGAGCAGTATGCACAACGTGCGACAGCGGGACTGATACTGGCCGAGGCGACCTCCGTCGAGCCGATGGGCGTAGGCTATCCAGGCACGCCGGGGATCTGGTCCCCCGATCAGGTACGCGGTTGGAGGGCGGTGACCGACGCCGTGCACGCCAGGGGTGGCCGGATAGCGTTGCAGCTCTGGCACGTCGGTCGCATCTCGGATCCCGACCTGCTTGGTGGATTGGCGCCGGTGTCGGCGAGCGCGATCGCGGCGGCCGGCCATATCAGTCATGCGAGGCCGCTCCGGCCGTTGCCGCTGCCGCGCGCTCTGGAAATCCATGAAATTCCCGGGATTGTCGCCGCCTTCCGCGCCGGGGCGGTGAATGCCATGGAGGCCGGTTTCGACGGGGTCGAAATCCATGGGGCCAACGGCTATCTGCTCGACCAATTCCTCCAGGACCGGTCAAACAAACGCGACGACGTCTACGGTGGGACGATCGCAAACCGCGCGCGCCTGCACCTCGAAGTGACCGACGCCTGCATTGAGGTTTGGGGCGCCGGGCGGGTCGGCATGCACCTCGCCCCGCGCGGCGACGCGCACGATATGGGCGACTCCAACTCGCCGGGGCTGTTCGGCTATCTCGCGAGCGAACTCGGCAAGCGGGGTCTCGCCTACCTGTTCCTGCGCGAACACGTCGCTGCCGACCGCCTGGCGCCCGCCATCAAGGCGGCGTTCGGCGGCATGGTGATCGGTAACGAACAGTATACGCTCGAGCAGTCGCAGGCGGACCTGGACGCGGGCGTCATCGACGCCGTGGGCTTTGGGCGGATGTTCATCGCCAACCCGGATCTGCCGGCGCGCCTGCGCGCCGGCGCGCCGATGAACGAGTTGAATCCGGCAACCCTCTACGGCCCTGGTCATGAAGGATATACCGACTACCCCAGCATGAATGAATTGGTGGCCGCCGGTTGATCTGGCCGATAGGGCGATCAACCTGCCGGCGGGGGCAAAATGTTGCGCCGGACCAGGATGTCCAGCCAGCGGGCGAACATCACTTCGGTATCGACGCAGTCGCCAAATCCAGCTTGGCGCAATTTTATGGTGCTGACCAGGGTGGACGCAGGCTGTTGTCGGGCGCCCCAACTGAATAAAAGGTCCGCATAGTGGTGAGACTGCCCTAGCAGGTCGCTCATTGCGATCGGCCGCAGCCCGTGACGCGCGACGATACGCTCCCAAGTCCCAGCATGTGCGGGCAAGAATTCCGCTAAGGAAACTGCCTGACCGAATGCTGGGACCAAGCCCACCGCGGATGCGATCGCCGGCCAGACGTTTTCCCACACGAAGACGTCGCCGTTGGTGATGTTGAAGGTTCCGCCCGCCGCTGGCGGCGCATCGGTGGCCCAATGCAACGCCCGGGCGAGCAAATCGGCGTCGACCGCCTCGATGATATTGCCGGCCTCGCCAGGACAAAAAAACGGCAGATTCAACTCCCGGCAAATCGCCGCATAGGCGCCCAAGACAGGAATCAGGTTCATCGCCGCGCCGACGGCGCCACCGAATACGACCTGGGGCCGCCAAATGGTGAACGTCCACGCAGCGGTCGCCTGGGCGTGGCGGATGAAGTCTTCCTGGAGCCAATAGAAATTATCGTGGGGATCGCGCGGCGCGTTCTCGCGCGCGGGTATTCTGATGCGATGCACATGGGCGCCGTAAGCCTTCGTGCCTTGCAACAGACTGACGTGACGCAAGTCCGCCGCGACCGCCGTCAACGGATCCATCAGGTTGCGCAGCATCGCCAGATTGGTCGCCATCTGGTCGGCTTCGTACCAGCCTTGAACGAGACCCGGCTTTTCGAACAGGGCCGCATAGATGACGTGAGTGACGTCGGCGAATTTCGCGGCGGCGGAGCGGCACGCGCCTGCATCCATGAGATCCAGGCTGAGATGTTCGAATTCGAGCCCGCTATCGATGTCGGGACGGCGTCGTGACAGGGCCACCACCGACCACCCTGGCGCGCGGGCGAAAAGATCGACCGCCGATGCGCCGATCACTCCGCTCGCGCCCGCCACCAGCATCTTGCCCGCCATCCACACCTCGCCGATCGATGATACCCATCCTCTCGTCAGGCGGCGTCGTCGTCCATCAAAAAGGCGTCGGCGCCAGCAGGGTCGCTCCCTCAGCACGCAGTCGGGCCTGCCAAAACGACCGGATTAGGGTCTGGCCCGCGGGAGTTGCAGACAGATCACCAATCGCGCCGGCGAGCCGCGCGCCGTCCGCGCCGCCTCCGAGGAGACGCGTCAGGGCCTCCAAGGGCGAGGCAGTATGGCCGAAAGGAGCCAATCGGACTGCGCCCTGCAGGCCCGCAAGGGCCTTGGCCCGATCCACCGCTTGATAAAAGCCGCCGATCTGGTCGACAAGTCCAAGGGCTTCGGCTTGCGCGCCAGTCCAAACCCGACCCTGCGCTATCTGTCGAACCCTATCGGGCGCCAGCCTCCGGCCGTCCGCCACACGTTGCACGAACCCGGCATAAATGCGGTCGAGCCACTGGGAGAAAGCAGCGTGCTGAGCGGAGGTCATCGGCGCGCCCATGTCGAAGGCGTCGGAGAAGTCGCCGCCGACCTTCAGATCCCGCGTGTCGATGCCGAACCGCGCCAATGCCGGGCCAAGGGCGAACTTGCCGCCGAAA
Organism: uncultured Alphaproteobacteria bacterium; assembly: GCA_963828365.1. Classification (GTDB taxonomy): domain Bacteria; phylum Pseudomonadota; class Alphaproteobacteria; order Caulobacterales; family Caulobacteraceae; genus Acaudatibacter. Next base: position 167,922 of record CAWHEE010000007.1, on the reverse strand, counting down.
ACTCCGATCGATCCGGTGAGCGTCGTCGGCTCGGCTACGATCGCGGATGCCTGCGAGGATATCCAATAGCCGCCGGAGGCCGCGTAGGTTCCCATGCTGACGACAACGGGCTTTCCAGCGGCGCGGGCCGCGCGCACCGAGGCCAGAATCTGTTCCGATGCGGTGTCCGAACCGCCGGGCGATGAAACGCGAAAGACGATCGCCCGCACCGACTTATCGTCGATTGCATCATAGAAGGCCTTCGAGACGTCGTCGGAATGAACCACGCGGCCTCCGCCCAGGGGACCGCCGCCGCCGTCGCCTCCCGTCATGATCGTGCCTTCCACGCCGATCACGGCGATCACGGGACCGCCCTCCGGCCCTTCGGAGCCGCCGCTGGAGGTCCGATCCGCATAGTCACTGAACGGGACGAGCTTGGCGTCGCCGCCAGCCTTGGCGAGAATTGCGGTCTCGGCATCCTTGAGCTGGCCGACGTGGTCGATCAGGCCTTGCCCGTGCGCCTCCTCAGCCGACCACGGTGAGGTTTCGATCAGCCGGCGGATCGCGGATGGCGCGATCCGGCGGTCGTTGGCGACGCCATCGATCTCGGCATCATAGACCGAACTCATCCAGGACAGTTCGGACTCCCGGTGAGCCGGCGTATAATCGCCGTAGAGATAGGCGTTGACGGCGGTCTTGTATTGATACCGCTGCTGGAAGTCGGCAACAATGCCGTGTTGGTCGAAAAAGCGCTTGAAGAACACGTCGCTCCGCGCCAACCCATTGACCTGGAAGGCGGAAGACGGCTGTAACCAGATGTCGCCACTCGCGGCCGCGAGTTGGTAAGTCGCGATGACCAGGCCGTCGGCATACAACCCCTGACTATAGGCCAGGATAGGTTTGCCGACAGCACGGAAACGCTTGAAAGCAAGGCTCAATTCATCGGCGGCGGCCGGAGCGATCCCGCCTTCCGGCAAACGGACGAGCACGCCCCGCACGCGATCATCCTGGCCGGCCCGCCGCAGCACCCGCTCGACGCCCAACACCGAGACGCCTTTACCCTGCAGTACGTCTAGCGGACCGTCGGTATCCTGGTCGGTCACTCCGTTTCGCAGGTCGAGCACCAGTACGGTGTGCGAGGCCACCGGCGGCGACCGGGTCGCGGCGGCGATCAATCCAAACAGCAAAAGACCCGCGCCGACGCAAAAGACCGTCAATCCGGCGACCACGCCGGCCAAGGTCAAAAGGAACTGCTTCATGGCCGGGTCCTTGTAGATCGGGCTTCCCCTTTATGGGTCCGCACGATTGGCGCATAGCGGGCGCGTCGCTAGGCCGATGTGGTGAACCGGAACGCCGGGGATCGGGAGAGCGGGTTAAGGTGTGCACTTTGTCACGGTGACAGCCATCGGGCGATCGCGATAAACGAAAGGCCTCGACGCGCGGCGTCGATGGGATCAACAGGTGTGAGATGTCACTTGGGCTTCCCTCGGCTTGCGTGCTCGCGGCTCTCACTCTCGGCCTGATGGTGGAAGCGGGTGCGTGGCTGTTCAAGTTGTGGACTTACCGATGGCCTGGATATGCGGCCTTGAACGTGATCCTGCTGTTTGGCCTGATCCAGGGTTACGGAGTGGGTTGGGTCATTGGAGGCCGACATGCGATGAACGGAATATTCCCGGTGTTGTTCATGGTCGGGGCGGTCGTCGGCATTGCGGTCGAGGGATGCAATGAACACTGGCTGCATATGTGGTCCTGGTCGGACAATCCGCTGCTGGGCGTGCGCCGGTCGATCGATAAGGCGGCGCTGGTCGGCGTGATTTGGGGTTTCGCGCCCCTGGCCGTCGTCATTTTGGCTCGCCTGATGATCGGCGCGTCCTTGAAGACATGACCGGATCACCGCCTTTATCCACGTCCGATCGCATCCACGCTGTCATCCTCGCCAGCGGGTCGGCGCTGATCTGCGCCTACTGGGTGGCGTTCTTCCGTAGCGACCTGACATTGCCGAGTTTCATGCACCGGATCGCCGATCCGGGCGGCAGTCATCTCGCGACAGTCTACCTGGGTTTCGAGTTGGCGTTTCCGCTGGCGGATCTACTGGTCGCCGTCACCTCCGCACTGGCCGCGCTTTATCTCGTTGCCTGGGACGCCAAGGCGGTCCTGTTTGGCTTGGTCGCTAGCGGAGCGCTGTGGTTCCTGGCTTTCATCGACGTCTCGTTCAATTTGCTGCACGGTTTTTATGCGCCCCATAATCTGCTTCGGGACGGAGGACTGCAGATGGAGGCGGTGATCAACGTCGCTTGCGTCACGGGCGCGGTCTGGTCGATCTGGCGGTTGTGGGGGCACCCGCTCCGCAGGGCCGAGGATCGACCCTCGATGGCCGGAAAATCGCGACTGGGCCTGGACGTTGTCGGGCGTTGACATGGATGCCGGCGCAAGCTCCCTCTTCAGCCGGCGCCTTGCCCCCTGAGCCCTCTGGCGACTGCTTGCTCGATGACCATCTCGGCGCCGTCGAGGCAGAATGGATTGCCCGGCGCGCTCCTTCGCGCATCCGCCTAAGACAGTACCCACAAAGGGAGATTGGTCGGAGTGGCAGGATTTGAACCTGCGACCCCCGCGTCCCGAACGCGGTGCTCTACCAGACTGAGCCACACTCCGATGATTGGAGCGCGGCTTATAGAGGAGGGGCAAGAGGGCCGCAAGCAAGCGCGACCGTTGCATGCAGCGGCGCCCTGCGCTATCCCACCGCGCTCGCGCGGGAGGCGCTTCATCCCGCCGCCCCTGCTGGGGAATGGTGTAATGGTAACACTGCGGTTTTTGGTACCGTCATTCTAGGTTCGAGTCCTAGTTCCCCAGCCAGGCCGAGCTCAGCGCGCGAAAGCGACGATGTCGTTCGCTCTGTCACCCAACTGTCGCGTCGAGGCGATATTTTCGCCCGGATTCGAACCGCCCGCCACTCGTCTTCAGTGAAGCGTGCGTAATCCCTGGGGACTGTGATGATCGAGACCCGTGTCGTTGCCGCATGGCTGTGTGGCGTCGCTGGCGCCGCCCTGGCGCAATCCGCCTGGGGCGCCGGATCCTTGGCCGACACCGCCGGCGGAGCATCGTCGGTCGGCGAATTGGTGGTCACCGCCCCGCGTCAGGAGCAAAAGGCCCGCGCGGTGCAGTTCGAGGCGCCGAACCTGATCAGCGTGCAGGCGGCCGAGACCATTCTGAAATATCCCGATTTCAACGCCGCCGAGGCCCTTGGCCGCATGCCGGCCATCTCGCTCTCCAGCGACACCGGCGAAGGCCGGTTCGTGCAGATCCGCGGCATCGACGCCAACCTCGACGGCGCCACCTACGGCGGCATTCCCCTGCTCAACACCTACGCGGGCGGCACGAGCGCCGGCGGCGGAGGACGGGCGGTGGAGTTCGACACCATCCCGACTGGCGCGATCGACGGCATCATCGTCACCTATACCTTGCTGCCTGACCACGAGGCCGAAGGGCTGGGCGGCTCCATCGAGTTGACGCCGCGCACCGCCGTCAACATCACCAAGCCATTCTTCGAGGGTACGCTTGGCTGGGGCTACGAGCCCCTACACGATCATACGGGCCCGTTCGAGGCCGACGTCGCCATGGGTGCGCGCTTCGGGTTTGGAGATCACGGCCTGGTCTTCGCCAACGGCGAAGGCGAGCCCGCGCCGCGCGCCGGTTGGATCTCCAATCCGATGCCGTTCTCGATCGTCATCACCGGCTCGCGGCAGGATGACCGACGCGCCGTCGACGATCTCGAGGCCAGCTATCTGGACGACGGCGTCGCGCCGAGCACCGGCGTTTCGCAATACGACCTGCGCCGGTACGACTACCACCGCCGACGTTTCAGCTATGGCGGCGAATTCGATTTCAAGCCCAACGACGATCATAGCTATTATCTGCGGGGGGGCGTGGCCGGCTACACGGAGGCCGTGCACAAGAATTTTCTGCTGTTCACCAACCTGGCCGACCCGACCATCGATGCGAACGCCCCCAATGTCTATATGACGTCGACCAATCCCGACATCGCCCTGACCGATGCCGAGGAGGTGCACCGCAACCAAGTCTACGCCATCGGCGGGGTTGATCATTTCCACGAGGTCACCCTCGATTACCATGGCGCCTACAGTCGCGCCACGTATCACCAGCGGCGCAACATCGGCGCTGACTTCATCGCTCCGATCGGCGCGGCGGGCTATTATGGTGGATCGGACCAAATTCCGATAAACTATGACAACCTCAGCACGCCCAACTATCCCATCTTCAGCTTTCCAAGCGGCTTCAACGTCAACGACCCCAGCAACTATGCACTGACCGATCTCACCAACAGCCAGGAATTCGACGTCGACGAGGAATATTCCGGCGCCGTTAACCTTTCGTTTCCGATCCACGCGATCAACGACGATACCCGTATGAAGATCGGGGCCGAGGTTCGTCTGCGTGACAAGGACGTCAAGGTCTACAATGAAACATACGGCGCGGCCGGGAGCGACCCCAGCGCCGGGATCGTGCCGCCGATTTTGTTGTCGACGCCGGGATATTCGGGTCCGGCCATCCCGTATTATAACAATCAATATACGGCCGGCCCGCAGATCAATCTCTACGCCATCCGGGCCTTGTTGGGCAGCAGTCAGGTCGTGTCGACCGGGTCGGTTTTTGACCCGACGAGCTATATATCCGCGACGGAGAACATTTATTCGGGGTATGCCCAGGTTGAAACCAAGGTGGGAAAATTCGGCGCGCTCCTTGGAGCGCGTATCGAAGCGACGAATGCGGTTTATGGCGGATATGTGCCGGACATAAACAATAACGACAATCTTATATTACAATATAGACCTGTAACTTATTTGAACGTATTTCCAACTTTCCAATTAAGGTATGATTTCACTCCAACGTTGCTTTTGCGGGCCACGTATTCGAGCGGGCTTGCTCGTCCCGGTTTCGAGCAGAACAGCACCGCGGCATCAATCGACCGTACGCAGAGACCGGTCGCGATTACGCGCGGCAATCCCGCGCTCAAGCCGACGTTCGGAAATAACTTCGACCTGTCCCTCGAGGACTACCTTTCCAATGGTGGGATCATTTCGCTGGCGGTGTTCGACAAGGAGTTCACGAACTATATCGCCGACCGCCTCTACAACACCACCACCGACCCGCTGGCCCCAGGCCGATTGGCACGGGTAACCACCTATTTGAACGTCAACGACGCCTGGGCCCGCGGGATCCAGGCCGCCTACCACCAGAAGTTCACCTTCCTGCCCAAGCCACTGAACGGCTTCGGCATCGAGGCGAATCTCACGCTCGTCGATTCCCACATCCTCGAGTACAACGCCAAAACTTCGGCCACGGGCCAAAACCAGTATGGCCTGCTACCGGGAACCTCTCAGGTGACCTGGAACCTGGCTGGTTTCTACGAGGCCTACGGCGTCGAGACGCGGCTGGCGGCCGAGTATGTCAGCCATAGCCTATTCGGGCTGGGCGGCGATAAGACCCTCGACACCATTCAGGACAATCGACTGACACTCGATATGAGTTCGAGCTACAAGATCAACCCGCACTGGACGATCTATTTCGATGCCAAAAACCTTCTGAACACGCCGCTTCGTTATTACGAGGGAAGCACCGACCGACCGATCCAACGGGAGTTCTACGACATAACTGTCGAGGGTGGCGTTCGGGTCAACTATTGATGAGCCCGGCCGAGGGCTGTATCGCCCAGTCCACCGACGTGACAAGGAGTGATCGATTGAGACCGTGGCTCCCCCATCTGGCAGTGCTCCTGGCCACGTTTTCGTTGGCGAGCGCCAGCCAAGCCGTTTCGCCGTCGCCGAACGACCGATTGGTGCCTCGCTATCGGCATATCTTCGTAATCGTCGAGGAGAACAAGAACTACGAACAGATCCTCGATCCGGCAATGGCCCCCAACATCAGCAACCTCGCCGCCTCGTATGGCAATGCGACGCAGTTTTTTGGCGAGGTCCACCCTAGCGAGGGAAACTATGTCGCCCTTCTCGGCGGTGACACCTTCGGGATCCACGACGACGACGGATTTTCCTGCCACCCCGGATCGACTGGCGAATTCTGTACGGGCGCCGCCGCCCCGGGCTACGTGGACCATACCATTCATGCAGCGAACCTCGGCGACCAACTGCTGGCGGCGGGGAAGAGCTGGAAGGGTTATTACGAGAGCCTGCCCGCTCCGGGCGCGCTGGTTTTCACCGCTTCAGATCCTGCTTTCGACAATGGCACCAAGAAGACCGCATTGTACGCGTCGAAACACTCCGGTTTTCTGAATTTCGCCTCGGTGCAGAACGACCCGCGCCGCGCCGCGCATATCGTCGGGTTCGACCAACTGCAGCGGGATCTCGCCGCCGACAGCCTGCCCAACTTCGCCCTGATCGTGCCCAATCAATGCAATGAGATGCACGGCTTGCACGGCGTCAACGTACCTGCCGATTGCGACGGATCAAACGTCGGCCCCCTGATAGCACGCGGCGATCGCGTCGCGGGGGAACTGGTCAAAGAGCTACAGTCGTCGTCGGCCTGGAAGTCTCCCGACAATGTCGCGATCGTCATCACCTTCGATGAAGGATCAGGCAAGACCCGCGAGGGCTGCTGCGCGGTGACTCCCGACGCGCCGTCGAATTTCGGCGGTGGCCACATTCCGACCATCGTGATCACCAACCACGGCCCGCGACAAATCTCGGACCCCACGCCCTACAACCACTATTCCCTGTTGCGAACGATCCAGGACGCGTTCGGCCTTCGACCATTTCTCGGCCACGCGGGCGACGCCGACAAAGGTGTTCGCCCGATGGTCGGTCTGTTCGCGGCGCCGAGGACCGCCTCCAAATAAAGCCTGATCGATCAAGCCCGATCGCCTGAGCTTGTTCCTTTACGCCTGTCGCGACCGAAGCAAATCCCGGATATCCGCCAACAACGTTTCGGTCGGCGTCGGGCCGGATGGAGCGACCACCTCCGCGGGCTGCTCGCGATGCAGTCTGGCGACCGCGCGGACGATCAGGAAGATCACGAAGGCGATGATTAGAAAAGTCACCACGGTATTGATGAAAGCGCCATAGAGAATTGCGACCTCAGGCTTTTTGGCGACCTCGTCCGCAGCCTTGAGAACGATCTTGAGCTTCGAGAAATCGGCGCCACCGGTCACCAGGCCGATCGGTGGCATGATCACGTCATCGACCAGGCTTTTTACGATCGCGCCGAATGCCCCGCCGATGATCACGCCGATCGCCAGATCGACCACATTGCCCCGGGCGATGAAGTCGCGAAAATCTCTTAACATGTTCCGCACTTTTCCCTTAATTGTTCCGTTTACCGAAGATCTGTCACGGCGCCTTCAGGATCGTGGAGCAAGATAGACGGGGTATGGATAAAGCGCCAGACATGCGTCGCTCGATGTCTTTGGCCGGGGGCGCGGGCCCCTCGAATTCTTCGCCTGGGCCTATGGTTCGCTGTTGGCGCGCGCACACGCGCGGTCGGGCGATGCGGCGGTGATCAGCGGCTATTGTGGGAAGCCCGGCGGCCTCGACCACGCCCTTGCCGATTGGGCCGAAGCCCATGGTGCGCAGACGCGTCGAGACCATGCCGCGTTGCTGGAGTCCATCCGAAGCGGGCGTATCACGGCAGGGCCGCCGCAGTCCGATTGAGCCTTTCGGACGGCTCACAGCTCGAGCCAAAGTCGGGCAAGTCCGGTGATGGCTCCCCCCGCGACCAGCCAGATGGCGTTGATCTTGAGGCGCCAGGCGGCCAGAAAAGCCAATGCCGCCACGAAGACGGCCAGAAGGTCCAAACGTCCCCCCGGCAGAAACGCGGCCGTCGCGATCAGCACCGCGAGCGAGGCGATCACTCCGACGACGGCGGCGGTCAACGCCGAGAGAGCCGCGTGCGCGCGACGATCCGAGGCGAGCCGCTCCACCAACGGCGCGCCGACCAGGACGAAATAGAAGCAAGGGAGGAAGGTTACCCAGGTGGTGAGTGCCGCCGCCAGCGCGCCAGCCGCCAGTGGCGCCAAGCCGCCGGCCTTGCCGGTCAAGGCCGCATTCCAGCCGGCGAAGAAGCCTATGTACTGGGTGACCAGGATCAGCGGTCCCGGCGTCGTTTCGGCCAGGGCGAGACCATGGACCATGTCCGGTCGCGACAGCCAACCGTAATGGTCCACCGCGCCCTGGGCGACGAACGGCAGCACTGCATAGGCCCCGCCGAAGGTCACGAAGGCCGCCTGGGTGAAGAAGATCGCGACGTCGCCGAACGGCCGCGGACCGCCCAGGCTCAATGCGAGGCCGACCGGCGCGGCCCACAGCCCCGCGAACAACACCGTATAGCCGATAAACCGCCGAGCCAGGCCGCCCCAGTCGACGGGGTCGGCCGCAGTCTGATCAGGCGGCGCATGGCTCTGTGGCGCAATGGTCCAGCCCTGACGGCCAGCAAGCATCCCGAACGCCAGCGCGGCGCCGACCACCCAGGGGAAAGCGATTCGAGCGATAGCCAGCGCGGCGAACGCGGCGAAGGCCAGTCCCAGCCCGGTCGGGGTTTTGATCGTACGGGCGCCGACCCGCCAGACGGCGCTAAGCACCAGCGCCACGACAATCGGCAACATGCCTTGGAACATCGCCTGCAGTGGTGGCCACGCACCCCGAGCCGCCGCCAGCCAGGCCAACCCGAACAGAACGAACGCGCCGGGCAACACGAAAAGTGCGCCGGCGGTCAACGCCCCTCGCACGCCATGGAGTTTCAGGCCGAGATAGGTGGCGAGTTGTTGAGCCTCGGGGCCAGGCAGTAGCATGCAATAGTTGAGGGCCGTCATGAACGATCGCTCATCGATCCAGCGGCGTCGCTCGACGAGTTCCTGGTGCAGGATGGCGATCTGAGCGGCGGGGCCGCCGAAGGAAATCAGACCGACTTTCAACCAAAGCCCGGCGGCAGTCGCGAAGTCGGGTTTTCGAAGACCGCCGCTCGAATGATCGTTCATATCGCGCTCCTCATCGCCGGCCGGCGACTCTACGAGGAGCGGGACTTGGACGGGGGTCCCGTCTGATCCCGGGCGCCCGCCTATGCCCGGATGGCCACCATAGCGTTTCAACGCGAGAGAGCAAACATCGATGGCTGGTCGGCCGATCTAGGGCCTCGGCAGAATGGCGTGGTCCCCTACCGTGATACCGCCTCCATGGCTCACCGGGTCTCCAGGATCCCGTTCAAGCGCCGTCGGCGCCAGATCGCCAGGGCCAGTTTGAAAAGACCGGCCCGGCGTTGCGGTTACCGACTTCCGCTGTACGGAGGGTTAATCGGCGGCGGCGACACCGGCTGGCATGCGGGTCGAATCGCGCAATCAGTCGCCAGCCAAGGAGCCAGCGGCTCCCGGACCCACATGTCCTCGTAGCTCGGGCGGGGTCGCACGACTGCGAAAGCATCCGCCTTGACCATGACTTCAGGGACCAGCGGACGGCTGTTGTACTCGCTGGCCATGACCGCGCCATAGGCCCCTGCCGACATGAAGGCCACGAGGTCTCCCGCATCGAGCACCGGCAAAAGTCGGCCGCGGGTGAAGGTGTCGCCGGTCTCGCAGACTGGACCAACGACGTCACAAACCTGACTTGGGCCAGCGCGGGGGGCGACCGGCCGGATGTCATGGTAGGCATCGTACATCGCGGGGCGCACGAGATCGTTCATCGCGGCGTCCAGCACGAGGAACCGGCGACCGTCCGGGCGCGCATTGACATGCAGGACGCGCGAGACGAGGACGCCGGCATTGGCGGCGATCACCCGACCCGGCTCGAAGGTCAGCTGTACGCCGAGCCCGCCGACGACGCTGGCGGCCATCTCGCTGAACGCGGCCGGACCCGGTGGGTCCGGCTGGTTGAAATACGGAACGCCGAGGCCGCCGCCGAGGTCGAGTTGCGTCACCGTTTCGCCGCGCCCGCGAAGCCGGCCGATCAGGTCCCGCATGGCCGTGAAGGCGGTCCGGAGCGGTTCGAGATCGGTGATCTGGCTTCCGATATGGCAGGCGATGCCGGCTATATCGACGGCGGGGTGTTGGCTGGCTTGGGAATAAAGACGCTCTGCGTCGGCGATGGAAACTCCGAACTTGCTCTGCGACCGGCCAGTCGAGATCTTGGAGTGGCCGCCGGCTCCGATATCGGGATTGACCCGAATGACGAGCATCGGCCGCAGGTTGGTTTCGTTGGCGATTTTGCCCACCAAGGCAAGTTCGGGTTCGGATTCGACGTTGATCTGCGCCACGCCCACCCGCAACGCGAAAACGATTTCCGCCGCCGTCTTGCCGACCCCCGAGAAGACGATGCGTTCGGCGGTGATGCCGGCCATCAGCGCGCGACGGATTTCGCCTTCTGAAACAGTGTCCGCGCCGGCCCCCAGGGCCGCCAGCGTCTTCAGCACCGAGATGTTCGAGTTGGCCTTGACCGCGTAAGCGATCAGTGGCGAGCCGAGGGCGGGATGCGCCTCGAGCGCCGCCTTGAACACTGTGTAGTGGCGTTCGAGCGTGGCCGTGGAATACACATAGAGTGGGGTGCCGACAGCGTCGGCGATCGCCGTCAGGGGGACGTCCTCGCACCACAGGGCGCCGTCGCGAAGCTCGAAGTGGTTCATCCAGGGTTGTTGAACGGGTCGGGTAGCACCCCGGGCGGCGGCGGCGCATTGGGGGCGGGATTGGTGCCTGGAATCGGCAGATAGCGCTGTGGCGATGGGTCGGCGTTGGGGTCGTAGGTCTTGTCGGGCAGCACCTCGGGCTCGTCGCTGTCCTTTGTCTTGACCTTAGCGGCGGCTTCGGCCGCTTTCCTGGCCTGATAGTCGGCCTTGGCTTTCGCGCCATACAGGGGGGCGGGCTGGTCGAGCGTCCCCACCTTGCCGCAGGCGGCAAGCGTCAGGGCGCCGGCCAGGACGATGGTGACGAGTGTTGGACGGCTCACCGGAGCTTCTCCTTCCACAGCGCGACCTGCGCGCGAACCTGCGCGGGCGCGGCGCCGCCGTAACTGCTTCGGCTGGCCACGGAGGCGGCCGGCGTCAGCACGTGATAGATGGCCTCGGTGACGCGTGGCTCCAGGGCGATGAACTCCGCCAGGGGCAGTTGCGCCAGGTCGCAGCCCAGCTCGTCGGCGCGTTTGACCGCCGCGCCGGCCACATGGTGAGCCTGGCGAAACGGCATGTCCAGAGCCCGTACCAGCCAGTCGGCGAGGTCGGTGGCGGTGGCGTGAGCGGATGCCGCGGCGGCGGCCATCACCTCAATCTGAGGCTGCATGTCGGCTATCATTCCCGCCATCGCGGCCAGCGACAGCTCCAGGGCGTCGAACGCCTCGAAGGTCGGGACCTTGTCTTCCTGCATGTCCTTGCCGTAGGCCAGGGGAAGCCCCTTCATCACGACCGTGAGACCGACGAACGAGCTGAGAACCCGGGCAACCTTGGCGCGCACCAGCTCGGCGGCGTCCGCGTTGCGCTTCTGCGGCATGATCGACGAACCGGTGGTGAAGGCGTCCGACAGACGCAGGTATCCGAACTGCGGGGTGGTCCACAGGACGATCTCCTCGGCGAGGCGCGACAGGTGGGTGGCGCAAATGGCCGCGGCCGCCAGGGCTTCCTGAGCGAAGTCGCGGGCCGAGACGCTGTCGAGGGAATTGCCGGTCGGTCGCGCGAAACCGAGCGCGCCGGCGGTCATCGCCCGATCGATCGGAAACGACGTGCCGGCCAGGGCCGCGGCGCCGAGCGGGCATTCGTTCATCCGCGCGCGGGCGTCGGAGAACCGGCCGGCGTCGCGCCCGAGCATCTCGACATAGGCCAGCAGATGGTGGCCGAGGGTAATCGGCTGCGCCGACTGCAGGTGCGTGAAGCCCGGCATCAGGGCGTCGGCGAAACTCTCGGCGCGGGCGACCAGGACAAGCTGCAACTGCTTGATTTGCTGCAGTGTACGGTCGCAGGCGGCGCGGACCCAGAGTCTGAAATCCAGCGCCACCTGATCGTTTCGCGAACGCGCCGTGTGCAAGCGGCCGGCGGCTGGGCCGATCAACTCGGCGAGCCGCGCCTCGATGTTCATGTGGATGTCTTCGAATGCGTCGCGGAACGGAAAGCTTCCGGCGGCGATCTCCCCGGCGATGGTCGACAGCCCCCCCTGAATGTCTCGCTCGTCCTCGGCGGTGATGATTCCACAGGCGGCGAGCATGGCGGCATGGGCGCGGGAACCGGCGATGTCCTGGTCGGCCAGGCGGCGGTCGAAGCCGATCGAGACGTTTATCGCCTGCATCAGGTCGGCGGGCTTGGCGGAGAACCGCCCACCCCATAGAGAGTGGCCGGCGTTGTCGGAGTCGTCACTCATATGAACCACAAACTAACGCCTTGGTTGTTTCGCCCGCTCGCCCTCGCCGGGGTCGCGGCGGTTCTATACACCCTGGCGGGCTGTTCCAACCCGCCGAGCGGACTGAGTGGTCGGGCGACCGGCGCGATGGCCGGACTGAAGGTGAGCGATCATCCGGCCGCGGCCCCGGCGACGACGTTTGCGGACGCCGCCGGAAAACGCCATTCCCTGAGCGAATTCAAGGGCAAAGTGGCCATCGTCAACATCTGGGCGAACTGGTGCGCCCCGTGCAAGGCGGAAATTCCGAGTCTCGCCAGGCTGGCCGACGCCTACGCCGGCAAGCCGGTGGCGATCATTCCGATCAGCGTCGGCAAGGGCGCGGACGAGACGGCGGGCATGCGGTTCATCGCGCGCAATCCGCCGTTGAGCTTCTACACCGAGCCGACCTATGCCATCGCCTTCGCCTTCCAGCCGCCGGTCGAGGGCATGCCGACCACCATACTGTACGACCGGAACGGCATCGAGCGGGCCCGGCTGGCAGGTGGCGCCGACTGGTCGGGACCCGACGCCCGGGCGGTCGTCGACGCGCTTTTGGCCGAAAAATAGTCAGGGACCGTCGACTACCGGCAGGTCGATGTAGGTCGAATCCCGGCCGCCGTCGACGATCTGTTGGGTGGCCGCCCGGTAGTCGCCGGGTTTGGCGAAGAAGATGTTGTCGACCCAGGTCTGCGGGTTGCGGTCGTAGAGCGGGAACCAGCTCGATTGAATTTGCACCATTATCCGGTGTCCGGGCAGGAACACGTGGCTGGCGTTGGGCAGGCCGAAGGTAAATGTGGCGACCTCGCCGGGGGTGAGCGGCCGCGGGCGCCGAGAAGCTTTCGCGATACCGGCCGCGAAAGATGTCGCCGGAGATCATCAGCTGATAGCCGCCGAGCGCGGTGTCGAAAGCAACCTCGTCCGGATAGACGTCGATCAGCTTCACCACCCAGTCGGCGTCGCTCCCGGAGGTCGCGGCGCGCAGGTGCACCCGCGGCGCGCCGGCGATGCGGACCGGCGCGGTCAGCACCTCCGAGGTCCATGTGACCACGTCGGGACGGGTCGCGAACTCCCTCTGGTCATCGACCAGCCATCGACTCCAGGTTGAATCGTCGGCATAGGTCGGGCGGATGGGCCGCGCTCGATAGGGGACCGGTCTGGCCGGGTCGGACACGTAGCCCACCGAGTGCTCGGCTTCGTTCGGAACCTCGAAACCGAGACCTTCGCCGGCCTGCAGGTATAGGCGGCGATAGGGGCGCCGACAGCCGGCATCGCAGCTCAGTGGCCAGTGATCGTAGGTCCTCCAGGCGTCGACACCGGTCTCATAGACGGTCACCGGGCTGATATCGGGGCCCGATGGCGCATCCCTGAGGCGCCGGTCGAGAAACGGCCGCAGGATCTTTGCGCGGAACCACTTGCCGGTGTCGCCGTCGAAACTGAGCGCGCCGAGCTTCGCGCCGTCCTCCTCGCCGCCGCCATGGCTCCAGGGTCCCATGACGAGAAAGTCGCGCTTGTGACCCGGGTCGCTGGCGCTGGCGGCCTCGTAGGCGGCGACGGCGCCGAAGCTGTCCTCCTGGTCCCACTGGCTGGCCACATAGAGCGTCGGCACGGTCAACGCTTTGCTGCGGCAGGATCAGCTCCAGGGCCTGCGCCTTCCAGAAATCGTCGTAGGCCGGATGCTGGGCCATGCGGGCGGGGAAGGGCAGCTTGTCGACGCCGCTGGCGCTTGCGCGAAGTCCCAGGCCGAGCCGGCCTTGAGGAAGACGTCGTAGTCGTCGAGACTGCCGCGCGGCAGGTCGCCGCCATCTGCCTTCGCCGAGTCCTGTTCGTAGTAGTAATCGTAGCCGACCAGGCGGAAGGCGCCGCCGTGGAAGTCGTCGTCGTTCATCCAGGTGTCGACCACCGGGTTGATCGGCACGGCGGCCTTCAGCGCCGGGTGCGGATCGGTGAGCGCCATCAGCACCATCATGCCGTCGTAGGAGACGCCGATCATCCCGACCTTGCCGTTGGTCTCGGGCGACATTCTTCACCAGCCAGTCGATGGTGTCCCAGGCGTCGGTGGCGTGGTCGATGTCGCCGGGATTGAGCGGCCCCCGCAGCGGCCGCTCGTTCACATAGACGCCCTCCGAGCCGTATTTGCCGCGCACGTCCTGCGCCGCGATGATGTAGCCGGCGGCGGCCAGCTCCGAGTAGTCGCGCGGCAGGATCGCGGCGTAGTGCGGGCTGGCGACCCGGCTGGTCATCTTGCCGGCGTCGTAGGGGGTGCGGTCGAGCAGGATCGGCATGCGCGACCCGTCCTTGGGGATGACGATGACGGTGTGCAGCCTCACGCCGTCGCGCATCGGAATCATCACGTCGCGCTTGATGTAGTCGTTGGTCCGCGCGTCGAGCCTGAAGTCGGCCGGAATGTCGCTGGTCAGCAGGTCGCGCGGCCGGCGAGCCTCGGCGGCGAGGGCCCATTGCGCGGCGATCACCAACAGCGCGGCCAGAACGGCGATGGAGCGGGTCAAGGCCGGGCGGGCCTAGAACACCACGACGCTGCGGATGCTTTCGCCGGCGTGCATCAGGTCGAAAGCCTTGTTGATGTCCTCGAGCGGCAGCAGGTGGGTGATCAGGGGATCGATCTCGATCTTGCCCTGCATGTACCAGTCGACGATCTTGGGCACGTCGGTGCGGCCGCGCGCCCCGCCGAACGCCGTGCCCTTCCACACCCGGCCGGTGACCAGCTGGAACGGGCGGGTGGAGATTTCCTGGCCGGCCCCGGCGACGCCGATGATGATGCTCTCGCCCCAGCCGCGATGACAGCATTCCAGCGCCTGGCGCATGGTGTGTCACGTTGCCGATGCACTCGAACGAGAAGTCGGCCCCGCCGCCGGTGAGGTCGACGACCGCCTGGACGACCTTGTCGCGCCCGACCTCATCTGGATTGATGAAGTGGGTCATGCCGAATTTGCGGGCCATTTCCTGGCGGGCCGGATTGAGGTCGATGCCGATGATCTTGTCGGCCCCGGCCATGCGCGCGCCCTGCAGCACGTTCAGGCCGATGCCGCCCAGGCCGAACACCGCGACATTGGCGCCCGGCCAGACCTTGGCCGTCCAGATCGCCGCGCCGACGCCGGTGGTGACGCCGCAGCCGATGTAGCAGATCTTGTCGAACGGAGCGTCCTCGCGCACCTTGGCGAGCGCGATCTCCGGCATCACCGTGTGATTGGCGAAGGTCGAACAGCCCATGTAGTGGAAAATCGGCTGGCCGCCGATCGAGAAGCGGCTGGTCCCGTCCGGCATCAGCCCCTGGCCCTGGGTGCCGCGAATGGCGGTGCACAGGTTGGTGCGCCGCGACAGGCACGACTTACATTGCCGGCACTCGGGCGTGTACAGCGGGATGACGTGATCGCCCGGCTTCACCGTGGTGACGCCCGCCCCGACTTCCAGGACCACGCCGGCCCCTTCATGGCCGAGGATGGCGGGGAACAGGCCCTCGGGATCGCCGCCGGAGCGGGTGAATTCGTCGGTGTGGCAGATCCCCGTCGCCTTGATCTCGACCAGCACCTCGCCGGCGCGCGGCCCTTCGAGATCGACCGTCTCGATGCTCAGCGGTTCGCCGGCTTTCCAGGCGACGGCGGCGCGGGTCTGCATGGCGCTAGGTCCTCTCATTGTGCGCGGATCGGGATGTTCGCTAGAAGCGACCCGATGATCACTCGGCTTGAAACGCTGTCGCCCGGTATGCCCATCCTGTTCGGCGGCGACAAGCTCACGCATGTTTCCGACGCCCTGGCCGCCCGCTTCGCCGCCGGCGATCGGCTGATCGTGGTGCAGGAGAGCGGGGCTCTGCTGCACGTGCCGGCCGCCATCCACGCCCAGGTGCACGAAACCGTCGGTCGGGCGATCGACGCGTTCACGGCGCTGGGACGGGTCACGGACGCGGCGATCTCCGCCTTCTTCGAGCATTTCGCGGCGGCCCTGGAATCGGACGCCGCCTGGGCGCCGATCGCCGCCGCCAATGTCCGTGACGTCGCGGCCGCATCGGCGCGAGGACGCTCGACCACCCGCCTGATCGCCGACGCGCGCATGCGCGGCGACATGATCGCCGGGCTGCGCGCCTGGCGCGACGCGCCGGCCGGCCGCGAGCGGGTGATCGAGCGCGTCGACCACGAGGGCTGGTCGGTGGAACAGCTCACCGCGCCGCTGGGCGTGGTCGGCTTCGTGTTCGAGGGCCGGCCGAACGTGTTCGCCGACGCGGCCGGGGTGATCCGCGGCGGCAATACCGTGGTCTTCCGGATCGGCGGCGATGCGCTCGGCACCGCGCGGGCGATCGCCGGCCACGCGCTCGCGCCGGCCCTCGCCGCGGCCGGCCTGCCGCCCGGCGCCGCCTGCCTGGTCGACAGCGCCGAACACGCCGCCGGCTGGGCGCTGTTCGCCGATCCGCGCCTGTCCCTGGCGGTGGCGCGGGGCTCGGGGGCGGCGGTGGCGCAACTGGGGGCGGTGGCGCGCCAGGCCGGTACGCCGGTCAGCCTGCATGGAACCGGAGGCGCCTGGCTGATCGCCGACGTGAGCGCCGACGCCGGGCGCTTCGCCGCGGCGGTGGTCAATTCCCTCGACCGCAAGGTATGCAACACCCTCAACGTGTGCTGCATCGTCCATTCGCGGGCGGATGAACTCGTGCCGGTGTTCGCCGAGGCGCTGCGGCGGGCCGGAGAGAGGCGTGGACAGGGCGCCCGTCTGCATGTCGTCGGCGACGCTCATCCGGTCCTCGCCAAGCTCGCCGGCGACGTCGTGACCGTGGCCGATCTGGGGCGCGAATGGGAGTGGGACGCGGTCCCCGAGGTCAGCCTGGTGGTCGTCGAGGATCTCGAGGAGGCCGTCGCGCTGTTCAATTCCCACAGTCCGCGGTTTGTCGCGTCACTGCTGGCGGAGGACGCGACGGCCCAGGCCAGGTTCTATGCGGCGGTGGACGCCGCCTTCGTCGGGGACGGCTTCACGCGTTGGGTCGACGGCCAGTACGCCTTCAACCGCCCGGAACTGGGCCTGTCGAACTGGCAAGGCGGCCGGCTGTTCGCGCGCGGGGGAGTGCTCAGCGGCGACGGAGTCTATACCGTCCGCACACGGATGCGGCAGGTGGAAGCCGGGCTTCGTCGATAGACTCCATTACCCGCGATCGACTAAGAGTGGTGTCGGAGCCTGGGGCCCGAATCACCGAAATTGGGAGTGCAAGCCGATGACCGTCACCAGCTGGAACGGCGCGAGCGGCGCGTGGCGCAATGCGGCCGACTGGTCGAACGGTGTCCCGACGGCCTCGGTGCAAGCGGATTTCACGATCGCCGGCGGCTATACCGTCAGCCTGTCTCGCAAAGACGCGTTCAGCGTGGCGTCCGTGGACTTCAACGCCGCCGGGGCCACGCTGGCGCTGCAAGGCACGCTCACGCTCGGCGGTATCTTCGACCTCGCGGCCGGGACGCTGGCGATGTCAAAGGGCGGGGTGCTGAAGGGCGGCACGCTGATGATGGACGGCGGCGCCCTGGTCTCTCGGGGCGGCATCGGGACCAGGGCCGGAACGCTGGACGGCATCCTCCTGGCCGGCACGCTCGATCTGACCGCCGTCGCTGAACATCTGAATATACGGAACGGTCTAAATGGAGTGAGCGGCGGGCCGATGGCGCAGATCCGACTGAGCGGCGGCGAAGACAATCTGGTGTTCGCCGGCAGCCAGACGATCGACAACGTCATGATCACGCTCGACGACCAGACGACGTTCAGCGGCCTCTACACCAGCCAGACACTCACCGTCGGCGCCAACGCCATCGTGACGACCACCGCGTTCGGACCCGAGGCCGTTCTGTCCGGCGCGAAGGTGGTCAACGACGGAGCGATCATCTCGGCCGCCAGCGGGGCCGCGGGGACGTTCATCATCGGCCTGAATAGCGGCTTCATCAACAACGGGGCCGTCTCGGCGGCGTCCGATATGAGCATCAACAGTCCAGAGCTGATAAACAGCGCGCACGGGACGATCACCGTCGATCAGGACGTCAGCCTCAGCCTGTCGGGAGGGGTCGCCAACAACGGCGTCCTGACGCTCGGGTCGGGCGCCAGCGTGGACATCGCCAGCAATACGACAATCTCCAACGCCGGTTCGATCAACGTCGGTTCCGGACGGTTGTCGCTCGACCAGAGCACCGGTCCCGGCACCGTCACGTTCATCAACACCGGCGCGATCAGCATCGGACAGCAGGGCTCGCTGTCGTTGCTGTTGAATTTCACGGTCGCCTCGCTGGGCAATGTGGTCGACGCCGGCAGCCTCTATCTTGGGGGAACGCTCGACAACAGCGGAGCGACCCTGCAGCTCGGCTCTGGCCCGATCTTCGGCGGGACCGGCGCCACCCTGGGCTACGGCGGTCTGATTTCCGGCGGGACCGTGGTGCTGGGTAGCGCGAAGCTCGCCTATACCGGCGGCGGCCTGGCGAACGTGACCTTCCAGGGCGCGCTCGATCTCAGCGCCGCGAAGGCGTCGGTCAATCTGGACGGAGGCGTCGCCATTACCGCCGCCGGCGGCACGGGGCCCGGCGTCGTCAATCTCACCGGTTCGGGCGCGGCGCTGAGCTTTCTCGACGCGCCCGGCGTCACCGCCAACGCCATCGACAACGTCACGATCAACGCCGGCGGCGCCCACGGCGTCGCCGCCATCGACCTGAGCGCCTTGAGCGGATCGTCGCTGACCCTGACCCTGGGGGCGCACGCGAGCATTGTCAGCAAGACCGCGGGCGCGCAGGTGATGCTGCAGGGACTGTTTTCCGGCAACTACGCCGTGGTGAACGAGGGGCTGATCGACGCGGCGGCGGCCGGCGGCGGCTTCACGGTGTCGCTGGCCACCTTCGAGAACAATGGCCGGATCACCGTGGCCAATGGCGACAAGTTCACACTCACCGGCGGCCTCATCGGCGGCGGTCTCCTCACCATCGCCACCGGGGCCAGCGCCCAATTGGGTGTGGCCGCGGCGAGCCAGGACGTCGTCTTCGCCGACGCCACCGGCGCCCTGAAGCTCTCATCCCCCGCCAAGTTCGCCGCCTTGATCCTCGGCGCCGCCGTGGGCGACCAGATCGATCTGGTGCGCACCGCCGCCACCAGTGCGTCGATCAACGCCCAGGATCAGCTGGTGATCACCAATAACGGGGCCGCGGTGGCGACCCTGCAGCTGCAGGGCGACTATTCCCACACCACCTTCAACGTCGGCGCCGACGGGGCCGGCGGTTCGGTGATCACCCTGGCCGCCACGCCGGCCGTCCAGGGATTCGCGCAAGCAATCGCGGGATTGACCGCCGGCGGCGCGGTCAGCGCTGGCTTCCATGCCGCGGCCGGACCCGATCAGGAGCAGGCGCGCCTGTTGTCGGCGCCCCGCGCGCCGCTTTCGTCCAGGTCGATGCTGGCCTAGAGATCGACTCCGCCCCGAAGGGCGAAACTCTGGGGACGGTTGTCGATGAGCATGGAAGACGTCGCGCAGATCGATCCGCGCCTGTGCCCCTGCGGCAGCGGGCTGCGGTCGATCCGCTGCTGTGGCCAGGACATCAGCCTGAAGGCGGCGCCGGCGGCCGCCCGCCATGTGGCCCCGCTGGCCGACCAGGCGATCACCGCCTTCAACGAGGGCCGCATCGAGGAGGCGACCGCGCTCGCCCTGGACGTCATCGAACTGGCCCCCGGCCAGCCGCAGGCCCTGAAGCTGCTCTACCAGATCCGCCGTCCGCAGGTTCCGGCGGCGGCCGAGGCGCTGATCCGCCGGGTGGTGGCGCTGTATCCCAACGACTTCTGGGCCACCAACGAACTGACCCTGCTGCTGCTCGGCAAGGGGGCTCTGGCCGAGGCCGAGGTGCACGCGCGCAACGCCGTGCGCATCGCGCCACAGAACGCCCAGTCGCATCATCTGATGGGCATGATCATGACCGAGATCAATCGGCCGCAGATCGGCGAATACCATTATCGGCGCGCCATCGAACTGGCCGACCAGCGCGGCGCGGTGCTGATCGCCAATCTGGCCTGGAACCTCAAGAACCAGGGCAAGATGGCCGAGGCGCGCGCGCTGTACGAGGAGTCGACGACCGCCGACCCCAGCATACTGCAGAGCGTGCTCGGCTGGGCCCGCCTGGAGGAAGCCGACCGCAATTTCGCCAAGGCCGAAGACCTGCTCGACAAGGCCGACGCCCTGGCGCCCGAACAATCAGAGCGTGATGCTGTCGCGCGCGGTGCTGCACGGCCGCCGGCGGGCCTACGAGCCGGCCCTGGGCGTGCTCGACGAGATCGCCAATCTGCGGCAGGACGCCGGCCTCGGCCCCAACGAGCTGCTCGAAAAAGGCCGGCTGCTGGACCAGATGGGCCGGTTCGACGACGCCTTCGCCGCCTTCGTGGAGGGCAAGCGCCTGGTGCGCGAGGTCAGCGGCACCCGCTACATGGCCGATCACGCGGCCAATATCGCCGCCCGGCTGAAGGGCTTCTTCACCGCCAACCGCATGAAGATCACCCCGCGCGCCACCGTGCGGACCGATACGCCGCAGCCGCTGTTCATCGTCGGCTTCCCGCGCTCGGGCACCACCCTCACCGAGCAGACCCTGTCGGCCCACCACGCCATTTCGGCCGGCGACGAACTGCCGTTCATCGCCGACATCACCGGCCTGATGCAGCGCATGCTCGGCAGTCCGCTGACCTATCCCGACGCCCTGTCGGAGTTGTGGATGGGCGACCAGCGCGAGGGGCTGGACAATCTGCGCGACTATTATCTGCAGCGGGCGCGCCAGATCGGCATCATGGAGCCGGGCAAGCGCTGGTTCACCGACAAGATGCCGCTGAACGAGACCCACCTCGGCCTGATCGCGCTGCTGTTCCCCGCCTCGCCGATCATCCATGTCATCCGCCATCCGCTCGACGTGGTCACCTCGGTGTTCTCCAACCAGCTGACCCATGGCTTCTATTGCGCCTATGAGCTGGAGAGCGCGGCCCGCCACTACGCGCTGATCGCCGACCTGATCGCCCACTATCGCTCGCGAAATGGCCCTGCGCTATCTGCCGGTGCACTACGAGGACATGGTCGCCAGCCAGGAGCCGAACATCCGCCGCATGCTGGAGTTCATCGGCGAGGAGTTCGACGAGAACTGCCTGCATTTCCACGAGAACAAACGCTACGCCCGCACCGCCAGCTACGCCCAGGTGACCGAAAAGCTCTACGATCGCTCGCGCTATCGATACCGCCATTACCTCAAGCAGCTGGCTCCGATCGTGCCGATCCTGCAGCCGGCGATCGACCGGCTCGGCTACACCGTCGAGGGCCTGGAGGCCGCGGCATGAGCCTGACCATCGACATCCCGACCGAGGATACGGTCAAGCTCGCCGCCGAGCACGAGGCCGCCGGCCGTCTCGACCAGGCCGAGGCCGTCCTCGACCGCATGCTGGCCAAGACCCCGGGCGACGCCGAGGCCATCCATCTCAAGGGCGTGCTGGCGATCCGCCAGGGCCGGGTGGCGGAGGGCGCGGCGCTGATGGAGCGCTCGCTGGAGCTCGGACCGGTGCGCCCGTATTACCTGCGCAATCTCTGCGAGGTGTATCGCACCCTTGGGCGCTACGACGAGGCGCTGGAATCGGGGCGCAAGGCGGCGGCCGGCGATCCCAACGACCCGATCTGCCATGCCAACCTGTCGGTGCTGCATTACGAGCGCGGCGAGCCCGAGCAGGCGATCGCCGCCGGCGAGCGGGCCCTGGCGATCAACAACAATTTGCCGGGGGCGCATTTCGGCCTGGCCGAAGCCCTGTTGCTGCGCGGCCAGTTCGAGCGCGGCTGGGAGGAGTACGAGTGGCGCTTCCGCATGCCGGGCGTGCCGACCCTGATGCCGATCGAGGGCGTGCCGCAATGGGACGGCAAGCCTCTGGAGAGCGGGCGGCTGATGCTGATCGCCGACCAGGGTTTCGGCGACGGCATCCAGTTCTGCCGCTACATTCCCTGGGCCGCGGAACGCTGCGCCGAGGTGGTGGTGGCGGCCAGCAAGGAACTGCAGCCGCTGATCGGCCAGATCCCCGGCATTTCCAAGATGTTCGACCGCTGGGAGGTGGCGCCGGCCTGCGCGGCCTTTCTGCCGCTGAGCGGCCTGCCGCGCCTGCATGGCACGCGGATCGACAATGTTCCCGCCCAGATCCCCTATCTGCGTCCCGAGCCGGCGCGGGTGGCCAGGTGGAAGGCGCGGGTCGACGAGTTGGCCGCGCCCGGCCATCGCCGCATCGGCCTGGTGTGGGCCGGCCGGCCGACCCACAAGAACGACCGCAACCGCTCGGTGGCGCTCAGCCGGCTGGGGCCGCTGACCAGCCTTTCGGGAGTGACCTATGTCTCGCTGCAGAAGGGTCCGGCCGAAGCGCAGATCGGCGGCTATTTCGGCCATGCGCCGCTGATCAATCTGGGCCCGGAGATCGACGATTTCGTCGACTCGATGGCGGTGATGGACGGCCTCGACCTGGTGGTGACGGTCGACACCGCAGTCGGGCATCTGGCGGGAGCGATGGGCAAGCGGGTGTTCGATCATGCTGCCCTATGCGCCCGACTGGCGCTGGCTGGAAAAGCGGACCGACACCCCCTGGTACCCGACGGTGACCCTGTTCCGCCCGCCGACACCCCGCGACTGGCTGGCGGTGACCGCCGAAGTGGCGGCGGCGATCCGGGCGGGCTGAGCCAGCCTTCCTTTCCTCATGGCCCCATCAAGGGGAGGGAGGCGGTCGTCGCAATGCCTCAGGGCGCCGTTGGTCGGCGTATCGAGCAGACGCTGGACGAAGAAAACTGACACGGTGGGTAGATTTGGTTTGTGGCGGTCGGGGGGCGGAGCTATTCCTGCGGCGGCCCGACGCGTCGGGGGAGACACCGGGAGAGCGGATGGGCAAGTTGCACGGGAAGGTGGCGGCGATCACCGGGGCAAGCGCCGGGCTGGGACTGGCCGTCGCGCGTGATTTCATCGACGAGGGCGCGCGCGTGGTGCTGATGGGGCGCCGCGAAGCGCCGCTGCGACAGGCCGCCGATACGCTGGGCCCGGCGGCGAGCTGGGTGGCCGGCGACGTGATGGTCCGCGGCGACCTCGACCGGCTGTTCGAGGCGGTGCGCGAGCGGCACGGCGGGCTCGACATCCTGGTGGCCAACGCCGGCGGGGTCGGCGGCGGTCCGGTGGCGACCTGCAGCGAGGAAGATTTCGACCACCTGATCGGGTTCAACGTGAAATCGGTGTTCTTCACCGTGCAGAAGGCGATCCCCCTGCTGCGGTCGCCGGCGTCGATCGTGGTCATCGGCTCGACATCGGCCGAGATCGCCTTGCCCGGCGGCTCGCTGTACGCCGCGAGCAAGGCGGCGCTGCGGTCTTTCGTTCGTTCGTGGGCCGCCGAGCTGGCCCCGCTGGGCGTGCGGGTCAACCTGGTCGGGCCCGGCCCGACGGACACGCCGCTGGTGGAAAGCATCGATGCGCGCGGCGGCGGCCCGGGCCTGGACCAGCTGATCCGCTCGCGCGGGGCGCTGCACCGGCGCGGCCGGCCCGAGGAAATCGCCGCGGCCGTGCGTTTCCTAGGCTCGGACGAGAGCGGCTGGACCACCGGCGCGGCCCTCTATGTCGACGGAGGAATCGCCTATCTCTAGCCCGCTTCCCGCGCCGGTAGTCTCGGCGCGCCGAATGCGCTGGGGTCAGAGCGCCGCGAGGACGGCGTCGGCCATGTCGCGGGTGGTCAGCGTTCCTCCGAGGTCGGCGGTGCGGGCCCCCGCCTGCAGAGCCGCGGCGACGGCGGCCTGGAGGCGCGCGGCGAGGTCCGGGCGGCCCAGTGACCAGCGCAGGGCCATTTCGAACGACAGGATCGCCGCCAGCGGATTGGCGACGCCCCGGCCGGCGATGTCGGGCGCCGAGCCGTGCACCGGCTCGTAGAGACCCGGGGCGCCGGGCGCGCCGATCGCGGCCGAGGGCAGCATGCCGACCGAACCGGTCAACTGGGCCGCTTCGTCCGACAGTATGTCGCCGAACAGGTTGTCGGTCAGGATGACGTCGAACTGGCGCGGGTGCTTGACCAGCTGCATGGCGGCGTTGTCGGCCAGAATGTGCTCGAGGTGGACGTCCGGAAACTCCCGCGCGTGCAGGGCGGTCACCACCTCGCGCCACAGCAGGCCGGTCTCCATGACGTTGGATTTCTCGGCCGAGGTGACCTTGTTGCGGCGGCCGCGGGCGAGGTCGAAGGCGACGCGCGAGACCCGCTCGATCTCGCCGGTGGTGTAGACCTGGGTGTCGACGCCGCGCCGCTGACCGTCGGGCAGCGCTTCGATGCCGCGCGGCTGGCCGAAGTATACCCCCCCCGTCAGTTCACGGACGATCATGATGTCGAGGCCCTCGACCACCTCCCGCTTGAGGGTCGAAGCATCGGCCAGCGGCGCGAAGCACAGCGCCGGGCGCAGGTTGGCGAACACCCCCATGCCGGTGCGCAAGGCCAGCAAGCCGGCCTCGGGTCGCAAGGCGCGCGGAACCCCGGACCATTGCGGGCCGCCGACCGCGCCCATCAGAACCGCATCGCTGCGCCGGGCCAGAGCCAGGGCCTCGTCGGTGAGCGGCGCGCCGTGCGCGTCGTAGCTGGCCCCACCGAACGCGCGTTCCTCCAGCGTCAGATCAGGGAACAGGCGAGCGGCGACGCGGCGCACCTCGGCGACGACTTCGGGTCCGATGCCGTCGCCGGGCAGGAGCAGGAGGGTGGGCATGGACTGCGAAATCTCGTCAGAGGGCGGCGTGAGCGGCGATGTCGTAGGCGGTCAGCCGGCGTTCGCCAACGCCCAGTTCGGGCCAGGCGGCGCGCCAGGCGGCGAGGTGATCGGTCCCCAGGTGGGCATCCAGCGCCGAGCGGTCGCGCCATACCTCGAACACCCGGATCAGGCCCGGCTCCTCGATGTCCTCGGCATAGCTGTAGACCAGACAGCCGTCCTCGGCCCGGCTGGCGGCCAGCATGGCCAGCATATGTGGCCGCAGGGCGGCCAGATTGTCCGGCGGTACCCGGATGGTTCCGGCGATGACCAGCATCAGGCGCGCTCCAGCCACGGCCGCGCCAGGGCCTGCCGGCGTTCGTAATCGTCGATCGCCGGGGCGGCCCGCAGGGTCTCGCCGATGGCGTCCAGGCCCTCGAGCATCGTCTGCTTGCGGCCCGGATCGATGTCGAACGGGTAGCGCGCGCCGGACGGGGCCCCGACGGTCTGGCTTTCCAGATCGATGTCGAACACGTGGTTGCCGCCCCTGGCCTCGGCCATCAGGGCGCGGATCGCCTGTGCCGGCAGGGCGATCGGCAGCAGGCCGTTCTGGAAGCAGTTGTTGTAGAAGATGTCGGCGAAGCTGGTGGAAATCACGCAGCGGACGCCGAAGTCGAGCAGCGCCCAGGCGGCGTGCTCGCGGCTCGAGCCGCAGCCGAAGTTGTCGCCGGCGATCAGCACGCCGGCCCCGGCATAGCGCGGATCGTTGAGCACGAAGTCCGGCTTCTCGGCCCCGTCGGGATCGAAGCGCAGATCATAAAACAGCCCCTTGCCCATCCCCTCGCGATCGACGGTCTTGAGGAACTGCTTGGGAATGATCTGGTCGGTGTCGACATTGGCGACATCGAGCGGCGCGGCCTTGGCGGTGAGGCGGGTGAAGGGCTGCAGGGTCAGATCTCCATGACGTCGAGGCCGGGAAGAGAGACGAGGATTTTGGCGTCGGTTCGAAGGTCGGTCAAACCGTACCGTCACGATAGAACAGAGCCTCTATTTCTGGATCAGGCGCATCGAAGTCCTCGGGCGGAGACCACCCCAGATGGCTCCAGAAACCGAAATTCGGCGGCTTTCGCGGCGCGTCTGGCAGCGCGATCAGCCGCGCGAGGGGGCTGCCGTTCTTGGTGATGATGATATCCTCGCCCGCGGCGGGCTCCTCGACGAGCGCCGAAAGGATGGTGTTCGCCACGTCGATGTCGACCTGCTTCATGCCGGCGAACCTGGGCGTGGTGACAAGGTCGGTCAAGCGCTCACCCGGCGGGCCCGACCATCAGGGTCGGCGCGCCGGGAACGCCGGAGCGGACGGTGAAGACGCGGGTGCCGGGTTTGCGGCCGCCGCGCACCTCTGAGACGTCGAAGCCGGCGGCGGCGATGCGGGCCCGGGCGGCGTCGGGGTCACCGACCCGCCAGGCCAGGCCGCTCAGGCGGTCGGGGGCGTCGGAGATCGGACCTTTCAGGTCGGCGGCGACTTCGATGACGGCGTCGCCGCACCGGAAGAACAGCAGGCGCGAGCCCCACTGCGGCTGGCTGCGGTCGAGGCGGAAATCGAGGCCCAGGCGCGCGCCATACAGGGCGGCGGCGCGGTCGGCGTTGGCGGTGGCGACGACCACGTGATCCAGGCCCAGGACCAATCCGGCCCCGGCGGCGGGAGCGGGCGGCGAGGCGCCGATGCGGTCGGCCAGGGCGATGGCGACGCCGTGGGTGGCCTCCGGCGCCAAAAACGACAGCCGCCAGGCGTCGGTGGACAGCAGGGCCAGGGGTTCCGAAGAGGGCAGGGCGCGCCGCTCCAGCGCCCGGCGGGTTTCGTCGAAATCGCCGACCGCGAAGGCCAGCCCCCACAGTCCCTCTCCCTGGGTGGCCAGACGCTCGCGCACCCGCTCGCCGCTCTCGCCCGCGCCCTCGGGCTGCACGAGGTCGATCGCCATGTTGGCGAGCTGAAACCAGGCGTGCCGCGCCCCGGCCGCCTCTTCGCGCCAGTCCGCGGTCCGCCCGAGCAGGGCCTCATAGGCGGTCGCGGCGACATCGAGATCGGCGACGGCGATGGCGACGTGGTCCAGGGCGACGATCAAAGATAGTCCCGCACGTCGGCGATGTGGCCGGCGATGGCGGCGGCGGCGGCCATCGCCGGGCTCATCAGGTGGGTGCGGCCGCCGCGGCCCTGGCGGCCTTCGAAGTTGCGGTTGGAGGTCGAGGCGCAACGCTCGCCCGGGGCCAGGCGATCGGGGTTCATGCCCAGGCACATCGAGCATCCCGGCTCGCGCCAGTCGAAACCGGCGGCCTTGAAGATCGCGTCGAGGCCCTCTTCCTCGGCCTGAGCGCGCACCAGGCCGGAGCCCGGCACCACCATCGCCCGGACATGGTCGGCGACCCGCCGGTCGCTCGCCAGCGCCTTCGCGGCGATCGCGGCGGCGGCGCGCAGGTCCTCGATCCGGCTGTTGGTGCAGGAGCCGATGAACACCCGGTCGATGCGCGCCGAGGCGATCGGCTGACCGGGCGCGAGGCCCATGTAGTCGAGCATGCGGCGGATCTGGGCCGCCCGCGCCGCGTCGAAATCGGCCGGATCGGGCACGGCGCCGGCGATCTCGACCACGTCCTCGGGACTGGTGCCCCAGGTGACGGTGGGCGCGAGGGTGGCGACATCGATGGCGATCTCGGCGTCGAACACCGCGTCCGGGTCGCTGGCCAGGCGCCGCCAGCTGGCCACCGCCATCTCCCAGGCCCCGGCCTTCGGCGCGGCCGGGCGGCCCATGACATAGGCGAAGGTCGCCTCGTCGGGCGCGATCAGCCCGGCCCGCGCGCCGGCCTCGATGGTCATGTTGCACAGCGTCATCCGCGCTTCCATGGAAAGCGCGTGGACCGCCTCGCCGGCATATTCGATCACATGGCCGGTGCCGCCGCTGGTCCCGATGCGCCCGATCAGCGCCAGGGCGTAGTCCTTGGCCCCGACGCCGGGCCCCGGGGCGCCGGTGAAGGTCACCCGCATGTTCCTGGATTTCTGCTGGCGCAGGGTCTGGGTGGCCAGGACGTGTTCGACCTCGGAGGTGCCGATGCCCTGGGCCAGGGCCCCGAACGCCCCGTGGGTCGAGGTGTGCGAGTCGCCGCAGACGATGGTCATGCCCGGCTGCGTGCGGCCCTGTTCCGGGCCGACCACATGGACGATGCCGTTCCGCGGATCGCCCATCGGCAGGAACTCGATGCCATGCTCGGCGACGTTGCGCTCCAGGGTCTGCAATTGCAGGCGCGCCTCGGGATCGGCCACGGCGGCGACGCCGAGCGCCTGGCCCTGCGTCGGAGTATTGTGGTCGGCCACCGCCAGGGTGCGGTCCGGCCGGCGCACCGGGCGATGGGCGGCCCGCAGGCCGGCGAAGGCCTGCGGGGTGGTCACTTCGTGGATCAGGTGCAGGTCGATGTACAGGATCGCCTCGCCGTTGGCGTCGGTGGAGACGACGTGCGCGTCCCAGATCTTGTCGTACAGGGTTTGGCCGGACATGGCCGGCATGTAAGGGCCGGCAAAGCCCCAGGCAAAGATTTCCTTCTCCCCTGGGAGAAGGACCGGCGAAGCCGGGGGTGAGCGGGGCCGTGCGCGGTGCGTCCTCACCGCACGCGCGCTCTGCATCGGCGCCCTCATCCGGCGCTTCGCGCCACCTTCTCCCAGGGGGAGAAGGGAACTCTCGCCGCTGCGGCGATCACGATCGCCTGCACGACGCCCTCGAGGTTGTCGCGGATATCGTTGGCGGCGAAGCGAAGGGTGGCGACGCCATGGCTGGTCAGCCAGACGTCGCGCCGCTGGTCGTGTGCGGGCTGGTTGCCGAGCGCATGACCCTCGCCATCGACCTCGACCGCCAAACGCGCGCGGGCGCAATAGAAGTCCAGAATATACGGCCCGAATGGATGCTGTCGGCGGACCTTCAATCCGGCCTGGCTATCGCGCAAGACCGCCCATAACCGCAGCTCCGGCGCCGTCATGATCCTTCGCAACGCCCGCGCCCGCGTCACCGTAAGCTTCGCCGCATCCACAATTCCCCCTATCTTCTCCCCCTGGGAGAAGTACCCGCCCCCGGGTCGCGCAAAGCGCGCGCCCGAGGACAGGCTCCGCGGGGGATGAGGGTCGCGCCGACGCCCCGGTCCGGTCAAGAGCGCCAAAGTCGGACCAGGAGACCTTTGTCGCGGCGGCGCCCTCATCCGGCCCTTCGGGCCACCTTCTCCCAGAGGGAGAAGGGGCTACGCGGCCACCGGGCAGGCGGTCGGGGCCGCTTCCGGCGCAAGGCAGCCCATGTCGGCCAGCGTCGCCTGCATCGCGGCGTCGAGCGGGGTGTGGGGTTCGGCGCCGAGGAAGCCGACCAGCCTGGTGTTGTCCAGGCCGATCGGGCGCTGCCACAGATAGCGCATCTCCAGCAGCTCGCGGAAGGTCTCCACGAACGGCGAGAGGGCCTGCACGATCGGGTAGGGGAACGGCAGGATCGGCAGGCGCGCGTCGCCGGTGACCCGCCGGATCGACTGGCCGAGGTCGTCGCCGCGCGGCAGCCAGTGGCCGGCGAAATGCAAGGCCTCGAAATCGGCCAGGGCATCCTCGCGGTCCAGCAGCCGGGCCATGGCCTCGGCGAGGTCCGGCAGATAGGCGAAGGCGTGGCCGACATCGCGCCGCCCCGGGGCCAGGACCGCCCGCACCCGGCCGCGATGGCGGACGGTCAGCCAGCCGAGCGCGCTGTTGGGCGCGGCCGGACCGAAGAAGTCGCCGGCGCGCAGCAGCAGCGCCCGCACGCCGTCGCGCGGTCGCCTCGCGCAATTCGTCTTCCATCTCGACCCGGATGCGGCCCTTGCGGGTGACCGGTCGCTGCGGTGCGTCCTCGGCGATGCACGGGCCGGCGTCGGGCGCGTAGTTGTAGACGTTGGCGGGCAGCACGATGCGCGCGCCGGTCGCTCTGGCGGCGGCGATGGTGGCGCGCATCATCGGCAGGACCAGGCCCGGCCAGTTGCGATAGGCGGGCGGATTGGGCGCGTGGACGATCAGCTGCACGCCGGCCGCCGCGGCGCGGACATCGGCCTCGTTCAGGGCGTCACCCTTGCGCCAGTCGATCGGCATGCGCGGGCCGGCCTTGACGCGGGCGGCGTCGGGATCGCGCGCCAGGCCCCTGAGGGTCCAGCCGTGCTTCAGCAGGGCGGCGGCGGCGTGGCCGCCGAACGAGCCGGTGGCCCCGATGATCAGGGCGGTGCGGGGGGTGACGTCGGTCATGGAATTGCTCCGATTGCGGTGAAGCGGAGATGCGCCCGCCCCGCCTATCCGCCAATTGCCCAAGACCGTGACTCGACTATACGTGAATGCATGAACGACGCCGGACCGGACTGGAACCTGTATCGCGCTTTCCTGGGGGTGCTGCAGAGCGGCAGCCTGTCCGGGGCCGCGCGCGCCCTCGGCGTCGCCCAGCCCACCGTCGGGCGCCAGATCGAAGCCCTTGAGCAGGCCCTGGGCGGTGCGGCGCTGTTCACCCGCTCTCCCGGAGGGCTGCGGCCCACCGAGGCGGCGCTGGCCCTGGCGCCGCACGCCCAGGCCATGGCCTCGGCCGCCGAGGCCCTGGTGCGCACCGCCTCGGGCGAGGCCGGCGCGGTGCGCGGCGTCGTGCGCCTCACCGCCAGCGACATCGTCGGGGCCGAGGTCCTGCCGCCGATGCTGACCGACTTCCGCGAAGCGCATCCGGAGGTGACCATCGAACTGCTGCTGTCGAACCGCCAGGAGGACCTGCTGCGGCGCGACGCCGACATCGCCGTGCGCATGGCCCGCCCGACCCAGGGCGCCCTGTTCGCCCGGCGCATCGGCACGGTGCGCATCGGCTTCTACGCCCACCGCGCCTATCTGCAGAAACATGGCGCGCCGCAAAGCGTGCACGCGCTCACCGATCACGCCCTGATCGGGTTCGACCGCCAGCGCCTGCCGCCCGAGTCGCTGCCTCATCTCGACCTGGCGGTCACGCGCGAACTCTTCCAGCTGCGCTGCGACAACGACCTGGCGCAACTGGCCGCCCTGCGGGCCGGCTTCGGCATCGGCGCCTGCCAGCCCGCCATCGCCGCCCGCGACCCCAACCTCGTCCCCCTGCTCACCGACCAGTTCGGTTTCGAGATCGAGACCTGGGTGGTGATGCACGAGGACCTCAAGGCCAACCGCCGCATGCGCCTGATGTTCGACCACCTGGTCGAAGGCCTGAAAGCCTACGTCGCGATCAAATAACACTCCCTTCTCCCCCTGGGAGAAGGTGGCGCGCAGCGCCGGATGAGGGTCCCTCCGCGACCCCGGTCTGCTACAACCAGCCCCTCGAGGGCGCCTTTGCGCGGCCAGACCCTCATCCGGCCCCAGGACGGCGCCATCGCCAAGGCCATGCACGCCTGTTGCGTCGCGTTCGCCATGACCGGCGACCGGTCGTCAGGCCGGACTTCCGCGCCGCTAGCCTCGACGCCGTCGCCAGC
The DNA here is from genome assembly GCA_963828365.1 of uncultured Alphaproteobacteria bacterium. Lineage (GTDB taxonomy): Bacteria > Pseudomonadota > Alphaproteobacteria > Caulobacterales > Caulobacteraceae > Acaudatibacter. The sequence continues at coordinate 136,348 of CAWHEE010000007.1, read as the reverse complement.
CTTGCCGACTCGCTCGCCCCGACGCCTCGCCAAGGCCTTGAACTTTCCGCTGTCCCCGACTAGGTTCCGCGCCTTCGCCGACAAGGCGCCGCGCGCTCGTAGCTCAGCTGGATAGAGCATCAGACTACGAATTTGAGGGTCGGGCGTTCGAATCGCTCCGAGCGCGCCAGCCTTTTTCATGAGATAGGCCGGAAGGTCGGTCCCCACGTTGAGCTTTGAAAAACGCTGACGGTAACGGCCATGACCGCCGTCACCGGTGGCCTGCGCTGGATGTTGAGGCGGTTCGTGACTCTTTGCCGAACTTTACATTGTCTGCTTTCTGGAAGGCGCCGGACCTGGATGCGAAGCCGTGATCCGCGAGGGCTGTCCTCAGCGCGCATAAGCTATCTGCTTGATTTCTCGCGACGGCTATATAACTTATTGATCTTCGAGAGAAAGTTTCATGATTCCGCCGGCCTGCCCGACACCTTCGCACCTGCACGAAATTCTGACATTCATCCTCGGTTTGGTGGCAGGGGTTGGAGGCGGCTCGTTCCTCACCTACAGGATGACACGCGCGAATCGCGCCTCCAACGGTTCTGTCGTGATCGATCAATCCGGCGCGCGCGCCGGAGGTGACAATGTTGGCGGCAGCAAAACGACCACTACCAACCGTTAGTCCGGCGAATGACCACGGAGCTCACGCCCTTCGTCGATCAGTCGAAAGCAAAAGCCGGAGGCGACAACGTCGGCGGCGGCAAATTCGTCACGACCACCAACAACTACTTCCCAGTAGCTCTTGAATCGGACGTTATTAGCAAGCTCGCACTTCGCCTCACTGAGGAAATGGCGGCCGACGAGCAATTCAAGGAACGGCTGGAGAGCCTCCAGTTTTTCTTTGAAAGAGTGTCGCACGATGGTGTGGATGGCCTAGAGGCGAAGCTCGCTGCCGCGTCCCGGCAGTCCGAAGCCAGTCGAGCCATCCGGCTGAAGGAAATGTTCGTCCGGATCATGACGAAATACTCCTATTTTTACTCCGCCCAAATGATCCTTGCGCATCTGCTCGCCATCGCCGAGGACGAATTCAAGAAGTCATCTTGAGTCGGGCCTTAGCTCTCTGACGCAGCACGAAATCGACGTCCTGATCGGCGAGAAGATCATCGATCCGATTGTTGAGAAGGCGGGCTCCTGCCCGCTGCAAATCACCCGAGCCGTCGCGAACGGCTTGGTCTCTGGCTCGCAGAGCAGTGCTACATCCGCTGGCACAAATGATCCAATTTACTTACCAGCCGGCATTCGATCCATTCCACACGATCTTACCGGATCTTTCGCCTACGAGAGCTTCTCCACGAGGTCGAGGTCGAAAAGGGCGGATTGCAGATTTTTACCTCCTCTTCCCGTTCCGCATGGCGGACATACGGTTCAAACGAGGCGACCTGGCCTGCAGGAAGACCGCGCAGTCCTATGAAGATCGTCGCGGTTACGCCATCCAGCCGGCAAGCCGCGCTCTCTTTGATAGCATGCGCCCGGTCTACGACGCCGCCGTCCAAACCATGGCCACCGAGGGATATCTCGACCCCGCAAGTCTATTGAGGGGCGTCTTGTCCAACACATCAAAGCCCATTCCTGCTGACCTATTGGGCCGCATCGCCGCCGACAATGGTGCCGAGAAAAACTTGTTCGACTGTCTGACCACACTTCTGGGATACGACCTGTTGCAATCGGACGGGCTGAAGGCGCGCACCGGATTGATGGAGCACCGCAATGATGCGGCTTGATCCGTCGATCTTTGTGCGCCGGTTCGCGATCGAACGAGACGGCTACGCCGTTTACGACGAGCGCTTCCATGAAGGCGTCAACATTATCCGCGGAGAAAATTCTTCCGGTAAATCGACGATCCTTAATTTCCTCTTCTACGGTCTCGGGGGCGATGTTTCCGAATGGAGCGAACACGCCCAGCTCTGCACGCGTACGTTTGTTGAGGTGGAGCTGAACGGCAACGTCGCGACGCTCAGTCGAGGCGTGGCCAAGGCGCGCACTCAGGCGATGGAGATCTACTCCGGCCCCTTGGTTGAAGCTGTGCGGGCTACACGGTCTTCCTGGAAGCGCTACCCCTATGCACGCAGCGCGGAGCACGAAGGTTTTTCTCAGGTGCTGTTCCGACTGCTAGGCATTCCTGAGGCGGCGTCCGAGCAGAGCAGCAACATCACGATGCACCAGATTCTGCGCCTGATGTACGCAGACCAGCTTACGCCCGTCGATCAGCTGTTCCGGTTCGAGCAGTTCGATTCACCGGCTCTGCGCGATGCCGTCGGTCAGCTTTTGTGCGGCGTCAACAGCAATCAGCACTACACCAACCAGCTCCTCATTCGTCAGCTGGAACGCGAACACGACGAGGTGAACGCCGAGCAGCGCAGCCTTTTCCGCATTCTCGGGAAGACCGACGAACATAATACTGGCGACTCGGCTGCTTGCCGAACGTAGTGTGCTGGAATCAAAACTGAAGGACGTACGCGCCCGAATCGATGCGCAGGAGGCAGCGCTGTATTCGGCCGCAAGCGACGAAAAACTCAGTCTCAAAGCTCAGAACGATACCTGCGCGGGTCCAGGCTCTTCAGGTACAGATCGGTGCCGACCGTAACGACCTAGATGCCTTGGAATTCGAGATCGCCGACAGCGATAAATTTATTGGCGATCTAGAGCAAAAGCTCAAAGCGCTAAACGATGCCGAAGCGGTCTCGCACGACATCGACGAAGTGCGCTTTCAGTTTTGCCCGGCTTGCTATTCCGCGGTGGACGAAACCACCGCGACCTTCGCCTGCCACCTGTGTAAAACACCCTACGACAGCGAACGTGCGAAGCTGCGGATCGTCGCGTTGATCAACGATACTGCCCTACAGCTCAAACAGTCCAATCGTATCCAGCGAGAACGGAGGACCGAGCGGGAGAGCCTACGGGCCAAAGTTGAGGGTGAACTGCAGCGGTGGCGCAAGGTCGCCAGCGAGCTTGAGGCGTTGCGGCGCAATCCGAGTTCCGACGCCCGAGCCGCTTTGGGAACGCTTCAGAGAGAAGCTGGGTACGTCGAGCACCAGATCGAAGATCTGACCCGCCGTGAGGCAGTCGCCGCACTCATTGCCGAGCTATCTGCCCGCAAGGAAGACCTAAATGGGCGCATCGCTCAGCTTCGGGCTCGCAACGAAAGCATCTCCCTCGAACAGCGCGCGCGACTGTTAAAGTCGTACACGGAAATCGCCGACGAAGTGCGTGCGTTCCTCCACGCTGATTTGCCCCGGCAAGCCGAGTTCCAAAATGCCGAAGCGATCCAATTCTCCTTCGAGACCAACAAGATTTCCGTCGACGGGCATTCCTATTTCTCAGCAAGCTCCCGCGTGGTCTTACGCAACAGCTTCTTCGCCGGCTTGCTCTTCGCGGCCTGCGGAGACGTCGCGTTCCGGCACCCTCGATTCTGCGTCATGGATTCCATAGAAGATAAGGGAATGGAACAGGTCCGTAGCCATCACTATCAGCGCCTTCTCTTCGAGAGATCCACGCAGACTCAGACCCGCCACCAGATCATTTTCGGGACGTCCATGCTCGCTCCCGAACTCGACTCCCAAGACATCACGGTCGGCAAGTTTTCCACCGAGGGCGATAAAACTCTGACCTTCAGCAAAGACCGGGTGATAGAAGAACTTTCCTGAAAAAACCGAAGTAGAGGGAATCGCTGAGGCAAGCGCTCCTTCCTATTACCTCGTAGAACGGTTAGCGTTAGCTCTCTAGCACGTGCTCAACTTCTGCTTTTGGCGCGCCTTACGCACTCCCTTCCTCCTTCCGGCTGTCCCGCTGGCAAGATGATTACCAAAGAGCCGTGCGAGGTGGGAATCCACCCGACGATCTGGACGCGCTGATTGCATCGGCGAGTGCGCGTTCGGCGAGCGCCCGGCTTGCAGCGAGGCTGCCGGGAAAGTGAATGGCCGCCGCAACAAGCGCGGCTACGTGCCACGCGGAGGGCAAGCAGCCACCAAACTGAGGGCCGGGCGTTCGTCGATCGCTCCGAGCGCGCCGATCCAGTTCGCTGAAGTTCCAGGGGTTGCGACGGCGGGGCGGACGCCTCGGCTAAAGGGCCATGGGCTGGTCGCGCGTCTCCACGCGCCGGGCCGGCACGGGAAAGGCCCGCTGCTTTGCCGCTCGCTGGGTGGGCGGACGGAAGGTGGTGATCGGCTCGCCCAGGCCGGCCCTGGCCTCCGCGGCGCCGAAGCGGGCGATCAGGGCGGCGGTGGACATGCCGATCTCCTCGCGCGGCTTGCCGATGTCGCGACCCTTGAGGGCCGGCGGATTGTAGGTCCACAGCAGCAACCGGGCCCACAGGGTGTCGGCCGGTCCCGGCGAGCGGCGGCGGCAGCCGACGGCGGTGGAATCGGCCAGCATCTCCAGGCCGAAATGGGCCCCGAACCGCCGCACCGTGTCGCGATGGCCCGGGGTCGCCGAGGCCAGCAGGGCGCGCACGCCCTTGATGCCCGCGAGCCGCGAATCCCGCTGGACGTGGACCGCGAGCTCGCTCAGCGAATGATTGAGCCGACGGCGAAACCTGTTGGCCCAGGCGAAGTTTGGACCATCGCTGGGCATCCGTGGCAGGTGTTCGTTCCAGAAGTGCAGGTCGATCACCCGATCGCCGCGCTCGATGACCACCCCGTCGGGGTAGCGGATCGGCGCCTCGGCCCGTTCGACCGCGATGCGCAGGATGCATTCGTCGCTGCTGGTGTACTCCCGCACGCCGTGCGCCAGCCGAAGCGGCACGTCGAGGGTCTTGATCGCCTCCTTCAGCAATCTCTGGGGTCGGAGCGGCGCGGTCGCCGATATCCCTATGAACGCCATCAGATCAGCCCTATCAAATTCAGCGATAGCGCGAGCCGGCTGGTGAGGCCGACACAACCGTCAATTAACGCGCGAACGGCCGTTTGGGCGCCCGCGCCTGATCAAAAATTTTGCCTCGCGAGCTCATTTTCGTGGTCGAGGGCAATTCTCGCGATCAATCGATGGCCGTCGGGATCGCGCAACATCCGGCTGTCGGCCGCCAGTTGCGGCGATGCTCCGTCGGTCGCCAGCACGACCCGGGTCGCCGCGATGTCGTTGTCGCGCGGTGCATGGGCCGGACCGGACCTCCGCTCGTCATAGCAGAGCAGCTCGATGTGCGGTGTCGCCAGGGGCGGAGCAAGAGCCACGACCCGCGCGCGAGCGGCCGGCAGGCCATCCAGACGAGCCTGTTCGGGCCCCGCGTTGAGCGTTTCGCCGCGCACCGCAAACCCCAGGCGCCGATAGAAGGCGATGGAGCGCTCGGCGTCCGCCACGACGATGGCGGTGTGGTCGATGCCGAGGCAGGGATCGCCGGGGCCGGCCTGGCTCCAGATCGGCGGCGCGCCGCCGACCGGAAAGGCGAGAAGCTCGAGGGGGTGTCCTTCGGGATCGCGGAATTTGAAGGCGGTGACGCCGCCGGACCCGGCGGGCAGGCGCACCGGTCCGTCGCTGGAGATCGGGCGCCAACCGGGATTGGCGGCCAATCGCGCGAGGGCCTGCCGCATGTCGCGCACCACGATGGCGAAGTGCTGGAAGACCGGGTCGGCGGCGTCCGCCTCGGACGGATAGTCCGCTCCGGGGGCCTGGAATTGCAGAAGTTCGATGGTCTGGGCCCCCAGACCGAGGGTGATGCGCGACGCGCCGCCGCCCGGGCCCGGCGGTTCGTCGCGGATGCCCGGCGAGTCATGGCCGATCCAGCGGAAACCGAGCGCCGCCCTATAGAAATCGGCCAGCGCCGCCAGATCGCGCGCCACCAGCCGCAGAGTGGAAACGCCGCGGATCATCGGCGCCGGGAGCGGGCTCATGGCCAGACCGCGCCGCGCCGGTTTAGGAAGATGGCGTACAGCGCGGTGGAGGCCCCGATGAACAGGCGGTTGCGGGCCGGGCCGCCGAACGCCAGGCTGGCGACCCGGTGCGGGACGAGGATCTTGCCGAGCAAGGCGCCGGACGGATCGATGCAGTGCACGCCGTCGCCGGCGCTGACCCACAGGTTGCCGTCCTGGTCGAGGCGGATGCCGTCGGCGTAGCCCGGCTCGACCTGGTGAAAGATGTCGCCGCCGGTCAGGCGCCCGCCTGGGGCGACATCGAAGACGCGGATGTGCTGCCGGGGCGCGTCGCTGGTCTGGTCGCCGGTCTCGCAGACATAGAGGCGCCGTTCGTCGGGCGAGAAGGCCAGGCCGTTGGGGCCGTCGAAATCGTCGGCCACCACGGTGAGCCGGCGGCTGTCGGGATCGAGGCGGTAGACGGCGGCGGGCTGTTCGGAGACCTGGCGGCCGCCCTCGTAGTCGCTCTGGATGCCGTAGAGCGGATCGGTGAACCAGATCGAGCCATCGGATCGCACCACCACATCGTTGGGGGCGTTGAGGCGCATCCATCGTGGCGATCGACCAGGCGGGTGACGCGCGCCGTCCCGTTCGGTGCGGTACAGGCAGCGGTCGCGATGCGAACAGGCGATCAGCCGGCCCTGGCGGTCGCGAGCCTGGCCGTTGGCGAAGCCGCTCGGCGAGCGGTAGACCGATACCCCGGCGTCCTCGATCCAGCGCAGGGTGCGATCCCTGGGCAGGTCCTGGAACAGCAGGCAGCCGGCGTCGCCGATCCACACCAGTCCCTCGACCCAGCGGAAGCCGTCCGCCAGCTTTTCCAGAGCGGCGTTGGCCAGGATGAAGTGGGCGAAGCGGGGATCGCGAATCGACCACTCCGTCCATGCGCTCACCGGACATGACAGGGCCCCGGCGGCGGATCGCCGGCCAGTTGCACCAGCAGCAGCACCGCCGGGGCGTCGCCGACGGTTCCCGACAGATGACCCGATCGGCCGCCGACGTCTCGCGCCGCCTGATCGCCGCCGAACGACAGGTCACCGGGGCCCATTTCGACACGCTCTCCGTCCATCGACTGGACGAACCAGGTCCCCGAAAGTGGCACGATCCATTGCGGCCGGGGATTGGCATGCCAGTCGCCGACCCAGCCGACCGGCAGGATGGTGACCAGCACGGTCGCCTCGCCCGTGGTCTCGCGGCCGACCCATTGCGGGGCGGCGCCGGCGGCGAAGCCCTGGAGGGTGAAGTCGGTCAGGGCGCAACGGCTCTGGTGACTGATCCCGGCCTGGTCCACCCAGAGATGCCAGTAGGTCGCGGTCGGCCGGTCGGTCATCGGGCGGCGCCGATGTGCAAGGATCCGTAAGGATTCGACGAAGCCAAGGGGTGGGCGATCAGGTCGGCCACCCCCTGCGCGGTGGACCCGAAGGCCAGCATCAGAAAGCCGCCGGCCACCGCCAAATTCTTCAAGAAGTCCCAGAAGGTGTCGCGGCCGCGGCTGGGACCGCTCAGGCGGAAATCGGCGATGGTCCAGAACTGTTTCCACAGCAGGGCGGTGATCACGCAGTAGATCGCCAGGACGACGGCGGCGAGGCGATCGGCCACCCCCGCGAGCACGGCCAGCGACATGAACACCTCGACGCCGAAGCCCGCGACCACCAGGGCGCGGGCGAGCGGCCGCGGGGCCGCCCGCGCCGCCTGATCGACCGCCGCGCCGTGGTTGAGTAGCTTGTCGAGAGCGCTGAAGGGCAGGAACAGAGCGACCAGCAGGCAGCGGGCGGCGAAGATGACGAGTGCGGCCAGCAAGGGGCGTTCCAGGCGGGACCCATCCCGCACGCCTTGAACGCCGCGGCCGGCGAAATGTTGCCCGGCGGCCGGAACGGCCGAAGTGGCCATCCGTTCGTCCCGGCGATGACGGCCAATCATCTGCCCGACAATCGGTTCGACGTCATCGTCATCGGCAGCGGGCCAGGCGGCGCTTCGGTGGCCCATGCCCTGGCCCCGACCGGCAAGCGCATCCTGCTGCTCGAACGCGGCGATTATCTGCCGCGCTCGCGGGCCAATTGGGATTCCCAGACGGTATTCGTCGACGGGGCCTATCAGGTGAAGGACATCTGGTACGGCAAGGACGGCCGCCCGTTCCATCCGGGCCTGCATCGCTTCGTCGGCGGAAATTCCAAGGTGTATGGCGCGGCGCTATTGCGGATGCGGCAGCGCGATTTCGGCGAGATCCGCCACGCGGACGGTCTCTCGCCCGCCTGGCCACTGCCTTACGAGGTGTTCGAACCGTGGTACGCCGAGGCCGAGGCGCTGTTCCACGTGCACGGACAAAGGGGCGAAGACCCCACGGAGCCGCCCTCGAGCGGCGGCTTTCCCTATCCGGCGGTGTCGCACGAGCCGGCCGTCGCGGCGCTGGCCGAGGACCTCGAACGGCAGGGGCTTCACCCGTTCCACCTGCCGCTCGGCATTCTGCTGGACGAGAAGGACGGCAAGCCCACGCCGACCAGCGTCTGTATCCGCTGCGACGCCTTCGACGGCTTTCCGTGCCTGCTGAACGGCAAGGCGGACGCGCAGGTGGTCTGTGTCGATCCCGCCCTGGCGGCGCACCCGAACCTGACCTTGCTGACCGGGGCCTATGTATCCAGGCTCGACACCGATGCCGGCGGCGGGGCGGTGAGCGCGGTGCGGGTGACGCGCGAGGGGCGCGAGGAAACCTACCGGGGCGACATCGTCGTGGTGGCCTGCGGGGCCCTGTCGTCGGCGCTGCTGCTGCTCCGCTCGGCCAGCGAGCGGCATCCACAGGGGCTCGCCAACCGCTCGGGCCAGGTCGGACGAAACTATATGCGCCACAACCAGTCGGTGCTGATGGCGCTGATGGCGCGGCCCAACGACACGGTGTTCCAGAAGACCCTGGCGGTCAGCGACTTCTATTTCGGCGCGGACGACTGGGAATGGCCGCTGGGACTGATCCAGATGTGCGCCACCTCGCACGGGGCGCAGATCCGGGGCGAAGCCCTGCCGCAATGGCTGGAGTGGGCCCCGCGCATGCCGTTCGAGGAAATCGCCCGCCACTCGATGGATTTCTGGCTGTCGAGCGAGGACCTGCCGCGAGCGGAAAATCGGATCCGCTATGCCGGCGAGCGGGTGATCCTGGAGGTCACCGAGAGCAACATGGAGGCGCACCGGCGCCTGAGGCAAAAGCTGGAGGCCATGCTGCGCGGCGGCGGACATGCGCCATTGCTGATGGAGCGCAGTCTCTACCTGGGCAAGGACATTCCGATCAGCGGCACGGCGCATCAGGCGGGCACCGCGCGAATGGGGGAAAATCCGGCGAACTCGGTTCTCGACCTGGACTGCAAGGCCCATGATCTCGACAACCTGTATGTCGCCGACGCCAGCTTCTTTCCCTCGATCGGAGCGGTCAACCCGACGCTGACCATCGTCGCCAACGCCCTGAGAGTCGCCGAGGTCATCCGCCGGCGCCTGGGCGCGTCGGCGGCGGCTGTCCAGGCCTAGGCGCCGCCTGGCCGTTGCGCCGCCGCCTGGAGCGTCGTGCGCGGATGCTCGTCGAGCAGGAGGGGCGGGCGGGGCGGCTGGGTGAAGTCGAAGTCACGGGTCAGGTCGCCGAGGATGCGGGCGTTCTCCCGCACGTCCGGCCTGCCGTCCGGCCGACCGTCGGTCTTGGGGTCGATACGCTGCCCACTCATGAAATCGTCCTCGATGAATTTCAGATAGGCATCGAAACTGAGGGTCTGGTGGTCGATGAACCCGCGTCTGGCGTAGGGACTGATGACCAGCGCGGGGACGCGGATGCCATAGCCCATGCTATCGACGCCGGGCGGCGGGACATGGTCGTAGAAGCCGCCCCAGTCGTCCCAGGCCAGGAAGATCGCCGTGCTGTTCCATTCGGGGCTGCGCATGATCGCGTTGATCAGGTGAGTGACGTACGACTGCCCCACGCTGACCGCCCAGGGGGGATGCTCGCTGTCACGGCTGTTGGGGGCGATCCACGAGACCGCCGGCAGGCTGCCGTCGCTCAGCGAGGCGAAGAACGTGTCGAGGTTCCGCACGTTTCCGACCTGGTCGTCCTGGTGGACGTCGGTGAACTTCGGCAGCACGTTCCAGATCTCGGGCACGCCGCCGCGGCCGCCGTGGCCACCGACGCCCTTCCGCATCGCGCCGCCGTCGAGGTAGTAGGCCCAGGAGACATGGTTGCGGTTGAGCAACCAGGTCAGGTCGGTCCATCCGTAGGGTGTCTCGGGCGCCTCGGGTCCGGGCCGTTTGCGCACCCGGTCGCCGCGGCACGACATCGGGTCGGCCGGATTGGCGCAGTCGGCCGACCAGGCCGAGACCATATAGAGATGCGACGGCAGGCTGTGCGACGCGACGGGCTCGAACATCCGGTCCTGCAACACGAACTCTCGGGCATAGGACCAGTAGTTGGGGATGTCGGACTGGGTGTGATAGCCCATCACCCGGCTGGGGCCCTGACCCCCGTCCTCTCCGCAATTGGGGTCGGTGGGGCCGCGGCATCGCCGCCCCGAGGCGCGCGCCGCCACGCCGACGAAGCCGTCCATCTTGCCGCCGTCGATCGCCTCGGTCGCCGCCGGGGCCCCGTGTGGGCCGCCGCCGTTGACGTCGGCGTGGTCGACGAACGGCCGGTCGCAGGTGCGCGCGGTGGGGTCCGGCAGGCAGACGGCGGGAACTCCGTCGCGCATCGGCAGGCCGTCCGCGCCGGGGAAGGTTCCGAAATAGTGATCGAAGGAGCGGTTCTCCTGCATGATCACGACGACGTGGCGGATCTTGTGAATGTCCGGGCGGCCGATCGCCGACTCGGCCGCCTCGGTCGGCGGACCAGCGCCGCCGGCGAGCATGACGACGGCGAGCAGCCCCAGCGGCGACCTCCCGCCGATCGGGCGCGATCGCGCGCCCTTCCCGATCCTCGCGTCATCGCCGCGCTTGGTCTGCATATCCGGCATCCCGACCCATCCAGCACCCGGGCAATAATTACGGCGCCCCAGCCGTATCCGCCAGCGCCCTCGGTGGCGCCACACGATCAAACGCCCGCCGGCTGCGACCGATCCCCCGGTCGATCGCCCTGCGGCGTCGGCCTAAGGAATGAGACGTTCCGGGAGCGGACAGATCGGCCGCCGTCGCGCGCGGGCCGCCGCCCGGCCTTCGAATTCCGTAGCGTCAAGCGCGATTTCGTGCGATGGTCCAGGCGATCGATCGGCGCCCCCGGCACGGGCCATATCGGCCCTCCGCGCCAATGGAGATCGCCATGAATCGTGTCGACAAGCCGTTCGCCGCGGGTCTGCTGGGCGCCGCGATGTCGATGGCGCTGCTCGTCGCGCCCGTCGCCGCGCAAGCCGCCGAATTCAAGGTCCTGTACAGCTTCAAGGGCGCCGGAGACGGGGGCGATCCGGCCGGGGCGCCGGTTCTGGATCGTCACGGCAATCTGTTCGGTCTCACCAACCAGGGCGGCCCCGGCGGCGACGCGGTGCTGTTCGCCCTGCACCCCCGCGGCGGCGGCGGCTGGCGGGAGGCCGTCCTGCATCAATTCCCGCCGCAATCGTCCGGCGTGCTGGTGTTCCCCAGCCTGACGATCGACGGCGCGGGCTCGCTGTTCGGAACGGACACCACCTATCCGACCGGCGCGGGCGAGGTTTTCACCCTCGCTCCGCCCACCGTCCCCGACGGATCCTGGTCGTACCGGGTGCTCGCTCGCTTTGCGGGTTCGTCGTCGCCCCTGGGGGATTTTCTGGCCGGCGGGCTGCTGATCGGCCGTGGCGGCGAGATATTCGGCGTCGCCTCGGCCGGCGGCGACGAGTCCGGTCGGATCCCCTGCGATTGCGGCCTCGTCTACTCGCTGAGCCCCTCGCGCGGGTCGGGCGAATGGGCGGAATCGGTCCTCAGCGTGTTCCATGCGGTTCCCGACGGCGACACGCCCTATGCGGGCCTGACCTTCGGCCCAGGAGGAGCGCTGTACGGCACGACCCAACTCGGCGGGACCGGAAAATGCCGGGATGGCAGCGGCGTCGTGGTGGTCGGCTGCGGCGCCCTTTACAGCCTCGCCGGCGGCGGCGCGACCTGGAGCCGGTCGACCTTGCACAGTTTCCGTCCGGCCGATCCCAGCCAGCCCACCGACGCGCTCACCCTGGGCCAGGACGGCGCGCTGTATGGCTTCTCGACGCTGGTCGCCTATCGGTTCGCGCCGCCGCACGTGCCCGGCGGGCGCTGGTTCCCCAGCGTCATCCACGCCTTTCCCGGCGGCATCGCCGGCGCCTCGCCGGTCGGTGCGCCGGTGTTCGATGCAAAGGGTGATATCTACGGCCTGACCCGAAGCTTCGGGTTCGACGGTCCGGTGACCCTGTTCGAACTCACCCCGCCGAAGTCAGGCCGCGACGGGCCATGGCGGGCGATCGAGCTGCATCGCTTTGCGGCCGCGAATTTCGAGGACCAGCCGGCCGGCGGCCTGGCGATCGGGGCCGACGGAACCCTGTACGGCGCGATCGGCGGCAATTCGAGCGGTTCGAACGGCTACGTCTTTTCGTATAGGCCGTAGGAGGCTTGCAGGGTCAACGCGCGGCGTCGGCGGCCTGATCGAGATCGGGGGCATTGGGCGAGGCCAGCGCGGACCGGCCCATACCCTCCCGCAGGGCGGCGGCGGCGCGGTCGTTCTGCAGGATCTTGCTGAGCACCGCCTGACCGGCCCGCTCGAAACTCTCGCGATGCTCGATCACGTAGCGGCGCGAAGCGCGATAGGCGTCGAGCAGGCCATTGACCTCGGGAATCACGTAGCGGGCGACCAGATCCCAACTGCGCGCGGTGTTCTCGCGATTGGCCCAGTCGTGGGCGAATCCGATCACCGTGCCGAAGCCGCCCGAGGTGGCGAGCAGGTCGCGGATGGCCTTGACCAGATCGTCCGGCGTGCCGATCACCGAGGCGGCGCCGTCGGCGAACGCGGTCTGATCGACCGCTTCGTCGGCGCTGGCGAAGGCGGGCATGCCCGGCCGCATCAGCGTGCCCACGGTGTAGTCGTTGTGCCAGCGCAGCAGGCCGTCGCGCGCCTCGATGCGGGCCTGCTCGCGGGTCTCGGCGATGTGCCAGCTCATCAGCACCCGCCAGTCGGCGCGGTCGACCGTGCGGCCGGCCTTGGCCGCCGCCTCCTCCGCGAAGCTCCACTGGGTCGGCAGCGCCATCAGGCCCGCCGTCGAGAGCGAGCCGATGGAAATCACGCCCGCGCCGTATTTGCCCGCCAGCGTCATGCCCGAGGGGCTGACTTGCGACGCGACGACGAACGGCAACTCCTCCTGCAGCGGCAGCAATTGCAGAGCGGCGTCTCGCAGAGTGAACCAGTCGCTGTCATGGCTGAACCGTTCGCCGGCCATCAGCCGCTTGATGACCCCGATCGCCTCGTCCTGGCGATCGCGTTGCACCATGGGATCGATGCCGAGCATATGGGCGTCGGACGGCAAGGCGCCCGGACCCGAGCCGAAAATGGCCCTGCCCCCGGTCATGTGGTCGAGTTGCACGATGCGCTGCGCGACGTTGAACGGGTGATGGTACGGCAGGGACACCACGCCCGTGCCGAGGCGGATGCGTCGCGTGCGCTCACCGGCGGCCGCCAGGAACATCTCCGGCGAGGCGATCACCTCCCAGCCGGTCGAGTGGTGCTCGCCGCACCAGAATTCGTCGTAGCCCAGGCGGTCGAGCTGCTCGGCGAAGGCGAGGTCCGATCGCAGCTGCAGCATCGGGTGCTCGCCGATCGGGTGATGTGGCGCGAGGAAGGCGCCGAACTTCAGCCGCGGCATGACGGTCTCTCCCCTGGGCCGGCCACCCCGGGCCGGCGCATATTTCGAACGCGTTCCATGAAGATCAGGGTTTTGTCCCGCGCGGGCAGGGCCGTCAAGGCGACGCGGGGTCGGCCGCTCGCCAGCCTCGCGCCAGAATTGTCGCTCCAGGGTGGAACTTGTCGGCGGCCCCGAACATTGCCGGACCAGTCATTGACGCACCACGCACCACGAGGCCGCGAAGCCAAAGGAAAACCGCAAGATGTCGCTCAAAGTTTTGATTGTCGAAGATGAGCCCATCGTCGCCTATGACCTCGAGGGGATCGCGGAAGCTTCAGGCCATCAGGTGGTCGGACTGGCGGCGCAGGTCAGCGACGTGCGGTCACTGGCGGCGTTGAAGCCGGAGCTGGCCCTGGTCGACATCAATCTGAGGGACGGACCGACCGGACCTCACATCAGCGCCGAACTGGCGCGCGACGATATCACCGTCGTGCTGGTGACCGCCAATCTGCAGCAGATCCCGGTGAATTTCTGCGGCGCGATCGGCGCCGTGGCCAAACCCTTCACCAGCCGGTCGATCACCGAGGTGATGAGCTATGTGGAAGGGCTGCGTGGCGACGGCGGCTCCGTCGAACCACCGCCCGCGCTGATCGCGGCCGGGGAGGGCCCGATCTGGCGCCAGACCCAGAGGCGCGCCGCCGGCTAGGCCCCGGTTCGCGGCGCCGGGCGATCACTGTTCGACCTCCGGCCGAACGAAAAAAGCGTCGACGCCGAAAATTGCGAGACGGGTGCTGGTCAGCGGGAGCGATTTCCGCATAATGGTCGAAGCCGCCCGGCCGGACGCCGCTGTCGTTCTCTCAGCGGGCCGGCCAGGCCAGGCAAACGCCCAGGGAGAGACCCATGCCCAACGCCGCCCTCGCCACCCGTCCGGACGTCACCGATCCCCTGCCCCTGGTCGGCACGCCGCTGGAGCGCATCGAACGGTTGCGCGAGGTGATCGTGCACGGCGGCGACGCAGCGCAGCAACTGCGGCGCCTGCCCGACGATACCGTCGAGGCCCTGATCGACGAAGGCCTGTTTCGTTTCGCCCAGCCGGCGGAACTGGGTGGCGAGAACGCCAGCGCCACCGAAACGGTGGCCATTCTCGAGGCGATCGCCGCGATCGACGCCTCGGTGGCCTGGAACGTGATGCTGGGCTCGGAAATCAACGCCATGGCGGCCGGCGGCATGGACCGGGCGGTGGCCAAGGAGATCTACCTCGACAATCCGCGGGTGATCATGTGCGGCGGCGGCGGTCCGGGCTCGACGCCCTCGCACGCCATCCGGCAGAGCGACGGCAGCGTCAGGGTGTGGGGAGAAACCACCTTCATCAGCGGCGTCCACAATGCCGAGTGGTGCTTCATGGCCGCGCCGCTGGTCAAGGAGGGCGAGGAGCACACCGCCAACCCGATGGCCGCGCGGATGTGGTTCCTGCACAAGTCGCAGTATGAAATCATCGACGTGTGGAACATGGCCGGCCTGCGCGGCTCGGGCAGCAACACGGTGCGCGCCAAGGGCGCCGTCGTGCCGGAGAAATATACCGGTGTCGAACTGGTGAGCCTGCCGGCGCACTACGACAACCCGGTGTTCCGCATCCCGGTGCCGCTGCGGCTGTCCTACAACAAGGTCGCCATCGCGCTCGGCGTGGCCAAGGGCGCGCTGGAGGGTTTCGTGCAGATCGCCAACAACAAGATCCCCTTCCTGTCGATGTCGAAGCTGACCGAGAGGCCGATCGCCCAGCAGCGGATGGGCGAGATGGAGGCCAAGTACCGCGCCGCCCGGGCCTATGTCATGGAAGCGATGCGCGAGGTGGAGGAGGAACTGGAGGCCGGGGCCGAGGCGCCGGGCGCCCGAACCACGCAGAACGCCCGACTGGCGTGCACCTACGGCGCGAGCGCCTGTATGGAGGTGGTCGATGTGCTGCACAACACCGCCGGCACCAGCGCCATGCAGATGACCAGTCCGCTCGAACGGCGGCTGCGCGACGCCCATGGCTGCGCGACGCACCGCTGGGTGGCGCATCCCCTGTTCACCGACCTGGGGAAGATCCTGCTCGGCCACGACGCGGGCCCGGAATTCGCCGGCACCGGCGGCCCTGGCCTGGGCGCGAAGCGCTAATCCCAGCCGCGCGGCCGCCGCCAGTCCGCCGGGGTGTCGGCGAAGCGGTCGAGGCGCAGCCTGGAAATGTCCGCGAACCCGCAGGCGCCGTCGACCACCAGGTCGCGGATGGCGTGACCGGAGGCCGGCGAAAGCCCGAAGCCGACGCCGGACATGGTGGCGACCGTGACATTGTCGGGATCCGGGAGGCGATCGATCACCGGCCGCCCGTCCGGGGTGGTTTCCACGATGCCCGCCCAACTGCGAATCACTCTCAGATGGGCGGCTTTCGGCAGCAGTTCGGCCACCCGGCGGGCGAGGTTTCGCGCCAGCGGCGTCGATGCACGGGCGTCGGGACCGGCGGGACCGAGCTCGGTCCATTCGTGGGGACCGCCGCCGTAGGCGAGATTGCCGCGCAAGGTCTGGCGGCCATAGAGGCCGTTGCCGTCGACGCCGCCGATCGGCATCAGGCTGGCGGGCTCGGTGACGATCATCTCGGCGCGGGCCGGGGCCAGCGGCAGATGCGCGCCGACCCCCTTCAGCAGCTCACCGGTCTGTGGGCCCGCCGCGATCACCAGCGCCTCCAGACCGAAGCGGCCGGCGGTGGTGTCCACCGCCACCGCCCGACCACCCGCGACCTCGATGCCGGTCACCCGGACATGCTGCAGGATGCGCCCGCCGAGGTCGCGCAGAGCCCAGGCATAGGCCTGCACGGTGCGCTGGGGATTGGCGTGGCCGCCCCAGCGCAGGTGGATGCCGCCCAGAACATTGTCGCCGGCCAGAGGCACGGCGTCGCGCACCTGCCCCGGATCGAGGTCGTCGACCCGATAGCCGAGCTCGCGGCCCATGGCCGCCATATGCCGGTAGTCGGCGAGATGACCGGGCGTGGTGGCGAAGATGATCCGCTCCCGCCGGTATTCGGTCGAATAGCCGAGCAGCTCGTCCATCAGCGGCCATAGCCGCTGTTCCTCGTGGAACAGCGGGCTGTGGTAGTGCGAGGCGCCGCCGCCGTTGCGCCCCGACGCTTCCCAGCCGACGATGCCCTTGTCGAGAACCAGGACCGGAACGCCCGATCTGGCCAGCCACCAGGCGGCGCTCAGGCCGGTGACCCCCGCGCCGATCACCACCACCGGCGCGCCGTCGATCCTCGGGCCCGCGTGGGTCGCGCCGGTTCGAGCCGGCGGGGTCGGCAGATGGTGGTCCGGAGTCCATTGCGAGGGAATGCCGAACCAGACGTCCCAGTTCTCGCTCATCGGGGCGGCTTCGTCCGCGGCGGCCAGAACCCGCAGCGGCAGGGGCCGCACCGGCGCGCGGTAGCCGGCCAGCGCGGGCGCCTCGCCGGCCGCCCGCTGCAGGATCAGGGCGATCTGTTCGCGGCAGCGCCGGCCCTGGCATAGCCCCATGCCGGCGCGGGTGAGGCGCTTGACCTGGTCCTGGTTTGGCGGGCCATCGGCCAGCAGGGCGGCGAGATCGCGGTGGACCTGGGCCGGCGGCGGCGGACCGAGATAGGCGGGCGGCTGGACGCCGACGAGACCGGCGCGCGTCACATCCTCGCATTGGCAGACCAGCGTCGCGCCATCGCCATGCGCCAGAAGGGCCTCCATCCAGTCGGCGCGATAGGCCCCGGCGCCGACATCGTCGATCCCGGCGCAATCGCCCACCGCGAACACTCCGGGCAGTGTGGTCGCGCCGCCGCTCAGCGGCACGGGTGCGTGGCCGCCACGATCGGGGTCGCCCACGAGGCCCGCCCCGATCACATCCAGGAGTTCGACGTTGGGCACGAGCCCGATCGCCAGGCACACGGTGTCGCAGGCGAGGGTCGTCGGCGGTCCGCCGGCGAGCGGTGTGACCACGACCGCCTCGACGCCGTCGACGCCGCCGATCGCCCGGCTGATGACGTGGCCGGTGAGGATGGGGACGCCGAGATCGGCGATCGCCTCGACCTGATCGGCCGAACCCCGAGGGCGGTCCCACACCTCGACCAGGGCGGCGATATCGATGCCCCGCCCGTAGGCGAGACGCGCGGTGGCGAGCGCCAGTTCGCCCGTGCCAAGGATGACCAGGCGGCGGCCGGCGAAGGCCTCGTAGCGGGTCAGCAACGCGGCGAGAGCCGCGGCCCCCATGACGCCGGCCTGATTCCAGCCGGGAAATCCGAGCACCAGGTCGCGCGCGCCCGCGGCGACGACGAGCGTCTCGAAGCCGCACAGCCATGACGACGTGTCGTCGGCGAGACCGACCACCGGCCCGGGCAAGGATCTCACGCCCGGTCCGTTGCGCCAGGCGCCCCAGGCGACGACGCCCAGGCGAATGTCGACGCCGAGTTCGAACGCCTGTTCGAGTCCGGGCGTGCTGGCGAAGATCTGCTCGATCATGCGCGCCGACGAACGCACCGCGCCGGTCATGCGCTGGCCGAAGAAATGCGGAACGTCGCTCGCCATCAGGGCGGCCGACACCGGATTTTCGTCGACCAGGACCACGCCCGGACCCTCGCGCGCGGCTGCGATCGCCGCGGCGACCCCGGCCGGTCCCGCCCCGATCACCAGGACCCTGGCGTGTTCGCGCGGCGGCGGGAATTTCCCCTCGATGGAAAAGGCGTCGCGCCCGCGCGCGGCGGACATCAGACCGCGTCCAGCGCTCGGGCCAGGTCGGCGATCAGATCGTCGACATGCTCCAGCCCGACCGACAGCCGCAAGGTCCCCTCGCCGATGCCCGCCGCTCGCCGACGATCGGCCGGCACCGAATAATGCGTGGTGGTGGCCGGGTGACAGATCAGGGTTTCGGCCCCACCCAGGCTGACCGCCATGCGCAGCACCCGCAGGGAATCCAGCAGGCGGAAACATTCGGCTTCGCCGCCCCTGACCTCGAACGAGAAGGTCGACCCGGCCGCGCGGCATTGACGCGCGAACACCGATTTTGCCGGTTCGGTTTCGGCCTGGAAGCCCAGCCAGGTGACCGAGGCGACCTTGGGATGATCGCGCAAGAACAGGGCCAGGGTGCGCGCATTGGCGCACGACCGCTCGGTCCTCAGGTGCAGCGTCTCGAAGGAGCGCAGCAGCAGCCAGCAGTCGTGGGCGTTGAGCGCGCTGCCGAAAAAGGTGCGCTGCCGTTTGAGGGGCTCGATCACCGCGCGCCGGCCGCTGACGCCGCCGGCCAGCAGATCACTGTGGCCGGCGCAATATTTCGTCAGCGAGGTGACGCAGAGATCGGCCCCGAGCTCGAGCGGCGACTGCAGGAACGGGCCCAGGAAGGTGTTGTCGACGCTGAGCAAAGGACGGCGTCCCTGACGCTCGCCGATGGCCTCGGCCATCCGGGCGGCCAGAGCGATGTCGGCGATGACCCCGGTGGGGTTCGCCGGGGTCTCCAGCATGATCATGCCGACGGGCCCGGCCGCGATCGCCGCCTCGACCGCGCCTCGCAGGCTCGCCGCGTCGAGGCCGTCGCCATAACCGAAGGTCGTGACGCCGAACCTGGGGAGGTGTTCGTGCAGCATCCAGTCGGTGCCGCTGTAGGTGGGCCGGTTGAAGATCACGGTGTCGCCCGGCGACAGATGGCAGAGCATCAGTCCGGAGATCGCCGCCATGCCGCTGGCGAACACGGCGCAGTCTTCGGCGTGGTCCAGGACGGCCATCCGCCGCTCGATCATCGCGAGATTGGGGTGGTTGAGCCTCGCATAGATGTAGTCGTCATGGCGCTGGCTCGCGCTCGCCGAACCGTCGAAGAAGTCGCGATGGATCTGCTTTGCCTGGGCCGCGCTTTCATAGACGAAGGTCGAGGTCAGATAGAGCGGCGGCTTGGCCGAGCCCAGGGCCGTGGCGGGATCGTAGCCATAGCCGATGGTCAGCGTCTCGGGCCGTAGCTCCGGCGAGAGTTCGCGCGACATCAACGGGCCCCGAGGAAGCCGCGGGCGGCGTCGCAGTACCAGTCGAGAAAGCGGATCGCCAGCGCCTCGGCCTCGGCCGAATAAGGGCCGGGAACATAGCCCGGCGAATCCACCCCGCGCTGGTTGTTTTCGCACAGGTCCCGGTCCTGCAGATTGGTCCGCGTCCACAGGCTGGTGAGTTGTTCGAGGTCGTAGTCGACGCCTTCCTGGGCGTCGCGATGCACCAGCCACTTGCCGACCACGATGGTTTCGCGCGGCCCGATCGGCTGGGCGCTGAACATGAACAGGTGATCGGCGGTGGCATGGCAGAAGCTGGACGGCTCGCTCGACCAGCGCAGCGAGCCGATGTCGCCCTCGCCCGACTTGCACATCAATTTCGCGACCGCCGGTTCGCCGTCGACGGTCATCGACCGCGCGCCCGGATTGAGCGGAAAGCGCATCGCCTGCCACCAGGCGCCCTCCACCGGCCCGACCGGTAGCGCGAGTTCGGCCATCCGGGCGTTGAAGCGGTCCAGGCTGTCGTCCTCGCCGTAATCGAAATGCCCCGACGCGCCGACCGGGAAGCTCCGGGCCAGTTCGGGATGGCGTCGCGCGCAATGATAGCATTCACGCGCGTTTTCCATCACCAGCTTCCAGTTCGCCTGTTCGACCAGGGTGCTCTCGAAGGCCAGCCTGGCTTCGCCCAGGCGGTGCGGCGCGAGCAGCGGGCCGAACCGGGCGCGGAATTCCTCGAACGGAGGCGGGGTCTCGGCGAGGCACACGTAGATCGCCCCTTCCAGGCTTTCGACGTGGACGGGGCTCAGCCCGTGGTCGGCCTTGACGAAATCCTCGCCCATCCGCGCGGCGTGGCTTAGTTCGCCGCTGAGCTCATAGGTCCAGGCGTGATACGGGCAGACCAGGCGGGCTGTCGATCCGCGGCCGACTTCGCAGATCTGTGCGCCGCGATGGCGGCAGCTGTTGTGGAATGCCCACAGCCGTCCGGCGCGGTCCCGAGTGATCAGGATCGGCCAGCGGCCGAACATCACCGACAGATAGCTTCCCGGCTTGGGAAGCTCGACATCGAAACCGACCATCAGCCAGCCGCGGGCGTGAATTGCCCGCAGATCGAACTCATAGATCGATGGATCGCAATAGAACGCCCGGGGCAGGCCATGACCTGGCGCGCGCCGGTCCAGGAGGGCGCCAATCTCGTCGAGATCCAAATCCAGGACCCTCCACTTACGAGCCCGCAGGATGCCATGAAGCGCACCGGGCTTTGGAATACTATTTGTTCATAGGGGTATTCACTTTGCCTCCATGGGCGCGGAGGCTGCCGAGGGAAACCGGACATGCGGCAATGCGGCGAGACGATGAGCTTTCAGACCAGGGGCCGCGGGCTTGTCGACATCACCGACGCGGTCGTCGGCTGGGTGGCGCGACTCGATGTCGCCACCGGGTTGCTGACGCTGTTCTGCCGCCACACGTCGGCATCGTTGCTGATCCAGGAAAACGCCTCCGCCGACGTGCGCTCCGACATCGAGGCGTTCTTCGAGCGGATCGCCCCCGAGGACCCGACGCTCTACGCGCATGACGACGAGGGCCCCGACGACATGCCCGCTCACCTGCGCGCCGCCCTGACCAATGTCAGCCTCGGCATCCCGGTGGCGGCCGGCCGGCCGGTGCTGGGAACGTGGCAGGGGATCTATCTGTTCGAACATCGCAGGCGACCCCATCGCCGGGAGGTCGCCTGCCATCTGATCGGGCTTTGAGGCTCAGGCGCGGTAGGTTCAGGCCCCGTCGCGCAGGGTTTCCCTGACCGCTTCCACGCCGGCGTGGCTGACGTTGCGCACGGTTCCGGCGATATCGGCCGATCCGAGCTCGGAGGTCACCGCATCGACCGCCGCGTGGGCCGCCTCGCCCGCTTGAGCCAATGCATCGTGGGCGAAGGTCTTGCCCTTCTCCAGGGCGTCGTCGCGCATCGGTCCGACCAGACGGTCCTCGGCCTCGGTCGCGGGCAGGGCCGCGCCGACCGCCAGGCCGACGAACAGTCCCACGGCGCCGAGCAACAGAGGCTCCTTCTGAACCAGATCCATGATCCCCTGTTGGGCCCGGCGACCGTAGTCGCCCGCCGTGTCCGCCGCCGATCGCAGCGAACTGGCCGCCGACTGACCGGCCCCGCCGATGCCGCCGGCGACGTCGGACACCGCGTGGGCGGCCGAGGTGGCCGCGTCGCGCGCCTTGTGCGCCGCGCCGGAGGCGAGATGCGAGGCCTTGTCGCCGAGATCATGCATCCGCTCGCTCAGGCCGTCGCCGGAGGCGGTCCGATCGTCGCTCCCAGCGTCGGTCTGTTGGTAGGCGGCCGCGGCCGGCGCGTAGCCCCGGGGCACTCCGCCACCGCGCGAACTCGACATCAGCCACGCCAGCCCCAGGCCCATGACGGCCAGCGGCATGGGATTTTCCTGGGCCTGCTCGACGAATTTGGCGAACACCTGCTGCCCCGCCCCGCCCATGGCGCGACTGGCTTCGTCGAACAGCTGTCCGGGCGACATCTTGTCCTTGAGGGCCTCGACGGTTCGATCGAGCTGATCGCGTTGCGCGACCACTTCCTGTTCGACTTCGGCGGCTGTTCGGGTCATTTGACTTGTTCCTTCACGAGTTGGGCGTCCTGGCGGAGTTGGCGAGCGGTTCGGTCGGGCATCAGTTCGCCCGGCCGCATCTGGTCGGCGGCCCCTCTGACCATGATCAGGCCGATGGCCCCGATGGCCACTCCGACGGCCAGGGAGGCCCACAGCGGGCCGATGATCGTGGCCAGGGCCAGGACCGCCGCCTGGAGCAGGACCAGCACCGCGCCCAGCAACAGGGCGGCGCCGATCCCGAGTTGCCGGCCGGCGCGCACCGATTGGGTGAGTTTCTCGGCCACTTCCGTGCGCACGAGTTCGGACTCCTTGCGTACGAGATTGGCCAGCTCGCCGGTCAGGGCCGAAATCAGGTCGGGGAGAGAGCGGGATTTGGGAGCGTCCACGGCCTAACCTCTCCAGCCGGACGAGGAGGCGAATCCCACCATTGCCCAGTTCCACCGCCTCGTCGGTCGCGGCGACGGCGTTGGGCGACGCCTCTGGCGATTCCAGGTCGAATTCAGGACCGGCAGGCCTTTGGTTGGTGGCGAGTTGGTCGTCCGTGGCGCGGGGCGCCCGCGCGGGCGATGCGGGCGGGCGGTGGGAGTTGGAACTGCGCAGGAAGCGGCCGAGCGCGACCCCGAGCAGAGCGGCTCCGGCCGCGAAGGCCGCCGGATTGCTCCGGCCGAACACCCGCGCCGCCTCCAGCATTTCTTCCGGCCGCTTGTCGGCGATCGACCGGGACAGCTGTTCCAGACCAGTGGCGGCGCGGGTCACCAGCTGCGCGGCCATCGATTGGTCGTGCCGCGCCAGGTCTTCGCCGGCCGAACGAACGGCGGCGGCGAAATCGTCCATTGTCCGGCTGGCGGCCTGGCGTCGTTGCTCGATCTGGTCGGCCGCGGCGTGTTTGAGGTCGGAGGCGACCTCGGCGATCTCCCGCTTTATGGACTGCGCGCTGTCCGTTGCAATTTGAGGAATGGAAGCAGGGCCTGGCGTGGAGGTCTCGCCGCCCTCGAAGGCATGAGGATTGGTCATCGGGCACTCGCGTTGTTGCAACTGATGCGTCCCTCAACGGAGGGTTTCCAACGGGAGTTCCGGTCGGCGAGCACCGCCGCGAAATGGCCATGGAAAGTTGGCGGCCAGCGCAACCAAACGGCATCCAATGCATTTGGCGCTGGCGGGGTTCCCCGCAGCGATGACTTTTGATCGGCTGAGCAGGCGATGGAATTTCCGCTGGGGCGGCTGAAGGATTCCTGGATCAACGGATTGGTCGCCACGGCGATCATCGTTCCCCTCGGTCTGGGCGTCTACATGCTGTGCGCGGTGATCGCCGGGGCGTTCGCCTGGGCCGCGGTCCATCTGCATGCCGGCGGATATGGCGTCGGCGCCGTCGTGGGCTGGAGTGTGGCCCTGGTGACGCTTGTTCCTCTGGGCCTGGGCGAAGCGATCCGGCTGATCAACAAGGCGTCCGGCTGGGTCGCCGCCACCATCGCCCAGCCCCGCTAGGGTCCGCCGAGGGCGGGGCGAGGGGGCCGCGACGGCTCGTCGCCCGACGTCCCGCCACACGCCGACCCGCCGCCGATCGACCGTCGCCGATGGGTGCCCTGCTCGCGGAACGACCAGCGCCCGCCGAGAGGGGGCCATACAAAAAGCGTTCCTAAAGGCTGTCTTGCAGCTGTGCCCGGAACCCCGAAGTAAGCGTTTATTGTGGGAATCGGTGAGCGTATGGTGACGGTGCGGATGCAGACGGAGGAGTGAACCACCATGGCGGCTCGAAAGTCATTTTTGCGGGTTATTCCAGAAAATGGCGAACTGACTTGCCTTATCGATGAGGCAGTCAAAAAGGGTGTTACGGACGAACAGCTAGCAGAGCAACGGATCAGCTTCGCGTATGGAAACGCGCCCGTCGATTCGGCTAGCAACAAGGAAACCGTGCGTGAGGACTTAAAGCACAACAAACTTATTTACGCTCGATTATAGAAACTGGCCCGGTTTGCCGGGCTTTCGTTATGATCGTTATTGAGAGTCATGATCCGGAATTATACGAAAAGGTTCAAAATCGGAACCTGATAAGACAGTATGATCTTTTGACCAACTGCGTCGAAATTGGGCTGAAGCAAGGGCATTGCGCATTCGATAAGTATACGTTGTGGTGCCTAAATCATGTTGCGGTCGCCAATATCTCTCAATTTGGCGGGCGGTTCCGAGAGGAACCAATTTACGTCGGCAATCACATACCGCCGCACTTTGAAAAAGTTCCAGAATTGATGGATCGATTTATATCTTTTCTCCATGAGAACTGGTTTAACTACAGTCCAACGGCGCTGGCCGCCTACGGGCTGTGGCGACTGAACTGGGTACATCCCTTCATCGAAGGGAACGGGCGTACGGCGCGCGCCACCTGCTATTACCTTCTTTGCGCCCGCGCCGGCGGCCTTCTGCCGGGACACAAAATCCTGCCCGAAAGGATTCGAGAGGATCGGACGCCATACTATGCCGCTTTAAGGGCGGCGGATCGCGCATGGGCAGAGGGCAATTTAGATTGCACCCAGCTAGAGTCCTATCTGATTGGACTGCTTCAGGCTCAAATCACTGACGCGGGACTTGATCCTGTCGAAGGGGCAGCGGCGTAGCCAAATTTCAAACCGAGACACTACCCGTCGATGAATTGGCTGGACAGTCGGGGCGGCGCGCGGCCTTCTTGCGGCATGGATCGCACGGGGCCCCTGACGAGGATCGCATCTTGACCAACCGGCGATGGCTGCCGCTCAACGCGTTGCGCGCCTTCGACGCGGTCGGGGCGCATCTGAGCTTCACCGCCGGGGCGCAGGCGCTGAACGTGTCGCAGAGCGCCCTCTCCCGGCATGTCATCAGTCTCGAAGACCTGCTCGGACGGCAACTGCTCGAGCGGCGGCCGCAGGGCCTGGTGCTGACCAGCGCCGGGGCGATCCTGTTGCCGGTGGTCCGCAAGTCGTTCGACCGGCTCGAACAGGCGATGAACGCGGTTCGCGACGGCGCCAGATCGAGCCGCACCCTGCGCATCCACATCCCGCCCTCGCTGTTGCAGAAGCTGGCCCTGCCTCTGCTGCGGGACTTCAGGCGCGAATTTCCGGAAATTCTGCTGGATGTGTTCAGCTCGCCGGTCACCGGCCTGCCGGCTCATGACCAGGACGTGGCCGTGGTGTTCGACCGGCCCAATGTCGACGACCGGGTCACCGACCTGCTCTGGATGGTGCGGGTGGCCCCGGTCTGTTCGCCCGACCTGGCCAGGCGGGCCGCGGGGCGGACCCTGGGCGAATTTCTCGCCGAGAACGAACTGCTGCACGTCAGGCTGGATGGTCAGCAGAGGTCGCTGTTGTGGGCGGCGTTCATGCGCCAGCTCGGCCTCGAGGTCGATACCGATCGCGGTCTGGCGTTCGACACCGCGATATCATCGGTCGAATTCGCCATGGCGGGGGAAGGCGTCGCCCTGGCCGACGTCGATATGTTCGCCGGCGATATCGCCGCCGGCCGGCTGGTCGCGCCGTTCGATGCGGTGATCGAGGACGGTTACGGCTACTACCTTAAATTCCACCCCGAGGACCTCGCCGATCCGGTGATCGCGCAGTTTCGGTCATGGATGATCGGCCGCTTCAAGGGTCGCGCCGGCTGGGTCCCGGCGCTGCATGCAGAAGTTGCAGGCCGGTGACGCCGCGCCGGGTGAACCCCTTCCATACCGTGATCGGCCCCGCGCCTGGACTTTTCGCGTCATAGGCCGCCGGTCCCGCGCCGGGCGGCCAGACCGCGTCGTCGCCCTTGGCCACGGCGACGTCGAGATAGCTGTCCAGGTCGGTCTCGCCCTTGACGTAGCGGTCGAGGAAGGCGGTCAGAAAATGCAGGCTGATCGCGATCACCCGGTCCTTGCGCCAGACCGGATCCTCGAAATAGTCGAGCCCCCACAACGAGGCGTAGGTCTCGGGCGACGCCGGGCCCATGCCGATCGAGTGCCCGGCCTCCTGGAACACCAGCAGGTAGCGCGGCGCCGCGACCGACGCCTCGTAGATCGACCGGACGCCGTCCTGGTACCCCACGACATCGTCCCGGTCGCCGACGATCAGCATCATCGGCGTGCGGATCGCGGCCAATTGCTCCTTCGACCAGACGGCGTAGCGCGCCTGGCCGCCCCACGGGGAAATCGCCGCCACCGCCTTCAGTCCGACGAGCCGGGGCACGCCGCGGGTCTGGGCCGCGGCGGCGACGCCCTGTGGATCCAGACCGCCCGCC
Organism: uncultured Alphaproteobacteria bacterium; assembly: GCA_963828365.1. Taxonomy (GTDB): domain Bacteria; phylum Pseudomonadota; class Alphaproteobacteria; order Caulobacterales; family Caulobacteraceae; genus Acaudatibacter. The sequence continues at coordinate 109,815 of CAWHEE010000007.1, read as the reverse complement.
GCCAGAGTGACCGCGCCGTAGCCGCCCATCGAATAGCCGACCAGGGCCAGCCGGTCGGGGTCGATCATCCCGGCCAGGTCCGACGCCGGGTCCCGCGCCATCGCCTGAAGCGCCCGCGCGACGAACGCCTGATCCAGCGGTCGCCAGGCCAGGGGCACGGCGAACTGGGCGGCGTCGGTCAGCGGCGGATCGCGGTGATACGGGCCGGCCACCACATAGCCCTTGCTGGCCAGGTTCTCCGCCAGCCAGGCCATCGCCTGGGGCGTGCCGCTGTGGCCGTGCGACAGCACCACCAGAGGGAAGGGGCCATCGACGGCCGCTGCGTCGCGCACCGCCAATCCAGGGACGCTGAAGCGCACCGGCTGGTCGCTCGGGTGTTCCGGCGTCAGGGTTCCGCCATAGACGACCGGCGGGGCGGCCCGCCCGGTTCTGGCCGGATACCACAGTTCCAGGTCGAGCGCCCGCTCATCCGCCCTGGCCGGCTTCAGATGCAGAGTCCGTATACCGACGGAAAACGGTCCGAGGCGGGCGAGTTCGGGGGCGTCGACGCCCGGGACGCTGGCGGGGATCGCCGCCGCGGCGGCCCCGCCGGCGATGGCCAAGGCCAGCCAGACCGCCGCCGACAGCGCCCGCGCCTGGCTCATCCCGGTGCGTCGAAGGCCCGTCGCGCGATCAGAACTTCACCTTGAAGCGGGCCCCGATGGTGCGTGGCCTGGCGTAGGTGACGCGGCTGCCGGCCTGATACACCGCGTAATAGGTGGCCCGGCCGATATCGGTGACCCGCAGGCCGTTGGTGAGATTATTGCCGAACACGCCGAACTCATAGGGGCCGATATCATAGGCCACCGCCGCGTCGACGTCGTTGGAGGCGGGGATGATCGCGAAGGTCGGGCTGGGGCCGGTGACCACCAGCGAGCCGGACTGGATGGTGGTGGCGAGGGGATTGAAGGTCGTGTGCTGGTTGCCGCGGTATTGATAGCTGACCTGCAGGTGCAGCATGCCCTGCTCGAACGGATGATCGAGGAAGGCGGTGATCCCGGCGATCCAGCGCGGTGAATAGGGCGCCAGGTCGCCATTGAACGCCCCGACCGTGGGGATGTCGCCGTTGGCGCGGGAGTTGTTGTACGACAGGTTGCCAGAGACCGTGAATTCGGGAGTCAGTTTGGCGGTGGTTTCGACCTCGACCCCCTCGCTGCGGATCTTGCCGTTGTTCGAGGTGAAGAAATACGAGCAGTTCAGCAGCAGACGGGTCTGCACGGCGCTCCAGTCGACGTAATAGGCGTCGGCGTTGAGGATCAGCCGGCCGTTCGCCAGCCGGGCTTTTTCGCCGACCGAATAGCTCCACAGGTGGTCGGGGCCGAAGGTCAGCGGGGCCGAGGTGTAGCCATAGGCGGCCAGGTCCTGGGTGCAGGCCCCGGCGATGCCGCTGTTGCCGAGCGGCACCGGCTGGTTCGCCCCGCCGTAGCGGAAGCCCTTGGCGACCTCGCCGTAGACCATCACGTCGTCGCTAAGATGGTACGAGATGTTGCCGCGCGGATTGAAGCCATGCGAGGACAGCGAGGCGTTCTGGGTCAGCGGTACGTCGTTGACGACTCCGTAAACTCCGCCTTCGAACAGATAGTAGTTCTCTTTGAAGTTGAAATAACGCACGCCGGCGGTGACATCCAGCCGTTTGGTGACGTGCCATGTGTCATCGGTGAACAGGGCGAATTGGGTCTCGGTCTCGTTCTGCAGCCCTGAAAAAATGTCGTTGGGGTGGAAAGCCGCGTCGGTGGTTTGCGAGTTGTAGGCGTTGTTGAACTGTGGATTGAACAGGTTTTGATACGACAGCGTATCGAAGCCCGGCACCGGAATGTCCTGATACAGGTTGCGCCTCTGGTGCTCGAAGAAGCCGCCGACCGACCATTTGATCGGCCCGTCGTTCTTCGACACCAGGCGGACCTCCTGCATATAGTCATGGACTTTGTTGGTGATCTGATAGAATTCCGGGGGAATACTATCGGTGACCTGTTGGTTGTAGGTCGTCGGGGCGGTGAACAGCGGGTAATGCCCCGGGCCGACCGGCAGGCCGGTGCCGTAATCCTGGAAGAAGTAGCCGATGGTCGCCTCGGTGCTGGCCTGAAAGCCGATCCGCCGCCAGGTGTATGAGCTGGAGGAAATCAGGTCCGCGAAGCCGAGGTCATAGTCGAGTCCGACGCTGTACAGCTGGAAGTCGTCCCGCGTGCCTTCCGGGCCGTTGGTGGAAACCGTCTCGCCCGGCAGGCCGTCGAAGCCGGTGTTCAGGCCATAGGCCCGGCTCTTTTCATAGGTGATGCTGGCGTCGACCGTCAGCTTGTCGATCGGCGTCCAGCGCACGGCGACCCGCGCCTGGGTGGTCCGGTCGAGATTGGCGTCCCTCTTGTAGCGCAGGCCGATGTTGTCGATCCAGCCTCCGTCCTCGCCCTGGTAGATGCTGGCGCGCAGCGCCAGCTTGTCGCTGATCAGCGGCAGGTTGATCATGCCGCGCAGATTGTAGCTGGGGGCGCCGCCCTGGGTGGTCGCGCCGCCGACCTCGACCGTGCCGAACATCGATCGCGAGCTCGGCTTGGCGGTGATGAACCGGATGGTGCCGGACATCGAGCCTGCCCCATACAGCGTGCCCTGCGGGCCGCGCAGGACTTCCACCCGGTCGAGATCGTACACCCGCAGGTCCGGCGTCTGCCCCTGCACGGAAATCGGCGTATCGTCTAGATAGACCGCCACCAGCGAGCGGTCGGAGGTGTCGGAAGAGGCGTAGGGCCCGGTCGACAGGCCCCGCATGTCGAACTTGTTCGAGCCGGGCGCATTCTGCGTGATCACCAGCGAGGGGGCGTATTTCTGCAGGTCGAGGACCGTGTTCGAGCCTTGGCGATCCAGTTCCTGCGGATTGACCGCGGTCACCGCGAGGGCGACATGCTGGATGGATTCCGCGCCGGAGCGGTTGGCGGTGACCACCACCTCGCCCACTTCCGTGCTGGCCTTGTCGCCGGCGGCCGCCTGAGCCGGAGCGGCCAGCGCCAGTTGGCTGACCGTCGCCAGCAGCAGGCCGGCCAGCGCGCCGCGAGCGGAGATGGTGTTGTATGACTGCACGACTGCGCCCCCGGGCTTCGGTTGTCGCCCGGATTGGCGCGCCCGGGAGATCAGCCGTTGGTTGGGATCCTCCGCATCGGTCCGGGTCTCCCGGTGGCCGGACGGAGTGATCGAGGCCTGGAGGTTCGTCGGTATCTTCCAACCGGCCAAGCGGATAAAATCGATGGCCGTATCGCAAAAAGTCATTCAGCCCGGGCGCCGGCCGGCCCCGGTTCACATCAGGTCGCGGCGAATGGTTTCGGGGTGTTCGCGTTCGAAAACCACCCTGCCGTCGCGCCGCGCCGTCAGCTTTTCCACCAGGACGAAATCGGTCGGGGTGGACCGCAGTTCGACCAGGCTCTCCACGCCGCAGTCCCAGTCGCCCCTCTGAAAGCGCGCGCTCTGGGTGACCCGCCAGAGGCAACTCGCCGGCGCGCCCTCGACGATGCTCAGGGCGGCGTCGGGCCCGGCGGAGGTATGGACCGTGCCCACGCCCGCCACCGTGCCGGTGCTGACCGGCCAGGCGGCGTCGAAGGCGATGGCCCCGCCCGCCCCGCGGGTGATCTTCACCGCCGGTCCGTCGGCCAGGCCGCCGGGCATCGCCGCCTCGAGCGGGATCGGGAAGGCCGCCTCGCTCGCCGGCGGCGAGCGGACCGGCAGCACCAGGGCGCAATCGGCCAGCGACAGCGTCAGGGTCGGGGTCCGCGGCGACGGCCAGACCAGCGGCCAGAGCCCCTCGCTGATCGCCAGGCGGATCTTTGAACCGGCCTGGAAGCGATGGGCGATGAACGAGAGGGAGATCTCCACGTCATAGGCCTGGCCCGGCGTCAGCGGCGAGGGTTCGACATGGCTGTCGCGGTGGGTGAGGTTGAGAAGCCCGTAGGTCACCAGCCACGACTTGCCGTCGGCCGTCACCTCGCACAGCCGGGCGCACAGTTTGGCGATCGGCTGGTCGCACGCGACCCGGACCCGGACCAGCGGATTGCCGAGAATTCTCGGTATCCCGGTCCAGGGCGCCGGTGTCGAACACCAGCGACAGAGCGTCGTCCGGCGATTGATCGCCCGGCAGTTCCGAGGCGGCGAACGGAACCCATTCGGCCTTGGTCAGCCCGACCACGCGATCGGCGACGAATTCCACCTGGCTCGGCGGCCCGGGGTCCGGCCCCAGCCGGCCGCCGTCGATCGGATGCAGTCCGCGAGGGGCGACACTGGGCGGCGGCCAGGCGGTCTCGGCGATCCAGCGCCCCGGGAGCGGGCCGCCCGCGGTGCGCGAGGCGGTGGCGTCGGGCATGAACACCCGGACCATCGGCTCGTCCATGATCCCGGTATCGACGCCGTTGAGCCAATGGTCCCACCAGCGAACCTCCTCGAAGGCCCAGGCCAGGCCGGGGCCGGGCGAGGCCGGCGAGGGATAGCCGTGCTTCCACGGGCCGATCAGCGCCTTGCGCGGCGTGCGCAGCCCGGTGAGCAATCGGGGGATCTGGTTGCCGTAGGCGTCGACGAGGCCGCCGACCACATAGACCGGGCAGCGGATCGCGGCGTAGTCGGTCGCCACCGACCCTTGCCGCCAATAGGCGTCGTTGCGCTGATGCCGTAGCCAGGTCGCGGCGATCGGCGGCGTGGCGTCGAGCCGGCGCCGCCAGGCGGTTTCCCAGTCGGGGCCGGTGATCTCCGGATCGGGCGGCGCGGCCATCACCACCTTGAAACTGGCCGCCCATTTCAGATCGGTGAGACCCAGGGCTCCGCCGATGTAATGGGCGTCGTCGGTGTAGCGCATGTCCGACGCGCACATCGGCATGATCGCCTTCAGGGCCGGCGGGGCCAGGGCCGCGGCCTGCAGGGTGCTGAACCCGCCCCAGGAGACGCCCCGCATGCCGACCCGTCCGTTGCACCACGGCCGCGCCGCCAGCCACGCGATCGCCTCGGCGGCGTCACGCTGTTCCAGCGGCAGGTATTCGTCGACCAGGACGCCCGACGAGTCGCCGGATCCGCGGGTGTCCACCCTGGCATAGGCGATGCCGTACTGCGCCAGTTGCTGGCCCCAATACAGGTCGTAGAGCCGATAGGCGTCGCGCTTGCGATAGGGAATGTATTCGATCACCACCGGCGCCGGCCTGGCCGAGGCGCTCTCGGGAATCCACAGCTGCACCGCCAGCCGCTCGCCGTCGGACAGGCCGATCCAGTCGTTTTCGATCATCCGCACCTTGCCGGCCGGCGGCAGGCCCCAGGGGCCGCGCGCCCAGGCCGGGCGGACCGCGGCCAGCGCCGCGGCGCTCACCGCGGTCGCCTCGACGAATCGCCGCCGTGATAGTCGCGGCCGCGTCGCGCCATCGGCGCCGGCTGGCGGCGAACGATCGTCAGTCATGGCGGTTCAGCCCCTCGGATTCGACCACGGCGAAGGCCCCGGCCGCGACGTCGTAACGCCAGCAGAAGTATGTCTCGTGCTGCGCGCCGAAGATATCGCCATAGACGATCCGGCCATGCAGATAGATGCCGCCGTCGCCATCGGCCGCCCTTTGCCAGTCGGTCCGCGGAATCATCGTCTCGCGGCCGTGAACCAGATGGGTCTCGCCGGCCCCGAGCACGATGCCCGCCCCATGGCGTTCGTGATCCTCGTAGATCCCCTCGGGAAGCCCGGCGAGGTACTGCTGGTTGAGGTTGATCCATCGCACGACCGCCGGCGTCCGACCGTGGTTGATCAGACCGACATTGAAGCGGGCGCGCACCGCCGGGCTCGCCCCGAGTTCGGCCGGCCGGTCGATCGACGGGCCATTGGCCAGGAAGACATAGGCCCGTTCCAGCACCGGCAGAGCCCGCGCGGCCCCGATCGCGGCCCGCGACGCCCGCAGGGTGATCAGCAGGATCACTCCGAACAGCACCGCCTCCACCAGTCCGACGCCGATCATCAGGCCGATGAGATTGGTGTTGCGGTCCTCGGCGTCGGCGATCCTGCCCTGCACCCCCACGATGCGGTCTTCCTGGCCCTGGATCCGGTCGAACAGTTCCTGCAGCATCGCATAGGTCGGGCTCGACACATCCGGCCCGCTGGCGACCGCCGGAACAGCCGTCGGATCCGTCGCCGGAACCGTCTGCTGGCTGGTCGTGGGCGCGGCGGCGAACGCCCGGGCCTGACGACGCGCCGCGCCGTGCCCGCCGGCGAACTGCCCGCCTGCGAACTGGCCGCCTGCGAACTGGCCGCCGGCGACGGCGCCGGCGAGCAGCGTCGCCAGGGCGAGCGCCCCCGCCGCGGCCGCCAGCCGGCCGGCTGCTGGATGTCTTGGGCTCATCCCGAGCGAACTCCAAACCCGCCGGGCGGAAGCCGAGTCCCGGGCGGCGAAAATGCCGGTCCGCCGCGCGCGACGCAAGGCCGGCGCCTCAGGACTGGAGGGCGAGCAATCGGCGGGCGAGCAGCCGCCGCTCGGGCTCGAGCCGGGCGTTGGCCAGGGCTTCGCGACACGCGGCGATGGCCTCGTCGCCGCGTCCCAGTCGCCGCAGCATGTCGGCGCGGGCGGCCGGCAGCAGGTGATGGGGCGCGAGCGTTCCGCGGGCGGCGAGGGCGTCCAGCAGGTCGAGCGCGCGTCGCGGGCCGTCGACCATCGAGATCGCCACCGCATGGTTCAGTTCGACGACCGGCGTGGGGTTCAGCCGCATGAGCACGGCGTAGAGCCCGGCGATCTGCCGCCAATCGGTCGCCGCGTGCGAGACGGCGCGCGCGTGGACGGCGGCGATCGCGGCCTGCACGGCGTATTGATCGGGCCGGCCGCGGGACCTCAGGGCCGTTTCCACCAGCGACAGGCCCTCGTCGATCTCATCGCGGTTCCACAGTCCGCGATCCTGATCCTCCAGCAGGACGATGTCGCCGGCCGCGGTGGCGCGCGCCGCTCGCCGCGAATCGTGCAGCAGCATCAGCGCCAACAGCCCTTCGATCGCCGCCCGGCCGGGCAGCAGGTGGTTCAGCAGCCGTCCGAGGCGCAGCGCTTCGCGACAGAGGTCCTCGCGGATCAGTTCGGGGCCGGAGGTCGCCGCATAGCCTTCGGTGAACACCAGATAGACCGCCGCCAGCACGCCCGACAGCCGTTCGTCCAGCTGGGCGGCGTCCGGCGTCCGATAGGGAATGGCCGCCTCGCGGATCTTGCGTTTGGCCCGGACCAGGCGCTGCGCCATCGCCTCCTCGCCGATCAGGAAGGCGCGCGCCGCCGCCTCGGCGGAAAATCCGCAGACCGCGCGCAGGATCAGCGCCACCTGCGCCTCGATGGCCAACGAGGGATGACAGCAGGTGAAGATCAGCCGAAGCATGTCGTCGTCGTCGAACGCGTCCTGGTCGGCCTGCGCCGGGTCGAGCTCGACGAGCGTCTCCGCGACGAGCCGCGGGTCCCGCTGATTGCGGCGGGCGAGGTCCTGGCGGCGGATCCGGTCGATCGCCTTGTGCCGGCCGACATTGACCAGCCAGGCGGCGGGATTGGTCGGCGGCCCCGATTGTGGCCCCGATTTCGGCCACTGTCGGGCGGCGGCGGCGAACGCCTCCTGCAGGGCCTCCTCGGCCAGGTCGAAATCGCCGACGAGGCGGATCAGCGTCGCCAGGACGCGACCCGCCTCGCGGCGAAATATCAGCTCGAGCGGCTCACTCACGAATAGGCGAACACCGGCCGCACCTCGACCGACCCTTGCCGCGCGCCGGGAATTCGGGCGGCGATCGCCGTCGCCTCATCCAGAGTCTCGGCCTCCACCAGATAATAGCCGCCGAGCTGTTCGCGGGTTTCGGCGAACGGTCCGTCGGTCATCAGGGTCCTGCCGTCGCGGACCCGCACGGTGGTGGCCGACGACGTCGGCTGCAGCCGGTCGCCGGCCTTGAACGCCCCGCTGGCGACGATCGATTGGGTGAAGGCCCCGTATTCCGCCAGCAGCTCGCCCATCGCGGAGTCCGGGACGGCGCGTTGGTCGGCTTCGCTGGCATAGATCAACAACAGGTATTGCATGGTCGTTCGGTCCTTGTCCGGCTTGGAGATGATCCTCCGTCATGCAGTCGAACGGACAAGCCGAAATTCGACACCGTCCCGCTCGGTCGCCGAAAAAAATCCGCCGTGTTGCATCCGGCGCCGCGCGAGCCGACCTGGGCGGGCGGCGCGCGACCCGGGGTTCCGGAACTTTCGCGCCGGTCGGCGCTTAAGACCGGAGACGCGATCGACCGAAGAAGTCGCCGATGCGGCTGCCGCGGACGCCGCAGCCGCCGCCATGGCGCCCCGGCAAGTCCGCCAGTCGCCCTCGCTCGACGGAACTGACACAGGAGCCGCCCAATGCCGACCAAGACCACCCTTCCCAAACCGACGCCCGCCAAACCGCCGGTCCCGGCCGCCGCCACCGCCGCGCCGGAAAAGCCGTTCCTCAGCGACGTCCAGACCCTGCGCGCCAGGGCGAGGGAACATCTCGACGCCGGCGCGGTGATGCCGACCTACAAGGGCGATGTCGCCAGGACCATCGAGATTCTGCAGAGCGTTCTGGCCACCGAGATCGTCTGCGTGCTGCGCTACACCCAGCATTCGATCACCGCCTCGGGCATCTCCAGCCAGTCGGTGCGGGCGGAATTCGCCGAGCACGCCAAGGAAGAGCGGGAGCATGTGCTCGAGGTGGCGGAGCGGATCAACCAGCTCGGCGGCACGCCGAATTTCAATCCCGAAGGCCTGGCGACCCGCTCGGCGTCGCAGTTCGCCCCGGGGGCCGACCTCATCGACATGATCAAGGAGAACCTGATCGCCGAGCGGATCGCCGTCGAACACTATCAGGAACTGATCCGCTATTTCGGCGACGATGATCCGACCACCCGCCATATGCTGACCCGGATCCTCGCCGTCGAGGAAGAGCACGCCGAGGACATGCACGACCTGCTGGTCGCGCATGAGGGACACGGCATGCTCTAGCCGCTTCGACCGGCGCCGCGGCCGCATGATCGGGCGCGCGCGGCGGGTGTGAAATATCCCGCGATGCGACTACCCTCGCCGGCCACCGCGAGGGGACGCCGATGAACGCCTATGACGCCGAGCCTTGGCTCGCCCTGTACCCGGCCGGCGTCCGCCCGGATCTGGCCGCCGGCTTTCCCGACGCCCTGGCGATGTTTCGCGCCGCCGTGGCGCGCGCGCCGCAGGCCGCCGCGACGCATTACTTCGATGCGACGATCAGCTACCGGCAGGTCGACGAGCAGAGCGACGCCCTGGCGTCGGCCCTGACCCAGCGGGGTCTGCGGGCCGGTGATCGCGTGGCGCTGTTCCTGCAGAACGTCCCCTATTTCCTGATCGCCATGCTCGCGGCGTGGAAGGCCGGGGCGATCGTCGTGCCGGTCAATCCGATGAATCGCGAGCGGGAGCTGGGCCTGCTGCTGGAGGATTCTCGGCCGAGCGCGCTGATCTGCCACGACACGCTCTTTCGCGACGTGGTGGCGCGCCTGCCGCCCGAGACCGCGCCGCTGGTCCCGGGCACGGTGTTCACCACCTCGCCGCTCGACCTGCAGAGCCGCGACGACCCGCGCCTGTTCGCGGACATGCGGCGATACGCCCCTCCCGGGACCGAGGATCTCGGCGCGGTGATCGCCCGCCACCTCGGCGAGGCGCCGCCGGCCCGGCCGATCGCGCCAGATGACATCGCCTTCCTGGTCTACACCTCCGGGACCACCGGCTTGCCGAAGGGGGCGATGAACAGCCACGCCAACGTCTGCCACAACGCCCAGGTCTACCGCGACTGGATCGGACTGCAGGACGGGGTCGGCGTGCTGGGGATCGCGCCCCTGTTTCATATCACCGGTCTCGTCGGGCATCTGCTCACGGCGATGATCACCGCCAGCGCCGTGACGCTGGCCTATCGGTTCGACGCCGCCGTCCTGCTGCAGGCGGCGGCCGAGCGCCGGCCTGGCTTCACGGTGGCGGCGATCACCGCCCTGATGGCGATGATGAACCATCCGCTGGCGACGCCCGACCATCTCGCCAGCCTGACCAGGATCTATTCGGGAGGGGCGCCGATCCCCCCGGCGGTGGTCGAGGCGTTCGCCGCCAGGTTCGGCCACTATGTGCACAACATCTACGGCCTGACCGAAACCTCCTCGCCGACCCACGCCACCCCGCCCGGCACGCCGGCCCCGGTGGATCCAGCCACCGGGGCGCTGTCGGTGGGCGTGCCGGTGCCGGGGGCCGACGTGTGGATCGCCACGGAGGCGGGAACGCCGGCGCCGGTCGGCGAGCCGGGAGAGATCGTCAGTTCGGGCCCGATGGTGGTGGCCGGCTATTGGAACAAGCCGGCGGAAACCGCCGAGGCGATGCGCCCGGACGGCTTTCGCACCGGCGATGTCGGCTTCATGGACGCCGCCGGCTGGTTCTATCTGATCGACCGCAAGAAGGACATGATCAACGCCGCCGGCTACAAGGTCTGGCCGCGCGAGGTCGAGGACGTGCTCTACACCCACCCCGCGGTGCGCGAGGCCGCCGTTGTCGGGGTGAAGGACGCCTACCGGGGCGAGACCGTAAAGGCCGTGGTCAGCCTGCGCCCCGGGGCCACCGCGACCCCCGAGGAGCTGATCGCCCACTGCCGCGCGCGCATGGCCGCCTACAAATATCCCCGTCAGCTGGAGATCATCGCCGAACTGCCGAAGACGGTGACCGGCAAGATCCTGCGACGCGAACTGCGGGGCTAGACGGGCGAATTGAGGGGCAGAAAGGCGACGAAACCTCATGGTCGCGTTGCCTTTTTAGTGGAGTGCACCCCTGTAGTGAGACAAGGAAATAAGGGACAGTTCTCAAAAAGGAGAACCGATGCCCAAGATGGAACGACGAAGTTTCGGCCGCGATTTCAAGCTGAAGGTGATTGAACGCCTGGAGGCCGGGGAGAGCGGAACGGCCCTGGCGCTGGAGTTTTCGATCAAGCGGACGATCATCTACCGCTGGCGGGATGTTTGGCGGGAAGGTGGTGCGGCGGCGCTGCGCTCGAAGCCGGGGCGCCCCGACAAGCGCGAAGCGCTCGACATGGAGCGGGCGCGCGGCGTGGCGGCGAAGGCCAACGACCTCGCCGAGGCGCGCCGTCAGATCGCCGAGCTTCAGCGGAAAGTTGGGCAGCAGCAACTGGGTCTGGATTTTTTCAGGCAAGCCTTGCGGCATTTCGAGGCGTCACGCCGGCCGAACAACGGTCCTGGCGCGACGGCGTCTTCGTCCAGATCCAGGCGATGACGTGTCCGCAAGGCGATGGATCGGCCGGCGCGTGGTCGGTCGAGCGGCTGTGCGCCCTGGCCCAGGTGAGCCGGGCGGCTTTCTACCGGCGCTGGGGCGAGAGCGAACCGCTGCGCGAGGAGACGGCGTTACGCGATGCGATCCAGCGTCTGGCGATGGCCAACCGCTACTATGGCTATCGTCGTCTGCTGGTCGAACTCACCAGGGAAGGGTGGAAGGTCAACCACAAGCGGCTCCTCAGAATGATGAGAGAAGACAATCTGTTGTGCCTGAGGAAGCCGGCGTTCAAACCGCCGACGACCGACTCCAGGCACAGCTGGCGGGTCTGGCCGAACCTGGCCAACATCTTCAGCCGATGGCTGTGAACCAGTTGTGGGTCGCCGACATAACCTATGTGCGGCTGGCCGAGGCCTTCGTCTATCTGGCCGTGATCATCGACGCCTTCAGCCGAAAGGTCGTCGGATGGGCCATGGCCGATCACCTCCGGGCGAGCCTGGCTCTCGATGCCCTCGATATGGCGCTGAATGCCAGAGACTTTGCCGCCGACTCCCTGGTCCATCATTCCGATCGAGGTGTTCAGTATGCATGTGGCGACTACATCCAGCGCCTCGAGGCGGCGCACATCCTGCCTAGCATGAGCCGCGCCGGTTGCCCCTATGACAACGCCATGGCCGAAAGCTTCATGAAGACCCTCAAGACCGAAGAAGTCGACGGCGCCGACTACCGAAATCTCGATCACGCCAAACAGGCTATCGGCATGTTCATCGAGACCGCTTACAATCGCCAAAGACTGCATTCGGCCCTCGCCTATCTCTCACCCATGGAGTTCGAGAACAAGAACCTGGAGGCCGCGGCCACCTGACCGCGGATCAAATCATCAACCTACTGTCCCTTATTTCCTTGTCTCACTACAGGGGTGCACTCCAGCCTTAACTCAACCCTCCGCCAACAGCGCGACAAGAAATACCGCAGCAGGATTCGTATTCAGCCAGGAAAGTGTATTTCAGATCGGTCCCGCGCCTCGGCTTGCCCACGACCGCGCGGGAATTCTTCACGCCATAGCCCCGGACATCTCCGCAACGCCACGTGAGAATGGAATTCCGGATCGTAGCTTCCAAAACCCACCCGCTTCCGATGGCTCTACCGAAACCGCGCTGAGTTGGTGCGCGAGTTACTCACGGAAAAATTGACGCCTTGTTTGCATCTGAGACATCGAGTGATTGAGCTTTGGAATTGTGGACGGGTACTCCTCGAGCAGCCTCCTCCTACAATTTGCCTAACCATAATCGAATACAAATGGGAGATTCCGGGGCGCCGGCTGCAGACCCACGCCGGCGACCTCGGCTCGTTCATCCTGGGCTGATCGAGCAACGCTTACCGGGGTGATGACGCCGGCGAAATCCTCGACAAAATTGGGCTCGGGCGGAATTCGTGTCTATTCTGCGGCTCAAGCCGCCCACGGCGGACACCAACGGGGAGCGAGACATGCCCGACCTCGTGCGCGCGCCGACGCGCGCCTACCTCACGCCGCTGATGGACAATCGTCGCTGGGACGCGTTCGAGCCCCGGGACGGTGACATCGTCGTGGCCACCTACGCCAAATGCGGCACCACCTGGATGCAGCGGATCGTCGACCTGCTGGTGCACCAGTCGCCGGAGGTTCGGCCCGTCGGCGACCTCTCGCCGTGGCTCGACGCCACCTTCTTCAATCCGATCGAAGCCGACCTCGCCACCCTGCGTCGCCAGACGCATCGGCGCTATGTCAAGTCGCATGCCCCGTTCGACGCCCTGCCGGTCTGGGACGGCGTCAAATACATCCATGTCGGCCGCGACGGGCGGGATGCGCGACTGTCGTGGCACAACCATCTGGCCGGCTTCAAACCCGAGTTCGCGCGGCGCATCATCGCCAATACCATCAGGCTGGCCGGCGGCGAGCCGCCCGCCGAGGAGGCACCGACCACGCGGGCGGCGCCGGCGGCCGCCCCGGCGCCACCGACGCGGCAGGACCTGCGGGCCTTCGTGGTTCAATGGCTGGACCTGATGGAGGCCGCGTCGCCGGACCCGCCGCGCGTCGATCCGCCGTTCTTCGAATTCGAGGCGACCTATTGGCGGGAGCGGATGCGTCCGAACCTGCTGTTGGTGCATTACGACGACCTCAACGCCGACCTGGAGGCCGAGATGCGGCGGATCTCGGCGTTCCTGGAGATCGACACGCCGCGGGGGCTGATGCCGGCGCTGGTCGAGGCGGCCCGCTTCTCGAGCATGAAGGCGCGCGGCGACGAGATCGCACCCGGACTGATGCTCGCCTTCGATCGCGGCGCCGACCGCTTCCTCAACGAGGGCCGCAGCGGCCGCTGGCGCGAAATCCTGGAGCCGGAGGATGTCGCCCGCTACGTGGCCGTGGCCGCCGGGCGCGCCAGCCCGGCGTTGGCGGCCTGGCTGGAACATGGCCGCCGGGTGGCCGGCGAGCCGCGCGAGGCCGCCGACTGAGACCTATGGCGGGGCGACGCAGATTGCCGGCGATCGCGCCGGCCCGCGCGCCGGCCCGGCCTCAGGCGGCCTGGGCCATCCCGGCGACGCGGTCCCAGGTGGTCGCCCGCAGGCTCGGGCGGGCGACCATCCGGTCGAGCCAGGCGCGCAAATTGGCGTGCGGTCCGGCCAGCGGCCCCCACTCGGGCAGGTCGCGGAAGAAGTCGACGTGCGAGGCGACCAGCAGGTCGGCCAGCGAGATCTCCGGTCCGGCCAGATAGCTCTGGTCGCCGAGCAATCGGGCCAGTTCGTCGAACGCCTTGTGGGCCCGGGGCATGGCGGCGGCGATGGCCGCCTCGTCGGGCGTCAGGCCCATCAGGCGCGGACCGACCACTCGCTGGAAGCCGATCACATTGGAGGCCCCGTTGAACAGGTAGCAGTCGTTGACGTTCATCGCCTGGTCCATGCGGGCGGCGGCCCTGGGGTCGGCCGGGGTCAGCGACGGCGTCGGCAGGACCCGATCGAGATAGCGCAGGATCGCCTGGGTCTCGTAGATCATGAAGCCGTCGTCGCCCAGCACCGGCACCTTGCCGAACGGGTGGCGGGAGATGTGCGGTTCGCTCTGAAAGGTCCCCGGCGCCACCGGTTCGAAGCGGTAGGAGGCGGCCTTTTCCTCCAGCGTGGCCAGGACGGCGCGGCCATAGGGGCTGCCGGGAATGCTGTACACGGTGAACGCCGACATCGAGGTCTCCCATTTCAGGGTTGCTAGGTAAGCCCAGGCTTACCGTTAGCGGACAATCACCGGCCGGTCAACGCCCGCTTCGATCAATCCATCGATCGCCGCCAATCCGACCGCTCCGGACCGGCCGAGCCGGCGCGCGGTCGAGGCATTCACACCGCCCAATGCATAGACGGGCAGGGCGGCGCGGCGGCTCAGCACCGCGAAAGCCCGGGGGCCGAGCGGCCGGCCGGCGGAGGGACTACGACTGGCGAACACCGGGGAGACGACGATGGCGTCGATGCCGGCCCGTCGCGCCTTCAGGGCGGCCGGCAGGTCGTGGGCGGCGGCGGTGACCAGGAAACGCCGTCGCAGCGCCAGCACGGCGCCCCGGCGCGCCGCCAGCCGCTGCGGCAGGTGCACGCCGTCGGCCCGCAGGCGCGCGGCCAGCCCCGGGTCCGCGCCGACCAGCAGCAGTACGCCGCGGCTCCGCGCGATGCGTCCCAGCCGGCGGCCCCGCTCCAGCGCGTCGGCGGCCCCGAAGGCGCGATAGACCACCGCCGCCCCGCGCGGCAGCCGCTCGACCACCCGCACCGGATCGGGCGTGCGGCGCGGATCGGTGAAGAACAGCAGCGGCGGCAGGGCTCTTTGCCTTACCGCCGCGAGGCCGTAGCCTGCGCGCCTGTCGCCACAGCGCCTGGACGCCCGATCCGCTCAATGTCCCATTCCGAGGTCATCGCCCGCATCGCCGAGGCGGCCCGCGCCGCCGGCCGAGACCCGGCCGACGTCACCCTGGTCGCGGTGTCGAAACAGCAGCCGTGGTCGGCGGTCGAGCCGGTGCTGGCCGCCGATCAGCGGGTGTTCGGCGAGAACCGCGTGCAGGAGGCGATGGAGCGCTGGACGGGCCGGCGGGGCGACCTCGAGCTGCACCTGATCGGCCCGCTGCAGACCAACAAGGCGCGCGAGGCGGTCGGCTTCTTCGACGTCATCGAGACGCTCGACCGGCCCCGCCTCGCCGCCGCCCTGCGCGCCGAGATCGACCGGGCCGGCCGCGCGCCGCGCCTGCTAGTTCAGGTCAACACCGGCGAGGAGCCGCAGAAGGCCGGGATCGGCACCGCGCGACGCCGACGCCTTCCTCGGCGCTGTGTCGCGACGTCCATGGCCTGGTCGATCGAAGGTCTGATGTGCATCCCGCCGGCCGACGAGCCGGCCGGTCCGCATTTCGCCCTGCTGGCCAAGATCGCGGCCCGCAACGCCCTGACCATCCTGTCGATGGGGATGAGCGGCGACTTCGAGACCGCGATCACCTTCGGGGCCACCCATGTCCGGGTCGGCACGGCGGTGTTCGGCGAGCGTGCCGCTCACGACTAGGAGCTCCACGCCGCGCGGCGGATCGCCAGCGCATCGCCGGGTCCGGCCAGAGCCAGCAACGCCTCCAGGTCGCCGCGGGCCAGCGCCACGCAGCCGAGGGTCGGGGAGAAATCCGGCCGCGGCGACGTGCAGGAAGATCGCCGAACCGGCTCCGGGGCGCACCGGCGCGTCGTTGTGGCCGAGCACGACCAGCAGATCGTAGAGCCGATCGTCACGCCACAGCCGCTCGGCGCCGGCCGGATAGGGCAGGGTCACCGGCCGGTTGTAGGCCGGATCGCCGGGCGCGTCGCACCAGCCGTCGGCGGCGCGGATCGGCGAGACCGGCAGGCGGGTCGCCGGCGGCGCCCGGCGGTCGGGCCGATACAGCAGCCGTCGCAGCGGCCAGGTTCCGGCCGGCGAGGCGCCGTCGCCCTCGCGCTTGGCGGCGGCGTCGACCACCCCTCCGACGCCCAGGGCGCAGCGCACCGGCGTGCCGGCCAGGTCCAGGACGCCGTCGGCGAAGGCGGTGAAGATCATCGCGCAAGGCCCGCCTCCGAACGGGACTCTTGGCGGCGGGGGGCCAAAAGGTGCATGTTCCCGGCGCCATGGCCGCAACGCAAGACCATTCTGATCATCGACGACGATCCCGATCTGCGCGAGTTGCTCGCCGAACAGCTGCAGTTGCATGAGGAGTTCGACGCCGACCACCGCCGCCACGGCCGGCGAGGGCGTGCGCATCGCCAAGGAGAGCCGGCCCGACCTGATCCTGCTCGACGTCGACCTGCCTGACATGAACGGGCGCGAAGCCTGCCGGCTGCTGCGGCGCAGCGGCGTCGCCGCGCCGATGATCATGGTCACCGCCGCGGCCGGCGAATCCGACACCATCCTCGGCCTGGATTCGGGAGCCAGCGACTACGTCACCAAGCCGTTCAAGTTCAATCTGCTGCTGGCCCGGATCCGCGCCCAGCTGCGCAGTCACGAGCAGTCCGAGGACGCGGTGTTCCGGATCGGGCAGTACGAGTTCCGCCCGGCCGCCAAGGTGCTGATCGACGCCAAGGGCAAGAAGCTGCGGCTGACCGACAAGGAAGCCAGCATCCTGAAATACCTCTACCGCGCCGGCCAAGCCGGTGTCGCGCGAGGAACTGCTGGCCGAGGTCTGGGGCTACAACGCCGGCGTCACCACCCACACGCTGGAGACGCACATCTACCGGCTGCGCCAGAAGATCGAACCCGACCCCGCCAACTCCCGCCTGCTGATGACCGAGGCCGGCGGCTACCGACTGTCGCCCTGACGGCGGCCTAGATCACCAGGTCGGCGGTCACCGGCGCGTGGTCGCTCGGCCGCTCCCAGGCGCGCACGTCGTCGTGGACGCGGGCCAGCGGCGCGCCGGAGTGGAAGGCGGCGGCGCGCAGGCCGGGGGTGACCCAGATGTGGTCCAGGCGCAGGCCGCGGTTGGAGGCGCGGAAGTCGGCGGCGCGATAGCTCCACCAGGAAAACAGCTTTTCCGGCTCCGGCGTCGCCGCGCGGGCCAGGTCGATGAAGCCCAGGCTGTCCTTGCAGCGCCGCCATGGCGGCGATTTCCGCGCGGCGTGTGGCTGACCACCTTGAGCATGAGCCGGTGGTTCCAGACGTCGTTCTCGCCCGGGGCGACGTTGAGGTCGCCGGCGATCGACCAGCGGCGCCTTCGGGTCGCGCGCGGCCATCGCCGCGGTCAGCCGCTCGAAGAAATCGAGCTTGTGGTCGAACTTGGCGTTGGTCTCGCGCGGTCGGGCATGTCGCCGCCGGCCGGGATGTAGAAGTTCTGGATCTCGATCCCCGCCACCCGGACGCCGACCACGCGCGCGTGACCCTCGCGGCAGACCGCCAGCGCCGGCGCGTCCTCGATCGGCAGGCGCGAGGCGATGGCCACGCCGTGCCAGCCCTTCTGGCCGGCGATCCGCAGGTGTGGGAAGCCGGCCTCGGCGAAGGCGGCGACCGGGAACTCCGCCTCGCGGCACTTGATCTCCTGCAGGCAGACGACGTCGGGGGCCTGTTCGGCGACGAAGCGCGCCACCTGCTCGGCGCGCAGCCGGACCGAATTGATGTTCCAGGAGGCGATCCGCAGCCGCATCTATCGCGCCGCCCGCCGGTGGCGCGGGCCGGGATCGGCCAGTTCGAAGCGGGCGTGGTCCAGCTGGGGCGGCGCGGGCGCGAAGTCGCGGCGAGGCCGACGCTGCACGCCCTGGCCGCTGCGCATTGGTCGACCGTCCAGCCGGCCAGGCGCGAGCGGCGGGTCGGTGAAGTCGAGCGCGATCGAGCCCTGGTTGGGCTTGCCGGCGTTCTGGGCGGTGATGGTGAAGCCCTGCGGCCGAACGGCTGACCGCGGTCACCGCGACGCCCGCGGTCGAGCCGGATGTGCCTGGCCAGGAACAGCCCCAGCGGCGTGGCCGCCAGGGGATAGCTCTGGATGGTCTTCAGCCGGCGATCGACGACCGTGACCTTGAAGCCGTTGGAGGCGATGGTCAGGCCGGACGGCGGGTCGTAGTCGAAGCGCGCCCGGCCCGGCCGCTGCAGGAAGAACGTGCCGCTGGTCTGCTCGCCCCGCGCGTCGGTCTGCACGAACCGGCCGCGATCGCTGGTCAAGCCGTCGAGATAGGCGACAGCCCGGCCACCAGGGCGCTGTCCTCGGCCCCGAGAGGCCGGGCCGCGGTGGCGGCGAGGGCGGCCGGCGCCAGGGCGAAGGCGGCGAGGGCGGCCAGCAGGGGCCGAGCGCGAAACCAGACGAAACTCATCTTCACTCCCGAGGCGCCGGCGAAGGCGGCCTCTCAAAGGGGCGGTGGCGGCGCGACCAGGATCTCGCGCTTGCCGGCGTGATTGGCCACGCCGACCACGCCCTCGTGCTCCATCCGCTCGATCAGCGAGGCGGCGCGGTTGTAGCCGATCTGCAGGCGGCGCTGGATATAGGAGGTCGACGCCTTGCGGTCACGGGTGACCACCGCGACCGCCTGATCATAGAGGTCGGCCCCGCCCTCGCCCTCGCCGGGCGCGCCGGCCGCCTCGCCGTCGAACTCCTCGGGGGCGGCGGTGACGTCGTCGAGATATTGCGGCTCACCCTGGCCGCGCAGCCACAGGGCCACCGTCTCGACCTCCTGATCGGACACGAACGGGCCGTGCAGCCGGGTGATCCGCCCGCCGCCGGCCATGTACAGCATGTCGCCCATGCCCAGCAGCTGCTCGGCGCCCTGTTCGCCCATGATCGTCCGCGAGTCGATCTTGGAAGTGACCTGAAAGCTGATCCGGGTCGGGAAGTTGGCCTTGATGGTGCCGGTGATCACATCCACCGACGGACGCTGGGTGGCCATGATCAGATGGATGCCGGCGGCCCGCGCCATCTGCGCCAGGCGCTGCACGGCCCCCTCGATGTCCTTGCCGGCCACCATCATCAGGTCGGCGACCTCGTCGATCACCACCACCAGATAGGGCATCGGCTCGGGCCGCAGCTTCTCCTCCTCGAAGATCGGCCGGCCCTTGTCGTCGAAGCCGGTCTGCACGGTGCGCACGAAGTGCTCGCTCTTGGCCAGCGCCTCCCGCGCCCGCTCGTTGTAGCCGGCGACGTTGCGCACCCCGATCTTGGACATCCGCCGATAGCGGTCCTCCATCTCGCGCACCGTCCACTTCAGCGCGACGATGGCCTTCTTCGGATCGGTGACCACCGGGGCCAGCAGGTGCGGAATCCCGTCGTAGGCCGACAGCTCGAGCATCTTCGGATCGATCATGATGAACCGGCACTGCTCGGGAGACAACCGGTAGAGGATCGAGAGGATCATCGCATTGACCCCCACCGACTTGCCCGAGCCGGTGGTGCCGGCGATCAGCAGGTGCGGCATCTTGGTCAGGTCGACGATGTACGGCTCGCCGCCGATGGTCTCGCCGAGCGCCAGCGGCAGGGACTGTGTCGCCTTCTCGTATTCGGCGCTGGACAGCAGGTCGCGCAAAAACACCGTCTCGCGCCTGGCGTTGGGCAGCTCGATGCCGATGGCGTTGCGGCCCGGCACGACGCTGACCCGGCAGGCCGCCACGCTCATCGAGCGGGCGATGTCGTCCGACAGGGCGACCACACGGGCCGATTTGACGCCCGGGGCCGGAACCAGCTCATACAGCGTCACCACCGGTCCGGGACGTATCTGGTCTATCTCGCCCCTCACCCCGAACTCCACCAGCACGCCCTCGAGCATCCGGGCGTTCTGCCGCAGGGCGGTCTCGTCGATATTCGCGGTGCGCACGCCGGGTTTGGCCAGCAGAGCCAGTTCGGGCAGGCGGAAGCCGTCCTTGTCCTCGAACGGCAGATCCTGCTGAATCTCGCGTTCGGCCCGGCCCGAGGTCCGCGGCGGCGCCTTGGGCGGCTTGATCGCCAGTCCGGGGCCCGCGATCGGCGGGCCGGCGGCGGTCGGCGCCTCCGGCGCAGCGGCCGGCTCGGGCTCGGCCTGTCGCCGGACCGCGGCCGAGGCGGGGGTCGGCGGCTTCACCGCCGGGCGCGGGGACGGGGCCGGCGAGGCAGCGGTCGCCCGACGCACCCGGGGGGCCCGCGCGCCCAGTCCATAGGCCATCGCCATCAATCCGGCGCAGCCCAGAATTGCCGCGGCGATCAGCTCGGCATGCGCCAGATTGGCCTGGTTGAGAGGCGTCGCCGCCAGGCTGAGCAGGCTGTCGCCCGCCATGCCGCCCAACCCGGTCGCCAGGGGCCATGCGCTGGGCGGGGCCGCGGCCGCCAGCGCGCCGGAAATGATCACCACCCCGATGAGCGCCGCCGACCATCTGGCGGCGGCGCGGCGGGGTCCGCCTCCGGATCCCGGCGGCCCAAACGCCAGTCGCAGCCCGGCCGCCAGCAGCGCCGCGCCGGCCACCCACGCCGCCAGGCCCATCGACTGAATGGCCAGGTCGGCCAGATCCGCGCCGAAGCTTCCCAGCCAGTTGCCGGGACGCGTCGCCGCATCGGCGTCGAAACTGGCGTCGCCGGCGCGATAGCTGGCGAGAGCCGCGAGCAGCGCCGACGCCAGGCCGGCGATCGCCAGACCGGCCAGGCGGGTGGGGCCGTGGTTGGCCCACAGCCGTCGCGGACCGTCCCATAGCCGCGCCAGGCCGCGCCGCCGCGCCGTTCTCGCCATCGCCCAAATCCTCGTCAACGCCCGCGAAAGATGATCGACGCCGACGGTGTGGCGCAAGCCGGTTAAGGCGCGTTTACGATTTTGCCGACCGGCCCGCTCAGGCGACGGCGTCGGGCTGGCGCTCGGGATGGGCGGCGATGAAGGCCGGATGGCTGGCCGCCCGTTCGGCCACCGCCTCGAGCGCCGGAAACCCCGACATGTCGACGCCGAATCGACCGGACGACCAGATCTGAGGGACCAGGCAGCAGTCGGCGATGGTCGGCGTGTCGCCGAACGCGAACCCCGCGCCATGGGCGGCGACCATGGTTTCCAGGGCGGCGAAGCCGTCTCCGATCCAGCGCGCGCCCCACGCCGCCTGCTCCAGCCCGCCGATCGGATGGCCGAGCGCCGCGAGCCCCTGCAGAATTCGCAGATTGTTCAGCGGATGGATGTCGCAGGCGACGATCGCCGCCATCGCCCGCACGATCGCCCGCTCGCCGGGCGTGGCCGGCAACAGCGGCGGCGAGGGGTGGGTCTCCTCCAGCCACTCCAGGATGGCGAGGCTCTGGGTGAGAACCCGTCCGTCCGCCTCCAGGGCCGGCACCAGCTGCTGGGGGTTGAGCGCGCGGTAGGCGTCGCCGCGTTGCCGCGCCGCCAGCAGGTCGACCGGGGCCTGAGCGAACTCGACGCCTTTCAGATGCAGGGCGATGCGCACCCGATAGGGCGCCGTCGCGCGCCAATAGCCATGCAGGACGAGGCTCATGCCGCGGTGCGTCGGGTCAGGCTTCGGGAAAGCGCAGGCCGACGATCTTCTGCCCATGCGCGGGCGGGCTGAAAGTGGTGACCTGGTGCTCGAACCCCTTGCCCGGCAGCCAGGCGTCAACCTTGTAGCTGCCCGCCGCCGGATGCAGCAGGATCCACGGCCCCTCGCAGGTCACCGTGGCGATCACGGCGCCGGACGCGCCGGCCAGAGTGACCGCCACATTGGCCAGCAGATCGCCGGCCGGATTGGAGAACTCCAGGCGGACCGGGTAGGCCGCCCAACGAGGATCGCTCTTTTCCTGACCGATGCCGGTGCACGCGAAGCCGACGCCGCCGATGGTCCGCTCACTGTCGAGAGGGATCGCGGTCGGCGTCGCCTCCATCGCCGACTGGGCGGCCGCGGCGCCCGCCAGCAAGGTCAGGATGGTTCCGGCCGCCAGTACGGCCCAAAAAGTGCGGTGCATGTCGGACTTCCTCCGTTCCACTCAAGTCACGATGAAACTCAGGCCGCCGACGGCGTCGACTTCGCCGACCACGCGGTCGCCGCGCGACAGTGGGCCCACGCCCTCCGGCGTCCCGGTATAGATCAGATCGCCGGCGGCCAGTTTCCAGAGTCTGGAGGCCTCGGCGATGATTTCGGGCACGGTCCAGATCATATCGGACACCATCGCATCCTGGCGAACCACCCCGTTGACGGTAAGCCGGATCGAGCCGGAGGGTTGCAGATCGCCGGCTCGCCGGATGGCGCCGATCGGCGCCGAGGCGTCGAACCCCTTGGAGGCGTCCCAGGGCTGGCCCTTGGCGCGCGCCGCCGCCTGCAGATCGCGCCGCGTCAGGTCGACACCGACGGCATAGCCGAACACCAGCGACAGAGCGTCCGCGACGGCGATGTCGGAGCCGCCGGCCGCCAGGGCCACGACCATCTCGACTTCATGATGCAGGTTCGAGGTCGCCTGTGGATAGGGGATGTCCTGGCCAGGCGGCGCGAGAGCATCGGCGGGCTTGGCGAAGAAGAATGGCGGTTCGCGATCGTCGCCGCCCATTTCGCGGCGATGCGCGGCATAGTTTCGGCCGACGCAAAGGATCCGGCGGACTGGAAACACCGCGTCGGTACCGACGATCGGCACGGCGGCAGGCGGCGGCGGGGTGAAACAATAGGTGACCATGGCCGATTTCAGGTCTTGGAAGCCAGCGCCGCGAGTTGGGCCTGCATGGCCGCCATCTGCTTCTTGAGTTCAGCGAGCGTGTCGGCGTCCCGGCCGGTTTCGGCGGACTTCGCGGCGACCGGCGGTGGAACCATCTCGTCCGCGCGGTACGCGAAGGGCGTGAACATCTTCATGGCGCGCTCGAACAGCGCCATGTTCTGACGGATCTGTTCGTCGAACGAGCCCATGCCGGGCGGCGTCAGGGTGGTGAACTGATCCCGCATGCGTTCCTGCTGCTTGATGAAGCTCTCGAGCGAAAGTTCAAGAAAGCTCGGCAAGAACGCCTGCATCCGGTCGCCATAGAATCCGATGAGCTGGCGCAGGAATTGGATCGGCAAAAGGTTCTGGCCCCGGCCCTCTTCCTCGAAGATGATCTGCGTGAGAACCTTTCTGGTGATGTCTTCACCGCTCTTGGCGTCGTAAACAACGAAGTCGATATCTTTGCGGACCATGGCCGCGAGGTCGTCGAGAGTGATGTAGCTGCTGGTGGATTTGTTATAGAGGCGGCGATTGGCATATTTCTGGATGATCACACGCTCGGCGCGTGACGTCGCGCGTCCCGCCTCGTTTTCATTCGCCATGCCTAGTCTCCGAAACCCGCGCTGAAACGCCACTCGCGGACGCACTATCGCGCATGCGACGGCGCGACGCCAGATCAGCGAAATTCACCGGCGCCGTGGGACAGAGACGAAGCGGCGTGATATGCCTCGACGACGCCTCAAGTGCTTCCGGAGCTCAGCAAATGACAGACATCGTGATCGTTTCAGCCGCGCGCACGCCCGTTGGATCCTTCAATGGCGCCTTGGCGGGTCTGCCTGCTCACGAACTCGGCAGGATCGCCATTCAGGCGGCGATCGAGCGGGCCGGCATCAAGGCGAGCGACGTCGAAGAGGTGATCATGGGGCAGGTGCTGCAGGCCGGGGCCGGCCAGGGACCCGCGCGCCAGGCTTCGGTGAACGCCGGCGTTCCCGTCGAGAGCCCGGCCTGGAGTGTCAATCAGCTCTGCGGCTCGGGCCTGCGGGCCATCGCCCTGGGCGCCCAGCAGATCGCCGCCGGCGATGCCGCCATCGTCGTCGCCGGCGGCCAGGAGAGCATGAGCCAGTCGCCGCACGCCGCCAACATCCGCGCCGGCCAGAAGATGGGCGACCTCGCCTTCGTCGACACGATGATCAAGGATGGACTGTGGGACGCCTTTCACGGCTATCACATGGGGCAGACGGCGGAAAACATCGCCGCCCGCTGGCAG
Organism: uncultured Alphaproteobacteria bacterium; assembly: GCA_963828365.1. Classification (GTDB taxonomy): domain Bacteria; phylum Pseudomonadota; class Alphaproteobacteria; order Caulobacterales; family Caulobacteraceae; genus Acaudatibacter. The sequence continues at coordinate 85,650 of CAWHEE010000007.1, read as the reverse complement.
ATCACCCGCGAAGACCAGGACCATTTCGCGGTGGCCTCGCAAAACAAGGCCGAAGCCGCGCAGAAAGCCGGGCGGTTCTCCAGCCAGATCGCGCCGGTGACGATCAAGGGGCGCAAGGGCGATACGGTGGTCGATCAGGATGAATACATCCGTCACGGCGCCACCTACGAGAGCGTTTCAGGACTCCGGCCGGCCTTCACCAAGGACGGCTCGGTAACCGCCGCCAATGCCTCCGGCCTCAACGACGGCGCCGCGGCCGTGGTGCTGATGACCGCCGAGGAAGCCACTCGCCGCGGCCTCAAGCCGCTCGCGCGGATCGCTTCGTGGGCTCACGCCGGCGTCGAACCCGAAATCATGGGGACCGGTCCGATTCCCGCCAGCCGCAAGGCGCTCGAGAAAGCCGGCTGGAAGGTCGCCGATCTGGATCTCATCGAAAGCAACGAGGCGTTCGCCGCCCAGTCGCTGGCGGTCGTGCGCGAACTCGGGCTCGATCCGGCCAAGGTCAACGTCAACGGCGGGGCGATCGCCATCGGCCATCCGATCGGGGCGTCGGGCGCGCGCATCCTGACCACCCTGGTGCATGAAATGCAGCGTTCGGGGGCCAAGAAGGGACTGGCCACCCTGTGCGTCGGCGGCGGCATGGGCGTCGCCATGTGCCTCGAAGCCATGTGAACCGTCGGGCTACACGATTTCGACCTTGAATAACGTCACCAGGGGAAACGCATATGAATAGAGTCGCCTTCATCACCGGGGGCACGCGGGGCATCGGCAGGGCGATCAGCGCCCGCCTCAAAGCGGCTGGCTACAAGGTGGCGGCCGGCTATGCCGGCAACGAGGTCGCGGCCCAGGCCTGCGCGAGCGAACTGGGCGTGATGGTGGTCAGGGGCAACGTGTCCTCGTTCAGCGATTGCGCCGCCGCCGTCAAGACTGTCGAGGACGCGTTCGGACCGATCGACGTGCTGGTCAACAACGCCGGCATCACGCGTGACGCCATGCTTCACAAGATGAGCGAGGAGCAGTGGAACGAGGTCATTCATGTCAACCTCGCCTCGATCTTCAACATGACGCGCAACGTCATCGAGAGCATGCGCGAGCGTGGCTTCGGCCGGATCATCAACATCAGCTCGATCAACGGTCAGAAGGGCCAGATGGGCCAGACCAACTATTCCGCCGCCAAGGCTGGAATGATCGGCTTCACCAAGGCCCTGGCGCAGGAAAACGCCAAGAAGGGCATTACGGTGAACTGTATCGCACCCGGTTACATCGACACCGAAATGGTCTCGGCGGTTCCCAAGAATGTGCTGGACCAGATCATCGCCGGGATTCCGGTGGGCCGACTCGGCATGGCGGACGAGATCGCCCGCAGCGTGGCCTTCCTGGCCGCCGAGGACGCCGGGTTCATTACCGGCGCGACCTTGAGCGTCAACGGCGGCCAGTACATCAGCGGCTGACGCGAATCCCGTCCAAAAAGCGCCTCTATCGGGCGTCATGACATCGGCGATGGCGTCGGCGATGGGAGCCTCACGAGGCGGTGGCATGATTGCCGCGGCGCTCATTGCGGCGCTCGCGTGTGGATTCGCGCGAACGGCCGAGGCTGCCGGGCGCCGTGTCCGGGTCGAGGAGGGGCGCGGCTCACCGGCGCCGGCGGTGGCCCGCTACGCGATCGACGAGGGGGGCGACTTCGTGCTCGATCGCGAGGCGCGCCAGGCCCTGGTGAAGTTCAGCGACAGTCAGGAAATCTGGGTGCTGTCGCCGTTCCGCGGACCGCGCGGCGATATCATCTACAAGAACGATGTCGACGAGCCGATGCTGCGGGCGACCAAGCTCGGCGGGATGACCGTCTTCACGGTGCGGCGCCCCGAAGGCGCCGCCGCCGCCCTGATCGGACCCGGCATACCGATCCGGTTACCGTCGCTTGGACCGGTGGTTCTCTACCAGCGTCTGTACCAGGCGAGCGTGCGCACCAGTCGGGCGGCGCAGCACCTGGTCGGTTTCGATGCGCCGGACGCGGATCCCAAGTTCCGACGGCCTGATCGCCGATACCGCCCAGACCGTGGTCGAGGCGATGTTGGCCCTGGCCGAGCGGCCCGGCGGCCACGCGATCCTCGCCCGCCTGGGCAGTATCGCGATTTCACCGGGGAACCGTACGGCGGTGGCGCTTCGCGGCCGGGTGGTGGCGATCACCATCAACCCGGCCGTGGGATTGGCCGGCCGACCGTCTTCCGAGCGGATTCTACAGGCGCTCGGCGCCCGCCGCCGGAAGGAGGCTCGCGCCTGTGGTAAGATCGACCTCGCGGCGCCGCCTCAGCCTCTGAATGCGTCCTTCGCCGCGCGCAGGGCGGCAAAACCCGCCGCGTCGCCGGCGCGAAGGAACGGGTTGGTCGCTTTCTCGAGCCCGATTTCCGTCGGCACGGTGGCTTCGCCGCGCTGGCGGGCGGAGAAGATCGCCGTGGCGCGCGCGGCCAGCACCGGGTCCGCGTCCACCGAGAGAGCGAAGCGGGCGTTCGCGGCAGTGTATTCGTGGGCGCAATACACCTTGGTCTGGTCAGGCAGCGCCGCCAGGCGCGCAAGACTCGCCCACATCTGGGCCGCGTCGCCCTCGAACAAGCGCCCGCAGCCAAGCGCGAACAGGGTGTCGCCGACGAACGCCACGTCGGCCGACGGAGCATAATAGGCCACGTGACCCAGGGTGTGGCCGCCGGTCTCGATCACCTGAAAGGCGGTGTCGCCCAGCATGACGGTATCGCCGCCGACGACCTCGCGATCGAGCGGGGCGATCCTCGTGACCTCCGCCGGCCCGACGATGGTCGCGCCGGTCGCCGCCTGCAAGGCCGCATTCCCCCCGGCATGGTCGGGATGCCAATGGGTGTTCAGGATGAGGTCGAGGCGCCAGCCCGCGGCGCGCAGCTCGGCCAGTACGGCATCCGCGTCCGGGGTGTCGATACAGGCGACCGCGCCGCTGGCGTCGTCGCGGACCAGAAAGCCATAGTTGTCGGAAAGACAGGCGAACTGTCGAACGGTCAGGGTCATCGACACTCTCCAGCGGCAGGGGACAGATCGGGGCGGCGACCTTACATAGGTCGAACCCCGATAACCGGAACACCCATGCGCCAAGGCGTTCTCGACCTCAGAGCCTTTTACGCGTCCCCGTTGGGTCGGGTCACGCGGCAAATGATTTCTCGCAAGGTCCACGAGGCCTGGCGGGGCCGGTCGGGGCTCGACGCTGCTGGCGCTGGGGTACGCCACCCCGTTCCTCGATCCGGATGGCGCCGGCGCCAGGCGCATGGTGGCCGCCATGCCGTCGGCCCAGGGGGTCGAGGCGTGGCCGCTGGCCGGCCGCAATCTCGCCTGCCTTGTCGATGAGCACGGCCTGCCCTTGCCCAACGCCCTGTTCGATCGGATTCTGGCGGTTCATGCGCTGGAGGAAGCGACAACCCGCTCGCCTTGCTGCATGAGGTCTGGCGGGTGATGGCGCCGTCGGGCCGGGTGATTCTGGCGGTGACCGCGCGCCACGGCCTGTGGGCGAATGCGGAAAGCACCCCGTTTGGCCATGGTCGTCCGTTCAGTCAGCGGCCAGCTCGAGAAACTGCTGCGCGACGCCAGTTTCGAACCCGTGGGGTGGACGCGCGCGCTCTACGCGCCGCCGCTGTCCTGGTTGTCGCGCTGGGCCGAAGGATTCGAGCAGGTCGGGTCCCGCGGCTCTGGCCGCCCTTCGCCGGAATGATCCTGATCGAGGCCACGAAGACGACCTTCGCGCTGCGGCCGCAGGAACGGCGCGTCCTGGCGCCTGCCCGTCCCGTGTTCCGACCGGTCACCGGCCGGGGCGGTCGCCGCCGACCTGTGGCGAGGTCATGCCATGCAAATCCGCCGTCGCAGCCCGACAACGAGGGACCAGCGCAATGAAGATGATCGTCGCGGTAATCAAGCCCAGCCGCCTCGACGCCGCCGCTCGAGGCCGTCGCGCTCAGGCCGGGGCCTCGGGGATGACGGTCACCGAAGTGCGCGGCTATGGTCGGCAGAAGGGCAAGACCGAAGTCTATCGCGGGCAGGAATACGAAGTGAAGCTGCTGCCGAAGGTGCGTCTGGAAATCGCCGTGTCAGGACGACATCGTCGAGCCGTGACCGAGGCGATCTCGCCGGGCCGCCAATACCGGCAAGATCGGCGACGGCAAGGTGTTCGTGATGGATTTCGGCCGGAGCCCTTCGCATCCGCACCGGCGAACGTGATGTGGCGGCCATCACCGGATAGCCTCGGCCGCCGGGCGATCAGGGCTATGCCGGACCCTTCGTCGTGGGCGGCCATGGCTCGCGCTGGGAAACGCCCGCCCCGTCGTCGGTGTGCAGAACGACGGCGTCGGGCGACGGGCTTGCCGCGCGTCTCCTCGGTCTGATGGATCTCGACCGCATCGGGGTAGAAGGCGATGCAGCCCTGGATCGCCGCCATGGCGGGATAGGGTTCTTCGTACGACCAGGCGGCGTTCTCGCTGATGACGCCGTCTCTTCTGATCGTGAAATAGCTGGCGTGGCCCTTGTAGGGGCAATGGGTGTCGCGGTCGGTGCGCGCCGAAGAACGTCCATGGCCACGTCGCTCGCGCGGGAAAGTAGCAGACCGGCCGATAGTCCGCCTCGGTCAGGGGATGGCGTTGCGCTGTCGGCGATCACATGGCCCTCGAAGCGCGCGCGCACGCGGCCGCGGAGCCGGCGGCGAGGGTGATCGGATGGTCGGGGCCGGGAGCCTTGATGGTGTCCATGCTGTGCGAGTGCTCCTTGGGCCTGCCAGATCAGGTGGGTCGCCGGCCATCGGCGAAAGGGCGCCTGCTTGTGAAACGCACGATCGCCGTGATTGTTTGCCGGCGAATGGCGCCGCTCGAGCCGCGGCCGAGGCTGGGCACGCATGAACAGCATCGTCGTCATGGTCGGCGATCCTGATCACCGTGGCGACCGGCATCCCGGTGCTGCTCCAGCTGCTGCGCGAGCACCCGCGCGGACTGTTCATCCTGTTCTTCGCCGAGATGTGGGAGCGGTTTTCCTACTACGGCATGCGCGGCCTGCTGGTCTTCTACCTGACCCAGCAGTTCCTGTTCGACGACAAGGCCGCCGCCAGCACGTTCGGCTCCTACACCACGCTCGTCTATCTGCTGCCGCTGATCGGCGGGGTGCTGGCCGACCGCTATCTCGGGCGCGCGCAAGGCGGTGGCCTTTGGCGCCCTGCTGCTGGTGGCCGGCCACCTGACCATGGCCGATCGAGGGCCCGCCGGCGCATCAGGTCCTCACCTACAAGGGCGCACACTACGCCTTCCAGGTCGACCGGCCGCGGCGAGCGAGCGGGTCGTCAGGCTGCAGGTCGGCGGTCGCGGCTACGACTTCGCCGACACGCCCGCCGGCGACTTCCAGATCAAGGGTCTGGCCGCCGGCGCCGCCCTGCCGCCGGTTCTTGCCCAAGGGCTCGTTCACCCTGCTCGGCCGGAGGCGCGATCGCCGCTCTTCGTGGACGTGCTCTACCTGGCGCTGGCGCTGATCATCATGGGCGTCGGCTTCCTGAAGGCCAACATCTCCTCGATCGTCGGCAAGCTCTATCCGCAGGGCGACCCCAGGCGCGATCCGGGCTTCACGCTCTACTATTATGGGGTCAATCTGGGGGCCTTCTGGGCGGCCATCCTCTGCGGCTACCTGGGCCAGACCTATGGCTGGAGTGGGGCTTCGGCCTGGCCGGGGTCGGCATGCTGGCCGGCTACGTCACCTTCATGCTCGGCAAGCCGCTGCTGCAGGGCCACGGCGAGCCGCCCGATCCGGCTGCGCCTGGCCCGCCCGCTCGTCGGTCCCGCTCAACCTCGAGTGGCTGATCTATCTCGGCGGCGGTCGCCGGCCTGGCCGCGATCTGGCTGCTGGTGCAGCACAACGGCTCGTGGGCGGCGGCGCTGGGTGTCGGCTGGGTCGCCGCCCTCGGCCTACGTCGGCCATTTCATGGTCACCAAGTGCGGCAAGGTCGAGCGCGAGCGGCTGCTTGCTCGCCTTCGTGCTGATCGTCGGGTCGATCGTCTTCTTCACCCTGTTCGAACAGGCGGCGACCTCGCTCAACCTGTTCGCCGACCGCAACACCCAGCTCGACGCTGATCGACGCGCCGATCGTGTTCAACGTGCTGGGCCACGAGGTGTTCATGGGCGACCCGGGCGATGTTGGCGGCGGCGCACGCGCCGGCGGCGACGCTGTGGATCGACATGGGCTTCAACGCCGCCCAGACCCAGTCGTTCAACGCCGGCTTCATCCTGATCCTCGCGCCGATGTTCGCCGCGCTTTGGGGCCGGCTCGGGCGCCGGGGCCGCGACCCCAATCCGGTGACCAAGTTCGGCCTGGGCCTGGCGCAGGTCGGGCTGGGTTTTCTGGTCATCGTCTGGAGCCAGGGCCTGGCGGACGCGCACTTCCGCATGCCGCTGCTGGTGCTCGCCTTCGCCTATCTGCTGCACACCACCGGCGAGCTTTGCCTCAGCCCGGTCGGACTGTCGGAGATCACCAAACTGTCTCCGCCGGTGCTGGTCTCGACCCTGATGGCGGTGTGGTTTCTCGCCACATCGGCGGCCGAATTCATCGCCGCCCATATCGCGCAGCTCGCGGGAACCGCGACCGCCGGCGGCCAGGTGCTCGATCCGGCCGCCGCGCTGCACACCTCGATGCGGTATTCCAGAACATCGGCCTGGCGGGCATCGGCGTGGGCGTGCTGTTCCTTGCTCTGGCCCCGTTTATCAAGCACTGGGCGCACGGCGTGAACGATCCGGCGAACCACCCTTTACCCGACCGCGCGAATGGCCGCGGGGCAGTCGAAGAGGCCTAGCCGAAACCCCGGATGCCCCAGGGGCAGGGCGGGCGCGTGATGCCTGCCCTGGGGGTCGTTCAATCCGTGGGCATCATCAATCGGGTCATATATCTCTCCCATTTCAGGTCTTGCCGCATGGATCGAACCGTGCCTAGTCTGCGTCAGGGCGCGGACAATGGGTCCGCCAGAAGTGGGGTAGCGCCGGCCGCCAATGCGCGATGATGCGGTCCGCGCCCCGACCGGGACCGGTCAGGCATCGTCGACGCACTCGTTCCGGACTCTCCCCCAGCACATTGGAGTTGAGATGTCATCAGCAGGCCTGAGATCCTCCGCAACCGCGCTGTATGCGGTCGGATTGCTGTTGGGAGGTGGGGCGTCCGCTGCGAGTGCGGCCGATACAATGCCCGCGCACCCAATGTTCATGCATCCGGCGGCGACCAATACGGAAGCGCGCCCGACATCGGGCGGCGTTCCCACCTGGACGTTCAGCTTCACTCGCAACGGCAGGAACTACAGCGACCTTTTCGTAGGCAATGCGCCCACCGGCGCGGCGGTGACCATTCCGTCGTATATCATTCCGCTGAAGATCGTGCTCTCCAACGGGGCGACCTTCACCACGACCACGGTCCAATCAAATGGCCTGTCCGCTCTGAGCAACACGGTAAACTCGCCGATCTTCCAGAGCGTCGTCGACTTCCAGGAAGCCGGCGCCGATCTTGGCACGACGCAGTATATCGACGCCTTCCAGCGGGAAAGCTTCTGGCCGACCGTGCTGACCAATCCAGGCTACCACGTGCTGTTGGGAGCGCCGACCGTGCTGCCCGAATATACGTTGCATGTTCCCAAGGCCGATGGAAAGACTGGCACAGAGTTTGGGGTTTCCGTTGCGCTGGTCAATTACAATTGGCTGACGGGCCAGATCCCGAAGATCATCGCCTCCTACTCTCAGATCACGCCCGATACACTGGCGGTCGTGGCCTCATACGACACCTTTGAGACCCAGAACGGATGCTGCATCGGTGGCTGGCATTCGGCGAACGGTTCGCAAACCTATGCCTACTTCAGCTATGTCGGTAAGGCGGGCGCCTTCTCGCAGGACGTTTCGGCCCTGTCGCACGAAGTGGCCGAGTGGCTGGACGATCCACTGGTCACCAACCAGAGCACCGCGAACACGCCGTGCGGTTACTATGAAGTCGGCGACCCGCTTGAAAACACGCCGAACTATGGCGACTACCAGTATGTCGTCGGCGGGACGGTCTACAATCTGCAGGATGAAGCGCAGCCGCCATATTTTGGCGCGCCCGCGTCGACGACCCTCAACGGTCGCGCGACCTTCCAGGGTACGGCGCTGTCGGTCTGCCAGAACGGCGGATAATCCAGCCACTTTCCAAAACCACCTGTTGCGGCCGGAGTCTATCGACTCCGGCCGTTCCTTGTTGCGGTATTTCGCGCGAACTCGCCGGGTCGAGACGTTTCGCAGGACGTCTCGGCGCTTTCCCCCGATATGGGCGAGTGGCTCGATGATCCGTTCACCGACAACAACTCGGCGTGCGGCGCACATGAGACCGGTGATCCGCTCGCAACTACGGAGACCTATGGCGACTATCCTCAGGTCGTCGGTAGGACGATGACCCGCCATCTGCAGGATCTCGCCCTGCTGCGATACTTCGGTGGGCCTGATTCGACCACTTTACATTGGGCGCGCGACCTTCCAGGTCGCCTCGCTCACGGTTCGCGTCGGTCGGCGGCGCCGGTGGATCGCTGGGTGGCGCCATTGTGCGGCCGCCAATAAAGACAGGTGCGCTTGCTTCGGGCGCCTCTGACGGTTTTTTTCGCTCGAAGCCCAAATGGCGTTTGACTTCTCCCTGCCCAGCCCGCAATCAGCGGGCAATTAAGCACAGGCGCCGAAACTCATCGCGCCGATTTACCAGGGCTCAGGGAGGCGAACGTGCGCGGCGTCAGACACGATAGAAGACTCATGGCGACCGTCGTCGCACCGGTTGCGCTGGCGGCGCCGGCCTGGCTGTTGACGCTCGGCGTCGCCGCGGCCCAGGTCGCTCCGGACGCCCCGCCGATCCGCGTCGCCAGTGCCGACGCGCCATCGAATTCACGGGTCGAGGAGGTGATCGTCACCGCCCGGAAGCGCGAGGAATCGGTCCAGAAGGTGCCGATCGCGATCACCGCTTTGTCAGGACAGCTACGGACCGCCGATGTTCGCAATCTGACCGACGTGGTGGCGTTCACACCCAACGTCCGAATCGACCCGACCTATCAGCGGGCCAACGCTCCCGACATCACCATCCGTGGCGTCGGCGCCGCCCGCCTGGACGACAACTCTCTGGAATCCCCGATCGGCGTGTTCATCGACGGCGTGTACCTCGGCACGTTGCCGGGTCAGCTGATCGAGAACTTCGATCTCTCGCGCATCGAAGTGCTGCGCGGGCCGCAAGGCACGCTGTTCGGGCGAAACACCGTCGGCGGCGCGCTCAACGTGATCCGGACCGAACCCACCGGCGATTGGGGTGCGAAGGTCAGCTATACGACCGGCAGCTGGAACGATCAGGAGTTTCGTGGGGTGCTCAACGCGCCCATCATCAAGGACGTGCTGGCTGCAAAGCTGTTCTTCATCTCCGAGAACAGGGATGGGTACGTGCACAACACGTTCCTGAACATCAACCAGCCTCAGAAAGACTACAAAAATTATGGGCTCACCCTGAAGTTCACGCCGAACGACAGGTTTAAAGCTCTCCTGACCGCCGAACGGTATGACGACCGCAGCCAGGGGTCCGCGTATCTCGGCAACTATAATTTCGCGCCCGGCATCCTGCCGGCGCCGACCAACATCAACGATATCAACGCCAGCGGCGGTTTCCTCGATTGCTTTCTGCCCGGCGTGTTTGGATTGGGCAACGTGCCTTGCCGCACCACCCGGGGGATTCCGAGCAGCATAAACACCAATCTGCCGAACCCGGGCCACGTCGATACCTTCGCCTACACGCTCAACATGTCGGAGAAGATCAGTGACAATTTCAAGCTGGTGTCGATCACCGGCTATCGCACGCAGCACGAGCAGACATCGTACGACTTCGACGGTAGCAGCGACAACCTGATCAACATCTCCACCGACGCGCACTATCATCAGTTCAGCGAGGAACTGCGCGCGGAAGGCAACTGGGACACCAGGGTCGGCAAGATCGCCCTGGTGACAGGCGCCTTCTACTACAACAACTATTTCAAACGCGGCTGGACGACCGGCGGCGACTTCTGGAACTTCATCGAATCGCTCAGCGGCATCAATCTGGCCAACGACACCTGGCTCAATCCGGCCTTGGCGGCGGCCACCGGCTACGCCGACCCGGTTTCCGCCTGCCTTTCGCCTGTTCCGCGGTCGACCGCGCCCGGCGCCACGCCGCAGCAGATGGCCCTGGCCAAGGCGTTCGGCCAGGTCCAATGTGATCCAGGCGCCACGGGCCCCTATGGCCAAGGCACGGTGCAGAAGCTGTATGAAACCCAGGGTACCGACTCGGTGGCCTTGTTCGCCCACGGCGAGTGGGAATTCTATCCCCACCTGACCCTGACCGCCGGCGTCCGCTGGACCTATGAGAAGAAGAACTTCGTCGGCTACCAGTCCTATCTGGCCCCGCTGTCACGCGCCGACACGTTCGCCTTTCCCGGATCGACCGGCACGCTGTCGAAGAGCTGGAACCAGGTCACGCCGACCGTCGCCCTGTCTTATCAGGTCACCCCCGACAACCTGGTCTATGGGTCGTTTTCGGAAGGCTGGCACTCCGGCGGATTCTTCGGCGTGAACCAGAACATCTCCGACTTCAACAAGACTTATGACCCCGAAACCTCGCAATCCTTTGAGATCGGCTCGAAGAACCAGTTCTTCGCCAACCGCGTGCAGTTCAACCTCACCGGCTTCCTCAATGATTTCCATAACAAACAGGAGGCCGCGGTCGCCCTCGATCCGACCACCAACACGGTGGTCACCGTGTTCACCAATGTCGGCGGCGTGCGGTATGAAGGTGTCGAGGCGGAACTGCAGTGGGTGGTGACACCGCAATTGCACCTCGCGGCGTCGGCCGGCTACCTGCATGCCAGCTACACCAGCCTGAACATCGCCTATCCCAACGCGGTCAACGCCAACGTGCCCGTGCAAACCAACGCGACCTTCCTCAAGCCGACCAACTCACCCAATTGGACGCTCGGCGGCGAAGCGACCTACACGACGCCGGTCGGACCGGGTGACCTGGAACTCGAGTCCAAGGTGGCCTGGGTGGACAGTCAATATGACAGTCAGGGGCTGTACAACGAATCGTACAATCTCATTCCGGCGCATACCGATCTGTCGGCCTCGATCAGCTATGCCTACAAGGATTACAAGGTGACCGTCTTCGGCCGCAACCTGACCAATTGGCGTAACGAGACGCCGTTCTACATCGCGACGATCTTCGCCTCCAGCACCTGGGGACCGGGAGCGAGCTGGGGCCTGGAGCTGGCGGCCAAATTCTAGGGCCACGGCGCCAGGCGCCCGCCGGCCTCCCCGAAATATCGGGACTCCGGCGAATCTATCGCCGGGAGCGGAGGCGGTGTCGGTTTCGGTTTCGGGCCGCGAGCCGTTGCGGCGAGGGTTGTGGATTTGCAACAGCTTGCGGTCCATGCGCAAGAAAACCGACATTTGTGATGGTTTTTGGCGGATTGGCGTTTGACACGCCGCCGCCAAAGTTCAAGTCTGGAGGCAATAAGCATCCGTGCCGAAACGGCGCGACATCATCATCCAGGGAGGAACCAATGGATCGCAAAGGTCAATTGCGCCAACTGCTGGCGTGCGTCTTCACACCCGCGGCCCTTGCCGTGCCGACCTCCATGCTTTTGTTCGGGATGGCCGCCGCTCAGGAAGCGACACCGACGGCGCAAAAGCTCGCCAGCAACGATGTGGTCAATCCGGGCGCTCACGTCGAGGAAGTGATCGTCACCGCCCGGAAACGCGAGGAATCGGTGCAGAAGGTGCCGGTCGCGATCACCGCCTTCACCGGTCAGCTCAAGTCGGCCGACGTCCGCAACGTCAGCGACCTGCGTGGCCTATACGCCCAACGTGCGCATCGACCAGTACGCCCAGCGCGGCGGAGCAGCCGACATCACCATCCGCGGCGTCAGTCCCTCACGTCTGGACGACAACTCGATCGATTCGCCGATCGGCGTCGCAGGTCGACGGCATCTATCTGGGCACCCTGGTCGGCCAGCTGATCGACAATTTCGACCTGCAGCGGATCGAGGTCCTGCGCGGCCCGCAAGGCACTCTGTTCGGCCGCAACACCATCGGCGGCGCGCTCAACGTCATCCGCACCGAACCGACCGGCGAGTGGGGCGCGAAGGTCAGCTACACGACCGGCAGCTGGAACGACCAGGAATTCCGCGGCGTCTTCAATGCGCCCCTGATCAAGGATGTGCTGGCGCTGAAACTCTATCTGTTCACGGCCAACCGCGACGGCTACCTGCACAACACCTATCTGAACATCAACCAGCCGCAGCGGGACTACAAGAACTTCGGCGGCTCGTCTGAAGTTCACGCCCAACGACAAGTTCAAGGCGGTGTTCACCTTCGACAAATACGAAGATCGCAGCCAGGGCGGCGCCTTCCTGACCAATTACAACACGGCGGCCGGCGTCCTTGGCCCCGCCGCAAGACGCCCAGCGATATCAATGCGCCGGGCCCTACTGCTATCCGAACACCAACACCGGCACCACCGGCTCTGCGCTGTTCGGCACCGGCGGAGCGGAACTGGCCACCTTCCTGCCGGGTCTCTTCGGTTTGACCAGATGTACCGCTGCCCGGACCAGCCTGGCGATACCCAGCACCATCACCGACAATTTTCCGGCGCCGGGCGACGTGCAGACCTGGGCCTATACCCTCAACATGAACTACCGGGCTCAGCGACCACCTGAACCTGGTGTCGGTGACCGGCCTTCGCTACCAGCGGGAAAACGAGTCGGAGGATTTTGACGGCACCAGCACCAACTTCATCAATATTCTCGACCCAGGCGCACTACCATCAGTTCAGTGAGGAACTGAGGGCCGAAGGCAATTGGGACGGGAAATGGGGCAAGCTCAACCTCGTTCTCGGCGGCCTACTACTTCAACAACTATTTCACGCGGCGCTGGGAGACCACGGGCGATTTCTGGACCTTCGTCAGCGACATCAGCGGCTACGACCTCCGCGACAACCTCTGGCTGCCCGCCTTCAATCCGCTGGCGACCGCGCCGCCACCGGCTTCCCCGATCCGATCTCCGCCTGCCTGCCTCGCGCGACCTGACGCCGGTCGTGACCGGTCACGCGCCGACGCAGGCCCAGGCGCGCGGTCGGTGTTCGGCCGGGTCCAATGCGACCGCGGCGGACCGCAAGGCGGCGCGCCGGGCGTCGGAGGATACGGCCCGGGCCTAGCGAACATCCTCTACGAATCCCAGGGCACCGATTCGGTTGCCGGCTTCGCCCATGCCGATTGGGAGTTCTATCCGGGCCTGACCCTGACCGCCGGCGTCCGGTATACCTACGAAAAGAAGCATTTCATCGGCTACCAGTCCTACATCGCGCCGGCTCGACCGCCTGAACAACAACGATTTCCCCGGGTACGCCGACCTCAGCAACAGCTGGACGCAGGTTACGCCGACCGCCGCCCTGTCGTACCAGATAACGCCGGACGTCATGGTCTACGCCTCGTTCTCGGAAGGCTGGCACTCCGGCGGCTTCTTCGGCGTCAACCAGAACTCGGCCGACTTCCTGCAGAACCAGTACGCGCCGGAGACCGCCAAATCCTACGAAATCGGCGAAAAGGGCCAGTTTTTCGATCGACGGCTGCAGTTCAACCTGACCGGATTCCTCAACGACTTCCACAACAAGCAGGAATCGTCGATCCAGTTCGACAAGACGACGAACACCGTCGTCACCTTGTTCACCAACGTGGGCGGTCTGCGCTACGAGGGCATCGAGGGCGAACTGAAGTGGGTGGTCACGCCGCAACTCAACCTGGCCGGGTCGTTCGGCTATCTGCACGCCAAATATACCTCTCTGCTGATCGGCTACCCCAGCAACCAGACCGGCCCGGTACCGATGGTCGACGCCACCTTCCTGATCCCGCGCAACGCCCCCAATTGGACGCTCGGCGGCTCGGCCACCTACACCGTGCCGGTGGGGCCCGGTTCGCTGTCGACCGAGGTCCGCGCCAACTGGGTGGATACCGAACAGGGCGATCTTTATAACGCCTCGCAGTTCGTCATTCCCGCCCACACTGACCTCGCGGCGAGCATCAGCTATTCTTACAAAGACTATCGGGTGACGTTCTTTGGGCGCAACCTGACCAACTGGCGGTACGAGACGCCAACCTTCATCGCACCGCTGTTCGCGTCCGGCACGCTCGGGCCGGGGGCGAGTTGGGGCCTGGAACTCCAGGCGCAGTTCTAGGGCGCGGGCAGCGCGGCCGGCCGCCTCGCGGCGGCCGGCCGCGACCGCCCCAGTCCATTGGTGTGATATCGCGGGCGGCGCTTCGTGCGTCGCCCTCTGCGCGAACGAGAGGAGCCACATGAACGCAGCCCCAAGGCCCCTGCCACCGGAGGCGGAGATCAAAGCGATCATCGGCCATCAGTTTCCGGGTGGGACCTATACCGTCGCCCATTGGGAGAATTTCCTGTTGACCGAATGCACCGGCGCGGACCTGCTGCCGGACGGCATGGTGCATCCGGTGGTCCTGTTCCACATGCCGATCCTCGGCAGCCGCACCACCATCGGCGAGATGTTCGCCCTCGGCCAGGCCGAATCCGATTTCTCCATCGGCATCGAGAGTTATGACTGGGAGATGTTCAAGCCTCTGCGCGAGGAGACCCCCTATGCGATCAGCGGCAAGGTGATCGACGCCGAGAGGCGGCTGACCGGCCACGGGCGGCCGCATGACCGCATCCAGTTCCAGTTCGAGGTGGCCGAATCCCGACGGGACGCTGGCGGCGCGCACGACAGTCACCTGGCATTATGGACGGAGCCAACCGGTATGAACGTGAATGCTGGCGACGCCATCCCCGATTGGCTGATGGAAAGCGTGCGTCCCGAACGCATGCGCACGATGGCGGCGATCCTGCGCGACCCCAATCCGGTGCACTGGGACCGCGAGGCGTGCGCGAAGATCGGCTTCGGACATCGCACCATCAACCAGGGCCCGCTCGGCCTCAGCTACATGGTCAACATGCTGCATGCCTGGGCCGGCCCGGGCTGCGTGAAGCGCCTGTACATGACCTTTCCCATGGCGGTGCTGGATGGCGATCGGATCACCGCCAGGGGCTTGGTGACCGCGGTCCGCGAAGCGGACGGCGAGCGGTTCGCCGACTGCGACGTCTGGCTCGAACGGCGAGGGAACGGCTCATCCGCTGAGGGTCGGGCGACGGTGAAAGCTGCCGGACTGATTGCGATCTTTTCCCGGCTGTGACGGCCCGCGATCGAGGCGACCCCATGAGCAATCTCGTCAACCGCAGGATGACCCTGCGCCGTTATCCCGAGGGCATGCCCCGCGACGAGGACTTCGCCGTGGTCGAGGGCGAGGCGCCCGACATCGGCGAGGGCGAGGTTCTGTGCCGCGCTCTCTATCTGACGGTCGACCCCTATATCCGCGTCCACCTCAATCCCCGGCTCGCCAAGGGTTACGCGCCCTTGCTGCCGATCGGCGGGGTCATTCCGGGCGAGGCGGTGCTGCGGGTCGAGCGCTCACGCTTCCCGGGTCTGAACGAGGGTGACTATGTTGCCGGGTTCGGTGGCTGGCAGGACTATTGCGCCCTGCCGGGGGCGAGCCTGCGCAAGGTCGACCCGGCGTTGGGACCGCTGAGCGCCCATCTGGGCGCGCTCGGCATGCCGGGTCTGACCGCCTATGCCGGCTTCACCCGCCTGGCGGATGCGCAGCCCGGGCAGACGGTGTTCGTCTCGGCGGCGCTGGGCGGGGTCGGGGCGGTGGTCGGGCAACTGGCCCGCATTCGCGGCTGCCGGGCGGTCGGTGTCTCCAGTTCGGAGGAGAAGTGCCGCTATGCGGTCGAAACCCTGGGTTATGATGCCTGTCTCGACCGGACCGCGCCCGACTTCGCCGACGCGGTCGCGCGCGCCTGCCCCGAAAAAATCGACGTCGATTTCGAGAACGCCGGCGGCGAGGTATTCTGGGCCGCGGTCAATTCGATGAAGGACTACGGCCGGATGATCATGTGCGGCCTGATTTCCGACTACAACAATGCCGAACTGCCAAACGGGCCGGACATGACCGCCACCCTGCTGCGCCAGATCGCCCTGAAGCGGCTGGTGATCAAGGGGCTGATGGTCGCGGACTTCTTCCAGCTCTATCCAGAGTTCCAGCGCGAGGTCGGCGAGATGATCCGCGATGGGCGCTTCCGCCACAAGGAATATATCGTCGAGGGGATCGACAGCGCCGGCCGGGCGATGATCGACATGATGCAGGGGCGAAACTTCGGTAAGACGGTGGTGCGGATCACCGACGATCCGACGCTATAGACGGCGACGGGAGACGGTAGGCGATGAACGGCGAGGCCCTGGCGGCGCGATTGCAACGTCTGGAGGACATCGAGGCCATCCGCGCGCTCAAGGCGCGCTATTGCCAGGCGTGCGACGACGATCATGACCCAGAGGCGGTGGCCGCCTGCTTCGTCGAGGACGGGCTGTGGGAGGCAGCGGGCCTGGGCGTGCACGCGCGGGGCCACGCGGCCATCAAGGCCTATATCGGCGGCGTCAGGGCCAGCGGGCGGGTCGACAAGCCCGCGCACATGGTGATGAATCCCGTCATCAGCGTCAAAGGCGACAGCGCGACCGGCCATTGGCGGTTTCTGATGATGTACGCCGACCGCGCCGACCGCTCAGCGCCGCGCTTTAACCGCATCATCGGCGTGTACGAGGAATTGTACGCGCGGACCCCGGCCGGCTGGCTGATTTCGGCCCTCCGCGTCACCGTGCAGGAGTCCAACGAATACGCCGTGCGCGATTGAGTTGGAGGCGTTCGGGCCGGCGCAATTTTTTAAGCGATCATGATGGAATTGATCGCGGCGAGCCCCGCTCAGGCCCTCTGATCGGTTGACTTGCGAGACAAAAAAGCACTCTTGCAGAATAACCCGATGCAGAATTGGAGGAGATGGATTCATGCCCGATGACCGTTTCGAGGTTCCCGGCGAAGGAACGCCCCGCCCCGGCGAAGCCCGCTGTCCCGGGCCCTCCACGCGTGATCTGATCCATCGCCGACGGCATGAAGACGCCGCCCGCCCTGACCGCCGAAAGCTATCAGCTTTCTCGGCGACGCCGACATGGACTACGAGCGGTACTATTCCAGGGACTTCTTCGACCTGGAGATGAAGAAGCTCTGGCCGCGGGTCTGGCAATGGGCCTGCCGCGAGGAGCACATCCTGCATGTCGGCGACTACGTCACCTATGACGTCGGCCCCCATTCGGTGATCCTGGTGCGCAGCGCGCCCGGACGAGATCAAGGGTTACGTCAACGCCTGCCTGCATCGCGGCACGCAATTCCGCCCTTCGGACAGCCGCGGCGTCGCGCCGGTCCTGCGCTGCCCGTTCCACGGCTGGACCTGGAGCCTTGACGGCAAGCTCAAGGACATGCCCTGCCGCTGGGACTTCCCGCATGTGAAGGACGAGGACTTCAAGCTGCCGGAGGTCAAGGTCGAGCGCTGGGGCGGCTTCGTGTTCATCAACATGGACCCGGACGCGGGCCCGTCTGGCCGACCATCTCGGCGTGCTGCCGGACCACTTCAAGGACGGCTGGGACCTCTCCAACCGCTACACCGTGCTGCACATCCAGAAGGAGCTGGACACCAACTGGAAGGCGGCGCAGGAGGCCTTCCTCGAGGCCTATCATGTCCTGGCCACCCATACCCAGGGGCTGCCGACCGCCGGCGACGCCAATGCGCAGTACGACATCTTCAGCGACACAGTGACGCCGGTTCGTCCACACGATCGGCCACCCCAGCCCGCACTACACCCGCCCGCAGACGCAGCAGGAGATCCTCGACAAGCTGCGCACGGCTCGATCGAGGGCGTGACCGTACCGGAAGGCCGCCTCGCGCGTTCGGTCGCTGCCGAACATTGCGCGAAGAGCTTGGGCGAGGAGCTGGGGCGTCGACCTGTCCGGCTATTCCGACAGCGAGATGATCGACTCGATCGAGTATCACCTGTTCCCGAACATGTTCCTGTTCCCAGGCATCAGCCTTGCCGATGATCTATCGCTTCCGGCCGATCGGCACGGACCCCGGCCGGACCCTGTTCGACCTTCTGTTCCTGCGGCCGCTGGCCCCGGGCCAGGAACGGCCGGAGGCCCCGGCGCCGCACCGCCTGACCCCGGCGAATCCTACGCCGACGCGCCCGGCATGAGCCAGGGCCTGGGCTTCGTCTACGACCAGGACACCGACAACCTGGCCATGCAGTACAAGGGCATGCAGGCCTCACGCAAACGCGGCCAGACGCTCGGCAACTACCAGGAAGTCGCGCGTCCGCCGCCTGCACATGACGCTCGACAAGTACCTGAAGGACTGAGCCGGATGGTTTCGGTTCCCGCGCCGGACGCGACCTCCGGCCGCGGCGCGGGGTGTCGACGACGCCTTCGGACGCCGGCTCGCCGACCGCGCGACGTCGGCGGCATGGTACGCCGCGATCTTCCTGACGCTCGCCGCCAGCCTGTCGACCATCGATCGCCAGGTACTGTCGCTGATGATCGGCCCGATCCGGCGCGACCTGCATATCAGCGACACCGAGATGGGGCGTGATCGGCGGCCTCGCCTATACGCTGCTCTACACCGTTCTGCACGCTGCCCGCCGCCTGGCTCGCCGATCGTGGATCGCGCCGCGCTGGTCGCCACCGGGGCCATGTTTCTGTGGAGCCTGATGACCGCCTCCTGCGGTCTCGCGCAAAGCTTCGTCACCCTGTTCCTGGCCCGGATGGGGGTCGGCATCGGCGAGTCCGGGCTTGCGCCGGCCTCCTATTCGATGCTGTCCGACCTGTTTCCCAAGCGCAACCTGCCGATCGCCCTGGGGCTTCTCAACGCCGCGCCGTTCCTCGGGCGTCGGCCTAGCCAATATACTCGGCGGCGCGCTGGTGCAGCATTTCGAAACCGCGCCGCCGGTGACCCTTCCGCTCATCGGCGCGGTGAAGTCGTGGCAGTTCACCTTCATTCTGCTCGGCTTGCCGGGCGTGCTGATGGCCTTGCTAGGACTGTTTCACCCTCAAGGAGCCGGCGCGGCGCGGGCGCGCCGTCGGCGACGGCCATGTCCCCTCACCGCTGGCGCAGGTCGTGGCAGTTCGTGTCGGGGCGCTGGAAATTCCTGACCCTGATGTTCGTCGCCTACATCTGCCTCTCGATCCAGGGCTGGGCGCCTGTTCTTCTGGGTCGTCGAGTTCCTGGTGCGCGAGCGCGGCGTGCCGCGCGCCGCAGGTCGGCCTGATCTACGGCTCGATGGCGATGATCCTCGGATTTGCCGGGCGCCATTCTCTCCGGCGCCCTGGCGGCCAGGCTTCTGAAGCGCGGCAACGCCGATACCCTGATGAAGCTGGTGATCGCCGCCGTGCTGATCCTCGGTCCGCTGGCCGATCGTCATGCCGATGGCGCCCAAGGCCTGGCAGATCTTCCTGCTGCTGGCCCCGATCACCTTGTTCATGGGCTGCCCAGGCGGGCTGGGCACGACGGCCCTGCAGTTCATCGCGCCGAACGAACTCAAAGGCCGGATCATCGCGCTCTATATGCTGGTGGTGAATTGCATCTCGCTGACCCTTGGTCCGTTCCTCGGCGGACTGATCAGCGACCGTGTCTTCCAGGGCAAGTCGCTGGGCGGCAGCCTGAGCCTGATGGCCGCGGTCAACTATCCGATCGCCATCGTCTGCCTGATCCTCTGCCTGCCGTCCTTCCGCGCGGCGGTGGACAAGGCCAGGGCCTGGGACGACAAGTAATCACTGGCTTCAGCCAAACCAATCAGGTCCAATCCTGACGACCAGGGAAGAAACGAGCATGGGCGACAGGCTCCAGGACAAGGTCGCGGTGATCACCGGCGGCGCCAGCGGCATCGGCGCGGGAACCGCGCGGCTGTTCCATCAGCACGGCGCCAAGGTGGTGCTTTGCGACATGCAGGAGGGGCCCGGCGCCCGTCTGGCGGCCGAACTCGGTGACCGGGCCGCGTTCATCCGCGCCGATGTCACTTCCGAGGCCGACGTCGCCGCCGCGGTCGACCTCGCCGTGTCGCGCTTCGGCTGGCTGGACGTCATGGTCAACAATGCCGGCATCGTCGGCGCGGTCGGGCCGATCGCCGAGACCCCGGCCGAGGACTGGCATCGCACCATCGCCATCCTGCTCACCGGCGTCTTCTACGGCATGAAGCATGCCGCCCGGGTGATGACCCCGCGCCGCACAGGGCTCGATCCTGTCGATCGCCAGCACCGCCGGCGTGATGGGCGGCCTGGGTCCGCACGCCTATACCGCCGCCAAGCACGGTGTCGTCGGCCTGACGAAGTCGGTGGCCTCCGAACTGGCGCAGCACGGAATCCGGGTCAACGCCGTCGCCCCCGGCAATACGGTCACGGCCATGACCGCCTCCCTGATCGCCGGCGACGCCGCCGACCACGCCGCCACCGCCGCGCGCATCGCCAGCGGCGCGCCGCTGGGCATCGCCGCCACCGCCGAGGATCCCGCCTATGGCCTGCTGTATCTGGCCAGCGACGAGGCCCGCTATGTGACCGGTCACACCCTGGTGATCGACTCCGGCCAGACCGTCAGCGGCGGCATTCCGGCCTTTCACAACGGCGAGGCGCGCCTGATCGGCGCGCCGGCCGTGGCCTGATCGAACAGGGAACCGACCATGCCCGAACCCTCATCCCGATCCCCGTATCGACGCCCTGCTTTCCCGGCAGGAGATCTACGACCTTTCCTGCCGCTACCTTCGGGCCCAGGATCGGCTGATGCCGACCCTGCATCGCATCGGTGTTCTGGGACGACGCCACGACCGACTATGGCTTCTTCAAGGGCGGGCCCGACGGATTTCGTCGCCATGGCCCAGAACGCCCTGAAGGACCATCTGTCCAATCATCATATGATGGGCCAGGCCTTCATCGAGGTGGAGGGCGATGTCGCCTTTGGCGAAATCTACTTCCAGGCCTTCCACCGCGTGGTCATGACCGGCATGGAGAAGGACCTGTTCATCAGTGGCCGCTACGTCGATCGTTATGAGCGCCGCGGCGGAGTGTGGAAGATCGCCCATCGCAGCGAACTGGTCGACTGGGCCCGTACCGAGCCCGCTGTCGACGACTGGATCAAGCAGACCCCCGACGTCCTGCTCGGCCATCGCGGCGACGCCGACCTCAGCAATCAGCGTGATCGCCTGCGCGCGCTCTGACCCCACAGCAGGATTGACGAAACCCGCCATGACCCAGACGCCCGACCCCGCCGATGTCGCCGAGATGATCGCCCGCGTGAAGATCGCCGACCTGTTGACGCGCTATTCGCGCGGCATCGACCGCTGCGACATCGATACGCTCACCGCCGTGTTCTGGCCGGATGGGACCTGCGACTACGGGTCAGGCGTCAGCAACGCCCACGATTGGGCGCGGAACACGGTGGCCGCGCTGAAAGGCATGCTGCGCACCCAGCATGCGATCAGCAACCTCTGCATCGACATCGATGGCGACAAGGCCCGGGCAGAGACCTACTGCCAAGCCTATCATGAACTCGACGGGCCCGACGGCCGCACCGAGATGGTCGTCGGCGGCCGCTACCTCGACCGGCTCGAGCGCCGCGACGGCGTCTGGAAGATCTCCTCGCGCGTCTATGTCATGGACTGGAACCGCAATATCCCTTCCACCTGCGAGTGGGACACCGGCATCTACGCGACCCTGAACAACCGCGGCGCGCGCGCGCCGAACGATAAGCTGTACGGATTTCTCGGCGCAAACTGAACGTCGGTCGCGCGGCCGGTGGTCAGGTCAAAATGTTCACCGCCCGCGCCGCCACCAGCCCGACCGTTAGCAGCGAAACGAACGCCTCGATCGCCATCAGCATCTTGGCCCGACCGCTGAGCGGCATGGTGTCGGTGGGCGAAAAGGCGGTGGCGTTGGTGAAGGACACATAGACGTAGTCGAGGAATCCCGGGCTCCAAGCGGGGTCCTTGTCGCCCGCGCCCAGCATCTGCGGGAACAGGAAGTCGGGCGTGTCGGTCTGCCCCAGTCCCCGCACGGCCGGCCCGCCGCGGTCGATGTTCCAGAACCACAGGGCGAAGATCACCACATTGGTGAACCAGATGTTCAAGGCGTCGAGCAACAGCGACTGTCCGCTCGGCCCCTTGCCGCCCTTCAGCAGGGCATGGGTAACCGACGCCAGGGCTTCGAAATTGATTGCCATGACCACGGCGGTCAGCACCAGGGCGAAGCCGCGGATCCACTGCCGATGGCGGCGGATCAGCGCCACATGCCGCTCGTCGCCGGCCGCTCTAACACGTTGCTGCGTCCAGGCGGTGGCTATCGACAGCGGACCGAGCATCGCCAGTTCAAAGACGGGCGCCAACCATCTGGGCCCGATGAGCAGGTTCCTGGTGACCAGCAGCAGTTGCAGCCCGGCGATCAGAGCCACGGCCCCGCGGGCGAGCCAAAAATCCAGAGCGTGAGTGATCAGAGTTCGGTGCGGCGCGGCCATAAGGCAGGCCTACGTCGCTTTGCCGGCCAATAAAAGACGCGCGGCGCCGCGCGTCGTAGGTGGCGCCGCCGTCGACCGATCCCGGACTTTACGGCCGGACCGAGTTCGTCAGGTCGAGCCCGCGGCGTATTTCCCGCGCGAGCGCCAGCGCGTTGCCGGTCTTGAACTGGTGCGAAAAGAACAGCTGAGGATTTTCCTCCGTCTCCTGATTGTACAGGCAGCCGATGTCCCAGTTCAGGCTGCGCATCAGCCGCAGGACGTTCTGGGTTTCCGAGCCCAGCATCCCAAAATCGGGCGCCGCCGCCGCATTGATCCCGCCGCCATAGGGTTGGAAGACGATCGGCGAGGCGACGTTGAGGAACGGGCTGATCGGTATGCCGCCGAGCGTAATCTGTTCGCGCCGCGGGATGTTCACGCTGACCACCCCGCCTGCCCCGATCGACGGGGTACCCCCGAGGATCAGGCCGATCTCGCGGGCCGGAAGCGGTGTGTGCGGATTGGCCGGCGGCTTCTGCGGGAAGGGTGTCGAAGTCGTGTTCAGCGCCGCCTTGATACCGCGGGCGATCACCTCGCCATCGCCGAACGCCCGGAAGTGGACAAACCAGACCACCGGCACGAAATCGTAGAAATGTTGGTGTTCCGCCTGAATGACAATGTCGTGGGCGATCAGCGCGTCGAGAAACGGTATCATCTCGCTCGCTTTCACGCACAGGTCGGAATTCATGATCACGCCGCCGTTCTTCATCTGGAAGTTCAGGTCGCCGTTGATCTGGAATGATGGAAGTATCGGCACGCCGTCCAGAGTGACGTTATTGATATCGGTGCGCTCGATCGAAATGGACAGCACGCCGTTGGCGACCGTGCCTTCGGCCTGGAGGATGTCTTCGATGCGGTCCTTCATGTGGCCCCAATCGGCGGTCGTCTGAGCCGAGGCGACGCCGCCGCCAACAACGTTGGCGGCCATCAGGCCGGTGGCCAATTGGCCGGCCATCGCCAATGCGCGGCGCCGAGTAGTGGGGTCGAAATTGGGAGAGTTCATGACAGGGCCCTGCAGAGGTTGACTGATGCTGGGCGAACGATGTCTTACGAATTGTGGTTCCGATGATTTGCTAAATTTACGCCATCAAAAAAACTGTTTTTCGCCTATGTCGGAAAACGAACATTGTTGTCGGCAAAAGCCTCTCGCGGTTCGACGCCCCGCAGGTCGAATCCTTCACGGCCATCCGGCGTGTGGCGCGTCCACCGTGGCGATCAGCAATCGACCGTTGGGCGCCTGCGCCGCCTGATCGGCGATCGAGGTCCTGGCGGTGAGCATGAACAGGGTGCGGCCGTCGTCGCCGCCGAGCATGCAGGCGTAACATGGCTGCCCCGTGTCGACGACCTCAAGCACCTCGCCGCCTTCGGCGATCCGCACACATTCCGGAGCGATCGGGTTGGCGATCCAGATCGCCCCCTCGCCGTCGAGCGTGATGCCGTCGGGGACACGGGGCCATGTGCTGGCCCACAGCCGTCGGTTGCCGAGCGCGCCGCCGGGGGCGATATCGAACGCGGTCAGGGCCCCGGCGAGAGTTTCGCCGACGATCAGCCTCTTGCCATCCGGGGTGATCACCGGCCCATTGGGAAAATGCATCGCCTCGGCGGCGACGCCGACCGTGCCGTCCGGTTCGACGCAGGCGAGGTTCGCGGTCGGATGTTCGGCGATGACCGCGTCGACCCCTCTCGCCAACATTTCCGCGTCCAGATCGAAACCGAAGTTTCCGACATAGGCCCGGCCCTCGGCGTCGACCACCATGTCGTTGCAATGAAAGCCGGCCACGCCGCCGAGGTCGGCATGCACGCTGATTTCCCCGGACGGGGCCCGCCGCAGCAGCTGGCGCTTGGTCATCGATACGATCAGCATCGAGCCGTCCGGCATCCAGCCCAAGCCCGATGGGCGGTCGTCGATCTCGAATTCGATCCGCCCGTCCCCGGCCGGCGACACCGATTTCACCGCCGACGCATAGAAGTCGCTGAACCACAGCCGTCCCTCATGCCAGCGTGGCCCCTCACCGAAATAAATTCCGTCCATCAGAACCCGGGTCGACCGCGGCATGGCTATCGTTCCTCTGTTTCGCCGATCAGGCTCAGGCAGCTCAACGCCGCTTCCGCCTTGCGGAATTCCGAAGTGTCCAGCTCCGCCAGGACGAACCCCCGCGCTCCCAGCGCGTCGCGCACGCGGGGGTGACCCGCCGCGATCAACAGGGTGTCGCCGACCCGGACCGCATTGGCGGCCTCGCTGTCCGGCGGCGCAATCATCAGTATCTCGACGCCCGAAAAGCTCCCCGGATCGACGAACCGAGAATCGATCAGCAACAGCGGATCGCCGGCCCCGTCTCGCCCGGCGTAGGTGGCGCAGGTCTTCAGATGCAGGCAGTCGCGCAGGCCGACGCCGACCGTGGCATAGCCGAGCGGCTCGGTAACCGCGCGCAGAGCCGCGATGCCTGCCGGGTCGGTGCGCTGGGACGCGCCGACGTACAGCGTGCGATCGATCAACAGTACATCGCCGCCATCGAGCCGCCCGGCGCTCAGTTCGTGGACCTCCAGCCATTCGGCCAGGGTGCTAGCCGTCGACGCCGTCTCGTCGCGCCGGGACGGGGCGCCCGGCCGGGTGATCACGGCATTGTGCCCGAGGATGATCGCCGTGTCCTCCACGAACACCCCGTCGGGCGCGTCGTCCAGCCGCGGGGCCCGCCGCACCTCGCAGCCGGCGTCGGTCAACGCCCGTTCGTAGGCGGCGTGCTGCGCGATCGCCTTGCCGATGTCGATCGGCGCGCGCGACAGATGGGTCAGCTCGCATTCGGCGAGCCGGGGGCTGACGGCGCGGGTGAAGGCGATGGGCAAGGCGTCAGGCTCCGTGGCCCCTAGTTGTCGTACCAGACGGTCACGATCACCCGTTGCGAGGTCTTGCCGGTCTCGGGCTCGGTGACGACGCAGGTGGCGACATCCGTATGGCTGTTCTTCACGGCCGCGCCGACGTCGTACAGCCAGTTGTTGATCTCGCTCTCCAGTTCGCCGATCTTCGCGGCGCCCTTGGCCTGGAATATCTTCACCATCATGACGGCTTGTCCTGCTTTCTTAGGGGCGTCGCCGGCGATGGGAGCGGGTGCGGGTCCGGTCCGGCCTTGGCGAACCGGTTGGCAAGCGGTGCGCAGAAACGGATCGATCGCCGGGCGGCGCGGCCTCGGCGCTCGGCGTCGAAATCGATTTCCCCGAATGGCTCGGAGGTCTCTAGATTGAGGCGCATCAATCGTCTCCAGCGGTCCACGCCGATGGTAAGTGCCCCGCGCCCCGAAGCAAGCGGCGATGTACTCTGGAGCAGATGTTCCTTGGCCGGCCTCCGGCTCGGCGAACTCTCGCGAGGCGGCGGATCAGTCGCGGCGTGGCCGCCGTAGTATGAAGCTTTCCAGCGGCGCCGACTGACCGTCGATCCCGGTCAGATAGTGATAGGTCACCGCCATGGTGGTGAACCCTCCACGGCGTCCGGGGTCGACACTGAAGGCGGCGAACCCGTAGGCGTGGGCCGGATCGCGCGACGCCGACCACGCGGCCGGTTCATGCACATAGATCGGCGGCCGGCGCCCGGTCGTCGCGTCAGGAGGCCCGACGGCGGTGATCACCCGGCATTGTGGCGGTTCGAACAGCGCCCCGTTGGACGGCTTCGAGGTGCCCCCGCCGCCGATCACCATGTGCACCGTACCCTGGCTGGTGTCGATCGTCGTGGGGTCGGTGGCGACGGCGATCGGGGTCAGGGTCGCGTTGCCAACCTGTCCGCGGATCGGATGCGAACGCTCGTAGTGGTGCTCATGGCCGCACACCACCAGGTCGACGCCATGCCGGTCGAACAGCGGCAGCCATTCCTCGCGGATTCCAAGGTCGGCCCCGTTGGCCTTGTCGGCGGTGGAAATGGCCACCTGATGCATGCACACCACCAGCCAGTCGATCTCGGGGTCGCGGCGGGCGGCAGCCAGAGTGGCGTCCAGCCAGGCCTTCTGGGCCCCCTTGGAATAGCCCCGGACGTAGGAATCCCCGCCGTCCTGATAGGTGACGTCGTCGTTGGCGATGCTGACCACCCGTACCTGGCCGGCGGTGAAGGCGTACCACAGGCCGCGGGTGACCTCCGTCTGGCCGGGGGCTAGCGGCGTCTCGAAAAATGTCTGATAGGCTTGGTAGCCGATCGGTCCGTTGCCAAGCTCGTTCTCATGATTGCCCGGCGAGGGCATCCAGGGGCGCCGGCTGGCGCTGCGGCTGTTGTTTTCCCAGAAATCCCACCAGGCGCGCACCCGATCCTGCGCCAGGTTGGCGTAGCACAGGTCGCCGTTGAACAGATGGAAGAGCGGGGCCAGCCGTTCGACGCCCAGCGTGGTGTCGGCAGCGGCCGGCGAGCCGAGGTTGTCGTTGATGTAGACGTCGCCCCGCGCGCCCGCGACCGCTTGGCCGGGCGGCGGAACATAGGGACGCCGCATCGTCGGCGTGCCCTGATCGCCGAAGCTGGTGAACGTGAAGGCGGCCCGGCCGCGCGGCGCGGTGCGAAACGTGCTGAACTCTGGGGCGACGCCGTCGTGCAGCGCGGCGTAAAGATAAGGCGTGTCCGCCCGCAAGCCACCGATCGACGCGTGATGCGCAAACACCGTCCGGCCGGACTTTGCGTCAGTGTAGCGCCGGGTCGCTGCCGCGATGGTCTGTTCGAGCCGCCCGTCCAGACGGCCCAACAGCACCCTTGGCCGCTGGACCGGCGACAGGCTGTGCCACGACACCACCATTTGCGCCGAGGCGTCCGCTCCGAACTGCAGATGCAGGCCGCTCACCGGCGGCGCCGCCTCGGGGCCGACGGGCGACGGTTCCGCCGCCCGCGACATTCCCGGCGCCGCGAGGCTTCCGGCCAGCGCCACGCCGCCGCCGAGCCCGGCAGCGGCCAGCAGCGCCCGGCGGCTCGGTTCGAACTCGGCGTCCGAATGGTTCGCGCTCATGGCGTGCCTCATGCCCTGGATTGGCGACGGTCGACGTCGTGAGCGCCGGGTTAGCCGATCTGCGCGACATTTATGCGAAGACCGGCCCGGCCCGCTAGATCGACAGCCAGCGCGACACGATGAAGATCACCAGTCCCACCGACCCGCCGACCAGGGCGCCGTTGATCCGGATATACTGCAGGTCGGGGCCGACCCGTAGTTCGAGCTTTTCGACGATCCCGCGACTGTCCCAACCGGCGACGATTTCGGCGATGAACGCACCGATCTCGTGGCGGCGCGGCGCGATCAGCCGCTGCGCCGCCAGCCGGGCCCAGCCGTTGAGAATGTCGCGCGCGTCGTCGCGTTGTTCGAGCCAGGTCCCCAGGGCGGTCAGGCCGCGCGTCGCGAGGTCGCTCAACGCCTCGCGACCCTCCGGCGTCGGCGGGTTCACCCGATCTTCCGCCGCCGACCAGACCCGTTCCAGTTGGCCGAGCACCAGAGGGTTCGCCAGCAACTCGCGCTTGTAGGTCTCGACGCGCTCGCGCATTGCCGGATCGCCCTCCAGCCGCGCGATCAACCGCTCGACCGCTCCGGCGACCTGGGCGCGCCAGGGATGATCGGGGCGCCGCATGTCGCTCGCCACCTCGGCCAGCACCCGGATCAGTTTGTCGGCGATGGCCCGGTCGAGCCATTTAGGCGCCCAGCGGAAGGTCCGCCCGGCCATCTGGTCGCGGATCAGCGCCTCGTTGTCAGTCAGAGCCCGCGCGGCGATATCCAGGATCCGGTCCAGCACACCCTGGCCCCGCTCCTCGACCCACGCCGCCCGCAGCACGCTGGCGGCGAGTGGCGCCGCCGGGATGGCCGTCGCCAGATCCTTGACCACCGCGCTGGTGAGCGCCCGTCGCGTCTCGGGCGGGACCAGCCGCAGCACCTCCCGCAGCAGGCTGGTCAAGCGGCGGCCCAGGCTCGCGGCATTGGCCGGCTCGCCCAGCCACGCCGCGCCCCATCGGGCGATCTCCAGGCGCCGCAGCTTGGCCTCCAGCACCGCCTCGGTCAGGAAGTTGTCGGCGATGAACCCGCCCAGCGCCTCGCCGATCTGGTCTTTCTTGCGCGGAATGATCCCGGTGTGCGGGATAGGCAGGCCCAGCGGCCGCCGGAACAGCGCGGTTACAGCGAACCAGTCGGCGCACGCCCCGACCATCGCCGCCTCGGCGAACGCACTCACATAGGCCAGCCATGGCCAGCGGTGGGCCAGCAGCCCACACGTCACGAACACCACCGCCATCAGGCCGAGCAGACCGGTGGCCAGCGCCTGCATGACCGCCAGCCTGCGCCGCTGGGCCGCCTCGCCCTCGCCGATCGCCGAGATTGGCAGCGTGGAGGGCGGCGCACCTGGCATCGCCGGCTCGCTGGCCGGTCGCATCATCCGTCGATCCTCGATCGCAACCTCCCGTTCCAAACGTCCCACCCCGCAACGCCCCGGCCGCGCGGCAGATGCGCCAAGCCTGCTGTCAGCCCTGAGCCGATCCCTGAGCTTTTGACAGGGGCGCGACTCTCGGTTTTGCTGCCAGGAGGTTTTTCGAGGCGATCATGACCATGCCCCCGACCCCACTCGAAGGCGGCTGTCATTGTGGCGCGGCCCGCTGGCGCCTGCGGGGCGATCCGGGCCCGGCCACCGCCTGCAACTGCACCCTGTGCCGGCGCTATGGCGCGCTGTGGGCCTACGACTTCGAGGGCGAACGGATCAGCGTGGCAGGGCCGACCGCGGTCTACCGGCGCGCCGGCAAGGCCGAACCGGCGCTCGAAATCCACTTCTGCCCAACCTGCGGTTGCGTCGTCTGTTGGCGCGGCCTGCGCCTGGACGCCCAGGGCCGCCGCCGGATGGCGGTCAATCTGCGGCTCGCCCCGCCCGACGCCGTCGCCGATCTGCCGATCGACCATTTCGATGGCCTCGTCAGCTTCGACGATCTGCCCCGCGACGGCCGCTGCATCCGGGACCTGTGGTTCTAGCGCGACGACCGGCCAACGTGCGTTTTCGTCGCGGCGGCACAGCCCGTAACGACCTGAACCGGCGCGGACCCATGGGGTCCGCGCCGGTTTATCCTCAGCCGCAGAGGTGAAAGAGGCTCAGTGGGTATTGGCCGCGGCATCGCCAGCCGCATCGACCTTGCGTTCGGCGGTTCCGGCCGCGGCGGCGGTCTTGTCGGCCGCGTGGTCGATGGCCGCTCCGGTCTTGGCGGCGGCGGTGTCGGCATTGGCCGCGGCGTCGCTGGCGGCTGAAGCGGTCGCCGCTCCCGCCTGATCCGCCGCAGCGGTCGCGTGATCGGCGGTGTTTCGTGAACAGGCCGCCAGAGCCACCAGGGCCAGGGCGGGAATCAACAATAGATGAATACGCATATCGGGCCGCCTCGTGGCAAATTTCAGGAGAGTCGGTCGCGTCGAGCCGGCTCGGCTCGACGCGACCAAGGAGTCAGATCGCCCGTCGACGGACGATCATGTGGTAGAGAACCAGCACGACCACCGAACCGACGAAGGCTACGAAGATGCTGTAGATGTTGATGCCGGTCGGCGCGGAGTGGCCGATGGCGTTGAAAATGAAGCCGCCGACGATCGCGCCGACGACTCCCAGGACGATATCCATCACCAGACCCGAACCGGTCTTGTTGACGACTTTACTGGCGAGAAATCCGGCAATCAAGCCGACCACCAGCCACGCGATTATCGACATATTGGTTCCTTTCAGAACTGGATTCACTGATGTTCACTAAAGCAATGGACTTGCGATTGGTTCCACGCTGCTCCATGCGAAGCGCTGTCCCCGCGCTGTCGCCGCCGGCATGCCGGCCGGAGCCGCCCGCGCGATGATCGGGGCCGCGTCTGGCTCCCGGCAATCCCATGGTGTAAAGCGAGTGTCGTTGATTGATTTGCGCCGGGGGCGGCCGTGGATATTACGCAGGTCGATGCCGCGGCGTCCGCCGACTTGCCGCACGGCGTAGCCACGGCGCCGCCGCGCCCGATCCTCGCCCTGACCCTCGCCCTGGCTGGAAAGCGCGTCATCCCCGACACGGCGCTCGCCGACCTTACCGAGAGTTTGAAACTGGCGTTTCACGCCATCGCCGTGCGTCTGGAGGCCTTCGCTGACGGCGCGCGCCGCCCGGAGCATCCGTTGGCGGCGCGATTCGGCGACCAGCGGCCACCGCGCCTCACCCTGGTCACCGGCCTGGCCGACGGGGTCGACCAGCTTGCCGCCGACATTTTTCTGTCCGACCGGGCGGGACGCCATGTCGATCATGTGCTCGGGGCCGTGCTGCCCTGCGGCCGGGACGACTTTCTCGCCAATAGCCGCGTCGAGGATGTCGAGACGTTCGAGCGTCAATGGTCGGCCTGCGACTTCGTGGTCGAACTGGACGGCGATATGCCGCCCTCGGCCAGCCACGCGGTTCCGGCCGACGGCGGGCGCGCCCTGTCCGGCAAGGAGCAGGCGCGCATCGCCCGCGAGCGGGCCGACGCCTTCACCGGCCAGTCGGAAGTGCTGCTGCGTCAGGCCGACATTCTCGTCGCGGTCGACAACCCCAATCAGACCGGCCGGGCCGGCGGCACCCGCGAGACCGTCCTGGGCGCCCTGGAGCTGGGCGTCCCGGTCATTTTGCTGCATCTGGGCGAGCCGGGCCTCGCTGTCCTGCGCACCCGCGGCGACTTCGACGAGCCGGTGATGCTGCCGCCCGGCGCCGCGCATCTGGCCCTCACCCGGCTGGTCGACGACCTGATCGGGGCGTCGCCGTCGACCGGCGAGTCGGTCTATGTCGCGGGCCTGTTCGAGCAGTTCTTCGCCGCCGCCGCGCCGCCGCCAGGGCCGCTCAACCGATTTTGGGATCGTTTCGAGGTCTGGTTCAAGACCAGCCGCGGGCCGTTCGACTATTATCTGCGCCGCACGCCCCGCGCCGTCCCGACCGCCTCCCCGGCCGCCGTCGCGGGGGTCCCACCGCAGCCGGGGTCCGGCCAGCCGGCCCAGCCCTACGAGCCCTACAAGCAGCGGGCCAGCGACCTCAGCGCCTATTATGCCGGCCAGTACCGCGGGGCTTTTCTGGCCGGCTATCTGCTGGCGGTCGTCGCGGTGGCCGCCGCAGTGTTGTCGCTGGCGCTGTCGCCGCTCAACGCCGGCCGAATTTCCGACCCGTGGTGGTGGTGCCTGCTGCTGCTGGGCCTGCTCAAGGTCGGCGTGGTCTATCGAATCTTCCGGCTGGCGGAGCGCGCCAACAAGGAGCGCCTGGCCCATCGCGCCGCCGACTTCCGCTATCTGTCGGAGCGGTTGAGGGCGATGACCTATCTGCCGCTGGCCGCCTGTCTGCGCGCGCCGGCCCCCTGGTCTCTGCCCTATACCACGCGGGTGTCCGCCCAGGGGGTGATGGACCAGTTGTTCGCGGCGATCGTGCGCCAGGCGCGGCCGATTCACGCCATCGCCGCGGCGGTCGACGGCAAGGTCCTGCGGCTGGACGCCGATCGGGCGATGACCGCGATCCGCGAGGACTGGCTCGCCGATCAGGTGGGCTACCATGTCCGCAATCAACGGAAGCTGCAGGCGATGAGCCACTGGCTCGAACGGCTGGGCCGCGCCATCAACGCTGCGGTGATCGCCATCGCCGGCGCCGACGTCCTGCTGTTGGCCGTCGAAGCGTTGCATCTGCTGCCCGAACCCGGCCAGAGCCTGCTGCATCACCTGCTTGCCGCCACTCTGATAGGGTTCGCCGCCGTGCTGCCGGCGGCGGTGGCCAGTGTCAACGGCGTGCGCTTTCAGTCCGAATGCACCCGCCTCGCCGACCGCTCGCTGCAAATGGCCCAGGAGCTGGCGCAGCTGGAAACCCGCTCGTGGAAGGTCGGCTTTCGCCCCGTCCGCATCGCCGACGCCCTGCACCTGGCCACCGACGCCGCGCGCCTGATGCTCGACGAGGTCGCCGAGTGGTCGGCGATCTATGGCAAGGAATTCATCGAAATGTAGCGCGGGCGCGCGAAGGAGCCGGCCATGACCGCCAACCCACCGATAACCATTCTGGTCCTGGGGCCGATGGCCCCGATCGTCGACGATCGCATCGTGCGCGCGACGCGGACGGTCGATCTGGTCAGGCTGCTGACCGACATGGTCGGGGCCGACGCGCGTATCGACGGGCCGGACGACAATGCCTCGGCCGACATCATCCCAGGGATTCTCGGCAAGATCGAGCGCGCCGATCTGGTGGTGCTGGACCTGACCGGCAATTCCGCCGGGGTGATGTACGAGCTCGGCCTGGTTCACGCCCTAGGCCTGCCGTACATCTGCCTGACCAGCGACAGCCAGCGGCCGTTCTATGTCCGCACCGCCTTCTGCATCACCCGCTTCGAGCTCGCCGACGCCTTCGACCAGGCATTACGCACCCATCACGATCTTCGCCAGCGCCTGCGCCAGTTCTTCGCCGCCCACCTCGATCCGCCTCAGGGCGAGGCGCGGCTGGAAGACTTCGCCAGCAACCCGGTCAGCGCCTTCTTCGGCGGTCTGCCGGTCGTCGACATCTCCGCGCCCGCCGGTCTGGCCGCCGGATACTGGCGCAACGCGGTGCGCCGCTTCGTCCGCCATGGCGGCTATTTCGAGGCGCCCGACCGTGTCGTCGGGCTGCGGATCGGCGGCGGCGTCGTGGAAACCACCCTGCCGATCCGCCACTTCGTCGCCGTCAGGCCGCCATCGGGGCTCAACGCGGCGCAGGACGACGACCTCGCGGCGCTGCGCGCGATGGCCGGATCGGCTGGCTACAGCCTGCTGAGCGGCAATATCCGGCAGGCCGATCAGCACGACATGCGCGATTTCGGCGTCACACTGCTCGGGCGGCCGGGTCCGGATGGCGTGCCAGAGGCGGTGTCGCCGGGTATCGTCATCGACCTTCCGACCACCCTCTATGCCCTGCAGTATTCGCCGCGCATCATGCGCATCGACCAGCTCGGCGTCGGCGCGGCCGACCGCCCCGCCATCGAGCGCCTGCGGCGGCGGCGCTACGACCACATGATCGGGCGGTTCGCCGCGATCCTCGACTATTACCTACGCAACGCCGAGAACCGGGGCCACGGCGACCAGGTGCATTTCATCGATCTCGCCGCCTTGCCCGAGCTGCTTGGCCGCCTCGTCCCTGGCCACTGACCCCATCGTCCCCTGCCGCCGGCTTGACCGATCCCCGGTGGCGGCTATGTCTCCGCCCGCACCCAGGAACCGCCGCATGACCGATCTGTTCGCCCCGCTCGACCTCGCCCACGGACCGGCGTGGAAAAACCGCTGCATGCTCGCCCCGTTGACCAATTGCCAGAGCCATGCCGACGGCACGCTGTCGGACGAGGAGTTTCACTGGCTGACGATGCGCGCCGCCGGCGGCTTCGGCCTGGTGATGACCTGCGCCGCCCACGTCCAGGCCCAGGGCCAGGGCTTTCCCGGCCAGCTCGGCGCCTGTTCCGACGCACCTGCTGCCCGGCCTCACGCCGGCTGGCCGCCGAGATCAAAGCCAGGGGCGCGGTGTCCTCGATGCAGCTGCATCACGCCGGTCTGCGCTCGCCGGCCGAGCTGATCGGCCACGCGCCGGTGGGTCCTTCCGAGGACGCCGAGACCGGGACCCGGGCGCTGGCGAGCGGCGAAGTCGAGCAGTTGATCGAGGATTTCGTCGCGGCGGCGGTGCGCGCCGAGCGGGCCGGCTTCGACGGGGTCGAGATCCATGGCGCCCACGGCTACATCGTCTGCGCCTTCCTATCGCCGGAGACCAACCGCCGCGAGCGACGCTTTCGGCGGCACGCCGGCCAAACGCGCGCGGGTGCTGAAGGAGATCATCGCCGGCGTCCGCGCCCGCTGCCGTCCCGACTTCCAGCTCGGCGTGCGCCTCTCGCCCGAGCGGTTCGGCCTGATCACCGGCGAGATTCGGGATCTGGCCGCCGAACTGATGCGAGTCCGGCGACATCGACTTCCTCGACATGTCGCTATGGGACATCTTCAAGGCGCCGGTCGATCCGGCCTTCAAGGACCGCCCGTTGATGGACTGGTTCACCGATCTGCCGCGCGGCCACGACCCGCCTGGGTGCCGCCGGCAAGATCATGAGCGCCGACAGCGCCCGCCGCGTGCTCGACCACGGAGCGGACTTCGTGGTCATCGGCCGCGCCGCCGTCCTGCACCACGACTATCCCAGGCAGATCGCGGCCGACCCCGACTTCGAGCCGATCGCCCGGCCGGTGTCGCGCGATCACCTGGCGCACGAGGGCCTCAGCCCGGTGTTCATCGACTACATGGACCAGTGGAAGGGCTTCGTCGCCCCCGCACCGGCCAGGCAGGCCGAAACCGTCGGCTGATGACCCGCCGGATCGCGGTCATCGGCCTGGGCCAGCGCATCGCCCATGTGCTGGTCGCGATGCAGGAGGTCGGCTGGGACTTCGAACTCGCCGGCCATGCCGACCCCGATCCGGTCGGAGCCGCCGATCCTGGCCGACGCCGGCATCGCGTCAGGGCCGCCACTTCGGCGACGAGGCGGCTCTGCTGGCCGCCGGTCCCTACGACCTGGTGATGATCGGCTCGCCCAACCATCTGCATTTCCAGCATCTGCGGGCGGCTCTGGCGGCCGGCTGGCCGATCTTCGCCGAGAAGCCGATCGTCCGCACCTAGGACGAGACCCTCGACCTCGCCGCGCTGCTGGCCCGGCCCGGCCATGCCGCCGCTCTACATCGGCCTGGTCATGCGCTCGATGCCGATCGTCCGCGAGGTCATCGCCCGCGTCGACGCCGGCGAGCTGGGCGAACTGGTCTCGATCGACGCCACCGAGCATCTGCACCCCGAGCACGGCGCCTATCTGGCCCGCAACTGGCGGCGCCGGGCCGAGTGGGGCGGCTCGTACATGCTCGACAAGGTCTGCCACGACTTCGATATCTTCGGCCGCATCGCCGGCGCGCGCGCGGCGCAGGTCGCCAGCTTCGGCGGCTCGCCGGATCTTCATCCGCCGACCGCGCGGACCACGCCGCGGGCCTACGACGACGGCGAGCCCGCCTATGCCGCCCGCGACGCCGGCTGGAGCGCGCGCCAACGATCCCTTCCAGTCGGACATGGATGTCGCCGACCACCAGACCGCTATCGTGCGAGTACGACACCGGCCTGGCCCTGGCCTTCCATTGCCAACAGCCACGTGGCGCTGCAGGAACGGCGCTGGTACATCGCCGGAACCGGCGCCACCCTGATCGCCGATCTGGTCCGCAACCGCCTGATGATCCGCGGCGCCCTCAGCCGCGGCAAGCCCGAGCGTATCGACTTCGGCGGCGTCACGCCGACCGCCACAACGGCGCCGATCAGGCCATGGCCCGCGACCTGCTCGCCGCCCTCGAAGGCCGCGCCGCCTTCCCGGTTACCCCGGGGAGCTCTCTGGAAGCTGGCCTGACCGTCATGGCCATCGACCAGTCCATGGCCGAACGGCGCCTGATCGACACCGCCGACCTGTGGGCGGCGTACGACGAAGCGCGCGGCGCCGGCTCGAGCGCAAGGGCTACGTATCCTCTCGTGGCGCGGGCGTCCCACCTATAGACCAAGGGCAGGCGGATGGATCGAGCCCCACCCTCGACCTGGCGCAGACGGGCGTCTCGGCGTTCCGCGCATCCGATCGAGACTTTCCCGCGTCCGAGGCGTTAGGATGGGGCCATAAATCGCCTCCCGAACCTCCTGACCGGGCTTCGCCTGGCCCTCGCGCTGTTCACCTTCTTCGGGCTCGCCAGCGCCTCCCTGCTCAGCGAGCGCCTGACCCCGGCCATGCAGTTCGGCCTGGAACGCTGGGCGTTCTGGGCCTTCGTGCTGGCCGCCGTCAGCGACTTCTTCGATGGCTGGCTGGCGCGGCGGCTGCATGCGGAAACCCGCTGGGGCGCCATTCTCGATCCGATCGCCGACAAAGTCCTGGTCTGCGGCGCCATCCTCGGCCTGCTGTCGCTGGGCGGCAACGCCGCGGTGGCCATTCCCGCGGCCCTGATCCTGTTTCGCGAGTTCACCGTCAGCGCCCTGCGCGAGGTGGCGGCGGGGCAGGGCGTGTCGTTGCCGGTGACCATGCTCGCCAAATGGAAGACCACCCTGCAACTCGTCGCCCTGGGCGCAGAACTTCTGGTCGCCTGCTGGGCGGCCTTCTCGCTGCCGAGCGACCCGGCCACTCTCGGCCCGGCGACCCTGATCGCCCACGGCCTGCTGTGGCTCGCCGCCCTGCTGACCCTGGTCACCGGCGCGCAATACTGGGAACAGGCCCGCAAGGCCCTCGGCGGCGCCTGAACCCCGCCGCCGCCCACCACCAGTCCGCGTCCCCCAGCTCTCCCCTTTCACCGGCCGGCATGCCGCAGTCTCATCCCCGGGCCACCTACCAGCCCGCTAGTTTTGGGGCACTCCGCGTTGGCCCTGGGCCGGCATTTGGGATCAACTTCGCGCCACCCAGATCACACGTAACGCGTGTTTGATTTGCCTCAACGTCCGGCCGCGTTTATCGAGAAAGTAGAAAAGCATAACGGTCGAGGCGAACATGTCACAGATCCATTGGATTCATCAGGTCAGCGCCGATTTCAACACTGCGTCCGACTGGGGTGGGGGCGTCATTCCGGGTTCGAAGGACGACGCGATTCTCGATGCGGCCGGTTCGAGCGCCTATACCGTCACGGCCTCGACCAACGAAGCGGTGAACAGCATCCAGACCGCGTCCACCGCGACGCTCCTGATCACCGTCGGCAATGGCAATGGCGCCTTCCTGGCGAGTGCGGGCTCGGGGTCCGGGGCCAACGCCGGCGTCATCGCGGTCGCCAACAACAGCAATTTCGTCGCTGGCGGCACGATCAACAATACCGGTCAGATTACCTTGAACAGCGCCGGAAATCTGACCTCTCTGCAGGTCGTCGCCGGCGGCCTCACCCTCGCCGGCGCGGGGAAGGTGATCCTCGGCGACAATCCGAACAACCAGATCTTCGGCGACACGGCGAGCGCGACGCTCACCAACGTCAACGACACCATCTCCGGCGCGGGCCGGCTGGGCGCGGGCCAGACCAGTCTTCCGGGCGCCGGCGGCCTCAATTTCGTCAATCAGGCCGCGGGGATCGTCAACGCCGTCGGAGCCAACGCGCTGGTCCTTAACACGGGGCTCAATGTCGTCCTCAACGCGGGCTTGCTCGAGGCCTCGGGGGCCGGCGGCCTGACCATTCAGAATACCGCGATCAACGACACCGGCGGCGGGGTGATCCAGGCCAACACGACAGCCCGTGTCAGCTTGCAAAGCGCCACCATTTCCGGCGGCTTTCTCAAGAGCGTCGGCTCCGGCTCGATCCAGACCGTCGATTTCGGCAGCCTGCTCGACGGAATATCCCAAGCTGTCACCAACACCGCGACCTTCAACATTCTCAACAACACCGCCCTCACCATCCAGGGGGCGGTCGCCAACACCGGCGGCAAGATCAACCTTGGCAGCGGCGGCAACACCACCAGTCTCGTGGTCGGCGCCAAGAACGCCACCCTCACCGGCGGCGCGGTGACGTTGTCGGACAATGCCAACAATCAGATCGTCGGGGTCGTCAGCGGGCCGCGCAATGGCCAGAGTGTATCGACGTTCACCAACGCGAGCGTGATCTCGGGGGCAGGGGCCATCGGCGCCAATCTGTCGCTGATCAATAACGGGATCATCGACGCCACAGCGACAAACGCCCTGGTGATCGCCACCGGCGGCAAGGGCATGACCGGCAGCAACGTCGTCGCCAACAATGCCACGCTCGAATCGACCAATGTCAACAAAGCCACCTCCGAAGGAGGCTTGCTCCTGCGCAACGTCGTGATCGCCAACAAGGCCGGGGCAGGCAAGATCCTGGCCAACGGTCTGCACACCCACGTCGATCTGCAGGGCGCGACCATTGTCGGCGGCACGCTACAGGCAGTTGGCGGCGGGGTCATCGACACCATCGATGGCGGCACGGTGCTGGATGGCACATCCGCGACCAATCATGTCGTCATAAGCGGCTTCCTCACCGTCAACAACAACACGGCCGTCACCTTGCAAGGAACCATCGTCGACGCAGCGGGCAGTGGATTCGCCCTCAACAGCGGCGGCAACTACACCTCGCTGATCATCGGCGCGAACAACGCCACGGTGATCGGCGGCGCGATCACTCTGTCGGACAACGCAACCAATCAGATCGTCGGCACGCTGAGCGGGGCGATCAATCACCAGACCGTTTCCAGTTTCACCAACAGGGCGGTCATCGCCGGCGCGGGGGCCGTCGGCGCCGATCTCGTGTTGATCAACAGTGCGACCATCGACGCGACCGGCGGCAACGCCTTGATCATCGCCACCGGCGCCGCGACGGTCGCCGGCAGCAACAAGGTGACCAACACCTTCGTGATGGAATCCACCAATCCCGGAAAGCTAGGCGCGGTCGGTGGATTGGTGCTGCGCGGCGTAGCGATCACCAATTCGGCGGCGGCGAAGATTATCGCCAACGGCCTGCACACCCATGTCGACCTGCAGAGCGCGACGGTTACCGGCGGTATCCTGGCCACGGCGCTCACCGGGGTGATCGACACCATCGACCGCGGCAGCGTCCTGCAGAATCTGACCAACGAGGGCGCGGTGATCGTCAACAACAACACCGCCCTGACCATCACCGGCTCGATCAAGAACATCACGACCGGCGCAATATCCCTGGCCAGCGTCGGCAACGACACCGACCTGCAGATCGGCGGCCTCAGCGCCAGTCTTTCGGGCGGTGGGGCGGTGATCCTGAGCGACAACGCCAACAACCGCATCTACGGCCTCACCGCCACCGCCGTGCTCAACAACGTCGACAACGTGATCTCCGGCGCCGGCCAGTTAGGCGCCGGTCAGATGACCCTGAATAACGAGGTCAAGGGCGTAATAAACGCCACTGGCGGCAATGCCTTGTACCTCGACACGGCGGGACGGACGGTGACCAACGACGGCCTGCTGGAAGCCAGCGGCGGCGGCGGACTGACCATCCAGAACACGTTTGTCGAAAACAACGCCGACGGCATCATCCAGGCCAATGACGGATCCCACGTCAATCTGCAAAGCGCGACGATCATCGGCGGCGCGCTGACCCTCGGCGGCGCCGGCTCGGGCTTTTTCCATACCATCGACAGTGGAACCGTCCTCGACGGCACGACTGTCGCCGGGGCGGTCAACAATGCCGCCTTGCTGAATATAGATAACAATACAGGCCTGACACTTCAGGGAACGATCAACAACACCAACACCCTCGCCCTCAACAGCGTCGGCAATACCACCACCCTGCTGATCAACTCGACCAACGTCACCCTGAGCGGGGCCGGCACGGTCGCCCTTTCCACCAATGGGGCCAACCGGCTGCTGGGGGCGACAGCCGGATCCACCCTGATCAATGTCGACAATACCATTACCGGCGGCGGCCAGTTGGGCGCCGGCCAGCTGACCCTGGTCAATCAGGCCAAAGGCGTCATTCAGGCCTTCGGCGGCGCCGCCATGGTGCTGAACACCGGCCCAAGCGCCGTGACCAACGCCGGCCTGATCGAAGCGGGCGATGCGATCGGCGATTCGGCCACGCTGAATATCGTCGGGACGACGATTAACGGGACGACCGGCGGGGTCATCCTCGCCAACGACAACACGGCGGTCAACCTGATCGACGCCACGTTGATCGGCGGCACGCTGCGGGCGCCCGGCATCGGCGTGTTCCAGACCGGCGACACCCTGAGCGTCCTCGATGGAGTCACGGCCGCGGTAAACAACCAGGCGACGCTGAACATTCTCAACAACACAGCGCTGACGGTCCAGGGCACGATCAACAACACTGGGGTCATCGCCCTAACCGGCGGCGGCAACGTGACCGACCTGATCGTCGATGTGAACAACGCCAGCCTCACCGGCGTCGGGACCATTGATCTCGGCAACAATGGCCAGGACAGGTTGTACGGCGCCACGGCCGGCTCGATCCTGACCAATGTATCCAACACCATCACCGGCGGCGGGCAGCTCGGGGCTGGTCAACTGACCCTGGTCAATCAGACCAAGGGCGTGATCGATGGTGACGTCGGCACGGTGCTGGCGATCAACACCGGCTCGAACGTCATCACCAACGCTGGTCTGATCGAGGCGACGTCCGGCGGTACGGTCAGCATCAACAGCGCCACCAACAACACCGGCACGATCGAGGCCAACGGCGGCACGATGGTCGTCAACGCCGTTCTCTCCGGCGCCGGCAAGGCGGTCATAACGGGTGGTGAACTCGAATTCACCCAGGCGAGCGTCGCCCAGAACGTCAGTTTCACCGGCCCGGACGGAACCTTGCGACTGGACAACTCCCAGACCTACACCGGAAAGGTGAGCGGATTTACCACCGTTACCGGCACGACCTTCGACCTCAGCGACATCGGCTTCGTCAATGCCGGCGAGGCGACCTACAAGGATAACGGAAGCAAGACCGGCGGCGTGCTGACGGTAAGCGATGGTACGCATACGGCGCACATCACTTTGGTGGGCAACTATACGGGCTCGTCCTTTGTCACCAGCAGCGACGGGCACGGTGGCGTGATCGTCTCTGATCCGCCGAAGGCCTCGCTCCCGCTGCTCGCCCCGACAGCAACGCCGCACCTGTTTGCCGCCGCGATGGCCGGCTTCGCGCCCCCGTCGTCCAGCCACGTCTCGTCGCTCGCTCAGGCGCCGGCGCTGGCGCACATGTTGTTGTCGGCGCGCGATCGCCCAGCCTGAGCGCAGTGGGCGTCGCACTGTTGTCCGGCGCTTCGACGTCTGCGACCGGCGCGCCGCCGGAAGGGCGTGGGCGCCGTATGCGTTGACGCCGACCGCGTGCGGCATGGCGCTCTTTCCTGGCCGCCTGTAGGCTGGCGCCATGACCGGCGAAACCTCCCGACAACGACTGGACGATGAGGGCGCGGCCCTTCCGGAGCACATCGAGCACACCGTTCAGGCGATCGCCAAGCTGCATGCGGCGCACGAACAGCGGGCCACCCCGCTGCAACGCCTCGTCGACCAGATGACCTCGGTCGTCGCCCGCCCTGCCTTCATCGGCATCCTCACCAGCGTGGTGGTCGCCTGGATCGCCGGCAACCTGATGCTCGCGCGCTGGTTCGGCGTGCGGCTCGACCCGCCGCCCTTTCCGATCCTGCAAGGACTGGGCGAACTCAGCGCCCTCTATGTCACCGCCCTGATCTTGATGAGCCAGCGCCGCAAGGACGAGTTGTCGGAACTGCGCGAGCAGCTCAACCTGGAGCTGGCGATCATGACCGAGCTCAAGGTGGCCAAGCTGATCGCCCTCAACGAGGAGATGCGCCGGGACAATCCGCAGCTGTACGATCGCGTCGACCCGCAAGCCGAGGCCATGGCCGAGCCGGCCGACCCGACCGCCGTGCTCGACGCCCTGATCGAAACCCGCGGCGGCGAACCTCTGGAGCCCGCCGCGGACGCAGGCCTGGATGCCGTGCATCCCCGCCCTGCCGGCGAAGAGTGTCGAAGCGTTTCGAATGGGTGATGCCACGCCCGGCGGTCATCCGTTGACCTCGCCGGGCTGGATGGCGATGTCCGATCCGACGCTGTCGCGAAGGGTCAACTCGCCCGCGAACAGATCGGGTGACGGTGGACAGGCCGATGTGCCGACGCGACAGCACGTCGACGCCGCGCGGCACGCCGCCCGGAAAATTCACCAGCCCCGTGTGGTCGAAGGCCACGAACGGTCCCGCCTGGCGGTGCGGCGCATAAGGCGACACCTGGCCGACCTCGGTCCGCGAGTTTGATCGCCCATGGGGCAGCCTGTTGCTCGCCGCTCCTTTGACCCTGATCATCGGCGCCCGACACTGGGAAAAGGCGCGCAACGCGCTCGGCGGCGTCTGATTTCCCCAGCCGGGATGATTTGCCTTGATGCGAGCGTGAAATCACTTGTCCGCGCCGCCATTACGCGCGAAGTGTCCCGGCTATCGGTAGCGCGGCGAGATGCCGTCACCCTGAATTGGTCGCGTAACCGGGGCGCCCATGGATGACATACTCGCCCCCCTCGGGCCAGAGCGCCGCATCGATCTGACGCGGCAGCCCGATTTTTGGCTCGGTGGCCTGCGGGTCCATCCCTCGACGCGGGAAGTGGTCGTCGACGGCCAGCGGATCCGCCTGCAGCCTCGCGTGATGCAGGTGCTGGTCGCCCTGGCCCGCGCCGAGGGCGAGGTGGTGTCGCGCGGATCCCTGGTCGAGGCGTGCTGGGGCGACGCCATCGTCGGCGACGACTCGCTCAACCGCTGCATCCAAAGTCTGCGTCGCCTGTCGGAGGAGGCCGCGGGCGGAGCGTTCGCGATCGAAACCGTACCCCGGCTGGGCTATCGCATGACCGCCGCGGCGGCGCCTTCGCCCACGGAAATCGCCGGGCCGGCCGCCGCCTCGAGACCAGCGGCCTCCAAGCGTCGTCACCGGGTCCTCGCCGGGGGTCTGTTCGTCGTGATTTCCCTGGTCGTCGCGACGATCATCGTGGGTCGTCGGGCGCCGGTCGAATGGGCGATCGACCGCTCCGCGCCGCTGGTGTCGACGCCCTTGATCGAGCGCTACCCCGCCCTGTCCCCCGACGGGACGATGCTCGCCTATTCGGCCGGCCCGGACCTGTTCAGCCGGCACATCTTCATCAAGCGGCTGTCGGGCGGCGAGCCGATCCAGCTGACCAGCGACGGCCTGGACGACATCTCGCCGCGCTGGTCCCGGGACGGGTCGAGGATCGCCTATTCCACTTATCGCTCCGGCGAGCCTTGCCGGATCAGGGTCGTCCCGGTTCCGGCCGGCCTCGCCGAGGATGTCGGGCGTTGCCGGATTGCGGAGCGGTCCTCGATCGCTTGGTCGGCCGATGGCCTGCTCTATGTCGATGTCGCCACGTTGGGTGGGCCGTCCCAGATCCTCAGCCTGGATCTCGCCGGCGGCCGCGCGAGGGCGGTCAGCCATCCTCCGGGCGGCTTCGACGATTTTGACCCCGTGGTCTCTCCCGACGGTCGCCTTCTGGCCTTCACCCGCTCTTCCGAGGGAAGCGACGATCATCTGGTGATCCACGACCTGGAAACCGGTCGGGAAAGCCGGCTCGCGCATGTCCCACCCTGGAGCCGGATCGGAGCCTGGGGTCAGGAACTCGAAATCGGTGTTCGTAACCACCGACGTGGCCGGAGGGTCCGAGATCTGGTGGAGCCCGATCGACGGCGGGCCGCAGCAGCGACTTCTGACCGTCCCGTTCGACATCGGCCGCCTGACGTCCGGACCGGGCGGCCTGCTGGCGGCCGAGTACAACGTCGGTCGTTTCAACCTCGCCACGCCGTCGGCCGACGGCTCGCCGACCATCATCGATCCGGCCAATGGCGTGACGTGGTCGCCCGCCTTCGCCCCCGATGGAAGCCTGGCGATGGGGTCCAATCGCGCCGGGGAGCAGGGCGTCTGGCTGATGAGGCCCGGGGGGCGAGGCCGGCTCTTGTTGAGCTCGAAGTCCGCGTTTCCCAACCAGATCGCCTGGTCACCGGACGGGGCCGTTTTCGCGTATGTTCTGTACGACACGTCCGCCAGCGTGCGCATCGCGACCGCCGCCGGTCAGGAGGTCGGGCGCATTCCGGTTCCCGGAACCGACGCCGGCCGACCCGCCTGGGTGGCCGGCGGCCGCTCGCTGGTGTTCCCGGTTCGCGACGCCGAAGGGTGGAGGATCTGGCGATTGGATCTCGGCCGGTCGGAACGGCCGCGGCCGATCACCGGCTATGGGTGGGCCAGCGTGAGGGCCGACGGCGATGAGCTCTACGGCGTCAGATCCTCGCGGCCCGGCGTCTGGCGTATCGGCCCGCCG
The DNA here is from genome assembly GCA_963828365.1 of uncultured Alphaproteobacteria bacterium. Taxonomy (GTDB): domain Bacteria; phylum Pseudomonadota; class Alphaproteobacteria; order Caulobacterales; family Caulobacteraceae; genus Acaudatibacter. Next base: position 41,286 of record CAWHEE010000007.1, on the reverse strand, counting down.
GCCGTGCAGATCAGCGGCGCGATCGCGCTCACCGCCAGCGACGCCTGGACGATCTTTCGGCATCGGGTCATTTATCCCGACCGGATCCACCTAGACCATCCCCGGCTGCTTTCGGATCCCATCGACGGCGGTCCGCGGAAGGTCTTCGCCGACCTGCCGAATGCCGCCTTCGGAATTGATTTCGCCATCGATCCCCACACCGGCGTCCCTGTCTACGTCGATGCAGTCGCCACGGATTCCGATATCGAGCTGTTCCATCTCAGTCACCGATAGCGCCCGAGGCCTCCACGGAACGGTCGCGGCGGCCTCGGGCCTTCGCACGGTCAGCGTGGGTCGGCCGAGATCTCGCCGAACAGTCCATGGGTCTCACCGCCGATCCCGGCCGCGAAAAACAGCTTGTCGGCATCGGCTCCACTGCCGAAATGAATCGCCCACAAGCCGGGCAGGACGATCGGCTTGCCCCCATGCTGCAACTTGCCCACGAATTGGCCGGTGGTCGGGTCGAAGGCCGAGATGTAGCCTTCCGTTGGACCGTCGTTGAAGTTGCCGATCAGCACGTCGTTGCTGAAGCGGCCGAAGTTGGCGGGCGCGACCGCGATCCCCCAGGGCGACGACAGCCGGCCGCCGGTGGCGAAGCGGCGCACGAAAGTTCCGTCCATATTGAACTCACTGACAAATCCCGATCCCAGCGGCTGGCCTGAGGCGGGCGGCCCGGGCACTGCATAGGTGACCCACAGGTGCGTACCGATGTTTTCGATGTTGAACGGAACCACGCCCTGCGGATTGGGGCCCGGATCGACGAAGGCGCCGGCCAAGGCCGTTTTGGTGAAATGTACGTCGAATACATCGATGGCGCCGGTGATGTTGTTGGCCGCGTAGAGATAGGTCGCGCCGCCGGAGGTCCCCACTTCCAGGGCGGTGTACGCCGCCAGGTTGCCCCCGGGACCGCGCCCGGGCACGATCGTGTGCGCGGCGCCGGAACCGGCCCAGCCGGAAATCGACCCATCGAGGTTGTCGATCAGATAGGCGGCGGGGCGACCATCCGGCAACATGAAGCCGTCACCGGCGACCAGGGCGACGCCGGTGGGTCCGTAAGGGGGGCCCGAGCCTTGCGGGACGGCGACCGGGCCGCCGCGCTCGATGGCGCCCTTGCTGCTATAGATCGTCAACGTTCCGGGCGCGCCGGCGCCCGGACCGCCGGTGTTGGCCACCACCCACCGGCCCTTGGGGGTCTCGGTGGCGTCCCAGGGATTGATCAACGCCGGGTCGACGGTCGGCGCCGGACCAAACGGCAGGGTGGCCAGCACCGCCTGATCGTCGGTCACCAGGGGATGGACGGTGTAGCCCGCCGCGGCGGCCCGGCCCGCGCCGAGGCCGACCGCGAGGAGACAGGCGCCTCCAGCGAGCAACATCCGCAGGTTCGCGTGGCGTGCGCCGCCGGCTAGTCGGCGGGCGGAGCGTATTGAGGGGGTGATCATGAGAACTCTTCCATCTGACGTGTGGCCATGGCGGTGGCCATCATCGTCGGCGACCGCCATTGGAGAGCCCAGATTTTTCGAGTTTCAGCCCCGATGACATGTCGGAGAGCCGATCAGTTGCCGATCATTCACCGACCCCGCCCAAAAAAAATCGGTTCCTAGAAGAAAACCTGAGGAATTCCTCGCGCCCCCTGACGATCTCCGAAACTCAAGGCTGGGCTGGCAGCGGAATGAACTCGTCGTGGTCGAGGTCCGGCAGCTTCATCCGCCCGGCCCGCCAGTCGGCCTTGGCCTGCTCGATGCGTTCCCTGGAAGAGGAGACGAAGTTCCACTCGATGAACCGCTCGCCGATCGGCTCGCCGCCCAGCAGCATGATCTCGGCGTCGGTCGACGGCGGTGAACAGTATCGGCTGGCCGGGCGCGAACACCAGCATCTGGCCGGCGACGAACGCCCGCCCGTCGACCTCGACCGAGCCGCCGGCGATGAAGGCGGCCCGCTCGGGTATTCGGCCGCCAGCTGCGCCCGCGCGCCGGCCCTCAGCCGCCAGTGGACATAGAACATCGGCGAGTGGGTCTTCACCGCCGCCTTGGCCCCGAACGCCTCGCCGGCGATCAGCCGCGCCCACAGGCCGTCGGCCAATTCATAGGTCGGCAGGTCCTCCGGTCCGTGATGGGCGAAGGCCGGCTCGATCTCCTCGAGCTCGGTCGGCAGGCCGACCCAGGCCTGGATGCCGTGCATCGCTCCGCCCGGCGCGGCGGATGGTGTCGAAGCGCTCCGAATGGGTGATGCCGCGCCCGGCGGTCATCCAGTTGACCTCGCCGGGCCGGATGGCGACTTCCGAGCCGACGCTGTCGCGATGGGTCATCTCGCCCTCGAACAGATAGGTGACGGTCGAGAGGCCGATATGCGGATGCGGCCGCACGTCGACGCCGCGCGGCAGGCCGGCCGGAAAATCCACCGGTCCCATGTGGTCGAAGAACACGAACGGTCCGACCCGCCGATGCGGCGCATAGGGAAGCAGCGCGTCCGACCTCGAAGCCGCCCAGGTCCTTGCGGCGTGCGTCGATGACCAGTTCGATCATGGATGCCGTTCCTCGGGCGTCAGGTCGCGCACGGCCAGATAGGGGCTGACCAGGCCCAGCGGAACCGCCGTGGAGTTCTTCACCGCGCGGATGACGATGCGGCTCTCGATGTTCGACACCAGCCCCAGCGACAGCATCTTGTCGCGCAGGAAGTCGTCGAAGGCGTGCATGTCGCGGGTGACGATGCGCAGCTCGTAGTCGGCCGCGCCGGTCACCGTGGCGCATTGCACCACCTCCGGCCAGCGGTTGACCGCCTGCTCGAAGGTTTCCAGATTCTCCTTGGTCGGTAGCGACAGCTTGACGGTGCAATAGACCTCGAAGTCGAGGCCCAGCTTCTCGCGGTCGAGCAGGGTCACCCGCCGCTGGACGATGCCGACGTCCTCCAGCCGCTTGATCCGCCGCCAGCACGGGCTCGACGACAGGCCGACCCGCTCGGCGATCTCGGCGACCGACAGGCCGGCGTCGTGCTGGATCAGGTCGAGGATGCGCGAATCGATCGCGTCCAGGCGTTCAGACAACAAATTACCCCCAAAGCAGGCTTGCCGCAGCGTTCGTTGCCGCCATCGTCGCGCATCGGGCAAGGGTTTGGCAAGCGCTTCCAGCGATCGCCGGAAATTGCGGCCCGGTAGGCGGCTTGCGAAGGGCGGTCGGCTCAGAACAGCGAGCGACCGGCCACCATCAGGTCATAGCGCTGCTCGCCCTGCCTCAGGTCGGCGTCGCCCTCCAGCGCCACATACGAATAGGCGTGAACCGCTCTTCAAGGAGAACCCGACCGTCACCCAGCCGCCGGTCTGGGGGTCGGTCGGCAGGATGAACGGCTGGCCGTTGGAGAAACTGGCGGTGGTGTCGCCGACCTGCCAGCGAAGATCTCGCGATAGCCGCCGCGCAGTTCCGCCCGCAGCCAGATTACCTTGCCCCACTGGGTGCCGACGACCATCACCGCGTCGCCGCTGAGCCGCGTGCTGGTGCGGCTGGCGACGGTCAGGTCGAAGCCAGGGCCGCCGCCGGTGTCGCTGTGGCCGTCTTCCTGCAGGCGCAGGTAATCCACCGACGCTTCGGGGCGGGCATAGAACCGGCCGAAATCCATCTCGTAGGCAGCGCCGGCGTGACCGGTGAAATACACCCCGCCCCAGCTGGAGTGGCCTGAATTGAACGCATTGGCGGTCAGGAACCTGCGGTCGTCGCCGAACCAGGAATAGCCGGCGGCGCCGCGCATCGCCATGGTGAACGGCCCGGCCGCGCGCCGGTAGTAGGCCCCGCCCTCGACCATCGATCCGACCACATGCGCGCCGACCGCCGTGCCGTCGTCGGTTTCCTGGGCATTCAGATAGGCCAGCGTCAGGCCGATCGCGCCGCCGGCCGGGCCGGCGTGCTCATAACCGCCGACCACGCCCAGCAACTGCGAATAGGAGCCCAAGGTATTGACGCCGCTACGCTGGACCCGCTCGTTGACCTCCTGCAGCCACAGGCTGGTTCCCGGCCACCCGCGTGCCGGCATCGGGCGTGGTGCCGGTCAGGCTGGAGATCGACTGCGCCGCCGCGTCGAGCGATTCGAAGATGCCCTGGCCCTGATTGGGCAGCAGCTGGTCGTAGACGCTCTTCAGCCCCGCTTCGGTGGTCTGCGCCAGGATGGCCTGCTGGATGTTGTTGTCGTTGGGGATGGCGGCCAGGACCGCGTTCGAGCGCCGCGCCCTCCGACCCGTTGAAGTTCAGTTGCGCCGGCGTGCGCCGGGTGACCGTCAGCTGCACCTCGCCGGCGCCGCCGTTCGCCGGGTCGGAGGCGACATAGCTCGGCGTGGCGGTATACAGATAGGGTGCGTTGTTGAGGAAACCGGTGCCGAACGATCCCGACGCTGATCGTACCCTGGCCGGTGGTCTGGACGATCGTATAGGTCACCGACGGCGCGGTCTGCACGCTCTGCAGGGTGATGCCGAGCTGCGCCCCGGACGCGAAGGTCGAGGCCCCGGCGGTAAGGAACTCGGTGTGCGTCCCGGCCGTGGGATTGGCGGCCACCAGCAGCGTGCCGGCCGCCCCGACATTGACCGCGTTGGCGTTGTAGGTCCCGGCATAGGTGTCGTTCAGCGTGCCGCTCTGCACGTTCAGGGTGAGGGTCGATTTGCCCTCGTCGGTGATCGCGACCGGAGACTACCGTCCCGGCAATGGTGACCCCGCTGACGACCGAGGGGGCGTCGCCGTTGACGGTGATGGTGTTGACGCCGCCGCCCAGGCCAATGGTGTCGGCCGCGACCAGGCCGCCGGTGACCGTCAGGGTGCTGCCGCCGTTGCCGAAATAGATCGACCCGATGATCGAGGGTGAGGTGGTGCCGATCGCCTTCCACAGGGTCGGATTGTTCAGCGGGTCCTGGCCGGTCGCCACAGCGGCCAGCGCCACATAGGCCTCACCGTTCTCGACCGCGATCGCCCCCGCCGAATAGGCGGTGGTAGAAACATAGTCGGCCGCCCCATGCACGCCGGGAGCGAACCCCTGGGTGATGGTCTGGGCGCTCGTACCCTTGCTGATGTCGATGCCGACGATGGTGCCGGGCATCTGGGTCGGCACATAGGTCTGGTTGAGCACCGCGGTGATGTTGCCGGTGTTCTGAATGCTCGTCACCGAACCGGACTGGTCGATGATCCCCGCCACCGTGCCGCCGACCCCGCCGGTGCCGCTGAGCGTGGCGCTGAGGATCTTGCTGTTGGTGATGCTGCCGACCGATGCGCCAGCGTCGATTTGCAGGGCGGTGACGTTGACCGGCGCCGGGGCCGGGATGGTCACGGTGGATGGGCCGTTGCCGATGGTCACGGCCGTCGGCGTGGTGGCCGAATTGACCTGGCTGGAACTGGCCGAGATCGAACCGTCGTTGGCCACCGTGGCCACCGTCGCCCCCGATCCGATGTGGATCGCCGTTGCGTCCGCCTGAAAGGCCGTGGCGGTGATCGCGCCGGTATTGTGCAGGCCGTTGTCCAGGATGGTCGCGGCGTCGCCGGGGCCGCCGATCTGTATAGCGGTCGCCGACACCACCCCCGGCAGGGCCGGGGTCAACAAAGGATCATAGACGCCGTTGGCCGCCACCGATCCCTGGATCACCAAGCCGTAGCCATCGGCGCCGGTTCCCACCACGCCCAGTTCCACGCTACGGCTGGTCGAGCCGATCTGCAGGGCCGGCGCCGAGCCGTAGGAGGTCATCGCGCCGGTGCCCTGCAGGGAATCCGGCACCCCGTCGCCATCCTGATCGAGATTGGTCGTACTCAGCGGGCAGGGCGGCGCGCTGATGATCAGGCCATTGCCGATGTTGGCCCCGATGCTGACCGCCGAGCCGCCCTGTTCGAGCTGGTCGGGGGTATACTGGGACGAGTAGTACGGCGTCGTCGGCCGCGAGTTGCTGCGGTAGCCGCTCGCCGTGACGCTGGAGGAGATGTTGACCGTTCCGCCGACGTTGCCGTCGATCACCGCGCCGCGCGCCCCGATGCCGTTGGCGGTGATCGAGGTGATCCGCACATTGCCGCCGACCCCGCCGTTCGGGGTGACATAGAGGCCGGCCACGCCGTTGCCGGTCACCGTGATCGAACCGTTGGCCACGCTCGCCGCGGTGGCGCCGCTGGCCGGCGTCACGGTCAGGCTGAGCAGGCTGCCGGTGATCGAGTCGTCGACCACGATGCCATAGGAGTTGTTGCCCTGGATGGAGATCGCGCCGGTGGTGGTGATGCCGCCGTTGAACGGCTGGCTGCCGGTCACCAGTATGCCGATCCGGTTGCCGCCGGACGCCCAGTTTCCATAGGCGATGCCGGTCGTGGTGCTGACCGGCGCGGTATAGGTTTCATTGATGGTGATCGCGCCGGTATTGTTGACCAGCCCGGTGTAGCCGCCGTCGACCTGGATGCCGGTGGCATTGTCGACATTGCTGAACGAGATCGAGCCTTCCGAACTGACCGTATTGTTGCTGTTGAGGGTCAGCGCGGCGCCGGCGGCGGTAGGATTGATCGAACCGCCCGAGGCGATGTCGACGTCGCTGGGCGCCCCGGCGGCGGCCGTTGCTGTCGCCACCGGCGTGGTGGTCGAGGTTGAAATCTCGGTAGCGGCGCAAGCCGCGCCCGCGCCTACCGCCAGAAGCGGCGCCATCGCCACCGCCGCCGCGAGAAACCTGCGTCTCATCAAATGGGTACTCTCAACTCGCGGCGGATTCCAAATTTCGATTCCGCCAGCCTAATACGTCCGCAATTGGGCGTCTTTCAAGGCGAACACGCCGCATGCGTCGATTGTCATGCGCGGGACACATCCACAGGATGGGATAGGCGCATGACGCACGCTTCGACTCACAGGCCTCGATGACGGTTTCGCCGAACAATCCATCGCCGAACGACGCCGGTCCCCGCCGGCCGCCGCCTGGAGCGAGTGCGCCGGGCCAGGTGACGCTCGGGCTCGCCGGCGCGGTCGCGCCGCTCATCCTGGCGGCGATCGACGGCGCCGGCTGGCCGCTGGCTCTGGTCGCCTCCGGCTGCGTCGCCGCCTTGGCCCTGATTGCGCCGCGGCGGCCTTCGCAGGAACCCGCGCCGGTCCCGCCGCCGCGGCCCATGGAGCCCGAGCCGCCGTTTCGCGCCATGCTGGACCGCCTGTCGGACCCGATCGTGATGGTCGAGGGCGGCGATCGCGACGATCTCAATGCCCGCCGCTATGTGTTCGCCAACGCCGCGGCCCGCGACCTGTTGCGGATCAACCGGCCGTCGGGTCCCTTGACTACGGCGATCCGCGCCCCGGAGGTGCTCGCGGTGGTAGACGAGGCCCTGTTCGAAACCGTGGCGCGGGACGTCATGTACGAGACCGGCGGGGCGCAGGACCGGGTCTGGCGCGCCCGCGCCGCCCCGCTCGGCGACACCCCGTGGGGGGCCCGGCTATGCGTGCTGATCCTGCGCGACGAGACCGAGTTTCGCCGCAGCGAACAGACCAGGGCCGATTTCCTGGCCAACGCCAGCCACGAACTGCGCACGCCGCTGGCGTCGCTGACCGGCTTCATCGAGACCTTGCGCGGCCACGCCCGCGACGACGAACAAGCCCGCGAGCGCTTCCTGGCGATCATGCATATCCAGGCCGAACGCATGCGCCGGCTGATCGACGATCTGATGAGCCTGTCGCGCATCGAACTGGGCGAACATATCCCGCCGTCGGGCGAGGTCGATCTGGCCCTGGCGGTGATCGACGTGATCGACGCCCTCGGTCCGCTGGCGGCTGAGCGGGGGGTGAAGTTCGTGCAATCGGCGCCGCCGCTGGGCAGCGCCACCCTCGTCGGCGATCGCGACCAGATCCTGCAGGTGGTCCAGAACCTGGTGGAAAACGCCCTCAAATACAGCCCCGACGGCGGCGAGGTCGGCGTCGAGGTCGAGACCGGCCTCGACATGGCCGCGGCCACCGCCCCGCGAACCGACTTCCGTGGCCGGCTGTCCCTGCTGACCCCGGACCATTCCGCGGAGATCCGCTACGCCGCCCTGCGGGTTCGCGACGCCGGCCCCGGCATTCGCCGCGCCTATCTAGCGCGGCTGACCGAGCGGTTCTATCGCGTGGAAGGCCAGAAGACCGGCGAGACCGCCGGCACTGGCCTCGGCCTCGCCATCGTCAAGCACATCGCCAACCGCCACCGCGGCGGCCTGGTGGTCGAAAGCGAAGAAGGCCGCGGCACCCTGTTCATCGTCTACGCCCCCCTGATCGCCCGTCCCGCCGCCTGACGCCTTTGCCGGCCCTCCGGAGACCGCGTCTTGACGGCCCCGACGGCTTGCCGCCATTGCCCACGCCATGAACGTCCTCGTCGTCGGCTCGGGCGGGCGGGAGCACGCCCTGGCCTGGAAGATCGCCCAGTCGCCCCGGCTGGCCCGGCTGGTGTGCGCGCCGGGCAATCCGGGCATGGGGCTGCTGGGTGAAATCCGCCCGGTCAAGGCCGACGACGTCGAGGCCCTGGTCGCCCTGGCCCGCGAGATCGCCGCCGATCTGGTGGTCATCGGTCCGGAGACCGCCATCGCCGCAGGCCTCGCCGACCGCCTGGCGGACGCCGGCATCGCCTGTTTCGGGCCCACCCGGGCGGCCGGCCGCCTGGAGTCATCGAAAGCCTTCGCCAAGGCTTTCGCGGTCCGCCATGGCCTGCCCACCGGCCGGTTCGGCGTGTTCGACGACGCGGTGGCGGCCAGGCACGCCCTCGACGGTTTCCAGCCGCCGTTCGTGATCAAGGCCGATGGTCTCGCGGCCGGCAAGGGCGTGGTGATCGCGCCCGACCGGCCAGCGGCCGAAACAGCGATCGACGCCGCGCTGGGCGGCCGGTTCGGAGCCGCTGGCGCGCGGGTGGTGATCGAGGATTTCCTGCCAGGCGAGATCGCATCGACCTTTGCGCTGTGCGATGGCCGCACCAGCCTGATGTTCGGCGGCGCGCAGGACCATAAGCAGGCCTATGACGGCGACCGTGGCCCCAACACCGGCGGCATGGGGGCCTATGCGCCGGCCCCTGTTCTCTCGCCCCACACCCTGGAGGCGATCCGCGCGCAACTGATCGAACCGGCCTTCTCCGGCATCGCGGCGGAGGGGCGCCCTATCGAGGCGCGCTGTTCTGCGAGACGATGATCACCGCCGACGGCCCGCGCCTGGTCGAGTTCAACGTCCGCTTCGGCGATCCCGAATGCCAGGTGCTGATGCTTCGCCTGGCCAGCGACATCCTGCCCTATCTGCTGGCCTGCGCGCGCGGCGGCCTCGACGCCCTGCCGCCCCCGGTCTGGCGCGACGAGGCGGCGATCTGCGTGGTGCTGGCGGCCGAGGGCTACCCCGGCACTCCCCTGGCCGGCTCGGTGATCCTCGGGGCGGAGGCGGACTTCGGCCCCGATGTGGTGGTGTTCCACGCCGGCGTGGGCCGGCGCGCCGACGGCGCGCTGCTCGCCGCCGGCGGCCGCGTGCTGAACGTCTGCGCCCGGGGCGCGGATCTGCGGACGGCGCGCGACGCCGCCTATGCCGCCATCGACCGGATCGACTTTCCGCGCGGCTTCCACCGACGCGACATCGGCTGGCGGGCGCTCGCCTGACCGGCCGCGACTTTGAAACCGGCCGGGCGCTGGTTACAGTGGCCCGACGACAGTCATCCGAGGGAACCATGGTCGAGGACGCGCCCACCGCCGAACAGCTCCGCGAGGCCCAGAACACCGGCGTCAAGCCGGTGGACGAGCGACACCGTTTCGACGAGGCGCGGCTTGACGATTGGATGCGTGGCCACGTCGAGGGGTTCGCCGGACCGCTCACAGTGCGGCAGTTCAAGGGCGGCCAGTCCAACCCGACCTACGAACTGACCACGCCGGGTCAGAAATACGTCCTGCGCCGCAAGCCGCCGGGCAAGCTGCTGCCTTCGGCCCACGCGGTCGACCGCGAATTCAAGGTGATCTCCGCCCTGTACCCGACCGGCTTCCCGGTGGCCCGGCCCTATGGTCTGTGCACCGACGAAACGGTGCTCGGCACGATGTTCTACGTCATGGAAAAGGTCGAGGGCCGGGTGCTGTGGGATCAGACCCTGCCGGCCTATCCGCCGGCCGAGCGCCACGCCATCCACATGGCGGCGCTGAAGACCCTGGCCGATCTGCACAATACCGACTACCACGCGGTCGGCCTCGACGACTTCGGCCGGCCCGGCAACTACATGCTGCGGCAGATTTCGCGCTGGACCAAGCAGTACAAGGCCTCCGAGACCGAGCCGCTCGAGGAGATGGAGCGGCTGATCGACTGGCTGCCGCGCTCGGTCCCGGAAGACGACCAGACCACCATCGTCCATGCCGACTACCGCCTCGACAACATGATCCTGCATCCAACCGAGTCGCGGGTGGTCGCGGTGCTCGACTGGGAACTGGCGACGCTCGGCAATCCGCTGGCCGACTTCACCTATGTGCTGATGCAGTGGGTCAATGGCAGCCTGTCGGCCATCCCCGATCTCGAGGCGCGCGGCCTGCCGACGATGCCCGAGTACGTCGACGAATACTGCCGCCTGACCGGCCGGGCCGGTCTGCCGGAGCTCAACTGGTATTTCGCCTACAACGGCTTCCGCCTCGCCGGCATCCTGCAAGGCATCGTCGGCCGGGTCCGCGACGGCACCGCCAACAGCCCGCAGGCCGCCGAACAGGCCGCGCGGGTGCCGATGCTGGCCGAGACCTCCTGGAAGTTCGCTCAGCTGGCCGGGGCCTAGCCGGTCCCGCCAGACCGGGGGAGCACGGCGCGGAGCCGATCGTCCAGCGCCGCCGGCGTCTCGAAGCGCGCGCGGACCGGCCAGGGCGTCACCCGTGCCCGCCACTGCCGGCCCCAGTCGCGCCCAGTCCTTCTCGCTGGTCAGCAGGCCCGCCCCCAGCGCGGCGGCCCGATCGGCCAGAAAGCGCAGGGTCCGTTCGGTCAGCTTCGCATGGTCGGGCAAGGGGGCGAAGTCCACCAGTTCGCAGCCCGCCGCCCGCAACGCCCGCTCCATCTTCCACGGCTTGGCGATGCCGGCGAACGCCAGCTGGGGTCCGGGCGGCGGGGGGCCGAGCGGTTCGAGCCGGGCAAGCAGCACCGGCCTGGCGGCCAGCAGCGCCAGCAGATCCCGATCGGGCGGCGGGTGATCGGCCGGCAACAGCACCACCACGGCGTCGGCCCGCGCCAGTCCGGCGGCCAGCGGCTCACGCATCGGCCCGGCCGGAAACACCCGGCCATCGCCGAACGGCCATGTGTCGTCGCGGGTCTCGCCGTCGACGACCACCAGCGACAGCGTCTTGCGCAGCGAGGGGTTTTGGTGACCGTCGTCCATCACCACCACCTCCGCCCCGGCCTCGGCCGCGGCCCGCGCCCCGGCCGCCCGGTCCCGCGCGACCCACACCGGCAGGTCGCCTGGCCAGCATCAGCGCCTCATCGCCGACCTCGGCGGCCGAATGCATGTCCAAGTCGACTCGGATCGGCCCGGCCAGCGAGCCGCCGTAGCCGCGCAGCAAAACCTGCGCCCGACGGCCATCGGCGACCAGCCGGCGGGCCACCTCCCGCGCCACCGGCGTCTTGCCGGACCCGCCGAGCGTCAGGTTGCCGACGCAGACCACCGGCGCCCCCGGATCGGCCGGCTCGGCCGCCGAGAGCCGGCGCGCCGTCGCCGCCGCCCATAGCCACGAGGCCGGCGTCAGGATTAGCCGGCTCATCGGCATCGAGGCGCCGTGCCGGCGGTACCACCAGCGGGGAGTCGCCAGCTTCATGCCGCGAGCAACGCCACGACCCGCGACAGCGCCGCCTCGGCTTCGGCGTCCCTGGCCTCGACGAACGCGCCCGCCCTGGCCGCCATATCGGTCAGCCAGGCCGCGGGCTGCAGACCCGCCCGCAGCACCGCCTCCAGCTCCTCGCCCGCCCGGACCAGGCGCGCGGCGCCGACTCGTTGCAGATCGAGAGAAATCGGCCAGTTCTCGACATGAGGTCCGCTGACCGCAGGGCAGCCAAGCCGCGCCGGCTCCAGCGGATTGTGGCCGCCAAGCCCGGTTACGAAACTGCCGCCGAGCACGCCCAGACCCGCCAAACGGAACCAGAGTCCCATCTCGCCAAGCGTATCGGCGATATATGTCTCCGCCCCTTCGACGTCCTCGCCCATCGAGCGCAGGCGCGCCTCCAGCCCCAGCTCACGCGCGATGACGGCGATCGCCTCGCCGCGCCCGACGTGCCGGGGCGCGATGATCAGCAGGGGGCGCCGCGGGTCGCCACGGACCGCCAGGAAGGCGTCGAGGATCACGCCCTCCTCGCCGGCATGGGTGCTTGCGGCGAGGATCACCGGGCGGCCGCGGGTCGCCTCTCGCATCCGGGCAAGCTCGTTGTCGTCAAAGGGTAACGGCGCCGCGCCGAGCTTAAGGTCGGCCACACCATCGACCGTGACGCCCAGCCGGGCGAATGCCGCCGCCGCGTCCGCGTCGCGCGCCAGGACCAGGTCGAATGCCTGCAGCATTTCGCGCAGCGCCCCGCCGAACCATGCCCAGCCCCGCTCGCTGCCCAGCGACAGCCGCGCCGACAGGAGCGCCAGCCTCGCGCCACTTTCCTTGGTCGCCAGGATCAGGTTCGGCCACAGCTCGCTCTCCACGATGACCCCCAGGTCAGGCCGCCAATGTCCAAGGAAGGCGGCCACTGCCGCGGGTGTATCCACCGGAAGATATTGGTGAATTACGCCGGCCGGGAGTCTTTGGGCCAATACCTCGCCGGACGCGCGAGTGCCGCTGGTGACCAGCACTGCGATCCCCGGCAGTTCCGCCAGCAGCCGGTCCGCCAGCGGCAGCAGCGAGAGGCTCTCTCCGACGCTGGCCCCGTGCAGCCACGCCAGCCGCCCGGTGGGCCGCGCCGCGCTCGCCACGCCCAGCCGCTCGCGCCAGTCGCCGACGTCCTCCTTGCCGCGTCCGCGCGACGCCGCAGCAGCATCGGGGCCAGCGGCGCGGCGGCTCGCGTGGCCCAGCGGTAAACCACAGCGACCAGGGCCGGCTCATCGACCGCGCCTCGCCCCGCGCCATCGCCTCCGCCCGCGCCTGACCCGCACGCATCCGCGCCTCCCAATCCGCGCTCGCCGTCTCCATCGTCGCCTCGTCGGCCCGGTGCGGCAGCGCGAGCGGCCCCTCGAGCACCACGCAGCCGCGGGCGAACGGCAGCGGGTCTGCGCCCTGTCCCAGCTGCTTCAGCCTCGAGGGCAGGGCTCGAGGCCAGGCTCATCAGAAAACCGGGCAATCGGCGGCCCGGGCCATTTGCACCGGACCGATCGGCAGGCGCTCCGGCGGGCCGCGCGGACCATCGGGGGTAACGATCATCACCCCACCGCCACGAATGAATTCGATAGCCTGGCGGAAGGCCCTGGCGCCGCCCTTGCCTGCGCCGCCGCGACCTGTCGAGCCGCGAATCGGCGGTATCTTCAGGCGCTCCGCCGCCGCGGCGATGAATTCGCCCGTCGCGCGACAGGGAGATCATCACCCGGCGCGGCTTGAGCTGCAGCAACGGCCGGCACGCCATTCCCTGAGCGATCCGGCCATGCCAGAACATCGCGATCAGGCCCTCGGCAGCGGACATGGCCTCGTCAACCGGCGCCCGGTTTTCGAAGCTCCAGCGGATGGTCGCGATGCAGATTTCGACATAGCCAGCGACCAGCCAGGCTAGCAGCCCCTGCACCGGGCGGGACCGCGACAGCGCCTTCAAGACACGGTCTCGGGAACCGGTTCGAGATCCTGGCTGCGGGCGAGCCGGGCATACAGCCCGCCGAGCGCGACCAGCGCGGCATGCGCGCCGCACTCCACCACCGCTCCCTTGTCGAGCACATAGATGCGGTCGGCGCCCCGCACGGTCGACAGCCGGTGGGCGATGATCAGCGTCGTCCGCCCAGCCATCAGCCGGCCAGCGCCGCCTGCACCTGCGCCTCGCTCTCGGTGTCCAGGGCGCTGGTCGCCTCGTCCAGCAACAGGATCGGCGCGTCCTTCAGGAACGCGCGGGCGATGGCGATGCGCTGGCGCTGGCCGCCGGAAAGCCGCATGCCCGCCTCGCCCACCAAAGTCTCGTAGCCGACGTGGCAGAGTCGGCGATGAACTCGTGAGCCGCCGCCGCGCGCGCCGCGGCTTCGATCTCGGCTCGTGTCGCGCCGTCGCGGGCATAGGCGATGTTCGCGGCGATCGGTGTCGTCGAACAGGAACGGCTCCTGGGTAACCAGGGCGATCTGGCCGCGCAGCGACGCCAGGGTGACCTCGCGCGACGTCATGTCCGTCGATGGTCACGCGCCGCCGGTCACGTCGTAAAACCGGGGGATCAGGTTGAGCACCGTGGTCTTGCCCGCACCCGAGGGCCCGACCAGGGCGACGATCTCGCCGCGCCGCGCCTCCAGCGAGACGCCGTCCAGCACCGGTTCGTTCGCCATAGGCGAACGACACGGTCTCCAGCCGGACGGTCGCCTCGCCGAGCGGTAGCGGAGGCGCGCCGGCCGGCTCGCGCATGTCCGGCTCCACGTCCAGCGCGGCGAACAGGCGCCGCGCGGCGGTCATTCCCTGGCTCATCACGGTCAGCAGGTTCGCGACCTGGCGCAGCGCCTGGCCGGCCGTCAGCAGCGCGGCGAAGAAGGCGGTGAAGGCGCCGACGTCCGGATGCCCCGCGCTGGCGCGCCATCCCTCATAGGCCAGCACCGCCGGCGACCACGACCATGGTCATGGTCTCGGACACCGGCGCGGCGATGGCCCGGGCGTTGTCGCCCCTGATGATATGCCGCTGCCGGTCGGCTATCGACCGCGGCGACCCGACGCTCCTCATAGGCCTCGCGGTTCTCCATCTTGACGACGCGCACACCATCCAGACCCTCCATGATCGCCGTCGACAGGATCGAGGTCGCCGCCATCGCGCCGGTGCGGCCTTGACGGCGCTCTCAGGAACCGTCGCAGCACCAGGGCGATCGACCGGCGCGGCGACGAGGACGAACAGGCCCAGCCTCCAGTCGGTGGCCGCCATCACCACGCCGGCCGCCACCAGGGTCAGGCCTGCTGGATGAACAGTACCAGACCATTGGTGGCCGCGTCGCGGATCAGGCCGGCGTCGTAGAGCACCGAGGAGAGGAATTCGCCGCTGTGCGAGGCGCGCAGTCCGGCGAGGTCGGCGCGAACCAGCTTGCCGAACAGCTGCAGCTGAACGTCGCCGACGATCCCGTTGCCGATCCGATTGATCAACAAGGCCTGCACGATCTGCACCAGACCCCGCGCCAGGGCGAGCGCGACGATGAGCATTGGCAGGGTGCGTAGCGCGTCGGGCCTGGGTTTGACCACCAGATCATTGACCGCCGGCTGCAGGATATTCAGCAGCGCCCCCGACAGCGTGGCGAAGGCCGCCGCGCACAGGATGGAAACCGCCAGCCCCTTCCATCGCGGGGCGAGATACGCCTGTGTGACGCGGGCGACGATAGCCCGCCGCGTTCGAGGCGGCGTTGGCGATATCATCGGCCTAGACGAGCGTGCGGAACGGCGCGCCTCCCGGGTGGTAAAGGGCGAGGCGAGTAGGAATGTCTCCCCGACAGCCTACTTCTTCATGAAGCCGCCGTACTTGGCGGTGAAGCGTGACACCCGGCCGCCGCGGTCGACCAGATGCGATTGCCCCCGGTCCAGGCCGGATGGGTCTTCGGATCGATGTCCAGAGCCAGCTTCGCGCCTTCCTTGCCGTAGGTCGAGCGGGTCTGATAGGTCGTGCCGTCGGTCATGGTGACGGTGATGAAGTGGTAATCCGGATGGGTATTTTGTTTCATGGCGAATTGAGACCGGCGTGACCCTGAACGAAAAGACCCGCCGGGAGGCGGGCGCTGATGAACCCGCGCCTATACAGGATGAGCCACCGCAAACGCAAGCACGGCGGGACGTCCGGTCCCTGGGCCGGCTCTGGCCGTTCATTCGCGCCCACTGGGGCGATGCCGTCCTTTCGCTGTTCTTCCTGCTGTTTTCCACCAGCGCCACCCTCGGCCTGACAGGCGCCGCGCGGCTGGTCGTCGACAAGGGTTTTTCGACAGCCTCGGCGGCCAGGCTCAATCAGACCTTTTTCGTGTTGATCACCATCGCCGGGATCCTGGCCGTGGCCACCGCCCTGCGATTTTATTTCATCAGCAAACTGGGCGAGCGAGTGGTCGCCGATCTGCGTACGGCCCTCTATCGACACGTTCTGACGCTGGACCTCGGCTTCTTCCAAACCGTGCGCACCGGCGAGGTGTTGTCGGGGTTGACCACCGACATGACGCTGGTGGAGGCCGTGGTCGGCACGACCGCGTCCGTGGCGCTGCGCAATCTGCTGACCCTGATCGGCGCGCTGGCGCTGCTGGTCTTCGTCAGTCCAACCCTGACGCTATATGTGATCGGCCTGGTCCCGGTGGTGGTCGCGCCGCTGGCGTTCTTCGGGCGGCGGGTGAAGCGCCTGTCGGTCGACGCCCAGGGTCGATTTGCCGATGCGGTCGGCTACGCCGGCGAAACCCTCGACGCGCTGGAGACGCTCCAGGCGTTCGGGCGGGAGCGCAGCGCGGGCAACCGGTTCATGGCCGCGGTGGAAGCCGCGTTCGACGCCTCTCTAGCGCGCATCCGCGCCCGCGCCCTGATGACGGCGCTGGTCATCGGACTGGTGTTCAGCGGCGTGGCGGCGGTGTTCTGGCTGGGCGCGCATTCGGTGGTGGCTGGCCGGATGACCGGGGGAACCCTGTTGCAGTTCGCCATTCTGGCGGTGCTGGCCGCCGGCTCGGTGGGCGCCCTCGGCGAGGTGTGGGGCGACGTCCAGAAGGCGGCCGGCGCGATGGAGCGGCTGTCCGGCCTGCTCGACGCCCGACCGGCGATCGTCGCTCCGGTCCACCCTGTCGCACTGCCCCTGCCTCCAAGGGGCGAAATCGGCTTCGAATCCGTAGTGTTCGCCTATCCGGGCCGGCCGGCGCTCAAGGTGCTCGATGGTTTCAGCCTATCCGTCCGCCCCGGCGAACGGGTGGCGCTGGTCGGCCCATCCGGGGCCGGCAAGAGCACCGTGTTCCGGCTGCTCCTGCGTTTTTACGACCCACAGGAAGGCAGTGTGCGCCTCGATGGGATCGACCTGCGCTCGGCCGATCCGGCCGCCGTCCGCGCCCGGATCGCTCTGGTCGGACAGGATGCTCCGATGTTTTCCGGATCGGCCATGGATAACCTGCGCTTCGGGCGCGAAGAGGCCGGCCATGACGACATCCTCGCCGCCGCGCGCGCCGCGGAGGCCGCCGGGTTCCTCAACGCCTTGCCGCAAGGTTTCGAGACCGCGCTGGGCGAGCGCGCCAAGACCCTGTCCGGCGGCCAGCGTCAACGGCTGGCGATCGCCCGCGCGCTGGTTCGCGACGCGCCGATCCTGTTGCTCGACGAAGCCACCAGCGCTCTCGACGCCGAAAACGAGCAACTGGTGCAGCGCGCCCTCGACGATGCGATGCGCGGTCGCACGACACTGGTGATCGCCCACCGGCTCGCCACGGTGCTGAAAGCCGATCGCATCGTCGTGATGGACGCCGGACGGGTGGTCGAAAGCGGCGTCCACGCCGAACTGGCCGCCCGCGGCGGCCTCTATGCCCGCCTGGCGCAGCTGCAGTTCGGGATGGAGGCGGCCTAAAACTTCCACCG
This sequence comes from uncultured Alphaproteobacteria bacterium, assembly GCA_963828365.1. Lineage (GTDB taxonomy): Bacteria > Pseudomonadota > Alphaproteobacteria > Caulobacterales > Caulobacteraceae > Acaudatibacter. The sequence goes on along the minus strand of CAWHEE010000007.1, from coordinate 23,607 downwards.
TCTCCCGCGCTGGCTCAGCCGCAACAAAATGGTGTTGGCGACCTGTTGATGCCGGCGCGCCCGGCGCGGTACCCCCCCCATGGACCTCAGGCGCCGGAGGATGTGCTGGGCGACGGACGATCGTAGCGAACGACATCACCGCGCCAGCGTACCTCCCGCTCCGGAAGACGAGCAATCTTCGAGCAGCCGTCGTTCGAGCAGCAGTAGCCTGTCCTGGCGGCCATCAGCGATCAGAATCACAAAGACCGTCTCGCCCTCGCGGCGATAGATCAGCAGGCCGCATCATCGGACTGAATTCGGTCTGAATAGTCCCCATCCCTGACTGCAATCGGCGTCGAGATGCGTGGGCGTCAGGCCGCACCCTTTTCGGCGAAGGCGGCGCCTTCGTGGCGGAGGAGCCAGCGTTTGCGCGGCAGGCCGCCGCCGAAGCCGGTGAGCGAGCCGTCGGCGCCGATCACCCGGTGGCAGGGGGCGACCAGGGCGATCGGGTTGGCGCCGTTGGCGAGGCCGACGGCGCGCACGGCGGTGGGCGAGCCGATCTCCGCCGCCAGCGCGCCATAGCTGCGGGTCTGGCCGGGCGGGATGCGCCTCAGGGCGGTCCACACCGACTGCTGGAACGCGGTGCCGCCGGTCTGGAAGGGAACCTCGCGCAGGGCGGCGAACTCGCCGGCGAAATAGCGCTCGATCGGATTGCGCACGGCGTCCGGCGCCCGGCCCGGGACCAAGATCACCTCGCCGTAGCGGCGGCGCAAGAGTCGGCGCAGCCGCTCGTCGTAGCCGTCGAATTCGAGCGAACGCAGACGGCCGTCGGCGTCGGTGGCCAGCCACAAATCGCCGATCGGCGAGGGCAGGGCATCGACGGTGAGACGCAACGGCGCGACGGTCATCTGGTGTCTCCGCGTGGGTCCGATAGCGAGGTCCAAAGGTGCAGGGCGGCGTAGGCGCGCCACGGTCGCCAGCGGTCGGCGCGCGCCAGCAGTTCGGCGGGCGTGGGACGAACTCCGTCGGGTCCGGCCAGGGCGCGCATCAGGCCGACGTCGGCGGCGGGAAACGCGTCCGGTTCGCGCAGTTGCCGCATGGCGATGTATTGCGCCGTCCATTCGCCGATGCCCGCCAGGGCCTTGAGCTGGGCGATCGCCTCGTCGAGGCCCTGGCGAGGACCGAGGATCGCGGGGTCGTCGCGCACGCTGGCGGCCAGTCCGTTGAGGGCCGCGCCCCGCGACCGCGGCATGCCGAGGGCGGCGATGTCGGCGCTCGCCAACCGCGCCGGAGTTCGGAAAGACATGCGTCAGCCCCTCGACGACGCCCACCGAGGGGGCCGGCAGCGGACAGCCATAGGCGGCCACCAGCCGGCCGGCCAGCCGGGTCGCGGCCATGACGGTGATCTGCTGGCCGAGAACGGCGCGGACAGCCAGCTCGAAGCCGTCCCAGGCGCCCGGCACGCGCAGGCCCGGGCGGCGGGCCAGCATCGGGGCCAGCACCGGGTCGGCCCCCAGGTCGTGCTCGATGGCGATCGGATCGGTGGCCAGGTCGAACACCGCCCGCACGCGCGCGATGATGGTCGGCAGCGCCGCCAGGCGCGGGAAGCGCACGGTGACCGCCAACCGGTGGCCGGACCTGGGCTCGACGATCAGCAGGCCGCTGTCGTCGCCCAGACCAATGGTGCGGGCATAGCGCCGCGGGCCCACCGATTTCGATGCCCGGAATGGCGCGCATGGCCAGAAAGCCGATCAGCGCGTCCCAGTCGTACGGCGGCCGGTAGGGCAGCATCAGGCTGACCGCGCCGGCCCCGGGGGCGGTCTCGGCCTGGGCGGTGCTCCGGCGCAAGGCCGACGGCGGCCGGTCGTAGAGTTGCTGGAACGTCTCGTTGAACCGGCGCAGGCTGCCGAAGCCGGAGGCGAGCGCCACTTCGGTCATCGGCAGGCGGGTCTGGTGGATCAGCTGCTTGGCCAGCAGCACGCGGCGGGTCTGGGCGACCGCGACCGGCGAGGCGCCCAGGTGCTGGCGGAACAGGCGCCGCAGTTGGCGCTCGCCGACGCCGAGGCGCTCGGCCAGGGCGTCGACGTCGGCCTCGTCGAGTGCGCCGGCCTCGATCAGGCCCAGCGCGCGGGAGACGGTGTTCGAGGTGCCGCGCCAGGCGGCGAGATCGGGCGAGGTTTCGGGACGGCAGCGCAGGCACGGCCGGTAGCCGGCTTCCTGGGCGCTGGCGGCCGAGAGGTGGAAGGTGACGTTCTGGGGTTTCGGCGTGCGGGCCGGGCAGACCGGACGGCAATAGATGCCGGTGGTCTTGACGCCTACGAACAGGCGTCCGTCGAACCGGGCGTCGCGGGTGGCGATGGCGCGGTAGCAGGCGTCGGGGTCCATATCCATGCCGTCGATATCGACCCGCGAGGGCCGATTGTCTCGCGGTTTTCGGACGGCATGGTCCGGGCGAGCGGCGCTCAGTCGTCGATGTGAGGGTCGAGCCGCAACGCTTGCGCCAGATCCGCTTTCGCGCCCGCGGCGTCGCCGATGTCCCGCTCGGCCCGCGCCCGCCGCCACCAGGCCAGGGCGTTGGCCGGATCGGCGGTCACCGCCGCGTCGAGCCAGCGGATCGCGGCGAGATCGTCGCCGAGGCGATAATAGCAGTCGCCCTTGGCGCTGAGCGCGTCGGCATCGCCGGGATCGAGCCGCAGGTAATGGTCGAACTCCCGGATCGCGCGGTCCAGCCGCTCCTCGGCGGCGAACGCGAGACCTCGATTGTAGTATGGCGTATCGTCGGCGGGATCGATCAGGTTGGCGGCGTCGAAATCGGCAATCGCCGCGTCGTTCTCGCCATTGTCGAGATGGAAAAGTCCACGTTCCTCGCGTGGGTAGGTCGATTTCGCGTCCAGCCGGATCGCCGTGTCGTAGGCCGCCGACGCGGCGGCCTTGTCCCCCAGCCGGGCGAGCGCCTTGGCGCGGCCGATCTGCGGGTCCGCGTCCGAGGGCTCGGCCTTCGCGGCGCGGTCGTAGTCCGCGAGGGCGTCGCGCGGCTTGCCGCCTTCCAGCGACAGCTCCGCGCGCGCGACGAGCGCCGCCGCCAGAGTAGGGTCGATCTTCAAGGCCTGATCATAGGCCTTACGCGCCTGAGCAGGGTTGCCGAGTTTACGCCATGAATCTCCGGTGTCGGCGACCAGGTCGGCGCGGGTGGGGGACCGGCGCGCGGCGGCCTGATAGGCGTTCACGGCGGCGTCGTAGCGCTTGAGATTGTACAGCGACGCCGCCCGGTCGACGAGGGCGTCGGGATTGTCCGGCGCGAGCACCAGCGCAGCGTCATAGGCCGCCAGCTCGTCCGCCGGACGGCCCAATGCCCCGAGGACCAGCCCTCTGTCGACGAGGATGTCGGCGGATTTCGGCGCGAGGCGCGCGGCCTGGTCGAAATCGGCCAGCGCCTCCGCGTGGCGGCCGATGTCATTGTGCACCCGCCCGCGCTCGACGACCGCGTCGGCGTTGCCTGGATCGCGCCTGATGGCCGAGTCCAGGCGGGCGAGGCCGGTCTCGAATTGCCTCGCGCGCCGGTAGAAGTCGGCGACGTCGACCAGCGTCGTCACGTCGTCGGGCTTCCGCGCCAGCGCGGCCTCGTCCGAGGCGATGGCGGCGTCGAGCCGGTGCTGTTTGTCGAGGACGTCGGCGCGCAACCGATAGGCGCGCAACTGATCGGGATCGCGGGCGATGGCCGAGTTGAGGTCCGCCAGCGCGCGGATGAGATCACCGGCGTCGTCGCGCGCCGAGCCGCGGTAGGTAAGAGCGGAGGCGTCATCGGGATGGGCGGCCAGGATCGCGTCATAGGCGCGCAGCGCCTCCGGACGCCGGTCGAGGCTTTCCAGCACCGCGCCGCGGTTGAGCGCCATGTCGATATCGTCGGGGTCGAGCGTCGACGCCCGCTCGATGTCGGCGAGCGCGCCCCGATCGTCGCCCAGGTCCCGGCGCAGCAGCCCACGATAATACCAGGCGATGCCGAGCCTGGGATCGGCCCGGATCGCCGCGTCGTCGGCGGCCCGCGCCGCGGTCGCGTCACCGTTGTCGTTTTCCAGTATCCAACCCAGCCGGGCCAGGGCGTGGGCGTCGTTCGGCCGGATCGCCAGCGCCGCCTGGTAATCCAGTTTTGCCAGATCGTCCTTGTCCGCCAGCCAGCGCGCGTCTCCGCGCATGCGCAGGGCATCGGCGTCGCCCGGCGCCAGGGTCACCGCCGCCCCGGCGTCCGCCTCGGCTGGCGGATATCGGCCCGCGTCGATCTGCGCGCTCGCCCGGGCCAACAGAAGGCGGGCGCGAAGGGTGGTGTCGGCGCTCGACGGGGCCGCCAGGGCGTTCGTGCAGGCGGCGATCCGCGTATCGTCGTCGGTAGCGCCGGACGCGTCGAAACAGGCCAAGGTCGCGGCGGCCGGCGTCGTGGGACCGGTAGGTCTGGTTCCCGCGACCACGGCGAGACCGAGAACCGCACCGACCAGGAGGCCGGCGGTCAAGGCTTCGACCCCTCGCCCGCGGCGGCCGGCATCGCCACCACCGTCCAGGGCTCCGCCGCCAGCCAGCGCGCCGCAACCGCCGTGACCTCGTCCAGGCGAATGGAGGCGAGGCTGTCGCTGAATCCGAGGGCGTCACGCAGATTCTGGTCGCTCGCGGCCGAGCCTGACAGGGCCAGCGCCCAGTGTTCGTTGCTGGCCATCGCCCGGCGATCATCCGCCAGCATCGGCGCGCGCGCCGCGTCGAGCTCATCCTGCGTGACGGCGCCGTCTCGCAGCCGGCCGGCGATGGCGCGGATTTCGCCCAGCATCGCCGCGGCGTCGACCGGATAGGATTCGACCGTCGCCACCAGCTGGCCCTGGTCGGTGTCGTCGGGCGTGACGGCCGCGGCCCGGGGGGCATAGGACTTGCCCAGCTCCACGCGCACCCGGCGCCGCAACTGATCGTTGAACACCGCGGCGAGAAGCCGGAGGGCGTATTCCTCGCGGCGGCGGGCCGGGGTGGCGACATAGAGTGGCCAGACCGCCAGGGCGGCCGCCTTGTCGGGCGGGCCGTGATAGTCGACGTGGATGGTGGCGGCCGCGGTCGGTGGGAAGCGCAGGAAGCCGGTGGCGGCGTCGGCGCGCGGCGCGAGCGGCGAGCGGCGCGGCGGCAGGGCGCCGAGCGTGCGCGCCACCAGGGCGGTGGCCCCGGCTTCGTCGATGTCCCCCACGATCGTGACATCGAGCGGATCGCGCGTGATCGAGGGTTGCAGGAGGGCCGATACGCGCGTGCCGTCGAGCCCCGCGAGGGCGGCCCTGGGCGGCAGGTTTTGCGATCCGCCGGGCGACACCCGTTCGGTCAGAGCGACATTGGCGGCAAAGTACGGCGAGGCGCCCATCAAGCGGTAGGTCGCATCCACGGCTTCGCGCAGGACACTGTCCAGGCTGGGCCTGAACGCGGGGTCGCTGAGATAGGCGGCCAGGACAGTCAGCTGGTCCGACAGATTTGGTCTTGTCACCGTGGCGGTCAGGTAGAAGGCGTCATCGCCGGGGACCAGTCTGAGCGACTTGGGGTCGATGTGGTACAGGGTTTGAATGTCCTCGAAGCTGTGCTTGCCGACGCCGCCGAGGACGAACAGGGTTCCTCCGAGGACGGCGGCGAAATAGTCGTTGGCCGCCAATTCCCGTCGGCCCGAACCGAAGCGGATCGTCAGTTGGGCGGCATTGGTGGCGAAGTCGGTCCTTTTGAAGTTCAGCCGCACGCCATTGCGGAAGACGCTGCTCACGTATCCGCCCGTGTCGATCGCCCGTCGGGAGACGACGGCGCCGGCGGGACCGAAATCGTAGGCCCAGTTCACGGCCTTTCGATCGGCGTAGGCCCGCAGGGCGCCCCCGCCCTCGATGGCGAGCCACTCGGCGCGCAGCGCCTCGGTCGTCGGAGCCGACGCGGAGCTCATCGACACCAGCGGACCGGCGCCGGCCCAGTCGGCCGCGAACGACCCCCTGGCGTCGGCGACCGTGAAATCCTCGATCGCGGTGTCGAAGGCCGCGAGGGCCTGGCGAGGCTCGGGAACCACCCCGCCGCGCAACTGCGCCTCCACGAGCCGATCGGCCAGGGTCGCGCTCTCCCGGTTGCGGCTTTCGGTGATCGCGCCGCGCAGCGTTCCACGCACCCCCTCGACGGCTTTTTCGAATTCCAACTCGGTGGGGCCATCGTCGGCGAAGCGCTTCAGCTCCCGCGCGACGGCTTTGAGGGCGACGCTCCAGCCGCCGGCCGCCGGATAGATATCGACACAGACGGCGCGAACGTCGGCGTCGTTGTCCGTGACGACCGTGCGCGCCCCGACCAGACTGTTGGCGGGGTCCTCGCGTAGCGACAGAAGCCGCCGGTCGAGGGCGTAGCGCCACGCTTCGCTCAGCGCGTCGCGCCGGGCGCGGGCCAGGTCGTCGGGCTGCGTCGCCTGTGTGCGGCCGACGCGACAGATGTCGATGGCATCCAGCAGTTTGGGTTGCCTGATCGAGACCACGTCGAGGCCGCGCCCGGGATCGGGCGCAGGACGCGCCCCTCGTTGCGGCGCCGGGCCATCCGCCCGCCACGAACCGAACGTCGACCTGATGCGGCCTTCCATCTCGCTCACGGTCAGGTCTCCGACCATGATCACGATGGCGTCGTCGGGGCGATACCAGCGTCGGTAGAAGGCGCTCAGCAGCTCGGATGTCGCGCCTCGCAGGACGGTCTCCTCGCCGATCGGATTGCGCAACGTGGACAGCGCGCCGGGGGCATCGAAGCGTGTCACCGCGTCTTCGGCGATCGATTCGGCGTTGTCGCGGGCTTCCTTTTCGGCCAGCACCACGCCCCGCTCCTTGTCGATGGCGGCTGCTTCGAAGGTCATGCCGTCGGCCACATTGCGCAACCATCGCAGCGCCAGGTCCAGGTCGTCGGTCTTTGCGGTGGGCAGATCGAGTTTGAAGCGGGTGTCGCGCAGGCCGGTGCCGGCGTTCAGGTCGCGACCGAAATGTAGGCCCCGGCCCGCGAACAGACGATCGACCGAGCTGTCGGGAAAATCGCGCGTCGAGCGGAACGCCATATGCTCGATGAAATGCGCGATACCGCGTTCCGTGTCGCTTTCGTCGATACTCCCGGCGGCGATCGCCAGCCTGACCGAGACGCCCCCGACCGGCCGCGCGGCATGCATGACGGCATAGCGCAGGCCATTGGCCAGCACGCCTCGATGAATGGCGGGGTCCTCGGGGATCGCAGCATCGACGAAACCGGGAGGCGCAACGGCCGACGACGTCGCCGTCGGCGTTCCGGCCGGGCGGGCGGCGCCGGGCGCCAGGACAGCCCAAGACACGGCCGCGGCAAGCACGGCCAGCGCCGTTTTCAATTCGCATCCCCCACCCGAAGCGATCGGACAGCCAGCATAGCGGCTGTTCAGCCCAAAGCCAGCCGCCCTTTGGCCTTGACGGCGTCCAGCACGCCGCGCGTGGCAAGTCGATCGACGCCGGCCCTCAGGGTCGCGGCGATGAACCCGCGCATGTCGCCGCGCCTGAATGGCTGGGGCGGGAAAGGCTCGCCCATGGGCTCGATGCGCGCCTGCATGGCCAGACCCGCCGCGCGAGCCGAGGCCGCCAACGGCGTCGCCGTAACCGTCGACCCGCTGAGGTCGAACAGACTCTCGGCGGCCGCCTCGATGCCATCCGCCCAGCCTCGCGCCGCCGCGACGTCCGCTGCCGCGGCCTGGGGGCCCATCAGCCACGTCCGCCGGGCCCGGGTCAGGCCGCCCAGCGTCCGCAGGCAATCGGCATCGGCGCTCTGCACGATCATCGCCGCGGCCGGCCAGTCGTAGCCGGCGATGCGGATCAGATCGGCGGTGCGCGGCTCCAGCGCCAGCTCGATCGAGGCGAACCACGCCGGATGCCGCAGGGTGGCGCAGATGCCGATCACTCGCGCTTCGCGCGCGCTGGCGGCGCGGGCGATGTCCATCACCTCCTGGAAGGTCAGGATGCGCGGCGGAGCCTCGGCCGGCGCGTGGCCGCGCGGCTTGATGTAGGGATCGGAGCAGATCAGGGTCTTCAGCTCGGCGAGGCTGAAATCAGGGGTGAACCAGCCCTCGACGGCGCCGCCGTCGATGCGTGCTGGCTGGTCTTGCGGGCCGCGAATTCGGGGCGCGTGGCGATGTCGGTTGACGACGACAGCTCCGGGCTCGTCGCGCGCCACCAGCACACCGTCCTGGCTCGCCGCCAGGCCGGTCTCGATGAAGTCCGCGCCCTCGCTGGCGGCGAGGTCGAACGCCGCCACGGTTCCGGCCGCATGCTCCAGGCTGGCGCCGCCGAGCGCGATGATCGACACCGGCCGCGATTGGGCGCGCGCGGTCGCCGGGGCCACGGAGGCCGCGACCGCCAGGGCGGCGAAATCTCTGCGGGAAAGCGCCATGACGCCTAACTAGCGGACTTGCCCGGGCGCGCCTACAAGCGGAACGCTGATATGACGCAAGCAACGGGGACGCGGGATGGTGGTCGGCATTCTGCTGGGCGGACTGGTGCTGCTCGGCGTCGCCTATGCGATCGCGCTGGTCCGCACCGCGCTGGCGCGCGGCGAGATGCGCCCCGGTCTGGAGGCCATCGCGCTGGGGGCGGTGACCAATTTCTTCGACACCCTCGGCATCGGCTCCTATGCGCCGACCACGGCCTGGCTGAAGCTGCGCCGGATGGTGCCCGACAGTTTCATCCCGGTGATCCTCAACGCCGGCCACGGCCTGCCGACCATCGCCGAGGCGCTGATCTTCATCAATCTGGTCAAGGTCGACCCGGCCCTGCTGGCCGCCTGCATCTTCGCCGCCGTGGCCGGCGCCTTCGTCGGCGCCCCGATCGTCGTGCGCCTGCCGGTGCGGGTGGTGCAGGGCGTGGTCGGCGTGGCGCTGCTGATCGCCTCGGGCCTGTACGCGATGACCAATCTCAACCTGATGCCGGGCGGCGGCACGGCCCTGTCGCTGTCGCCGGGCCTGTTCGCGCTGGCTGTAGCCGCCTATTTCGTTCTCGGCGCCCTGATGACCTGCGGCATCGGCCTCTACGCGCCATCGCTGATCATGCTCAGCCTGATGGGCCTCGACCCCAAGGCGGCCTTCCCGATCATGATGGGGGCCTGCGCCTTCCTCATGCCGGTCAGCGGCCTGGGCTTCCTGCGCTCGCGGCGCATCGACCTGCGGGTCGTCCTCGGCCTCGCCATCGGCGGCATTCCCGCCGTGCTGCTCGCCGCCTACGTGGTCAAGACCCTGCCGCTGACGGTGATCCGCTGGGGCGTTGTCGTGGTGGTCCTGTACGCCGCCGTCATCCTGCTACGCTCGGCATTGAGGCGTGAGACCGAAGAGGTCGCGGAGGCGGTGGCGTCGTAACCTTCCTCCCCATGAGGGGAGGGAGAAGACTCCCTATGCCGCCGCCTTCAGGCGCTCCAGCAGCGCCCCGTGCAAGGCCTCGTTCGCCGCGCAGATCGAGCCGGTCGCCAGGGGATCTTCCGCCGCCGTCGGCGTCGGTGACGCGGCCGCCGGCTTCGGTGACCAGCAGGATGCCGGCGGCGATGTCCCAGGGGCTGAGGTCGCGTTCCCAGAAACCGTCGAAGCGGCCGGCGGCGACCCAGGCCAGGTCCAGCGCCGCGGCCCCGAACCGGCGCACGCCGGATACCCGCTGGCTGATCTGGTGCAGTTCCTTGAGGAACCGGCCGTGCTGGCCGTGGCCCATGAACGGGATGCCGGTGGCGAACACCGCCTCCTCGAAGCGCGTGCGGGCGGCGACCCGCAGCCGACGGTCGTTGAGAAACGCGCCGCGCCCGCGCTCGGCCCAGAACATGTCGGCGATCGACCGGATTGTAGGTCACCGCCGGCCACGATCTGGCCCTCGCGCTGCAGCGCGATGTTGATCGCGAAATGCGGCATGGCGTGCAGGAAGTTGGTGGTGCCGTCGAGCGGGTCGACGATCCAGGTGTGGGTCTTGTCGGTGCCCTCGATCATGCCGCGCTCTTCGCCGAGGAAGCCGTAGCCGGGCCGCGCCTTCAGCAGTTCCTCGAACAGCGTCTGTTCGGCCTTGAGGTCGGCGGCGCTGACATAGTCGGCCGCGCCCTTCTTGGACACCTGCAGTTCGGCCACCTCGCCGAAGTCGCGCGCCAGGGCGCGGCCGGCCTTGCGGGCGGCGTCGGTCATCACCTTGATCAGGGCGCTCTGCGTCGACACGGGCGCTAATCGGCCCGGCGCATGTATTCGCCGGTCTCGGTGGAGACCAGGATACGCTCGCCGACATCCATATAGGGCGGGATCATGATCCGCATGCCGTTGGAGGCGACCGCCGGCTTGTAGGACGACGAGGCGGTCTGGCCGCGCTGCGTCGCCTCGGCCTCGACGACCTCCAGCACCACGCTGTCGGGCAGGTCGATGCCGATCGGGCGCTCCTCGTGCAGTTCCAGGGTCACCTTCATGCCGTCGTGCAGGAAACGCACCTGATCCTCGCCGACGAACGCCTTGCTGAGTTCGATCTGCTCGAAGGTGACCTGATCCATGAATACCAGGGCCTCGCCCTGCTCGTATAGAAACTGGAAGTCCTTCTTCTCCAGATCGACGGTCTCGACGGTGTCGGCCGCCCGGAAGCGCTCGTTCAGCTTGCGCCCGTCGATCAGATTCTTCAGCTCGACCTGGGCGAAGGCTCCGCCCTTGCCGGGCTTGACGTGCGCGGTCTTGACCGCGAGCCACAGGCCGCCGTCGTGCTGGATCACCGTGCCCGGCTTGATGGCGTTGCCGTTGATTTTCATGAAGTCTCTTGGAAATGACGGCGTGACCGTAGGGGAGGGGACCCGGTGAGGCAAGCGACGCGCCTCGTACCGCCGGCTTCCAGCCGGCTCTTGGGCGCCTGACGAGCCGGCTGGAAGCCGGCGGTACGAGGAGCCGGTGCAGCCCTCCGCACCCCTGCATTGCCTCGCTACGACCCGACACGCTAAGGGTCCCCGATGGGATTGGGCGCCTTGTTTCGACCAAGCCGGTATACGGCTTTCATCCTCTGCGTCCTGCTGCTGGGACCGGTGATGCTGGTTTCCCGCGCGCATCACCTCGCCTGGGCGCTGGTCGCGCTGCTCGCGGTGCTGGTGGTGACCGGCCTGTTCGATCTGCTGCAGACACGCCATTCGATCCGGCGGAACTACCCGGTCATCGGACACATCCGCTGGTTCGCCGAATTGGTGCGGCCGGAAATCCGGCAGTATCTGATCGAGGCCGACGAGGACGCGGCGCCGTTTTCGCGCAGCCAGCGTTCGCTGGTCTATGAGCGCGCCAAGGGCGACTCCGGCGAGCATCCGTTCGGCACCCTGCTCGATGTCTACAGGGTCGGCTACGAGTTCATCGGTCATTCGATGGTTCCGGCCAAACCCGCCGATCCGCAAACCTTCCGCATCACCATCGGCAACGATCAGTGCGCCCAGCCCTACAGCGCCTCGGTGTTCAACATCTCGGCCATGAGCTTCGGCTCGCTCAGCGCCAACGCCATCCGCGCCCTCAACGCCGGGGCCAGGAAGGGCGGCTTCAGCCACGACACCGGCGAGGGCAGCATCTCGCCCTATCATCGCGAGATGGGCGGCGACATCGTCTGGGAGGTGGCCAGCGGCTATTTCGGCTGCCGCACCGCCGACGGCCACTTCGATCCCGACCGGTTCGCGCAACAGGCGCGGACCGACCAGGTCAAGATGATCGAGATCAAGCTCAGCCAGGGCGCCAAGCCCGGCCATGGCGGCATCCTGCCCGCCGCCAAGGTGACCCCGGAAATCGCGGCGACGCGCGGCGTGCCGGTGGCCGCCGACTGCGTCTCGCCCTCCCACCACAGCGCCTTTGCGACGCCGCTGGAGATGATGGCCTTCATCACACAGCTGCGCACCCTGTCGGGCGGCAAGCCGGTCGGCTTCAAGCTGTGCATCGGCCATCCCTGGGAGTTCATGGCCATCGTCAAGGCCATGCTGGAGAGCGGCGTGACGCCTGATTTCGTGGTCGTCGACGGCGGCGAAGGCGGCACCGGCGCGGCCCCGACCGAGTTCAGCGACCACGTCGGCGCGCCGATGCGCGCCGGCCTGCTGCTGGTCCACAACACCCTGGTCGGCGCGGGCCTGCGCGGCCGGATCAAGATCGGCGTGGCGGGAAAGATCGTCAGCGCCTTCGACATCGCCAGCGTGCTGGCGATCGGGGCCGACTGGGCCAATGCGGCGCGCGGCTTCATGTTCGCGGTCGGTTGCGTGCAGTCGCTCAGCTGCAACACCAACCATTGCCCGACCGGCGTCGCCACCCAGGACAAGCTGCGCCAGGCCGCCCTGGTGGTTCCGGACAAGGCCGAGCGTGTCTACAATTTCCACCGGCTGACCCTGAAGGCCTTGTCCGACATGCTGGCGGCGGCCGGCCTGGAGCATCCGGACGAGCTGAAGCCGCACCATCTGGTGCGCCAGGTCAGCGCTACCGAGATCCGCCAGTTCAGCGAACTCCACACCTTTTTGCGGCCCGGCCAGCTGCTCGACGGCGCGTGCCCCGAGGGCTTCTACGCCGACAACTGGGAGCGCGCATCGGCCGGCGCCTTCGGCGCGTGATCGCCTAGCGGTCTGGATAGGGCGAGCCGTCCTTGTGGACGAAACGGCCGTCGGCGTTGGCGCTCATCATGTCGATATCGGAGCAGGTGGTGATGTCGGCCGGCCAGCGGGAGCCGACTTCCAGATAGACCGCCACCTCGTTCGACCGGTTGATCATGTGGTGGCCGTCGCCGGCGCCCTTCGGAAAGGCGGCGCAATCGCCGGTCCGCAGCATCGTTTCGCCGCCGTCCTCGATCAGGACCAGTTCGCCTTCGAGCACATAGACGAACTCGTCTTCGTGCGTATGCCAGTGGCGCTGGCTCGACCACCCGCCTGGCGGCAGACGCATGAGGTTGACGCCGAAGTCCGTCAACCCGCCGGCATTGCCCAGCCGCTGCCGCACCCGTTCGGCGCAGGGCGCATCGAAGGGGGCGGGATAGCCGACGCCCCTGCGGCGCGGGACGGCGGCGATGTCGATCCTGGGCATGGCGATCCTGCGGGCGATTGGCGGTCGAGCCAAAGCACGGTCGGTGAAATGCTGGCAAGGCCGGCCTGCGGGCCTCGGCGGATGCTGGCCGCGAGGCTCAGGCGCGCTCGGCGAGGCCGGCCGCGATCTCGGCGTTCAAGGCCCGCACAGCGGTCGCCGGGCCCTTGCGGATAGGCCCACACGCCCGCGGAGACGGCCAGAAAGTCGGCGCCGGCGGCCACCAGTGGACGAGCGTTGTCAACGGTGACGCCGCCGATGGCGACACACGGCACGACCATCGTCTCCTGCCAGATCGACAGCACCTCGGGGTCGGCGCGGGTCGGGGCGGCTTTGGTCAGGGTCGGAAAGAAGGCGCCGAAAGCGACGTAGTCCGCGCCGGCCTCGGCGGCCTCCATGGCGAGGTGGCGGCTATCGTGGCAGGTGACGCCTACGATGCGGTCGCTGCCGACCAGGCGACGCGCCTCGCGGTAACTGGCGTCGCTCTGGCCGACATGAACGCCGTCGCAATCGAGACGCGCGGCGAGGTCGGGACGGTCGTTGAGGATCAGGGCGACCTCGCGTTCGCGGGCGATCGGCAGCAGGGCGCGCACGGCCCGCTCTACGACCTCGTCGGCGACCTGTTTCAGCCTTACCTGCAGCGCCGCCACGTCGCCGCCCTGCAGGGCCGCCTCGAACGTCGCGGCGAAGACAGCCGGATCCTCGATGGCCGGTGGGCTGATCAGATAGAGACGACAGATGGGCGACATCGGGGGTTCATGCCCGGTTTGGCGCCCTGCGCCAACCATCCTGCGGATCAATGGGGCAGCAGCGCCTTCAAACCGTAGGCGACCAGCCCGGTGACCAGCAGTCCGCCCAGAGCCAGGGCGGCGAACCACGCCATGCGCCGCCACAGCGGGCGCGGCGGCGCGTCGAGCTCGGGCGGTCCTTCAATGATAGCCGGCATCGGCCGCCACCTTGCCGCGAAACAGCCAGTAGACGAAGGCGGTGTAGCCGAGGATCAAGGGCAGCAGCATGGCTACGCCCGCCAGAATCAGGGCCAGCGCTCCCGGCTCGTTGGCCGCCTCGCGAAAACCCACCGCGTAGGGGACGATCTGCGGGAAGAAGCTAACCCCGAGCCCAAGATAACCGGAAAGGAACACCAGCAGCCCGCCGGCGAACGGCAGGACATGCGATCGGCGCGCCAGGCCAAGACCCACGATCGCCAGCCCCGCCCCGCCGAGGAGGGGAATGGGCAGGCGGGGGCGCAGGGCCGCGAGGTCGACATGGCCCCGCGCCAGGCCCCACCGCGCGCCGATCTGCCCGGTGCATCGACAGTGTGGCGAGGCTGACCGCCGCCAGCAACACCGCGACTGCGACGGCGGCGATCCAGGCCCAGCGCCGGGCGCGGCCGTGCAGGTCGTCGGTGGTCTTCAGCACCAGCCAGCCGGCGCCCGAGCAGGGCGTAGCCGGCGACCAGACCGGCCGCGGTCGAGCAGGCTGTAGGGAGTCAGCCAATCCAGCGCCCCGCCGGCGAAAGCCTGATGGCTGACGGCGATGCCCTGGATATAGCCGCCGAGCACCAGGCCCTGGGCGACCGTCGCCATCAGCGAACCGCCGGCGAACGCCATGGTCCAACCGCGCTTGCCGCGGGCGCGGCCATGCAGGCGGAATTCGAACGCCACGCCGCGCAGGATCAGCGACAGCAGCATCAGCATCACCGGCAGATAGAGCGCCGGCATCAGGATGGCGTAGGCCAGCGGAAAGGCGGCGAACAGACCGCCGCCGCCCAGCACCAGCCAGGTCTCGTTGCCATCCCAATACGGAGCGATGGTGCTCATCATGGTGTCGCGCTCGGCCGGCGAGGCGCGCAAACGGAAACAGGATGCCGACGCCGAGGTCGAAGCCGTCGAGCATCACATACAGCAGCACTGCGACAGCGATCACTCCGGCCCAGATCAGTGGCAGGTCGAGCGGCATGGGCTCTATGGCTCCGGCGGAGCGGCGGCCATCGGCGTGCCCGGCGCGCGGCCGCGTTGCACCGGGGCGGCGGCCTCGACGACCGGTCCGGCCGCCATCAGGCGCAGGATGTAGAGCGCGCCGGCGCGTGAAGATCGACCGCATAGATCACCATGAACGCGAGCAGCGAGGCGGAGACCTCGTGCGCGCCGACCGGCGAGACGGCGTCGCCGGTGCGCAACAGACCCCAGATCACCCACGGCTGGCGGCCGACCTCGGCCACCGTCCAGCCGGCGATCACAGCCACGAAGCCGGCCGGTCCCATCAGCGTCGCGGCGCGCAGAAATAGCCGCGAACGCTCGGGTCCGCCGCGCAGCCACAGGGTCACGCCCCAAAGGCCGAGGCCGATCATCGCCAGGCCGAGCCCGACCATCACCCGGAAGGCCCAGAACACCACGCCGACCGGCGGCCGGTCGCGCGGGGCGAAGGCCTTCGAGGCCGGTGACGCTGGCGTTGGCGTCGCCGGCGGTGATCAGGCTGCCGAGGCGGGGAATCGAAATCTCCCAGCGGTTGCCGGCGATACTCCGGTCGGGCCAGGCGACGATGTGGAAGGCCTGGCCGGGCCGGGTGTCCCAGAACGCCTCGATGGCCGCCAGCTTGCTGGGTTGGGTATGCAGGATCTGCTTGCCGGCGGCGTCGCCGACCAGCAGCTGCAGCGGCGCGACCAGGGCGAACATGCCGATCGCCATGCGCAGGGCGACCTTCGACTCGGCCTGACGCGGCGATCTCAGCAGGATGAAGGCGCGGCCGCGCCCGACCACCAGGGCGGTGGCGAGATAGGCCGCCAGCACCATGTGCGCGAACCGGTCCGGGAAGCTCGGCGAGAAGATCACCGCCAGCCAGTTCGGTAGCGACGCAGCCTGCCGCCGGGCCCGGTCACGAAGCCCGACGGGGTCTGCATCCAGCTGTTGGCGGAGATGATCCAGAAGGCCGAGATGCAGGGTGCCCGATCGCCACCAGGCAGGTGGCGGCGAAGTGCAGGCCGGGCCCGACCCGCTTCCAGCCGAGCAGCATCACTCCCAGGAAGCTGGACTCCAGGAAGAAGGCGGTCAGCACCTCGAAGGCCAGCAGCGGCCCGATCACCGGGGCGGCGGCGCGGGCGAAGACGCTCCAGTTGGTCCCGAACTCATAGCTCATCACCACCCCGGTGACGACGCCCATGCCGAACGAGATGGCGAATATCTTCAGCCAGAACAGGTAGAGCGTCTTGAAGCTGTCGCGGCGGGTGGCGAGCCACAGGCCCTCGAGCACGGCCAGGAAGCTGGCCAGGCCGATGGTGAAGCTCGGAAAGATGATGTGGAACGCGATGGTGAAGGCGAACTGCAATCGCGACAGCAGGATCGCATCGAAGGCCATGGCGGCTCCCTTACACCTCTTTTCGCCTCGGCGCGCGCGGAACCTGCCGTCGGGGGGTCCGTTTTGCCATCGACCGCGAAAGGCTGCCCATGGACGCACGAGTGAAACACGATGCCGCCCCGCTGGCCGACGGTCGCGGACGAAGCGTCGAGCATGTGCTGACCGGCCTGGCGCTCACCGCCGGAGCGGTCCTGGGCTCAGCGCTGATCGCGCGGCGCAACGCCCCCACCGACAGCGATCCAGAGGTGAAAGCCTCCTATGACGCGCTTCGGCGTCCGGCCTTCCAGCCGCCGCCGGCGGTGTTCGGGATCGTCTGGCCGCCGCTGTTCATGGCCCTGACCCTTTCGGGATTGCGGTTGTGGAACGCGCCGCCCAGCCGCGCGAGAACCCGGGCCCTCAGCCTGTGGACGGCGATCCAGGCGCTGAACGCGCTGTGGATGGCGCTGGGGCCGCGCCGACTGGGCGGCCAGTTGACCACCGCCGTAGCGACTTTGGGAACCGCCGCCGCGTTCGCGGTCGAAGCCCGCAAAGTCGATGCGCCGGCCTCCAACCTGGCCGCGCCCTACGTCGGCTGGATCGGCTTCGCCAACATCCTGACCGGCGAGCTCTGGCGGCTCAATCGCCACCGCGCGCAGCGCTGAGGTTGCCCCGGCAGGCGCCGATTCGATGGCGCCCGCGGCGCTGGCTGATGACCCCGATACGATGGCCTCGGCGTTGCGCCCGACGCGGCGCGGCGCCATGTTCGTCCGCCGCACGGTGGTCCGCGCCCTGGCGCCGGATCGCGACCAAGCAACGAGGGGCCACGCATGCAGGATAAGGTCGTCGCCGTCACCGGTGGCTTCGGAGTGCTCGGGCGGGCGGTGGCGCTCGCAGCGCGCGAAGCGGGCGCGCGGGTCGCCGCCATCGACCGCGCCGAGGGTTCCGCCGGCGATGGCATACTCGCCCTGGGCGGTGTCGACCTCGCCGATCCGGCCGCGGCGGCCCGGGCCATGCAGGCGGTGGTCGACCGGTTGGGCCGGCTCGATGTTCTGGTCAATGTCGCGGGCGGCTTCCGCTGGCAGACCCTCGCCGACGGCGAATTTTCAGGGTGGAGCGATCTCTACGCCGTCAACGTGCTGACCGCGGCCGCCGCCTCGAAGGCGGCGCTGCCGCACCTGGTCGGCTCCGGCGCCGGGGCGATCGTCAATGTCGGGGCCAACGCGGCGGTCAGGGCGGCGGCGGGCATGGGCGCCTATGCGGCGGCCAAGGCCGGCGTGCACCGTCTGACCGAGAGCCTGGCCGAGGAGTGGAAGGGCAAGGTGCGGGTCAACGCCATTCTGCCCTCGATCCTCGACACGCCGGCCAATCGCGCCGACATGCCCAAGGCCGACTGGGCGGCCTGGGTGACGCCGGCGGAGGCGGCGGCGGCGATCCTGTTCCTGGCCTCGGATCAGGCCTCGGCGATCACCGGCGCGCTGCTGCCCGTCACCGGGAGACTGTAGTACCATGACACGTCAAGGCCGACCGATCGGACCCGGGCCGTCCCGGCCCGGCGACGCGGTCTGGCGTGGCGTTGATGACTTTCCCCGCGGGTGGAGGCGTGGGCGAGACGCCCACGGTCCTTGACCAAACACTATGGGTCGGCCGGGACGGCGCTGGCGCGAGGGAGGACGGGAAGCTATCTAGCCGCCGGGAGCCGCGACGCGGGCTCGGAGGCCATCGACCATGGAACATCTCGACGTGCTGGTGGTCGGGGCCGGGATTTCCGGCATTGGCGCCGGCTATCATCTGGGCAGGCTGTGTCCGCAACGGACCTATGCGATCGTCGAGGCGCGGGAAGCGATCGGCGGCACCTGGGACCTGTTCCGCTACCCGGGCGTGCGCTCGGACTCCGACATGTTCACCCTCGGCTACGGCTTCCGGCCCTGGCGCGGCGCGAAGTCGATCGCCGATGGCGCCTCGATCCGGGAGTATGTGGTGCAGACGGCGCGCGAGACCGGCGTCGAGCGGCATATCCGCTTCCGCCGCAAGGTCATCGGCGCGCGGTGGAACTCGCGGGACGCCCGCTGGACCGTGGATATCGAACGCGGCGAGGACGGCGGTCGGGAACAACTGAGCTGCGGCTTCCTGTTCATGTGCAGCGGCTACTACGATTACGCACGGGGCCATCGGCCGCATTTTCCCGGCGAGGAGACTTTCCCGGGACCGGTCGTCGAGCCGCAGTTCTGGCCCGAAAATCTCGACTACGCCGGCAAGCGGGTGGTGGTGATCGGCAGCGGGGCCACCGCCGTCACCCTGGTCCCGTCGATGGCGGAGACCGCGGCGCTGGTAACCATGCTGCAACGTTCGCCGACCTATATCGCCTCGCAGCCGAGCGTCGATGGTTTCGCCGACCTGTTGCGCAAATGGCTGCCGGCCAGGCTGGCCTACACGGTGATTCGCTGGCGCAACGTGCTGGGCGGCATGTACCTGTATGATGTCGCGCGCAAGAAACCGGCGACGGTCAAGAAATACATCATCGACGCCGCCCGGGCCGAGCTGGGCCCGGACTTCGACGTCGATACCCACTTCACCCCGACCTATGATCCCTGGACCCAGCGGCTGTGCGCCATTCCGGACAAGGACCTGTTCGAGGCGATCAAGCGGCGCAAGGTGGAGGTCGTCACCGACCATATCGAGCGTTTCACGCCGGAAGGCGTCGTGCTGCAATCCGGCCGCCTGCTGCCCGCGGACATCATCGTCGCCGCCACCGGGCTGGAGATGCAGGTGCTGAGCGGCGCGCGTTTCGTCGTCGACGGCGAGCCGGTCGATTTCGCCAAGACCTTCAACTACAAGGGCATGATGTTCAGCGGCGTGCCGAACCTGGCCTCGGTGTTCGGGTATATCAATGCCTCCTGGACGTTGAAGGCGGACCTGATCGCCGAGCACGTCTGCCGCATCCTCAATCACATGGACCGCAAGGGCTATGTCGAATGCCGGCCGGTCAACGAGGATCCCGACATGGCTCCCGCCCCTTGGTTCGACTTCAGCTCCGGCTACATTCAGCGGGCGATGGACAAGTTCCCCAAGCTCGGCCCCGCCGCTCCCTGGCGCGCCCACCAGAACTACCTCAAGGACCTGCTGATGTTCCGCGCCGGCCCGGTCGACGACGGCGTGCTGCGTTTCAAGCCGGCAAAGACCGAGCGGCGACTGCACGGCATGACGCTGTCGGTCGACGAGGTGCTGCAGCGGCGCCGCTCGGTGCGGGCCTTTCTGCCCGATCCCGTGCCCCGCGAGATCGTCGAGGACATCCTGCGGACGGCGGCCCGCGCGCCCTCGGGCACCAATATCCAGCCGTGGAAGGTGCATGTCGCCGCCGGCGAGGTGCGCGCCGAGCTGGAGCGCGAGGTTCTCGTCCACCGCGAGACCGATCCGAGCGACGTGCAGGCCGAGTTCGGCCGCAGCGCCAAGCGCAAGGAGCCGTACACCTCGCGCATGCGCAAGCTCGGCAAGGACATGTACACCCTGCTCGGCATCCCCAAGGGCGATCAGGCGGCCAATTGGCGCCAATGGGGCCGCAACTTCCAGTTCTTCGGCGCGCCGGTCGGCCTGATCGTGACCATCGACAAGGACCTCGACGCCATGAGCTTCCTCGACACCGGCATGTTCGTGTTCGCGATCATGCTGGCGGCCAAAGCCCGGGGGCTGGACACCTGCGCGCAGGGGGCCTGGAACAGCTACTGGAGCGTCACCCGGCGGGTGCTGCGGGTGCCCGAGGACGAATACATCGTATGCGGCCTGTCGCTCGGCTGGGCGGACCAGCGCGATCCGGTCAACACCCTGGTGTCGGAACGCGAACCGCTGGCGGCGTTCGCGACCTTCCACGGGTTTTGAGCCGTGTTGCGGCGGCCGCCTACCCCTCGGTATCCACCGTCGCCTGCATGGCGGGCGGGTAGCGCGGCCCCGTGACGGTGTCGGCGTTTACGGTGGCTTCGAGGCGTTCGATGATGTCGTCGCTCAGGGTGACCGACGCGGCGGCGGCGTTTTCGCGCATGTGGTCGGGGTCGCCGGTGCCGGGGATCGGGACGATGATCTCGTCCTTGTGCAGCAGCCAGGCCAGGCACAGCTGGGCGGGGGTGCAGCCGGCCTCGCGGGCCAGGGCGGCGAAGGCGTCGTAGAGGCGCAGGTTAGCGACCAGCGCGGCCCCCTGGAATCTCGGCATGCCGAGGCGGAAATCGCCCTCGCCGAACGCCGCTGGGTCACGCGCGCCGCCGGCCAGGAAGCCGCGCGCGACTGGGCTGAAGGCGACGAACGCAACGCCGAGCTCGCGGCAGGCGTCGAGCACGGCGATCTCAGGGTTGCGCGTCCAGGGCGAGTATTCGGTCTGCAGAGCGGCGATCGGATGGATGGCGTGGGCGCGCCGCAGGGTCGGGGCGGAGACCTCCGAGAGGCCGATCTCGCGGATCTTGCCGTCCGCGACCAGCTCGCTCAGCGCACCGACGCTCTCCTCGATCGGCACACGCCGGTCCCAGCGGTGCAGATAGTAGAGATCGATGACCTCGGCGTTGAGCCGCCGGAGGCTCTCCTCGCAGGTCGCCTTCAGCACCTCGGGCCGGCCGTTGAGCTCGCGCCGCCCGCCGTTGGTCATGCCGCATTTCGAGGCCAGCACGTAGTCGCCGCGCCGGTCGGCCAGATATTCCCCGATCAGGGATTCGTTGTGGCCCATCCCATAGACGGCGGCGGTGTCGAGAAAGCTGTAGCCGGCGTCGAGTGCGCCCTTCAGCACCCGTTCGGCCTGGTCTCGCGGCGGCGGCGGCCCATAGGCGTGTGACAGGCTCATGCAGCCCAGGCCGATGGCCGACACCTCGAAGCCCGCGATGCGTCGTCTATCCATGACCTGATCCTGCGTTCGAGCGAGTGGGGCACAAGCGGGGCGCCGCCGGGTTGTCAAGCACCGCCGGTGGGCGGTTCGAATCGGCGCGCGGACCAGTACTGGAACCCCTGGTCGAGCGTGCAGCGCCATCCCGATTTCTTCAGCGCCCGCCCGACCATGGTGTTGAAGAAGCCGTGTGCGAGCACCAGGATATCGTCGCCCGACGCCGCCATGGCCATCAGCTTGCCGGCGACGCGGTCGGCGCGGGCGTCGGCCTGCGCACGGGTCTCCTGACCCTCGTGATGATTGAAGAACCACCACCAGGTGCGCGCCACCACGCCCCAATAGCGCGGTGAGAGTTTCAGCCAGGTCGGCAGGTCCGGCGGCGGCAACGGCGCCTCGACCAGGGCTTCATCGAGTGTGAAATCGCGTTCGCCGGCCAGGGCCTGCGCGGTCTCGATGGCCCGAAGCCGGGTGGAGGCGACGATCACGCCTGCCGCGCGCGCGGCCGCCAGAAGAGCGGCCGGCGGCGTCTGGCCTCCTTCAGGCCGCCCAGCTTCATAGCGCGCCCACCAGTCGCGGTATTGCGCCGCGCTCAGGCGCACGTCGCGCCGCAACGCCGGCTCGCCGTGGCGCGCCAGAGTGATCGAGCCCCTCGGCTTGGTCACGCGGCCTGCAGAGCCCGCACGTGGGCCAGCGCCGACTGGCCCAGCGCCGCCAGGTCGTAGCCGCCCTCCAGCGAGGAGACGACGCGCCCGCTGGCAGCGGGCGTTGGCCACCGAGACGATGGCGCGGGTCGCCCAGGCGTAATCCTCCGCCTCCAGCGCCTGCTGGGCCAGCGGATCGCGAGCGTGGGCGTCGAAGCCGGCGGAGATCAGGATCAGGTCGGGCGCGAAGGCGTCGAGCGCGGCATCAGGCTTTCGAAGGCGGCCCGCCAGCTCTCGCGCGGCGCGCCGGGCGCCACCGTGGCGTTGACGATGTTGCCGACGCCGCGTCTCCGCTCGGATCGCCGGTGCCGGGATAGCAGGGGCTCTGGTGCACGGAGGCGAAGAACAGGCTGGGGTCGGTCTCGAACGCCGCCTGGGTGCCGTTGCCGTGGTGCACGTCGAAGTCGACCACCGCCACCCGGCCCAGGCCCGCGGCCTGCGCCGACGCGCGCGGCGACGGCGACGTTGGAGAACAGGCAGAAGCCCATGGCGCGATCCGGCTCGGCGTGATGGCCGGGCGGCCGCACGGCGCAGAAGGCCCGCGGAATTTCGCCGGCGGCCACGGCCCGCGACCGCCGCGGCGGTCGCGCCGGCGGCGCGCCGGGCCGCCGTCAGGCTGCCGGGCGACATCCGGGTGTCGGCGTCCACGACATGGTAGCCGCGCTCGCGGCGAGGCGGCGAACAGGGCCTCGACGAACGCGGGCGCATGCACCCGGCGCAGATCGTCCGCCTCGGCCAGCGGCGCCTCGCGCCGATCGAGACTCGAGGCCGGACGCGTCGTCCAGCGCCGCTGTCACCGCCGCCAGCCGCTCGGGACTTTCCGGGTGCCGACCGCCCGGCTGGTGGTCGAGCATGTCGATATGCGAATAGAGGGCGAGGGCCATGGAACCAATCCTAATTCGGGACGCCGCCGGAGGCCATGAGCAAGGAGACCATGAACGACACGATTCGCCGCGCCGGCCCCGACGACGCCCAGACCCTGTCCCGCCTGGCGGCCGAAACCTTCTGCGCCAGCTTCGGCGATCTCTATTGGCCCGCTGACCTGGAGGCGTTCATCGCCGAGGCCTACGATGTCGCCAGGATCCGCGGCGAACTCGCCGATCCAGCCGTCGCCGTCTGGCTGGCCGAGCGTGGCGGCGCGGCGGTCGGCTATGCGGTGGCCGGCCCCTGCGACCTGCCGCATCCGGAGGTGACGGCCGATTGCGGCGAGCTCAAGCGGGTGTATCTGCTGCCGTCCGCCCAGGGGGGCGGGCTCGGCTCGCGCCTGATCGAGGCCGCGTTCGCCTGGCTGCTGCGCGCGGGCCCGCGCAGTCTGTGGATCGGCGCCTGGTCCGGCAACCGTGGCGCGCGCAAGCTCTACGAACGCCTCGGCTTCCAAAAAGTCGGCGAATACTATTATTCGGTCGGCGGGGCCCTCGACCGCGAGTTCATCCTGCGCCGCGACTGACAGGCCGCCGAACGCCCGGACCACCGTTAATTCACCGTTAAAACGGTGGACCCCCTGCCCTATCGCGCCGGACCCTCCGACAGGAGGACGGCTTCCAGCTCGATCAGCACGCCGCGACCGTGATCGGGGCGATCGGACGCTGCTTGGTCGAGGAAGATCGGGAAGATTGAGGGACACAATACTTAATTGACCCGCACTGGCCGGTGTGGGTTCATTCCAGGAAGGATAGGTACTG
>CAWHEE010000006.1:0-26254 GCA_963828365.1 uncultured Alphaproteobacteria bacterium | reverse complement strand
TGGTGTTCTACGCCAGTTCCGACGCTGGCCGGGTTGCGCCGGCTTCGATGATGTGTTGATCCGGTCGAGTGGGTCGAGGCCAAGCGCACCGGGCCGCGCACCCGGCTCACCCTCGCGCGGACCCGGCAGGCCATGAAGCCGAGCGGCGCTGATGATCTTCCCCGCCGGCCGCTGTCGCGGCGCGTCGCCGCCGGCTCAGCGACCTCCCATGGCGACCAGCGCCTTCTCGGTCGCGCGAAATATGCGCCCCTGTGCTGCCGCTGCACCTCGCCGGCCCTGGTCGACCCTGTTCCACCTCTTCGACCGTGTCTGAGCGAGTTGCGCGACATCACCCTGTTCCACGAACTGCTGAACAAGCGAGGCAAGGCCTTCACCCTCACCATCGGCCGCCCGGTCCCCGCCGCCGCCCTGCCCGCCGACCCCGCCGCGGCCGCCGCAGCCATGAAGAGCTTCGTCGAAAAAGACTTGGCGGACGATCCGGAGGCCGACTTCCTAGAGCACGAATGATTCGGCGACATAGCCGTGCGGCCGTTCGACCTCGGTGAGGTAGACCGGATTGTCCTCGATCGACAGCACCGCCCAGCCGATCGCCGCCCGTCGATGAACGACAGCGCCGCGGCCTGGTCGCGAGCCGGATCGAAATCGCGGATGACGAGGCTCACGGTGCGCCTGGCTAGGCGCTCGCCGCCTCCGCCGCTTCGCCCTCTTCGATATAGCGGTGGATCATGTGGTGCAGGTGGCGGATGCGGCCCTCGCTGTAGCGGCCGTAGTGCACCACGCCGATGCCCGAGGCGCGCAGCCCCTCCTGCACATAGGGCAGGTTGCCCATGTCCTGCTGGAACACCTGCGCCGCCGCGCCCAGCAGGTCTTCGACCTCCATGAAGGAGTCGTTCTCGTCGAGGTAGCGGACCGGCGCGGGGGCGGCCGCTCGCCGTCCTTGCGGCATGGGCGCGAACAGGATGATTTCCATCGTCGCCTTCTCGGGATCGAGGCCGACCGGCAGCCAGCGATAGACCAGCTTGGTCGTATAGCCGGCCCAGATGCTGAAGTTGGGGAACAGGTTGTACAGCAACGCGTCCAGCATCTCGGCGTCGGACGCGTGCGAATGAGTCCTTGCCGGTCTCCTCCGCGATCCCCGCGCGCGACATGTCGCCCAGCGCCTGGCGCGCGGTCATGCCCTCGGGCAATTGGTCGGGAATGTCGCCGGTAGAGATCGCGGCGGCGGTCGCGGCGGCCGGTCATGTGCTGCAGGATTTCGGTCTCGCTCGGCCGCGGGTCGAGGAAGGGGCTCGGCACCCCGCCGGCCGAGAACTGCCGGCTCACGTAGTCGCTGAGGATGTCGTACTGGCTGTTGGCGTCGGCCAGGCAGGGCAGGATCTGCGGGTGGGTGGTGATGCTGTGGTGGCTTTCCATGAAAGCCTCGGTCGCCACCTTCCAGTTGGCCTTGACCACCTTTTGGATATGCACGGCCTTGTAGCGGTTCTTCCAGTCGTAGCGCTCGAAGTGATCGGCGATCGGGCCGATGTAGTCGATCAGCGGCCTGGCGTTCAGGTCGAAGTTGACGAACACGAAGCCGCCCCAGGTGTCGACCTTGGCCTGCGGCAGGCTCATGTCCTTGCCGTCCCATTGCGGGAAGTCCCAGCCGATCGGGTTGTCCTTGAACGCGCCGTCCGCCGTTCCAAGCCATGCCGTGATAGGGGCAGCGGAACTCGTTCCGGCAGCCGTTCAGCGTCACCAGCTTGCGGCCGCGATGCAGGCAGGAATTGTAGAAGGCCTTGATCGACATGTCCGGCGCGCGGACGACGATCAGCGATTTTCCGACGTTCTCATAGATGCGGTAGTCGCCGACATTGGGGATTTCCTCCTCGCGGCAGGCCCACTGCCAGACCTTCGACCACAGGTATTTGACCTCCTTGGCGAAATAGCCCGGATCGTAATAGCGCTCGATCGGGATGGCGTCCGTGCCTTCGTCCCAGCGCGGATGCTGGCGCAGATGATCGGGCGCGCCGACGGAGTCGCGCTCCAGTATGTCCTCGTAGCTTTCCGAAGGGTGGCGGTCGGCGCGAAATCCGCCGGTCGAACTTCCGTCCATGTGATTGGCTCCCGTGAACGCCCCGCGGCAAGTCCAGGCGCGGCATGATCATCTTTAAGGCGTCAACCGATGCACCCAACCGGCCACGAATTCAATCCTGTCACGCGCTATATGTTTGGGCATTGAACGCACGCGCCCCGCGGGGTAGTATCGGCTGCAAACCCGAGAGGATGCCATGACGCTGTCGCCCTATCAGCACGCCCAGGCCGTGGAGATGATCGACAAGGCCATCGCCCACGCCGAAGCCGGAACGACCGACTGGGCGCCGGGCGTCTACCGCGTGCCCGTGGAGGACTACCTGAGCGAGGCACGCTGGCGCGAGGAGATGGACGCCACCTTCATGCGCCTGCCGCTGCTGCTCGCCTTCACCTGCGAGATGCGCAAGCCCGGCGACTACAAGACCATGAAGGTGCTCGATACGTTCCGGTGCTGATGGTGCGCGGCAGGACCAGCGCGTCCGGGCCTTCATGAATGTCTGCACCCACCGCGGCGCGACCCTGGCCGGCAACAGCCGCGTGGCAACTGCGCCCGGTTCGTCTGCCCGTACCACGCCTGGACCTACAACGATCAGGGCGTGCTGATGGGCGTCGCCGACGCCGCCAAGTTCGGCGACATCGACACCGCCGAGCGCCATCTGAAGGAACTGCCGTGCGAGGAGCGCGCCGGCCTGATCTTCGTGGGCCTGACCCCCGGCCGCGCCTTCGACCTGGAGACGCTACCTGGGCGGCATGCTGGCAGAGATCGAGTCGTTCGGTCTCGAGACCTGGCACATGCATCACCAGAACAGCCTCCAGAGCGCCAACTGGAAGGTCACCCACGACGGCTATCTGGAAACCTATCACATACCCTTCCTGCACGCGAAAACCCTGTCGGACCCGGGCGCCGGCTCCCAGCGTGGTCATGGTCTATGAAGCGTTCGGCGAGCACGCGTTCGGGCCGCACCAGCGGATGTCCGGCACCGCCCGGGGCGGCGACATCCTGGCCATGAAGATCAGTGCCCAAGTCCGAATGGACCCGCGACGAGTACTTTCACGCCGTTCGGACGATCTTTCCGAATGTCTCGATCGCCATGTCCAACAGCGGCGGGATGATCTCGCAGCTGTTCCCGGTCGCCCCGGACCGCTGCATCACCATCCAGAACCACCTCTATCCACGCGCGCCCGGAGACCGACCGGGAACGCGAGGATGTACGACGCCCGCGTCGACCTGCTGATCCGCGCGGTGCGCGACGAGGACTACAAGACCGGTTTCGATATTCAGGCCGGCCTGAAGAGCGGGGCCAACCGCGACTTCCTGTTCGGCCGCAACGAAGTCGGTCCCCAGCGGTGGCACACCGCCGTCGATCACTATGTCGAGGAAACTCGCCGCGAAGCCACGGCGCCGGGCCACCGGATGGCGGCGGAGTAGGGCTCGCGCCGCGTTCGGACCGGCGGCGTCCCGCCGCCGCCTCGCCGTGTGGCAAGGCGATCAGCGGCGCGCCTGGTCAAGGCAACGGGCCGAGACGGCCCGTGTCCGATGAATCGGCAAAACGGCTGGGTGCGACGCCCCCGTGGCCTGATGGACCTCAGGCCACCTTCAGCAGCTGCTTGCCGATGTTCGCCCCGGTGAACAGGCCGATCAACGTCCTGGGCGCATTCTCCAGCCCCTCCTGGATATCCGCGCGGGTCGAGATCTTGCCCGCCCGGATCCACTCGGCGATGCGGGCGCGGGCCATCGGGAATTCCGACAGATAGTCCAGCACCAGCAGGCCGTGCATGGTGGCGCGCTTGAACACCAGGTTGAAGTAGTTCTGCGGTCCGGCCGGCATATCCTCGGTGGCGTAGCGGCTGATGCCGCCGCAGATCACCACTCGGGCATAGAGAGAGATCTGCCCCAGCAGGTCGTTCAGCTGGTCGCCGCCGACATTGTCCCACAGCACGTCGATGCCCTTGGGCGCCAGCGCCCGAACCGCCTTGCCGACGTGTTCGGCCTTGTAGTCGACCGCCGCGTCGAACCCGAGATCCTCTGTCAGCCACCGGCACTTTTCGGGGCCGCCCGCGACGCCGATCACCCGGCAGCCGCCGATCCTGGCGATCTGGCCCGCCACCGAACCGGTCGCCCCGGCCGCGCCGGTGATCACCACCGTGTCGCCCGGAAACGGCTTGCCGAGCTTGCTGAGCCCGAAATAGGCGGTCATGCCGGTGCCGCCCAGCGCGCCGAGGTTGTCGGTCAGCAGGTCGTCGTCCTCGATCTTCTGCAGATCGCGAGCCCGCATCGTCGGATAGTCCTGCCAGCCGACCGAGCCGCTGACCTTGTCCCCCGGGGCCAGGGCCGGATCGTTGGACTCCACCACTTCGGCCAGACCGCCGGCCCGCATCACGTCGCCGATATGCAGCGGCGCGGCATAGCCGCCGATGTTTTCCATCTGCCCCTTCTGCGAGGGATCGAAGCTCAGATACAGGGTGCGCAGCAGCACCTCGCCGGCCTCGGGGGCGCGGGCCTCGATCTCCCGCCAGCTGAAATCGCTCTCCAGCAGCATGCGGTTGGTCGGCCGCGCGGCGATCACCCACTGACGATTGATCGAGCGTCATCTCTGGTCTCCTTCTGGATGGTGATGGGCGGGACCGGCCTTCAGAGGCCGATCAGACGCGCCAGGATATTGTGCTGGATCTCACTCGAGCCGCCGTAAACCGTACTGGCGCGGCCGTTCAGGTGTCGCGTCATCACGGTGAGCGCGTGCGCGGGCCCGATCGGCGGCTCGGTCGGATGCGCGCCAAGGCCGGCGCGCTGGTCGGCGACCGCATAGGCGCCGATCGCCTCGACCGCCAGTTCGGCGAGGTCCTGCGCCTTGTGACTGGCCAGCAACTTCTTGATCGAGGCGGCGCTGCCGCCGACGCTCTCGCCGACCCCGGCCCCGGAGCTGAGATACAGATCCGTCCAGTCGGCGGTGATCATGTCGATCTCGAGCTGGGCCGCCTTGCGCCTGAAATGACCGTCGGTCATCAGCGAGCCGCCCTCATCCGCCGGCTCGGCCGCCGCGATCGCCTTGACCTTGTTCATCCCGGCCATCAGGCCGACTCCCAGCGAGCCGCCGCCGCGTTCGAACTCGAGCAGATACTTGGCCACCGTCCAGCCCTCGTTCTCCTCGCCCATCCGGTTGGCCACCGGAATGCGCAGATTGTCGAAGAACAGCTGGTTCAGCTCGTGCTCGCCAGAGGTCGACAGGATCGGCCGGCGCGTCAGCCCGGGCGCGTCCATCGGGGTGACCAGGAAGCTGATGCCGCGCCTGCGGCTTGCCTTCGGTCCGGGTTCGGACCAGCAGGAACAGCCAGTTGGCGTTGTGGCCGTTGGTGGTCCAGATCTTGCTGCCGTTGACCACATAGTCGTCTCCGTCGCGCACCGCGCGGGTCTGCAGCGAGGCGAGGTCGGAGCCTGATTGCGGTTCCGAATAGCCCTGGCCCCAGATATGCTCGCCCGACAGCATGCGCGGCAGGAAGAAGTCCTTCTGCGCCTGCGTGCCGTACTTCATGATCACCGGCCCGCACAGGGTCAGGCCCATGGAGGGCAGGGACGGCGTGCCGACCCGCGCGCACTCCATCGAGAAGATCTCCCGCTGCCGCGCGCTCCAGCCGGGTCCGCCGTATTGCTTCGGCCAGCTGGGGGCGATCCAGCCCCTCTCGTAAAGGATCCTGTGCCAGCGCATGGCGACCTCATGCTCGGCGAAAATGCCGCCCTGACGCTCGGTCTGGGCGCGCAGTTCGGCGTCGAACTTCTCGTCCAGGAAGGCCCGCACCTCGTCCCGGAACAGGTCGTCCTCGGTTCCCAGCATGTCTTTCATGGCATCCTCCGGCCGCGTCGATCCTCTCGCCGCTGTTTCATGTTGCCGCGCCTCGCGCGCGTCAACACAATAGCGAACCCGTTAGGGAATTGCGGCCACGGAAAGGCCCCCGCCATGATCGTCCCCTCCGAAGGAGACTTCCGGCTCGACGACGAAGCCCATACCGCCGCTCTCGGCGCCGCGATCGCCGGGGCGCTCGAAAAGGGCGAGGCGGTCTGCCTCGCCGGACCGCTCGGGGCCGGCAAGTCCGTCCTCGCCCGCGGCCTTATCCGCGCGCTGGCCCCCGGCGAGGCCGACATTCCCAGCCCGACCTTCACCCTGGTGCAGGTCTATCCGGGACCACGCTTCCCGATCGCCCACTTCGACCTCTATCGCCTGAAATCGCCCGACGAGGCCTGGGAGATCGGTCTCGACGAGGCCCTGCGCGAGGGCGCCGCGGTCATCGAGTGGCCCGAGCGCCTCGGCCACCACCTGCCCCAAGACCGCCTCGACGTCGACCTCACGGCCGACGGCGATACCCGCCACGCGCGGCTCACTCCCCACGGCGCCTGGGAAGACCGCCCCATCCGGCTGTAGTAGAAGTCGAAGTGAGAGCCGGCTGGAAGCCGGCGGTGCAAGGTCCGGCGTCCAGGCGGCCCTGGCTTGCCTGACGGTGGCTTGCGGCGCCACATCGGGGGGCGACCTGAGTCGCCCCACCCCATGGGACCCGCTATTGCCAGCTGACCGCGAAGACGCCCGCCGCGCTTTTCTCGCCGCCTCCGGCTTGGCCGACGTCCGGCGCGAGCCTCTGGCCGGCGACGCCTCGACGCGGCGTTACGAGCGCCTGCACACTCCCTCGGGCGGCACGCTGATCCTGATGGACCAGCCGCCGGCGGTCGAGAGCCGCCCTTGTCCGCCCGATGCCGACGCGCCGACCCGCGCCGCCCTCGGCTACAACGCCCTGGCCCGGCTCGCCGCCGGCCGGGTCGATGCGTTCGTGGCTTGCGCGGGGTATCTGCGCGGCCTTGGATTGTCGGCCCCGCGGGTCATGGCCGCCGATGTCGCCGCCGGCCTGGCGGTCCTCGAAGACCTCGGCGACGATCTCTTCGCCCGCCGGATCGAGGCCGGGGGCGACGAGGCCCCCCTCTATGACGCCGCCACCGACGCGCTCGTCGCCCTGCACGCCCGATCCCCACCGGCCGTCCTCGACGCCGACGGCGCGTCCTGGCCGCTGCTCACCTACGACGACCTGGCCCTCCAGACCGGCGGCGCGCTGTTTCTGGAGTGGTTGCCGCGCCTTCACCCGGACCTGGATTTCGGTGAGGCCGCCCGCGCCGAATGGGAGGCGCTGTGGGCCCCGATCCGCGCCGCCGGCGAGGCTGGGGCGAGCGTCTTCTGCCACCGCGACTATCACGCCGAGAACCTGATCTGGCTGCCCGCGCGCGCCGGCCCGGCCCGGGTCGGGCTGCTCGATTTCCAGGACGCCGTGCGCGCCCACCCGGCCTGGGACCTCTCCATGCTGTTGCACGACGCCCGCCGCGACGTCTCCGCCGAACGCGAGGCGGCAGTCCTGGAGCGCTATCTGGCCGCGCGGCCGACGACCGACCGGGAGGCTCTCATCGCCGCTTTCCATGCCCTCGGAGCCCTCAACACCGCGCGCATCCTCGGCCTGTTCGCGCGCCTGGTGGTGCGCGACCGCAAGCCGCGCTACCAGGCCTTCATGCCCCGCCTGTGGCGCTATATCGACCGCTGCCTCGCCGATCCGGCGCCCGCGGGGCTCGGCGCCTGGCTGGCGCGGCATGTTCCACCGGAGATCAGCGCATGACGTCGTCCAGCACGGTCCCGAGCACCGCCATGGTTCTCGCCGCCGGCCTCGGCACCCGCCTGCGGCCACTGACCGACGATCGGCCCAAGGCCCTGGTCGAGGTCGCCGGGAAGGCTCTGATCGATCATGTCCTCGACCGGCTGGTCGAGGCCGGGGTGACCCGCGCGGTGGTCAATGTGCACGCCTTCGCCGACCGGTTGGAAATCCATCTCGCCAAGCGGCGTGATCTCGAAATCGTCTACTCCGACGAGCGCGCCGCCCTGCTGGAGACCGGCGGCGGGATGAAGAAGGCCCGCGCCCTGCTCGGCGACGAGCCGGTGTTTGTCGCCAACATCGATTCGGTATGGCTCGAAATCGGCAAGCCGGCCCTGCGGCGTCTGGTCGAGGCCTGGGATCCGGCCCGGATGGACGACCTGCTGCTGCTGGTTCCGGTCGCCGACAGCATCGGCTTCGCAGGGCGCGGCGACTTCTTCCGCTCCGCCGATGGCCGCATCAGCCACCGCGGCGCCGCCGCGATCGCCCCCTATGCCTATATGGGCGTCCACATCATCGATCCTCGCCTGATCGACGCCTGGCCGGCCGGACCGCACGGGGTGTTCTCGCACTGGATGGCGTTCGCCGAGCGAGGCCGCCTGCACGGGGTGGTGATGGACGGCGTGTGGATGCACGTCGGCGATCCGGCCGCGCGCGCCGCCGCCGAGGCGCGCCTGGCGGCGGTCGGCCGGCGAGGCCCCGGCGATGCTGACTAGCCGATGTGGATGGTCACCCGCCGGTTGAGTGGCTCGCGGACGCCATCGCCGGTCGCCACCGCCGGATCGGCCTTGCCCTTGCCCTCGACGCTGATCCCGTCGGCCGCCGCCCCCTTGGCCACCAGCGCATCGGCCACCGCCTTGGCCCGGCGTTCCGACAGGCGCTGATTGTAGTCGGCGGTCCCCGCCGTGTCGGTGTAGCCGACGATCGTCTCATGGGCGGCGTAGCGCGCCGGGTCCGGAAGATCCTTGGGATCGATGACCGGGGCCGCCGCGTCGCCACGGCCGCCCATGGCGGCATTCCAGCGGTTCCAGCTTGATCTGTAGTCGGCGACCCCGGCCTGGTAGGCGGCGTCGATCTGGCGAACCACCGCCACGTCCTTCACCCTGTCCGCGATATCCTGGCTCGCCTTGGCCAGCACCTCGTCCGCCTCGGGCGTCACCGCGGCCTGGTCGAAACCGAAATACACCACATAGTCCGAGGCCGGCGGGACCGGCGGCGGCGGCGCGGGCGGCGGGGGAGGCGGCGGCGGCGGCTCGGGCGGCGGCGGCGGCGGGGGGGCGGTCCGTTGGTGCTGCGGTCCTGGTGAACGTGCGGCTGGGCGGTCGCCGCCGTTCCGAGACCCAGCACGATCAGGGCGGGCAACAGCCAAAGGCCCGCGCGACATAGCCACATGATCCTGCCCCTGTGTCTGCTGGCGGCATCTTGCGCGCTTTCGCGGAGATTACAAATCGCGCCCTCAAACCCCTGGTCCGGTCAGTCTCATGCGGCTGAGCAGCGCCAGGAACCTCGGGTCGCGACGCAGCGGATCGAGCATCGGATCGACCGCCAGCATCAGCAGTCCGGAATCGTCGTGCGCGAATGCGGTGTCCAGGGCGGCGATCGCCCGGTCTGGCTCGCCCCATTGGGCCTGGATCTGCGCTTCCTGATAGGCGTTGGCCTCGCCGCCGTCGGCGATCACATCGGCCAGCGCCGAGCGGGCGGCGGCCTTGTCGCCGAGCCGCCAGGACACGATGGCCTCGCCGGTTCGCCTGGCCCAGCGGATCGGTTCGAGGGCATATTCGGCGCGCGCCTCGTCATAGCGGCCTTGCAGCGCCAGAGCGTCGCCGATGGTCACATGGGCGAATTCCAGGCGCGGACTGAGCGCCTCGGCCCGGCGCATGGCCCCGATCGCCTCGTCGTAGCGCCGGGCGGCGATCAGGATGATGGCCAGCGTCTTGAACGCGGCGGGGTTGAGCGGGTCCAGCGCCACGACCCGGCGCATCGTGGCCACCCCGGCCCCGCAGTCGCCGATCCAGCAGAGGAACGGACCATAGGCGGCCAGCACCGTGGCGTCGCCGCCGCCCAGCGCCTCGGCCCGCGCGAACGCCGCCTTGGCCGCCGAGAAATCATGCCGGGCATAGACCAGCGTCGAGGCCAGGGTCGCCTGGACCGCGCCCAGGTCGGGGCCCAGATCGGCGGCCTGGCGCGCCGCGGTCAGGGCCGCGTCGTAGGTGGCGGCCAGCCGCGCGGGCGGTTCGAACTGGTTGGCCAGATAGACCAGGGTGGTCGCGCGTCCGGCATAGGCCGACGCATAGCGCGGATCGGCCGCGATCGCCGCGTCGAACCGGGCCAGCGCCTCGCGATACCCGGCCTCGCCCGCGCCCTGTTCCAGCAACTGCCGCCCGCGCAGATAGGCGTCGTAGGCTTCGGGACTGGTGGTCCCATTGAGGCTCAGCGCGGCGATGTCGCCGCCGAACAGCTGCACCTTCAGCGCTTCGGCCACCGCCTGGGCGATACCGCTCTGCACCGCGAAAATGTCCTTCAGGTCGCGGTCGTAGGTGGCGTTCCAGCGCTCGAAGCCGGTCCGGGCGTCGGCCAGTTCGGCGCTCACCCGCACCGTCTGGCCCTCCCGCCGCACGCTGCCGTCCAGCAGCCAGACGACGCCCAGCCTGGCGCCGATGACGGCGCTGGCCTCGTGGCTGCCTTTGAAGCGGAACGACGAGGCGCTGGCGGCGACATGCAGCGGTTTCAGCCGCGCCAGCGTGCTGACCAGCTCCTCGGACAGGCCGTCGGAGAAATAGTCCTGGCCCGGGTCGCCGCTGAGATTGCTGAACGGCAGCACCGCCAGGCTGTTGGCGGGCCTCGGCTGGGGGCGTGACAGCCACGCCCCGCCCGCTGCCGCCACCGCCAGCGCCACGAGGCCGGCGACGAGCCAGATGCGGCTTGGCCAGCGTCGCCTGGCGCGCCTGGCCGGGGCCGTCGGGGTCGGCCGCGGATCGCCGCCGACCATCGCCCGGGCCGCCGCCAGGACGTCCAGATACCGCGGGTCGCGCCGGCCGCCCCGCCAGCCGACCAGCTTCAGCGCCTGCTGCTGGCCGAAGCCCAGCGGCGGCGCCACCTCGTCGATCGCCACCGGCAGATAGACGCCCCGGCGTTGCCCGCGCGTCGCCTCGTCCTGCACGAAGTGTCCGGCCGGCCCGACCGAGGCCTCGCTCCACACCACCATCACGCAGGCGGCGCTCTCCAGTTCTCGCTCGATCGCCGCCCGCCAGGCCGCGCCGCCCTCGATGTGCACGTCCCACCAGACGCTCAGCCCCTCGGCGACGAGCGCGTCGACCAGCGGTTTGACCCGGGCCCGATCCTCGGCCTTGTAGGACAGGAAGATGTCCGCCATGGGCGCCCCCTCGTCCCCTCGACTACAACGCCGCGCCGTCCCCGCAAAATGCACGTCCAAAAGCCTGGCGGTGGCGTGTGGGCGACTACCAGAACCGGCTGCCGGGAACCCCTTTGAACGGCCCGGCGAGGTCGGCGGTGATCCAGCCTCCGTAGAAGCCGCCGGGCTGCGGCGTCACCCGCTCGCCGTCGACGAAACAGGCCTCGAACGGGCCGGCGTAGAAGGCGACGTGGTCGCGCAGGATTTCGAAGCCGGGGCTGGGACGCGGATAGCTCCAGCCGACATCGGCGAACACTCGGCCCGCCACGACGACATCGACATAGGCCGCATCGCCCTTCCACTCGCAGAACGATCCGTGGCCGGAGGGCCGCAGCGTGGCGGCGATGTCGTCGCGCGGAAAATAATAGCTGGGCGGATGGCTGGTCTCGAGCAGTCGCACCGTCCGCCGGCTTTCGGCGACCACCCCCCCGCCGTGCTCGATCCGCACCAGGCGCCGGCAGGGCTCGGCCCGCGGCGGCCGCGGATAGTCCCAGACGCTTTCCTGGCCGGGTCGAACAGGCTCGCGGCGCATGGCGGGCGAGAGCGCTAAGCCAGATCCGGTCCGACCACCCGGGTGTACAGTCTCCACGAGGCGTAGCCGAGCACCGGCAGCACCACCGCCAGTCCGGCGAACAGCGGCAGGGAGCCCAGGGCGAGCAGCGCCGCGACCGTCAGGCCCCAGGCGGCCATCGCGCCCGGGTTCTTCGCCACCGCCCGCACCGAGGTCTCGATGGCGGTCACCGGCCCGACCGGCCGGTCGACCAGCATCGGGAACGACACCACGCTGATCACCAGAGCGACGGCGGCGAACGCCAGGCCCGTCAGGTTGCCGACCAGGATCATTGTCCAGCCCTGCGGCGTGGTGAACAGCCGGCTGAGGAAGTCCCCGCTCGAGACGTCCGGCGCGCTTCCCAGCGTCGCGGCGTAGATCAGCCAGGCGCAGGCCATCCAGGCGACGATCAGGGCCCCCAGCACGGCCGTCAGCAGGGTCAGCGACACGACCCGCGGCCCCCTGAAAATATCGAAGAAATGCCACCAGCTGGTCTCCAGGCCCAGCGCGCGGCGCCGCGACAGCTCGTAGAAGCCCGACGCCACGGCCGGTCCCAGCAGGGTCAGCGACGCGGCCAGCGGAAAGATCAGCGGCGCCAGCCGGTTCTGCAGGACGATCGCCGAGGCGACCAGCCCGACCGCCGTATAGATCAGGCCCAGGAACAACAGTTCCCCGCGCAGGACCAGGAAGTCGTCGAACCCGTCGCGC
The DNA here is from genome assembly GCA_963828365.1 of uncultured Alphaproteobacteria bacterium. GTDB lineage: Bacteria > Pseudomonadota > Alphaproteobacteria > Caulobacterales > Caulobacteraceae > Acaudatibacter. The sequence continues at coordinate 13,838 of CAWHEE010000006.1, read as the reverse complement.
AAGGCGGCCCGCAGGTCGGGCAGGCCGATCCGCCGGATCTCGATGTCAGTCCCGCTTGCGCCCGCGCCAACCTGCGCGGCCCCTTCGAACACGCTCATCGCCGTTCCTCCCGGCCGGGTCTCTCACGCCTGGCCCAGCCAGACGCTAACGCTACGTTACCCGGCGCCGCAAGTCTGCCGCCCGCCGTTCACGCACAAGTGACCAAACGGCCTGGCCCGGGAGCGGACTGATTTCTCTCGTAGCGCGGGCGTCTCGCCCGCCCCTTTTTCAAAAAGCGATCGGCAAATCGGCGCGCGCCTCGAACAGCGGGCGAGACGCCCGCGTTACGAGAAAGGACGCCTTATCGTTCTATCTCGTGGCGGGCAGGACTTCCTGGATGGCGTCGAAGCCCTCGAACACCGGCCGGCCCAGGTACAGCGGCTTGTTGTCGCCGGCGTCGCGATGCGCCGCGCGGAACGCCGCCGATTTGGTCCAGGCCTCGAAGTCCTCGCGCGACCGCCACTGCGTCAGCGAGGCGAACAGAGTGTGATCCTCGCCGGCCGGACCCCGCAGCAGATGGAAGGATAGAAATCCCGGGACCTCGCTCAGGTGCGAGTCGCGGCTCAGCCACACCGTCTCGAACGCGGCCTCCTGGCCTGGCGGGACCTTGAAGCGGTTCATGGCCACGAACATCGACGAAACCTCCTGGATTGCGCCAGATCCAGTTTCGCACGGCCCCCCGGCGCCCGCCAACTCTGCTACAGCGGGGCTTGCCCCCAAAACCTTGCGAGCGCCCCTGGTGATTTCCGTCCTCGACCTCTTCCGCGTCGGCATCGGCCCTTCCAGTTCGCACACCGTGGGCCCGATGCGGATCGCCAAGCGCTTCCTCGAGGCCCTCGCCGACGCGCGGCCTGCTGCCCATTCGGCCGGCTGCATGTCGAATTGCAGGGCTCGCTGGCCCTCACCGGGCCCGGCCATGGCAGCGTCACCGCCGTGATCCTCGGCCTGCTCGGCCATGACCCGGACACGCGTCGACCCCGCCGCCGTCGCCGGGCTGGTCGACCAGGTGCGCGCCGTCAGTCGCATCGCCCTGCTTGGCCGTCGGCCGAATCGCCTTCGACGCGCGGCGGGACATCGACCTGGCCGGCAACGTCATCCCCGACCTGCACCCCAACGGCATGCGCCTGCGCGCGTTCGACGGCGCCGGCGATCTGCTCGCCGACGAGCTCTGGTATTCCACCGGCGGCGGCTTCGTCGCCACCCGCGAACAGCTCGAAACCCCGGCCGCGGGCGACACCGTCAAGACCGCCCGCGCGGTCGCCTTCGCCTTCACCTCGGCCGCCGATGCTGCTGGAATTCTGCGAGCGCGACCGCCGGCGATCGACGAGGTGGTGCTGGCGAACGAGGCGGCCTGGCGGCCCGCCGAGGCCACCCGCCAGGGCCTCGACCGCGTGATCGCCGTCATGCTGGCCTGCATCGAGCGCGGCCTGACCAGCGAAGGCGTCCTGCCCGGCGGCCTGCACGTCCGCCGCCGCGCCCCGGAGATCTGGCGCACTCTCCTCGCTCGCCCGGGCGCCAACGAGGCCGAGCGCATCTTCGACTGGCTCGACGTCTACGCCATGGCGGTCAACGAGGAGAACGCCGCCGGCGGCCGGGTCGTCACCGCACCGACCAACGGCGCGGCGGGCAATCATTCCGGCGGTTATCAAGCACTATGCACCGGCGAGGACGGCGACCTCGCCCGCGCCCGCCGCTTCCTGCTCACCGCCGGCGGCATCGGCCTGCTCTACAAGCAGCGCGCCTCGATCTCCGGCGCCGAAATGGGCTGCCAGGGCGAGGTCGGCGTCGCCTGTTCGATGGCCGCCGGCGGCCTGGCGGCCGTCTGGGGCGGCACGCCGCAGCAGGTGACCAACGCCGCCGAGATCGGCATGGAGCACAATCTGGGCCTGACCTGCGATCCGGTCGGCGGCCTGGTGCAGATCCCCTGCATCGAGCGCAACGCCATCGCCTCGGTCACCGCCGTCAACGCCGCGCGGCTGGCCATGCACGGCGATCGGCCGAGCCCGCGTCTCCCTCGACCAGGTCATCGAGACCATGCGCCAGACCGGCCACGACATGTCCGCCAAGTACAAGGAAACCAGCCAGGGCGGCCTGGCGGTCAATGTCGTGGAGTGCTGAGGCCTCGGGCATCCCGGATCGTGCTAGCCTGCCGCATGTCCATCGCCCGGTCCGCGATTCGCCATCGGCCGCCTCCGCGCCGTCGCACCGGTGAGGCCGGCCGATGACCTCGTTCCTGGCGGCCCCGGCCCCGCGCTGGTTCACCATCGCCGCTCACCGGCCGTTCCTTGAGGACCTCGCCGGCGGCGTCTATCGCGCGCTCGCCGCCATCGGACCCGGCGGCGCTGGCCGACGCGGTGATCCTGGTCCCCACGCGGCGCGCCGCCCGCTCGCTGGCCCACGCCTTCCTCGCATCGGCCGGCGGCCAGGGCCCTGCTGCTGCCGCAGATCCGGGCGCTCGGCGACCTGGAAGAAGGCGAGGCGCCGTTCGAGCCGGGGGACCTCGGCCTCGACCTGCCGCCGGCGATCAGCCCCTGGCGGCGGCGCTTCGAGTTGGCGCGGCTGGTGGCGGAAAACAGAATATCTGCTGGGCCGCCGGCTCGACGCGGCCGGCGGCCCTGGAACTCGCCGACGCCCTGGCCGGTTTCCTCGACGCCTGCCAGATCGAGGAGACCGGCGATCCGCGCGCCGTCGAGGCCCTGGTCGAGGGCGATCTGGCCCGCCACTGGCAGGCGTCCGCGCGGTTCCTCAACCTGGCCCTGGAGGTCTGGCCGGGCCGCCTCGCGGCCCTCGGCCTGGTCGATGTCGCCACCCGCCGCGTGCTGCTGCTGCGCCGTCTGGCCGAGGCTGGCGCAACGCGGCCGCCGGACGGGGTGATCGTCGCCGCCGGCTCGACCGGTTCGGCCCCGGCCGCCGCCGACCTGCTGGCCGCCATCGCCGCCGCCCCGCGCGGCGCGTGGTGCTGCCCGGGCTCGACAAGTCGCTCGCCGACGACGCCTGGGCCGCGGTCGACGACCAGCATCCGCAGGGCGGGCTCAAACGCCTGCTCGACCGGTTCGAGCTGTCCCGCGCCGCGGTCGCCGACTGGGACCCGGCCGCCGATCGCGAGACGCCAGGGCCGCTGGCGCCGGCGGCTGATCAACGAGGCGTTGCGCCCGCCGGTCGCCACCGCCGACTGGCTGCGGCAGATCGACACCCTGCGCGCCGAGGGGGCCGAAACCGGCGTCGACCCGATCGCCGTGGGCCTGAGGGGCCTGAGCGTGGTCACCGCCCGCGACGAGGACGAAGCGGCCACGGTCATCGCCCTGCTGCTGCGCGAAACCCTGGAGACCCCGGACGCCACCGCCGCCCTGATCACTCCGGACGCCGACCTCGCCCGCCGGGTCAGCGCGCGCCTGACCCGCTGGAACATCGGCGCCGACAGCTCCTCCGGGCGTCCGCTGGCGGGCGCCCCGGTCGCGGTTCTCGCCAGCCTCGTCGCCCGCGCGGTCGCCGATCCCACCGATCCGGTGAGCCTGCTGGCGATCGCCAAGCATCCGCTGAGCCGGCTGGGCCTGACCGCCGGGCCGCTGGCCGCGGCGCGCTGGGCGCTGGAGCTGCGGGGCCTGCGCGGACCGCGGCCCGGCGACTGGCCGCAACTGGCGGCGCGTCTGGCGGACCAGCCGGCGGCCCTCGACCTCGCCGGCCGGCTGCGCGTCGCCCTGGACCGGGCGGCGGCCCCGTTCGCCGACGACGTCGCCGCGCCCGCCGACGCCGCGCGCGCTCTGGCTCTGGCGCTGGAATCCCTCGCGGCCGGGCCCAACGGCGGCGTCGGCGAGCTTTGGGCGGGCATGGCCGGCGAGGCGGCCGCCGGTCTGCTCTCGGCCTTGATTCACGAGAGCGAGGGCCTGCCGCCCGCCACCCGCGCCGGCTTCTCCGAACTGCTCGACGGCCTGCTGGCGGGTGAGACCCTGCGCGGCGGGGCGGCCAGCCACCCTCGGCTGGCCATCCTGGGCGTGCTCGAAGCCCGCCTGGTCCGCGCCGACCGGCTGATCCTCGCCGGCCTGGAGGAGGGGGTCTGGCCGCGCGCGGCGCCGCTCGATCCCTTCCTGTCGCGGCCGATGCGCCAGCGGCTGGGATTGCCGCCGCCCGAGCGCCGGATCGGGCTTTCGGCCCATGACTTCGCCCAGGCCGCCGCCGCGCCCCGGGTCGTCCTGCTGCATTGCGAACGCCGCGCCGGCTCCCCGGTGGTCGCCTCGCGCTGGCTGTGGCGTCTGCAGACCCTGGCCAGAGGCGCCGGGGTCGAACTGCCCCGCCGCGCCGAGCTTTTGGCCTGGGCCCGCGCGCTCGACGCGCCGCTCGATCCGCCGCCGCCCGGCCTGAAGACCGCGGCCCGGCCGGCCCCGGCCCCGCCGCTCGCCGTCCGCCCCCGCCGCATGGCGGTCACCGGCGTCGAGCGCTGGGTGCGCGACCCCTATGCGCCTCTACGCCCGCTACATCCTCCGGCTGCTCCGCTCGATCCGCCGGACTGCGGCGATCGAGGCCCTGGCCCGCGGAACCGCCATCCATGCCGCCTTCGAGCGTTTCTCCCGCGACCATCCCGAGGACTCTGCCGCACGATGCCGACCAGCGTTTCGCCGCCATGGTCGTCGAGGCTCTGGTCGAGGCCGGCATGCCGCGGGGGCCGCATGGCGCGCGAACAGGCCCTGGCGGCCAATGTCGCGCCCTGGGTGATCGACTTCGAACGCCGCCGCCGGCCTGGCGCGCGGCTGCACGTCGAGACCAGGGGTGAATACGTCTTCGAAACGCCCGGCGGCCCGTTCACTCTCACCGCCAGCGCCGACCGCATCGAGGCCCGCGGCCGCGAGCGCCGACGTCCTCGACTTCAAGACCGGCCTGCCGCCCAGCGCCAAGGAGGTCCGCGCCGGCCTCGCGCCGCAACTCACCCTGACCGGCGCCATCCTCGCCGCCGGCGGGTTTCCGCGATCTCGGCCCATGCCGCCCGGCGAACTGGTCTATGTCCGGGTGATCCGGCGGCCGCATCCCCGGCGCCGAGCTCATCCGCGCCGCGCCCGGCGAAAGCGCCGCCTTGGCCGAGGCCGCCCTGGCCGGCCTGCGCCGCCGCATCGCCCTTTTCGACGACCCCGCCACCGGTTACCTGTCCTGGGCCATGCCCAAGTTCATCGGCCGCCAGCACAGCGACTACGACCACCTCGCCCGCCTGTGGGAATGGCGGGTGATCGGCGAGGCCGACGGCGGGGAGGGCGGCGAATGAGCCAGGACGAACCGTCGGCCGGCTGGTTCGAGGGCCGCGAGCATCGCCTGGCCGTGCGGGTCTATTACGAGGACACCGATTTCACCGGCCTGGTCTACCACGCCAACTACGCCCGCTATTTCGAGCGCGGCCGCTCCGACTTCCTGCGCCTGGCCGGCGTGCACCACCGCGAGCTGATGGCCCGGCCCGACCCCAGCGCCTTCGTGGTCACCCGCCTGGCGATGGATTTCGTCAAGGCCGCCCGCATCGACGACGCCCTGCTGGTGCGCACCACCTACGACCGCGTCCGCGGGCCGCGCCTGTTCATCACGCCAGACCCTGACCCGCGCCGACGAGACTGATCGCCCGCGCCGCCGTCGAAGCCGCCTGCATCAGCCTCGACGGCCGCCCCCGCCGCCCCTGGCCCGACCTCGTCGAAAAGCTGAAACCCCTGCTCCTGGAACACTGACCGCAAGGAGCCTCGAACGGCGAAGACCGTTCGATCGCCAATGCTCTCATTGGAATACGGCGTGCTTTATAGAAGGAAAGGTAAACACCTCGTCGTGGCCCATATGGGCTGGGAGCCGGCGCTCCGGCGGTGGACTGCGCGGCTGATCGTCCAAATGACGCCCGGCGGATTCACTCGCCTTTCGTAGTCGTCCGTGTCCGTTCGGGTTTCCCTGGCTCTCCTTCACCCGGCGGGCGCATTGCTCACCGTCACCTGGTCGCCGGCCAGCGTGTCGTCGGCCACGATGTCCAGCACCGCGCGCGCGATGTCCTCCGGCGCCAGCATCTTCAGCGACGCCAGAACCGGCGCCAGCCACTCGGCGTCCTTCGGCACGATGGCGGTGTCGACCACGCCCGGGCAGATCGCCATCACCCGGATGCCGTGAGCGGCGTGCAGCGGCTTGCACGAGCGGCTGAACGCCAGGATGCCGTGTTTCGAGGCCGAATAGGCCGGATCCGCCGGCATGGTGCTGAAGGCGGCGATCGAGCTGGTGTTGATGATCACCCCCGGCGCGCCGCGCCGTCGCATCTGCTCGATGGCGATGCGCGTGCCGACCATCATGGCGATCAGATTGATCTGGATCACCGCGATCATCCTTGCCATCACCGTGTCCGGGAAATCCGGCAGCCCGGTCATGATCCCGGCGTTGTTGTGCACGATGTCGAGCCCGCCGGTCTCGCGGTCGGCTTCCTCGAACACCGCGATCACCTCTTCCGGCTTGCTGAGATCGGCGGTCAGGGCGATCGCTCGCGCCCCCGCCGCCCGCACCGCCTCGGCGCTCGCCGCCAGGCTCCGCGCATCGATGTCCACCAGCACCACGCGCGCCGCGCCCCGCTGCGCGAACATCACCGCCACCGCCCGCCCGATCCCGGCTCCGGCTCCGGTCACCAGCACGCTCTTGCCTTCGACGTCCATGATCGCTCCCTCCGGCGGCGCGGCGCCACATCCGTTCGCCTATACCCCGGAATTCGCCTCGCGCCAGGCGGTGGCGCATCGCCGGGTCGATCGCGGGTCAGGCGAAGCTCAGCCCGGCGCCCTCAAATCGCTGTTTCACCGCCCGGATCAGATCGAAGCGCGTGTCGTTGAACGCCGCCGGCCCGGTCCACGCCCGCAAGGTCACGGTCACCGCCCCGTCGTTCACCGCCGTCAGCTTCGCCCACGGGGCCGGTTCGGCGACCACCCGCGGATCGGCGGCGGCGCTTTCGATCAGCAGCCGCAGCGCCAGATCGACGTCCATGTCGTGCCCGATGCGGAATTCGGTCTCGATGCGCACCGCCTCCGGCATCGAGTGGTTGACGATGATGTCGCCGAACGCCTTGCCGTTGGGTATGAACACCAGCCGGTTGTCCAGGTCGGTCAGCCGGGTCATGAACAGGTCCAGGCCGCGCACCCGCCCCAGCTTGCCGGTGATCTCGACCCGGTCGCCGACCCGATAGGGCCGCAGCAGCAGGATCATCACCCCGGCGGCGACATTGCTGAGGCCGCCCTGCAGGGCCAGTCCGATGGCCAGGGACGCCGCGCCCAGCACCGCGATCACCGAGGTCGTCTGCACGCCCAGCTGCTGCAGCACCGCGATCATCCCGACGATCAGCACCGCATAGCGCACCAGCGAGCCGATGAACGTCTGCAGGGTCGGATCGGAATCCTGGCGCCGGTGGATGCGCGCCGCCGCCAGCGTGGCCATCCCCGCCGCCCAGCGCGCCGCCCACAGGGTGAAGGCGAAAATGGCCGCCGCCATCAGCAGGTTGACCGCCAGATGGGCCAGGGCGTCGACCAGCCGCTGCCAGGCGCCCGGTCCGCCGGCCGCCAACCCGCTCAGGCCCTCGGCGATCGAGACCGAAGGCGGCGAGGGCGAAAAGTGCGGGACCGGGGCGTGGGGCGGGGGCGGCGGTGGAGGAGATGTCGCTTGCATGGGCGACATAACGCCGAACCGCGCGGGAGGCTCATTCTCGGCCGCTCGCCGCCGCCAGGCCGACGCCGGCCGCCGGACCGGCCGCGCGGCGGAACCCGGCGGGCGTCGGACGGTTCTTGCTCCCGACCACGGTTGACGGAGCCATATGATCATGCGGGCGATCCGCCTTCACCGCTTCGGCGGTCCCGAAGTGTTGCAACTCGACGACATCGCCCCGCCGGCCGCGCGCGACGGGATGCTGTCGATCAGGGTCGCCGCCGCCAGCGTCAATCCGGTCGACTACAAGATCCGCCGCGGTGAATTTCCCGGCGTGACGTCAGCGGACCTGCCGCTCACCCTGGGCCGCGACATCGCCGGCGTCGTCGAGACCGCGGGGGCCGGCTTCGCGGTCGGCGACCAGGTTTTCGCCCACCTCGACTGGGCCGACGGCGGCTATGCCGACTACGCCCTCTGCGCCCCGGCCGGCCTCGCCGCCAAGCCCGCCACACTGGACATGATCTGCGCCGCCGCCGTGCCCCTGGCCGCCACCACCGCCTGGCAGGGCCTGTTCGACCATGGCGGCCTGCAGCCCGGCCAGCGCGTCCTGATCCACGGCGCGGCCGGCGGCGTCGGAGCCTTCGCCGTGCAGTTCGCCCGCATCGCCGGCGCGCACGTCATCGCCACCGCGACCGGCGGCGGGGTCGAACAGGTCGGCGAGCTCGGGGCCGAGCAGGTCATCGACTACCGCGAACAGCGCTTCGAGGACGCCGCCGAGCCGGTCGACCTGGTCTTCGACCTGATCGGCCACGACACCCAGGAACGCTCGTTCGCCATGGTCCTGCGCGGCGGCCGGCTGATCTCCACCGTCCAGGACCCCGACCCGGCCAAGGCCGAAGCCCACGGCATCACCGCCCGCCGCTACATGGCCGAGCCCAACGCCGAGCAGCTCGCCACCTTCGCGCGCCTGATCGACGACGGCCAGCTGAAGGTCACCGTCGCCCGGACCTTCCCCCTCGCCCAGGCCGCCGCCGCCCACCGCTGCCTGGAGGAAGACCATCCCCAGGGCAAGGTGGTCCTGACCGTCGCCTGAGCCCCGGCTCCGGTCCCCGGGAAGAGCCGCCTGAAAGCCGGCGCTACAAGTCTCGTACCGCCGCCTTCCAGGCGGCTCTTGCCGGCGGCGCCGCGACCAACCCCGCCGCCTAGCGCATCGCCGCAGCCACTACCCGTCCGCAGCCGGCGTTGTCCACGTCGGTGTGGGCGTGGATGAAGGCGTTGCAGTGCAGGTTGTTGATATGGCCGGGCTGCAGGGCCAGGGCCGACGCGCCGTCGTAGACGGCGTCGCCGCCTTCCCCCGCCGCCAGGCTGATGGCCCCGTTCGCGCCCATGCCGCCATGCGGGTCCTGCGCGCCGCCGAAGGTCGGCGAGGTCTGGATGAAGCCGGACGCCACCGTGTTCGACGCCCGCGACGCCAGCGGGTACCAGAAGCCGACCGCCGTGTCGTTCCAGGTATGGGTGATGGTGATCGGGCCGCGCACGCGCCCGTTCGCCACCACGCCGCGATAGAAGCCGTCGCCCACCCCCGGTATCCCCACGCCCAGGGCGTTGTGCGAGAACGCCCCCTGCAGCAGCGTCAGGCTCTGCGCCCGCGCGGCGTTGAGACCGTTCGCCGCCGCCGTCACCAGCCGGGCCCCGAAACTGTGGCCGATCAGGTGCAGTCGCACGCCCGCCAGGCCGTCCGCCTCCAGAAGCTGGCTGAGCGCCGCGCCGATCGCCCCGGCCCGCGCCTTCATCTCGAAATAGGCCGCCGTATTGAGCGCCGTGACCACCGCCGATCGCGCGCCGAAGAACAGGTCGAGGATCGGGTTCCCGCCCTGGCCGATCGCCGCGGCCCCGCCGCCGACGGAGGGCGGTCCCAGGCCGAACGGCCGGGACCACGCGTCGAGCAGGTCTCGCCCGGGCGTGGCGGACAGCAGCGCCTTGTGGTCCGCCATGTCCTGCGGACTGGCCCCGGCGGGCGGCGCGACCAGGGCCCGCAGGCGATCGACGAACGCATCGGCGTCGTCGGCGCCGGCCTGCGCGGTATTGGCCGCCGCCGCCATCGCCTCGGGATTGTCGCCCAGGAAGTGCGCCACCGCCCTGGCCCGCGCCAGCATCACCGCCTGCGACACGTCCGAGCCTCCCGACAGCGACGCGGCGCCGCCGCTTCCGGCCGGGACCGTTTGGCGCGACAGGTCGTCGTTGAATTCGTCCGCCGGCCAGAAGATGCCCACGACGCCGACCTTCCGGGCCGGGTCGGCCGGCAGCGCGGGCGCGACCTTGGTCAGCAGGCTGGTGTACAGGTCCAGCGCCGGCTGCGCCGCGCCGTGCCAGCCGTGGCTGATCACCACCAGGTCGGTGAGGCCGTCGGGCCTGATCGGGCCTGTCCCCAGCCGTTTCCCGGAGGCGTCGAAACTCAGCGGCATGTACGGCCAGCCGGCGATCTGATCCATGGTCGTTCTCCCCGAGGTTGACGGATCTGGGTCAGAGATCCTGCAGTGCGAATATGTCCAGCAGGCCGGCGCCCTGGTATTCCGGCCGGCGGTTCAGCGACGTGGCGTTCTTCATCAGACGCGCCTTGATCTCGCGCGGATTGCCGATGAATTCGGTCCGCACCGACAGCAGCAGCGCCGCCGCCCCCGACACGTGCGGCGCCGCCATGCTGGTCCCGCTCTCATCGCGATAGTACACCACCGCGGGATCGGCCACGAACGGCGCGGCGAACACCACCGGCTCGTCGGCCGGCGGCGCCGTCAGCCAGCCGCTCGAGGCGCAGGACACGATCCTCCGCCCGGGGCCACCAGGTCCGGCTTGTTGCGGCCATCGGCGGTCGGCCCGCGCGAGGAGAAATACGAAACCCCATAGGTATGCGGGGCCTCGGCATGCGTCGACCCGACCGTGATCGCCAGGTCGGCGTTGGCGGGGTCGCTGATGCTCTGGCCGATGCCGACCGCACCTGGCCCTGCGCGGCCCCGTCCACCGTCGCGAAGCCCGAGCCGGCGTTGCCGGCAGCGACCACCACCACCACCCCCATTTCCACCAGCCGGTTGACGGCGACGCAGACCGGGCTCTGGCCGACCGCATAGAACCGCGGGTCGACGTCGATGCTGAGACTGAGATTGACGCCGTGGATGCGGATCCGCCGGCCGTCGTCGTTGGCTCGCGCCACATAGTCGAGGGCGGCAATCACCGCGCTCTCGAAATGACTACCGCCGTCGGTGGCGATCATCACCTTCAAGCTCAGCAGCTTGCCAGCGGGGCGACGCCGGTGAGCGGCGAGGGCAGGGCCTCGTCATAGAACTTGGTCGATCCGGTCTGTGCCCGCTGCACCAGCCGCCGCGCGCTGGTCTTGGGCCCCTGGCCGTCTAACGGCGGCGTGCCCCAGCGATAATCCCCGCAACGTGAGTGCCGTGCCCCGCCTCGTCGACCAGCGGCGAGCTGTTGGCGTCGTCGGTGAAATTGACGTGCCGCAGTCCGCACGCGCCCTCTCCGGTCGGGGGCGCGAACCCGGCCTCCAGCCCGTCCGGCGCGAGCGTATCGCGCCAGGTGAAATGCGCGTGGCCGCCATCAATGCCGCTGTCGACCACCGCCCAGACGATGCCGCGACCGTCGGCGCTGAACGTCCGCAGGCAGGCGTCGGCCTTGACCGTCAGCACAGAGCGGTCGAGCGCCGCCGTCACCGGCCGATCACTCCACAGCCGATAGATCGCCATTTCGACCTTGCGGGCGCGCGGCGTGTCCTGCGTCGGTTTGTCCAGGTCGATCAAGCGGTCGACCTGCTCCAGGGTCAAGGTGGCGAACAGATAGTGCCGCGTCCCGTCCAGCCGTTTTTGGCGCCCCGCGCCGCCTGGTCCAGGAAACCCGATACCCGCGCCCGCGCCGCCGAACGACCGCCCCGATAGTCGAGATTGAGCTCGATGATCATGTCCTGCGGCAGCGCCCGCCCGACATCCTCCCCGTCCTTGTGCACCAGATCCGGCGCCACCATCGTCGACGCGAGGTTCCGACGCCCGCTCCCCGCGCCGTCCGACTTCAACATCCGCCGCCCTCCTCAGTTTTCAGACCCATCCTGCCCCGCGAGGGCGCCCGCGGGCCGGCGCGAGACCCGACTTTGGAAGGATGCCCCACTGGGCGCAATCGATCTGTAGTCTTTGCCACAGCCGCGGCCGCGATCGACCGTGACGACCGGCGCCGGCTTCCGTGACGCGGCCCGATGCCGAGAACCGCCAGCGAAAACCGGGTTCAAGATTGACCAGGCTTCGCCGAGGGGGAGGCGGCGGGAGCGATCCGCAAAGGAATACTGACGTCGTTCGCGAAAGTGTCGCCTTTCGCATCGCTTGACGTTGGATTTACCAGCTCGTTGCAATTTGTCGGCACGTCCACGCCTTGCCCCGCCGCCGACGTAGTCCCTCGGCGTCGCGCCCTTTGTCGTCACCGTCGTCGTGGGCAGTTGCAGGACGTCGGAGAGATTGCGCGCCATGGCCCAGATCACGATCCTGGCGTCGAAGTTGCTTAGCCCCTGTTTGTAGAGCGCATCTATGACGTCGGCGCAGAATTTTGTCGTGTCGGCCGGCGCCTTCGACGTCTTGCTGAAAAAGCTCTTGTAGGCGCTGGACGACGTCACGAAATCCTCGACGGTCACCTGCGAGGACAGTCTCGTGTTCAGCACCTCGCCGAGGCGTCCTTGAAGGCGCTGGACGATTGCCGTCTTGGTGTCCTGAATGCGCTGGTTCAGAGGCCCGGGGTAGCCGGCGTTGGTATCCAGCGGGGTCGACGAAATCGCCGAAATGCCGGTTCCTGTTGTTGCCCGTTGTTGGGACGGTCCCGGTTGGCCCGCCGAGGCGGCGGACGGCTTGGCGCCGTCAGCCGGATCCGCGCTGCTTGGCGCGACATCGTCGCAGATATCCTGGGGGCTGAAGATCGAGGGGCGTGGGCAGGTAAGCCAGACGAACCAGTGTCCGACGATCGGCACCGGCTTGGCCTTGTTGTCGTAATCGCCGGTATCCCCGCCGCCCGAACGAGCGAAACGCTCGAATGAATACTTGATGAAATTGCTCGGCGCCCTCGCCACGATCGAATAGTCGAACATGGCCTCACGGTCATGACCGCCGTCGCCAGTCTTGCTGTTGCTGCTATCGAAAAACAGGCTCATGTCACGGGCAAGCTCGATGTCTTCGGTCTTGTGTGAGGACAGGATGCCGCTCACTGTCGACTCGATCGCGTGGGACGCATCCTGCACGCTCGGACTGGACAGCGTGGTCAGGACGCTGGCTTGCGGAGCGGCGATCGTCGTCGCCATCTGCACCGCCTTGATGATGCCCGATAGCCCGGTCAGCGACTGGTCGCCTGAGATCATTTCATTGACGTGCAGCGTGAATACCGTCGACGCCCCGATCCTGAACAGCGGTGTCGCGGAATGCGACGACGTGTAATTGGTTACGTATTCGTCCGGCGACCCATGCGTAATCTTGTGCTCGATCGAAAACAACGGCACGGAGATGCTGACATCGGGATCGGAGATCGTGGCGTTCGCGACGGCGACCATGTTGACGGTGCGTGTCGTGAACAGCCTCGCGATGAACGACGGCCGCTCCTTGTCGTAGGCGCGCTCAGGCTTGTCCGAGCCGTCGTCATTGAGATCATCTGGTCCCGCAATAGGCTCTTTTGGCGTGATCTTCAGGCTCGTATAGGGTCAGTCATATCCATCGGAGTGACTTTGTAAGCGTTTGTATTCGATGCGGCGCTTATATAACGCACGACGGGAAGGGGTTTTATTTCTTTGTCGCCGGACTGCGCGTCTTTTGCCAAGACCCCCGTGGCGAAACAATTAGCCGATAACACCAGCAACAGCGGTGCCACCGTAAAAACCTCGCGCCCAACGGTCATTCTAATACCGCTCGGAATTGATCGAGACATGACGAAATCGCCCCTGCGTGACAGCATGAAACACTACTCTTCAACGATCCCATATCGGGGTCTGTGCGAGACCGCACTGAAAGGTTGAAAAACTTGCTGATCCGCTCGGGACGAGCTGGTTCATTCCATTTGCCGACCAGGTTGCCGAGGGTTCCGTCCATGGTCGGAAGAGTATCGAATTTGCTTCGAGAATTGGTCGGCGAGTTGGCCGTTCGGCC
>CAWHEE010000005.1:0-89221 GCA_963828365.1 uncultured Alphaproteobacteria bacterium | reverse complement strand
TCGGCACGACCTATACCGGTAGCGGGGCGAGCGGCCATGGTACGGTATTCGAGATTGTGAAGACGCCCGGCGGCTACGCCAGCACCCCGACCACCCTGGTCGATTTCACGGGAACCGATGGAGGGAACCCATGGGCGGGACTGATTATCGACGCGGCGGGGGACCTGTTCGGCACGACCTATTTTGGCGGCGCCCACAACGGCGGCACCGTATTCGAGATCGTCAAGACCCAAAGCGGCTACGACAGCACCCCGACGACCTTGGTAAACTTCACGGGCCTTAGTGGGGCCGGCCCTCAGGGCGGTTTGATCGCCGACGCGGCGGGCAACCTGTTCGGCACGACCAACAAGGGCGGGAAGCATAATGTCGGCACGGTGTTCGAGATCACGCACAGCGGCTTCGTGGTCGCCCCGCCGGCCGCCGCCTTCGCCCAGGCGATGGCCGGCCATGGTCCCGGCGGGTCCGTCGTCGCCGGCCCGACGTCCCTCGCCTCGCAACAGCAGCCGCCGACCCTCGTCTTTTCGCCCCGCGCCGGCTGAGGCCAGCTCTAACAATATTCACCCCTCCCTACTCTCGTCATGGCCGGGTTCTGATCCCGGCCACCCACGCGCCGCTCGCTTGCCCTCTAAGATTTCTCTTCAGATCGCCATGGGTGGCCGGGACGAGACCCCGGCCAGGATGGGAGAGGTGGGCTGAAAAAAGCGACTTTCAATGCATCGCGCGCGGTTTCGATGGTAATGACCTCCGGCCAGGGGTGACCCGCGAAGGTCGTCGTTTCCGGTTCCCCCAGTGGGCTTCCGTCCAATCCGGACGGTTTGCAAATGGGGAATTGACAATGCCGCCGACATCTATCTGGAAATCCGCGATCCGGGCCGCCGGGCTGAAAATCGCTCATGCGCTCAGTGATCTGGACGCCGAATCCGGCGCGGGGAGCGCTTCGGATACATGGGCCGGCACCGGACGCGTCTCATTTATCCGGACGGGCGACGCTACGACCGCGATGCCGACGCTGACCACCCTGGCCAGTTTCGCCGGCGCCGACGGTTCACACCCCTTCGGCACCTTGATCGCCGACGCGGCCGGCGACCTGTTCGGCACGACGCAGTTTGGCGGGGCGTACAAGGACGGCGCGGTGTTCGAGATCGTCAAGACCCAGAGCGGCTATGCGAGAACGCCCGTTCTGATCGCCAGCTTCAACGGCGCCGATGGCAAGGGCCCGGTCGGCGGCCTGATCGTAGACGCCGCGGGCGACCTGTTCGGCACGACCGAATTTGAAGGGGGCGGCTATGGGACTGCGTTCGAGATCGTCAAGACGCAAAGTGGCTACGCGAGCGCTCCGACCACATTGGTCAAATTCTCGGCCGCCGCTGGCGAGAATCCTTACGGCGGCTTAGTGGCCGATGCGGCGGGCAACCTGTTCGGCACGACCTATACCGGCGGAGCCGGCGGGATCGGTACGGTGTTCGAGATCGTCAAGACCCAGACGGGCTACGCAAATGCCGCCACCCCGCTAGTCAGCTTCGATGGCGCCGACGGAAGGAGTCCGGTTGGTAATTTGATCATCGACGCGACTGGCGACCTTTTCGGCGTCACAACTAATGGCGGAGCCCAATAACGCCGGCACGGTGTTCGAGATCGCCAAGACCGGCGGCAGCTATGCCGGCACGCCGACCACGCTCGTCAGCTTTCACGGGCGCCAACGGAGCCGCCCCTGACGCCGGCTTGATCGCCGACGCGGCGGGCAACCTGTTCGGCACGACCTATGGCGGCGGGGTCAATGGCGGCCACGGTACGGTGTTCGAGATCGCCAAGACCGGTGGCGGCTACGGCAGCGCAACCACCCTGGTAAGTTTCACAGGCGCCGATGGATGCGGGCCCATGGGCCCCACTCGATCATCGACGCGGCGGGGAATATCTTCGGCACCACTTATCAAGGCGGCCCCAAGAGCAGCGGCACGGTGTTCGAGATCGTCAAGACCGCCGGCGGCTACGCCAGCTCGCCGACAACCCTCGTCGACTTCACAGTCCTGAATGGCTCCTATCCTCAGGGCGGCCTGATCGCCGACGCGGCGGGCAACCTGTTCGGCTCGACCTACGGGGGCGGGAAGCACGATGTCGGCACGGTGTTCGAGATCACCAACAGCGGCTTCGTGGTCGCCCCGCCGGCCGCCGCCTTCGCCCAGGCGATGGCCGGCCATGGCCCCGGCGGCTCCGTCGTCGCCAGCCAGACGTCCCTCGCCTCGCAACAGCAGCCGCCGTCGCTCATCTACTCGTCCCGCGCCGGCTGAGACCACCTCTCACGATCTTCCACCCCTCCCTACTCTCGTCATGGCCGGGTTCTTGATCCCGGCCACCCATCGCGCCGCTCGCTTGCCCTCTAAGATTTCTCTTCAGATCGCCATGGGTGGCCGGGACGAGACCCCGGCCAGGATGGGAGAGGTGGGCTGAAAAAAGCGACTTTCAATGCATCGCGCGCGGTTTCGATGGTAATGACCTCCGGCCAGGGGTGACCCGCGAAGGTCGTCGTTTCAGGTTCCCCACGCGGGCTTCCGTCCAATCCGGACGGTTTGCAAATGGGGAATTGACAATGCTGCCGACATCTATCTGGAAATCCGCGATCCGGGCCGCCGGGCTGAAAATCGCTCATGCGCTCAGTGGTCTGGACGCCGGAGCCTCGAGTACTTCTGACTCATGGGCCGTCCCCGGCGTTGTTTCATTTAACCCCGACGGTTTTGGCATCGCCCCGCCCGCCGGCCCGACGCTCGCCACCCTGGCCAGTTTCGCCGGCGCCGACGGCTCACACCCAACCGGCGCCCTGATCGCCGACGCGGCCGGCGACCTGTTCGGCACGACGCAGTTTGGCGGGGCGTACAAGGACGGCGCGGTGTTCGAGATCGTCAAGACCCAGAGCGGCTATGCGAGAACGCCCGTTCTGATCGCCAGCTTCAACGGCGCCGACGGCAAGGGCCCGGTGGGCGGACTGATCGTCGATGCGGCGGGAAACCTGTTCGGCACGACCGAATTTGAAGGGGGCGGATTTGGGACGGCGTTCGAGATCGTCAAGACTCAAAGCGGCTACGCGAGCGCCCCGACGACGTTGGTCAAATTGTCGGCCGCCGCTGGCGAAAATCCTTACGGCGGCTTGGTCGCAGACGCAGCGGGCAACCTGTTCGGCACGACCTATAACGGCGGAGCCGGCGGTATCGGCACAGTGTTCGAGATCGTCAAGACCCAAAGCGGCTACGCTAAGGCCGCAACCCCACTGGTAAGCTTCAATGGCGCTGATGGAGAGAATCCGTTTGGTAATTTGCTCGTCGACGCGACGGGAGACCTTTTTGGGGTCACCAGGTTTGGCGGAGCCGAAAACGGTGGCACCGTGTTTGAGATCGCCAAGACCGGCGGCAGCTATGCCAGCGCGCCGACCACCCTCACCACCTTTTCGGGCGCTCAACGGAGATGACCCTCAGGCCGGCTTGACGGCCGACGCGGCGGGCAACCTGTTCGGCACGACCTATGCCGGCGGGGTCAATGGCGGCCACGGTACGGTGTTCGAGATCGCCAAGACCGGCGGCAGTTACGGCAGCGCAACCACCCTGGTAAGCTTCACGGGCGCCGATGGTTGGGGCCCATGGGCCCCACTCATCATCGACGCGGCGGGGAATATCTTCGGCACGACTTATCAAGGCGGCCCCAAGAGCAGCGGCACGGTGTTCGAGATCGTCAAGACCGCCGGCGGCTACGCCAGCTCGCCGACCACCCTCGTCGACTTCACTGTCCTGAATGGCTCCTACCCTCAGGGCGGCCTGATCGCCGATGCGGCGGGCAACCTGTTCGGCACGACCTACGAGGGCGGGAAGCATAATGTCGGCACGGTGTTCGAGATCACCCACAGCGGCTTCGTGGTCGCCCCGCCGGCCGCCGCCTTCGCGCAGGCGATGGCCGGCCATGGCCCAGGCGGCTCCTGCCGTCACCGGCCCGGCTTCCTTCGCCTCTCGATTGCAAGCGCCGTCGCTCATCTACTCGTCCCGCGCCGGCTGAGACCACCTCTCACGATCTTCCACCCCTCCCTACTCTCGTCATGGCCGGGTTCTTGATCCCGGCCACCCATCGCGCCGCTCGCTTGCCCTCTAAGATTTCTCTTCAGATCGCCATGGGTGGCCGGGACGAGACCCCGGCCAGGATGGGAGAGGTGGGCTGAAAAAAGCGACTTTCAATGCATCGCGCGCGGTTTCGATGGTAATGACCTCCGGCCAGGGGTGACCCGCGAAGGTCGTCGTTTCCGGTTCCCCCAGTGGGCTTCCGTCCAATCCGGACGGTTTGCAAATGGGGAATCGACAATGCCGCCGACATCTATCTGGAAATCCGCGATCCGGGCCGCCGGGCTGAAAATCGCTCATGCGCTCAGTGGTCTGGACGCCGGAGCCTCGAGTACTTCTGACTCATGGGCTGTCCCCGGCGTCGTCTCATTTAACCCCGACGGTTTTGGCATCGCCCCGCCCGCCGGCCCGACGCTCGCCACCCTGGCCAGTTTCGCCGGCGCGGACGGTTCACACCCAACCGGAAGCTTGATCGCCGACGCGGCCGGCGACCTGTTCGGCACGACGCAGTTTGGCGGGGCGTACAAGGACGGCGCGGTGTTCGAGATCGTCAAGACCCAGAGCGGCTATGCGAGAACGCCCGTTCTGATCGCCAGCTTCAACGGCGCCGACGGCAAGGGCCCGGTCGGCGGCCTGATCGTAGACGCCGCGGGCGACCTGTTCGGCACGACCGAATTTGAAGGGGGCGGATTTGGGACGGCGTTCGAGATCGTCAAGACGCAAAGCGGCTACGCGAGCGCCCCGACCACGTTGGTCAAATTGTCGGCCGCCGCTGGCGAGAATCCTTACGGCGGCTTGGTCGCAGACGCAGCGGGCAACCTGTTCGGCACGACCAATAACGGCGGAGCCGGCGGTATCGGCACAGTGTTCGAGATCGTCAAGACTTAAAGCGGCTACGCTAAGGCCGCAACCCCACTGGTAAGCTTCAATGTCGCTGATGGAGAGAATCCGTTTGGTAATTTGCTCGTCGACGCGACGGGAGACCTTTTCGGGGTCACCAGGTTTGGCGGAGCCGAAAACGGTGGCACCGTGTTTGAGATTGCCAAGACCGGCGGCAGCTATGCCAGCGCGCCGACAACCCTCACCACCTTTTCGGGCCTCAACGGAGATGACCCTCAGGCCGGCTTGACGGCCGACGCGGCGGGCAACCTGTTCGGCACGACTTATGCCGGCGGGGTCAATGGCGGCCACGGTACGGTGTTCGAGATCGCCAAGACTGGTGGCGGCTACGGCAGCGCAACCACCCTGGTAAGCTTCACAGGCGCCGATGGGTCGGGCCCATGGGCCCCACTCATCATCGACGCGGCGGGGAATATCTTCGGCACGACTTATCAAGGCGGCCCCAAGAGCAGCGGCACGGTGTTCGAGATCGTCAAGACCGCCGGCGGCTACGCCAGCTCGCCGACCACCCTCGTCGACTTCACTGTCCTGAATGGCTCCTACCCTCAGGGCGGCCTGATCGCCGATGCGGCGGGCAACCTGTTCGGCTCGACCTACGAGGGCGGGAAGCACAATGTCGGCACGATGTTCGAGATCACCCACAGCGGCTTCGTGGTCGCCCCACCGGCCGCCGCCTTCGCCCAGGCCATGGCCGGCCATGGCCCGGGCGGCTCCGTCGTCGCCAGCCAGACGTCCCTCGCCTCGCAACAGCAGCCGCCGACGCTCATCTACTCGTCCCGCGCCGGCTGAGACCAGCTCTCACAATATTCACCCTTTCCTACTCTCGTCATGATTTACCCTTACCTACTCTGTAAGCGTCGTCCTTCTCCCACCTTTTCACTGGTCGCCTGATCGCTGAGTTTGAGCGGTCGTTTTGGCTTGGTGAGGTGATGATGTCTGGTGACGATGTGCTGACGATGCCGTCAGCGCGGCGGATCGAAGTGTTCACCGGGGTGGGTCGACGGCGGCGCTGGAGCGCCGAGACGAAGGCGCGGATCGTCGCCGAGAGCTATGCGACGTCCGTGGGCGAGGCGGCGGACCGATATGGACTGGCGAAGAACCAGTTGTTTGGCTGGCGCCGTGACGCCCGGCTGGCGGGCGGGAGCGGCATGACATTCACGCCGGTGATGGTGGACGATGCGGATCCTCGCCCCGAGGCGGGCCGCATCGAGATCGAGCTTGGGGCCGCGCGGGTGCGGATCGAACGGGGCGCCGATGCCGGCATGGCGGTGGCCGTGATCGGGGCCTTGCGGGGCGGGCGGTGATCGCGCTGGCGGGCGGGACGCGGGTGCTGGTGGCCACAAAACCCGTCGACTTCAGGAAGGGCGCGGAGGGCTTGGCGGCGCTGGTGAAGGACCAGATGCGGCTGGAGCCGTTCAGCGGGGTGGTGTTCGTGTTCCGGTCCAAGCGAGCCGATCGGATCAAGCTGTTGTGGTGGGACGGAACGGGCGTGTGCCTGCTGGCCAAGCGGCTGGAGGATGGCCGGTTCCAGCGGCCGAAGGTTGGCGATTATGTCTTTTGCAAACCCGAAGCGAATCGGGTAGGCGGGCAACGTGGTCGACATCTCCAAACCGGCGGAGCTAGTCGAGATGCTTGAGAAGCATCTCGGGCCGAGGGTTGGGAAGCCCCTGACGCGCATAATAGTCTTCCTCGCGAGCGTAGCGTTTGCAGTGGCCTGCATAATGATCATCGTTGCGCCAGTGATTTTCGTAATAGACGGCTTCGGCGGCCACCAGCCAAAGTCCCCAGGGGCCATTCCTACGGTTCAGGTGAAGGCCGCCCCGCTACCGCTAGAGGCCCCGGCCGCCGAGCCCACGCCGCCAAAGTTTGTGGCGGTAGCCAAGAAGACCCGTTTACCACCGCCCGTTCGGCACCATCACACAGAAGGCGCTCCCGCCAGCCCGGTGCCGGTCGATGCATGTCCGCCGGGCGCAACCGTCTTCAGGGACAACATTGTCGAAGACAACGGAGGCGCGGGTATAGCAGTTGATCCCGGAATCCCGTTCTGCGCATCTCACAACCAAATCAGGCGCAACGGCGGCGGAATTAAAATTGGAGAGGGGCATGGGCCCCCTACTGGGGCCTCTCCGCCTTCACCGGGCGCGGCGGCGAAGCCACCCTTTTAAGTCGTTCATCAAACGACTTCTCGTCATCGTCGCATTCCAGCTCGCGGGCGAGGTCTTTGAATTTCTCAGACTGGGGCCGTTTATCGCCAATCTCGTTGGTCATTCTTTCACCAAGTCTAACTCGGCCTGTTCGGCCGTTGGGTTGACTATCTTCAACTTGTATTTGCCGCAAATCATCCCTCCTGGCGAAACTGAGGTCGAGGCCAATAAGAGGAATGTTTCCGCCTTTCTTATTAGAATCCCTCGTGTGAAACTCCGTAACCTCATGTATTATTGCCGTCGCCAACTGAAATCGAATCCCCTGAGGACATCATCCTATACGGCCGGTTAGGCGTTGCCTCTTGAAAGTAATAGTCCTTGATTTCCCTTGAGAGTGAGATCACATTCCTGTCGATCTCAATGTCAAAGAAGTGGAGAGAGCCAAACTGAGCCCAGTATCTCGCCTCTGCGCCCGGCTCTAATTTTGCGGGCAATACTTCTATGTGCGTGAACACACTTGTGCAGATTCTATTTCTCTTCGCTTCGTTGTCTAACAACAGTTCACGCACGTATATCTTTTTCAGAGGGTCGGCCGCTTCATCGTTCAGGTGCTCATAGAACATACAGGCATCCCAATAAAATATATCGATCGCTTCCGGCACTAGGCAATCTCGCCGATCATCTCGGCGGACTCTAACCCTTTAAATAACCCAAGCAGATCCGAAAAATGCTCATTTGGTTCTTGAACGCCGTCTAACGATTCAGCTTCTAGAAGGAAGGGAAACGGAGAGCTCCCGCTATAGTGAAGGTAACCCCTCGCCCGAACGGTTTTAAACAAGCTGTCAGCCATTTTGGCCCTAAGCGTCTCTGGAAAAACGCATTCGACTTGCTTAGGGCCCGTAGGGGGCGATATATAAAAGTGATGCTCGCCTTCTATATCCATGACGCCGCGTAGTTGTCCGAAGACATTTCCCTTGGAAACGCCGGCCCTCCATTGGGGCTGCGTATCTGCGGCGCGTTTTTTGCGAGCAATCATTGCTCTGGCTGCCAGCGTCTCATCTATCTCAACGGTAGTCGAGCCGTACGATGCCCGCATCAAACCCAAAGCCGGGAATTTACCATCTCGATACTGAGCCAAGTCGACAACATTATCTAGAACGGCCTGGCTGACAGCCGCGTCAACTTCCTTCCCCTCCCGCAATCTTTGAAGCTGGTCAAAACCCCACCGAAGCGCCGGGGCGTCCATCGTATCCAGACACGCGAGACCGCGGCCGCATGGCGACGCGGCCGGGGCTGTTCTTTTCAAGACCACTGATCTCCAGATCGATCTGGCGCTTGGCGTGGCGCGTGAAGGCCCGCTCAAAGCCGTACAGCGTCCCGATGAACGCTGTCAGCTTAGCGATGAACACATTCGCCGGGATCGCGCCTCCGCGAGGCTCGCTTCCGTCGATGATGAACGTGACCAGATCGTCAGACATGGAACGCTCCCAAGGACGCGCAATTGTCTAGCAAAAAGACGATCTGATCAAGGCGGCAATGAGAAGAAATCTAGGAAAAACAAACCCTTGATAAGATTCATTTTTCT
This sequence comes from uncultured Alphaproteobacteria bacterium, assembly GCA_963828365.1. Taxonomy (GTDB): domain Bacteria; phylum Pseudomonadota; class Alphaproteobacteria; order Caulobacterales; family Caulobacteraceae; genus Acaudatibacter. The sequence goes on along the minus strand of CAWHEE010000005.1, from coordinate 80,495 downwards.
TCGAATCCCGTCGAAGGGGTATCGAATGGAAGTTCCAATTGGTCACCGCCCCTGGTTCGTGGATCACGGCCGCGAAGCCGGCGACGTTTTCGGCCGTGCGGTCTATCCCGTTGCCCGCTCACCAGTTGACCGGTACGTGAGCCGCTTGCCGACCACACCCTGAAGCGCGATCACGGCGCGCTGGGTGTCATCGATGCCAAGGCGGACGCGGTTGGAATAGCGGAAATCGAACTCCGCGAGGTAGCGGTGCAGGTGCTTGCCAGAGCAATGCTGGTAGACGCCCTTCATGCCGCGCTTGAAGATGGAGAAGTAGCCTTCCACGGTGTTCGTAGTGATCATGTGGCCGCCCTGATAATGGGCGTACTCGTCAACGCTGTGGTTGACGGTCTGGTGCGACGCGAACCAGTAGCCAAGACCCTTGTAGACGTTGGCCTCGTCGGTGTTGAGCCGAGCCTTGGGGGACATGGCGACTTCCAGCAGATCGCCCACGGTCTTGTGGTCGAAGCGGGTGATGACTTCGCTGTAGGCGCGGCCGGTGGCCCGATCAACGAGAGCCATCACGGTCGTACTTGTGGTGGCCGCCGGTGGTGCCGGGGACGCCCGGCTTGCGGCCGATGTAGGTCTCATCGACTTCCACCGCGCCGCCCTCGGCGCCGAACGGCTCCAGATCGCCCGCCATCATGGCCTCGCGGATACGATGGGAGAGGAACCAGGCGGTCTTATAGGTGACTTCCAAGGTGCGGTGCAGTTGGTGAGCTGGAGACGCCCTTCTTGCTGGAAACCATCAGGTGGATAGCCTGAAGCCAGATATGCAGGGGGAGCTTGGACTCTTCGAAGATCGTGCCCATGCGCACGGTGAATTGCTTCTTGCAGTCGCCGCACTTCTTCAGGCCGAAGCGGACGCGCTTTTCGATGTTCGGCTTGATCGCGCTGATGCGGCCGGTGCAGCCGCAATGATGGCACACCGGGCCCTGCGGCCAGATCACCGCTTCGACGTGCTCGAAGGCGGCGGCTTCATCATGAAAGTAGGGGGCGGAAAGGATGGACATGGCGGACCTCGTTGACCCGATCCTTATGCCTCATTCCCGCTGGGTTTGCAAGGTATATAATCGCCCGAAGGTTGAGGACGGAACCCTGCGGATGAGCGCGGCGCAGTTGTCGGCCTTGCTCGAAGGACTGGACTGGCGGCGGGTGCATCAGAGCCGTCGGACGCGGGCTCCGATGGCCGCGAACTGACCTGCGGCAAGGTGACTCAAGGGGCGCGTGGGGGCGCCTCAAGCCGTTGTAAATATGCTCTAATCTTCACCGATGACGACGATCGCCCGCCCCCTTCCGAAGGATGCCGAGACACTCGCGGCCATGCTGATCGCCGAGCGCGCGGCGCACGCCGCGGCTCTGGCCGAACGGGACGCCGAGGCCGAGCGCCTGCGGCAGATCATCAAGGAACTCCAACGTCACCGCTTCGGCCGCCGCGCCGAGACGCTCCCTGTCGATCAGCTGGAACTGGCGCTGGACGAGACCCAGCAAGTCGAAGCCGAGGATGACGCCAAGGTCGAGGCCGCGGCGTCCGATAGGAAGGCGGAGAAGGCCAGGACGCGTCGGACCAACCGCGGGTCCCTGCCGGGCCATCTGCCCAGGATCGAGAGGATCGTCGATATCGAGGACAAGAGCTGCCCCTGCTGCCGGGGCGCCTTGCACCAGATCGGCGAGGACGTCAGCGAGCGGCTGGACGTCATCCCGGCCCAGTTCCGCGTCCTGGTGACCCGCCGCCCGAAGTACGCCTGCCGGGCTTGCGAAGAAGGCGTGACGCAAGCCCCGGCGCCGGCCAGGCTGATCGAAGGCGGCCTGCCGACCGAAGCCCTGGTCGCCCATGTCCTCGTGGCCAAGTTCGCAGACCACTGCCCGCTCTACCGTCAAGCCCAGATCTACGCCCGACAGGGTGTCGACCTGGACCGCTCGACCCTGGCCGACTGGGTCGGGCGGGCCGCCTTCCTGCTGCGGCCGGTGCATGAAAGGTTGCTGGAATACCTCAAGGCCTCGAGGAAGCTGTTCGCTGACGAGACCACGCTGCCGGTGCTCGATCCCGGACGAGGGCGGACCAAGACCGGCCAGCTGTGGGCCTACGCCCGGGACGACCGGCCCTGGGGCGGGCGCGATCCCCCGGCGGCGGTCTATGTCTACGCCACCGACCGCAAAGGCGCGCGGCCGATCGAGCACCTGGCCGGGTTCAAGGGCGTGCTGCAGGTCGATGGCTATGGCGGCTATCGCCCCCTGGCCGAAAAGGGTGACGTGAAGCTCGCCTTCTGCTGGGCGCATGTGCGCCGTCCGTTCTACGAACTGGCCGTCGCCGGCCCCGCACCTCTCGCGAGCGAGATGCTGGAACGCGTCAAGGCCCTCTACGCCATCGAGGCCGACCTTCGCGGACGCTCCGCCGAGGCCCGCGCCGCCAGCCGCCGCGTGCGAAGCCGCCCGCTCCTGGACGCCATGGAGCCCTGGCTCGCAGCCACACTCCAGACCATCAGCAAGAAGGGCAAGCTGGCCGAAGCCATCCGATACGTGCAGGCCCGATGGCAGGGGCTCACCCGCTTCGTCGATGACGGAACCATCGAAATCGACTCCAACACCGTCGAACGTTCCATCCGCCCCATCATCCTGACCCGAAAGAACGCCCTCTTCGCCGGCTGCGACGGCGGCGCCGAGCACTGGGCGGTCGTCGCCTCGCTCATCGAAACCTGCAAGCTCAACGCCATCGATCCAGAGGCCTACCTGGCCCACACCATCACGCGGATCGTCCAGGGACATCCACAAAGCCGGATCGACGAACTCCTGCCATGGGCTCCCGACGCAGACGCCGCCGCGCCCGTGACCTAGGAACGACGCTTACGCCGACACCAAGGCCTCGTACGGCGGTTACGTCGGACCTCTGGCAGGAGCCGGATGCGGGAAAGCCGCACGTCCGGATCTGTGCGGGGGGCGGCGAGGAATCGCCGTCCCTACCGCGACCCGTTATCTGTTTATCCTGTCACCGTTATCTGTTTGTGATCGCCTCGTTTTTCGGGCGGTGAGCCACGGGGCGGTTGCGCTCCACCGTCAGTGGACCGGCGAGATCAGGGTCGGCGCGGGGCAGGGCGGTGCGGTTGCCGCGAGGCTTCCGGTCGCCGAGCCAGGTTGGCTTCCCAGCCCCGCCATGGCGATCACAAAACCCTGAGGCTTCGGCGCGGTCGGAGAGACGACCGTGACGCCACCGAAGCCGTCGCCGGAAGCGACCCATGTCGACTTGCTGTAGTCGCCTACCAGCGAGATCTTCGCCGAGTGCATCCCGTCGGTGACCGTGAGGACGCCGCCCTTGGTCGTGCCGCTGAACGTCGCCTCGCCGGCGCTGACGAAGACGATGTCGCGCAGGTCCAGTGTGGTCGCCCCCGTGGCCGAAAAGCCGGTGATCTTGCCAGTATAGGTCTGCGAGGCGCCCAGGATCAGCTCGCCGGTGGTTCCGCTGAAGGTGACCGCCTCGGTGAACGTCGAGGCGGCATAGAGCGTGCCCGCGTTGATCACAGCGTGTCCGGCGCCGGTCACCTTGCCGGTTAAAGTCAGTTCGCCGCCGATCGCTTCGAACAGGCCGGTGTTGGTCACGCCCCCGGTGATGGTCAGTCCGCCCGTTCCGGTCGCCGCGATCGTCCCGGCGTTGGTCACCGCCTTGGTTCCGGTGTTGACCGTAAGGGCCGCGCTGCCGGTCTGCTCGATGATCCCGGCCGTCTGATTGACTAGCGTCATCTTCCCGTTGCCGATCAGGCCGCCGCCGATGACCGCGTTGTCTACGTTGGTCAGCGTCGCCGTCGTGGCCGAACCGGTGAGAATGTCCAGCGCGCTGCCTCCCAGCATCACTGTTCCGTGGCCGCTCAAAGTCGCGCCGGGCTTGCCAATGATCAGGCTGGTGGTCGCGGTCTTGCCGGCCAGTGAGATCGTCCCACTGTTGGCCACGGCCCCTTGGAGCGTCAGCGAGGCTTTGTCAGCGAGACTCAGGCTCGCCTGGAGCGTCAGGGCTCCGCTGGTTCCGTCGAGGATGTTGCCGGCGCCGGCGACGCTGACCGTCGTCGCCGACGACAGTGCTCCACCAACGATATCGGCCTTCTTCAGCGTGATCTTCGAGCCCGCCGCGCCGGCGATCATGCCCGCGCTGGTGATCGTGCCGGTGATGGTCAGGGCGCCGGCGTCAGTCAGGGTCGTTCCCGCCGCCAGGCTATTGCTCCCGGCCATAGTCCAGATGCCGCCCTTGTCCAGCACATAGGCGCCAAAGCCGCTGAAGGTCATCGTTTCGGTCCCGGACACCGTTCCGGTGGCTCCCAGTCCGGCGATCGTCCCGTTGCCTGCGGCGAGCTCCAGGGTTCCGCCGCCGCCCTGAATTGACCCGATCCAGGTCGAGCCTCTCTCGACAATCAGGCGATCCGCGGACGATGCGAGCTTGACGGCCACGCCGCCGGTCCCGTCGATCGTGCCCCAGCTGGTCACCGTCGCCGCGCCGCCCGCGCCGGCGTAGACACCGATGAAGCCCTCGATCAGCGCGGCTGCCGAGGTCGTGCTTCCGTTGGCCACGAGGCCGCCCGGAGTCAGGACGACGCCGTTTCCGGAACGGCCCGCGCCGCCGCCGCCCACGATCGTACCGGTATTGATGACCGTTCCGCCCCCCCACATGTAGGCGCCCGCGCCGCCATATGCGTACGAGGAGGAGGAGCCCGCCGCGCCGCCCTGCACCAAGCCGGCGTTGTCCAGGATCGTGGAGAGAAATTCGCGGAATCCGACGCCTCCCGCGCCCGCGCCCGCGCCACCTTGACCGCCGACGATCCGGCCGGTGTTGGTGAAGACACCGCCGCCTGTATCTACGCCGACACCGCCTGTGCCACCGCCGGTACCATTGCCACTATCGCCCCCCTGCCCGCCGAGTATGGCGCCCACGTTCGAAAGTGTGGCGTTGTAGGCCACCACGAGACCGTAGCCGGCGTTGCCGCCGAAGCCGGCGTTGTTCGACCCAGCGCCTCCGCTGATCGTGCCGGTGTTCGTGAGGAGACCGCCGAGCAAATACGCGCCATCCGCCGCCCCCGTGTATCCAATGCGGCCCGCGCCCCCGATGATCGAGCCGCTGTTGTTCACGGCGCCAGTCGCCGTCAGAGTCAAACCATCGGCCCCGATGGAACCGTCTATCACGCCCTGGTTGGTGAGAGCGCCGCTCACAGTCAACCCGCCACCTAAGGTGAAGCTTTCGCCGGCCGCGAGACTGTCGGATCCGCCAAGAGTTCCAGCCCCCTCCGTCCAACACATAGGTCCCAAAGCCGCTGAACGTCACGCTCTCGTCCCCAGAGAGGGTTCCCGTCGCGCCGAGGCCGGTGATCGCCCCCGATCCCGACGACGCCAGTTCCAGCGTCCCGCCGCCGCCACGAACCGCGCCAATCCAGGTCGAACCGCCCTCCGCGATCAGGCGGTCGGCTTTGGAGTTGAACTGCACCGAGACGCCGCCGGTACCGTCGATCGTACCGAAGTTGGTCACCGTCGCGGCGCCGCCCGGGCCGGCGTACACGCCTGTCACGCCTGATATGAGGGCGATGGCTGCCGTGCCGTTCCCGTTGACCACCACGCCGCCGGCCGTGATGAAGACGCCATCGCCACCTTGGCCCGCCGATCCGGAGCTATTGCCGCCCACGCCGCCCGCGCCGGCCGCGCCGCCGGCTATGGTCCCCCCCGTATTGATCACCTCGCCGCCGCCCGCCAGAACGACCCCGACGCCGCCAGCGCCGCCGGACCCACCGTAGTAGCCGCCCACTCCACCGGCGCCGCCAGCACCGCCGGAAATCATTCCCCCTGCGTTAGTGACCGTGCCACCGCCGGCCAGGCTGATCCCGGCGCCGCCCACGCCGCCGGCGCCGCCCACGTCGTAGTAGCTGACTCCCGTTCCGCCGGCCCCGCCGGCAATTTTTCCGCCGTTATTGATGATGATGCCCGAGCCGAGGCTCACGCCCGCGCCGCCCGCGCCGCCGGCTCCGGGGCCGTTGTAATAGGCGCCTCCGCCGCCGGAGCCGCCCGCGATCACGCCGGAGTTGCTGGTGATGCTCCCCGTGGATAGACCGGCAATGCCGGCGCCGCCGACGCCGCCCTGGTAATTCGTTCCGCCGCCATCGACACCGGCGCCGCCGCTGATCGATCCGCCGAGCGTGACGACGCCCCCCGCGAGCAGTTCGATTCCAAGGCTGCCCCCGACGATCGACCCCGCGACGTTCAAAGTGCCGGCGTCGGCCAGGGTTGTTCCCGCCGCGATCGTGCTGGTCCCGGTCAGCGTCCAGGCGCTTCCCGCGTCGATCTGGTAGGAACCAAAACCACTAAAAGTCAGCGTCTCGCCGCCGGAGACCATGCCCGTCGCGCCCAGGCCGGTGATCGTGCCAGTTCCCGACGCCAGCTCCAGGGTCCCGCGGCCGCCAGCGACCGCTCCGGTGATGGCCGATCCGCTCTCGACGATCAGGTGCGCGGCCGCGGACGAAAGCGTCACGCCGCCGCCAACGATCGTGCCGACGTTGTTCAGCGATCCGGCGACGGTCAGGCTCTTGGCGGTGGCGAGGGTGTTGGTCCCGCTGAACGTCCAGGATCCGCCGCTGTCGACGACGTACGACCCGAAACCACTGAGGCTCGTCCCCAGCCCGGTGATCGTGCCAGTTCCCGCCGCCAGGTCCAGCAATCCGCCACCGCCCTGAACCGTGCCGACGATGGTTGAACCCCCGTCGACGATCAGGACCGCGCTCGATGAGGAAAGCGTCAATCCGCCGTTGAACCTTCCCGCGTTGGTCAGTGTCCCGGCGTCGGCGAGCGTTTTTCCCGCCGCGATGGTGTTCGTCCCTCTGAGGGTCCAGTGCCCGCCGCTGTCGACGACGTACGACCCGAAACCCGTGAAGCTCGTCCCCAGGCCGCTGATCGTCCCGGCTTGCCCGGCCAGCTCCAGCGTTCCGCCGCCGCCCTGGACCAAGCCCTGGAATGTCCCGCCCGGCTCGAGCGCCAGCCGATCGCCGGCCGCGCGGAACTGGACGGCGACCCCGCCGGTCCCTTTCAGCGTGCCGTAGTTCACTACCGTGGCGACCGAGCCGGTCGCTCCGTAGACGCCGATGAGGCCAGTCACCAGCGCGCTCGCGACGTTCTTGGAGCCATTGATCATGGTTCCGCCGCCACCGGAAAATACCACGCCGTTCCCGTTTGGCCCCGCGGAACCATTGCCGCCCCTCCCCTGGCCTCCAGCCGCGCCAAGGCCGGCGCTGATCGAGCCCGTGTTGATGAGCACCGCGGCGCCGGAAAACACGACCCCCGCGCCACCGGCGCCGCCATTTCCACCCAAGCCGACGGTCTTGGAACCTGGACTAAAGCCCGCGCCGGCGTTGCCGGCCTTGATCTGCCCGGCGTTGTTGAAGGTTCCACCGCCGCCGGCCAGACTTACCCCGGCCCCTCCATTGCCTCCATTGCCGCCATAGTAGCCGGCGCCGCCCGCCGCGCCGGCGCCGGCGGCGATCGTACCGGCGTTACTCGCCGCGCCGCTGGTGTTGAACAGAACGCCCGCCCCGCCCGAGCCCCCGCCGCCGCCATGATCAAATACCGAAAAAGGTCCATAGCCCTTGCCTCCCGCTCCGCCGTCGATCGTTCCCGAGGTGGTGTTGCTGAAGCCCGCGCCGCCCGAAACGCTCACGCCCGTTCCACCATTGCCGCCAGGGATTGGGTACTTTGGGCTATATTTCTGGCTGCCCGCGCCGCCGGCGATGACACTGGTGTTGGTGAGATAGGCCCCGGACGAAAGATTGGCCGCCGCGCCGCCCGCGCCGCCGCCGACGCCGCCGACGCCGCCATAGAGTTTGCCCGCGTTGTTCAGGCTACCGCGGTTCATCTGTACACCGGCCCCGCCCGCTCCGGTCGACCCGGCCGCGCCGCCGCCGCCGGTTATCGTACCGCCGCCGTTGTTGATGACGGTCCCGCCTGCCTGAAGGTATACTCCCACTCCGGCCGCGCCCGGGGTGAAACCGGTAGAGCCGCCGCCAGCGCCCCCTGTAATGGCGCCGCTGTTGGTGATTGCTCCGCCGGCCAGAAGTTCGACGCCCCGTCCTCCCGCGCCGCCGGCGCCGCCCTGGCCGTTAGCGCTATAGCCGGCGCCGCCCGCGCCGCCGACGATGCTGCTGAAGTTGAGCAGTCCGCCGTTGACGCCCAGAGAGACGGCCGGACCGCCGGCGCCGCCATTCTCAGAAGCCGTTCCAGCACCGGCATTTCCACCGTAGCCTCCGGTGATACGCCCGCCGTTCTCGACGAAGCCATTGGCCGCGACGCCGGGCGCCCCAAGGCCGCCCGCGCCGCCATGACCATAGGCGCCGCCAAAGCCGCCTCCACCGCCGTTGCCGCCGTGACCGCCGGTAATCACTGCCAACCTCGCGTTGTCGACCGGTCCGTTGTAAAACAGGCCGACACTGCCCGCCTGGCCCGGGCCTCCATAGTCGCCGTTGCCGTTTTGGTATTCAGACCCGTTCGCTCCGGGCGCGCCGGTTAGCGTCCCAAAGTTGTAGAACTCCTGCTGGATCCCGTGGGGCGAGGCCGCCCCTGGATCGATGCCGTATCCGGCCATCGGCGGGCGCCAAGCGAAGCCGCTGATGTTGACCACCGAATAGGCGCTCTTCAGCGTCATGCCGCAGGGGGCGTTTCCGTTTGGCGTCTTTCTGATCATCGTGCGGCTCCAGTGTCCTGCTCGCGCGCGCCGCTGGCGTAAGCGGGACACGCAACAACTATCTTGCGATACTAAGCTGTTAGATGGGAGTTGAACCATCGTATCTGACAGGCCCGAAGTCCGAAATCCGGCGAGTTTACGGTAAGCGTTGCGGAGCCACCCTTCGGCGAAGGGTGGCTCCGCAACGCTTACGATCAACGACTTCTGCTCCAGCGTCCAGCGCCGACGCCGCTCCGGCCCGTGCAGGACCTCCGACCGGCCCCAGGTGAGCCCATTAATTGGCAAATTATCGTGCAAACGATCCACGACGGCCCCGACCCAAAGGGGGCGATCATCGCTGACGCCTCGTCAGCTTCAATGTGGGGTAAAAACTCCGCTTACCCTACTCTCGTCATGGCCGGGTTCTTGATCCCGGCCACCCATCGCGTCGCTCGCTTGCCCTCGAAGATTTCCCTTCAGATCGCCATGGGTGGCCGGGATCAAGAACCCGGCCAGGACGTCGGAGTGGGGTTTTAAATGAGCGACGATCCATTCGTCGCGCGAGGTTCGATGATAAAGACGCTGATCTCCTCACCGCTTGGGCTGACACCAAATCGCCACGACCACACGCCTTGCGGTCACCGCCCGCGCTGGCGCCTGACCATGAGCCAACCGTCGCTTATTGCCGCGCCCCACTCCAGGCGCGCTCCACCGCAATATACGGACGTCTTCGGAGTAGCCGGGCCACCCGCTTTCGGCTAAGGAATGCGATAGGTCATCTTGCCTGACGTCGAGTGTCGGAGTCGAACATGCATCGGAAGATCTGGCTGGCTGCTGTTCTTTTCTTGACATGCGCGAGCGGCGCGGTGGCGAGCACGTTCACCTATACGAGTTGGACCCTGCAAGTCGGGAGCAACGGGGGCGTCGGCGCGACCAAGGTGGTGATCAGCTTTTCGGGGACGACGCCCGCGCCGGGCGCATGCGCCATCACTCAGCTGATCCTGAACTACAGGGATGGCGGGAACTCGTTGCGGAGCCTCAGGAGCACGGGATTCAGACTGGTAAAGACCATCGTGACCGACCAGGACAAGAAGATCAAGGTCACCTACGCCAATGTATGCCTCGGGTCCGACGGTTTGACGCTTACCGGCCAGTATCAGATCTATTTTTCGTATGCGGCGGGCCTCGCCACGGGCAGCTTTGTCACGAACAACCTAGCGTATTACTATCCGGGCGATCTCGTCGAGAAAGATCTCTACTTCGGGGGCGAAGTTCCCCAGGTCTATTCCAATTTCTCGACTACGCAGGGCAGCTGGGTGATCACGCCCTGACGGCTGCCGTGGACCGACGTCTAAAGTCGGTTTGACCGCAAGACACTGCTCGTCGCCGGCCGGCCCGTCATTGGTGCATTCCGCAAGGCGACGCCCGTAAGACGCGGCCCAATTCGCCCTGATCGCAGTTTTTCCTTGACATTATGCAACTTTCATGACCTAAACCACGTCATGTTCTACCGCGCCTGCCCGGACCTGACCCCACCCGCCGACGCGGCCCTCGACGACCCCGCGTTTGGTCGAGGCGGCCGCGGCCGTCGAGCAGGGCGAGCAGGACCTGGCCATGCTCTCGCGCCTGGCGGAAATCGGCATGGAGTTGGCCGAAGCCCTGGGCGCCTACGCCAAGGCGAGGCTGGGTGCGGTGGCCGCCGAGCGGGCCGCGCTGGGCCCCACCGAAGACCCGACCGCGCCGTTCAACAGGATCGCCCAGACCGTCCGCCGCACCCTCGCCCTGCGGGCGAAGCTCGCGCGCGACCTGCGGACCGGTCGCGCCGATCTGCTGACCGAACGCGCCGCCCGCCGGTCCAAAGCCGATGAGGATCACCGCGAGTTCAAGCGCGCCGCCATCGACGCGGGCTTCAAGGACGCTCTGGCGGAAACTCGTCCCGACCGCGACGACGAGGCGTCCGAGTGTCTGCTGATGGACATGGACGAACTGCTCGAGGATGCCGACGAATTCCGCGGCTTCCTCGACCGCCCGGTCGGCGAGACCATCGCCCGCCTGTGCGAGACCCTCGGCCTCGATCCCGCCCTGTGCGTTCGGGACGGCGACGGCTGGAAACTCCGCCGCGACCCCTACCTCTACGAACACAACCTGATGGAACGCGGCCAGCTTCCTCCCTCCCCTCCATGCGGAGGGACAGGATGCGCAGCATCCAGGGTGGGGAGCCCCGGGCCCTCCGCCCCCCCACCGCTCCCCGCCCCCTGATTGCTCCGCGCGGCGATTGACGCGATAAGCCCACGGCGGCCCGGCCGGTCGCGGTGTGGGCATGGTCATGCGCGTTCTCGTCACCGGCAGCGCCGGCTTCATCGGCTTTCACCTCTCGCGCCTGCTGCTGGCGCAGGGCTGCGAGGTGATCGGGCTGGACGGCATGACGCCGTATTACGACGTGCGGCTGAAGGAGGCGCGGCACGCCCTGCTGCGGCGGCAGGCCGGATTCACCGCGGCGATCCAGATGCTGGAGGATGCGCCGGCCCTGCTGGCGCTGTGCGAGACGCACCGGCCGGCGATGATCGTGCACCTCGCCGCTCAGGCCGGGGTCCGCTACAGCCTCGAAAACCCGCGATCCTATGTCGACACCAATGTCGTCGGCACCTTCAACGTCATGGAGGCGGCGCGCATCCACGGCGTCGAGCACCTGATGGTCGCCTCGACCAGTTCGGTCTACGGGGCCAACACGGTCATGCCGTTCATCGAGACCGAACGCGCCGACTCGCCGATGACCATCTATGCGGCGACCAAGAAGGCCACCGAGCTGATGACCCACAGCTACAGCCATCTGTGGAAGACCCCGACCACGGTGTTGCGGTTCTTCACCGTCTACGGGCCGTGGGGTCGGCCGGACATGGCGTTGTTCAAGTTCGTCAAGGCTATCCTGGCCGGCGAGGCGATCGACGTCTACAACAACGGCGACATGCGGCGCGACTTCACCTATGTCGAGGACCTGGTGAAGGCGATCGCCCTGCTGGCCCGCGCCCCGCCGATCGAGGGCGCGCCGGTGACCGGCGACTCGCTGAGCCCGGCCGCCCCCTGGCGGGTGGTCAATATCGGGGCCGGGGCCCCCGTGCGGCTGCTGGACTTCATCGGCGAGATCGAGCGCTGCCTCGGCCGGCCGGCGCGGCGCAACTATCTGCCGATGCAGCCCGGCGACGTCCCGGCCACCTGGGCCGACGCGGGCCTGCTGCGGAGGCTCACCGGCTATTGTCCCGACACCGCCCCGCCGGCCGGGGTGGCGGCGTTCTGCGACTGGTACCGCGAGTATTTCGCCGCGCCGGCCGCGCCGGCATCGTCCGCCGACTGAGCATCGCCAACGGGCGGCGCGGGCGCGATGCGGCCGGTCGGGCCAAAAAAAGCCCGAAAGGGGTGCGTGTTTGCGGCCGGCGGGTTAGGGAAGCGGCGGACCGGGCCGCTCCGCCCGCGGTGGGGAATTACGCCTTCATGACCTTGGTTCATCCGTCGGGCCAGCCGATCAGGATCGCCGTTCTCGGCCTGGGCTATGTCGGGTTACCGCTGGCGGTGACCTTCGCCACGGTGTTCGAGACCGTCGGCTTCGATATCGACGCCCGCCGGATCGACGAGCTTCGCCGTGGGCGAGGACCGGACCATGGAGGTCGAGCCGGCCGAATTGCGCGGGCCGGCCAGTCCTGAGGTTCACCTGCGAGCCGGCCGACCTCGAGGGCTGCAACGTCTTCATCGATCACCGTGCCGACGCCGATCGACGCCCACAAGCGGCCCGACCTCTGGGCACTGCTGATGTCGGCCAGCCGGATCGCCGCCTCGGCGCTGCGGACCGGGCGGGTGGTGATCTACGAAGTCCACCGTCTATCCCGGCGCGACCGAGGAGGACTGCGTGCCGGTGCTGGAGGCGGTGTCTCGGCCTGAGCTTCAACCGCGATTTCTTCGCCGGCTACAGCCCCGAACGGGCCAATCCCGGCGACCGCGAGCACCGCCTGGCCAACATCATCAAGGTGACGGCCGGGCTCCACCGCGGCGAGTCGCCGATTTCGTCGACGGCCTGTATTCGGCGATCATTCCGGCCGGCACCCACCGCGCCAGTTCGATCCGGGTGGCGGAAGCGGCCAAGGTGATCGAGAACACCCAGCGCGACCTCAACATCGCCCTGGTCAACGAGCTGTCGCTGATCTTCAGCCGGCTCGGCCTGGACACCTTGGAAGTGCTGGAGGCGGCCGGCACCAAGTGGAACTTCCTGCCGTTTCGCCCTGGCCTGGTCGGCGGCCACTGCATCGGGGTCGATCCCTATTATCTGACGCACAAGGCCGAGACCGTCGGCTATCATCCGCAGGTGATCCTGGCCGGCCGGCGGATCAATGACGGCATGGGCGCGCACGTCGCCGGCCAGCTGGTCAAGGCGATGATCAAGCGCCGCATCCATGTCGCCGGGGCCCGCATCCTGGTGATGGGTCTGGCGTTCAAGGAAAACTGCCCGGACATCCGCAACTCGCGGGTGATCGACATCGTCGCGGAACTGCGCGAGTTCGAGGCGATCGTCGACGTGCACGATCCCTGGGTCGATGCCGACGAGGCCGAACACGAGTACGGCCTGAGGCCGCTGGCGCAGCCGCAAACGGGCTCCTACGACGCGGTGGTGGTGGCGGTCGCGCACGACCGGTTTCGCGACCTCGGCGCGGCGGCGATCCACGCCCTCTGCCGCCCCGACCATGTCGTGCACGACATCAAGGGCATATTGGGCAAGTCCGGCGCCGACCTGCGCCTATGAACGGCGCCCTGGCTCGCACCGCCCGGAGCGGGGTCACAATATGTTGAAAGCATGGCGGAAATCCCGCCTGTTCGAGGCGGCGCCGGCGGGCTAGGGTGGATCAGCCAAGCCTTCCAAGGGAGAATTCATGACCTCGACACCATCGACCGCCGTCTGGCGGCCGCGCTTCGACTGGCGCGCCTGCATCACCGCGGCGGCCACCCTGGCCGCGACCGCCGCCGCCATCGGCGCCGTCGCGGCGACCCCGCTCACGCCGGATCAGCGCGCCGCGCTCGAGCCGGTCTACACCACCATCCCGCATGCGCCGATCAGCATGGCCGATGTCGACAGACAGGCCGCGATGAACCGGACCATTCCGCACTGGACCGCCTCGGTCACCTCGCCGGTCGACGGGACCAAATACAGCTATACCATGGTCGGCAAGAGCCCGTTCGTGGCCCACCCGACCCGGACCTTCTTCCATGTCGTGCAGATCGTCGCCCGGGTGCACTTCGCCGACGGCACCGTGCTCGACCCGACCGGGCCCAGCGCCTGCGACGCCATGCCGGTGACGACCCGGTTCTTCAAGTCGCCGCTGTTCAAGAAGGCGATGTTCAGCTCGAACGGCGTCGATGTCAGCGGGCCGAACGGCGAACAGCTGGAATTGGCCTTCCAGCGCGCCAACTTCTGGTCGGCGGCCCAGGGCTCCAACTACGGCTTTCTGTTCGAGCCGAACGGCCCGCCGATCATCATCGACGTGACCGCGCCGGCAAAATCCCAGGTCTACAGCATTGCGATCACCTGTCCGTCGGGCGCGACGGCCACCATCAATCTGGGCGCCATTCCGATCAACGCCTTCGACAAGATCGTGCAGCGGACGATCGCCAAATACGCCAAGCCGCACGAATTGCCGCTGTTCCTGACCTACGACGTCGTGCAGACGGCGGGCGGTTGCTGCATCATCGGCTATCACAACGCGGTTCCGGTGACCAACGGCACCCAGACCTACGCCGTCGGCACCTATAGCGATCCGGGCGTATTCACCGCGCCGATCCAGGATATCGCCGCATGGTCGCATGAACTGGGCGAATGGACCGACGATCCGTTCATCAACAACGCGACCCCTGCCTGGGGGCACACCGGACAGGTCGGCCGCTGCCAGAACAATCTGGAAGTCGGCGACCCGCTGACCGGCTCGGCCTTCAACATCGTCGGCGACGGCGGCTTCACCTATACCTATCAGGACCTGGCCTACAAAGACTGGTTCTTCCGCACGCCGGCGATGGGAACCGGCGGGATGTACTCGTTCCAGGGCCTGTTCACCACCGACGCCGGAGCGGTCTGCAAGTAGTCTCGACCTCGATCCGACGCTTCGAAGACCGGCCCCGGGGATCACCGCGGGGCCGGTTGCTTCTGGGCCGTCGGAGACCGTCGAGCCGGCGCGCGGCCATCGGCCTAACGCGCGGTCGCCTCGACCAGATCGGCGAGGCGTTCGGCGGCGTCGGGCACGGCGACGCGGCGGGCGGCGGCGGCCATTTTCGCCAGGCGGCGCGGATTGCCCAGCAGGGCCGCCAGGGCGGCGGCCAGGGTCTCGGGGGTCAGGTCCTCTTCACGGGCGATCTCGGCGGCCCCGGCCTCGGCGAGCACCCGGGCGTTCTGGCCCTGGTCGTCATCGAGCGCGATACGCAACGGGACCAGGATCGAGGGGCGCCCGGCGACGGCGAGTTCGCAGACCGTCGAGGCTCCGGCCCGGCCGATCACCAGGTGCGCGGCGGCCAGCCGCCCGGCCATGTCGCGAAAGAACGGGGCGAGCTCGGCCAGCACGCCGGCGTCGGCATAGACCCGCCGGGCATAGTCGAGGCTCTCGGCCCGGGTCTGCTGCTGCACACGCAGGCGATGGCGCAAGTCCTCGGGCAGGGCTGGCGATCGCCGCCGGCGCCAGTTCCGACAGCAGGCGCGCGCCCTGGCTGCCGCCGGTCACCAGCAGCCGCACCTCCGCGGTCGGCGGCTCATAGGCCGATGGCGGCGAGGGCGCGGATCTCCGGCCGCACCGGATTGCCGACCACCACCGCGCGCGCCTGGACCCCGGGCCGGGCCTTGAGCAGCGTCGGAAAGGCGCAGGCGACGGCGGTGGCGTGCGGCGCGATCAGCCGGTTGGCGCGGCCGGACACCGCGTTCTGCTCATGGATCACGGTGCGCCGGCCCTGGCTCAGGGCCGCCGAGCAGGGCCGGCAGCGAGGGATAGCCGCCGAACCCGACCACGACCGCCGGATCGACCAGGGTCAGGGCGGCGCGGGCCTGCATGCACGCCGCGGACGATGGTGAACAGCCGCCCGGGCGATGGCGATCGGGTCGCGGCCACGGATCGTGGCCGAGGCCAGGGCGATGCGCTTTTCGGCCGGAAAGGCGTCGCTGAGCGCCTGCGCCCGTTCGTCGGTGGCCAGGATCACCCGCCAGCCGCGCGCGCCGAGCACCTCGGCCAGGGCCTGGGCCGGGAACAGGTGGCCGCCGGTGCCGCCGGCGGCGATCATCGCGACCTTGCGCGACGCCAGGCTGGTCTCAGGCAAACGAGCCGACCCCGGCGAAGCCGTCGGCCGCGCTGTAGGCGCCCGGGCCGCTTGCGCGTCAGCGCCAGCGCCAGGCCGAGCGTCAGGCCCATCGCCAGCGTCGAGGAGCCGCCGTAGGAAATGAACGGCAGGGTCATTCCCTTGGTCGGCACCAGGTCGAGATTGACCGCGACATTGATGAAAGCCTGCATTCCCACCAGCACGAACAGCCCCGCCGCCGCGACCTGCTCGAACGGATCGCCCAGCTTCATGGCCTTGAAGAGGCCGCGCACCACCAGCAGGGCGAAGAGCGCGATCAGGGCCAGGGACATCCACAGGCCGTATTCCTCGGCCGCCGCCGAATAGGCGAAGTCGGTGTGCATGTCGGGGATGCAGCAGCTTCATCACCCCCTCGCCCGGGCCGCTTGCCGAACGCGCCGCCGGCGGCGATCGCCTCGGCGGCGCGATGCACCTGCTGGGTGTCGCCGCCGTCATGGCTCAGAAAGCCGTCCACCCGGGTGGCGACGTGCTGGAACAGGAAATAGGTGCTGCCGAGCCCGCAGACCGCCAACCCGCCCAGGATGGCGATCCACACCATCGGCAAGCCGGCCATCCAGAAGGCGGCCCCGAAGGCGACGGTGATCAGCACCGTCTGGCCGATGTCGGGTTCGGCCAGCAGCAGGCCGACGGCCAGCCCGTAGAGGATGAAGGCGATGGTGACGCCCGGCACGCCGTCGCCCTTCTGGCCCTCGGCGAACATCCACGCGACCAGCACGATCAGCGCCGGCTTCATGAACTCCGAGGGCTGCAGGGTGAAGCCGGAGAACTCCACCCAGCGCGTGGCGCCCTTGGCGGCGTGGCCCATCAGCGGCAGGATCGCCATGGCGATGATCGAGACCAGATAGACGAAGAAGGCGGTGCGCCGCACGCCGCGCGGCGAGAGCATCGAGACGCCGATCAGGATCGCCGTCCCCCCGGCGGCGAAGATGCACTGGCGCACCGAGAAATGGTAGGGCCAGGCGATGTTCAGGCGATGCGCGGCCGCCGGACTGGTGCCGAACTGCAGCAGCACCCCGAGCGCGATCAGCGCCACGGTCGCCCCGAGCAGCCAGTGGTCGGTGGTCCACCACCACACGCCGATGCGCGAACGGTCCGAGCGGGGAAAGGCGTGGGTCTGGGTGGTCATCCGCTGCGTCTCCGATCGCCGGCGGCGCAAGGGCGTGAACGGCGGCCCGGAAGGCGTCGCCGCGCTGTTCGAAGTCGTCGAACTGGTCGAAAGACGCGCAGGCCGGCGAGAACAGCACGATGGCAGGCTCGACCGGCGGCGCGCGCATCGGACCACGCCGCCTCGACCGCCGCCTCGATCGTGCCGGTGGACATATGCGGCGCATGTCCGTCGAGCGTGCGGGCGAAATCGTCCTGGGCTTCGCCGACCAGATAGGCCTTGACGACACGCGGAAACAGGTCGCTCAGGCAGGCGATGCCGCCGGTCTTCGGCCGGCCGCCGGCGATCCAGTAGAAGCGCGGCCAGGCGCTCATCGCCTGACGGGCGGCGTCGATGTTGGTGGCCTTGGAGTTGTTGACGAACCGCACGCCGCCGAGCGTGCCGATGGTCTCCATGCGGTGCGCCAGGCCGGGGAAGGTCATCAGTCCGTCGACCGCGTCGGCCACCGAAACCCCCAGGGCTCGGGCGGCCGCGTAGGCGGCGGCGGCGTTCTGCCAGTTGTGGCGTCCGGGCAGGGAGCGCGCGGCGGTCGAGATCGGCCACCTCGACCGCCCGGCCGTCGGTGGCGTCGTACAGCACCCCCTGCAGCGCGAAAATCCCCTTGCCCATGCACTTGCGGGCGCTGATCGGCCAGATCGTCCGACGGTTGGCGGCGGTTATCTCGGTGCAGATCTGCTGACCCCAGGCATTCGTCGACGCCGATGACGGCCGTGTCGCCCTTGGCCTGGTTGAGCAGGATTCGGCGCTTGGCGGCGACGTAGCGCTCCATGTCGCCATGGCGTTCGAGATGGTCGGGGGTGATGTTGAGCAGAATGGCGACGTCGGGTTTCAGGCTCGAGGTCAGGTCCAGCTGGTAGGACGACAGCTCGAGCACGAAGACCGCCCCGCCGTGCATCGGCTTCCAGGCCGAGCACGCCGGCGCCGATATTGCCGCCGATGCGGATGTCGCGGCCGACATGGGCGAGCATGTGACCGATCAGGGCGGTGGTCGTCGACTTGCCGTTGGTGCCGGTGATCGCCACCACCTTCGGACGCTTGTGGTCGGGCGCGGCGGCGACCGCCCGGGCGAACAGTTCGATGTCGCCGATGATCTCGACGCCGGCGGCCTGGGCCTCTGCGCACCGTCCAGTGCGGGGCTCGGGAAATACAGCGGAACGCCGGGCGTCAGGACCAGGGCGGCGAACCGCGACCAGTCCGCGGTCGACAGGTCGACGAGTTCGAAGCCCTCGGCCCGGGCGGCCTCGCGCGCGGCGTCCCGCTCGTCCCAGGCGGCGACCCGCGCGCCGCCGGCGACCAGGGCTCGGCGGCCGCCAGCCCCGAGCGCGCCAGCCCGAAGACCGCGACGGTTCGCTCCTTCGAAACAGCGGACGGGGATCATGGCGCGGCCTGTTACCTCCCCTAACGCAGCTTGAGGGTCGCGAGACCCAGCATGGCCAGCATCACCGCGACGATCCAGAAGCGGATGAC
The DNA here is from genome assembly GCA_963828365.1 of uncultured Alphaproteobacteria bacterium. Lineage (GTDB taxonomy): Bacteria > Pseudomonadota > Alphaproteobacteria > Caulobacterales > Caulobacteraceae > Acaudatibacter. The sequence goes on along the minus strand of CAWHEE010000005.1, from coordinate 61,779 downwards.
CACCGTCGGCTCCGACCAGCCGAGCTTCTCGAAATGGTGGTGGATCGGCGCCATCAGGAACACGCGCTTGCGGGTGCGCTTGAACCACAGCACCTGAATGATCACCGACACGGTCTCGATGACGAACAGGCCGCCGACGATGCCGAGGACGATCTCGTGCTTGGCCGCCACGGCGATGGCCCCCAGCGCACCGCCCAGGGACAAGGCCCCGCTGTCGCCCATGAAGATCCGGGCGGGCGGCGCGTTGTACCACAGGAAGCCGAGTCCCGATCCGACGATCGCCGCGCAGATCACCGCCAGTTCGCCGACGCCGGGCACGAAGTGCAGCTGCAGATAGCGGGCGAACACGAAAGTTGCCGACCAGATAGGTGATCAGGCCGAAGGTCGCCGAGGCGATCATCACCGGCACCGTGGCCAGGCCATCGAGTCCGTCGGTGAAGTTCACCGCGTTCGAGGCGCCGACGATCACCAGGCCGCCGAAGATCAGATACAGCCAGGACAGGTCCAGCACGGCGTCCTTGAAGATCGGGAAGGTCAGGGAGGTGGCGAGGCGAGCGTCCTCCGGCGAGACCTGCCCGAAGCGGATCATCAGAAACACCGCCAGAATCCCGACGCCGGCCTCGACAGCCAGCCTCATGCGTCCCGAGATCCCGGCCGTGGTCTGTTTGGTGACCTTGGCGTAGTCGTCCATGAAGCCGAGCCCGCCGAACGCCAGGGTGACCATCAGCACCACCCACACGTAGATGTTGCTGAGGTCGGCCCACAGCAGGGTGGCGACGGTGATGCCGGCCAGGAACATCAAGCCGCCCATGGTCGGCGTTCCGGCCTTTTCGGTGATGTGGCGGGCGATGCCGTCGGACGCGGATCGGCTGGCCCTTGCCCTGTTTGGCCTGCATCCAGCGGATGAAGCGCGAGCCCATGGCGACGACGACCAGTTGCGACGTCGCCACCGCCATGCCGCCCCGGAACGTCAGGTAGCGCAGCAGATTGAGGCCCGGCACGACGATGTGGTGGGCTTCCAGCTGCAGATAGAGCCAATACAGCATCAGACGCCCTCGCCTTTCACGGTTTCCAGCTCCGTCAACGCGCGACCATGAGCACGGACGCGCGCGACGCGTTCGACCCCTTGACCATGACCACGTCGCCGGCGCCTGACCGCCTCGACGCCAGCGCCGGCGCCAGGGCCGCCGCATCGGGCGGCCCAGGCGCCGCGACGAGCCGGCGGCAGCGCGTCCCACAGAGACGCATCAGCGGGCCGGCGCAGAACACCAGATCGATGCCGGCCGCTTCGATCGGCTCGGCCAGGCCGCGTGCCGCGCCGGCGTCGCTCCCCAGCTCCAGCATGTCGGTGAGCGCCACGATCCGCCGGCCCGGCCGCTCGCGCGCGCTCCGAGGCTGGCGAGGGCGGCGGCCACCGACACCGGGCTGGCGTTGTAGCTCTCGTCGATCAGGGTGAAGGCGCCGCCGGCGACGCGGACCGCCGCGTTCGGCGCCCCGCCCGGCCAGCGGTTCGAAGTCGGCCAGGGCCGCCAGGGCCGTCTCCAGATCGACCTCGAGAGCGCGCATCATCAGCAGGGCGCACAGGCTCATCGGGCCCCAATGGGCGCCCGACTGGCGGATGGGAAACTCGATCGCCTTGCCGTCGAGCCGGGCTTCGACCGACGCGCCCCCGAGGGCCGGCGCGAAGCGCAACAGCTGGGCGTCCGCGCCGCCGGCCAGGCCGAAGCTGCGAACCTTCGCCCCCGCCCGCGCGCGCGGCGCCCTTGAGGAAATCGAACCAGCGGTTGTCGGCGTTGAGGATGGCGCGACCCGCCGCGCTCGAGGCCGGCGAAGATCTCGGCTTTCGCGGCGGCGACGCCCGCCTCGCCGTCGGCGAAGTTCTCGACATGCACCGCCTCGACGGTGGTGATCGCCACGGCGTGCGGTTGCACCATGCGCGACAGCGGGCGTGATCTCGCCGGCGTGGTTCATGCCGATCTCGAAGATCGCCCGCTCGGTGTCGGCCGGCATGCGCGCCAGGGTCAGGGGCACGCCGATATGGTTGTTGTAGGACTTCACCGAGCCGTGTGCCCGGCCGGCGCGATCGAGGCCGGCGCGCGACCGCCTGGGTGACGCTGGTCTTGCCGACCGAACCGGTGACCGCGCCGCGCCGCGCCGCGCCGGCCCGCGATCGCGGGCCGCCTCGCCCAGCCGCCGCAGGCGCCGCCAGGGTGTCGTCGACGATCGACGCAGGGTCCCGGCGACGGGTCGTGTGGCCAGGCGCCGGCGGCGCCCGCGCGCGAGGGCGGCCGGGATGAATTCGTGGCCGTCGCGCGCGCCGGCCAGGGCGACGAACAGGTCGCCTCGCTCCAGAGTGCGGGTGTCGATCGAGACGCCGGTCGCCGTGAAGGGCGCGGCTGACGCGTCGCCGCCGGTGGCGGCGACGATCGCGTCCGAGGTCCAAAGCGGCGGCAGGGACCAGCTCACCGAGGGCCGCGCGGGTTTCTTCGACGTCGTCGAAGGGGTGGACGACGCCGGCGATGGTCTGGCCCTGCTCGTGGCCCTTGCCGGCCACGACCAGGATGTCGCCGGCCGCGAGCAGGCCGACGGCGGCGGCGATCGCCTCGCGCCGGCCGGCGACCTCCGCGCAGGCCGGGCGCCGCCGGCCATGATCTGCGGCGCGGATCGCCTCGGGCGCCTCCGACCGTGGATTGTCGTCGGTGACGATGGCGATGTCGGCGAGGTCGGCGGCCACCGCGCCCATCGGCGGGCGCTTGCCGCGGTCGCGGTCGCCGCCGGCGCCGAACACGCACGATCAGGCGGCCGCGGGCATGCGGCCGCAGAGCGGTCAGCACTGCGGTGAGGCCGTCGGGCGTATGGGCATAGTCGACATAGGCCTCGCCGCCGCCTGGCCTTGGCGCCGACCCGCTGCAGACGACCGGGCGCGCCCTCGCAGGTGTTCGAGCGCGGCCAGCACGGTCTCCGGCGCTCTCGCCGGCGGCGATGCACAGACCGGCGGCGACCAGGGCGTTCGACGCCTGGAACGCGCCGGCCAGCGGCAGTCGCACATCATGTCGCCGGCCCCAGGCGCTGACCGTGAGACGTTGGCCTTCCGCGGTGAGCACGCGACCGGTCAGGGTCAGGCCCTGCCCCATCGATCCGACCGACATCACCGTATGGCCGTTGAGCACGGCCGCGGCCGCGAAAGCCGGGAAGGCGTCGGAATCGGCGTTGAGCACGGCGGCCGCGCCGCGCGGCAACAAGGCTTCGAACAGCCGCAGCTTGGCCGCCCGGTAGGCCCCCATGGTGCCATGATAGTCGAGGTGGTCCTGGGTCAGATTGAGGAAGCCGGCGGCGGTGAGGCGCACGCCGTCGAGCCGGCGCTGGTCGATGCCATGCGACGAGGCCTCCAGCGCCAGATGGGTGACGCCGCGGTCCGCCAGCCGAGCGAGCAACTCGGCGACATCGGCGGCGTCGGGCGTGGTCAGGCCCGGCGGAGTCAGCTGTTCATCACCGGCGCGAACCCCGAGCGTTCCCATGCTGGCCGAGGCGTGGCCGGCGGCGGCGAAGATCTGCCGGCAGAAGGCGGCGACCGAGGTCTTGCCATTGGTGCCGGTCACCGCGACGCACACGCGCGGCTGACGACCGTGGAAGGCCGCGGCGGCCAGGGCATAGGCGCGGCGAGGATCGGCGACCCGAACCACCGGCATGCCGAGTCCTGGCATGTCCTCGCCGGCGAGGACCGCGGCCGCCCCCGACGCCACGGCCTGGGGCACGAAGCTCTTGCCGTCGGCCTTCGATCCCGGCAGGGCGGCGAACAGAAATCCCGGCCGCACGCGCGCGGCTGTCGGCGGTGATTCCGCGGATCACCGGATCTACCGGCAGATCGCGGCGCAGCAGTTCCGACAGCCGAGCGGTCATCATGGCTGGATCGCCGGCGAGCAGCGCCGGCGTCCAGCGCGTCCTTGTTCCGGCCGGGCGCGCGGCTCGTCGGCGGCGTCGCGATGCGCGGCGCACGCCGAGGAACGGCGCGATGCGGCGGATCACCTTGCCGGCGATCGGCGCCGACACCGCGCCGCCGGTGGTGAATCCGCCGCGTCTCGGCCGTGACATGCGGTTCGTCCATCATGATCAGGACGTAGTAGCGGTCCTGGTCGAAACCGCCGGTGGTGGGGAAGACCGCCGCGAACGAGGCGAGGTTGCGCTTGCCGGCATCGTATCGGCCATTGACCAGCTTGGTCGCCGTGCCGGTCTTGCCCCCGACCATGTAGCCGGGCGCCAGCAGATCGGCGCCGCGGCCGGTGCCGTTGGTGGCGTTCAGCCGCATCAGGCCGAGCATCACGCGGGAGGTGGACTCCTTCGAGTCACCCGGGGGCCGGCCGCCGGCTGCTGACCCTCTCGAGCTTCCTGAGAGTCAAAGGCCGGTAGATCCCGCCGTTAAGGATCGCGGTCATGCCGGTGGCGAGCGCCAGCGGGCTGACCGAAATCGCCTGGCCGAAGGCATTGGTGCGCGACGATGTTGACCGACAGGCGTTTGGGCAGCAGCGGACGGGCCGACTCGATCAGGTCGCTCGGCGCCCGCGCGTAAAGCCCGAATCCGCGGAAATACTTGGCCATGTTGGCGGCGCCGACGCCCACCGCCATCTTCGCCGCGCCGATGTTTGAGGAGTGGGTGAACACCTCCCACAGGGGCAGACGGCAATCGCCCTTGTCGTAGTCGTGGATGATCTGTCCGGGCAGCACCAGCGGCGAGCACACGTCGAACACGGTTTTGATGTTCACCATGCCGGTGTCGAGCCCCATGGCCACCGTGAACACCTTGAACACCGATCCGGGCTCGTAGACGGTCTGAGCGGCGTGATTGACCATATTGGCCGGATCGGTCTTGCCCGGGGCGTTGGGGTCGAACGCCGGATAGCTGGCCATGGCCAGGATTTCGCCGGTGCGGACATTGACCACCATGCCGACCGCGTCCTTGACGCCGAAATGGTCGCCCGCGGTCGGTCAACTCGTCCTGCAGCGCGCCCTGAACTCGCAGATCGATCGACGTCTGCAGCGGCGCCCGGCCCGCGCCGGCGCGGATATCCTTGTCGAAGGCGCGCTCCAGCGCCGGCCATGCCCATCCGTCCTTGCTGGCGAGCCCGATGACGTGCGCGCCGGTCTCGCCGAGCGGATAGGCCCGGGCGCTCTCCTCCTGGAAGGTCGACGCCGGGCAGCGCCAGGTCGTGGATGGCTCTCTTCACTTCCGGCGTCAGCCCGCCGACCAGATAGTATTCCTTGTGGCGCTCGGCGAACGCGGCCTCGAGACGCGCGGGCGACAGCTCGGGCAGCACCGATTGCAGGGCGTCGAACGCGTCGCGGCCGCATCGGACACATCCCTGGGCGTGACGTACAGGCCGTAGTGGACCAGATCCATCGCCAGCACCTCGCCGTTGCGATCGACCAGATCGGCGCGCGCGTTGGCCGGCAAGCCATCGGCCCGGCCTTCGCGATCGAGACCGGAAAACAGCGACGCCCGGGCGGCGAACAAGCCCAGGGTCAGAAACCCCGCGCAGAACAGGGCCATGACGAAAAAGATCCGCAGCCGGGCATCGTCCTCGCCCACGCCTGCGGCGCCGGCCGCATCACGCTCGCGAGGCGCTGCATTCGAGCTTGCGCCAGATCGCCCATCCGCCCGGGCGTCGCGCGACTTCGGGAAATGGCGCGATCTGCCGTCGTCATTGCTTGGTGACCGAACTGGTTGCCGCGCCAGCGGCGCTGCCTGGAAGGATTGGCCGTTGCCGCAGGAACGGTCGTCTGGGCCAGAGATCTGGAAGCGCGCCTGCGGCGATTTCGTGCTTGGGTCCACCGGCTGCAGGCCAAGATATTGCGTGGACAGGCGCTCGATCCGGCTGGGATCCTCCAGGTGGGCGATCTCGGCCTGCAGCAGGCGAACGCGCTTGTCCTCCTGGCGATCTGGGTCTCGACGTCGGCGATGCTCGGCGCTCTGCGCGCCCGCGAAGGTGGTGAACACGTAGACGCCCAGCGCCAGGACCGCCACCACCGCGAGCGCCAGCAGCTCGACCACGCGGAAACCACGCAGCCTTCGGTCGAACGACGCTGGCGAGGATCATGCGGCGAGCCTCCAGGCGGGCGAATCGGTGCGGATCGGCGGCGCGCAGTTTGGCCGATCGCGCGCGGGGATTGGCGGCAATTTCGGCCGTCCGACGGCGCGCGGGCGCCGTTGTGCAGCAGCTGCGAAGCTCGGCGGCGGGCCGGCCTGGCGCGGCGGGGCAGTGACGCGAGCCTTCGCCATCGCGACCGGCGCGGCTGTTCAGGAACGTCTTCACGATGCGGTCCTCCAGCGAATGGAAGGTCACGACGGCCAGCCGCCCGCCGGCACCCGAGCGCGCGCTCGGCGGCCGCCAGCCCGCTTCGAGTTCGCGCCAGCTCATCGTTGACCGCGATGCGCAGGGCCTGGAACACGCGGGTGGCCGGATGGGTCCGGGCGCCCGCGCCGGCCGCCGAGCGCCCGCTCGACCACGTCGGCGAGATCGAGGGTGCGGGTGAACGGCGCCTCGGCCCGGCGGCGCACGAGGGCGCCGGCGATGCGGCGCGCCTGCCGCTCCTCGCCATAGACGACAGAAGATGCGCGCCAGTTCGGCCGGCTCGCTCTGTTGACGAGGTCGGCGGCGGACAGGCCCGGCGTCGCCCATCCGCATGTCGAGCGGGCCGTCGCGCATGAAGGAGAAGCCGCGCTCGGCCTCGTCGAGCTGCATCGACGAGACGCCGAGATCGAGGGCGACGCCGTCGCGCCGCGCCCTCGCCGACTCACCGCCAGCATGCTGGAGAAGCGGCGCCGTCACCAGGCGGAAGCGGCCAGTCGCGGCCAGGGAGCCGGCGAAAGCGGGCGGCGGTCGGATCGCGGTCGAAGGCGACCACGTTCGCGCCGGCGTCGAGGAAGGCGCGGCTGTAGCCGCCGGCGCCGAAGGTGCCGTCGACCACCAGCTGGCCGGGGCCGGCGCCAGGGCCTCCACCACCTCGGCCAGCAGGACGGGCGTGTGCGGCGCGTCGCGTCATGCGGCCGCCCCAGGCGCTGGCCGCGCGCTGCTGCGTGCGCAGGTCGGCCAGGCCCTCGCGGGCGACGTCGCGCTGGCGCGCGCGATGGGCCTGGAAGGCGTCGCGCGACCAGATCTGGAAGCGGTCGCCGCAGACCGACCACCGCCACCCAGTCGGTCAGGCCGAACTGCTCGCACAGGGTCTCGGGCAAGGTGATGCGGCCGGCGGTGTCGAACGCCAGCTGCGCACATGCCGCCGCAGCACGCGTGGTCTCCAGCGCCGAGCGCAGCGGATCGCCGAACGGCAGCTCGTCGATCACGCCTCGGTAGCTGTCGAACAGCGCCTGGCCGCCGCCCTCGATGCAGTCGGCCTCGATCGAGGGAAAGCAGAACACGCCGTCGAACGGCCCGGCCGCAGGCGCGCGGAATTCCTGCGGCACGACGATGCGCCGCTTGGCGTCCAACTGCTTCTCGAAGGTCGAGAGAAACACCGCGTCTCAGCCCCGAAAGCCCACGACGCCCAGCCTGGAGCGACAGATATGGGTTACCATGGGATTAATTGGGACGCAATGACACTCGATGCCTCCAAACCTATTAAATGCGGCAAACAGCCCAAGCAAAATTACTTCTCGGCGGGTCGTCAACAGAACATACAGAGAACTGTCGAGTATTGGGCAGGGTTCGCGGAGCGCCTCGCCGCCGAGCCGTATCCGTTTCGCTGTTATGCTTGACTATAACACCGCATGGGCCTAAATCCGTCCATGGCGCATGGCTACCCACCGGCGGTGGGCCCTCGCGGCCGATGGTGAGTGCAGAGAAGAAATGTCGTGAATGGAGTCCGAGTGGAACGACACGCAACCGATCTATCGGCAGTTGCGCGAGCGAGTGATCGCGATGATCCTCGAGGGCGTGCTCGGCGAGGGCGACCCGCTGCCCTCGGTGCGGACGGTGGCCGCCGAGCTTCGCATCAACCCGCTGACGGTCCTGAAGGGGTACCAGCAACTGGTCGACGATGGACTGGTCGAGAAGCGGCGAGGTCTCGGCCTGTTCGTGAAGCCGGGCGCGCGGGATCAGTTGATGAGCGGCGAACGGGCGCGTTTCCTGCGCGAGCAATGGCCGGAGGTCGTGCGCACCATCCGGCGCCTCGGCCTCTCCCCCAGCGACCTGTTGAAGGACACGGAGGATTGAGCCGATGGCCTGCATAGAGGCGAGGGGTCTGCGAAAGAGCTATGGTGCGACGGTGGCGCTCGACGGTGTCGACCTCGAGGTCGGCGAGGGGCGCATCCTTGGCCTGATCGGCCCGAACGGAGCCGGCAAGAGCACGGCGCTGAACGCGATTCTCGGCCTGACTCAGGTCGAGGGAGACCTCAGGGTCCTGGGTCTGGATCCGTGGACGCAGCGCGACGCCCTGATGCGCGACATCAGTTTCATCGCGGATGTCGCGGTGCTGCCGCGCTGGATGCGGGTATCGCAGGCGCTCGACTATGTCGCTGGCGTGCACCCGCGATTCGACCGCGCCCGGGCCGATGCTTTTCTCGCCCGCACCGCCATCAAGCGCGGCAGCAAAGTCCGGGAGCTCTCGAAGGGCATGGTCACCCAGTTGCATCTGGCTCTGGTGATGTCGATCGACGCCAAGCTGCTGGTGCTCGACGAACCGACCCTCGGTCTCGACATCCTCTATCGCAAACAGTTCTACGACACCCTGCTCAATGACTATTTCGACCGCCGCCGCACGATCGTCGTCACCACCCATCAGGTCGAGGAGATCCAGCACATCCTGACCGATGTGATGTTCATCAACCAGGGCCGCATCCTGCTCGACGCCAGCATGGAGGATTTCGAGGCGCGATATCTCGAACTCCTGGCGGGGCCCGAACAGCTCGGCGCGGCCAGAGCGCTGAAGCCGATCCACGAGCGACAGCTGTTCGGCCGCAACCTGCTGCTGTTCGACTCCGTCGATCGCGCGCGGCTCAGTCGCCCTGGGTGAGGTGCGCACGCCCAGTCTGGCGGACGTATTTGTCGCTGTCGTCGGCGGAGCGACCACCCAAGACCGTGGAATTGCAGCATGAGCCCGCCCGACGAAACAATGTTCCCGGGCGACCGCGCCGCGCCGGACGCATCGCGCGCGCCGAATTCGCGGACCCGGCCGCTGTTCTGGTCGGTGCGACGGGAGCTGTGGGAAAATCGTTCTATCTATCTCGCGCCGCTGATCGCCGCCGGGGTCATCCTGTTCGGCTTCATCATCAGCCTGGGGCGCCTGCCTCAAGCCAGGCGCGCACTGCTCGCGCTCGGCCCGGCCCAGCAAAGCGACGGGGTGTTGATGCCCTATCACTTCGCTGCCGCGCGCGATCCTGCTGACCGGCATGATCGTGGGCGTGTTCTATTGTCTGGGCGCCTTGTACGGCGAACGTCGCGACCGCAGCATCCTGTTCTGGAAGTCGCTGCCGGTGTCCGATCTGTCCGCCGTACTGTCCAAGGCATTCATCCCGCTGGTCGCGCTGCCAGTCGTGATATTTGCGGTCAGCGTCACCACCCAGCTAATCATGCTCACGCTTTCGCGCGCCGTGCTCGCCGCCCATGGGCTTTGGTCCTGGACACCTTCCACCGAGGTTCCTTTGGGCGAAATGGCGATGGTGTTGCTCTACGGGTTGGCGGCCCTGGCCCTATGGTACGCGCCGATTTACGCTTGGCTGCTGCTGATCTCGGGCTGGGCGCGGCGAAACCCGTTTCTGTGGGCATTTCTGCCGCCGCTCGGAGTTTGCCTGGTTGAGAAAATGGCCTTCGGCACCTCATATTTCTCGCAGCTCTTGGGCTACAGGTTTTCCGGCTTCATGGATGCGTTCGCGGCGAACGCGCGGCACGTCCGGTCGATTACCCTGGACCAACTCGACCCGGCGGGCTTCCTGGCCCTGCCGGGACTTTGGACAGGGCTGGCGTTCGCGGGCGCCTGCCTTGCCGCGACCGTCTGGCAACGCCGGCGGCGTGAGCCGATCTGAATTGCACTCATCGTCCCAACCCATCGAACAGGAGCAACGTCGATGAGCAGCCTTGCCATGGCTCCCGACGGGTATTGCCTTCGACTGCATTGCACGCATTGGCCCACATGAAATAATTTTTTCGGATATTGGTCGCCGAACCCGCATCGACAATTGAAGCTTGCGAGCCGGTCGAGTCGGTCATGGCGTACCATTTGAACCTTACATCCGCGTTGCTGAGCGGCGGTCGCGAGGGATAGCGAAATACCCGGTAAGGCCCTTGGCCGCATCGTCCGGGTCGAAGCAATAGCCCGTGTTCACATAACCCGGGGAAGCGGCCGAAGCGGATATCGCGGCGACAGCGGCGACCATGGCCAGCACTGACCCGAGACGAGACACTTTGAGCATGGCGCACCTTTTGAAAGCCATCCACGGACGACGACGGGCAGATTGAATCAATATTCGATCGGTGTGATCCTCAAATGACCGGCTGCCCCGCGGGGTGCGAGGTGGCGCATGCGGCACGGCAGCTATTGGCATCACCGCCTACGACATTGCTATATATGCCCGCATGCAGAACCCAGATTTCGCAGCGCCAGTGTCGGACGACGCCGCAATCCCCCTCGCCGCAAGCTTCACCCCGGCGACGCGCGCCGACTGGCTTGGGTTGGTTGGCAAGACCCTCAAGGGTGCGGATATCGGCAGCCTCACTTCGACCACCGCCGACGGCCTGTCGGTCGAGCCCCTGTACACCGCCGAGACGGCGCCGTCGGCCACGGCAATCCGCCCGGCGCCGCGCGGCGGCGAGCGTGCCTGGGATATTCGGGCCATCGTGCGCCACCCTGATCCCGGCGCGCGCCAACGACCAGGCCCTGGAGCATCTTGTCGGCGGCGCGAGCTCGCTGCTGCTGCGGATCGATCCGGCCGGCGACGACGGCGTCGCCGTCGGGTTCGGCCGATGGCCTGCGAACGCGTGCTGGACGGTGTCATGACCGATCTTGCGCCCGTCGCATTGGACGCGGGGTTCCACGGTCTCGCTTGCGCCGAATGGCTTGCGGCGGCCGCCAAGGCCTCGCCGGCCGCTCCCCTCGCCTTCCACCTCGACCCACTTTCGGCGTTCGCCACTGGCCGGCGCCAGCCCCGGTCCGATCGAAAGCCACCTGATCGCCGCCGCCAACCTCGCCGCGCGGCTATCCGATCCCTACCCCAAGGCCAGCCTGTTCCTGGCCAGCGGCCGCGTGCGTGCACGAGGCGGGGGGCTCCCCGGCCTGGGAACTGGCCTTCGCCGCCGCCGCGGGCCTCGCCTACGTCAAGGCGCATGGCCGCGCGCGGGCCTCGCGCATGAAGGCGGCCTTCGCCGGCATCGTGCTCGGCGTGGCCGTCGACGCCGATGCGCCCGCCTCGATCGCCAAGCTGCGCGCCGCGCGGGTGCTGTGGGACCGCATCGCGGCCGCCTGCGGTGTCGACGCCCCGCACGGTGATCGAGGCGCGGTCCTCACACCGCATGCTGACGCGAGCCGATCCGTGGACCAACCTCGTGCGCCTGACCAGCGCCGGTTTCGCCGCCGCGGTCGGCGGCGCCGACGCGGTCGTCCTGGGGACCTTCACCGATGCGATCGGCCTGCCCGGACCCCTCGCGCGGCGGATGGCCCGCAACACCCAGCTGGTCCTGATGGAGGAGGCGCATGTCGGCGCCGTCGCCGATCCGGCCGGCCGGCGCCTGGGCGCTCGAGGCTCAGACCGACTCCCTGGCCCGCGCCGCCTGGACGCATTTCACCGCCATCGAGGCGGCCGGCGGCGCCGTCGAGGCCTTGCGAGCCGGCCTCGATCGCCGACGCGGTCGCCGGCGCGCGGGCGGCTCTGCAAGACGCGCGTCGGCTCGGCGGGACTGAGCATCGTCGGCGTCACCGACTTCCCGGACGCCCAGCCCCAGCCACCCGACACGGAGGACGCGGCGGCGCCGACACCCGCCGTCGCCCCGGACCCACGCCTTCCCGGCCCCGACAGCCACTGCCCGGCCCTGGCCCCCATCCGCCTCGAGGAGCTCGCGGCATGAGCGCCTTCCCCGATTTCGCCGCCCTGGCCTTCGATGCCGTGACGCCGGGCGCGGCGACGCCGGCCGCGCCAGCGAGCGAGCCCTGGCAGACGCCGGAGGGCGTCGCGGTCAAGGCCGCCTATGGCCCCGCCGACAGCGAGGACCTCGACTTCATCCACGGCTACCCCGGCCTCGCGCCGTTCGTGCGCGGCCCCTATCCGACCATGTACCGCACCAACCCGTGGACCATCCGCCAGTACGCGGGTTTTTCCACCGCCGAGGATTCCAACGCCTTCTACCGCCGCAACCTCGCCGCCGGCCAGATGGGGCTGTCGGTGGCCTTCGACCTGGCCACCCACCGCGGCTACGATTCCGACCATCCGCGCGTGAGGGGCGATGTCGGCATGGCCGGCGTGGCGATCGATTCCATCCTCGACATGCGCACCCTGTTCTCCGGCATCCCGCTGGACAAGATGAGCGTGTCGATGACCATGAACGGCGCGGTGCTGCCGATCCTGGCCCTCTACATCGTCGCCGGCGAGGAACAGGGCGTGGCCCACGCCGCGCTTTCGGGCACCATCCAGAACGATATTCTGAAGGAGTTCATGGTTCGCAACACCTACATCTATCCCCCCGAGCCCTCGATGCGGATCATCTCGGACATCTTCGCCTATACGGCGACGGAGATGCCGAAATTCAACAGCATCTCGATCTCCGGCTATCACATGCAGGAAGCCGGGCGCCTCGCTGGACCTGGAGCTCGGCTACACGCTGGCCGACGGCATCGAATATGTGCGGGCCGGGGTCGCCGCGGGGATGAGCGTCGACGCCTTCGCGCCGCGCCTGTCGTTCTTCTGGAACGCCGGGCATGAACTACTTCATGGAGGTCGCCAAGCAACGCGCGGCGCGCCTGCTGTGGGCCAAGCTGATGCGCGAGACCTTCGATCCGAAGGATGCCCGCTCGCTGTCGCTTGCGCGCCCACACCCAGACCAGCGGCTGGAGCCTGGCCGCGCAGGACGTGTTCAACAACGTGCCGCGCACGACCATCGAGGCGATGGCGGCGACGGCCGGCCAGACCCAGAGCCTGCACACCAATTCCCTCGACGAGGCCCTGGCCCTGCCGACCGACTTCTCCGCCCGCATCGCCCGCAACACCCAGCTGTTCCTGCAGGTCGAAAGCGGCGCTGACCCGGCGTGATCGATCTGTGGGGCGGCTCGCACTATCGTCGAGCGGCTGACCCACGACCTCGCCGCCCGCGCCCTGAGCCACATCGCCGAGGTCGAGGCGCCTGGGCGGCATGGCCAAGGCCATCGGCGCGGGCCTGCCCAAGCGCCGGATCGAGGAAGCGGCCGCCCGCACCCAGGGCCGGATCGACAGCGGCCGCCAGATGCCTGGTCGGGCGTCAACCGCTATGTCGTCGAGTCCGCCGACGACATCCCGATCCTGGCCGTCGACAATTCCGCCGTGCTGGCCAGCCAGCTCGACAAGCTGCAGCGCGCTGAAGGCGCGAGCGCGATCCGGCCGCGGTCGAAGGCGGCGCTGGCCGCGCTGGAGGCCGGCGCGCGCGGCAAGGCCAATCTGCTGGCGCTCTCCGTGGAAGCGGCCCGCGCCCACGCCACGGTCGGCGAGATCAGCCTGGCCATGGAGCGGGTGTTCGGCCGCCATCAGGCCAAGCCCGAAGTGATCCGCGGCGTCTATGCCGCCGAGGTCGGGCCGGCGCCCAAGGTCGCCCGCGGCCCGCTCGATGATCGCCGCCTTCGCCGAGGCCGACGGCCGCGCCGCCGACCATCCTGGTCGCCAAGATGGGCCAGGACGGCCACGACCGCGGCCAGAAGGTGATCGCCACCGGCTTCGACGACCTGGGCTTCGACGTCGACGTCGGGCCCCTGTTCGCCACCCCGGCCGAAACCGCGCGCGAGGCGGTGGACAAGGGCGTGCACGTGGTCGGGGCCAGTTCGCTCGCCGCCGGCCACCTGACCCTGATCCCGGAACTGAGCGCCGAGCTGGCGAAGCTGGGGCGCGACGACATCATGATCGTGGTCGGCGGGGTGATCCCGCCCGGCGACTTCCAGCCGCTGAAGGACGCCGGCGCGCGCCTGATCTTCCCGCCCGGCACGGTGATCGCCGACGCGGCCGCCGCCATCCTCGACGAACTCAACCGCGACCTCGGCTACGCCCAGTCCCCGGCCGCGTCGGCGGCGTGATCAGGTTCAGGGACGATCACCCGCCACGGTGACCACCGGGGCCTCGCCCTCCTCGATGTCGACGTCGAAGGTCTCCAGATAGCGCGAAACCAGCATGTAGTAGCCGATGGTGATCGTCAGCTCCTGCAAGGCCTTGTCGCCGAGGCGCGCGCGCACGGGGTTGAAGGTTGCGTCGCCGGCGCGGACGTTGGCCACGACATCGTCGGTGAACGCCATGACCTCGCGTTGAGCGTCATCGAACACCGGCGCCGCCGGGCCTTGATGGATGCCGGCGATGAGCGTCGTCGGACATGCCGATGCGGCGCGAGATGCGTTCGTGCTGGAACACCTCGTAGCCCGCTTTGGACAGCACGCCGACCCGCACGATGGCGATTTCGCGCAGCACCGGATCGAGGCTGGTGAAGTTCAGTAGATAGGTGCCGAGGCGAGATAAAGGCCTCGATCAGGTCGCCGGCGTGCCCCATCATCCGAAAGATGTTGAGCGCGCGGCAGCTTCCCATAGGCGGCCGCCGCGCGGCCGGTGGCATTAGCCGGATCGAAATAGGGTATGCGCGCCATGGTCCCTGGATACTCCCGTCGATTGGCGATCATCGTAATGGATGAGCGCGGCGGGCTCCAGCGCCGTAAAATCGCTCATCAGTTGGCGGCGGCTTCCACCAGGCGTTTGGCTTGACCAATGAAATCCGCTCGGAGAGCGCGACCATTGAGTTTCAGAGCCGTGTCGAACGCGGCCAGTTCCTCGACCGTCCATGCCGCCAGTTGCCCAAATTGCGTCACTCCCCGATCGGCCAGCGCCTTAGCCAGTTTGGGGCCGACCCCGGCAAGCAGGGTAAGATCATCCACCGCATTTTCGACCTCCAGCGGTTCGGGCTCTGCGACTTCGGCTTCCGGCAAGGTGGCGGCGATCACTGGTTCCATCCCGGCATCAACCGCGTGCGGTTCGGCGCCTGCGTCGACCGCGATCGGTTCGGCTGGCGCCTCGGGCTCGAGAACCGGGTCGGTCGCAATCACCACGGGTTCGACAAGCTGGCTGGCCGCCGGAAGCTTTGCGCCGAACATCGCTTCGACGTTGACGGGGGCTGCCCAGCGGGTCATCAGCCACCATGTCACGCCAGCGCTTGCGGCGGCGCCGAACGCGAACCACAGCGGCGACATCAGGCCGATGGGTGCGGCGAAAATCTTTTGGGCCCGATCACGGGCGACCGAAAGGTCCTGGACTTCATACCACGCCATATTACTCGCTCCACGTCGCGGGTGACGATGCACCACGCGGAAAGAATGTTGCGTCGCAGCATAACACAGTTTGATCTCGCATATGCAATATTAATTCTGGCCCTGCCCGCCAAGACGGCTTACTCGTCCGAGCGCACCCGCCTCGCCCAGGGCGGCGGCGACCCAGCGGGCGGCCTGGAGCGCCGGGTCGTCCACTTCCGGCGGCGCATTGACCACCAACATGGCGCATCCGTTGAGTTTCATCGGGTCGTGGAGAGGTCTCAGCCGCGCCTCGACGACCAGGACCGGCGCGTCGCCCACGGCCTCCTCCAGCTCACCGAGCATGTCGTCGAACCCGGTCAGATCTTTGATAGGCGCCCAGATGGCGACGACGGCCTGTTGGTTGCGGCGCAACAAGCGACCAGTCAGCCGAATCACTTGCGCGGCGTCATCAGCGGCTTCATAGGGCGGATCGATCAGGACAAGCACAGGATTTGGTGGTGGCGGAACGCGTTGCGCCGATAGCGCCCAGCCATCGCCCTCGATAATCACCGCCCCTGTATGGCTTGCCAACAGCGCCGCGAGGACCGCGGCGTCATCGCCGAGCATTTCAAAGGCGAACAGCCGATCACGCGACCGCGCCGCCCATGCGATCAGAACGGGGGATCCAGGGTAATAGCGCATACCGCCACCGCGATTGGCGCGCTGAACCGCCGCTTTGAGATCGTCGAACACCGATGGCGCATCGCTGGCCGGCATCAGACGCCCGACCCCGGCCTGGGCCTCGCCTGTACGTCGCGCGGCCTCCCCCATCAGGTCGTACATCCCCGCGCCCGCGTGGGTGTCGATGATGGTCAACGGCTGATCGAGGCGCCGCAAAGCGTGGAGCAGTGCGCCCAGGACCGCATGCTTGAGCAGATCGGCGAAATTGCCGGCGTGATAGGCATGGCGGTAGTTCACGGTCGCGGCCTCTGGTTCACGGACGAACGGGTCACCTGGGCAAAAAAGAGTTGTGGCGAGCCACAAAGGTTCGTCCGCGCTTGCAGGCGAGGGGGGCGGAAACGCTTGCTCGCTTCACCACCCGGCGGGCCGCACGACCCGCATCGGCAAGTCGAGCGCCGCGGCGTTTTTCAGCTCGAGTTGGTAGTCGCGGACGCCGGCGTCATCCTCGCCCACTCGCTCGAAGCCGAGGCGGTCGAAGAAGTCACGAACCATGTCGTTTTTGGCCGTGGGGCGGTATTGCGCGCGGAGTTTCTCGGCGCCGGCAGCCTTGCACCGATCGACCAACAGCGCCAGCATGGCGTCCTCCACTCGGCGGCCGAGGACCCGGCAGCTCATCAACCAGGTATCGATTTCGACTTCGCCTCCCGATCGACCGCTCGTCCTGGCAATGACCACCCCGATCATTCCCAGATCGCCGAACCGGTCGCCGAGGCGAACCTGCAATGTAATCAGCGTTGGATCGGTCTCCATCGCCGCCACCTGCGCTTCGGTATATCGACGGGTCGTCAAGTTGAATTGATTGGTCTTGTTGATCAGTTGGGCGATCCTGGCGCGACCCGCGGCGTCGAACGGGGCCGCCGAAAGTTGCATGTCGAGCGACGAGAGGTAATCACCCAGATCACGCGCCGTGGCCTGCACCTCGGCGCGACGGGCGTCGCTGGCGTAGGTCGAGGCCCGGAGGCGATCCTCGCTCGAGTAGCTCACCGCCTCGAAATAGCCGGCGCTGGCCAGAATCCAGGGAAACCAGGCGGGGTCGTCGGGCAATTCCGGAACCGCGACCGACGGTAGCGCCGCGCGGGTCTGGGCGCGTTCGGCAGGGTTGTCATCGAGCAACACCAGGGCGTCGACGCCGATGTTGAGCTTGCGGGCGATCGCCTCGAGATTGCTCGGCTTGTCCAGCCAGTTGGCCTGGAACACGGTGACATCGGCCAGTTTGAGCAGCATTTCGGGATGATTCGCGAACGCCGAGCGGGCGACCAGGTCATCATTCTTCGACGACACCGCAAGAATCACGCCACGGGCCTTCAGATCGAGCGCCATCTTCTGGATTGCGGCGAAACTCTCGCCGCGAGCCCCTCCCGGCCCCAGCACCAGAGCATCGACGCCATCATCTCCAACGACGCCGCCCCACAGTGTATTGTCGAGGTCCAGGACCAGGCATTTACGCGCCTTGCCGCGAACGGCGCCCAGCAGGCGACCCAGCCAATCGGCGTAGATCGCGTCGATCGTGCTGGCGAAGGCCAGCTTATAGGCGAAATACTGCACCTGATCGAACCACAGGTCCAAGCCGACGCGTTCGGCGAGGGCGGCGACATCCAGCAGCAGAACGCCGCGATGTTCGGCCAAGCCGATGATGGCTGCGTTCAGCGCGGTGACCATGGACCGGGGACTGCCGTTGACCCGGTGGTCGAAGCTGCCGAACAATGCGGTAGCCGGCGGTGGAACGGTGCAGACGATCACATTGGCCGATGTGTTGATCGCCAGGGCGTCCGCGAGGTCGGTGAGCCGCTTGACAGCGGCCCGCACAGCGGACGCGGGGTCTTCGAGCGCTGGACGGTCGAGGCCATACCAACGGTGGTCGAACGCCAGGAGAACAGCATCCGCCCCCGCCGTGGCCGTTTGCGAATGCGGGTCCAGGGCCTGCTGCATCGCCTGGTCGAAGGGCGGCAGCACAACCTCCAGTGCAACGCCATGCCGCGCCGCCGCCGCGGGCAAATGGTCGCCGATGAAATCGAATGTGGTATTGCCCAGCACGACCAGCCGGAAACTGCCCAGCGGCGCTAGGTCGACACCGGCCGATGCGATCCGTCCGATGACACGCGAAAACCGCCGGGCCTGCCTGGTGTCGAGGGCGTGACCCGCCAATCTTTGGACCTCCGCGCCCACTGCCGTCTCACGGGGCGGCGCGACAAGCGCCGCACAGCGCTCGACGAAATCGGCAGGCGCGGCCGGCAGCCAGGGCAAGTCAATGACGGAGGGCACGGCTTTTTCCCACGTTACCCACGGGAGTTAGGCTGGCAGTTTCGACTTGATCAAATCGACCAGTTCTCCCACCGACTCGGGGCGGGTGATTTCGTCGGTTTCAAATCGGACCTTGAGCTGCTCCTCAATGGCGACGATCAGACGAACGTGGTTTGTGCTATCCCAGTCCACGACATCCTCAGCGACGGTATCGTCGGTGATAACGACCGTGTCGTCATCCACCACATCTCGCAGCAATTCCTGCACTTTTGAGCGAATTTCAGCGCGGTCCATCTCAAATACCTCTTTCAATGCCGTCGATGAGTGCTTTGCGGGCCGTTACCACACACGAAACCGCCATTTTGCGCTTAATGGCCTTCTCCAATGTGACGCCCGACATCGGGAACGCGGAACTAGCTACGATCTCCAAGCCCGCCTGTTCGGCGAGTGCGCATGCATGGTCGAGACCGTTTACCAAAAAAATGTGATCGGGGGCGGGGCTATTGGCCGGAACATTGATCCACACCAAACCTCCTGGCTTGATGTGACGCGAGACGGCGCGCAAGGCTGAGACTGGATCCTCCAGATGTTCTAGGATTTCACTCATCACGATACTATCGAAATTACCCTCGACACCCGCAGCGGCGGCATCAAACAAATTCTCCAATCGCAGTGAAACCGGCCGATCGACCCCTAATGCCGACAACGCGGCCCGAGTGTTGTTGATGCTGGTCGGACTAATGTCCCAACCTTCAACCTTTCCGACGCCGGTGCAGCGTGCGGCGAACAGCAGAAAAAGACCGTGACCTGGGCCAATTTCCAAATGGGCGGCGTCAGGGCCCAGACGAGGAAGATAATCTCTTACGTAGGAAGAAAATGCATGGGCATGATTTGACCACACTACGTTGGAAACAAGCAGACCGTTCATATAACGGTTCATGTAAGTCGCGTTGGCATAGCATTCCCGCTCGGCATCCTCGAATTTGGATAGGCGATACGCGCCGTGGCGGCGAAAATACAGCTCTTCCGGTAAGACTATGGTCTCGCATAGATATCTATAATCATCAATGAGTTCATCAACGCCACCCACCATGTGTTCGCCCAGGGTTAGGACCGCTTCAGCCAATTGCTCGCAAACCGTCATGACGGTCTCGTCGCGCCCCTCTAAGCTTTTGCAAAGGTAGGCAGCGTGCTCGGGCCACCGGTTCAGAAGATGCGTTTCTAACTCGGCTAATCGTGGTGACTTCACCGGGTCGACCATTGTTCTGGGCTCCATTCGGAATTGCACCATGGCTCGGGTTTGCTCAAACCGCCCTATTCGCCGCTATCAGGTCAAAGGCGTGAACGTGGTCAGGCGCCTCGATGAGCTCGACGATAAAGCGCAAAGGCGTGACAAAAAATTGAATCCGTCGCCCACCGTAGGCGATCGCCGGCTTGGGATCGCCGGCGCGGGCCGCACCACTGCTTTGCAGGTGCGCGGCGCCCGCGGCCAGATCGGGAACACGGTAGGCGACATGATTGAGGATCGCCTTGCCCGACTGCATGGCGGCGAAAACAGGGCTCGCTTCATCGATCGGCTCGAGAAGCTCATAGACCACGCCCGCCGGATCCCGACCGAACTGCAGGCGTACGCCGTTTATCGGATCCTCGACGCGTCTGGTCCATTCGGTGATCGCGAGGAGCGGGGCGATACGTTCACGAGCTTTGTCGAGTTGCTTCACGACAATTCCCAAATGATCGAATACCCATGTGTTCGGGGCCGGATCGCTCACGCTTGTGCACCTCCGTGCGATAAAGGCGAGTCATAGGGCGCCATGAAGATCCGCACCGTGCGCTCGAGCATCGTGTCGACAGAAAATGCGCGCTCCGCCCAGGTTTGAGCCGCCTCGCCGATCACTCCGCGACGGCCGCGGTCCATTGTGGCCAACCCGACCAGCAATTCGGCGGCCTCGTCAATGTCGACGGTTTCGGCGGTCGACAACAGCCAGCCGGTGCGATCGGCGAGGATGGTCTCCGCGGCGCCCCCCGCGGGGGTGGTGACTACGGGCACGCCCGCAAGTTGAGCCTCGATCAACACATTCGGCATGCCCTCGAACCGCGACAACAGCATCAGGGTATCCATCCGCGCCAGCCAATAGCCCACCGAACTCGAAAGGCCGGTGAACAGCACGCGGTCCGCCACGCCCAGTCGCTGGGCGAATTCGAGGCACTCCTGGCGAAGTACACCGTCTCCCACGATGATGAAACGGATCCCCGGATGCCGGCGGTGGACCTTTTCGGCCACCGAAAGCCAATCCAGCGGACGCTTGTTGTGGTCCAGGCGCATCACCGCGCCGAGGGTGAAATCGGCATCCGCCGTGCGCCGTTGGAATGCGCCCCACATGCCTTCGTCGCCCGCGCCCGGACTTTCATCGAGCCGCGCGACCCCATTGTGGATGACCGGGACCGCGCCCCGGGGCAGATCCAGCCAATCTTCATACCGGCGCGCGGCCAGAGTGGAATTGGCCGTCATCACGACACTGGGAGATCCGAGCAGCGCCCGATACATCGGTTCGAGCTCCAGGCGCCAGCGATTGACCCTATCGGTCGGCGGCAGCGTTCTGACCGACAGCACGATGCGCGGAACGTCGGCCATCAGCGCGGCCAGGCCGGCCGCGAAAACCATGCCGTCCTGCCAGATGTGGACGATATCCGGTGCTTCGTGGCGCAGAAAATCCACCAGTTGGGCCACGCCCTCCTTCATGCGCACGGGGAGAAAGTCGAGCGCCGGTCCGAACGCCCTTGCCCGCGAGTGCTTCAACTGACCGCCAAAAGGGGCCAGCCTGCCGTATTCGGTGACCGGTACTCCGGCGGCCTCGAGCGTCTTGAGAAAGAAATCATTGCCGGACTTGGCCGCCAGGGATCGACAGGCGACCGCCACCGGGCCGGCCACGTCGTACCCCTCGATCACCCGGCCGTCGCGCGCGGCGTCGTTCAGGGACAGGGCGGTCGTGACCAGCTGCCGTTCGGCCCCGCCCGATCCGAGCGAGCCGGTCACCATCAGGGTCGAGCCCAGATGGCGACGCGGCGTGAACGAGCGAGCCCGTCGGGTCGAAAGAACATTGGTCAGGATCGCTTCGAGGGCTTTGACGGAATAGGGCGCATCATCCGTGGAGGCATCGGGCGCGAGACTCTCGAGAATCTGCAAATCGCGTGTCAGCCGCGCGTGGGCTTGCTGAAAATCATCGCCGCCGCATCCGGCCATGGCCATCGCGGCCGTATGCTGGGCGCTCACCAGACCGCCGCGAGCTTCCTGCAGGCGGATCAGATTGCGCCACGCCGCCCGCGAGCCGGGGAACAATCGTGTCGTGCGGTGGAAAGTTTCCTCCGCCTTGGCCGGCTCGCCCAATTCCTCGAGGCCGAACGCCAGAACCAGCATGTCGTCCTCATCCGCGACCCCAGACGGGTCGGGAATTCGCGCGTCGAGCAGCGCCCTGGCCTTGGCTTCGCCGTACAGCCTGGCGGTCATGCGGACAATCATCCGAAACGGCTCGACCGATCGGGGAAAGCGCTGGTTCACGCCGCGCCACGCGGTCAGGGCGCGCGGCGCGTCGCCATCTTCCATGATCAGGCGCGCCGCGGTGCTCTGCAACGCCTCGATGTCCGGATGTTGCCTGACCAGATCCAGCACGCGCGGCAGCGACGCTCGATATCCGCCGTCGTTGCGCGCCTGTTTCAACAGATCCCGGGCCTCAGCGAGAGCGACTCGAAGAGAAATGACGGCTCGTCGCCTTGGGTCGTCCGGGACGGCGGCCGCCTCGCCCACCGGGTCGTCAGCGGCGATCGAGACCGACAGGGCGAGCGCAGCGCTGGGGAATTCCGATGCGGCGGGCGACATGGACATTGGCTGTGCCTTATCAGCCGCCCGACGCCAAGAACACCTCCCGGCGCCCAGAACGATCAGGCGGCGGTTCGAATGGCGCCCGCCCTGAATGACGCTGCGATCAGCGGATCGATCGTCGCGGGGCCGGCCCGGAGACGAACGAGGTCGCGTCCCGCTTCGGCCAGACGCGCACCAAGAGCCGAATTGCCGAGCAAGCCGATCGTCGCCCGAGCCAGGGAATCGACGTCACCGGGCGCCACCAGTAGCCCGTTCGTGCCGGTTTCCACCCATTCGCGCGCCCAGGGTGTCGCTGCGGCCACCACCGGCGTTCCGACCGCCAGGGCCGCCTGAAGTTCGAAGGGCGCCGTGAGTTCCCACGGCGAAGGGCTGACGTCTGGGGAATATCGCCAAGGCGACAGCCCCCGAGATAGTCCTGGATTTGGAATCCGGGAAAATCCGAGGCCATGCGGATCTGACCGCCCACGCCCGAGGCGACGGCGCGCTGCCGCACCGCTTCCACCCCCGGTCCCGATCCGACGAACAGGACCATGACCTCGGGCTCGGCTCCGATAATGAGCGGTAGCGCCCGGATCAGGTCAAACAGGCCCTCGTCACCATCGATCCTCTCAAAGACGCCGATGATCTTGTGGCCGGTCACGCCCAGGGCGTGACGCAAATCGGCGATCTGAGTGTCGGAACCCCGCACCATGGTCGGCGAAATCGCGTCGGGCACGACCCGCGCATTGGCCAGCAGGCCGCGCTCCGCGAACGCCGCCGCCACGGCGCTGGAGCGAACGATAACCTGGTCGGCGCTGTTCGCAGTCTCCGCGAACAGGGACAAGCCGGAGCGGAACCGTTCCCGTCCCTCCCAATCGGCATCGACATGGCTTCCGAACACCGGCAGTTCGCCGACATCCAATGTGAAACTCGCCCCGGTTTCACGCGCCGCCCAAAGCGCGGCGGCGGAGAGCGGCGGGGGAGCCAGAGAATGCACGTGGCTGATTCCCAGCTGAGCGAAATGCGTGGCGAGCAGGCCGCCGACTTCGACCACGAAGCGGTCATAGACCGCTTCGGCCACGGCGGCGTCCGGCAGTCGGGCGAAGCGACGCCCGCCGACCAGCCTCAGCGCCGGATTTCCGTCACCGGGCCGCGGATATTGATAGCCCGGCTCGGTGATCAGGATCGGCTCCAGACCGGTGTCACGGGCGGCGTCATAAACCGACTGCGCGCGGAACGAATGGGCATCGATTTGATGCGGCAGCGAACGGGAGGCGATTACCGCCAACCGTCGTGCGGTGGCGGACGGCGGCGAACGCGGCGGAAAGCGTAGCGGCGCGGCGAGCTGGCGCTCTTGGGCGAGAATCGCCTCTCGCCGCACCCTGTCGGCCGGCGTGCCGGACAGCACCTCGCCCAGGGTCGCCAGGATCAACGCAGGAGCGTTGATCTCGCCATGGTCGAACAGGCCGAGGACCAGGGATCGCAAACGAGGTTCCAGCGACTTGATCACCCCCGCTTCCACCGCCAGGCTGGCGGCGCGGGCGGCGTCTTCCAGATAGATCGCGTGGGCGAGTTCGAGCAGGGCGCGCGCCTTGTCCTCTCCATCCCGTGGCGGGGCCGCACGGACGTGAGCCAGCGCTGCGTCCAGACCATCGCTCGACAACAGCTTGAGGGACTCGTCGACATAACGCAGGCGCTCGGAGAGGCCCTTGCCCGGCGCGCCCGCCGCTCCCAACAGACCGCGCTTTTCCAGATAAGCCCGTCGCAGTGCGATCAAACGGCCGGGCAGTTGGCGCAATCCCTTCCAGGTCCGCGCCGAAACGATCGCCTCACCGATGCGATAGATGAAGGTCTGGCGGATATTCGCCATCTGGCGTTCCGCCTCCGCCAGCATGGCGCGCAATTGAACAATTTCGCGGTCGAGGGCGCGACCGGTCTGGCGCCGTTCCTCGTTCTGACGAACCGCGTCGTCGAGCTTGGCGCGTAGCGACTGGTTATCGAGCGCGGTCGATTCGAGGGCGGCGAGGCGAGCGCGAAGCGCGGCGTTTTCATTGCGCAGTTGGGCCAGCGGGCCATCCACGCCCAGCGCAGTCGTCGATTTGTCGCCGCTTTGCTCGTCACCCACGCCGGTCATGCTCAAGAAACTCCTAGCCCCGGAACAGGGACGTCAGGATCGTCGCGCACAGTTAACTTGTGTCGCGTCGGGAGGCAAAATGGCGTCAACCTCGGCTCTGGCCGGTCAAGGGTCGACAAGCCCGGCCTGCCGCAGGCGCCAACGCTCCAGATACGCGATCCGCCTGCCGAGTCCCTCGCCGACCAGCCCGGTCGACGGCGCCCCGGACAACGAACCAGCGTCCCATAGCGCGGTCATGATGACCCCGGGCGTGCGCGGGGCGGCCCGTCGACCCCAACGGTCCTGGACTCTGGCCCACCATTCGGAATCGGCCCCGACGGCGACCTCCTCGAACAGGCCGACGGAGGACCACACTTCCGCCCGCGCGAGCGTCGCGATGGGACTGAGCCGAATGAAAGGAAAAACTCGCGGGCATAGCAGGCGGCCGTTTCGGTCGACCCGAAAGTAGCGGCCGATGGTCAGGCCCTTGTCGTCGCCCAGGGTGTTCATCTGGCGCTCGATTCGCTGCGGATGAGCCCAGTCATCGGCATCGTGCAGAGCCGATGAACCGGCCCGACGCCGCTTCGATGCCCGTGTTTCGGGCGCCGTAGGCGCCGGGCGAACGTCTATTGGACATGACGCGTATGCGGGGATCCGACCGGGCCATCGACCGGGCGAGCGCCAGTGTTCCGTCCTGTGACCCGTCGTCAACGAGGATGAGTTCGAGCGTTCGCCAAGTCTGCGCGATCAATGAGCCCAATGCGACGGCAAGGGTGCTTTCCGCGTCCCGAGCGGCGATGACCACCGAGACGAGCGGGCCGTCGCTGCAGGTCGGCGCCGGGCTTGCGCCAAATGTTTCCAATCGGGTGGGCAAGTCCGAGTCCGGCGCCAGCGGCGGCGTCATTCCCTCGTTCACGAAGGCGTGGTTCAACGCCGATCGCGCCTGGCGCCACTCGCCTCGCCAACTGGCGACCGCGGCTCCCACATAGCCCGCTTGTGGTGTGCCTCCCGCGGCCGCGAGGCATGTTTCGGCCAGGTCGAGATCACCGGCGGCCAGGGCGCAGGCCGCCCGGTCGACGTGCTCTGTGGTCGGTAGCAGGCCGAGCGCCATAGCCGGGTCGGTCGGAGCGGCGTTCGCCGCCAGCAGTCGCCGGTCGGCCTGCGAGAGTCGGGTGGTCCGCCCGAGCAGGCGCCGCGCCGCGTCCAAATCGCCGAGCGCCGCCTCGGCGGCGGCGCGGCCGACCGCGCCGCGAAGCCCTCCCCCGGGGCTCGATCGCGCGCGGTGAAACAGGCCCAGTTGCGCAAGCACCAAGGGATCCTCGCCCGCCGCCCGTAGAGCCGGCCCGCCGAGACCGCGGCCCGCCGCTCGTCGAGCCCCCCATCGTCGCGGCCCGGGAGGCCAGTAAGGGACCGATCGCAACATCCGATCGCCCCAGGTCTCGTCGCGGCCGCCTCGTCCGGTACGCCAGGTCACCCGGCGGCGAACAGCGACGGCCGACGCCGCGCTCCGAGCCGCGAGAGTATGGCCGAAACGCCCATGACCTGTTTCGGTCGGGGGTTGGTGAACAGCAGATAGTATCCGTCCGACGCCAGTTCGAAGCCGAGACGTGGCCGATCGAAGCCATGCACCGCGAACATCTTGCACAAGGCGTCCAGGTCCGAACGGGATGATCGACGCACATAAAACCGCTGGGCATCGATGACCACGGCCCCGAAAGGACGCAGACCGGCGATGAAATCGGCTTGCTGGGCCTCGGTGGCGCTGCCGAGCAGATTGGTCACCAAGGCCACCCCATCCGCCAGGCCCCGTTCGCGTTTCAGCGCCTTGGGGAACACGCCCTTCAGCCAGCGCGGTGGTGGGAGACCGTTCATCACCGCCGCGGAAATGGCTTCCGCGGTCGCCAGTCTCGCTCCATTGCGTTCCAGCCCGACGACATTGAAACCACGGAGCGCCAACAAGGATGACAAAAGGCCGAGACCGCACCCGATTTCGTACACCGATCGCGCCGTCCGGCAGACAGGTCTGTACCAGATTGGCGCATAATACCTCCGGCGCCTGCAGCAATTGGCGCTGACGCGCCCGGGGTCCATAGAAACCTGTGACCCCCGAAGCTTCGGCCCCCAAGCTGGCGATCCGCTCCAGGGCCACATCGCACGCCGCCGCGTTTACCCGCTGGACATCATCGGCGGCCATCATCAGCGGGCTCGCGAGGGCCGCGTTGATGAGCGCTCCCTCGTCTTTTGGCGCTTCTGCTTCCGTGGCGACGGCGACCGCCGAAATCACCGGAATGATGTGCGACACGATCTCGGGGTGGTCTCCGACCGCTCCCGTCGCCGGCAGTGAGGGGGCGGGGAAACCGGTGGGTCGCGCGGCCAGGGGAGGCGCTGCGACGCGGGACCCGTCCCTGGCGGTAAAATCCACCTCTACCCCGATCGGCTCCATGGCGGAGCCCACGGACAGTTGAAACTCGGCCACCAGGTCGCGCGCGGGCGGCGTCCTGGCGCCGACCACGGCGTCGTAGACCTCGGTCGCGGTGAGAAACCGCACGTCGGCGCCGATCCGGTCGGCCGCCGCAAACAGGGTGCGCAACTCCGCCTGAACGCCGGGGTCGGCATGAGGTGTCGGCAAACCATCTTTTTGGCAATAGATAGGATGCAGGGAGTGGCAGTGGGTCTTTAGATACAGAACCCCGTCGATCACTACGCCCGAACGGGCATGATCCAGCGCGGTGGCCTCCGGGTTCTTGAGCCTCTGCTGTACAATCGGCGAATAGGTGTCGATCGAACAGGTGCGGTGGGTCGTTGCCGACGCCCAGATGAAAAACTTCTCGGCCGCCATTGGCCCGGCCCCGGCGGCCTGGGTGGGATTGGACGCCGGCGTGTCATATCCCTTTGGTAGCGGTGCAGGATCGACGAGATAGGGGACATCGATCCGGGAATCGACATGAACGCGCCCGGCCGGCTGGGTGAAATCGCCAAGGCAACCATTGCGCTGCAGTATCTCGATTTCGCGAACGACGTTGCACTCGTGCGGATCTGACCCGTTCAGCGCCCAGTGACCATGGATGAAAAACCACCGCGACAATTCGACGCCGCCATCCTCGCGCAAGGTGTCGAGGCCCAGGCGGATCGCGAGTTCGAGCCGCGCATCGTCGAAGGAGCGGCCGTGCGGCGTCTGCAGGTATGCAAATGTGTCAGGGTCCCGCGGGGTATCGTTGAACGTGTAGTATTCGTGGTGAATATGCACCTGCAGATCATGTTCGGAGGCAGCGATCGGTTCCACGATGGCCTTGCCGATCCGACGGTCTCGCGCAGAGCGCGGAACGAACCCCAGGAGATCGTCCGGGTCGGCGCGGATCAGCTCCCGGCCGGCGGATGTGAGATAATTCACATTCGCCTTGTAGAAGAGCGACGCCTTGCGGGCGAAGTCCAACCCTGCCGTCAGCCGAAGATATGATTCAACATCGTCGGCGCAGCGATCCATGCCGCCCTCGCGATCGGGCACAATTCTCCATGGTTCGAAATGATCCGTATGGAAATAAACCATGGCACGTACGCCCCGGCGCTTCAGCACATCGCCGATGGTCTCGCCCGCCTTGAAGGTTTTAAGGGATGGAATTTGATAAACCCTCCACGTTGTTCCGATTAATCGGACTGACTAGAAAACAATCACTTGAAAGCCCGTTTGAAGCTCAACCGTGGGACAATCAACGCCGCGCGCGCACCACGCTTTCGCAAAACCCCTAAAAAGGCTATGTTGCCTGGTCAGGATATATTGCAGGCACGGCGGCCCGCAAGACGAAGCCGCGCTCAGGCGCGCGCGGTCTCGGCCTTGCGCGACCACCTCCTGCTAGACGAGGTCGAGTGATTTGGCGTTGCACGGCGTACCGATGAGAGGTGGGGGGAGGATGGGCCCCCTGACGCCGGTGACGCGAACCAAGCCGCTCGCCAACCGCCGGTTCCTGCTGATAACTCTGCCATCGGGACCCTTCGGGCGGCGTTTCGCCCGTCATCTCAGGTTGGCCGGGGCCGACGTCCTGCGCGTGGTGCTCAACGGCGGCGATCTGGTCAGTTGGGGTTTCGCTGACGCCCTATGGCCGCGCGTGCCACGGCCACTCTGGCAGTCGTGGCTCGAATGGCAGTTTTTTGAGCAATCGATCACCGATATCGTCGTGTTCGGGGACACCATGATCTACAGCGCGGAGGCTCTGGCTTCCGCCCGCGCCAATGGCCTGCGGACTTGGGTGTTGGAAAACGGCTACAATCGGCCAGACTGGATCACCGTCGAGCCGACGGGAGTCAACGCCAACTCCTGCCTGCCGCGCGACCCGCGAGCCTATCGCGACGTCGACCTCGGCGAGCCCGCCGAGGAAACGGCCAGGATCGGTATGATCACGCCATTCCACACCATGAACATCACCAGCTATTTTACCGGGGTCGTGCTGGGGACGCCGCTATTTCCGACCTACCGCTATCCTTATGCGGTGCCTCTCTGGTCGCAAATCTTCGGCCATGTGCGTCGCTACTGCCGTGGATTGGGCCGCCAGGGCAGACGGGACGCCGAAGCAGAACTGATCATTCGAGACGGTCGCCCATATTTCCTGGGGTGCCTGCAGCGAGAGGGAGACAGTCAGCTTCTCGATCACTCCGATCTCAAGACGAACACCGCCTTCATGAACCACGTGATCTCGAATTTCGCGGTGCACGCGCCCTCGGGCCATCGCCTGGTGTTCAAGAATCACCCGCTCGATCCGGGCGTCGAGGACCTGCGCGCGCGCTGCCTGAGCATCGCCCGCAGACACAGGGTAGAAAACCGGGTGGTGTTTTTGGACGGCGGCGCCTTCGCGCCGCTCGCCCGCTCATCGAAAGGGGTGGTGGCGGTCAATTCCACGGCGGCGTATGCGGCGCTGGGTTTCGGGGTTCCAGTCAAGCTGCTCGGACGGGCGGTGTTCGACATTCCGGGATTGACCGACACGTCGCCTCTGGAGCGCTTCTGGTCGAACCCGACCCCGCCGGATCACGATTTATTCGCCCGATTCCGCAAGCGGCTGTCTGTGCGCACCCAGGTTCACGGCAGCTTCCACAACCCCAGCCACCTCAACGGAACCGCCCAACGGCTGGTGGAAAGGATCATCGCGCTCGGCAGCAATCCCGGCTTCGCCAACGACCAGCTCGGTGCGACCTCGGCCAAGGTGATCGAATTGGCCGAAGGAATGGCGGCGATCGGCCAACGCCGCCGCGCGCAACTGTCCAACCCGTAGTCGTGCGACGCGGCGGGGCGGCTCAGGCCGCCTTCGAAGGCGGCGGCAGGTTTGCCGTCGAGGGCTGCCCCGGCCTCGATGACAACCAGGCCTGAAACATCAGAAGGGTCCAGATTCGGTGGTCGAGCGACGAGTCGCCTGCGAGATATTTGCGCCAGGTTTCCGAAACAATCTTTGGATTCAGCAGGCCCTGGCGGTGGATGAGCCCGGGATCGAGCAAGTCATGGGCCCATTCACGCAACGGACCACCGACCCAGTCGTGCAAGGGCGGCGAAAAACCCATTTTAGGGCGCTCGAACAGGCGTCGGGGCAGATAACGAGCTAAAACCTCTCGGAACAGCCACTTGGCTTGCGAGCCCCGTAATTTCATCGACGGCGGCGCCCGCCACGCGAACTCGGCGATCCGGACGTCCAGCAGCGGCGCCCGGGTTTCCAGACTGCATGCCATCGCGGCTCGGTCGACCTTGCAGAGAATGTCGCCCGGCAGGTAGTCCACCGCATCCCGCCATAACATCGGCTCGAGGATGTTATCCGACATCGGCGCCCGCGGTCGCCACGGCGCGGGCGCGCCCTGTCCGTGCAGCAACAGTCCGCTGCGTTCGTCCCACGCGGTCATGGTCAGTTCGAAAAGCTGCCGACTGTCCGCGGCGGCCAGCCAGCCAGCCGCTTTACGCAGACTGGCGGCAAGCTTGCCCCGCGATGTGTACTGCCTGGCCAGTGGCCCCATGAAACCGAGCGTCGCTTCCAAGAGCGACAGCGGCACGGCTTGCAGGGCGCCGGCCAGGACACTCCGTCCGGGCCAGCGTCGAATCGCATTCCACAGTCGTGGCGCGCCGGAATAGCGCACATAACCCGCGAACAACTCGTCGCCGCCATCGCCGGTCAGGCAAACGGTCACCTTTTGCCGGGCCATGCCGCTGATGAGATAGGTAGGGATCTGCGAGGCGTCGGCAAATGGCTCGTCGTACACCGACGCCATCGCCGGAACGATGGAGAGCACATCGGCCGCCGTTACATAGTGCTCGGTATGCTCGGCGCCGATATGACGCGCAACGGCGAGGGCGTGTTCCGCCTCGTTGAATTCCGCAGACTCGAACCCCAGGGTGAAGGTCTTTATCGGACGTTTGCCGAGAGATTGGGCGATCGCCGAGACCAGCGACGAATCGATTCCGCCGGACAGAAACACCCCGACCGGCACGTCGGCCATCATTTGTTCGCCGATAGCCTCGCGAAGCAGCCGATCGAGTTCGACGACGGCCGCGTCGGGGTCGCTCAGTCGCGACGCCGCTCCCTGCTCGGCGGCCTGCGCGAGCGTCCAATAAGCTTCGACCGAAGGCTGAGCGCCGCGCCGCCAGGTCAGGAGATTGCCTGGCGGCAGCTTGTGCATGCCCTGGTGAATAGCCAACGGGGCGGGCACATAACCGAAGCGAAAATATAGCGTCAGGGCATCGCTGGAAAGTTCCGTGGGCGCGCCGGGCGCCCGAGACAGGGAAAACAGGTCGGAGGCGAAACACAGGCTGTCCGGCCCGCCGAAATAGTAGAGCGGCTTCTCGCCGAAACGGTCGCGGGCCAGATAGGCCATCTCCTCCCGGCGATCCCAGACGGCGAAGGCAAACATGCCCCGAACCTGATCGAGCGCCCGTCGGATGCCGAAACGCGCCACGAATTCCAGCAACACTTCGGTGTCCGAGTGGCCACGCCACGCCACCGAGCCGGCCGCCTCGATCACGCGCCGTAGCGAGCGATGGTTATAGATTTCCCCATTCAGGGTGATGACGAACCGACCGTTTGCCGAGACCATCGGCTGATGCCCCGCCGAGGACAAGTCGACGATCGAAAGTCTGCGGTGACCTAGCCAGACGCCACGTTCGTTCCAGACGCCCTCGTCGTCGGGACCGCGGCGCGCCAAGGCGTCAAGCATTGCACCCATCGCGCGCGCATCCATGCGATGCGGCGTCGAGCCCAGGACGCCGGCAATGCCGCACACGGAATGAAGCGCCTAAGCCTCTCGTCCCGTCACCGACAGCGCTGCACCCAGTGCTGATGGACCATCACCTGCTGACACAGCGCCGCGTGCCGTCTCTGCGCCGGGGCGGCCGGCGCGGTATGCAGGTGACCATGGTTTGAGTGCAGCGCGGCCGCGCCATGGGCCGGGCGATGATGCGCAAGCTTACCATGATGGATCACGGTGTGGCGTGCGGCGGCGGCCCGTCGCGCGAGCCTGCCATGTTGGCGATGATGATAGTGGTGGTGGTGGTGACGAACAACCGCGGCGGACGCCGAAACCGCTCCGGCGGCGATCAGAACTCCCGCCATGAGCGCCGTCATCACGCCCTGTTTCAGGCTGGTCATGGTCTTTCCTCCATTGGTCGTCGACGGCGACTCACACGCTAAGCTGTTTCAACACCCGCGGCACGAGTCCCGGCAAGTCCTCGCTGATCAGACCTGGGCCAAACAGCTCGGCGCAACCCGCGTGGACCCAGGCCGCGGCGCAGGCCGCTTCGAAACTCCCCATGCCCTGGGCGATCAGTCCACCGATCAGTCCGGCCAGGACATCGCCCGATCCGGCGGTCGCCAGCCAGGGCGAACCGTTGAGATTGACCGCCGCCCGCCCGTCCGGCGCACAGACGACCGTGTCCGGTCCTTTGAGGAGGACGACCGCCTGAGCCCGTCTGGCCGCCTGCCTGGCGGCCGTTATCCGTTCTGGCGCGCTGTTCAACAGCCGCGGAAAAATCCGGTCGAACTCGCCGGGATGGGGGGTGAGTACGTCGTCGCGGTCGAGAACCTGAAACAGCTCGTCAGGCTCGTCACGAAAGACGCTAAGCGCATCGGCATCGACAATCAGGGCCGCACCGGTCCGCGCCAGGGCGAGAACGTTGGACAGGGTGGCTTCGGTGACGCCGGCGGCGGGACCGATGACCACGGCGTCGGCGTCGGCGGCCGCGGCTTCGAGTTCCATTTCGGTCTCGAAGGGACGCAACATGATCGCCTCGAGGTGCGACGCGTTGACCATCAGGGCGTCCGGCGGCGACAACAGGGTGACGAGGCCGGCGCCGATCCTCAGGCCGGACCTCGCGGCGAGGCGCGCGGCTCCGGTGCTCCAGGCGTCGCCGCTGACGACCATCAGTCGCCCCCGGCTATGCTTGTGCGCGGCGACCGCGGGCCAGGGAAACTTGGCGGACCACAGGTCCGGACTGTTTTCGAAGAGATCCGCCGGCGTCTCGCCAAGTCCGATATCCACCACCACGACCTCGCCGCAGATCTCACGGCCTGGTTGCAGGACGTGCGCCGGCTTGCGCCGATGGAAGGTCACGGTCACGGCCGCCTGAAAGCTCGTGCCGCCAAGCGCCCGACCGGTGTCGCCGGACAGACCGCTTGGCACGTCGATGGCGACGATCCGGGCGCGTGACGGCTCCAGACTTCGCGCCAGACGGGCGAGTTCGGCGCTAAGCGGCCGATCCAGGCCCGCGCCAAACAGAGCGTCGACGATAAGCGCGGTGTCTTTCTCGATCGTGCTCGGCAATGCCGAGGTTGGCCCGGTCCAACGCGCAGCCGCCGCGATCGCGTTCGCCGAGCGCGGCGGTGACAGGGCTGCGACCTCGACCGGCCAGCCGAGCTCGCGCAGCCGGCGCGCCACTACATAACCGTCGCCGCCGTTGTCGCCAGGCCCCGCCAGCACCAGGGTGGGACCGGGGGGGAAGCGCGCCGTGATCGCATGGCTTGCCGCCTGCCCGGCTCTTTCCATCAGTTCGCCACCGCTGGTCCCGGCCCTGATCGCCGCGATGTCTGCCGCGGCCATCTGGCGACGGTGAGGATCTCGCGGGCGGCCATCACAGAATACTCGTGCGCGCCTCGGCCCCGCGCGCAACCAGCCGCACGCCCGACGGGTCGACGGCCAGAGTGGTGACCGATGTGTGATCCGGCCGAAACACGACGACTCGCGGATCGCATTGCAGCGAAGAAACGATGGCGTTGATCGCCACGAAATGGCTGAATATCGCGGTCCGGGCCCGGGCCGAAACGGCATCGGTCAGCGATTTTCGCCACATCTGGTAGTCGCGGTCGCCATCTATCTCGACTCCACTCGCCGGCAAGGGCCCGGCTCAACCAGGGCCCTCGCGCGTCTGGGGCCAGGAACGACGGCGTTGGAATTTCACCAAACAAGGGCTCGATTTCCAGGTCGACTTCCATCGCGGCCGCCAATGGGTGCGCTGTTTCGCGGCACCGGCGCAGCGGAGAGCTCACCACCCGAAGCGGTCGGCAATCGGCGGGCAGGCCCATGAGGCGAGTGGCGACATCGCGGCCTGCGCCATGCCCAGGTCATCCAGTCCAGGATCCGCGTCCTCATCGCCCCAGCTTGCGGTCGGACGACCATGGCGTATCAGGTAGAGCCGCTCAATCGGCGCTTCGGTCATCGTCGGCTCGCTCCGTCAAACATGCCCGCTCGACTTCTAGGGCAGACCCAGTACAGGGCAAGCGTTGCCGGCGCCCGTGAATCGACGGGCGATGCCTGAGTTGAGGCGCCCCGCAGGGCGCGAGCGATTGACATAGTCGTGGGCAATCGGCCTCTTGCGTCTGAAACGGGGCCCGTGCATCCCGCCGGCCTGCCTCGACGTGACAATACAGCCATTTTCCGCTCATCCAGGTCCCATGCATGAAAAAAATCGAAGCAGTCATCAAACCGTTCAAGCTCGACGATGTTAAGGAAGCGCTGCAGGCCCTCGGCATCCAGGGGATGACGGTGCTGGAAGCCAAGGGCTTCGGCCGTCAGAAGGGGCAGACCGAGCTCTATCGAGGCGCGGAGTACGTCGTCGATTTTCTGCCCAAAATCAAGATTGAAGTCGTGGTCGGCGACGACCTGCTCGCCGGCGCGGTCGACGCCATCCAGGGCGCCGCCCACACGGGCCGCATCGGTGACGGCAAGATATTCGTCTCGGACATCATCGAGGTGGTGCGCATCCGTACAGGCGAATCCGGACCTGCGGCGATCTAGCGACGACGGCCCCTCACGAAGACGTTCAAACCAGGGAATTGACAACCTATGACCACGCCGAGCGACATCCTTGAGATGATCAAGGAAAAGGAAGCAAAATATGTGGACGTTCGCTTCACCGACATCCGCGGGAAGATGCAGCACGTCACGTTCGACATCGACCTGGTCGATGAGGATTTCCTTTCCGACGGGACCATGTTCGACGGCTCGTCGATCGCCGGCTGGAAGGCGATCAATGAATCCGACATGAAGCTCCGCCCGGACCTGAAGACCGCCTATATCGATCCATTCTACCAGCAGACGACGCTTTGCCTGTTCTGCGATGTCCTGAATCCCGACACCAACGAGCCGTACAATCGCGACCCTCGGTCGATGGCCAAGAAGGCCTTGATGCATGTGCAGGCCTCGGGAGTCGGCGACACCGTCTATTTCGGCCCGGAGGCGGAGTTCTTCATCTTCGACGACGTCCGTTGGACGACCGCCGGCCACGACACCGGCTACAGCTTCGATTCGATCGAGCTGCCCGTGAACACGGGCAAGGTCTACGCCGAGGGAAACATGGGTCACCGCCCCGGGCCGAAGGGCGGCTATTTCCCGGTCAACCCCGTGGACTCCGCGCAAGACCTCCGCGGGGAAATGCTCGAAGTGATGGGCGAGCTGGGCATGCAGCCTGAAAAGCATCACCATGAGGTGGCGCCGGCGCAGCACGAACTCGGGCTGAAATTCTCCGACCTGATCACCATGGCCGACCGCCTTCAGCTCTACAAATATGTGGTCCAGAACGTGGCCGCCGCCTACGGCAAGACCGCGACCTTCATGGCCAAGCCGATGTTCGGCGACAACGGCTCGGGCATGCATGTGCACCAGTCGATATGGAACAAGGGCAAGCCGCTGTTCGCGGGCGAAAAATATGCCGGGCTCTCCGACATGTGCCTGTGGTACATCGGCGGCATCATCAAGCACGCCAAGGCGATCAACGCCTTCACCAACTCGACCACCAACTCCTACAAGCGACTGGTGCCGGGGTACGAAGCGCCGGTGAAACTGGCCTATTCGGCCCGCAACCGCTCGGCTTCGATCCGCATCCCACACGTCGACAGTCCCAAGGGCAAGCGTATCGAGGTCCGTTTCCCCGATCCGATGGGCAACCCCTACCTCGGCTTCACGGCCATGCTGATGGCGGGGCTCGACGGCATCGAGAACCAGATCGATCCGGGCGGACCGGCCGACAAGAACCTCTACGACCTGCCGCCGCGCGAGCAGAAGAAGGTTCCCGAGGTCTGCGGCTCGCTAAAGGAAGCCCTGGAGAACCTGGACCGTGACCGCGCCTTCCTCAAGCGCGGCGGTGTCATGGACGACGACTTCATCGACTCCTACATCGAGCTGAAGATGGAGGAAGTCATGCGCCTGCAACTGCATCCGCACCCGGTCGAATTCGACATGTACTTCAAATGCTAGCCTGATCGGCCGCTCGCCCCTCCCTCCCCTTCATGGGAGGGGGGGGTCAGGCATGAATGCGCACCGGCATGGTTTCGTAGCCCTTGACGAAACTCGACAGGACCCGGCGCGGCTCGTCGACGACCTCGATATGCCGCCAGCGCCTGAGGGCTTCTTCCCAGACGATCCGCAACTGCATCTCCGCCAGACGATTGCCGACGCAACGGTGAATGCCGAACCCGAACGACAGGTGCTGACGCGGCCGTGGCCGATCGATGATGAAGGCGTTGGGATTGTCGATGACGGTTTCGTCGCGATTGCCCGAGACGTACCACATCAGCACCTTCTCGCCCTTGCGGATGGTCTTGCCGCCCAATTCCACGTCACGGGTGGCGATGCGGCGCATGTGAGCCAACGGCGTTTGCCAGCGGATGATCTCCGGCACCATGCTGGGAATCAGGCCAGGGTTGGCCCGAAGCGCGGCGTACTGCTCGGGGTTCTCGTTCAGCGCCAGCAGGCCGCCGCTGATCGAATTGCGGGTGGTGTCGTTGCCCCCGACGATCAGCAGGATCAGATTGCCGAGATATTCCTGCGGGCTCATGTTCCGGGTGGCCTCGTTGTGGGCCATCATCGAGATCAGGTCGTTGCCGCCGGGCTTGTTCACCCGATCGTTCCACAAGTTCATGAAATAGGCGGCGCACTCCCTGAGTTCCTCCCGTCCGGCCTCTTCGGACTCGACGATGCCGGATTCTTCGCTGGCGGTGGCGACGTCCGACCATCGCGTGAGCTTGCGGCGATCCTCCCACGGGAAGTCGAACAGGGTCGCCAGCATCTGGGTGGTCAGTTCGATCGAAACCCTGTCGACCCAGTCGAAGGTTTCCCCGACCGGCAGTTCATCGAAGATTTCGCACAGCCGCTGGCGGATGATCGGTTCCAGATTGGCCAGATTGTGCGGAGCGACGATCGGGCTGACCGCCTTGCGTTGGGCGTCGTGCTTTGGCGGGTCCATGGCGATGAACATCGGCAGGGGGAAATCATCGTCTTCGTTGGCGATGGTGATGCCGCCCTCGGAGGAGAATGTCGCATGATCGGTGTCGACGGTCATGATGTCGTTGTAGCGGGT
The DNA here is from genome assembly GCA_963828365.1 of uncultured Alphaproteobacteria bacterium. Classification (GTDB taxonomy): domain Bacteria; phylum Pseudomonadota; class Alphaproteobacteria; order Caulobacterales; family Caulobacteraceae; genus Acaudatibacter. Next base: position 24,585 of record CAWHEE010000005.1, on the reverse strand, counting down.
CACCGACCAATAGGGACCGAACTCATGTTCGGCAGTGTAGTGCACCGGGTCTTCGGCGCGGATGCGCTCGAAGAACGGCCAAAGCGTGTCGTTCCTGAACCGCTCGGCGACGCTGAGATCGATCTGCTCCAGCGGCATCGCATAGGCTTCGGCGCGGGCGCCTTGCAGGCGCTCCATGTCCCGGTCCAACATCGCGGCGTCTCCTGATTTTCAGGGCGGAGGATATGGGCCGGCGGTTCCGGCGGCAACGGGTTCCATCGCGACTTCGAACGTCAATGCATGCGCTCCGGGCGAAATCTTGTAGCGATCGAGGGTATCGGGCCCGCAACTTCCGGTTCCGAGACCACGCTGCGCCACATCGAGATTGACGAACACCTCCGGGCGCGGCGCAAGCTCGGCCGCGTGGCTCGCGCGATAGAGATCGTCAGGCGTGAATCGACTGGCCGACCCTTCGCAAGGTTGGCTGGGCATGAAGCGAACCGCGCTTCGGGGCCCGGCCAGTTGTAGCCATCTCAATCCCGTTCGGTTGCCATGTTCCTGTGGCATCGCATACGGCACGTATTGCTCGCGCACCGTGCTCTCGAAACGCCCGACCCAGGCGGCGCGGTCGCGGTCGCGGTAGTTCTCGAGCGGTCCCCGGCCATACCAGCTCACTCGTTCGAACGAGTCGGGCAGAACCATGACGATGCCCAGTCTGGGCAGGTCGGCCAGGCCATCGGGCACGAGGAACTGGTTGCTGACCGTGACGATGCCTTCGGGCGAAATCGTATAGAGGTGTCGATGACCGATCGTATCGGTGGTGGAAGCGAACCCGGCGATCTGGCTGATGCTCACTGCCAGCTCGTCGCCGTCGCGGTCGCACTCGAATGCCACCGTCGCAAGTGACATGCGATCCAGCCCGGCGCGCCGCCAACGGCCGAGCGCCTTGCGGCCCTGACCGCTCGAGCCCTTGATGCCATCATTGTCCGTGGGGCCGCGCCACACCTGCAGCCTGGGCCCCGAGGCGATGATCGTTTGATCACGCCAGATGAGACGCTCCAGGCGGCCCTCTCGCTTTGCGAACGTCAGCTGAACCGTCTGCCCCCTTACCATCAGGCGATCCTCGGTCTCGCTGACAGCCAGAGCGGGCGCCCCGGTCGCGCGCCGCGAGGTCCGCGCAGGCGCCGGGGTCCGGATCGGCAACTGCTCCCATGCGACTTCGTGGCCGGCGAGAGCGAACGCCGCGTCGCGGGCGAGGGCGAACCGCAGCATGATGTAGGCTTCCCGAGCATCGTCCCGGGCGCGCGGCGGCAGGGGCAGCGAGATGAGCTGCGTTTCGCCCGGAGCGGTCGTCAGCGTCGGCAAAGCACCTTCGGCAATCGATCTTCCCTCGACCTCGAGCCGCCAGGTGACGGTCAGGTCTTCCAGCGTCGTGAAGTCCCGCTTGCTGCGAATCTCCAGGAGGCCGGCAGCCTCATCCGCCCACCGCACCGCCACCGGTTGCGCCAGTTTTTTGAATTCCCAAAGCGCCGGGTGCGGCGATCGATCGGCGCCGACGATCCCGTCGCAACAAAAATTCAGGTCGTTTGGCGTATCGCCGAAATCGCCGCCATAAGCGAAGAACGCACGGCCGCCGTCATCGGTCTTGGCCAGCGCGTGGTCACACCATTCCCAGATGAAACCGCCCTGCAGGCCGCGGCAGGTCTCGAACACGTCGAAATAGTCTCCGAGACTGCCGTTGGAATTGCCCATGGCGTGGGAATATTCGCACAGGATCATTGGTCGGCGGTCGCGTGGGTCGTCAGCCTCGGACCACCGCACGAGCGCATCGATCGGCGGGTACATCGGACAGACCAGGTCGCTTGCAAACACCCCCGGAGCGGCGGGCCGCGCGGCCCCGGCGCGTCCAGGTTCGTCATGCGGCGCGGGGCCGACGGACGGGTCCCACCCCCAGGTCGCCCCCTCGTAGTGTAGCGGCCGGCTCGGATCCAGACGTCGGATCCACCCGGCCAAGGCGTCATGATTGGGGCCATAGCCGCTCTCGTTGCCGAGCGACCAGGCGATGATGCTGGGGTGGTTCTTATCCCGCTCAACCATCCTCAAGCCGCGCTCCAGGAACTGGCTGGCGTACCTGGAATCGCGGCACACAGTGTGGAGGAAGGCGTGCGATTCGATGTTTGCCTCGTCGATCAGATACAGACCGTACTCGTCACAGAGCTCGTACCAGGCTTCGGCATTGGGATAGTGCGAGGTCCGCACCGCGTTGACGTTGAACTGCTTCATCAATTTTATGTCGGCGACCATGCTGTCCCGCGTGATCGCCTTGCCCAGAACCGGGTCATGCTCGTGCCGGTTCATGCCCTTGATCAGTACGGGCCGGCCGTTGATCAGCAGTTCTCGGTCGCCGATCTCGACGCGCCGAAAGCCGATCCGGCAGGAGGTCGCCTCGACGACCGTCCCGTCCGGATCGCGAAGGCTGACCACCAGCGTGTAGAGGTTCGGCGTCTCGGCCGACCACAGCCGCGGATTGTCCACCTCGGTCGACAGGGTGGCCATCCCCAGCGGCCCTCGGTAAGCATTCCATCCCTTTGCCGAGCCCACCACCGCCGCGCCCATCGGCTCGGTTTGGATGGGCGCCCCGTCGGTCCCGTGCAGCTGCGCGGCGACCTCCCAGCCGTTTTGGCCCTCGCCGGTGAAACCCAGTCTGACGGCCACGGTCAGCCGCCCATTCCTGAATTCGTCATCCAGGATCGGAACCGCGTGGACGTCGGCGATGTAGGTGGGCGTGGTCGAGTAGAGCAACACGTCGCGATGGATGCCGCCCATCCACCATTGGTCCTGATCCTCGACGTAGGAGGCGTCTGACCATTTGACCACCGCGCAGGCCAGCAGATTGCGCCGGCCGGCCTCCAGCTGTGCGGTGATGTCGAATTCCTGCGGCAACCGGGAATCCTTGCCCATGCCGACGGCCACGCCGTTGACCCACACATAGAGGACGCTCTCGGCGCCTCCGACATGCAGGACGACCCTGCGGCCAAGCCAGTCGGACGGGAGGTCGAACCAGGTGCGATAAAGCCCGGTGGGGTTGTCGCTCGGGACCTGGGGCGGCTCGCCGGCGAACGGCATTTGGACATTGGTGTAATGCGGCCGGTCATAGCCGTGCAGGGTCCAGTTCGACGGCACGGGAAGCGGCCGCCACGCCGCGTCGTCGAAATCCCGTTGGGGAAAGTTCGCCGGGGCCGACTGCGGCCGGGCCGCGAGGTGGAAGCTCCAGTCGCCGTTGAGCAGTCGCACGAACGGCGAGGCCTCGCGACCCACCCGCAGCGCGCTGGTCGTATCGGCGAACGGATAGAGCGTCGCGCGGGCCGGCAGGCGTCCGATCGAGACGAGTTCAGGCGCCATCCAGCCTGAAACGCCGTGGCATTCGAAAGGGCCGGGGTCGGCGGTCATGCGTGAGCCTCTCGCAATGTCGGCATCACCCCTAACCGTGCGCGGCGCTGTTGCAATACCTGCTTGCCGACGCCCTAGTCGTGGATCGAAGGAGGCGCGGCGGGCGTCCGTTCGAACGCGTAACCCAGACTGAGCAGCCGCGCCTCGGACCAGGCGGGACCGATGAACGAGAGACCAACCGGCAGGCCGTCGACCCGGCCCATGGGCACCGTCAGATGGGGATAACCCGCCACCGCCGCGAGTTGACCGGCAGCGCCGCCGAGTGAAAAGTCCTTGAGGATCGGATCGATCAGCCAGGCCGGGCCCGCGGTCGGCGCGACCAGAGCGATCAGGTCATCCTTGGCGAGCATCCGATCGATCCCCTCCGTCGCCGCGATACGCCGGCCATCGGCGAGCGCCTTGAGATAGGCGGGATCCGCGAGGCCAGCGGTCTTCTCGGCATCTTCGAACAAGTCCTGGCCGAAATAGCGCATTTCGTCGGCGGCGTGATCCTTGTCGAAAGCGATCAGGTCCGCCAAATTCCGCGTCGGCACATGCGACGGCGATGTCGTGGCCAGGTAGGCGGCGATGCCGGCCTTGAATTCCGTCAGCAGAATACGCTGCTCCGCATCGCCCAGCGCGCTGCCCGTCGGCCCGTCCTTGAGTTCCACCAAGGTCGGCGCCCGCCCCGCGAAGCCGCGCGAGCGCCGTCTCGAACACCGCGTCCGTCTCGGGGTGAAACCCGGCGGCAAACCGCAAAACACCGATGCGGGCCCCCATCAGGGACCGCGCATCAAGCGCGGCGGCATAGTCGATCTTGTGGACGTCGGCATCGCGGGTGGCCGGGTCGGCCGGATCACCGCCGGCGATCACGGTCAGAAGAACAGCGGCGTCGCGCACCGATGAGGTGATCGGCCCGGGCGTGTCCTGGCTGGCGCTGATCGGCACGATCCAGGTGCGGGAGACCAGGCCGACGGTGGGCTTGAGACCGACCGTGCCGGTCACCGAAGCGGGACAGGTGATCGAGCCGTCGGTTTCGGTGCCGATGGCGGCCGTCGCGAACCCGGCGGCGACCGCCGCTGCGCTACCGGAGGACGAGCCGCACGGATCGCGTAGCGGGTCGACCGGATTGCGCGTCTGGCCGCCCACCGCGCTCCAGCCGCTGATCGAGTGGGAGGATCTGAAGTTGGCCCATTCGGACAGATTGGTCTTGCCGAGTATAACCGCGCCGGCATCCCTAAGCCGCCTGACCACCGGCGCCTCTCGGTCGTTGCTGTTGTCCCGGAGCGCCAGCGAGCCGGCAGTGGTCGGCATGCCGTCGCCGGTCTCGATATTGTCCTTAACGAGGATGGCGACCCCGTGCAGGGGGCCGCGCACGTGGCCGTGTGCACGCTCGGCGTCAAGAGCGCGCGCCTGGGCGAGGGCGTGTGGATTGAGGGCGATGACCGCATGCAGGGAAGGACCCTGCCGGTCCTGCGCGGCGATGGCCTGTTGGTACAGCAACACCTGCGCCTCGGCCGTCGGCGGCGCCTGGGCGTGCAGCGCGCTCGGCGATCCGGCGAGGCCGAGCAGGATGAACAGTGTGGCGGCGCGCATGTCGCACGCTCGGCCGAACCGATCCACTTGGCAAGCACCTAAGCGCGAGGATCAGTCAGGGGGCGGCATTTCCCGGCGACCGCGCCGGTAATCAGGCAAAGGGGTCGTCGTTCTTCACCCCGTTGGGCAGGGCATTGATCGCCGACTGGAAGGATGGCCAGGCGTTCGCCGCCGCGTCGGAGGTCAGATTGGCGTAAAGCTCCGCGAAAGTGCCGTTGGCCCCCAGGGTGCTCAGAGCGGGCGCGATCTGGCTGAGCGCATAGCCCTTGCTCTTCAACCAGGAGATGAAGGCCATGCCACAGCCGGTGCTGTCGGCGCCCTGGTCGGTCGGATCGGTCTGATTCACATAGTCCGGCATGCCGTCCTGAAACCATTGCGGGGCCGTTGCGAAATCGGCCAGCGCGTTGCTGCTTATCTGGCTCGCGCACCAGCGCGAAAGAGCCTCTCCAGTGCTGACGCCACAAAGATTTCCACCCATGGAACATTCGCTCAATTCGGCCTCGAACAGCGCCGAGACGCGGGCCGGATTCCCATAGGAGGCGCACACCTCGATCGCCGCTCCGCTGACATAGTCGCAGCCGCCATGGTCCGCGCCGCCGGTACCGTCGGTGGCCCCATTGAGGGCGAAGACGATCACGCTGACCGATCCGCCGACGGTCCCGAATATGGCGTCGTTGGCGGTCGCGATGCGATCGGCGTCATTGATCAGGTCCTGTGCGTTTTGCAGGGCGGGCGCGCCCAGGCTGGGATCGACGTAGACGGTGACGCGGCCCGATGGGCTCGCGCCGACCCGTTGCGAGGCGCCGGTATAACTGGGCCATTGCGGTGCGCCGGCCGCCGCTGCTTCGGCGATGTGATTGAGAACTGCCGTGGGTCGCAGTGGATGGTGCATCGCAGGGTCCTTTTCTGACGTCATCGCTGAACAACGCGCGAGCCGAAAATATATTCCATCTGCGACAACCCGATGGCAATTGCGCCGACAACCGCTTGGACCGCCGCCGCCTCTTCAACTCGCGGATGCGGGCGCCGCGTCGAATCGCTGCTAAAATCGCCGGATGGCAAAAACCGCAGAAGGCGATCTGTTTGACGACGCTCTGGCGCCACCGCGCCCGGGTTCCGGCTATTCGGCCAAGGACATCGAGGTTCTGGAAGGGCTCGAGCCGGTCCGCAAGCGCCCGGGCATGTATATCGGCGGGGTCGACGAGCGGGCCCTGCACCATCTGTTCGCCGAGGTGCTCGACAACGCCATGGACGAGGCGGTCGCCGGCCATGCCAAGGTCATCGAGGTGAGCCTCGACGCCGAGGGTCGCCTTGACCGTCCGCGATGACGGCCGCGGGATGCCGGTCGACCCGCACCCGAAGTTTCCGGGCAAGTCCGCGCTCGAAGTGATCATGACCGTGTTCACTCGGGCGGGAAATTTTCCGGCAAGGCCTATGAGACCTCCGGCGGGCTGCACGGCGTGGGGGTGTCGGTGGTCAACGCGCTGTCGGAGCGTCTGGACGATCACGGTCTGGAAGGACGGCTTCGAATGGCGCCAGACCTATTCGCGCGGCAAACCGCGGTCGCGGCTCGACAAGCTCGCGCCCAGCCGCAAGCACGGCACGATCGCTGACGCTTCACGCCCGACCCGACGCATCTTCGGCGCCGACGCGGCGTTCGGCCGGCGCGGCTCTACCGGATGGCGCGATCGAAAGCCTATCTGTTCCGTGGCGTCGAAATCCGCTGGCGATGCGCGCGCGGAGCGGATTTCCGACCAGACGCCGCGCGCGAGGCGGTGTTCAAGTTTCCCGGCGGCCTGGCGGATTTCCTGGCCGAAACGCTCAACGGCAGCCGAGACGGTGACGCCCGAGCCGTTCGCCGGCCGCATCGAGCGCAAGGGCGAGGCCGGAGCCGTGGAGTGGGCGGTGGCCTGGACGCCGGCCGGCTTCGGCGATGCCGACGGCTTCATGCGATCCTATTGCAACACAGTGCCGACGCCGGAGGGCGGCACGCACGAGACCGGACTGCGCACCGTGCTTGACCCGCGGCCTCAAGGCCTATGCCGAGCTGACCGGCGAAAAGCGGGGCGCGGTGATCACCGCCGACGACGTCATCGCCCAGGCCGGCGCGATGATCAGCGTATTCGTGCGCAATCCCGAGTTCCAGGGGCAGACCAAGGAAAGGCTGTCGTCGGTCGGACGCGCAACGCCTGGTCGAGGCGACATTGCGCGATCCGTTCGATCACTGGCTGGCGGGGCAACCGAAGGCGGCCAGCGCCCTGCTCGACTTCATCATCGAACGCGCCGAGGAACGGCTCAAACGACGCAAGGACAAGGAGGTCGCGCGCGCGTCCGCGACCCGCAAGCTGCGCCTGCCCGGAAAGCTGGCGGATTGTTCGGGCCAGGCGGCCGACGGCACCGAGCTGTTCATCGTCGAAGGCGACAGCGCCGGCGGTTCGGCCAAACAGGCGCGCGACCGGCGCACCCAGGCCATCCTTCCGCTGCGCGGCAAGATCCTCAACGTCGCCTCGGCGACGGCCGACAAGACCGGCGGCAACAAGGAGCTGTCGGACCTGATGCTGGCGCTCGGGGTTGGCGGCGGCTGCGCGGTTTCGCGAGGAGGATCTGCGCTATGAGCGGATCATCATCATGACCGACGCCGACGTCGACGGCGCCCACATCGCCTCGCTGCTGATCACCTTCTTCTACCGGACCATGCCGGACCTGATCCGCGGCCGGACGGCTGTACCTGGCGCTGCCGCCGCTCTATCGGCTGACCCACGGCGGCAAGCACGCCTACGCCCGCGACGACGCCCATAAGGACGAACTGCTGGCGAGCCTGCTTCAAGGGCAAGAAGCCCGAGATCGGCCGCTTCAAGGGCCTGGGCGAGATGATGCCGGCCCAGCTCAAGGAAACCACCATGGATCCGAAGACCCGCACGCTGGCGCGCGTCAGCCTGCCGCGCGAGGAAGAGCCGGTGGAGGCGCTGGTGGAGACCCTGATGGGGCGCAAGCCGGAGCTGCGGTTTCGCTTCATCCAGGAAAACGCCGAGTTCGCGGCGGCGGACGTGGATGTCTGACGCCGACCCGGCCCCACAGTCGGCGATGAGGGTCACCGACCATATCGCCCTGGACGAGAACGAGCTGGACTTCAGCTTCATCCGCGCGTCCGGACCGGGCGGGCAGAACGTCAACAAGGTGTCGACCGCGGTGCAGATGCGGTTCGACGCGCGCCGCTCCCGCAGCCTGCCCAACGACGTCAGCATCCGGCTGCAGAAACTGGCCGGGAAGCGGCTGACGCAGGACGGCGTGATCGTGATCACCGCCGCGCGCCACCGCACGCAGGAGCGCAACCGCGCCGACGCTATCGAGCGTCTGGTCGAGCTGATCGCCAAGGCGGCGGTCGAGCCGGTGGCGCGGCGGCCCACGCGGCCGACCAAGGCGTCCAAACAGCGGCGCCTGGAAGGCAAGGACGCTGCGCGGCGGCGTCAAGACCTTGCGCGGCAAGCCGAATGTGGGCGAGTAACCCGTTCACACTCACCATGGAGGTTCGCTATGCGCGTTCATCCCTCACTGTTCTCGCGATCGCCGCGCTTTGCCTGGCGGCCTGCGGCAAGACCGGCCAGGACTCCAACGGCGCGCCGGCCGCCGCCGACGCCGGAGCGTCCAGCCCGGCTTCGACCGCGTCGGCGGCGCCGACCGGCCGACTCCGACGGATGCCCAGAAGAAGGCCATCCTCGCCACCCTGCCCGCCGCCTATCAGACCGCCGACCTCGACAACGGCCAGGCGAAGTTCGCACTCTGCCAGTCCTGCCACACGGTCGGAAAGGGCGAGGCCGCGATGACCGGCCCAACCTGTGGGGCGTGTTTGGCCGCAAGTCGGGAAGCGCGCCTGGCTTCACCTATTCCGACGGCCTGAAGGCCTTGGCCGTCACCTGGGACGCGCCGACATCGACAAGTGGATCAGCAATCCGCGCGCATGGATCCCGAGACCAAGATGACCTATCTCGGCATGGCAGAACCCCAAGGACCGGATCGACGTCGTCGCCTATCTGAAGGTCGTCACGACCGCGCCTGGCGCCTGACCGGCCGCAGGCCGCCGGGACAAGATACTACTCCGTCCGGGTTCGGGGCTGCCGAGCAGCAGGGAGTTCGACCACCTTGGTCGAGTTGCCGCGCACCTGCTCCTCGATCTGTCCCGCCATCTCGGGATTCTTCTTGAGGAACTCGCGCGTGTTGTCGCGGCCCTGACCGATCCGCTGGCTGTTCCAGGAGTACCAGGACCCGGACTTTTCGATCACGCCCGCCTTGACGCCCAGATCGATGATCTCGCCGAGCTTGGAGATGCCCTCGCCGTACATGATGTCGAATTCGACCTCGCGAAACGGCGGGGCGACCTTGTTCTTGACCACCTTGACCCGGGTGTTGTTGCCGACGATCTCGTCGCGCACCTTCACCGAGCCGGTGCGGCGGATGTCCAGGCGCACGGAGGCGTAGAACTTCAGGGCGTTGCCGCCGGTCGTCACCTCGGGGCTGCCGTAGGAAATGCCGATCTTGTGGCGGATCTGGTTGATGAAGATCACCAGGGTATGGGTCTTGGAGATCGACGCGGTCAGCTTGCGCAGGGCCTGGCTCATCAGGCGCGCCTGCAGGCCGGGGAGGCTGTCGCCCATCTCGCCTTCGATTTCGGCGCGCGGGGTCAGGGCCGCCACCGAATCGATGACGATGACGTCGACCGCGCCCGAACGGACCAGGGTGTCGGTGATCTCCAGCGCCTGCTCGCCGGTGTCAGGCTGGGCGACCAGCAGATCGTCGAGATTGACCCCCAGCTTGTGGGCGTAGGTCGGATCGAGCGCGTGTTCGGCGTCGATGAAGGCGGCGGTGCCGCCGGCCTTCTGAGCCTCGGCGACCACATGCAGCGCCAGGGTGGTCTTGCCGGAGCTCTCCGGACCGTAGATTTCGATCACCCGGCCCTTGGGCAGGCCGCCGATGCCGAGCGCGATGTCCAGGCCGAGCGAGCCGGTGTGGATCGACTCGATCTCCACGATCTTGCCCTTGTCGCCGAGCTTCATCACCGAGCCCTTGCCGAAAGCCCGGTCGATCTGCGTCAGCGCCGCCTCCAGGGCCCGCTGCTTGTCGCCTTCTTCTTTTCCCACCAGCCTCAACGCCATGTTGCTCATCGTCGGTTCCTGATCCTATCCCATGATTCCGCGCCCGACGGCCGACAAAACCTAGTCGTACCCGTTTTGTTCCGGCGCGCAAGTTCTAATTTCGTTCCGGTGCGGGCCGCCCACCGCGCTCGGGTCGGCCAGCGGGCCTTGCCCAGGGCGCGTCGGCCTCGATAGGGTCTAGCGGCGATGACCGATGTCTTCATCTCCTATGCGCGCTCGACCCGGCAGACCGCCCTGACAGTGGCGCGAGGCCTGCGCGAACTCGGCTACGAGGTCTGGCTCGACGACCAGCTGCCCGCTCATCGCGCCTATGCGGACGTCATCGAGGAGCAGTTGCGGGACGCGACGGCGGTGGTGGTGATCTGGTCGGCGGATGCGGCGAAATCCGAATGGGTCCGCTCCGAAGCCGAGATGGCGCGGGCCGCGCGCAAACTGGTTCAACTGACCGTGGATCGCAGCCGCCTGCCGATGCCGTTCGATCAGATCCAGTGCGCCGACCTCAGCGACTGGCAGGGCGAGCCGGATGCGCGGGCGTGGCGGCAGGTCATCTCCAGCATCGCCGAACTGTCGGCGGGAGCCCCTCGGCCGGCGACCGCCGGGCGGGCGACGTCGGCGAGTGCCCCCGCCGGCGACGATCTGCACCAAGCGGCGACCAGGCGGGCCGACGCCGAACTGAAGCTGCGCAAGAACATCGTCAGCTATCTGGTGGTCAACGCCGGCCTGGCGGTGATCAATCTGATGGTCAGCCCGCATAATCTCTGGTGCCAGTGGCCCCTGTTGTTCTGGGGACTCGGACTGGCGATGCAGGCGCTGTCATTCTACCGCAAGGCGCATGATGGCCGCGAGGCGCTGATCGCGCGCAATCTGCGGCGGATGCGGCGGCCGGATCCTCCGGCGCCCTGACTTGCCAATCCCCGCGGGAGCCTCACCCGCCGATGGCCTGCTCGACGGCCAGCGCCAGATCGAGGGCCCGCACGCCGTCGGCGCCGTCGGCCAGTGGCCCGGCGCGTTCGCCGCGCACGGCCGCCAGGAAGTCGCCGAGGCTGACGCCCAGCCGGTCCCGCCCCGCCTCGCTCGCCGCGAACCGCGCATTCAGCCCGAAGGGCGTGGTGTTGCGAAAGGTATGGGCGAGAAAGTCGATCGTCGATCTCGCCGGAGGGATAGACGAGCCGCATCGTCCGCTCGCGCTCGCCGGCGACGCGCGAGGCGGCAAGAGGGCGGTGAAGCCGTCGTCGAACATCGACCTCGGCGTCGCCTCGTCAACCAGTTCGGCGTGGTCGCGCGCGCGCCCTCCGCTTCGACCGCCAGCGACCGGCGCGCGCGGCCAGGCGGCAGCGCCAGGTCGAGATCGTGGATCATCAGGTCGAGGACCACCGAGACGTCGAGGCTGCGCGGCGAGGGCGGCCCGCGGCGCACCGCCTCCAGGCGCAGCGGGCGCCTCGGGCGATGTCGAACAGGCCCATGGCCCGGAACAGCCGCGCGTTCGAGGAAGCCGCAGGCCACCGACGAGGCCGCGCGCGGCGGCCCGCGGCGACGATGGCGTCGGCGTCCGCGCAGCGAGGTGGCGATGCGGCTTTTCGACATAGACCGGCTTGCCGGCCCGCAGGCAGGCCAGGGCCAGCGCGGCATGGGCGCGGGCCGGCGAAGCGATGGACACGACATCGACCCGCGCCAGCAGATCGGCGAGATCGACGCAGCTGCGCGCGCCCCGTGCGAGCCGGCCAGGCCTCTGGCGCGCTCGGGATGGGTATCGAGCACCGCGGTCAGCGCGACGTCCGGCGCGTCTGGGCATACTTCGCGGCGTGATAGCCGCCGAACACGCCGGCGCCGATGACCCCGGCCCTCAACTAGGTCAACCATCGGGCGCGCCTAACACGGTCGCCGCGCGACTTGCACGCTGGAGCGCACCGCGCCGAACGGGCTAAACAGCTGTTTCAACCGGCCATCCGGACCATCCAAGGGAGCCTAACGCCATGACCACCTCCGCGAAATCCGCCTCAAGAGCCGCCCGGTCGGCATGCCGACCGCCGGACAATTTCGAGCTGGCCACGGTCACCCTGCCCGACCCCGGGCCCGGCGAGGTGCAGGTGCGCAACAGCTGGATGACCGTCGACCCCTACATGCGCGGCCGGATGAACGACGTGCAGAGCTATGCCCCGCCGTTCCAGATCGGCGAGGCGCTGCAGGGCGGCGCGGTCGGCGAGGTGGTCGCCTCCAACGACCCGGCCTTCAAGGCCGGCGACCTGGTGCAGAGCTTCTTCGGCTGGCGCGAGGCGTTCAACGCCCCGGCCGCCGCGGTGCAGGCGCTCGACACCCACGGCCTGCCGCCGCAGGCCTTCCTGGGCGTCGCCGGCATGCCGGGCATGACCGCCTATGTCGGCCTGCTGAAGATCGCGGCGCTGAAGGACGGCGACGTGGTGTTCGTCTCCGGCGCGGCCGGCGCGGTCGGCCAGATCGTCTGCCAGATCGCCAAGCTCAAGGGCCACACGGTGATCGGCTCGGCCGGCGGGGCCGACAAGGTCGCCTATCTGAAGGAGATCGGCGTCGACCACGTCATCGACTACAAGGCCGAGACCGACCTGACGGCGGCCCTGATGCGCGGCGGCGCCCGACGGCATCGACGTCTATTTCGACAACGTCGGCGGCGCGCATCTGGAGGCGGCGCTGATGGCGGCCCAGCCGTTCGCGCCGCTTCGCCCTGTGCGGCATGATCTCGCAGTACAACGCCACCGACCTGGGCGCCGGCGTGCGCGGCCTGATCATGGCGGTCGGCAAGCAGCTGCGCATGGAAGGCTTCATCGTCTCCAGCCACTTCGACGAGTTGCCGGCGTTCGTCGAGCGAGATGTCGGGCTGGATCGCGCAGGGCAAGGTCACCTGGCGCGAGACGGTGGAGGAGGGCATCGAGAACGCCCCGGCGGCCTTCCTGAAGCTGTTCAAGGGCGAGAACCTCGGCAAGATGCTGGTGAAGCTTTAGGGGCCGAGCGGAAGAGAAGGAAGGGTTCACCACAAAGGCACGAAGGGCACGAAGGGCTACGCTGAGACGTGGGATTGCGCTTCGCGCGAATCGGCGTGCCGCCACGGCTCCGGCTCGACGCCGGCGCCGTGGGGGCTGGATCGGCGTGGCGCCGTTAATTCACCGTTAAATACGGTGGAACGCCCTTCCCGACCGCGCCGGGCCCTCCGACAGCAGGACGGCTTCGAGTTCGATAAGCGCGCCGCGGACCTGGTCGGGGCGATCGGGGTCGGCCTGGTCGAGGGCGGCGAGGGGATGACGACGGACTGGGAGTCGGTCACGGCGGACGGGCCTTTCGGCTGTGTGAGAGTCAGGCAGATCGCATATTGCAAATTATTTGCGAATTGTCAAGCCTCGGCGCCGGGGCCGGCGAGCGGACGCGCCGACGACCGGGCCGCAGGCGATCTACAGTCCGATGACATCTTGACGACAGGCTCGCGCACACCGCGGTGCATCAACCAGCTAGGCGCCTGCCGAACGTTGTGGGAAGCGCCCGCCGATGTACTGGCATTAATCGTGCCTATTTCTCCGACCGGCGGGATGGGGCAGGATCGAGTCGGCGGCGGGCGATTTCGCGGCCGAGCGCCTCCGGCCTCGGTCGGGCCGGGTGTCGGTGACCACGGTTGCCGGCAGCGCCACCGCCGAGCCGACGACGCCGCCGTGCGAGCGATCGAACAGCGTCAGGGACTTCGAGGCCTCCAGGGTCGACGGCCAGAATTCGAACCCATCCATCTGTTGGAGGAATGGACTGGCGCCACAGCCCTCGGCCAGACAGTCGCGATGGCCCCGGGGGCAGGACCTGTAACAGCAGACGCGCCCCAGATACCGGTCCGGGTCCCCCGTCTCGATGAGGAAGAGTTCGATCTGATGCTCGGGCACGCCGACGTCGAGGTCGGCGAAAAGTCCGCGGCTGACACTCGCGCGGACCCGCTTCAAGGCTGCGAGGCGATCGACGCGTGAGACCCAGACGGCGAGATCGAGGTCCTTGCATTCGTGGGCGATTTCGATCCCGAGCCGGCGGAAGGGCTGGAAGCGGGGAACCTCACGCCACAACGCGCCGGCCACGGACCCGATCAGAGCGACCTTTTCGACAAAATCCACCCCGGCCAGGGCGATCGCCATCCGATCGGCGAGGAGGCGGAAGACGCGCTGCCGCTCCACCATGAGGGCGTCCTGGTCGGCGATCTGCCTGCGCGTCGGTCCTGCCATGGCCTGCAGTGCGATGCCGGCGTCGGTCGGCAGACTAGCGCCGACGTCGCCGCGCGGCGACCAAAAAAGCGCGCGGCGCGGACTGTCCATCAGGCGAAATCACCCCAGAGCGGCCCTTCCCAACTTCCGAGATGGGTGGAAAGCCGTCCTACAAAAGGGTATCAAAGCTCCTGGGTCGCGGTCGCGGCGGCAGGCAGAAACGAAGATTGCATACCGTGCGACACGCAGTCCCGGACTGGGAATTCGCGCTTCTGCTTTCGTTTATGCCACCAGTAGGCGCAATAATCTGGAAAATGTTAGCCTTCGGCTGGGCGGCGGCGGTGCAAGGGGGCACCTTGTCCACAGAAACGAAGAAACGACAGAAGTTTGAATTCTGGTCTATTATGATCGCACTTTATATAGTTTCGCTCATGGGACTTCTTGCGCGTTTAGGGTACATCTAAGCTTCAATTTCGACGTAGCTATCTTGCCTTGCCAAACTTTATGGCCGTATGCTCAAAAGCCTTCCCCCATGTTGGCGGCAGTCCGCTATGGGTCGACTTTCACCGGCGCGACCTAGCCCGCATTTCTCACGCCGTCTTTGGGTAATGGATCAGGATGGCTGGTGGGCGCCTGGCGCTGTTTGGTGATTTTATCGTGGCGTGCCGGATCGTCGACGGTGGGCGCCGTCGTTGGATATCTGACTGAGGCGCTCGGTGCTGTTGACGGGATGGGCGGCGGCGGGGCTCTCAGGCGGCGCTGGATAATCGCTCATGCGCGATGGCCCATTCGGCTTGCCAGGGATGGGCGGATGTCATGGCCAGCTTGATGCGCCTGGCCGAGATGGTGACGCGGGCGCCGATCTTGAGGAGCTTGAGGCGCAGGGTGCCGCAGGTGGCGTCGGCGAAGCGTGTGTGTTCGAGGCCGATGCGTCGCAAGGCGCAGAGTAGGACGTAGGCCATGGAGGCGAACCACAGGCGTAACTGGTTGGCGCGCAGGGTGGCGGTCGAGGTGCGGTCGGCGAACAGGTCGCCCTGGCACTCCTTGAGACGGTTCTCCATCTCGCCGCGGGCGCAATAGATGTCCTCGTAGAGTTTTCGCATGGGCGCTTCGTTGGGCTTGAGCGAAGTGACCACGAAGCGGGGATTGGCCTCGCCATGGGTCCACTCTCGCCCTTCGCCACCACCCGGCGCCGGCGGCTCCAACTGTCGAGGGTGGTCCAGCGGAAGTCTTTGAACCGGCGGGCCGACTTGCCGCTCTTGAGGGCGTCGTCCTCGGCCCAGGCCAGTTCGTTGTGGATTTCGGCGACGAGGCGGGCGTTCCTGGCCAAGCCGAACAGATAGTCGACCCGGTTCGCCTCGCACCAGGCCATAAGAGCCTCGCGGCAGAAGCCGCTGTCGGCGCGCAGCAGGATGCGCGTGCGCGGCCAGCGGCGGCGGATGTGGGCCACGATCCGCGCCACCTCCTCCACCGCGCCCGCCGCCGCGTCGATGTTTGAGCGGCGCAGTTTGGCCGCCAGCAGATGCCGTCCGCAGAAGATGTAGAGCGGCAGATAACAATAGCCGTCGTAATAGCCGTGGAAGAACCGCCCTTCCTGATGGCCGTGGATCGGGTCGTCGGTGGCGTCCAGATCGAGAATGATCTGCCCGGGCGGGCGCCCGCCGTGGGCTTCGAGGAACATTTCCACGAACAGGGCCTCGATGGCGGCCCCATCGTGGCTGATCTTGTGATAGCGGCCGGGCGTCGGCTTGCTCAGTTCCAAGCGGTTGAGTGTGCTCTTGCCGGCCACCGGCGCGCAGCCCTCTCGCCGCGCTTGGAGCTTGCCGGCCAGCACCGACATGATCGGATCATGGCGAAGCTCGTCGTGGTCGTTCAGGTCCTCGTAGCCTAGGGCGATCGCGAACACTCGCTGGCCCACCAGAGTCTCGACCGCGTGCTCGATCAGCTCCGACCTGCGAGAATCCTGGAAGCATCGGGCCAGCCGACCGATTAGCCCGATCGTCCGGTCCGTCGCTCCAAGCAACAAGGCGCCGGCGTCCGATGTCACCAGGCCGCCGTCGAAAGCCGCCATCACCCCGCGTCCTTCGACGCGTGCAAACTGGAACAATTCCGGACTACACTCTGTCGGCATCGAGGGATTCCTTGATTCTAATTTAAGTCGTTCTGGCAAAACAACTTTCTCAGATTCTCGGCCTCGATGCACCTACCCTGTGTGAGATATCCGGGCTAGCCATGAAGCGGACCATCGCGGCGGGGACGGCGTTTGGCCCAACAACGGACCTGGCGAGCGACGGCAAGGGGCGCATCTTTCCCGTTTGGGTCCAACAGAGCCACCCAGCCGACAAGCCGACGCATAGAAGGGCGGTAGAGGGTCGATAGCAGGATTCGTGCGGCTGATCAGCCGGTGTAGGTGGCGATCCACCATGTGTTGCCGGATGAGTTCCGGACACCCGCGCCACGTTCCTGGTAGGGCTTGTTTTCCGGCTCGCCGACAGAGTTGGCTCCCGATTTCGAGCGCTTTCTCAAAGGCTTGGTCAACATCGGGGACGTAGACGTAAATAGAGCTGACTGTGGCGCCGGCGACAGGCGGGTCGGCCGCTTCCAGAACAATCATCGATTCGCCAATCTTAGCTTCAATATGAAAACCGTTCTTAGTTTCCAAACGCTCCAATTCTACAGCTTCGAACGCATCGCGAATGAGTTGGATCGTATCCAGCCCACAATAGATATAGGGACGTTCCGCTGTTCCAACGCATCACCGCTCGACGGCCGCGTAAAAGGCGCCCTCTTCGGCGCCCATAGGGGGTCTCGATTGCGCGCCGTGCGACACCCAATCCAAGCGAGAGTTTTTCCCGATTGAGCGTGATCAGCGATAAATGGTCAGGTCGAAATCTGGACCGTTCATGAAGGGCTGCCGCTCAAGCACCAGATCCTCCTTGTCCAGTTCGGTCACCCGACTGCTCTCGATATTGCAGTTGGTGCGGAACAGGGCGTTCTTGAACATCACGTGCATCGAAAGAACGTGCTGACCTGAGCCGCGGCGGCCAAGATAGCGGATTGGGGTGATCACGCCCTTGATCCGCGCCTTGTCTTCTTCCGTCGCGCTGGGCAGCCAGGCGACCTGATCCTCAGATTTAACAATAGCGAACCGACCCAGCCGGCCTACCACTACGGTGAAAAAGAGATTGGGCGTAGGACGCCAAGATTTCTTCCTGCGGCTTAAGGCCGCTGGCCTCCATCAGGTTATAGAGCCAGCCGTTTTCCCGCTGCACCAGCGCGGATGAGGTTGTCGGCCATGAAGGCGACGTGAATCGCGCTTTGGGCGTGAGGCGCGACGATCAGCAAATGGGAGGTCAAAATGGCGGGACCGCTACTCGCGCGCTTGCGAGATCGAAGGCGGCCAGGTCAAGGGACGGAAAATCGTCCGGCAACCGCGCGATCAGCCGCCTCTGCTCGTCCGTGGGTGTCTCCAGCGGCAGGCCGCCGAAACTGGTGATGCCGGGCGGGGCGACGGCGCAGGGCCAGGCGGCCAAGGCTTGCGCCGTCTCACCTGCGGGCAGGCCGGACGGCAAAGTCGCTTTTGCCTTCCGCACCCAAGTTCAGCCCGCCGCCTAATTGCGTCTCCTGCGCGTCCCCTGACCGCTCGGCGTATCCCAGCACGCGCCAACCATTCTCAGTGAACCGATAGTTGGCGAAGATCGCGTTGGGCGGCGCGCCTTCCTGCGGCAGCCAGGCCGCGCTCATGTGAGTGAAGTCCACTTGGCCGTCGACCGGTATGGTCGCTTCGAACCGCGCCAGGGTGCCTCCATAGACCATCGTGCCGGACGCCGCATAGCCGCCGCCCTCAAGCGTCCAGACCTTGCAGGGTTCAACCAGGCTCCGCACCTCGGTCTTGACCGCCTCGTCCACGCCCTTGAGGAAGGGAAACGGACCCTCGGGCTCGACTATACGCGCGACAATGTCTTGGTTAGTCTGAGAACAGGTGATGAAGGTCAGCAGGTAAGCCTTGGCCACTTCCGCATTGGGTAGGTTCAGTCCATCACGCGTAGCGATCTGGAGGAACACGGAGGCCGAACCATCGATCGGCGCGATGCCTTCATCATCTATAAAGAAGGCTCTAGACGCGACAACCTGCTCGTCCATTTTGGGTCGCAATTCAACGCGGCGCCAGCCCGGAAAATAGTCGGGTAGGGTGCTCCAGGCTTCAACTTCGACATCTTCGATCGCGCCGGAGAAACGCTAAAACCGCGCGCGGATACGAAGCGTATCGCGCATGAGCGAGTCTTCGCTGGCGATAGGACCGTCAAGAGGCAGAGGGAACGGGGTCATAAGGCCGACAGGAAGTTCCTCTTCTTTGTCAGCCTCCTCCCGCGCCGAACCGTTTTGGCCGGACTGCGGCGACAGGTTCAGCGCACGGCGAACGAATTCTTGTTCGCGGGGATGGGTGGTCGGCAGGGCCTTAGCCAAGCTCACGATATATCGGTTGAACTCAGTCTCTCGGATTCCGGCGCCAAGCCTGGCGATGACCGGCTCCAGCAAATCCAGACCGCGCACGGCGTCATCCCACCTGTGTTCGCTGATCGCCTTGAGGACGCGGCTGCCGAGTACAAAGGCGACGCGATCGTCGATCTGAGCGGCTTGCTCGGGTTTCATAGCGTGGCCCTAAGCTGCAGGAGTGTGGTCAGGGCGGCGTCGGAGAGGTTATCTCCGCCCAGGCCGCAGTCCGCCGGGAGGGCGGCTGATAGTAGGAGATCAGCTAAACCATCTGCGAGTCCTCGCCCTCGCCTAGTTCGAGCTGGGCCTGACCCGCGATAAGGTCGGTCAGCACCACGTCTTGGGCCGTCCCTAGCAGGGCGAGCCTCATGGCGATTAATCGTCGATGCGCGCCCGCGAAGCGCGAGTGATCGGAGCGACCCGGCCGCTCAATCAAAGCTGCCCAACGCTCAAACCGCGCGACATTTTCAAAGGCGTAGGCTTCCGAGCAAACCGCGACGATCGCCGTCACCACTACGTCATGCAGCCGACTAGACAACAGAAGGACACAGTCGAGGTCAGCCTCGTCGAGCACGGCGTCAAACTGATGTCTGACCCGCTGAAGGAGGTCACTATCGGAGGGGGGTCGTTGTGCCCGCCTCGGATATCCAGCTCCGGAACCTTCAAGGCACGCCGTGCGCCGCGCCGGATTGAGCAGCCAATCGACCCACAGCGCGGTCAAGGCCGGGATTCGGTTTGTTCACACCGATGGATAGGGGCAGGGCTCCGAGAGGCGAGCCCGCTAACTTTGCGGGCATCGGATCTGTTCGGCAGGTTCCAGGCGCGCCAAGGAGCGCAACACCCGCAGATGCGCCGTGGCCGAGTCGCCATCCGTCAGGTCGCACAGTTGAAGCAGGGTTTGCACGGCGCGCCAAATCACCTCCACCAGCCGGGTCAGGCCGCCCTCGCCAGCCTGAGCCGGCGGGGTCTGCGCCGCCCTTACAAGATCATCAACCAGTGAGAGCGCACCACAGCATACTGCGCAGATATAGCGCTTTGTGATTGATTTCATCAATGTATTTATACTTTTCATTGATCGCCAGGCCGCTGGTTTGCCTAGCGACCGAGCCCGCCCCATAACAAGCTCCACACTATTTGGATATTCATCCAACAAACTAGCGATATTTTTGGCGAAATGCTGGAGATTTTCCCAATTATCCGAGAATGTCAGCGATGCATTGTTGATATGGTCCCGACATCCCGCCGCGAAAGCGACGATTTTAAGCCGTCATGCGGCAGGGCCATCACCGAATCAACGCAGGTGCGCACGTGTGTCATAGCCGTCCGGGCGTCATCGTCGATTCATGGCAGAGGTTTCCCGCGCCGCCTTGGTGGCCTCGCCCCAACTGCCGGCCAGCAGCAGGATCATGTCTGCTTCAAGCAGACGTTGGGGCTCCCCGCTTTGTAGACGGTTCAGGGTCTGATCCAGGATGCGCTCGCGAATCGCCGGCTCGCCCAAGTATTGGTTGAAATATAAAGGCTGCGCTGACCGGCCCGATAGGCGCATCGAGCGTTCTCGAGCTGGGAACTGATGGCCAGGAGCGGGTCCAGCTACCAGTCCATATGCGCCGCGATCCGCTGGGCGTCACCGCGACCGTCGGGCGGAGCAGGCGCTGGGCTTTGCGATGTAGGGGGCGATGGTTCGCGTCCGAAATTTTGCGATGGTTGCGTCAGCCGTGCTGTTTGCGCCCAGGCCGACCGGAACTCAACTTGCAGCGGTGAGGATCGCCGGGGGCGCTCAATGTCACCGCCACTGTCGAAGCTGGGCATGAAACGGGGATCGTCAGGGTATTCGCCCGGCTCAGCGATGAAAGCCAAAGGAAGGCGGTCTCCTTCCAGGCCTCCGCCGCCAACTCAACGATGGTGTCGCTGGCGGTGTCGCCTAGTTCAACGACGCCCTTGATCAGCCCCAGAAGCAACAGGCTGTCATCCGCCAACCGACGCTTTTGCTCTGCCTCACGTTCCTTCTGCTCCATTGATGCGGCCTGGGCCTCGATCAGCAGGCGCCTCAGCTCTCGGGAGGTCACACCCATATCGGCGATCAAGCTGCGCAGCAGCTTGACCATCCACTCATCGGCGACCCCGCGTCTGGGGAGTAGAAAGCCCTGTTGTTTGAGCAGCTGGGGGAAATCGCTGAAGGCCCGCCGGACGAACGTCGCAACCTCCCGCGGTGCGGCGGCCCAGGCCAGATCGATCAGGGGGCCCGGTTCATCCCCTTCGTCCTGGAGTTTCTTGATACGCTCCAAAACGAAATATTCGCCGAGGATATCAGGCTCAAGCGCACTCAACGACAGACCGAATTTGGATGCGGAAGCCACGCCGGGTGCGACAATCTTGCGCTCGCCAGTCATCCGCCTAAAGCGGGCGAAATCAAAGGCAAAGGAGCTGGGTTCGAACTGGGGCAGCCTATTTTTCGCGACGGAGTGCGACGGTAGCAGCGGTTCAAGGGCCGACCTGGACAATTTTCCCGTCGCCAGGGTTGTGATCAGCAACAGATTTTCATGCAGATTTAGACGGGTCTTCTCATCAGCAAGATCAGTGGCGCTTTGATCCATCCAGAACTTGCGCCGATCCCGACTAATCAGCCCACTGAACACCCTACTCTTATCAATCTGATCAATGATCGCTCGCCACCCTCCTTCGGGCAAAGACGAAGCTTGTTCCAGCGCCTCAAGCAGGGCCTCGGCGGCGGCGGCGGCAAATAGGCGCCGGACCTCCGGTTCGGCGCCCTTGCCGGGGACATCGGTCTGGGTGTCCAGGCGCATAGCCGCCTCGAACAAGAGTTCGGGCGGTGGCGGGGCGCGCCATCGTTCGAAGCGACCGCGCATGATGTCAAGGATCACTGGGCGTTTGAAGGGACCCAGCCGGAGGACACCATCTGGGCAAGACGCCGAACGATAGCGGTGACTTTGCATTTTGGGGCCGTGCCTGGTCGGCAGCGCGACCTTATTGATCGATTCCTCATCGACGTCACGGGTGATCAGCAACAGGCGCAGCGGATGGCTATATTGGGTGGCTTCTTTTGAGAACTCCTCGAGAATCCCGTCAAGCGGCAAGGTCCAGTCGGAGGCATAGTCCACGATCAAAAGCGTGGGTGTGTTCGGGCGGCGCTTTTTGGGGTCGAGTTCGTCACGCTTTTCCGGCCACCTCACCGTCCAAAGGGAACGTACTGAGTTGTCCAGTTGTAGAGCCAGACGGCTCTTACCTTCGCCGCCCCTGCCACGCAGCACCATCCATTGGAATAGAGGCGTGTCGCCCGTCTCCGCACCACTGCCGACAAATCGAGTGAGCTCGCCCAACTCCTCGCCGCGGCCGACAAAGTCGTCCGCCTGGACATAAAATAGCAGACTGTCCTGGGGCCCCCTCGGCGACGTGGTCGGAAGGACCAAAATTGTCGCTTTCAGGTAGGTTGTCGAAACTAAACGTATGTTCATGACTTTCCACCAGCAGGTCCAGCTTTTGGCCCATGCCGGTCAGCTTAGAGTTTGCTTCCGAGACGCCGTGCTGGATTCCGTCCAGTTGAGCCCGCATGCGCGCGAGTTCGACGCGAATTTCCGCAGCGCTGCCCTCGATGGTCAGCAGGACGTCATGGCCCTGGATCACCAAGTCGCCGATCTCGACCAGTTTTCCAGCGAAGAAGGCCTCGCGCATCGGCGAGATCTCTCGTTTCAGCTCTTCGGCCACCGCTGCGCAATAGGCGTCGAACCAAGAGACACGGCGATGCGTTCGGGTTAACGCGGATTTTGGCTTGACGGCGCGGGTGTGATTCCGCGGTGCTTTGATTCGCGGGAGCCCCGGATGACCCAGACCGCCGAACCGGTGTTCGCACCGGCCCGATTGGCGCTGCTTTTGCAGCATTTCGCCGAGATCAACGACGATCGAGAGACATGGCGGGTGGCCTACCCGCTCAAGGAGGTGCTGCTGCTGGTGACCTGCGCGACGATCGCCAGCTGCGACGACTTCGAGGCGATCGTGTCCTGGGGCGAGCATCACCTGGCCTTCCTGCGCCGGTTCAGCGATTTTTATCACGGCGTCCCAGGCGCCCGCTGGCTGCGCGACCTGATGAACCGGATCGACCCGGCCCTGTTCGCCCGCTGCTTCGAGGCCTTCGTCGCTTCGATGTGGCCCGACAAGCACGACTTCATCGCCATCGACGGCAAGACGGCCCGGCGCACCCATGACAAGGCAAAAGGGCTCAAGGCCCTTCATACGCTCAGCGCCTATGCCACCAACGCCCGTCTCACCCTGGCCCAGCTCTCCGTGCCCGAGAAAACCAACGAGATCGCCGCCATTCCCGACTTGCTCGACACCCTGGCGGGGGCCGGCCAACTCGCCGGCGCCATCGTCACCATCGACGCCATGGGCTGTCAGCTCGACATTGCCAAGAAGATCATCGATCACGGCGCCCACTATGTCCTGGCCCTCAAGGGCAATCAGCCGACCCTCGAAGCCGACGTCAACGACTACTTCCGCACCGCCCCAGCCGCAGAGATCGTCTCCACCACCACCGTCGAAAAGGGTCATGGCCGCATAGAGACCCGCCGCTATGTCGCCTCCGCCAGCGTCGGTTGGATCGCCTCCGACCGACGATATCCAGGCGAGCCCCGCTTTCCCGGCATCGCCACACTGATCCAGGTCCACTCCACGACCGAGCAGGCCGGCAAAACCACCCACGAGATCCGGACCTATATCTCTTCGCTCCCAACCGACATCGACCGCATCGCCGCCGCCATCCGCGGTCACTGGGGCGTCGAGAGCATGCACTGGATCCTCGATGTCCAGTTCAAGGACGACCTTTCCCGATACCGACAGGGCCACGGAGCCAAGAACATGGCCGTCGTCCGGCGATTCGCCCTCGACCTCGTTCGCGCTCACAAGGCCAAGGGCAGCGTCAAAACCCGACGACTGATCGCCACATGGAGCCCTGAATTCCTCCTCAAGGTCCTCAATGTTTAAGCCCCGTTAACCCGGACTCTTTGCCGTGAACCAAGAGACACGACCGCTCGATTCCCCCCTGAAGTTTGAATCGCCCTTGAAGCGCGCCTCGAGGTTCGGCGGAAAATCCTGCCCCTTGGTCCAGGCGCGAACATGCTCAATCGCAGCCAGGGTTGCGGCCTCGGCGGCCTGACGCTTGAAGGCTTGGGCCTTGTCGGCGCGGGCCGCCGCCGCGCCCGGCTCGGACGGCGCCCCATTGAACGCCGTATCGCCGGCCGGGACGGGAAAGGCTTGCTCGAAACTAGCCTGTAGCCGCGCTTGATCGGCGGCGTCCCATCTGAGGTGATCAACGCCCTCCAGCGCCTTGTTCAAGCCTGCGCTAGCGTTCTTCAAAAAGGCGTCAGCGCCCTGAAAAGCGCCGGCCTGCCCCTGATACTGGACCAGCACTATGGCGATTGCCTCCAGCTCGGCGCGCCTGAGCGCCTTGACGATGTCGTGATTAGCGGCCGGCTTGCGCGGCGTGATCAGGCGACGTTTGAACGCCTTGGCATGTTCGGCCAAGAGGGCCAACTCATCGCCGATGAAGGCTTCGCCCACCCGCTCGATCGGCTTGGTTAGCAGGCCCAGCACGCGCTCGCGCGACGAATCCTTGAGCGCGCCGCCAATAAAGGTTGCGGCGCTCCAGAGCAATGCTGAGATCGGCTCGACCATTAGACAACCTTAACAAGAGGGTAATTTTGATCAAGACGCCATGGCTCACC
>CAWHEE010000004.1:0-322562 GCA_963828365.1 uncultured Alphaproteobacteria bacterium | reverse complement strand
CGTGTCCCAGGTGGTGGTGTAGCTTCTTTCGGTAGCGGAGCCGCTCGCGAAGCGCGCCTCTTTCCATGGCGCCGTAGCGAGCGAGCGGCGAAGCGGCGGCCATCAACGATCTTCGGTAGGTTTGGGTTGCGACTTCAACCCCAACGAGGACCGATGATGACCAACGATATGATGAACCTGCGGGCGCTGATCGAGAAGAGCCCGGACGCGGACTTTCTGCGTGAAATGATCGGCTATGGCGCCCAGCGGCTGATGGAGCTGGAGGTGGGCGGCCTGACGGGCGCGGCGCACGGTGAGAAGAGCGCCGAGCGGCTGGTCCAGCGCAACGGCTACCGCGACCGGGACTGGGAAACGCGGGCGGGGACGGTGGAGCTGCGCATTCCCAAGCTCCGCAAGGGTAGTTACTTCCCGTTCTTCCTGGAGCCCCGGCGGCTGGCCGAGAAGGCGCTGACCGCGGTGATCCAGGAAGCCTACGTCCAGGGAATATCGACCCGGTCGGTCGAGGATCTGGTCAAGGCGATGGGGATGAGCGGCATCTCCAAGAGCCAGGTCTCACGGCTGTGCGAAGACATCGATGTCCGTGTGAAGACGTTCCTGGACCGTCCGATCGAGGGCGACTGGCCGTACCTGTGGATCGACGCGACCTACATCAAAGTTCGCCAGGATCACCGGGTGGTCTCGGTTGCCGTCATCGTCGCGGTGGGCGCAAACACCGACGGCCGGCGCGAGGTTCTGGGCATGCAGGTCGGCCCCTCGGAGGCCGAACACTTCTGGACCGAGTTCCTGCGCGGCCTGGCCCGCCGCGGTCTGCGCGGGGTCAAGCTGGTGATCTCCGACGCCCACGAAGGCATCAAAGCGGCGGTCTCCAAGATCATGCACTGCACTTGGCAGCGCTGCCGCGTCCACTTCATGCGCAACGTCATGGCCCACGCCGGCAAGAGCGGTCGGCGTCTCGTCTCGGCCTTCATGAGCGCCGCCTTCGCCCAGGACGACGCCGAGGCCGCCAAGGCCCAGTGGCGCAAGGTCGCCGACCAGCTGCGGCCCAAACTGCCCAGGCTCGCCCAGATGCTCGATGAGGCCGAAGCCGACGTCCTGGCTTACATGACCTTTCCCATCGCCCATCGCGTCAAGCTACACAGCACCAACCCCATCGAGCGCCTCAACGGCGAGATCAAACGCCGCACCGAGGTCGTCGGGATCTTCCCCAACGAGGCCGCCGCCGTCCGACTGATCGGGGCCATCCTTCTCGAACAGAACGATGAATGGATCGTCCAGCGCTCCCGTTACATGAGCCTGGAATCCGTCGCCGGACTGAGCGATAATCCCCTCGTCAGCCTGCCAATAGCGGCGGCCTGATCAGCCCGGCCCTGCCGGTGATCTCGATGGTTCGCCCGTCGAAGTTACACCACGCGTCGGGACGCGATCCAAGCGAATTGCAGAAGATTGCCTAAGAGTAGTTTGATTCGCTCTGCCCACGCAGAAGCACGGCGGAACCGTGAACTGACTTTCGATCGCGCCGATGTTGGACGACATCGGCGGCCGCGAGGCGAGCGTACCACCCTTGCGCTTCCTGAACTCGCCAAATCGAACGCAACACCACTCCAACGCGGTTGGCGGACGGTATTAACGGTAAATTACGGTCGCCTTGACGGGCCCGGAACCGCCGCTGCTCGCGCCGGCGTCCGCGATCGTTCGATCACGCCCAGTCCCGCCCCGCCCAGGATCAGCGCCACGGCGACATAGCAGGCCGGGCAGTGGCCGGCGAACAGGCCGGCGTGGGTGCAGAGCGCGCCACCGGCCATCGCTTCCCAGCGCGGCCCCATCAACACGGCCAGCCAGCCCGTTCCGGCGGCGATGGCCGCGATTGACGCCGCGTTCCGCTCTCGCCTTCCCACGCCAAGAGCCTCGGCACGACGCATCGCGGCCACCTCCTCACCGCCTCCCGGGCGTATCGCCATCTAGGCCCCGTCGCCGGCCGCTTCCTTGACCTCGATCAAAGCAGTCGCGGCCCAGACCGGCGATTGCCCTCGCCATCAGCAAGGTCGGGGCGCGTCTCAAATCATGAGTTCAATCACCAGCCAGCCGGGGCCGGCGCGATCCGACGGCCCCGTCCTGCTCATCCTGTGCGCCATCGGCGCCGTGGTGGCGACCTTCGCGACCGCGCTGTCGCGGGATCCGCTGTTCCAGTTCCAGGGCTACATTTTCATGCTCGCCTTCACGCTGGGCGCGTTCGCCCTGTTGATGGGAATCACGTCGGGCAAGCTGCGGCCGGCCCCGGATAAATATATGGACGGGGTCATCCGGGCCGGCGTCATCGCCACCCTGTTCTGGGGCGCGGCGGGCATGCTGGTGGGCGTCGTCCTCGCCTCGCAGCTGTCGTTTCCGCGGATCTTCTATTTCCCCGACTTCGGCTTTCTGAATTTCGGTCGCCTACGGCCCCTGCACACCTCGGCGGTGATTTTCGCCTTTGGCGGCAACGCCCTGATCTCGACCTCCTTCTACGTCGTGCAGCGCACCTGCCGGGCGCGGCTGTTCGGTGGCGTCACGCCCTGGTTCGTGTTCTGGGGCTACCAGCTGTTCATCGTCCTGGCGGGCCTCGGCTATCTCGTCGGCATCACCCAGAGCCAGGAATATGCCGAGCCCGAATGGCTGACCGACCTCTGGCTGACGGTCGTCTGGGTCGCCTATCTGGTGGTGTTCCTGGGCACGCTGTGGAAGCGCAAGGAACCACACATCTACGTCGCCAACTGGTTCTACCTGGCGTTCATCGTCACCGTCGCGATCCTGCACATCGTCAACAACCTGGCGGTGCCGGTGAATTTCCTCAATCACCGCAGCTATGAGGTGTGGGCGGGCGTCGAAAGCGCCCTGGTGCAGTGGTGGTATGGCCACAACGCGGTCGGCTTCTTCCTGACCGCCGGTTTCCTCGGCATGATGTACTATTTCATTCCCAAGCGCGCCGAGCGGCCGATCTATTCCTATCGCCTGTCCATCGTCCACTTCTGGGCGCTGATCTTCATCTACATCTGGGCCGGACCGCATCACCTGCACTACACGGCCCTGCCGCAATGGGCGCAGACGCTCGGCATGACCTTCTCGATCATGCTGTGGATGCCGTCATGGGGCGGCATGATCAACGGCCTGATGACGCTGTCGGGGGCGTGGGACAAGCTGCGCACCGACCCGGTGATCCGCATGCTGGTGGTCTCGCTGGCCTTCTACGGCATGTCGACCTTCGAAGGTCCGGTGATGTCGATCCGCACCGTCAACGCGCTGTCGCACTTCACCGACTGGACCATCGGCCACGTCCACTCCGGCGCGCTCGGCTGGGTCGGCTTCATCACCTTCGGCGCCGATCTACTGCCTGGCGCCCTGGCTGTGGAAGAAGGAGAAGCTGTACTCGAACCAGTTGGTCGAGTGGCACTTCTGGATCGCGACCACCGGCATCCTTCTCTACATCACCTCGATGTGGGTGTCCGGCATCATGCAGGGCCTGATGTGGCGCGCCTACACGCCCCAGGGCTTCCTCGCCTACAGCTTCGCCGAGACCATCGCGGCCCGCCACGTCGAGAATGTCGTTCGCCTGATCGGCGGCCTCCTCTATCTCTCGGGGCTCTTCATCATGATCTACAACGTCTGGCGGACCATCGCCCAGCCATCGGTGGAGCGCGCGCCGGCGCCCTCGCGGCTGCCGATCCCCTCGCCGGCCCTGGCCGCGGCGGAGTAGGGCGCATGACCATCTTGTCCTGGAAATCGCATGGCCGGCTCGAACGGCACTCCCTGCTGCTGCTGATCGGCATCGTTCTGGTCGTCTCCATCGGCGGCCTGGTGGAGGTGACGCCGCTGTTCTTCCTGCAGAATACCATCGAGCCGGTGCGTGGCATGCGCCCGTACACGCCGCTGGAGCTGGAGGGCCGCGACATCTACATCCGCGAGGGCTGCTATCTCTGCCACTCGCAGATGATCCGCCCGCTGCGCGACGAGGTCGAGCGCTACGGCCACTACAGCCTGGCGGCCGAGAGCATGTACGACCACCCCTTCCAGTGGGGCTCCGAGCGCCAGGGTCCGGATCTGGCCCGGGTCGGCGGCAAATATTCCGACGGCTGGCATCGCGACCACCTGACCGATCCGCGCTCGGTGGTGCCGGAATCGATCATGCCGCCCTACAGGTTCCTGGCGCAGAAGGATCTCGACTACGGCGACCTGCAGGACAAGCTGCGCGCTCAGCACATCGTCGGCGTGCCCTATACCAAGGACATGATCGAAAACGCGGTGGCCGACCTGCAGGCCCAGGACGATCCGACCGCCGAGCGCCGACGGTCTGCACAAGCGGTACGGCAAGAACGTCACGGTACGGAACTTTGCGGGCGACCCCCAGCGGATCACCGAGATGGATGCGCTGATCGCCTACCTGCAGATGCTCGGCACGCTGGTGGACTTCTCCACCTACAAGGCCGACGCCCCCGCCAACCAGAGGTGACGGAAATGACCTACGAGACCGTGGCCAAACTCGTTCAGCAGGGGGGCACGCTCTACTTCCTGGTGATGTTCGGTATCGCCGTCGGCTACGCCTTCTGGCCGAAGAAGCGCGAAGAGTTCGAGAAGGCCGCCCGCGCCGCCCTCGACGCGGAGGAATAGTCATGGCCGAACGCGAGACCGATCGCCCACAGCGGCGTCGAAACCACCGGCCATGAATGGGACGGCATCAAGGAGCTCGACAATCCGTTGCCGCGCTGGTGGCTGTGGATCTTCTACGCCTGCATCGCCTTCGCCGTGGTCTATTGGGTGCTGATGCCGGCCTGGCCCTGGTTCGGCGGCAATACCCCGGGCCTGCTGCATCGCTCCGACCGCGCGCAGGTGATGGTCGATCTGGCGGCGCTTAAAGCCAGGCGAGGCGCGGAGGGCGCGCAACTCGCCAACGCCTCGCTGGAGCAGATCGAGAAGGATCCGGCCATGCAGAGCTATGCCCTGGCGGTCGGCCAGTCGATCTTCGGCGACAACTGCGCCACCTGCCACGGCGCCGGCGGGACCGGCGGCAAGGGCTATCCCAACCTGCGCGACGACGTCTGGCTGTGGGGCGGCACGCTGGAGGATATCCAGCGCACCATCACCTACGGTATCCGCTCGGGCGATTCGCAGGCTCGGATGTCGCAGATGCCGGCGTTCGGCCGCGACCAGCTGCTGAAGCCCGATCAGATCGGCGACCTGACCGACTACGTCGTGGCCCTGTCGCACCGGCCGGCCGACGCCGCGGCGGTTCGGCGCGCCGCGCCGCTGTTCGCCGACAACTGCGCGGTCTGTCACGGCCCGGCTGGCCTCGGCAATCAACAGATGGGCGCGCCCAACCTGACCGACCGCGACTGGCTGTACGGGGCGGACCGGCAGTCGATCCACGACCAGATCTGGAACGGCCGGGGCGGCGTCATGCCGGCCTGGGGACGCCGGTTCGACCCGACCACCATCAAGGCGCTGGCCGTTTACATCCACGTCAATTCCGGCGGCGGACAGTAGCGGGGCGCGAGGACCGTGACCGTCGTCATACCCCGAAAGCAGGTCGCCGATCCGTCCGGTGAAGCCGGCGTGGTGTCCGTGGCTGAAGCCGTCCGCGCCAGGAGCCGCTGGACCGGCGGCCTCTATAAGCCGCGCACCCCGATCTATCCCAAACTGGTCCATGGCCGCTGGCGCAACATCAAGTGGGCGATGCTGATCGTCACCCTGACGATCTACTATGTCGTTCCCTGGCTCCGTTGGCCCAGGCCGCCGTCGGGGCCGCAACAGGCGGTGCTGGTCGATTTCGCCCATCAGCACTTCTACTTCTTCTTCATTACTTTGTGGCCGCAGGAGGTGTATTTCGTCACCGGCCTCCTGATCATGGCGGCGCTCGCCCTGTTCCTGACCAGCGCCCTGTTCGGCCGCCTGTGGTGCGGCTACGCCTGTCCCCAGACGGTGTGGACCGACCTCTATATCGCCGTCGAGCGCGCTTTCGAGGGCGACCGCAACGCCCGCATGCGGCTCGACGCCGCGCCCTGGTCGGTCGACAAGCTGTGGCGCAAAGGCGGCAAGCATCTGGCCTGGCTGCTGATCGCCCTGGCCACCGGCGGGGCGTGGATCTTCTATTTCCAGGACGCCCCGACCCTGTGGCGGCAGTTCTGGGTCGGCCAGGCCCCGGTCGCATCCTACGTCTCGGCCGGCATCCTGACCTTCACCACCTATGCGCTGGCCGGCGGCATGCGCGAGCAGGTCTGCACCTATCTCTGTCCCTGGCCCCGCATCCAGGGCGCGATGTTCGACGAGCACACCCTGCAGGTCACCTACCGGCGCGATCGCGGCGAGCCGCGCGCGCCGCACAAGAAGGATCAGCCCTGGGAGGGCCGCGGCGACTGCATCGACTGCGGGCAGTGCGTGGTCGTCTGCCCCATGGGCATCGACATCCGCCACGGCTCGCAGCTGGAATGCATCAACTGCGGCCTGTGCGTCGACGCCTGCGACGAGATCATGGCCAGGGTCGGCCGGCCGCGAAGCCTGATCTCCTACGACACCGACGCGGCGGTCGAGGCGCGCGCCCAGGGGCGGGCCCCGACCTACCATCTCGTACGACCCCGGACGATCTATTATGGCGCGGCGCTGACGCTGGTCTCGGGCCTGATGGTCTGGGGCCTGGTCATCCGCGCTCCGGTGGTCCTCGAAGTGCTGCGTGACCGCAATCCGACCTTTGTCCGCCTGCAGGATGGGTCCATCCGCGACGGCTACACGCTGAAGATCGACAACCGAAGCTTCGAGGGCCGTCAGTTCGAGGTGACCGTCGCCGGCCTTCCCGGCGCCTTGCTCGAAAAGTCCGGGCGCGCCGGCCGTCGCGGGGCGCCTGCACGTCAGCGTGCAACCCGACGAAGTGCGGTCGCTTCGGGTCTTCGTGAGCATTCCGACCGGCCAGACGCTCGCCCAGAGCCAGCCCGTCGAGTTCATTCTGCGCCACAGCGGCGCCGCGACGGTCCGCGCGCCCTCGGTCTTCCTGTCCGGAGATGTCACGCCATCATGAGCCTAGCTGAACCCCACCGCGGATTTCGCCTCACCGGCTGGCACGTCCTTGCGATCCTCGGCCTGTTCTTCGGCCTCACCTTCGCCGTCGATGCGCGTCATGGTCGTCGACGCCTATCATTCATTTCCCGGTGAAGTCGCCAGTTCACCCTATGAGGACGGCCTGGCCTACGACAGCCAGCTCGATCAGCAGGCGGCCCAGGCCACGCTTGGCTGGCGGATGACGGCCGGATTGAGCGCGGCTGGGCGCATCCGGTTGACGGCCGTCGACCGGTCCGGCGCCCCTTGCCGGGACTGCGCCTCGAGGCGAGGCTCGAGCGGCCGGCGACCGAACAGGGCCGGCGCACGGTGAGCTTTCAGGAAATCTCCTCCGGTGTCTATGTGGCCGATGCCGGCCGCCTCGCGGGGGCCTGGGATCTGCGCTTGAGCGCCCGTGACGCCCAGGGGCGCCGCTTCGACGCCGAAAGACGACTGATCGCGCCGTGAGCGTCGTCGAGGCTGATCTCTCCGCGTTCGTCACCCGGTCGGCGAGGGAGGCTCCCCGGCTCGAGCTCCTGGTCCGCGGAGCGCGCTGCGCGGCGTGCATGGCGAAGATCGAACGCGCCGCGGCGGCCGCTCCCGGGGTCGAGGCCGCCCGGCTGAACCTGACGACCGGCAAGCTGGCGGTGAGCTTCCGGACGTCGAGACCCGACGCCGCCGCCGTCGTCCGCGCCGTCGAGGCGGCCGGGTATTCGGCCACGCCGTTCGATCCCGACCTCGCGCGCCAGGCGCGTGACCAGGAGGGACGGCGACTTGACCCTGGCGCTCGGCGTCGCCGGCTTCGGGGCCGGCAATGTGATGATGTTCTCCGTGCCGGTCTGGGCGGGCCTGTTCGGTCAGGAGTTGCAGCCGAGCGCGCGGGTGCTGATGTACTGGCTGTCGGCGATCATCGCGACACCCTGCGCCCTGTTCGCGGGCCAGGTGTTCTTCCGCTCGGCGTGGAATTCCCTGCGCCGCGGGCGGGCCAACATGGACGTGCCGATTTCCATCGGCGTCCTCCTGACCCTGATCGTCAGTTTTTCGGAGACGGTGCAGGGGGGACGCCACGCCTATTTCGATGCCGCCGTCACCCTGCTGTTCCTGCTGTTGATCGGCCGATGGCTCGATCATCAGCTGCGCGCCCGCGCCATGGACGCCGCGCGCGACCTGCTGGCGCTGCAGGCGCCGGTGGCGCGGCGGGTTGACGAAGCCGGTGTCGAGCACGTCGTGCCGGTCTGCAAAGTCGCTGTCGGCGAGCGGATCGCCGTGGCGCCGGGCGAGCGCGCGCCGGTCGACGGCGAGGTTCTGGAAGGCCAGGGCAGTCTCGACAACGCTCTGATCACCGGGGAGACCACCCCTTGCCTGGCAGCCCCCGGCTCGCTGGTCCGGGCCGGCGCCCTCAGCCTCGATGGGCGCCTGCTGATGCGCGTGCGGGCCAGGGCGGAGGACTCCACGCTGGCGGCGATCGCCCGCCTGATGGAGGCGGGCGCGCAGTCCCGGTCGGCCTATGTCCGCCTCGCCGATCGCGCCGCCGCCATCTATGTGCCGGTCGTGCATTCGCTTGGCGCTGGCGACCTTCGTCGGGGTCTGGGCGATCGGGCTGGGGCCGCGCGAGGCGCTGCTGCGCGCCGCCGCGGTGCTGATCGTCACCTGCCCCTGCGCCCTGGGCCTGGCGGTTCCCGCCGTGCAGATCGCCGCCAGCGGCCGGCTGTTTCGCAAGGGCGTGCTCGTGAAGTCCGGCGCCGCCCTCGAACGGTTGGCCGAGGTCGACTGGGTCGTCCTCGACAAGACCGGCGTGCTCACCGAGGGCCGGCCGCGACTCGTCGAACCCTCGCCCGCGGACTGTCCAGAGACGTTCCGACGGGCGGCCTGCCTGGCGCGCGCCTCGCGCCACCCGCTGGCGCTTGCGCTGACGCGCGAGGTTGGACCGGGCCCCGCCGCCGCCGATGCACAGGAAGATCCGGGTCTCGGCGTGCGCGGGCTCGTCGAAGGCAGGCCGGCCCGTCTCGGTCGGGCGATCTATCTAGGGGTCGGCGATCAGGTCGCCAGCGAGACCGAGCTCTGGTTCGGCTTCGAGGGGGAGGCGCCGGTGCGTTTCCGCTTCGCCGACCAGCTGCGCCCGGAGGCCGCCCGCACCGTCGCGGCGCTCGAGCGTCGTGGCCTGGCCGTGCAGGTGCTGTCCGGCGATGTCGCCATCGCCGTCGAGCGCGCGGCGCGCGGCGCTGGGATCGCGTCCTGGCGCGCGGGACTGTCGCCGATCGACAAGGCGGAAGCCGTCGACGCCCTGAAGGCCGCTGGGCACAAGGTGTTGATGGTGGGCGACGGATTGAACGACGCCGCCGCCCTGGCCCGCGCCCATGCCTCGATGGCGCCCGGCGCGGCGATCGACGCCAGCCAGAACGCCGCCGACATGGTGTTCGAGA
Source organism: uncultured Alphaproteobacteria bacterium (assembly GCA_963828365.1). Lineage (GTDB taxonomy): Bacteria > Pseudomonadota > Alphaproteobacteria > Caulobacterales > Caulobacteraceae > Acaudatibacter. Next base: position 313,086 of record CAWHEE010000004.1, on the reverse strand, counting down.
CCGGAAGCCTGATGGCCGTCGTCGCCGCCATCGACGTGGCCCGCGCCGCCCGCGCCCGGGCGCTGGAGAACTTCGGCTTTTCGGCCCTCTATAACCTCGTCGCCGCGCCGGCGGCGATCTTCGGTCTGGTCAATCCGTTCCTCGCCGCGATCGCCATGTCCGCCTCGTCTCTGGTCGTCACCCTCAACGCCCTGCGCATGCACTGGACGGCCCGGCCATGAACATCATCTTTCTCCTTGCCCCGGCCTCGTTGCTGCTGGCGCTGATGGGGCTTGGCGCCTTCTGGTGGAGCGTCGGGAGCGGGCAGTATGACGACCCCGCGGGCGACGCCGCCCGGATTCTCGATGAGCGACAGGACGAGGGACCGCTGCCATGAAGGCCGACGGCATGCAACATCGCCGCGCCGCGCTGCTCTCGCGCTACGACGGGCGCGTACCCCGCTACACCAGCTATCCGACGGCGGCTCAGTTCACCGCCGAGGTCGGTGCGTCCGTCTACGCGCGCTGGCTGGCGGGTTTCCCGCAGACCGGCCGGTCTCGATCTACATCCACGTGCCGTTCTGCGCCCGCCTGTGCTGATTCTGCGGCTGCAACACCCGCGTCGTCAACCAGCGCGACTGGATCGGCGACCATGTCGCGCTGCTGCTCGCCGAACTGCACCGGGTGGCGGACCAACTGCCCGGGCGCCTGACCGTCAGCCACATCCGTTTCGGCGGCGGCGCCCCCAATATGCTGTCGCCCGCCGATCTGGACGCCCTATTCGACGCCTACCTCGACCCGACCGCCGCGCGGCAATCGGCCGCGGTCTGAACGGAGGTGTCGGCGCGGCTCAGCCGCCCACCCCCAGGACGCTCGCCGCCTCGCCCAGCTTGCGCATGTTCAGCTTCATCCCATTGGCGATGACCACGTCGCCGACCGCCATGTCGGGCGGGCAGGGGCCGAGGAAGTCGGCTTCGAGATCGATCACGTGGCGGCCGTTGAGCGCCTCCACCACCGCGCCGCGCGTGTCGCTCTCGGCGTGCACCCGGTAGGCCTTGGCCAGGTCGCCGGTCAGCACGCCCTGCGTGGCCACCCGGCCGCCCGGCCCCATCTGGCAGCTCGAGCTGAAATGATAGGCGCCGTCCTCGTCTCGGGTCACCGCGCGGCTCTGGCACATGCCCCGTCCGGCCCGGCCGCCGAGCGCGGACAGCCGCGACCGGGCGTCGGCATCGAGGCAGGCGCGCATCTCGCCGATCAGCCCCAGGGGATGGCCGTCGCGCGCCACGCTTTCCCGCCACAGGCCCGCCTTCGGAACCGGCAGGGTGGCGGGCGTGGCCGCCGTGCGGTCGCCGCCGTCGCAGCCGACCAGCGCCAGTGTCGAAATGCCGAGCACGATCATCGCGCGCATGCAGCGCTCCTCCTCGCGGAACGCGGAGCCTAGAGCATGATGATTTTTGATGGAATCATTGAAATCGGAATCATGCCCTACAAACAAAAAGCTAGACCCTGATCTGCGTTAAGATCTGTTCCGTCTGAACGCATCAGGGTCGAGCGTGAATTGGCCGCGCACGAAAACAGCTGTCGTGTTTACACGGAAAAAGGGCCGCCCGGCCGGACGGCCCTTTCCAGGAAACTCGCGCGCCGCGCGCGCCGCGGCGCGCGAGGCGGCATCCATCGTCTCGTCTCAGGGGGTGTTGGTCGGGGCGGCCATGTTGCTGGCGTCGGCGGGGGCGGTCGAATTCATCGCGGAGGCATCGGCGGCGGCCGGCGCGGAGGCATCGGCGGCGGGAGCGGCGGCGTCGGTCTTGTCGGCCGGCTTCTGGCAGGCGGCGACCGACAGGGCGGCGACGGCGGCGCCGGCGACGAGCAGCTTGCGGAGGACTTCCGAAGTCATGATCTGATTTCCTTTGGATGAGAAAAGGGCGTCGCGCTGAGGTCGCTGTCGACCCCGGACGCTATCGGGGTGTTTTTCACCGGCCGCGCGAAAAATCAAGGGGTGGACGGGCGCCGTTCGCCACGGCGCCCGAGAAATCATCAGTCGCGCCCGATCCGGGTCGCCGGTTGATCGCGCCGGCGGCGACGCCGGCCGGTCGCGTCTCACGCCAGCCGCCAGGCGGGCGGACCTCCTCGGGGCGTTCAGTGCGGCGTGGCGAGCAGCGGTCTCGTCGGCCCCGGCCCTGTCGCCTCGCCGGCCGGCGAGGGGCAGGGGCAGGGCCCGACCGCCGCCATCGCCGCGGCGAAAGCGTGGATCGACGCGCCGGTCCCCGCCATGGCGGAGATCTCGACACCGCCCGCTCCGTCACTGGTCGCCACGAATTGATCGGCGAGATAGTCGCCTGCCAGGTGCAGGGAGGCGGTATGCACGCCGTCGCTGATCGTCAGGACGCCGCCGGCGGCCGTGCCGGAGAAGGTCGCCTCGCCGGCGCCGACGAACCCGATGTCGCCCAGATCCAGCCGCGCCTGGCCGTCGGCCGCGAACCCGCTGATCGTATTCGCATAGGTTTGTGACTGGGCCAGCCGCAGGCTGCCCGCCTGGCCGGTGAAGGCCACGGCCTCATTGAACGCGCCGGTGAAATCGGCCCCGCCGTTGTCGAGCACGACGCTCCCGCTTCCGCTTTGCGGTCCACCGAAGGACACCACGGCCGCCGTGATGGTCAGGGTTCCGCCGTTGCTCACCGCGCCGTTCAGCTGCGCCGAGCCGTTCTGGAAGCGCAGGCTCATGCCCGCGGCGATGGTGATCTGCGCCGTCGCCGCTTGGCTCGCGTCGCCCAGCACCGCGACCTGGCCCGCGATCAGCAGGCTTTGACCCGCGCTCAGGGTGGTTCCTCCGGACAGGGTCGCCTTGCCGCCGGTGAACTCGTAGGACTGGAAGCCCGAGAAGGTCCCGATCACCGAGCCGCTGGCCCGGGCCTGGCCGCCCAGCGCGCTGATCTGGCTGTCGCCATGCAGGAACTCCAGCGTGCCGCCGCCGCCGACGACAACGCCCGTGAACCGCGCCCCGGCCTCGGCGATCAGCCGATCGCCCGCCGAGCCGAACACCACGGAATAGGCCGCGCCGGCGATGGTCCCGGCATTGATCACCGTGGCGCTCGCCCCGGGCCCCGCATACACCGCGATCCCGGCCGCGCCCGCCCGGCCGGCCCGGCCGTTATGGTTGACGCCGCCCAGCCCGCCGGCGCCGCCGACGATGGTCCCGAGGTTGCTCAGCGTGCCGCCCGCCGTCAGGTCGACGCCGTCGCCGCCCGCGCCCCCCGCGCCGCCGTTGTAGAAGTCGTTCTGTCCGGCGCCGCCGGCGCCTCCGGTGATGCTGCCCGCATTGCGGATGTCGCCGCCGGCGGTCAGCCGGACGCCTGCGCCGCCGACGCCGCCGGGCCCGCCGACGTTCTTCGCCGCGAAATTGAAGTTGTATCCGCCGATCCCGCCCGCGCCGCCGGCGACCAGCCCCTCATTGATCAGGCGGCCCGCGCCGCCGATGGCCACGCCGGCGCCGCCGTGTCCGCCGCGACCGCCCCCGGTATAGCCATAGCCGCCGGCGCCGCCGGTGCTGCCGTACAGTCCGCCGGTGTTGCTGATCCGGCCACCCGCCGCCAGCACCACCCCGGCCCCGCCGGTCCCGCCCTGGCCTCCCGTGCCGATCACCTGCATATAGATGACCGCGTGACCGCCGGCGCCGCCGCCGCCGCCGCCGATCTGGCCGCTGTTGGCGAGGATCATCGCCGCGTCGGCCTCTATGCCGGCGCCGCCGGCGCCGCCTGTCCCGCCTTGATAAGCCGCGTCCATCCCTCGGGCTCCGACGCCGCCGATGACCACCCCGCTGTTGGCCAGCGGGCCGCCAATCGCATGCACCCCGATGCCATCGCCGCCCGAGCTGGCGCTATAGGCCCCGCCGACACCGCCGACGATGGTCCCGAAGTTGTCCACCAAACCCGCGCCGGCCAGCGACAGGCCGGCGCCGCCGATGCTGGTGGCGTAACTCGAACCGCTGGCCCCGCCTGGACCGCCGACGATCCGCCCATGATTCGCCAGTTCGGCGCCGCCGCTCAGGGCGACCGCCGCGCCGCCGGCCCCGCCGGCCTCGGAGTCCTCGGCATTGCCCGAGCGAGCCCCATGGCCGCCGTAGATCTGGCCGTCGTTCAGCAGGCTGCCGCCGATCAGCCCGACGCCCAGGCCGCCGGTCCCGCCGGCCCCCCCGACGTAGTAGGCGTCGCCGCCGACCCCGCCATAACCTCCGCTGATCTGTCCCAGATTGACCAGCCGGCCGCTGAACCGGGCCAGGCCCGCCCCGCCCGCGCCGCCGGTCCCGCCGAACTCGTAGCCATAGCTGCCCGCTCCGCCGGCCCCGCCCTGCAGGCCGCCGTGATTGATCAGCGTGGCCCCGGCCGCGAGGCTCGCCGCGGCCCCGCCGGCTCCGCCGTTCGCTCCGCCGTGACCCGGCTGATAGTAGGACTGGCCACCGGCCCCGCCCGCGCCGCCGTGGATCCCGCCCGAGTTGAGCAACCGGCCGTTCGCCGCGGACATCACCAGCCCCGCGCCGCCCTTTCCGCCGCCCCCGCCGCCGTCATGGCCATAGCCGCCGAACCCGCCGGCCCCGCCGGTCAGCCCGCCGGCATTGATCACCGTGCCGGCCGCGGCCAGTTCCGCTGCGATCCCGCCGCCGCCGCCCTGGCCGCCGACCCCGGCCACGCGGCTGCGACCCGACGAGCCCGCGCCGCCGCCGATCTCTCCGTTCCGTCCGTTGCGAACCAGCCCGCCGGCCGCCAGCTCGACCCCGCTGGCTCCGGCGGTGGTGGCCACTATGGCGCCTTGGTTGTAGACGCTCGCCACCGCCATGGCCGAAAGGCCCGCCCCGCCGATCGAGGCGGTGTGGCTGATCTGCACCCCGCTGTAGGTGGTCGCCAGCGCGTAGCCGGCTGGATAGGCGCCGGTAAGGTGTTTGGTGGTCATCGAAATCTCCCTGGCGGGCGATGGCCGGGGATGGAACCGTCTTAGGTGACGATCCAGCCGCGCCGGGGCCCGCGCCCCGCCCGGATCATAGCTTACCGCGCGCCCCACCCCAACGTGGTATTGGCTACCGCCGCCATTGCGTTAGATTGCGCCGCATGGCGTTTCCCAACCTGGCGAGCCTGGCGCACTACCCGCGGCCCATCGAGCGGTCGGCCGACCGCTGGGTTCATATCGTCGGCCTGACCGCGGCGGGCGCCGGGGCCGCGAGCCTGCTGGTCATGACCCTGCTCGGCCGCCATTTCGCCCAGACCGCGGCGGTCGGCGTCTACGCCCTGTGCCTGCTGACCATGCTCGCCTGCTCGACCCTCTACAACATGGCGGGACCGCGCTGCCGGCCGCTGCTCCGCCGCCTGGATCACGCCGCCATCTTCCTGATGATCGCAGGCTCCTACACCCCGTTCACCACCTTGCGCCTGACCGGGGCCTGGGCCTTGTGGATGACTCTGGCGGTCTGGACGCTGTGTCTGATCGGGGCGGCCGGCAAGCTGTTCCTGCCGGGGCTCTCGAAGGGGTTCTGGGTGGTGCTCTACATGGCGGTCGGCTGGCTGATTCTGATCGCCGTCAAGCCGTTGCTGGCGGCTGTGTCGCTGGTCGCCCTGGCGCTGCTGCTGGCCGGCGGCCTGGTCTATTCGCTGGGCGTGCTGGTCTACCTCAGGAAGACCCTTCCCTTCCGCCGCGCCATCTGGCACGGTTTCGTCATCGCCGCCGCGGCGACGCACTACGTTGCGATCCTCACCGGGGTCGTGCTGTCCCCCGGCGTCTAGACCCTTCGACGTCGGCGTTACGACCGGCGCGATGGACTCGAACCCCACCACGGAGCAGCACCCATGCCCATCAAATCTCGGCGCCACACCGGGCTCGTCGCCGGCCTCGCGGCCATCGCCGTGACCGTCGCCACCGCCGGCACGGCCTCGGCCTATATCGTCTGCAACCGATTCCACGAATGCTGGCATGCCCATGCCCGCTGGGCCTATCCGCCCGGCCTCGGCGTGGCCTTCTATCCCGAGACCTGGCGCTTCCCGGTCGGCGAGCGCTGGCATTGGGTTCATGACCGGGACGATCGCGGCTACTGGCGCCACGGCGTCTGGATCCGCTTCTAGTCCGGTCGGGCAGGGACCGCGGTCGCCGGACCGGCGGCTCGCCGCGACAGCGGGCGGGCGCTTGTTTCCCGGCGCGTGAACCGGTCATATCGTCGCGACTTGGGCGGCGGAACGGAGCGATCATGAACCATCGGTGCGCGGCCCTGGTCGCCGGGATCTGTCTGGCGCTGTCCGCCGCCGCCGCCAGAGCGGACCCCGCGCCGGCCGAGGGCCCGTCGCGGGTCTTCGCCCCGGTCGACGTGTTTTCGCTGCGGTCGGCCGACGATCCGCGCATTCGCCCCGACGGCGCGCAGATCGCCTATGTCCGGTCGGTCTACGACATCATGACCGACAAGGCCGCCCGGTCGATCTGGCTGGTCGATGTCGCCAGCGGGGCCCAGACCTCCGCTGGCCGACGGCCCGTCGGCGGGCACGCCGCGCTGGTCGCCGGACGGTTCGCGCCTGGCTTACGTGGCCGCCGCCGCCGACGGGACGCCGCAGCTGTTCGTGCGCTGGATGGCCAGCGGCGTCGCCGCCCGGGTCGCCAGCCTGCCGCAGGCGCCGCACGACATCGCCTGGTCGCCGGACGGCCGCCAGCTGGCCTTCCTGATGTTCGCCCCGGCCGAGGACAGCAAGCTGGGCGAGCCGGTCGCCAAGCCCGAAGGCGCCCACTGGGCCGATCCGCTCAAGGTCATCGATCACGTCACCTACCGCGCCGACGGCGAGGGCTATCTGCGCGCCGGCCATGATCATCTGTGGGTGGTGTCGGCCGATGGCGGCGCGCCCCGCCAGCTGACCTTCGGGCCCTACGACGACGGCGGCTCGATCTCCTTCACCCCGGACGGGCGCTTCGTGCTGTTCGCCGCCGATCGCGGCAAGGACTGGGAGCGCCAGCCCCTGCAGTCCGACATCTGGCAGGTGGCGGTCGAGGACGGCGCCCTGACCCAGCTGACCCATGTCGCCGGCGTGGCCGCCGATCCCGTCGCCTCGCCCGATGGCCGCCAGCTCGCCTACCTCGGGTTCGTCGACGCCCACAAGCCCTACCAGGACATGCGGGTATTCGTCGCCGACCGCTTCGGCGCCGGTCCGCGGTCGCTGACCGAGACGCTCGACCGCCCGGTCGGCGCGGTGCGCTGGGCGGCCGACGGTCGCGGCCTGTACCTGCAATATACCGACCATGCGGTGACCAAGGTCGCCCGGCTCGGCCTGGACGGCGCCCTGCACGACCTCGCCGTCGGCCTCGCGCCGGCCGGCGGCCTCGACCGGCCCTATACCGGCGGCGCTTTCAGCGTCTCGAAAACCGGCGTCGTCGCCTTCACCCAGGGCGCCACCGATCACCCGGCCGATGTCGCGGTCGCCGGCCCCGGCGGCGCCCGCCGGCTGACCCACCTCAACGACGACCTGCTGCACGGCAAGACCCTCGGCCGGGTCACCGCCCTGCCGGTCGCCTCCTCGTACGACGGCCTCGCCATCGACGCCTGGATGGTCACCCCGCCCAACTTCGATCCGGCCCGCAAATATCCCCTGATCCTGGAGATCCACGGCGGCCCCTACGCCAGCTATGGACCGGTCTGGAGCAGCGACGACCAGCTCTACGCCGCCGCCGGCTACATCGTGGTCTACGCCAATCCGCGCGGCTCGACCTCCTACGGCCAGGCCTTCGCCGACGGCATCGCCCACGACTATCCCGACCATGACTACGACGACCTGATCAGCGTGGTCGACGCGGCCATCGCCAGGGGCAATGTCGACGCGGCCAATCTCGACGTCACCGGCGGCTCCGGCGGCGGCGTGCTCACGGCATGGATCGTCGGGACCACCGACCGTTTCCGCGCCGCCGCCACCCAGAAGCCGGTGATCAACTGGTCCAGCGAGGTCCTGACCACCGACGGCTACACCTATATGGGGCCCTACTGGTTCGGGACCACGCCGTGGGAGAACCCCGACCTCTATTGGAAACACTCGCCGCTCTCGCGCGTCGGGGCCGTCAAGACCCCGACCCTGGTGATGGTCGGCGAGGACGACCATCGCACTCCGCCCAGCGAAGCCGAGCAATACTACCAGGCCCTGCAACTCCGCGCCGTCCCCACCGCCCTGGTCCGCATCCCCGGCGCCTCGCACGAGGCCTATGCCGAACGCCCCTCCCAGAACACCGCCGAAGTCGCCGCCATCCTGGCCTGGTTCGACCGCTACAAGGCGAAGTAGCTATTCGGGCGTCCCCGAACCTCTTCTCCCCCTGGGAGAAGTACCGGCGAAGCCGGGGATGAGGGTCGCGGGGCCGTGCGCGGTGCGTTGCTCACCGGCACCGCACTCTGCATCGGCGCCCTCATCTGTCGCTTCGCGCCATCTTCTCCCAGGGGGAGGAAGAATGGTTCAGACGATCGAGCGGACCACGCCGCCGTCGACCCGCAACGCCGCGCCGCTGGTGGCGGAGGCCTGCTCCGAACACACGTACACCACCATGTTGGCGACCTCCTCGCAGGTCGTGAACCGGCCGAGCAGCGAGGTCGGGCGCATGGTGCGCAGGAATTCCTTCTCCGCCTCCAGCCGCGCTGATGCCGTCCGCCATCGGCCATCGCCGCCGACCATCCGCGTCACCACCTCCGAGCGCGTCGGCCCGGGCAGCACGGAATTCACCGTCACCCCGGTCTCCGCCACGCTTTCGGCCAGCCCGCGCGAGATGGCCAGCTGCGAGGCCTTGCTCCAGCCGTAGTCGATCATCTCCTTGGGGATGTTCACCCCGGACTCGCTGGAGATGAACACCACCCGGCCCCAGCCGCGCGCCACCATGCCCGGCAGATAGGCGCGCGACATCCGCACCCCGCTCATCACATTGGTCTCGAACATGTGGCTCCACTGCGCGTCGTCGATGTCGCCGAACGGCTTGGGGGCGGCGATGCCGAGGTTGTTGACCAGGATGTCGGCCTCGCCGATCCGCGCCGTGAACGCCGCCACCCCTTCGACGCTCGCCAGGTCGGCCGCCACGCCCTCCAGGCGCGCGCCCGGAACCGCCGCCGTGATCGTGGCCAGCGCCGCCGCCACCCGCGCCTCGCCGCGGCCGTTGACGACCACCCGCGCCCCCGCCCGCGCCAGCCCCTCGGCGCAGGCCAGGCCGATACCCGCCGTCGAGGCGCTGACCACCGCCGTCCTGCCGCTCAGATCGATGTTCATGTCGCACTCCGGTTGAAGTTCGCCGCGCGCTTCTCGCGATGCGAGGCCACGCCTTCCAGCACATCCGGGCCGCCGAAGCCCAGGAATTCATAGGCCAGCGAGGCGTCGAACGCCGGCCCCGCCGCGCGATACCAGTGGTTCAGCGTGTGCCTGGTCCACTGCACCGCGCTGGCCGGCATCGCCGCCGGCAGGCCTTCGCTCGGCCGATCGAACCGGAAACCCGGAAACAGCGCTTCGTAATCCGTCATCGTCCCTCCACGGCCCGCCCGTCGTTATATCCCCTCGCATCCCGCCCGCCATCTTCTCCCCCTGGGAGAAGTACCGGCGAAGCCGGGGATGAGGGTCGCGCGGCCGTGCGCGGTGCGTTGCTCACCGCACCGCGCACGGCCGCGCGACCCTCATCTGTCGCTTCGCGACATCTTCTCCCAGAGGGAGAAGAAAGCGCGCCTCTTGGCGTGGGAAGATGGGGCCCTCCCGTGGACAACGATCACCCTCACGCCCCAGCAACGACCCCCTCAATAATGATACCGGCACTGCGCGATTTCCAGCCGCTGCTCCGGCCCGCTCCCCGCCACCCGGTAGACCAGGCGATCGGCCAGGGTGATCCGCCGCGACCACCAGCCCTTCAGGTCGCCCTTCGACGGCTCGGGCTTTCCCGTACCCTTGAACGGCGTCCTCTGGCATTCCCTGATCAGATCATTGAGACGGGCCAGCACGTTCGCGTCATGGCCCTGCCAATAGAGGTAATCCTCCCAGGCCGCCCCCGCGAACACCAGGGTCACGCATCGACCAGGTCGTGAACCGCTCCGTCGCCATTGCCCAGGTCCTCGATCGCCGCGCGCAGGCGCCCGGCGTTGGCGGGGCTCGAGAGCAGGTGCAGGGTCTCCTCCATGGCGTTCCAGTCGGCGAGCGACACCATCACCACCGCCTCGGCGGTCTGCCGCGTGACGACCACCGGCGCGCGATCGTTGACCACGCGGTCCATCACCGCCTTCAGGTTGGCGCGGGTCTGGGAATAGCTCAGGACGTCCATGGCGAGCGCCTCGGTTGCAATCCTCTATTGTACGGAAATTTGTACCGAAACGCCAGCAGGAGTCCGCGCCACACCCCGTCACGCGCCGATCAGATCGCCGCGAACACCCGCTCCACGATCAGCGGCCCCGCGTCGTAGTCGCTGAACCGCAGCCACCGCGGCCCGATCCGCCAGTACGCCAGGCCCGGCCACGCCAGCCGCTCGCGCCCGTTCGGCCAGGCCGCGTAATAGGCCTCCCGCCAAGCCGCATCCGCTACATCGCTCGTCGACACCGCCCGCGCCACGCCCTCGATCTGCAAGGTGCGTTCGCCCGGCCCGCTGAACGTCACCGCCGCCCGCGGGTCGGCGGTCAGGTTGGCGTGCTTGCGGCTGGTGTCCATCGTATCGAAGACGATCTCGAAGTCGTCCGTCACCGCGACCCCGACCAGCGCCGCCTGCGGCTCGCCGTATCGTCCGACGGTGGCGACCACGGCCAGCCGGTGTCCGCGCATGTAGGCGAGGAGATCGGCGTCGGCGGTCATGTCGCGTCAATCTCCGCCCCTCACCCCGCCGCGTCGTACGCCGCCCTCAGCCAGCTCTCGACCTCGCCGTCGACCTCCTCGAGGCCGGTCAGCTTCACGCGGTGGGTGAACATGGCGTTGAAGCTGCCGCTGGTTTCCAGGCGGCCGGCCGGCTCGCGGCCGGGCAGGATCAGGCCGAGGTCCAGGCGGGTGCGCGTGCTCGGTTGCAGCAGGGCGAACTGCTTGCGCCGGCGCACGCTGGCGTTGAGCTTCTTGGGCGCGATTTCGACGTCGTCGCCCAGGCCGACCGCCAGGCCCGCCAGCCGGTCGTACAGCGGCCGCAGGGCCTCCTTGCCGGCGAACAGATGCCCCACCGGGTCGTCGTCCGACCGCGGCGCGGCCGCCTCCAGCGCCCGCTTGGCGATATGGTTGGCGTGGCCATGCGACAGGGCGTGCTCGGTCTTCAGCCAGGCGACCATCTGCCCGTGTTTCTCCAGGCCCTGGGCGCGGACCAGGTCGGCCCAGTCGGCGACGCCGCGGCCGGTCTTGTCCGCGATGTTGCGCTCGAAGGTCGCGATCGCCTCGTCCACGCTGGCCATGGCCGCCCCCTCTCCCTTTGCCTCACGCCGCCTTGGTGCGGGCGATGTAATCGTCGACCACCGTCTCCAGCACGGCCAGCGGCATCGCCCCGTTCAGCAGCGCCGCGTCGTGGAATTTGCGGATGTCGAATTTCGCGCCCAGCGCCGCGCGCGCCTTGGCCCGCAGGCGCAGCCAGGTCAGCTTGCCGACCATGTAGCTGCACGCCTGGCCCGGTTCGACGCAATAGCGCTCGACCTCGGTGATCGCCGAGGCCTCCTGGTCGCCCAGCTGCTCGACATAATAGCGCACCGTCTGCTCGCGGCTCCAGCGCAGGTCGTGCAGGCCGGTGTCGACCACCAGCCGCACGCCGCGGAACAGGGCGTCGTGCAGATAGCCGATCCGCCCCATCGGATCGTCCGCGTACATCCCCATCTCGTCGGCCAGCTGCTCCGCATACAGCGCCCAGCCCTCCTGGTAGGCGTTGAAGCCCAGCACGCGGCGGATCAGCGGCAGGTCGGATTCCTGCGCCAGGCTGATCTGCAGGTGATGGCCGGGAATGCCTTCGTGGAAGGTCAGGGTCGGCAGCGTCCAGCTGGGGACCTCGGCGGTGTCGCGCAAATTGATGTAGTACATGCCGGGCCGCGAGCCATCCAGCGCCGCGCCGTTGTAATAGCCGCCCGGCGCGCCGGCCTCCGTTGTCTTGGGCACCCGCTTGATCAGCAGCGGGGCCTTGGGCAGGGCCCCGAAATACTCGGGCAGCCGTTTGGTGATCGCCGCCACCTTGGCGTTGAGATCGGCCAGCAGCTTTTCCTTGCCCTCGTCGGTATTCGGATAGCGGTACTTGGGGTCCTGGTAGAGCCCGCGCAGCCGCTCGCCGACCGTGCCGCTGGCATAGCCCTGCGCCTTCAGCGCCGTGTCGAGCTGCGCCGACAGCTCCGCCACCTTGTCGAGGCCCAGCGCATGCACCTCCGCCGGCGACAGCGTGGTGGTCGTCGCCTGCGCCAGCGACTGGCGATAATACTCCGCCCCGGTCGGCAGCCGCCACACGCCGGCGTCGTGCGCCGCCGCCGGCCGCATCGAGCGCAACAGGTCGATCTGCCGGGTCAGGGCCGGCTGCACCTCGCCGGCATAGATCTTCGTCGCCGGCCCCGCCCAGTCGCCGTCGATGCCGGCCGCCTTCGCCCGCCGCGCCAGCGACCCGACCAGGTTCGATGTCTCGGCCGGCGCGTCGCGCAGCGCCGTCAGCTGGATCAGCGCCTTGTCGATCACGAAATCCGGCGGCGAACACCCCAGGCCCGCGTCGTGCCGCACCCGCTCGCTCTCCTGGTCGAGGGCGGTGGCGAACGCCCGCAGGCGCGACAGATAGGCGTCGGCGTCGGTACGGGTCTTCACCGGGTGCTGGCTGTCGAGGAAGTCCGGCACGCTCTGGTAGGCCCCGGTCAGCTGGCTGACCACATACGGCGCCTGCAGTTGCCCGCCGTCGATAGTCGAAGCTCCGTTCGCCCTTGACCGTGGCCGAGAACACGAAATCGACCACGTCGTAGCTGACCTTGTCGGCCGGGATCAGCACCGCGCGGTCGATGGCGTGCAGCTTGTCCAGGTCGACGATATCGCCGGCCTTGAACCGCGCCAGCGCCGCCAGCGAGCGGTCGTCCAGTTCGGCCCGCTCGTGCGCCCGCGGCCCGCTGTCGAACCCGACATTGGTCGCCAGCTCCGGCGAGCGGTCGAGATATTCGAACACGAAGTCGTTGAACAACTTGCGCATCCGATCGCCCTCGGCCTTGGCCACATCCGCGCCCTGCGCAAACCCCAGCCCCGGCGCCGCCACGGCCGCCACGCCGGCGAACAGCATCTCTCGACGATCGAGCATGTTTCCTCCTCGTTTGACGCCCCGACCGTGCCGCCGTCCCCCCGCCAACGCAACCCGCCCCCGAATTAAACCCTCGTAACCTCCCTCGGACCGGGGGCGTCCCGCCCCCGCCGCCCATCCCTGGACCGGGGGCGTCCCGCCCCCGCCCTCAACGCCCCGTCGCACTGCTCCACGGCCAGTCGCCGGCCACGCCGCACAGGCCCGCCTTGACCGGATTGGCCTCGATGTAGGCGCGCGCCGCCTCGAACTGAGCATCATCGCGCATGAAGCGATCGAAATAGTTCGCCGCCCAGAAATGGCCCCGCCGATCCAGCCGCCGGTTGATCGCCTTGGCGCTGAACGACTTCCACCCCTGCACGACGTCCGGCAGCGGCCAGCCCTCCGCCTGCGCGGCGAGCACGTGCACATGGCTCGGCATGACGCACCAGGCGTGCAACCGGTATCGTAGTCCGTCGAAATGCGCGAGCGCCGCCGCCACCACGGCCGCCACCCGCGGTTCCGCCAGAGCCCGCGATCCGTTGCCGGCGTCGAGACACTGCTCCGCGGCGCCGAACCGATCGCCCGGGAGTCGCTCCTTCAGCTCGGCCAGGACGGCGCCCGGAAGGGCGTCGGCCAGCCGGAACACCACATGTTGCACCGCGCACGGATGATCGAAATGCGGGAGCGGTGGATGGCGGCTTCGCGACATGCCCCATCAAGCAACATTCGGAACAAAATGGCGACAAATTTCGCGGCCGGCAAGAAAAGGCGGGGCCGGGACGGCCCCGGTCCGATCCGGGAACCGGTCCTATCCCGGAACCGTCGATCGGACCGGGGGCGTCCCGCCCCCGCATCCCCCCTAAACCCCCAACGCCCGCCGCCGCTCCAGGCTCGCCGCCGGCCACTCCCGCGCCATGTCGTAATACGCCTCGAACGCCCGCGCCCCCGCCGGCAGCCCCACCCACGGCTGTTTCGAGCGCGTGAAGATGTGCAGGTCCAGCGGCAGGGCGTCCGGATCGTCCAGCGTCCCGACCCGCACGAACAGCATCACCTCGCGCCGGCCATAGTCGCACCACACCGACACCCCGCAGCCGGCGCAGACCCAATCGTCCAGCGGCCGCCCGCTGCGCGTCGGCAGGCTGCGCCGCACCGCCTCGCCCGCCAGCCGCTCGACCCGCCCGGCCTCGATCAGCGCATTGACCGCGAACGCGCTCCCCCTCTGCCGCTGGCAGTCCCGGCAATGGCAGCAATGCACGATCATCGGCGCGCCGGTCAGCCGATACCGCACCGCCCCACACGCGCACCCGCCCTCCAGGGGATAATTCCGCTCCGTCATGCCCTCACCCTAAACCTCCCTCCCCGTTCATGGGGAGGGTGGCTTCGAGCCCTCGCGAGAAGACGGGTGGGGAATGCCGCAAGGGGCATCGGCCGCGGGGGCCGGCGCACCTGCGAGGAGGGCAACGGACGGAGCCCAGCGCTGAATTAAGGCACGAGGTGGATATCGCCCTGCCCGAACGAGGCTTTGATGCTGTCCACATGGGTCGGCGCGACGCTGAGGACCCGGTAGGTCAGGACTCGATCGGCCAGGGAGACCACCTCGATAGTGGCGCCGGCGAAGGTGAAAACCGTCGAACGCCCTTCATTCAACGCAATGGTGTCCTGGCTGTTGAGCACCTCGAACAAATTCCCCGACCGAAAGCCGATTCCAACAGCGATGTTGGATTTGGCCGGACCGCGCCACGGCGCCCAGCGCAGTTCAATCGTCGTCTGCGGCGGCTGCGTCGGCGCGGGCAGGTGATAGGCCACCGGCGTCTCGAGCGGCTTGAACTCCTTGGGCGGGAAAGCGATCAGCGCCATGCCGTTGAAACCCCGGGGCGCGCCCCTCGACGCCGGGAGCAATCCCGAGACGCCGATACGGTCAAATCGGCCCGCGCCGATGGAATCCATCAGGCAGATCGTGAACAGGCCAGGGACCGCGACGGCGCAATAGGCGTCGCCGACAGCGAATTGGGCCAGGAACAGCGACGAGCCTGCGGCCAGCCTCAATGGATTGATGAAGATGCCGGTGCTCACCCCACCGTCTAGAACCGCGCCGCCGATCGGGCTCAGGGGCTGAACGAGAAGCGCTTGACGGGGCGTGGCCGTCTGGTCGCCTTGAGGGACGGGCACGGAGTTCGATCTGATACGGCGCGGAGTCCACGACAATCGGCGCGGTGCTGAGATGCGCGGCCTCGGCGCTCGTCGGCAGGACCAGGGCGGCCCAAACCCAGCCCAGACCCCAGAGACCGCCATTCTTGCCCATCATTCCCCCTGCCACCGGCGCTTTGACGGCACAGCAGCGACTAGATCGCCGAACGCCTACACCGTCAACTCCATGCAAGGCAGCCCGCCGCGGTCTCCGTCCCGCGCCGCCGTCGCGCGTCAATGGGGAGGGTGGCTTCGAGCCCTTGCGAGAAGACGGGTGGGGAATGCCGACGCCGCAACGAATGGCGGAAAGTCGTGACCGCGAAGATTGGCCGTTTGCGGACGTCTGCAAGTCGGGCCCGCATCGCCGCACAGCAGTCGCGCCGCCCTATGCAGGGCGACGACCGTCTTGCCAGTGCCGGCGGAGCCCGCGACGCGAGCCGGCCCACTGAAACTTCGCTCGACCAACGCCCGCTGCGACGGGTGCAGGAACACCGACCAGGTTTCCCACGGCGCCGCCAGCGCCAGGGCGAGGTCGTCCTGGATTTGGACCACGCGGAACCGGCGCTGGGCGTCCGGCGCCTCGAAGGCCCGTTCCGGGGCCACGGGCGCGGGCGCGGTGAGGACGCCGGTCGTGGCGAATTCCAGCAGGGCTTCCGCCGCTTCGGCTGGCAGATGCCCGGCCAGGGCGAAGAAGTCATCCTCGGTCGCGGCCAGCACATCGCCGGTCCAGTCAGCGGGGACGCCGACCGATAGCAGCTGGTCGACCGACAGGCCCGCGAACAACGGCTTCGGCGCGGGACCGGCGTCGCCGTGACCGCCGGTTCGAACGCTACCTTGGCCTCTGCCGCTAGCAGTACCGGCGAGGAAGGGGCGACCGTTTCTTCGACCCGCTCGCGCACCTCGACGATTTGGGCGACGCCGGTGCGCGGATGCGCCTCGAGCACGAGGACCGAGCGATTGCGAAGTTCATAGTATTTGATCACCGCGAGGGCGGTGAAGGTTTTTCCTAGCCCGACGCTGTCAGCAAGAATGCAGCCATTGTGAGTCTCCAGCTTGTTGATGATGCCGGTGGCGGCGTCGCGCTGAAAATTGAACAGCTTGTTCCAGACGGCGCTGTCCTTGTAGCCGGTCAGGTCGTTCGGCAGCACGTCTTCGTCGAGGTCCTCAAGGAACTCCTGGAAGATATTGTACAGGATCTGGAAATAGATCCGTTCCGGCGAGTTCTCCTGATAGACGGACTCGATGTGGTCGCAGATCGCGGCGGTCACGTCCTCGAGTTTGCCGGCGTCATTCCAGATCTGATTGAACAACTGGAGATAGGTTGCGGTGTGCGCCGCCTCATCAAAGCGGTTGACCAGGTTGGATACGGCGTCGCCCCTCTGATAGCCCAGATCCACGGCCGTGAAGCCGTTCAGGGGCAAGTATGCGACTGTCTCGGAAGGATTGTTGACGCACAGAAACTGCTGCATCGGCGCCTTCGACTTGTTCGACCGAAATGTGGCCTTCTTGCGAATCCATTCCGCGCATTCGCGCGCCACCGCGCGTTGTGTCAGCTTGTTGCGAAGCTGGATCTCGAACTCCGACCCGTAGAGGCTCTTCTCTCCCGGCTGGCCTTGGGGATGAAGAACTCCCGCCGTTCCTTGCGGACCTTGTCGGTCACCTCGGTTGGAACAAACGTCGGCGCGGTGAAGATGAACTCAAGACCATCGATGCGCGATAGCTCGGATTTCAGCGCCTCGTAGGGGTAGATCGAAAAGCACGAAGCCGCGATCTTGAGCTTCGAGCCCTTTGAGATCGTGCCTTTGAGGTCGTCACCCAGCAACGAGCTGACGTTGTCAATGATCTTCACGCGTGCCCATCATATGCCGAGAGGCGGCTCGTACGGTGGTGCTTCAGCGTGACAAGCCGATTAGCTCGCGCGCGACGCTTTAGCAGCCCGTGCGTGCCTCCGGCGTTATAGGTGGATATAGGGTCATCCTCGCCGTGGGTGCCGTCCACCTGGCCGAATGTTGATTGTTGTCGCCTCGCTGACGCCTTCTGTTCGTCAGGCCCCCGCGGTGTCGACGCGTGGCTGGGCCGTCCTCACTCAGCGCGTGATGCCGCGTCGGCTCCTCGTAGGGGGAGTTGAAAATCGGGTGCTCGAAAAAACCAGTCGCCACAACTTCCCCACGCTTCGCTAGGAGCAGCCTAAGGCAAGACGCGGGCCGTGAGTAGGCGGGCAGATGCGATCGTGGGATCGTGGGGCCGTTGTGAACACGAGCCGCTTCATCCGCTCCTGGCGCGGTTCGCGATCCACCTGCGCGATGCGTATCCGGGCCCATGGGCGTCGAGGGCTGGAGGGGCTGAGACGGCGGCGACCGACCGGTTGACAAATCGCAATATAATTGCAATATGTGATCATCACGCCTCGCGCCGCCCCGGAGACCCGCCATGCCCGCCCTCGACAACCCTCATTATGAAGTCTTCGCCATCGCCCGCGCCCGCGGCGCCTTGCTCGAGGACGCCTATGAGGACGCCGGCTATGCCGCCGGCAAGGGCCATGCCTGGCGCATCGCCGGCCGCGCCGAGGTCCAGGCGCGCATCGCCGAGCTTCGCGCCGAACGGACCCGGGTCGAGGAGGCCTTTCCGCGCACCGTCATCAAGGTGCTGATGCACCTGGCCCACGTCAACGACGTGCTCGCCACCCCGGCCGGCGCGCGGGAGACGCGCGCCAGCCTGCTCGAAGCCCTGCGCATCGAGCGCGCGATCGCCGACGACCGGCGGAAAAGTCAGAATGAGTTAATAAAAACCGTGGCTTACGCCTTCCGGCGGTCGCCCGCCGACCGCCATCCGACCGCCATCGAACCGCCAACCGACCGCCCGCCGGCCGCCCTGCCAGCGCCCGCCGACAGCCCGCCCGCCGCCGTCGCCTGACGATGCGCGGCGAGGAGGCGTGTTCCTTCGTCTACCTGATGGCGTCGCGTCGCAACGGGACCTTGTACACCGGCGTGACCACCATCTGGTGCGCAGGGTCTGGGAGCACCGCGAGGGCGTCCTGGCCGGATTCACCAAGACCTATGGGGTCAAGACGCTCGTCTGGTTCGAACAGCACGCGTCGATCCACGAGGCGATCGCGCGCGAAAAAGCCATCAAACGCTGGCGCCGCGCCTGGAAACTCGCCCTGATCGAACGCGAAAACCCCCTCTGGCGCGACCTCTACGACGATGTCCGGTGATGCCCCCCCCCACCCGTCATCCCGGAATGGCGGCGCAGCCGACATATCCGGGACCCAGGAGGCCGCCGCCCGTGTCCGTCCGCAACGCCCCCGCCGCCGCGAGGGTGTCGCCCGTGGCCCCCTGGGTCCCGGCTCTCCGCTGCGCTACGGCCGGGATGACGGATTTTAAGATGATCGCGAACACAGCGGTGCGCTCCGCCCCCACCACCGTCATCCCGGAATGGCGGCGCAGCCGACATATCCGGGACCCAGGCAGGCCGCCGCCCGTGTCCGTCCGCCGCGCCCCCGCCGCCGCGAGGGTGTCGCCCGTGGCCCCCTGGGTCCCGGCTCTCCGCTACGCTGCGGCCGGGATGACGGATTTTGAGATGATCGCGAGCACAGCGGTGCGCTCCGCCCCCACCCCCGTCATCCGGATGGCGGCGCATCCCGGAATGGCGGCGCAGCCGACATATCCGGGACCCAGGAGGCCGCCGCCCGTGTCCGTCCGCAACGCCCCCGCCGCCGCGAGAGCGTCGCCCGTGGCCCCCTGGGTCCCGGCTCTCCGCTACGCTGCGGCCGGGATGACGACGAAAATGGGGGATCACAATGCGGCGGTGCAGCGCGCGCCCCTACCGCCGCCCACCCTTCCGGAACCGCGCCGCCTTTTCCGCCCGCACCTCGGCCTTGACCCGCGTCACCGCGCCCTTGTCGACCGCCTCCCCCGCCGGGGTCAGGGCCTCGTTGGCGAACTCCAGGTCGAGCAGTTTCAGGCGCTTGACCTCGTCGCGCAGGCGGGCCGCTTCCTCGAACTCCAGGTTGCCGGCCGCCTCGCGCATGCGGTTTTCCAGGTCGCGCAGGGTGGCCTGGAAGTTGGAGCCCAGGAACGGCCGGGCGTCCTCGGCCACGCCCGACATCGACGGTGACCCGGTCGGCCGCGCTCGTACGGGCTGGCCAGCAGGTCCTTGATCTGGCTCTTGATGCTCTCGGGCGTGATGCCGTGCTCCAGGTTCCAGGCCGCCTGTTTCTCGCGCCGGCGCATGGTCTCGGCCATCGCCCGCTCCATCGAGCCGGTGATGCTGTCGGCGTACAGGATCACCCGGCCGTCGATGTTGCGCGCCGCCCGGCCGATGGTCTGGATCAGGCTGGTCTCCGAGCGCAGGAAGCCCTCCTTGTCGGCGTCGAGAATGGCCACCAGGCCGCACTCGGGAATGTCCAGGCCCTCGCGCAGCAGGTTGATGCCGACCAGCACGTCGAACGCCCCCAGCCGCAGGTCGCGGATGATCTCGATGCGCTCCAGGGTGTCGATGTCGCTGTGCATGTAGCGCACCCGCAGGCCCTGCTCGTGCATGTATTCGCTGAGGTCCTCGGCCATCTTCTTGGTCAGCACGGTGACCAGCGCCCGGTACCCGCGCAGCGCGAACTCGCGGCATTCGGCGATCACGTCGTCGACCTGGCTGAAGCCGCCCTTGCTGACCGGGCGCACCTCGACCGGCGGATCGATCAGGCCGGTGGGGCGGATCACCTGCTCGACGAACACCCCGCCGGTCTTCTCCAGCTCCCACTTGGCCGGGGTGGCGGACACGAACACGCTGTCGGGCCGCATCGCCTCCCATTCCTCGAACTTCAGCGGCCGGTTGTCGAGGCAGGAGGGCAGGCGGAAGCCGTATTCCGACAGAGTGAACTTGCGGTTGTAGTCGCCGCGGTACATCGCCCCCAGCTGCGGCACCGTCTGGTGGCTCTCGTCGACGAACAGCAGGGCGTTGTCGGGGATGTATTCGAAGAACGTCGGCGGCGGCTCGCCGGGCCGGCGGCCGGTCAGATAGCGCGAATAGTTCTCGATGCCGGCGCACGATCCGGTGGCCTCGATCATCTCGATGTCGAAGGTGGTGCGCTGCTCCAGCCGCTGCGCCTCCAGCAGCTTGCCGTTGGCGATCATCCAGTCCAGCCGCGTCTTCAGCTCGGCCTTGATCGCCGTCACCGCCTGGCGCAGCGTCGGCCGCGGCGTCACATAGTGGCTGTTGGCATAGACCTTGACGCTCTCCAGGTCGGCGGTCTTCCTGCCGGTCAGGGGATCGAACTCGGCGATCGCCTCGATCACGTCGCCGAACATCATGATCCGCCAGGCGCGGTCCTCGTAGTGGGCGGGGAACAGCTCGATGGTGTCGCCGCGGCGGCGGAACGTGCCGCGCTCGAAGGCCTGATCGTTGCGCCTGTACTGCTGCGCCACCAGATCGCCGATCAGCTGTTTCTCGTCCACCCTCTGGCCGACGGTCAGCGAGAAGGTCATCGCGGTGTAGGTCTCGACCGAGCCGATGCCGTAGATGCACGACACCGAGGCGACCACGATCACATCGTCGCGCTCCAGGATCGCCCGCGTCGCCGAGTGCCGCATGCGGTCGATCTGTTCGTTGCGCGAACTGTCCTTCTCGATATAGGTGTCGGTGCGGGCGACATAGGCTTCGGGCTGGTAGTAGTCGTAATAGGAGACGAAGTATTCCACCGCGTTGTTCGGGAAGAAACTCTTGAACTCGGCGTACAGCTGCGCCGCCAGGGTCTTGTTGTGGGCCAGGATCAGGGCCGGGCGCTGGGTCGCCTCGATGATCTTGGCCATGGTGAAGGTCTTGCCCGAGCCGGTCACCCCCAGCAGCACCTGGTCGTGCTCGCGCTGAGCGATGCCGGCCGCCAGCTCGGCGATCGCCGCCGGCTGGTCGCCCGCCGGCTCATAGTCGCTGACCACCTGGAACCGCTTGCCCCCCTCGCTCTTCTCCGGCCGCGCCGGCCGGTGCGGCGTCCACATCATCGGCGTGGTCGCCAGGTCGTGGATGAAGGCGCCGGACACGTCCGAAACGCCGGCCGGTGGGCGGAACGGGGCATGAACGCGAAGGTAGGGCAGGGCAGGGGGATTGGCTAGACCCGGCGCTCCCTCATCCTCCCACGCCAAGCGGCGCGCCCCTCCTACTCCCATCCGCTGCGCGGCCGGGCCCCGCGACCAATCGACGCTCGGCGCCGCGGTTGCGAAATAAGCGCTCCGCGGCGGTCGATTGGCGTTTCAATTTGTTCGGGCAGGGACTATATGTCGAACAGATCACGCCCGGCCGAAAGGCCGGGCGCCGCTGTTTCTGGAGACCCTGATGACCGACATCCTGATGCCCAAGGCGACAGCCGTCTGGCTCGTGGATAATTCTTCGCTGACCTTTGAACAGATCGCCGATTTCTGCGGCCTGCATACGCTCGAAGTGAAGGGAATCGCCGACGATGAAGTCGCGCGCGATATCCGCGGCGCCGACCCGATTTCAAATGGCCAGTTGACCCGCGAGGAACTCGACGCCGCCCAGGCCGATCCCAACTATCGGCTGCGCGCCCAGAAGAGCCGCCACGCCGAACTGCTCAAACCCCCCAAAAAGACCCCGCGCTACACGCCGGTGTCCCGCCGTCAGGACCGTCCCGACGCCATCGCCTGGTTCGTGCGCAACCACCCGGAGATCAGCGACGCGCTGATCGCCAAGACACTGGGCACCACCAAGGCGACCATCGAGCAGGTGCGCAACCGCACGCACTGGAACGCCGCCAACATCAAGCCGGTCGATCCGGTCTCGCTGGGCCTGGTCAGCCAGCTGGAACTCGATGCCCTGGTGAAGAAGGCCGCCGAGAAGAAGACCAAGGACGACGCCCGCCGCGAAGCCGCCGAGCCCCAGGGCGTGACCTTGAGTTCGCTCGAAGAGGCCGGCTGAGAGCCGGAGCCGCTCAGCCGGCGGGGGAGGGGACCGTCGTCGCCGACGCCGTCAGTGCACGCGGGTTCTGAGGGTTTCGAGTTCCTCCTTGAGGCGCAGTTTCTGTCGTTTCAGCGCGGTCAGTCGAATGGCGTCGGCCGCGGGCCGACTGATCTCGTCCTCGATGGCGCGTTCGAGCGACTGGTGGCGGACGCTCAGTTCGCGGATGCGGGATTCCAAAGCCATGATTCAGACCTCCTGCGTTGCATGGATTTACAAACAACACCCATTCGCGGCATTTGTCAGATCACATATGTTTGCGCGCGCGGTCGGAACCTTCGGCGCCCAAGCCTTGAGCGGGAATTTCTAGGCGATGACCGAAGCCGAGCCACGGCGGTTGATCGTCGGCGTGACCGGAGCGTCGGGCGCGGTCTACGGTGTCAGGGTGCTCGACGCCTGCGCCGATCTCGGCATCGAATCGCATCTGATCGTCAGCCGCGCCGCCGCCCTCACCCTGGCTCAGGAGGCCGGCCTGACCCCGGCCGATCTGTCCGCCAGGGCCGCCGTCACCCATAAGGTCGGCGACGTCGGCGCCACCATCGCCTCCGGCTCCTACCGCGCCATGGGCATGATCGTCGCCCCCTGTTCGGTGCGGACGATGAGCGAGATCGCCACCGGCGTCACCGCCTCCCTGCTGACCCGCGCCGCCGACGTGACGCTGAAGGAGCGCCGACCCCTGGTGCTGATGGTCCGCGAGACTCCGCTGCACCTGGGCCACCTGCGCACCCTGGTGGCCCTGGCCGAAATGGGCGCGATCATCGCCCCGCCTCTGCCCGCGTTTTATGCACGGCCTCAGACCATCGCCGAGATGGTCGATCAGTCGGTCGGCCGGGCCCTCGATCTGTTCGGCCTCGACTGGGCCCCGGTCCGCCGCTGGGCCGGCGTGTGAGCCTCTGGGACTACGCGGTTTCGATCTACGCACACCCCGAGGTCGCCGCCGCCTGCCTGGCCCTGCAGGACGATCACGGCCAATGCGCGCCCCTGCTTCTCTGGCGTGCCTGGGCGATCGACCGCGAGCTCGACGGGAACGTCCTGGCGCAGGCGGTGCGGGCGGCCCGGTCCTGGGACCTTGCGGTGGTGTCGCCCTTGCGGGCCGTCCGCCGCAGCCTGCGCGCGCCGCATCCCCCCGTCGCCGATGAAGCACGTCTGGCGGTCCGCGGCGCGGTGCAGGCCGCCGAGTTGTCGGCGGAACGCCGGCTTCTCGAAACCCTGGAGGCGCTGACGCCGGCCCGCGACGCGCGGCCCACGGAGCTGGAGACCGCCCTCGCCGAGCTGACCGCCGCTCTGGGGGCGCCCGCTCCGGAGGACCTGCTGGCCCGCCTTGCCGCCGCTGTTCGCGCTGCTACACCTCAAGGCCGCGCGCCGGCGGATTCGAAGCCATGAACGACGACATCGAGCCTGACGACGAGCAGGCGATCCGCACTCGCCCTGGCCGATCTGCGCCTGGCCCACCAGGATCTCGACGCCGCCGTCCGCGCCCTCGAATCCATCCCGCGCCCCGACCAGATCCAGGTCGCCCGCCTCAAGAAGCGCAAGCTCCTCCTGCGCGACCAGATCGCCCGGCTGGAAGACCGCCTGACCCCCGACATCATCGCCTGAGGCCGGACCGGCATTCGGACCGGCGGCGTCCCGCCGCCGCCTTGCCCAGCGCCCTCCCATCCGCCATATCGCCCCCATGGATGAAAACCTGTTGAACGACATGGTGGCCGCCGCGCGCCGCGCCGGCGCCGACGCGGCCGAGGTCGCCTACGCCAACCGCGCCGCCCTCTCGGTCAGCGTGCGGCTGGGAGCTCTCGAGGAGGTCGAGCGCGAGGAGTCGCGGGACCTCGGCCTGCGCGTGTTCATCGGCGCCCGCCAGGCCTCGGTGTCCGGCTCGGACGTCTCGGCGGAGGGCCGGAGCAAGCTGATCGAGCGCGCCGTGGCCATGGCGCGCCTGGCGCCCGAGGATCCGTGGTGCGGCCTGGCGCCCGAGGAGCTGCTGGCGCGCGGATCGCACGCCGACCTCGATCTCTACGACCCGACCGAACCCGACGCGGCGATGCTGGAGACGCGCGCCCGGGCGGCCGAGGACGCCGCTCGGGCCGTCCCCGGCGTCACCAATTCCGAAGGGGCCTCGGCGTCGTGGTCCAGCTCGGTCTGGCGCCTGGTGACCAGCGCCGGCTTCAGCGGCGAACACCGCGGCGCGTCGTTCTCGGCGTCGGCGCAGGTCATCGCCGGCGACTCCTCGGCCATGGAACTGGGCTGGGAGGGCCGCACCACCCGCTGGAGCGAGGACCTGCCCGCGCCGGAACGCATCGGCGCCGAGGCCGGCCGCCGGGCCGTCGCCGCCCTGGGCGGGCGCAAGATCGCCTCGACCACCGCGCCGGTGATCTTCGAGAACCGTCTCGCCACCTCGCTGCTCGGACCTCTGGTCGGGGCCATCTCCGGTCCCTCGGTCGCCCGCGGCGTGTCGTTCCTGAAGGACCGGCTCGGCGCGACGGTGTTCGCGGAGGGCGTGACCATCACCGACGATCCGCACCGGCCGCGCGGCCTCGGCTCCTCGCCGTTCGACGACGAAGGGGTCGCCAACCAGCGGCGCGCCCTGATCGACCGCGGCGTGCTGACCACCTGGCTGCTGAACGCCAGTTCGGCCCGCCAGCTCGGCCTGGAGACCACCGGCCACGCCTCGCGCGGCCTGGCCGGCCCGCCCGGCGTCTCGCCCTCCAATCTCACCCTGCAGCCCGGCGATCTCGACCAGGCGGCGCTGATGCGCCAGGCCGGCCGCGGCGTCCTGGTCACCTCGATGTTCGGTCCGTCGCTCAACGCCAACACCGGCGACTGGTCGGTGGGCTGCTCGGGCCACTGGTTCGAGAACGGCGAGATCGCCTGGCCGGTCACCGAGATCACCGTCGCCGGCAACCTGATCGACATCTATGCGCGGCTGATTCCGGGCGCCGACCTGGAAATTCGCGGCTCGAACAATTCGCCGTCGATCCTGGTCGACGGCCTCGCCATCGCCGGCAAGTGACCGCCCGAGGATTGCCATGCCCAACCGTCAGCTCCTGCATCTGGTCATCGGCGGCGAGCTCGAGGACGTCGGCGGCGTCGAATTCCGCGATCTGTCACAGGTCGATCTGGTCGGGGCTTTCGCCAGCTACGACGAGGCCTACCAGGCCTGGAAAGCGCGCGCCCAGGCCACCGTCGACAATGCCCACATGCGCTATTTCATCATTCACGCCCATCGCTTGCTCGACCCGCTGACCGGCGAGCACCACGACGACCATTCGCACTGACCAAGCCTATTCCCGCCGCAGCAGCTTCTCGCTCAGCAGTGTGCCCCACCAGCCGGCCCGGAAATCCGCCTTGATGGCGGCGGGATCGTAGGCTGGGCTTTCCACCCATTCCAGGAAGCTCAACCCCGCGGGCTCGCCCTCGGCCTGGTAGCGGTCGAATATATAGTCCAGCACCCCGGTCAGCCCGGCCCGGACGTGCAGGAAACGATGCGATAGCTGGGCGCGGGCCTGGGCGATCGTCTCGCCGCGCCGGAAATGCTGGTAGAACACCGCCATTATCCCGGCCCGGTCGGCCCCCGACTTGCAGTGCATCAGCGCCGGATACTCCACCCGCTCGAACAGGTCCCGCGCCCCTCGCACCTGCTCGCGGGTCGGCACGTCGCGCGAGGCGATGGTGAAGTTGACCAGGGTCAGGCCCAGCCGCGCGCAGGCCGCCTTTTCCAGGGCATAGAAGCTGGCCCCGAAGCCGCCGCGCAGATTGATCACCGTGCGGATGCCGCGCGCCTTCCACGCTGCCAGCTGGAACGGCCAGGGCTGGTTGGCGCGCACCAGTTCGTCCGACAGCCAGTGGGCGTTGGAGAAACCCAGCCGCAGATAGGCGTGATCCTTCCACAGATAGTCGAGCACCGCGCGGCGGCGGCCGGCCGGCGAGGTCAGGTCGAATTTCGGCGACGCCGCTTCAATCACGCCGCGAGAACAGCGCGTCGGCCGCCGCCCGCGTGGCCTGCTTGCGGGCCAGCTGCGCCCTGACCCGATCGATCTCGGCTTCCAGGGCGGTGATGCGTTCCTGAAGTTCGTCGGCCCCGAACATCTCCAGGTCCTCGCGCGCCAGGTCGACCAGGCTCTGGCCCCTCTGGCGCCGCGCTTCCGCCGGTTCTTCAGCCATCGCTGGTCTTCCTTTGCTCGTCGCGTCGCGGACGGCTATCTGAGGGCGCGCGGCCGATCGCGCAAGTTTCGGAGCCATGCCATGAGCGAGCAGGACATGATCGCCATCGCGGTCAGGGACGGCAAGGGGCGGGCCGAGGCCTTGCACCCCGTGCGGATCACCCGCCCGGTTCCCGCCGAGGGCCAGATCCTGATCGCGGTGAAGGCGGCGGGCGTCAACCGCCCCGACATCGTCCAGCGCCTCGGCTTCTACCCGCCGCCCCCCGGCGCGCCCGCGACGCTCGGCCTCGAAGTCGCGGGCGAGGTCGTGCACGCCGCCGGCCGCTGGCGGATCGGGGACAAGGTCTGCGCCCTGCTGGGCGGGGGCGGTTATGCGCAATACGCCGTCTGCGACGCCCGCCACGCCCTGCCGATCCCCGGCTCCCTGTCCTTCGACGAAGCCGGCGCGCTGCCCGAGACCGTGTTCACCGTCTACGCCAACGTCTTCGAACACGGGGCGCTGAAGGCTGGCGAGACCATCATGATCCACGGCGCCACCTCCGGCATCGGCGTGGCCGCCATCCAGATGGCCAAGGCCGCCGGCGCGCGGGTGATCGCCACCGGCCGCGGCCCCGACAAGGCCGCCCAGGCGCTCAGCCTGGGGGCCGACATCGCGGTGGACACCTCGGCGCAGGATTTCGAGGCGGTGGCCCGGGAGGCGGGCGGTGTCGACGTGATCCTCGACATGGTCGCCGGTCCGTACTTCCCAAAGAACCTCGAGGCGCTGAACACCGGCGGCCGCCTCGTCCATATCGCCACCCTCGGCGGCGGCACCGTCGAGCTGCCGATCATCAAGCTAATGCTCAAGCGCCTGGTGGTCACCGGCTCGACCCTGCGTCCCCGATCGGCGGACGAAAAAGCCCGCCTGGCCGGCGAGATCGAGCGCGTCGTCTGGCCGTGGGTCGCCGCCGGCAAGGTGAAAGCCATCGTCGACCGCACCTTCCCCCTCGCCGAAGCCGCCGCCGCCCACGCCTACCTCGAAGGCGGCGCGCACGTGGGCAAGGTGGTGCTCGAGACCTAATCGACGTCCGGGAGGTCGACGCCCTCGTACAGCTCCTTCAGGGGGAATTCGACGCCGATCTCCGGCATGCGCAGCACGCTGTCGGCGACCAGCAGCCGGCCGATCCAGTCGTCGCCGACCCGCTCGAACATCGTCCCGCCGATGGCGTCCTGCGCCAGCATCACATAGCGTTTCACCGACGGCGTATTGGCGTATTCGTCGTTCTTGGTGATGAGGTCGGTGCGACTGGTGCTGTCGCTGAGGACCTCGAAGATCACCACCGGTTCGCTGACCGTCTTGCCGTCGCGAGCCAGGGGCGAGCAGGTGACGAAACCATCCGGATATCGGATACGGCCGGCAACTTCGATCCTCAGGTCGCTCCCGAAGAACTCGCACTTCTGTCCTTGCAGGCGACCACCGATGGAAAGCGCGAGGTTCTTTTGTATGCGCGCATGGTTGACCGTTCCCCCGGTCATCGCGATGGCCCGGACCCCATCGAACTCGTGCCTCAGCGGCTGGCTGTCCTCCCAGGCTAGAAAGTCCTCGAGCGTCATGGGCCGGCGGAGCGGAGCGTTCATGCAGCCGACCTTAACCCCCGCCGAGAAAATATTCACTTGCTTTGCCGGCCGAACGCGGGCTTTTGCGCGCCGGGCCACGCCCTCCCAACGGGGCGCAGTCCATCTGTGAGGATGGGAGACCATGACCATGACGACCCTCGCGAAGCCGGCCATGCGCCCGGCGCGCCCCGAATTCTCTTCCGGCCCCTGCGCCAAGCGCCCCGGATGGACCCCCGACAATCTGCAGGACCGCGATCCTCGGGCGCTCGCACCGCTCGAAGGTCGGCAAGGCGCGCCTGCAGGCCGCCATCGACCAGACCCGCGCCGTGCTGCGAGTTCCGGCCGACTACCTGATCGGCATCGTCCCCGGCTCCGACACCGGCGCGGTCGAGATGGCCCTGTGGTCGATGCTCGGCCCCCGCCCGGTGCAGCTGCTGGCCTTCGAATGCTTCGGCAAGGACTGGGTCACCGACGTCGTCAAACAGCTGAAGATCGACGCCGAGGTGCTCGACGCGCCCTATGGCCAGTTGCCGGACCTGACCAAGGTCCGCCCCGACGCCGACCTGGTGTTCACCTGGAACGGCACCACCTCGGGCGTGCGCGTGCCCAACGGCGACTTCATCGCCGGCGACCGCGAGGGCGTGACCATCTGCGACGCCACCAGCGCCTGCTTCGCCCAGGACCTCGACTGGCGCCAAGCTCGATGTCGTCACCTTCTCCTGGCAGAAGGCCCTGGGCGGCGAGGCGGCGCATGGCGTCCTCATCCTCTCGCCCCGCGCCGTGGCCCGCCTGGAAAGCTATTCGCCGCCATGGCCGATGCCCAAGCTGTTCCGCATGACCAAGGCCGGCAAGCTCAACCGGGACATCTTCGAGGGCGCCACCATCAACACCCCCTCGATGCTGTGCGTCGAGGACTGGCTGGACGCCCTGAAGTGGGCCGCCTCGATCGGCGGCCTGCCCGAGCTGAAGGCGCCGCGCCGACGCCAACCTCGGCGTGCTGGAAGCCTGGGTCGCAGAAGACGCCGTGGATCGACTTCCTGGCCGAGGATCCGGCCGATCCGCTCCAACACCTCGGTCTGCCTGAAGGTCGTCGACCCGGCGGTCACCGCGCTGTCCGCCGACGCCCAGGCCGACTTCGCCAAGAAGCTGGCCTCGCTGCTGGAGAAGGAAGGCGTCGCCCTCGACGTCGGCGGCTACCGCGACGCCCCGCCGGGCCTGCGCATCTGGTGCGGCGCCACGGTCGAGACCGCCGACCTCGAAGCCCTCACCCCCTGGCTCGACTGGGCCTTCGCCAGCCGTCTCGCCGAACTTGCAGCCCGCCTGACCCTCCTTCCCCTCATGGGCAGGCGCGAAGCGTCCGGCGGGACGTCGACGCATCTCCGCCGTCGCTCTTCGCAGACCGCCCTGACCCGCCGTCTCCCTCCCCGAAGGAGGGAGGAAGCACGATAAGGATATCCCGCCATGGCCCCCGCGTTCTCATCGCCGACAAGCTCTCCCCCGCCGCCGTCGATATCTTCGAGCAGCGCGGCGTCGAGGCCGACGTCAAGACCGGCCTGTCCAAGGACGAACTGCTCGACGATCATCGGCGACTACGACGGCCTCGCCGTCCGCTCCGCCACCAAGGCCGACAAGGACGTCATCGCCGCCGCCAAGAACCTGAAGGTCATCGGCCGGGCCGGCATCGGCGTCGACAACGTCGACATCCCCGCCGCCACCGCCGCCGGCATCGTGGTGATGAACACCCCGTTCGGCAACTCGATCACCACCGCCGAGCACGCCATCGCCATGATGTTCGCCCTGGCCCGCCAGCTGCCCGCCGCCGACGCCTCCACCCAGGCCGGCAAGTGGGAGAAGAACCGCTTCATGGGCGTCGAGCTCTACGCCAAGACCCTGGGCCTGATCGGGGCCGGCAACATCGGCTCGATCGTCGCCGACCGCGCCAACGGCCTGAAGATGAAGGTCATCGCCTACGACCCCTTCCTCTCGCCCGAGCGCGCCGTCGAGATCGGGCGTCGAGAAGGTCGAACTCGACGACCTGCTGGCCCGCGCCGACCTCATCACCCTGCACACCCCGCTGACCGACAAGACCCGCAACATCCTGTCGGCCGAGAGCCCTGGCCAGGACCAAGAAGGGCGTGCTGATCGTCAACTGCGCCCGCGGCGGCCTGGTCGACGAGGCGGCCCTGCGGGCCGGCCTGGAGAGCGGCCACGTCGGCGGCGCCGCCTTCGACGTCTTCGTCGAGGAGCCGGCCAAGGCAGAACGTCCTGTTCGGCGCCCCGAACTTCATCGCCACCCCGCACCTGGGCGCCTCCACCAGCGAGGCGCAGGAGAACGTCGCCCTGCAGGTCGCCGAACAGATGAGCGACTATCTGCTGACCGGCGCGGTCACCAACGCGCTGAACAGCCCCTCGGTCACCGCCGACGAGGCCCCCAAGCTGCGCCCCTACATCGCGCTGGCCGAAAAGCTCGGCGCCTTCGCCGGCCAGATGGTCGACGTCGGGCTCAAGGGCATCGACATCGCCTTCGAGGGCGATGTCGCCACGCTGAACGTCAAGCCGCTGACCGCCGCGGCCCTGGCCGGCGTGCTGCGCCCGATGCTGGCCGAGATCAACATGGTCTCGGCGCCCGCCGTGGCCAAGGAGCGCGGCATCACCGTCTCCGAGATCCCGCCAGGAGACTGTCGCCGGTCTACGAGAACCTGATGCGGATCACCGTGCATCACCGACATGGGCCGCCGTCGCTTCGCCGGC
This sequence comes from uncultured Alphaproteobacteria bacterium, assembly GCA_963828365.1. GTDB lineage: Bacteria > Pseudomonadota > Alphaproteobacteria > Caulobacterales > Caulobacteraceae > Acaudatibacter. Next base: position 282,239 of record CAWHEE010000004.1, on the reverse strand, counting down.
ACGGTGGTCGCCGGCGCGCCGCGCATCGTCGAGGTCAAGGGCATGGAGCTCGACGCCGCCGTTCGGCCCGGCGATGCTCTACGTCAACAACCTCGACAAGCCGGGCTTCATCGGCGCCCTCGGCCGCCTGCTCGGCGAGACCGGCGTCAACATCGCCACCTTCAACCTCGGCCGCGTCGCCGCCGGTGACGACGCCATCGCCCTGGTCGGCGTCGACCAGGCCCCCGACGACGCCCTGATCGCCCGCATCCGCGCCCTGCCGCACGTCAAAGAGGCCCGGGCCCTGACATTCTAGCCGGCAATCACACCTCCTCCTCCCTGCCCGTGAAGGGGAGGGAGGAGGAAGGTCCGCCGGTGAAACTCTTATACGGACAAAATGACAGGGCGGGGTGTCCCGCCGCCGCCCCGCCTTCGCTCACCACGCGTCCACGAACCGCCGCTCCGGCGCGTGGCGGGTCTTGCAGGTCTTCAGCCCCTGGGCGATCCAGTGCCGGGTGTCCGCCGGGTCGATCACCGCGTCGATCTCCAGCATGGCGGCGACGTTGATCGCCTTGCCGACCGCGTAGAGGTTGCCCAGCAGCTTGTCGAACAGCGCCTGCTTCTCGACCGGGTCGCTCTGCGCCTCCAGTTCGCGGCGATAGCCCAGGCGCACCGCGCCCTCCAGGCCCATGCCGCCGAACTCGCCGGTCGGCCAGGCGGCGCAGAACACCGGGGCCAGGGTCGAGCCGCCGGCCATCGCCTGCGCGCCCAGGCCATAGGCCTTGCGCAGCACGATGGCGAACATCGGCGTCCCCAGCCGCGCGGCGTTGATGAACAGGCGCGAGGTCTTGCGCACCGCCGCCGCCGCCTCGCTGTCGGGCCCGACCATGAAGCCCGGCGTGTCGATCAGCGACAGCACCGGCAGGTCGAAGGCGTCGCAGAGCTGGAACAGGCGCGAGCCCTTGTCCGCCCCGTCGCAGTCGACCGCGCCGCCCAGATGCATCGGATCGTTGGCGATCAGGCCCATCGGCCGGCCCTCGATGCGGATGAAGCCGGTGATCAGGCCCGGCGCGAACGCGCGGCGCAGCTCCAGGAACGAGCCGGCGTCGACCAGGGTCTCGATCACCGCGCGCACGTCGTAGACCCGCAGCCGGTTCTCCGGGATGGCGCGGCGCAGCGCGCGCTGGTCGGCGGCCGGTCCACTCGGCCAGCGGCCCCTGGAAATAGCCCAGGGTCTGCTTGGCCAGCCGCGTGGCGTCGGCCTCGTCCTCCGCCAGGATGTCGACCACGCCGTTGGCGGTCTGCACGTCCATCGGCCCGATCTCCTCGGGCGCGAAGACGCCCAGGCCGCCGCCCTCGATCATCGCCGGCCCGCCCATGCCGATGTTGGCAGCCCTTGGTGCAGATCAGGATCTCGCTGACGCCCGCGAACGAGGCGTTGCCGGCGAAGCAGCGGCCCGAGACCACCGCGATCTTCGGCACGATCCCGGCCAGCTGGGCGAACGACTTGAAGCTCGGCGTCGCCAGGCCCGAGGCCCCGCCGCCGTCGGTGTCGCCCGGCCGCCCGCCGCCGCCCTCGGCGAACCACACCACCGGCAGTTCCTGGTCGGCGACGATCTCCAGCATCCGGTCGGTCTTGACGTGGTTCATGTGGCCCTGCGTGCCGGCCAGCACGGTGAAGTCGTAGGCCAGCGCCGCGCAGCGCGCCTGCTCCGGCGGGAACAGGGCGCCGTTGACCTGGCCGACGCCGCACACCAGGCCGTCGGCCGGGCTCATGACCTTCAGCTCCTCGACCGAGCGGCGGCGGCGCTGGGCGGCCAGGGCGAAGGCGCCGTATTCCAGGAAGGTGCCCGGATCGACCAGGTCGTCGATGTTCTCGCGCGCGGTGCGCTGGCCGCGCTTGCGGCGGCGGGCGACGGCGTCGGGCCGCGCCTCGTCCAGGGTGATCCGCCAGCGCTCCAGGACCTCGGCGAGGTCGGGGCGGATGTGGTCCAGATCGACCTGCGGCCTCGTCGGCGGCCGCGGCGGCCTCGACCGCCTCGGGGGCGATGAACATCAGCGGCTGGCCCTTGTTCAGCACCTCGCCGCTGATCGCGGCGATGCGCGCGACCCGGCCGCCGACCGGCGCGACGACGACATGCTCCATCTTCATCGCTTCGAGGATCGCCACCGCCTGGCCGGCGCGCACCAGCTCGCCCTCGGCCACGTCGATGGAGCCGACCGTGGCCTGCAGGCCGGCGCGCGACCGGCGACCGCGCCGGCCATGGTCTCCACCGGCGCGACGGCGCCGCGGCCGGAGCCGGCGGCGTGTCGTCGAAGGTGCGGGTCTGGCAGGCCGCGCCCGCCTCGATCAGGGCCGCGGCGTGGTCCTCGATGAAGCGGGTGGTCGCCTCGCCGGCCAGCACCGCCGGCTCGCGCCAGCAGGGCGCGCAGCACCCCGGCGTTGGTCTCCACGCCCTCGATGCGGAACTCGGCCAGCGCCCGCGCCGTGCGCGCCGCCGCTTCGGCCAGGGTCTGGCCGCGCGCGATCACCTTGGCCAGCAGGGAGTCGTAGTTGGGGCTGGTGTGGTAGCCGGCGTAGCCATAGCCGTCGACGCGCACGCCCGGGCCCGACGGCGGCTCGTAGGCGTGCAGGACGCCGCCGGCCGGGTGCGCGCCGCCGTCCGCGGTCAGGGTCTCCAGGTTGACCCGCGCCTGGATGGCGTAGCCCTGCGGCGTCGGGCGTTTCGGTCAGGCCCAGCTGAGCCAGGGTGTCGCCGGCCGCCAGGCGGATCTGGGTCTTGACCAGGTCGACGCCGGTCACCTCCTCGGTGATGGTGTGCTCGACCTGCAGGCGGGCGTTGGCCTCGATGAAGGCGAAGTCGCCGCTGTCGGCGTCGACCAGGAATTCGATGGTGCCGAGGGTGCGGTAGCGCACCGCCGCGCCCAGGGTGACGGCGGCGTCGAACAGCTGCTCGCGCTGGGCGCGCGTGAGGTTGGGGGCCGGGGCGATCTCGATGATCTTCTGGCGGCGGCGCTGCAGCGAGCAGTCGCGGTCGCCGACCGCCAGCACGCCGGTGCGGTCGCCGGCGATCTGCACCTCGATGTGCCGGGCGTGCTCGATCAGGCGCTCGGCGTAGAGGGCGTCGATCGCCGAAGGCGCCCTGCGCCTCGCGCGCCGCGGCGGCGATAGGCGGCGTCGATCTCGCCGGCCGCGCGCACCACGCGCATGCCGCGCCCGCCGCCGCCGGCCACCGCCTTGATCATCATCGCCGCGCCGCTCGGGCAGGCTGGCGAAGAAGGCGTGCACGCTCGTCCAGGCTGGCCGGGCCGTCCGTGCCGGCGACGATCGGCACGCCCTTCTGCGCGGCCAGGGCGCGGGCCTTGGCCTTGTCGCCGAACGCGTCGAGCGCCTCGGGCGAGGGGCCGATGAAGGTGATGTGGGCGGCGGCGCAGGCGCGGGCGAGGCCGGCGTTCTCCGACAGGAAGCCATAGCCCGGATGGATCGCGTCGCAGCCGGCGCGCCGCGCGGTGTCGACGATCGCCTCGATGTCCAGATAGGCCCGCGCGCCCGAGCCGGGCAGGGCGATGGCGTGGTCGGCGGCCTTCACGTGCAGCGATCGCGCGTCGTCGGCGGCGAACACCGCGACGGTGGCGAGGTCCAGTTCGGCGGCGGCGCGGGCGATGCGGATGGCGATCTCGCCGCGGTTGGCGATCAGCAGGGTTTGCAGGGTCATGCCGCCACCATAGGGAGGCCCGGCTTGACTCTCCAAGCCCCAAGACTAGAACAAAACAGGAACAAATGGAGTTTGATGCCGGCATGTCCCGCGAAGCGCGATTGCAGGTGGCGCAGGGCCCGGTTCGCGCTGGCCTGGCCGGCGCCGCGCCGCGCCCGGGCGTGCTGCCGTTCGGCGACGCGCGGATCGACGGCGCTGCTTGCCCGGCGGCGGCCTGCCGCTGGCGCGCTGGCACGAAGCGGCCGGCGAGGGCCTGGACGTCGAGACCGCGGCCGCGGCCGCCGCCTTCGTCGCCGCCCTGGTCACGCCCCTGGCGCGCACGCGGCGCGGTGGTCTGGGTGATGCGGCGCGACGATCTGCATGCGCCCGGCCTGTTCGGCCTGGGCTTTCCCGACCCGCGCGCTGATCCAGGTCAAGGTGCGCGACGAGACGCAGGCCCTCGCCGCCCTGGAGGACGCCCTGGGATGCGCCGGCGTCGCCGCCGCCGTCGGCGAGATCGAGAGCGTCGACCTGACCGCCGGGCCGGCGCTTCAGCTGGCCTGCGAGCGGCACGGCGCACTCGGCTTCGTCATCCGCCGCCGCCCGTTCGGCGGCCCGGCGCGGACATTCGCCGGCCGGCTCGGCGGCGGCGACCCGCTGGACGCGTCGCCCCGGCGCCCAGCGAGCCCGCGCCCGGCGAGTTCGGCCTGGGCGCGCCGCGCTGGCGGGTCAGCCTGGAGCGCTGCCGGGGCGGGCGCGGCGGGGCCTGGATCATGGAGAAGACCGATGGCGCGTATCCTCTGCGTGTGGTCGCCGACCTGGGCGATCGCCAACTGGCGCCGCCGCAACCCCTGCGCCTCGTCGGATAGGCCGTTCGCCCTGATCGCCGCCGAGACCGGCGTGCGCCGGCTCTATCGCCGTGGATGACGCGGCGGCGGCGCCTGGGGCTGTTCGTCGGCCAGAAGGCCACCGACGCCGCCGCCCTGGTTCCGGACCTGGTCACCGCCGACGCCGAGCCGGCCGCCGACCAGGCCGCGCTCGAGGCCCTGTGCGACTGGTGCGCCCGCTTCTCGCCCGCCGTCGCCCTCGATCCCCCCGACGGCCTGTTCCTCGACATCACCGGCGTCGACCATCTGTGGGGCGGCGAGGCGGCCATGGCCGACGACCTGACCGCCCGCCTGGCGCGCCAACGGCATCCCGGTCCGCGTCGCCGTCGCCGACACGCCCGGCGCCGCCTGGGCCCTGGCCCATTTCGGCGAGGACCGCACATCGCCGCCGCCCGACGCCACCATGGCGCGTCTGGCGCCCCTGCCGATCCAGGCCCTGCGCCTGGAGAGCGCGGCCGCCGCCCAGATCGCCCGGCTGGGCCTGATCACCATCGGCCGCCTGGCCGGCACGCCGCGCGACCAGATCACCCGCCGCTTCGGGGCCGGCGTCGTGCGGCGCCTGGACCAGGCCCTGGGCCGCGCCGAGGAGGCGCTGGTCTTCCGCCGGCCGCCCAATCCCTGGTTCGCCCGCCTGGCCTTCGCCGAGCCGATCAGCACGCCCGACGACCTGGCCCGCGTCGCCGCCGACATCACCGGCGCGCTGTGCGCGCGGCTGGAGGCCGAGGGCCGCGGCGCCCGGCGCTTCGAACTCTGCTTCCACCGCCTCGACGGCCTGGCCCAGCGCCTCGCCATCGGCCTGTCCCTGCCCGGCCGCGAGGCGGCGCGCATCGCCCGGCTGTTCGTGCCCCAGCTGGAGACCATCGATCCCGGGCTTCGGCATCGAGGTCGTCACCCTGGCCGCCGACGAGGTGGAGCCGCTCGCCGCGCGCCAGCAGCGCCTGGACGCCCAGGCGCGAGATCGCGCCGGAGGACGGCCTGGCGCCCCTGGTCGACCGCCTCGCCGGCCGCCTGGGCGCCGACCGCGGTCTGGCGCGCCGAGCCCTTCCCCAGCCATGCGCCCGAACGGGCGGTCGTCCGCCGCCCGCCGCTGTCGCGCCGCGCCGGACGGCGGCTGGGACCCCGCGCGTCCGCGCCCCCTGCGCCTGTTCCGCCGCCCCGAGCCGATCGAGGCCATGGCCCCGATCCCCGACGACCCGCCGGTCTCCTTCCGCTGGCGCGGCGCGCTGCACCGCGTCCGCCGCGCCGAGGGCCCCGAGCGCCTGGCCCCCGAATGGTGGCGCTCCGCCCGACGCGCCCGCCACGCCGCGACTACTACCGCGTCGAGGACGACGCCGGCGCCCGCTTCTGGCTCTTCCGCGCCGGCCTCTACGGCGCCGACGCCCCCCCCAAATGGTGGCTCCATGGCCTGTTCGGGTAAGACCTCCCTCCCCTTCTGGGGAGGGACAGACGGCGAAGCGTCAGGGTGGGGAACCGGAACCCAGGCCGGTGTTCGCACTCCCCACCCTGACGCTTCGCGTCTGTCCCTCCCCAGAAGGGGAGGAGACGCGCGTCATCAGCGGCTCGGGAACTCGACTGACGCCGCAGAAGCGCGGCTCTGGCTGCACCTTCGGCGTGCCGAGGCTTTCACTTCCGCCGCAGGCGCCGTTTCTCGGCTTCTATCTCGATTTCGTGTGTTTCAAGCGCAACTCGTCGTCGAAGTCGATGGCGGCAGCACTACGACCCGTCCAGGCCGACCATGACGCATGCGGGACGATCCTGACGTCAGGTTCCACACCCTGCGCGTCTCCAACGCCGACATCAACACCAACCTCGACGGCGTGATGGACGGTCCTGAGGCTCGCCTCATGACCTACGCCGAGCTCCAGACCACCACCAACTACGGCTTCCTGCGCGGCGCCTCGCATCCGGCGAGCTGGTGCTGACGGCCAAGGCGCTGGGGCTGGCGGCGATCGGGATCGCCGATCGCAACACCCTGGCCGGGGTGGTGCGGGCCTGGTCGACGGGCGGGAGATCGGCCAGCGGGTGCTGACCGGCGCGCGGCTGGACTTCGCCGACGGGACGCCCAGCGTGCTCTGCTATCCCGCCGACCGCGAGGCCTGGGGGCGGCTGACGCGGCTGCTCACGGTCGGCCAGCGGCGCGCGAAGAAGGGCGAGTGCCATCTGACGCGCGACGATCTGCTGGCGCATGGCGAGGGCCAGCTGATCCTCGCCGTCCCGCCGGCCGACCTCGACGCGGCGTTCGAGGCCGCGCTCAAGCGTCTGGCCGGCGACTTTCGCGACCGCGTCTGGCTCGCCGCCGCCCGGCCCTATGCCGCCCAGGACCTCAAGCGCCTGGCCCGGCTGGACGCCCTCGGCCGCGCCGCCGGCGCGCCGATGATCGCCACCAACGACGTCCTCTACCACGGCCCCGAGCGGCGGCCGCTGCAGGACGTCCTCACCTGCATCCGCGAGGGCTGCTCGATCACCGAGGCCGGCCTGCGCCTGGAAGCCAACGCCGAGCGGCACCTGAAGTCCCCGGCCGAGATGGCCCGGCTGTTCGCCCGCTGGCCCGCGCGCCGTGGCGCGCACCGGCGAGGTCGCCGGCGCGCATCGGCTTCGACCTCGGCCAGCTGAAATACGAATATCCCGACGAGCCGGTGCCGCCGGGCAAGACCGCCATGCAGCATCTGACCGACCTCGCCTGGGCCGGCGCCGCCTGGCGCTATCCGCGAGCGGCGTGCCGGAGAAGGTCGAAGGCCTGCTCGTCCACGAGCTGGCCCTGATCGAGGAGCTGGACTACCCCAACTACTTCCTCACCGTGCACGACATCGTCGCGCTGGGCGCGGGAGCAGGGCATCCTCTGCCAGGGGCGCGGCTCGGCCGCCAATTCGGTGGTCTGCTTCTGCCTGGGCGTCACCGCGGTCGATCCGACCCAGCCCGATCACGACCTGCTGTTCGCCCGCTTCATCTCCAGGGAACGCGACGAGCCGCCCGACATCGACGTCGATTTCGAGCACGAGCGGCGCGAGGAGGTCATGCAGTATGTCTACGAGCGCTATGGCCGCGAGCGCGCCGCGATCTGCGCCACCGTCATCCACTATCGCCCGCGCAGCGCCATCCGCGACGTCGGCAAGGCGCTGGGGCTGACCGAGGACGTCACCGCCGCCCTGGCCAACACCGTGTGGGGCAGCTGGGGCGACGGCCTCCCCGATGAGCATATCCGCCAGGCCGGCCTCGACCCGGACAGCCCCGAAATCCGCCGCGCCACCGCTCTTCGCCGACGCAGCTGCTCGGCTTTCCCCGCCACCTGTCGCAGCACGTCGGCGGCTTCGTGCTGACCCAGCGGCGGCTCGACGAGACCGTGCCGATCGGCAATGCCGCGATGAAGGACCGCACCTTCCTCGAATGGGACAAGGACGACATCGACGCGCTGGGCCTGATGAAGGTCGACGTCCTGGCGCTGGGCATGCTCACCGCCATCAAGCAAGTCCATGGACATGCTCGGCATCGCCGACATGGCCGACATCCCCGCGCGAGGACGCGGCGGTCTACGACATGCTCAGCCAGGCCGACTCCGTGGGCGTGTTCCAGGTCGAGAGCCGCGCCCAGATGTCGATGCTGCCGCGGCTGAAGCCCAAGCGGTTCTACGACCTGGTCATCGAGGTGGCGATCGTGCGGCCCGGCCCGATCCAGGGCGACATGGTCCATCCCTATCTGCGCCGGCGCGAAGGGACTCGAGCCGGTGGAGTTTCCCGCGCCGTCGCCCGACCACGGCTCTCGCCGACGAACTGCGCGCCGTGCTCGGCAAGACCCTCGGCGTGCCGCTGTTCCAGGAGCAGGCCATGCGCCTGGCCATCGAGGCGGCCAGGTTCACGCCCGAGGAAGCCAACGGCCTGCGCCGCTCCATGGCCACCTTCCGCAACCTACGGCGACGTCGGCGACTATCGCGCCAAGTTCGTCGGCGGCATGGTCGCGGCGCGGCTATGACCCGCGAGTTCGCCGAGCGCTGCTTCCGCCAGATCGAGGGCTTCGGCTCCTATGGCTTTCCCGAAAGCCACGCCGTCAGCTTCGCCAAGCTGGTCTATGTCTCGGCCTGGATCAAACGCCACCATCCCGACGTGTTCTGCGCCGCCATGCTCAACAGCCAGCCCATGGGCTTCTACCAGCCCGCCCAACTGGTCCGCGACGCCCGCGAACACGGCGTCGAAGTCCGCCCCGCCGACGTGATGCTGAGCGACTGGGACAGCGCGTTGGAGATCTCTTCCTCCCTCCCCTCATGGGGAGGGACAGGATGCCCCCGGGTCGCGCGGAGCGCGCGCCCGAGGACAGGCTCCGCATCCAGGGTGGGGAACTGTGAAGGGACCAAACTCTGCGAGAGTCCGCGCGCACCGGGGTTCCCCACCCTGACCGCTGCGCGGTCTGTCCCTCCCCATGGGGGGGAGGGAGGAATGCGCCTTCGCCCCGTCCGCCTCGGCCTGCGGCAGATCCCGGGATTGCAGGAATGACGAGGCCGATCGTCTGGTCCAGGCTCGCCAGGCCGGCGCGCACACCCTGCGGGGCCTGGCCGTCGCCGCCGACCTCTCGCGCCGCACCCTGGAGCTGCTCGCCGAGGCCGACGCCCTGCGCTCGCTGGGGCTGGATCGCCGCGAGGGCCTATGGGCGGTCAAAGGCGCTGGCGCCGGAGGTGCGGATGGCGAGCGAGGCGCCTCTGCTGGCCCTGATGGGCGCGACGGTGGAGAGCGATATCGCCCTGCCGCCCATGCCGCTGCCGGCCCATGTCGCCGAGGACTATCGCACGGCCAGCCTCTCCCTGAAGGCGCATCCTTGCGCCTTCTTCCGCCCGTTGCTCGAGAGCCTCGGCGCGGTCACCGCCGAGAGCCTGCGGACGATGAAGGACGGCCGGCGCGTCGCCGTCGGCGGCCTGGTGCTGATCCGCCAGCGCCCGGGCACCGCCAAGGGCGTGGTGTTCGTCACCCTGGAGGACGAGACCGGCTCGGCCAATGCCGTGGTCTGGCGCGACGTCTTCCAGGCCAACCGCCGAGCGGTCGATGGGCGCCGCGTTTCTGGTGGTGCACGGCCGCCTGCAGCGGGCCGGCGAGGTGATCCATGTGGTCGCCGAACGCTTCACCGACCTGACCAGGCCGGCTGGCCGAGATGAAGCGCGAGACCGGCGACGCGGTCGGTCGCCTGGTGCGCAGCCGTGACTTCCATTAGCGCAAGGGGGTCATCGCGACGTGGTCATCGTCGAGGGCACCCAGCCACGGTTGCCGTTCTCGTCGTCGACCTCCATCCACACACCGTTGCGCTGGCCGGTGGGATAGACGCTGGCCCCGGCCGCCAGGCTGTAGACGACCTTCGCGCCGCTCGAGGGGCCGGCGCGTACCTGCACCGGCGCAGTGGTGCGCTGGCTGGCGGCGGGCGCGGCGGCGGCCTGCTGGCCCGGTTGCTGCGCTTGCATGTAATGGATCAGGTCCACGAAGGCATTGAAATAGGCGGCGCTGATCACCTTGCCGATATCGGTGTCGCTGTAGCCGCTGCCCGCGAGCGCGCCGAAACCGGTCATCCCGGCCAGGCCGCCTCCGCCGCCGAAGGACAGATCGCTCTTCTGGGCCGTGCCCTCGGCGACGTAGACCTGCTCGGTGGTGCGCGCGTCCTCCAGAGTGATCAGCGTGTGGGCTTCGGACTTCTTGATATGGATCGCGCCGGCGATAGCCCCGAACCCGCCGGGCAGAAAGCTTCCGAGAGCGCCGCCGATGTTGTTGCCGCCGGAATTGCGGTTGGAATTGGCGATATCGGGAATGATGAAGTAATCCGCCACGGCGATCTGGCCGTGGCCGAGGTTCGAGCCGCGCTGCAGATCGCCCGAACTGTTCAGGGCCGATTCCTGGTTTCGCATGGCCAAACCGCCGTTGCGATCGACGATCCGCAGGCAGCCCGAGCGCAAGGCAAACAGCTTGAGCAAGGCTTCGGGATTGGAAAGGCCCAGGCCCTCCCACCAGCGAGTTCTCGGGCTCCTGGATAGCTGCCCGGCCGAGCGGACGATCGCACCGCGGCAACTCCGGGGTCGAAGCGTTCTTCGGCGCAGTTCTTGTCCATGCCGTACTGCGCGGCCGCAGGCGTCGCCGCCGAGCCGAGCAAGCAGCAGATAACCGCCACGAGACCTTGACGCACCATAGAGACCCCTCCCGTGAATGCGATGGGGTTCTACGCCCCCGTCAGAGGCTTGGGAACCCCTTTCCCTCGGCCACCAGCCTCTCGAGCAAGGCGGAGGGCTTGAAAACATCGCCCATCTGGGCCTGGAATTCCTTCATCCGCTCCAGCACCTTGGCGAGGCCGACATGGTCGCCCCACCACATCGGGCCGCCGCGGTAGAGCGGCCAGCCGTAGCCGTTCTCCCACACCACATCGATGTCGGAGGCGCGGATCGCCTTGCCTTCCTCGAGCAGTTTCGCGCCTTCGTTGACCATCGGATACAGGCAGCGCTCCAGGATTTCCTCGTCCGAGATATGGCGCGGATTGACGCCGGATCTGGCGACGAAGTCCTTGATGATCTTCTCGGTCACCGGCGAAGGGTGGGCGATCGCGATTCTCGTCGTAGTCGTAATAGCCCGCCCCGGTCTTCTGGCCGCGGCGGTCCATCTCGCACAGCACGTCGCGGATGGTCTCGCCCTTCGAGGTCTCCTTCACCCAGCCGATGTCCAGGCCGGCCAGGTCGCTCATCGCGAACGGCCCCATCGGAAAGCCGAAGTCGTAGAGCACACGGTCGATGTCCCAGGGCATGGCGCCCTCGAACATCAGCTTCTGCGCCTCGCGCTGGCGCTGGGCGAGCATGCGATTGCCGATGAAGCCCGGCGTGACCCCCGACCAGGACCGCGATCTTGCCGATCTTCTTGGCCAGTTTCATCGATGTGGCGATGACCGCTCTTGGAGGTGTGATCGGCGCGGACCACCTCCAGCAGCTTCATGACATTGGCCGGCGAGAAAAAGTGCATGCCGATCACCGCCTCCGGGCGTTTGGTGACCGAGGCGATCTCGTCGATGTTCAAGGCCGAAGTATTGGTCGCCAGGATCGCGCCCGGCTTGCAGATGGCGTCGAGCTTGGTGAACACATCCTTCTTGATGTCCATGCGCTCGAACACCGCCTCGATCACCAGGTCGGCATCCTTGAAGTCGTGCATGTCCAGCGAACCGGTGATCAGGCCCATGCGCGTCTCTACATCGGCGGCGCTGATGCCGCCCCGCGCGGCCGTGCGCTCGTAATTCTTGCGGATGACGCCGAGGCCACGGTCGAGCGCGTCCTGCTTGACTTCGACGATGGTCACCGGAATGCCGGCGTTGACGAAGTTCATGGCGATGCCGCCGCCCATGGTGCCGGCGCCGAGGATGCCGACGCTGTTCACCGGAATCAGCGGCGTGTCGTCCGGCACGTCGGGGATCTTGTTGGCCTGCCGTTCGGCGAAGAAGGCGTAGCGCTGGGCCGCGCTCTGCGGGCCGGTCATCAGCTTCCATGAACAGGGTGCGCTCGGTCTTGAGGCCTTCCTCGAACGGCTGGTTCACCGCTGCCTCGATGCAGCGAATGTTCCACTCCGGAGCCATGAAGCCGCGGAATTTCCGCGCGTTGGCCTTGCGGAATTCGGCGAAGATCTCCGGATGGCCCCGCGCCGCCTCGACCTTCTCGTTGGATTCACGGACTTTCTTGAGGGGGCGGTGCTCGGCCACGACCTTGCGTGCAAAGGCGATCGCGCCTTCGCGCAACTTGCCTTCCTCCACGATCTCATCGACCAGGCCCATCTCGAGACAGGCCTTGGCCGGCACGTGCTGGCCGCTGGTGACCATTTCCAGCGCCTTTTGTACGCCGACGATGCGCGGCAGGCGCTGGGTGCCGCCCGCCCCCGGCAACAGGCCGAGCGCCACTTCCGGCAGGCCGCATCGCGCCGACGGCACGGCCACGCGGTAGTGGCAGGCCAAAGCTGTCTCGAGGCCGCCGCCGAGCGCGGTGCCATGAATGGCGGCGACCACCGGCTTGGGCGAATTCTCCATGGCGTCCTGCACGTCGAACAGGCTCGCGCCCCGTTGCGCGCCGCCGAATTCGGTGATGTCGGCGCCGGCGATGAACGTGCGACCCGCGCAGATCAGCACCATGGCCTTGGCGCCGGGGTCCGCCACGCCGCGTTCCATGCCGCCGGCCAGGCCATCGCGCACCGCGGCCGAAAGAGCGTTCACCGGCGGGGAGTTGAGGGTGATGACGCCGACATCGCCCTCCAGAGTGTAGTCGGTGACGGCGTTGATGGCGCTCATGGCGTTTCCTTGGTTTGGCTCGAGCCGACCGATAGCGCCCAAGTCGCGGCAATTCAAACACTCGTAGGGTGCGACCGCCGGCGCGGCCGCGTCGCGGGTACCCCGCGGACAGGATTGAAATTGCGGAATGTCATGTTGCGGCTGCCGCAAGGTCAGCCCTGTCGGCGTCGGTTGCGCCGGAGATTGTTGCGGGCGCGAAGCGGTCGCGACGGCTGCCGCTTCGCGCCTCGCCGTCGAATTCCCGGCGGGGGCGAGCCCGGACTCGTGGCATCGCGGCGCCGGGAAACTGTTCACCCGGGCTTCCCCAACGGCGCCTCGCCGAGGCCTGAGGCGCTAATGACACAGTTGATAAATGCTTGATTCATCCGGGGTTGAACGCATTGACCGACCGGTACGGCTGACTAAGTCAGCGCCGCTGGCCCCATCCCAGACCGAATCGCGGTCGCCGGGGGCAGGGAAACGCCGACGATCAGCGGCCCGAACTGGAGCATCGAGTGACCAAGCCATTCCTATTTCTGACCTGTGCTGCGAGCGTATTGGCTCTGGCCATCGGCAGTGCACATGCTGCGACCGCTAATGCGGCAACATCGACGACCGACGCCGGAAGCGGCACCACAATTGGCGAACTCGTCGTTACTGCCGAGCGGCGCGAAGAGAACTTGCAGCAGACGCCGATCGCGGTGTCGGCCTTCTCCGCCGCCGCCCTCCAGAGCAGGAAGCTGAACGGCGGCGAGGATCTGTTGCTGCAGATTCCCGAACACCAATTACGCGCGCTCCAACTTCGGCGGGTACAACTTCAAGATCCGTGGCGTTGGCACCGACGTGGTCGGGTCCGGGGTCAGCGGCACGGCCGGCGTCAGCATCAACGTCAACGAGTTGCCGGTCACCGCCAATCATTTCCAGGACACCGACTTCTTCGACGTCGATCGCGTCGAAGTCCTGCGCGGCCCGCAAGGCACCCTGTATGGGCGCAACGCCACCGGCGGCGCGGTCGATCTGATCACCACCAAACCATCGAGCACCTTCGGCGGTTTCGCCAGCGTTTCCTATGGCAACTACAACGCGCTGAAAGCCAGCGGCGCGGTCAATATCCCGTTGGGCGACGCATTTTCGCTGCGTGTCGCCGGCTACCGCTACTCCCAGGACGGCTTCGGCGAGAACACCTATCTGAACCGGCGCGTCGATGGCCGGGATCTCGGTGCGATCCGGGCCACGTTGCGCTTCAAGCCCAACGATCGGTTCGATGCCTACCTGATGTATGAGCACTTCAGCGAAGACGACAATCGCAACCGGATCGGCAAGCAACTCTGCTACACCGACAACGGTCCGAGCAACGTCGGCGGCGTGCCGGTCACCGCCGGCTATGCCGCCTTCCTCACCCAGGGCTGCCAGCCCGGGTCGCTGTATGGCGCCGGGGCCTACGGCGCGGTCAACTCGAATGCGACGCTGGGAGGGTTTTTGTCCAATCTTTCCGGGCTGAACAACGGCACGAACGTGTTCGCCAATCACCCTCTGCAGAACACTAATCTGCATGATATCGAGTCGGTCATCCAGCCTTCCTACAAGGCCCAGGAAGATCTCGTCGATCTCCATATGGAATATCGTCTGACCGATGATCTGACACTGTCATCGATCACCGGCTTCAACCGCGAGACTTATGCGAGCGCCGAGGATTACAACCGTTTGGTACCCACCACCCCGTTCCAGCCGACTGGCGCGGGACCGTTCGGACCGATCCCGCTTCTGCTCTTCCCCAACGGCGTGGTGCATGATCCACAGACCGGTACATCGAACCTGCTCACCAGTTTCGACTACGCCTCCGGTGAGAGCAAGGAATACACCGAAGAACTGCGCTTGACCTCTTCCTACAGCGGAAAGTTCAACTTTTCGGTCGGCGGATTTTATTCCGAAGAAACCGCCCCATTTGGGGCAGGTACCAATTATTATGTCGAAAGCAATTCTCTGACCGCCTATAGCCAGGTGCAGAACTTCGCCGGCTTGCCAGCGATCACCATCGATCCTAATTATCCGCCGACCGGCGCCGGCCACAACTACTACGACTCCCGCACCGGCGGTGGCTATTTGAAATCCTATGCTGGATTTGGTGAAGTATACTACAACATTGTTTCGGACCTGAAGCTCACCCTCGGCGGCCGCTACACGACTGACCAGCTGTACAATCTGCAATACCCGATCTCGCTCCTGGCCCCAGGTGGAGGTTTTCCGTCCACCGTCTGCCCGACGACCAGCCCGAACGTGATCACCACCTGTCTCAACCCGCAAAAGCTGACCGACCGGGCGTTCACCGGACGGGCCAATCTGGATTGGACGCCGACGCTGCCGTTCACCGACCACACACTGTTCTACGCATCCTATTCGCGCGGTTATAAGGGAGGCGGGTTCAACACGGCCTGCCAACCGGCCTTTGGGGCCACCACCTGCGGCTTCTCGCCGACCTATGCGCCCGAATATATCGACGCCTATGAACTCGGCACCAAGAACACCCTGCTCGGTGGCGCCCTGACCCTCAACGCCACCGGTTTCTACTATAATTACAACGGCTACCAGATTTCCCGGATCATCTCCGAGTCGTCGGTCAATGAGAATATCAATGCCAAGATCTACGGCGTCGAATTCGAAGGCGTCTATTCTCCGGTCCGCAATTTGACCTTCAACGCCAACATCGGCTACCTGCATACCGCGATCGACAACAATCAATTTTCGGTCGATTCGCTGAACCTGACCCAGGGCAACCCGGCCTATACGCTGGTCAAGGATACCCGGACCGGCAATCTGGCCTATAACTGCCTGGCCCCGACCGCCAATGTCGCGGGCTATATCGCGGGCGGCTATCCGGCCGCGGGTCTGAGCACGCAGTGCGGTCAGGGCATCACCGCCGGCAACCTGCAATACGGCGTGCAGCAAAACCTCGGCGGCAATGCTCTGCCGAACTCGCCGCCGGTCACTGTTTCGCTCGGCGCGCAATATGTGTTCGAATTGCCCAAGGAATGGCGCGCGACCCTGCGCGGCGACTACTATTGGCAGGATGACAGCTGGGCGCGCATCTACAACGCCCCCAATGATCGTCTGCACGCCTACGACGTGGTCAACGCCACCCTGACCCTGGCCAACGCGCCCGAGGGCCTGAGCCTGCAACTCTACGTCAAGAACGCCTTCGACGCGCAGCCGATCGTCGCGACCTATGTCACCGATCCGACCTCCGGCTTGTTCACCAACGTCTTCACCATCGATCCGAGGACCTTCGGGGCCCAGCTCACCAAGCGCTTCTGAGCCCGCCGGCCGGGCAAGGCGGCGGACTCCCCGTCGCCGCCTTGCGTCCGGTTGGCCACACTGTGGAAAAGTTTTGGCGCTCATCGGGCGGCGCCTGTTGACGCACCCCTGTCCATAACGCAGCGTCGAGCGGCAAATCCGTTCAACGGGGCGAATCCCGTGGGCGGAGACGGCAAGCACATACACTCGGCATTCAAGGCCGAAAGGGGAGAGACACATGAAGAGGCAAATTCTGCTGATGACGTGCGCGTCGGCGGCAATTGCGGTATCGGGCGCCGCGTTCTGCGCCACCGCCGCCGCCAACGCGTCATCGACCGCGCAGAACGGCACCACCATCGGCGAACTGGTGGTCACCGCCGAACGGCGCGAAGAAAGTCTGCAGACGACACCGATCGCGGTTTCGGCCTTCTCTGCGGCTTCGTTGCAGAACAAGAAGCTCGACGGCGGCCAGAACCTGATCCTCCAAATCCCCAACGCCAACTACACCCGCAGCAATTTCGGCGGTTACAACTTCAAGATCCGCGGCATCGGCACCGACGTCATCACCTTCGGCGGCACCAGCGGGGTCAGCATCAACGAAAACGAACTGCCGGTGTCCGACAACAACTTCGCGAACACCGACTTCTATGACGTCGAGCGTGTCGAAGTCCTTCGTGGGCCGCAGGGCACGCTGTATGGCCGCAACGCCACCGGCGGCGCGGTGGACCTCATCACCGCCAAGCCGACCGATACGTTCAGCGGCTTCGCCACCGCCTCTTACGGCAATTACAACGCTCTCAAGTTCACCGGCGCGGTCAACATCCCGATCGGCGACGCCTTCGCCTTACGGGTCGCCGGTTTTCGCTATACGCAGGACGGCTTTGGCCAGAACACCTATTTGAACCGGGGTGTCGATGGCCGTGACCTCGGATCGATCCGCGCTACCCTCAGCTTCAAGCCGAACGACCGGTTCAACGCCTACCTAATGTTCGAGCATTACAGCGAAAACGACGATCGGAACCGTTTGCAGAAGCAGCTGTGCATCAAGGACCCCGGGCCGAGTTCAGTCGGCGGCGTCCCGGTGGCTCCGGCCGGCGGCCCGATCACCAGCAACTACGCGGCCTTTCTCAGCCAGGGCTGTCTGCCCGGTTCGCTTTACCAGCGGTCGGCCTACGGTACCGTCAACTCCAACGCCACGCTCGGCGGGCTGATCGGCAACCTGTTCGGCATCAACAACGGCACCGACGTTTATGGCGCCAATCCCCTGCAGGATCCCAATCTTCACAACATCCAGGCCGCCATCCAGCCGCTGTTCACCTCCCAGGAAAACCTCGTCGACCTGCACATGGAGTATAAGGTCACCGACAACCTTACGCTTTCGTCGATAACTGGCTTCAACTATTCAGGCGGCACGTCCGCCGAAGACTATAACCGGATCATTCCGACGACTCCGATGCAACCGGTCGGCGCCTTGGCGACATTCCTGTTCCCCAACGGGGTGGTGCACGATCCGCAGGTCGGGACGACGAACCTGTTCCGCACGTTCGACTATGGGACCGCGGAGGCCAAGGAATACACCGAGGAACTCCGGCTGTCGTCGTCCTACAACGGCCCGATCAATTTCTCGGTGGGCGCCTTCTACTCCGAGCGGACCACCACGCCCGGTGAAGGAAACTATATCGTTGAAAGCAATAGCCTGACCGGGGCGTCGATTTTCAACAACACGGCCGGGGCACTGACCGGTACCTATCCGCTGGGCGGGGTCATTCATATCGACCCGAATTATCCACCGAATGGGTCGGGCCACAACTACTACGACGCGCGCAGCGGTGGCGGGTATCTGAAATCTTATGCGGGATTCGGCGAGGTCAGTTATAATATCGCGCCCGACCTGAAATTGACGCTCGGCGGTCGTTACACCGTCGATCAGCTGTATAACTTGCAGTATCCTATTGCGTTGTTTGTCACGGGCAACAACGGAACGCCGTTGTTGCCCGATGGCAGCTACGGCGGTTTCCCGACCAATGTGTGCGACACCAATGCGGCCACCTGCCTGATTCCCCAGAGCGTCACCTATCGTGAGTTTACTGGCCGGGCCAATCTGGACTGGACGCCGACGCTGCCGTTCACCGACAAGACCCTGGTCTACGCCACCTATTCCCGCGGCTATAAGGGTGGCGGCTTCAACACTCCCTGCCAGGCGTCCCTGGGCGGGGTGGGAGGAAGCGCCGCGGCCTGCGGCTACCCGCTCTCCTTCAATCCGGAATTCATCGACGCCTATGAGTTTGGCACCAAGAACACCCTTGCCGGCGGCAAGGTGACACTGAATGGAGACTTCTTCTATTACAACTACACCGGCTATCAGATTTCGACGATCGTCTCCGAATCGTCGGTCAATCTGAACATAAATGCCAAAATCTACGGCGTCGAGTTCGAGAGCGCTTGGTCGCCGGTGCATAACCTGACGTTGAACGCCAACGTCGGCTACCTGCACACCTCGATCGACAACGGTCAAAGCTTCGTCGATCAGATGAACCTCACCCAGGGCAATCCGCTCTATACCCTGGTCAAGACGACCGGCGCGGCCAACTGCCTGGCTCTGACGTCGGACGTCAGGACGTGGATCGCCGCGGGTCTCGACGCTCGCGGCCTCAGCACCCTGTGCGGGCCGGTCAATCCGCTGCATCCCGCCGGCGGTGGCATTCCCGCCAGCCTCGCTCACGGCGTGCCGGTCGACCTGGGCGGCAACCACCTTCCCAATTCGCCGCCGTGGACGGTGTCTCTGGGGGCCCAGTACACGGTCGACCTGCCGAAGGACTGGACCGCGACCCTGCGGGGAGACTTCTACTGGCAGGATCAGAGCTATGCGCGGGTGTGGAACGCGGTCAACGATCTCCTGCAGGCCTATCACAACGTCAACGCCACTCTGACCTTCGCCAGCGTCCCCGAAGGCCTGAACCTGCAGTTCTTCGTCAAGAACATGTTCAACGCTCAGCCGATCACCGGCGTCTATCTCACCGACGCCACATCCGGCCTGTTCCAGAACGTGTTCACTCTCGATCCGCGCACCTTCGGGGTGCAATTGACCAAGCGCTGGTAGTCGCCGTGCGCTGAGCCGGCGCGGCGGGGCCGGATCGCCCCGCCGTACGCGGCCGCCGGCTATGGCGGCGTCTGACCATGACAATCCTCGCGTCCGATGTTGTGGCGTGGCGCGCCGCGCCTGTAGGATGGGTCCATGGTCACTTCCGGCGCGCTTCCGTACAGCCTCAGAACGGCGCGTCGCTGATGGAAGCGCGCACGCCGGTGGAGGTTCGCTCCGCGAGCCGGCCTGATCGCGGTCGCCGCGACCTGACGCAGGGCCCGATCACCCGCACGCTGCTGGTTTTTTCCCTGCCGCTGCTTGGCGGCAACGCCTTGCAGTCGCTGAACGGAACCGTCAACCAGATATGGGTCAGCCACACGCTGGGCGAAACTGCGATCACCGCGCTGGGCAACGCCAACATCGTCATGATGCTGATGATGGCGGCGATCTTCGGGGTCGGCATGGCGGCCAATATTCTGGTCGCCCAGGCGGTCGGCGCGGGCGACCGGGCCCTGCGTCAAACGAGTGATGGGCACGTCGACGACCTTCTTTGTCGGACTGTCGATCCTGATCGCCGTGCTCGGCGGCCTGTTGTCGCCAGTCGATCCTTGGCCTGATGCATACGCCGGCCGAGTCGCGTGCCGGGGCGATCATCTATCTGCGCATCATCTTCGCCTCGGCGCCGTTCATGTATTTCTTCATGTTCATGCAGATGGCGCAGCGCGGGGCCGGCGATTCGACGACGCCGTTCTGGTTCCTCGCGCTGGCGATCGTCATCGACATCACCCTCAATCCCTTGCTGATCCGCGGCATCGGGCCCTTTCCACGCATGGGCATCGCCGGGTCGGCGACAGCGACCCTGGTGGGGCAGGGCGTCTCGCTGACCTGCCTGATCGTGTACCTGTACCGCAGCCGCAGCCTTCTGGTTCTGTGGCCGTCGGAGCTGCGTCTTGCTGCGGCCCGACCTCGGCATTCTGCGCTCGCTGACCACCCGCGGCCTGCCGATGGGGTTCCAGATGTTCGTGATGAGCGGCGCGGCGGTGGTGATGATCAGCTTCGTCAACGCCTTTGGCGCGCTGACCTCCGCGGCCTATTCGATTTCGTCGATCGTCTGGGGCTATCTGCAAATGCCGACCATGGCGATCGGCGCCTCCGTTTCGTCGATGGCGGCCCAGAACGTCGGCGCCCAGCGTTGGGACCGGGTCGCGCAGGTGGCCCGTTCCGGGGTGATATCCGGGCTGGTGGTGACTGGGACCATCGCGCTGCTGCTCTACGCTTGCAACGATTTGGTGCTCGGGGTTCTGTTGCCACACGACTCACCGTCGATACCTCTGGCGAGGCACATCAACACCGTTGTGCTATGGGGTTTCGTGTTCTTCTCGATCACCTTCTCACTTAACGGCGTCGTGCGTTCGACCGGCGCGGTCTGGGCGCCCATGGCCATCCTGATCATCTCGATGATCGCCGTGCGCATTCCCTTCGCGGCCCTGCTGATTCCGAGGATCGGACCCGACGCGATCTGGTGGAGCTTCCCGCTGGGGACAGTGACCTCGGCGGTGCTGACGGGGTTGTATTACAAGTTCGGAGGCTGGCGGGGGGTTAGGATGCTCGGCAGTTCGCCGCGGGGCGACGATGCCTGGGCCGCGGCCGCCGATCCGTCGCCCACGCAGGCGACGACATCGGACCTGGCTGCGACGCGGTGACGGCCGGCGGCGAAATCTTGATCCAGACCGCGAGGTCGGCGCTGCAGGCTCGGGATTGGCGCCGCGCCGCCGATCTGCTCGGTCGGGTCCCCGCGGCAGATCTGTCGGTGTCGGTTCTACTCGACAAGGCGCTCGCGCAGAGGATGTCGGGCGATCCGGCAGGAGCGATCGTCGCGCTTGACGCCGCCTTAGTGCTCGAACCCAAGCATTTTGTCGCACTTCTTTCCAAGGGGGCGTTGCTGCAGCGGCTGGGCAGCCGGAGTGAAGCCGCCGGCGTGTACAGGAATGCCTTGGCCATCGCGCCGCCCGACGACCTTCTGCCGCCGGAACTCGCCACGGCGCTCGGCCAGGCGAAGCGCTGCGTCAGCGACTATGCGCATGGTCTCGCCGAGCACCTGCGTCATAGCGTTGCGCCAATTGTGGCGGGCATCGACCCGTCACGGCGAGAGAGGTTTGAGGAATGTCTCGAAATCTTCGCCGGATTGGCCCGCCCCTATGTCGCGCAGCCGCTGCTGCTGAATTTCCCGCGCCTTCCGGCGATTCCATTCTTCGACCGGGGATTGTTTCCTTGGCTCGTCGAACTGGAGGCGGCGACGGCGATCATTCAAGGCGAGTTGGCAAATCTGCAAGACACTGAACTGGACGGCTTCGTGCCCTATATCGCCTACCCACCAGGCGTCCCGGTCAATCAGTGGGGTGAGCTGAACCACTCCCGACGATGGAGCAGTTTCTTTCTGTGGCGAGATGGAGTGCGGCAGGACGAGGCTTGCCGCCTCTGTCCGCGGACCGCTGCGGTGTTGGCCGCTCTGCCGATGGCCGATCAGCCGGGCTTCGCACCGACGGCGATGTTCTCCGTCCTGGACGCCAGAACAACCATACCCCCCCATACGGGCTCGGCGAATTCGCGGGCGATCGTGCATCTCCCACTGGTATTGCCGGGAGAGGCCCGGTTCCGGGTCGGCAACGCAACACGCCCATGGCGACTTGGAGAAGCATGGGTGTTCGACGATACGATCGAACACGAAGCGTGGAATGATGCCGACAAAGCGCGCACGATCCTGATTTTCGACGTGTGGAATCCGTTCCTGTCGGAGGATGAAAGAAAGCTGGTCTCAGCAATGATGACCGCAAAAAATGCGTTCGTGGCCTAGCCCTGCCAGTTCTCCAAGCCTCTGCCTAAGCTTTACATGACGAAATGAACCAACATCTGGATTATAGTTCGCCGGATTTTTATCCACTGGCGCTGGATTTCGTGACCAACCTCGCCCAGATCGTTCGTTTCAGCGAAGGCGAATACCGATCGGCGAGCTTCCTGGACGAACGCATTCTTGCGGGCCGGCGACCGGTATTTTCCGCGCCTTTGCAGGAGGTGATGCAACTGCAACCGGTATCGAACAACGGCGCCGATTTCATCTTTCACATCGGTCACTCGGGCTCCACCCTTCTGTCGCGGCTGCTGGGCGACTGGGAAGCGGTGTTATCAGTTCGCGAGCCGGCAATCCTGCGGGCCCTGGCGAGAAGCGCGCCGACGGATGGTGCGGCGGACCCGGCATCGAGGAATGATTTCGATCGGCGGGTCGCGATTTGCCTCGGTCTACTGGCCAGATCCTATCGTCCCGGTCAGCGCGTCCTGATCAAGGCGACGAGTTTTGTCAGTGAGATCGCCGCTCCGTTGCTCGAGTGGCGAGCGCAGTCGCGGGCTATCCTGCTCTATGTCGCCCCGCGGATCTTCCTGGCGACCATCTTGGGCGGCGAGGCGGCCAGGGCGGAATTGCCCGTCGTGTCTCCCGACCGGGCGCGCAGGCTGGCGCGACGCATGGGACGCGCCATTGGATCCCTCGACAAGTTGTCGGCGGGGGAACTCGCCGCCCTTGGCTGGACGTGTGAGATCCTCAGTCTCGCAGATATCGCGCACCGTTTCGGGGAGCGGGTTCTGTGGATGGATTTCGATGCTTTCTTGGCCAATAGCCGGGCAGGCCTCACGGCGGCGCTGCGGTTCCTGCATGGCGACGCCGATCCGCGCGTCGTGGCCACCCTGCTCGGCAGTCTCGATTTCCACCGCTATTCGAAAGCGCCCGAGCATCCCTATGGCTCGGCTCACCGCCGGCTCGCGTTGGCCGAGGCCGGCGTGGTGTTTCAGGCGGAAATCGAGCGGGGCCTGGATTGGATCAACGGGCTATGCCGCGAAAGTCCCGCCGCCGCCGACGCCATCAGGGCGATCGCTCGCGCGCCCAGCCTGGCCTAGGTGGGCCGCGCCGTTATTCCGCTTCTCCCCAGATCCGGCGGAGGTTGTTGCGGACATACTGCAGGCGCGTCCGGTTCTCCCAACTCATATTGAAGCCTTCCAGCGCGGCAACCTCGTCGAGTTGGTGCAGGAGGTCGCGGCAGACGGGATCGGGGATCATGCTTTCCATGAAGGTCAGGCCGACCAGGCGCTCGCCGCTGACCACCGGCCTGACCTCATGCAGCGTGTTCGACGGATAGACCACCGCTGATCCGGCCGCTCCTTTGAACAGTACGGCGCGAGTGCCCAGTTGGACCGAAAGCTCGCCTCCCATATAGGCGCCGGGGGCGGTCAGGAACACGGTGCAGGAAAGGTCGGAGCGCAGCGGACCGCTGGGAAGCGGCAGAAAGGCGGCGTCGGAATGTGGCCCATAGTTCATTCCGGCCGTGTATCTGGCCAGCATCGGGGGCGCTATCGTGCGGGCGAAGGTGAAGGCGCGAACGGCCTCGCTGCGCTGAAGAGCGGTGGCCAGCAGTCGCGACGACTCCAGATAGGCCTGGTCCGTCTGGTCGATCTGCAGGTTGTTCTTCACCTTCGAGTGCGGGCTGGTGACGCGACCATCGACGAACCGGCAGCGTCGTGAAAGGTCAATCAGGTGCGCCGTTTCCGCCGGCGTGAGGATATCCGGGATTTCTAGGAACACTCGAGTATCCTTCGGTCATGCACGGATCGGCGATCAGGACGAACCATAGCCAAACCGTTCAATCCACGGATCGAGAATCGGCAGGATCGGCTCGAGTTCCCGGCGGTAGGCACGCCATGATCCGACGCCGCGCCGATTCAGGCCCAGCGCGAGTTGCGCGCCGCTTGGTGTCGCGACCGAGTTGGCTCGCCCGGCGAAGTCCGCCAGGCCCGGACGCCAGTCCAGATCGATATGAGCGCATATCTCCCGCATCTGAGCGTCGAAGTCCTCGACAAGCCTTTCATAGGATTGGTGTCTCGCCGGCAGGGCCAGTTGCTCATGGTACACGCTGTCGAGCGCCATGACCTGATCGTAAAAGCTGGCCGTGTCCGCCAGGCTCAGGAATTCGATGGTTGTCGGGTTGATCGCAAACACGCGTCGGAAGGCGCTGAAGACGACGTCACGCGGGTCGCGACGCATGACGATGATCTTGGCGGCTGGAAACAGCTTTGCGATGAGCGGAACCGCAATGAGGTTCATCGGATGCTTGTCGACCAGCACTTTGTCGGCTGGCGGCGCCTTGGCGGCGACCCGCCTCAGATATTGCGCACGGTACAGCTCGGCTTCGCTGTCGGAGAGAGTGGCGATCCGCTCCAGACCATCTGGGTGACCGAACAGATTTCGCAGCGCCTCGTCCATAGTGTCGTGCTCGTCGAGGGTCACGACATCGGGGTGGACCGCCAGGGCCTGGCCGAGCATGGTCGAGCCCGACCGGGGAAAACCGACGAGGAACACGTGACGCTGGATCGGACGGGCCGTGTCCGAGGCTGGGATGCGATTCCACCTCGCGCGGTCGGCGCCGGCGAACACCGTCGATAGCCGGCCGACGAGCGAGCGGGTGGTCGCGGTGGCGGGCAGATTTAGTCTTGGCCGATAGATCTCGGACAGAACCGCGCCGGCCGCCTCGTAGGCGGCGAATGCCTCTCGCGGCCTGTCCATCTGGTCCAGGACATCGCCCAGCGCGCTGAATGCGACGGCGCGCTCGTGCAGGCCGGACCGCGAAGTCTCGGACAGAACCATCCGCAACTGCCTTTCCGCAAGGGCAAGCCGTCCGTCGGCGGCTTCCGCCTTGGCCAGGGCGGTCAGGGCGACCGGCTGATCCGACTCCAGCTCCAGGGCCTTTTGAGCCCAGGCCCGGGCGTCTCGCCATTTGCCCGTGCGACAATCGAGCGCCGCGAGACTGCCCATCGCCTGGGCGTGCCGAGGATCGATCTCGACGGCTTTTTCATAGGCGACGCGGGCTTGCGGCAGGTCGCCGAGGGTCTCCAGCGCCCACCCGCGGTTATAGTGAGCTGGCGCGAACGCAGGGTTGATGGCCAGGGCCCGGTCCAGACGAGCCATTCCCTCCAATTGGCGGCCATTGCGCGCCAGGGCGAGGCCGAGTGCGTTCAGGACACCGAAATCGCCCGGCGCGTCTCGCAACGCCGCCTCGAAATCCTCGATCGCTTCCGCCAAACGACCTTGTTGCTGAAAACGGATCGCGCGCAGTCGGTGGAACAGTGGATGTCGCAATCCCTCCGCCAAGGCGGCTTGCGCGATCTCGAACGCTCGATCCCAGGCGCCGCCGCGCATCGCCTCGCCAATCTGGTCCACCCGCGCATCGATGCGCGGATCATTTCGCGCGGAGAGTTCGGCGGTCTCGGTTGCGGGGTAGCCGAACCGGCGCACCCAAGGCTCCAACACCGACAGCACGGGCGCGAGCTGCTTCTCGTACCGGCGCCATTGTCCAATCCCTTCGGAGTTCAGGCCCCGCGCGATCTGCGGTCCGCTGGGCGTGTTCGCGTGGGTCTTCGCGCGTTCCGGGAAGTTCCAGATCGCGGCATCCCATTCCAGGCCGATGAATGCCAGCAATTCGCGGATCGCCGGCTCGAAGTTTTCCACCAGCCGTTCGTGTACGACTTCACGGACATTCAGCGACAGTTTCTGAAAATAAATTTCCGACAAATTGATGGTTTCGCAGTAGAAATCGGCCGCGCCCTTCAGTGTCAGAAATTCGAACATCGCCGTGTTGACCCGGAACCGGCGTCGGTAACAGCTGAGGACGACATCGCGTGGGTCACGCCGGGCGAACAGTATCTTGGCGCCGGGGAACAGCTTGGCGATCACCGGCAGCGCGGCCGTGTGCAGCGGCAATTTGTCGATCAGGATCTTTTCGGCCAAATCTTCATCGAAGGCGTTTCTGACCGCCGCCCAATAGCGCCCGCGGACCACGTCCGCCTCCTCGAAAGTCAGATCGCTCAACCTTTCCAGAGCACCTTCGTCGGCCAGCAGGTAGCCGGCGGCGTTACCGAGCGCCGGGCTTTCCTCCAGCGAGACGACCTGCGGATGGCTCGCGAGAACCTGCTCGAGCAAGGTTGTTCCGGAACGTGGGAATCCCATCAGGAAGACGTGGCCGCCGGCCGTGCGAGCGCCTTCGCGATCCGCGCCGGCCGGTTCGCGCCAGTGCGAAGCCGCCGCGCGCTCGAAATACCTCGCGAGCCGGCGGGCCTGGTCCACCCAGCGCTCTCCAACCGTCGCCGAAAAGGATGGCCCGTAGAGAGCCGAGAGCAGACCGTTACGTGTTTCGTAGGCGTGGAAGGCTTCGCCTGGGCGATCCAGAGCGTCCAGGCTTTCGGCGAGGTAATGGAAAGCCTCGGCGCGCATGTCACCCGCCAGACCGGTGCGCCCCAGCAGCCAGGTCAGGCGTTTCTCGGCAAGCCCCGGAGCGCCCTCGGCTATATCGGCCTGAGCGACCGCAATCTGTGCGCGAGGCAGTTCCGGGCGGATCGCCAGGGCGCGTTCGGCGTAGGCTCGAGCGGCGCTGGCGTCGCCCTGCCGCGCTGCGATCACCGCCAGTGCGGACAATGGTCCGGCGAAGTCCGGGGCAAGCTCATGGGCCCGCTGAAAATGGGCGCGCGCCTCGGCGCTGTCGCCCAGATCCAGGCAGGCGCCGCCCGCGCCCGCATGAGCCGGATAGTTGCCGGATCGATAGCCAAAGCCTCGCGCTGGGCTTCGAGGGCTTCGGCCGGACGGCCGAGATTGGCCAGGAGCCGCCCAAACTGACTGAGGATCTCCACGTCGCGCGGTGCGAGCTTCTTCGCCTCGAGCAGAAGGTTGCCGGCGTCCTGCGGTCGGCCATCCTCCTCCAGTCCCTCAGCCACCAACCGCATGACGAATGGGTCTTTGACACCCCTGCCGAAGGCGCTGATCGCAAGCTCGATTGCCCGATTGCGATCGACGCGGGCCGCGGCCGCGATTTCGGCGATAATGCGGTCAGGATCGGCGGTCTGCAGGAGATCTGCCGTCATCGATCGTACTTTCGAATAATCCAGGGCGAGGGGACGGTGGCGGCCCTACCCAAAACGCCAGAGGCATACCGCCCCAATCTCTTGCCCAGCCACATCGAGAGCCTCTACGCCCGCGCCAGGTCGAAGGCGATGGTCAACCGAGCCTCATCACTCTGAAAAGGAACAGTTCCATGCCACATATAGGAGGGAAATAGCACGAGTTGACCCGGTTGCGGTTTGACGAAGAATTCGGCGGGAAGGCGCGGCAGGGTCGGCACTCCAGGCTCGCCGAATTTTAGCCAACCCTCACGGTCGTGCTCGATGGCCGCCGGGAGGCTGATATAGCACGCCGACGATAGCCATCCGCGCGGATGCAGGTGACCCGTATGATAGCCCTGCGCCCGCAGTTTGACCGACCATTCGCCATTGAACCGGAAGTCATCGGGCAGGGGGGCGATCAGGCCGTGGGAATTTCTTCGAAGGCTGTCGACATGTCGGCGTATCGGTCCGTTCACCGCCTCGAAGAACGCCCGCACCACCGGATCGGGCGACAGCGTCAGCCGCTGACTGGTTTGGCTGCCATGCCGCACCGACTGCCCCACGGGGTGCGTGCGCAAGGTATGGAGGCGTTCGAGGCTTTCGGCGAGGTCGACCAAATAGGCGTCCAGGGTCGACCAGCCCGACGGCGTGTCGATCAAGCTCGTCCCGACGAGCTTTTGATAGTCGCAGTATTCGCCATACCGCGGGTCGCCGGCCAAACGCCAGGCGGTCGTCAACAAGCCCATGGCGTGTTGATCGAGGGGATCTTCCCGATGAAGCTCCGCGGCGATCTGCGATCCGGCGGATACCTCTCCGTTCGCCAGATACGCTTCGCAGAGAGTCGTTCGCGCGAAGGCGTGGTTCGGAATCAGCGCAACGGCGCGCAACGCGTGGTCGAGAGCCCGCGCGGGATTTCGCCACAAGGAAAAACGTGCACCGATGACCAGCATCATCGGGTCGACGTCCGTCCGCCCGAGAATGGGGGCGAGCGCGTCGAAGGCGCGGTCCAGGTGGCCGGCCGCCTGCATCAGCTCCGCCAGTCTCAAACGCAGCGCGTCGACCTGGGGATGAGCGTCGATCCTCGCCTGAAGATCGAAGGACGCTGCGGACAGGTCGTCCGTTTGCATCCATACCAGTTGAGCCAGTTCGCCCGCCGCCTCCACGTCATCGGGGCGACGCCCCAGGACTTCGCGGTAAGCCGCCTCGGCCTCCGGATTGCGGCCCATACCCAAGAGGGCGCGCGCGCGAACCAGCCAGGTTTCGGGCGCATCGAGCCCTTTGGCGAACGCACGGGAGGTGGCCGTTTCGCTCTCCGGAAACCTTTCGAGGTCTCCGAGCACGCTTGCGACATTGTGTTCCGCGATGGCGCTCGTTGGCGCCGTCGCGACACCCCGCCGATAGGCGATCAGCGAATCGTCCAGTCTGCCTAGCGCCTTGAGAGCGTTTCCTTGGGCGGTCAGCACGTGGAGATCCGCCCCCGCCGCCTCCGCGAGGGGCCGCACCACCGAAAGCGCCTCTTCGCCGCGTCCTTGAGCGAGCAAGATTTCCGAAAGGGCCACGGCTGCTGGCCCAGACGCGGGGTCGAGGGCCAATGCGGTCCGAAGGCAGCGCTCCGCGGCGAGCAGATCCCCCTGATCGCGCTGAGCCAGGCCGAGCAGCCGATGGGCGTCGGCCAGCGCCGGGGCTTCGACGATCAGCATGCGCAACACCGTCGAGGCCTGTTGCGCGCGCCCCTGCCTGAGCAAATTCGCTGCTTCGCTCAGCCGCTCGACGATCCGATCAAATCCAGGTGGTTCCATTGTCGATCGGCAGACTAGCGACCTGCGGCGCAAAGACCAGTTCAAGCGGCCGCCAAGCCGTCAGATTTCACAGTTGTAGGCTAATTTTCGAGTTCGTGATCAGCAAGCGGATGCGCCTGCCGATGGAAACGCAAAGGGCGGCGGGCCGGTTGGCCCGCCGCCCTGAACGAATTTACTCTGGCGACGACCTAGAAGTCGGCCGTGACGCCCATGAACAGGAACCGGCCGAGCGCGTCATACACCTGAGGATAGGTGTTGCCGCTTCCGACCACGGCGGGAAGCTGGCCTTGCCCGATGACCGGCGGATCGCGGTCGAAGACATTGTTGACGCCGACGCGGAACGTATAGCGATCCTTGAAGCGATATTGCGCCGAAAGATCGAAATAATTGTACGCGTTGATATGGCAGTCGGCGCAGCCGGTGGCTCCGGTGTCGACGCTCGAGCGGACCGATGTAGCGCCAGTTGACCGATAGCTCGAGGCCGTGAACCGGCGGGGTGTAGGTCACCCGGAACTTCGACCGGAAATAGGGCAGGGGGCCGGTCTGGGGTGTGCCGGTTCCCTGACAGGTCGTCCCGAAATTACCGACGCAGCTCAGGACGACGTCGCCCGGAATTCCGGAAAAGATCTGGTAGTCCTTCGTGTAGGTTCCGAGGAAATCGAAGGCGATGCCGCCGTAGTCGCCAACGCCCAGGTCATGGAAATTCGTCCGATAGCTGGCGGCGAAGTCGAAACCCGAGGTTTTCAGGAACCCGGTATTCTGGGTGATGTCGACGATGTAGCCGGACGTCGGTGCTCCGACCTGCGTCGTTCCCAGCCAGAGCGAGCCGGTGCCGGTCGCCCGATGGACCAAGGAACAGAAGGTGGCGTTGCCGGTGAGGGCGCATTGATTGAGGATGTTGTCCGCGCCGTAGCCGTGGATTTCGTTGGTGATCTTGATGTCGAAATAGTCGACCGAGAAGCTCGCGCCCGGAAGAATGCTGCTGCGGGGTGACCACCACGCCGACGGAATAGGTGTTGGACGACTTCGGGCTTCAAGTTCGGATTGCCGCCGGTCAGGCCGTTATATTGCGCGGCCGGATTGGGCAGGATGTGGCCATACTGGGCTGGCCGAGACACCGGTGTTGGCGCACTGAGCTTGGGTGTACTGCGGCGCCGACTCCGGGTTGGATGCGCACGGATCGGTCGATCCATCGAGCGCGACGTGCTGGGTGGCGAACAGTTCGAGGACATTCGGCGCCCGCACCGCGCGGTTGAAACCGCCGCGCAGCCGGATGGAGTCGCTGATCGCCCAGTCGCCGGTGATCTTGTAGGTGCTGTTGTCGCCGGCGCTGCTGTAGTGCGCGTAGCGATAGCCGACGTCGAGGTTGAAGCTCTTGACGAACGGCATGTCCTCGATGATCGGGATCCGCGCTTCGCCGAACACTTCCTTGACGTCGAACGCGCCGTGGGCCGGAAGGGTCGGACCGCCCTGGCCGGCGAGGTCGCCGGTCAGGAATTCCTGATCGACCCGCAGGTCGAGCGTCTCACGCCGGTATTCGGCGCCGACCGCGATCCCGACGCCATTGGTCGCAAAGGGGCTCTTGACCCCGTAGGCGCCGAGGTTGCCGGTGATGGCGCCGCTGACCACCTGCTCGGTGGTCGAGCCTTCCTTGAAGCCGGGCGTGCTCAGATAGTTGGTCTGCGCAGCCGTCACCCCGCCGGGCGCGAAGATATTGTAGGGCACGCAGTTTGGGTCGGTTCCGTCGAGCACCGACTGGCAGACCGGCTGGCCGAAGGTCGGATTGGGATTGCCGCCGATCGTCTGGCGCGGGTCGGCGACGACATTCAGCGCGCGGGCGATCTTCACCTTCGAGACGTCGTTCTTGTAGTTCTCGGCATAGATCGACGTGCCGTACTGAGCATAGACATCGTAATGCCAGTTGTCGTCGAGATCACCTTTCAGGCCGACCACGGCGCGGTAGTCGGTGTGCCGCAGATCGTCCTGACGGTCGCCGCCCTCGGTGTTTCGCCGCAGGATGATCACGTTCGGATTCGAAGCGCCTGGCGTCGCCGGATTGATCCCGGCGTTGGTGCAGATGGCGGCGACCTCGTTGGGCGACAGCAGGGGGTTGGAGCAGGAGATGTTGTAGGTGTTGCCGAAGATGCCGCTGGGCGCGATCTGGGCGACCGTATGGTCGTCCATGAACATGAATTCGGAATAGGCCTGGAACTGTTTGCTGATGTCGTAGTGGGCGAAGAACCCGCCGCTGTAACGCTCGTCGGGACGCTGATAGTAATTCAGCGGCGCGAAGTTGAAGACGTCCGTCGACGTGCGGTCGCGGAAATTGCCCGGGTGTGCGGTGTCGAGCGTCTTGTCGCCGATGATATTCGTCCCGGCCGCATTGACGATCAGGAAGCGGCCGCAGCGGCGTGGTGCTGGAGCCGGCGCAGATGAAGCCGTTCCCGGCCGCGTTGAGGTTCGCGTTACAATTGCTGTAGTCGCGGGCGCCCTGCAACACCGGGTCGATATGCCGATAGCTGACGTAGCCTTCGACATTGCCTTTGCCGTCCGGGGAATTTGCGCCGATTATCGCGGTCGACGTCGACCGTGTTGCCGTCGAAGACGCTGCCGGTCGGCGGAGTATAGCCCTTGGCGAGGTTCGCTGCCTGCTGCACGCTGTTGTTGTTGTCGTGCTGGTAGCCGCCGTAGTTGATGTCGAGGCGGACACCTTCGAAATCCCGCTTCATCACGAAGTTCACGACGCCGGCCACGGCGTCCGAACCATACACCGAGGACGCGCCCGCGAGATCGACTTCAACGCGGTCGATCAGGGCGGCGGGGATGAAATTGATATCGGCGAACGGGAAGGCCGGGTCGCCAGGAACCAGGCGACGACCGTCGACGAGCACCAGCGTGCGCTGCGGGCCCAGGTCGCGCAGAGAGATGTCGGCGGTTCCCGTCGCACCGTTGGCGAGATTCCCGCCCTGGTCGGCCACGGCTTGCGGCAGGCTGTTGACGAGGTCTTCCACGCGCGTCGTGCCGGTCAACTTGAGTTCGGCGCTGGTGACCGAGGTGACGGGGGCGATGCTGGTCAGATTCGGCTGCGGAATGCGCGAGCCGGTCACCACAAACTCCTGCACCTGGGTCGCGTCGGTCGACGGCGCCGCGCCGGCGGCGGGGGCGCTGGCCGCCTGGGCGAGCGCGCCGCCGGCGGACAGGGCGGCGATCGCGGCCCCCGTGATCATCGACGACGCCATCAATCGGGCGCGAATGGTTTTGTATGTCAAGTTTTGCTCCTCATTACAGCGAAGCGACGCGGCCCTGGACGCCGTTCGCAGCTGAGTGAATGGTCCCGGGTGAAAGGCCCCCCGGTTAGTTCCACAGTTATCGGTTGGCGATCGAATTGGTCAACGCGGATTACCATCGCGAAATGTGATCGCCGCGCGCGTGTCACTTTCCGGTCACAGATCGCGCCCGCTGGGATCGTTTGTGTCTCGGCCCTCGCCGAAACGGCCAAAATATTCTAGGAATTCACGGCCGCCGGAGGATGGGAGATCGGTTACATGACGCGAATAAGGCGGTGGTCGCCCCGCATTCTGCTCAGCGGCCTCATGGCTTCCGTGGCGATGGCCGCGACGGCGGGGGGCGGAGCAGCCACCCCCGCTCCGGCGATCCAGTCGGTATATGATTGCCGCGCGATCACCGATCCGATGCAAAGACTGGCCTGTTACGACAAGGCTGTCGCCGCTATGAAGTCCGCCGAGGCCGCCGGTGATCTGGTGACTGTCGACCGGGAACAGCGCCGCGCCGCGCGCCATCAGGCGTTCGGGTTGTCCTTGCCTACACTTTCATTCCTCGACCGTGGAGAAAAGCCTGAAGAGGTCGACCGCATCACCGCCAAGGTCGCTTCCGCCTCGCAGGATCCTTATGGAAAATGGCTCATCCGCATCGAGGATGGCGCCGTCTGGCGCCAGATCGACGACAACACTGTCGACAGCCCGCCACACCGCGGTTCAATCGCTGAAATCCGGCGAGGCGTGCTCGGAAGCTACACGATGAAGCTCGATGGTCAGTTCGCGATCAAGGTGCACCGTGACCGATGATCGGGCGTCTGGCTCCGTGCCGCGAAGGCATTCGACCCGAGGCTAACGTCCGTTCGGACTCATGTGATTGGCGTTGGTTTGGATCGAATTGACCGCATCGCCGGCATTTCTCGCGATTGCGTCCCATTCGGCCCGGGTGTGGCATACCTTGGTCGCCCCGAGGCGGGTGCCCGATCTCCTCGACGATCTTGCAGATGACCGGCGGCGCGGCGGGCTTCGAAATCGCCGTGGAGCCGGGGCGGCGCCGTGTCCGCGCCCATGGAGGTTTGGGCGCTCACGTCGATCGAGGCGGTAACGCCGGCGCAAAATACCGCAACTGCAAGCGAAAGAACTTTTCTCATGACCGCGATCCAATAAAAACCGGTGTCTAGTTTGGCTGATTGGAGGCCGGTCCGCAAGGGCGGCCGCCCGTGTCGGCGTCCGGTTTCGGGCCTGTCCGCCATGGATGGGGTTGGCACACACCACAACTTCGTGCTTGTGCGGCGCCATCGTCGGTTCGGGAGTTGGATGTCAGACCATGGCCGTTTCCGCCAATTATGCTTGGCCCGCAATGTCGATCGCCGCCGCACACGCCATGCTGACGGCCGAGGGCGCGCCCTTCGAGATGGAGTCCATCACCCAGCGGGGCGTGCGGTTGCGCTCCTGGAAGCATGCGCCTCCCACCCTGCGATCGGTCCTGGAACTGTCGCGCGTCCACGGCCAGCGGATCTTTCTGGTCCATGAGGACGAGCGGGTCGATTTCGAAGGGTTTTATCGCGCGGTGGCCACGCTCAGCCGCGAACTACGCGGCCACGGCGTCGCGAAAGGCGACCGCGTCGCGATCGCCATGCGCAACCTTCCAGAATGGCCGGTCGCCTTCTATGCGGCGGCCTGCCTGGGCGCGATCGTCACGCCGCTGAACGCCTGGTGGACCGGCCCTGAACTCGAATACGGTTTGTTGGACTCGGGGGCGAAGGTGCTGCTGGTCGACGCCGAGCGGTTGGAGCGGCTGACGGAACATCTGTCCCGCTGCCCCGAGCTGACCAGGGTGTACGTCTGCCGTGAGTTCGACGAGATCGCCAATCCGCATATCGCCAGGCTGGAAGCGGTCATCGGGGCGCCGGAGACCTGGAGCGGTCTGGCCGATCCAAGCCTTCCGGAGGTTGAACTGGCGCCGGACGACGATGCGACGATCTTCTACACCTCGGGGACGACCGGACGGCCGAAGGGCGCGATCGCCAGCCATCGGAACATCAACAGCAATATCATCGGCGGCGCCTGCGTGGCGGCGCGGGCTTTCCTGCGGCGGGGCGAAGCGCCTCCTTCGCCCGATCCGGCCGCGCCGCAGCGCGCGACCTTGTTGTCGGTGCCGTTCTTTCACGCCACCGGCTGTTTCTCGATCCTCAATCCCAGCCTGGCCGGCGGCGCCAAGCTGGTGATGATGCGTAAATGGGATCCGGTCAGGGCCTTCGAGCTCATCGAGCGGGAGCGGATCACCTCGGCGGGCGGCGTTCCGACCATCGCCTGGCAATTGATCGAGCATCCGCTCCGGTCGAACTATGATCTGTCGTCTCTGGAGAGCGTCGCCTATGGGGGCGCGCCCTCGGCCCCCGAACTGGTGCGCAAGATCAAGGCGACCTTTCCTAAATCGGCAGCCGGCAACGGCTGGGGGATGACGGAGACCTCGGCGCTGGCCGCATCGAACAGCGGCGAGGATTACGAGCACCGGCCCGACTCCTGCGGGCCGGCCGTACCGGTGACCGACCTGAAGATCATGAGCGTCGATGGCGATCGCGAACTTCCGCTCGGAGAGGTCGGTGAGTTGTGGTGTCGGGGCCCTCAGGTGGTGCGGGGC
The DNA here is from genome assembly GCA_963828365.1 of uncultured Alphaproteobacteria bacterium. GTDB lineage: Bacteria > Pseudomonadota > Alphaproteobacteria > Caulobacterales > Caulobacteraceae > Acaudatibacter. The sequence continues at coordinate 247,357 of CAWHEE010000004.1, read as the reverse complement.
TATTGGAACAAGCCGGAGGCCACGGCGCAGACCTTCGTCGACGGGTGGGTCAAGACCGGAGACCTGGCGCGGCTCGACGGCGAGGGGTTTTGCTTCATCATTGACCGCGCCAAGGACATGTTGATCCGGGGCGGCGAGAACATCTACTGTATCGAAGTGGAAAACGCGCTTTACGATCATCCGGCCGTGATGGACGCCGCCGTCGTCGGCATTCCGCACCGCACGCTCGGCGAGGAACCCGGCGCGGTGGTGACGCTCAAGCCGGGCGCGTCGGTCGGCGAAACCGATCTGCGGGCGTTCGTCTCCGAGCGGATCGCGGCGTTCAAGGTTCCGGTCAGGATATTGTTTCGCACCGAGACCTTGCCGCGCAACGCCAACGGCAAGATTTTGAAGGCGGAGTTGCGAGACCTGTTCGTCGAACAGGAACGCTAGAGCGTCGTGCGCTTAATGTGACGCATATCCCGCTTCCTTGAAGTAGTTCCAGCACTCCTCAGGGTCGTACAGACCGCAGATGTCGCCGATGGCGCTCCATAGGGCGTCGAATGTCCGGGCGGATGCGGCCCGCAGGTGGGCCTTGAGCTTAGAGAAGGCCATCTCGATGGGATTGAGGTCGGGCGAATAGGGAGGCGAGAACAGGAACCATGCGCCACGGGCCTTCAGGGCCTGAGCGGCGCGCTGGCTCTTGTGAACCGCGAGGTTGTCCAGGATCACCACGTCGCCGCCTCCGCGTGGGCCAGCTGTGTCTCGACGTAGATATCGGGCTTCGCGGTCCAGGCCGCCGCACCCATGGCGCGGTCGCGCCCCGCACCTCGGCCCGCGTGGGTCTGGGGCGCCGGGCCGGGGCGCGTCGCGACCGACGTCCCGCGCGCGCGGCCGCGCGTCGGTCATCGGTGACCGCCGTCTCACAAGAACCAAAAAGGGACTTACGAAGCCGTCCCGTCGGCAGGCTAGGCCTGTCGCGGGCCCTGAGGCCGCGACAGGCCGTCGATCACTGCGGGCCGCCGGCGGAAGGCTCGTTGAACTGGTCGCCATCGCCGGGCGGCGGCGGCGGCACGTCGTCGTAGCTGCGGCCATAATCGCCGGCCCGGGGCGAGCGGCCGTCGTCCTGCCATTGGTCGGCGGGCGGTGGCGGCGGCGGATCGTCATAGCCCCGGCCCCGATAGGCGGGGGGCGGCGGCGCATCCCGATAATCGCCGTCCTGATAGCCAGGGGGCGGCCCCGCCTGGGCATAGCCCGGACCGTAGCCGTCGGCGCCATAGGCCGGCGGCGGTGGACCATTGTTGCAATTGGTCGAACTGGACCCGACCACGCCGCCACCGACCGCGCCGAGGCCGGCCCCGAGCGCGGCCCCGTCGCCGCCGTGGCCTTCGGCGGCGAGCCCCGCCCCCAGCAGCGCGCCCAGACCGGCGCCGACCAGAGCCCCGACGACAGTGTTGCCGGTCTTGTCATGCTGGCAATCGCGGTAGGCCGCGGAGGGCGGCGGCGGGGGATAGTAGCCGTTGTTGTCCTGCGCGGCGGCCAGACCGGGCGAGATCGCCAAGGCGGCGACCGCCGCGGCGGCCATTCCTGAGTAAAGGCTTCGGCGATGCATCGGCTACTCCTGTTGTGAAAGGCTACGGTAGGTTTCAGCTGCGGCCGCTGGGTCGCCACACGCCGTCGCCGCCTCGGCAAACCTCGAAATCGTGGCGACGGCCCGCGTGGTATTCTTCGACCCAGCGGCAATTTGCCCGATGGTAACTGATCCGGCGGGGATAGCTGACGCAGCTGACCGTGCTCTTGGCGATCTCATGGCCGGCGACAGCGCCCACCGCGCCGCCGATCAGCGCGCCGCCGAGACTATGGCCGATCACCGCCCCGCCCAGGATCGCGCCCGTAGCGCCGCCGGCGACGGCGCCCGTGTTGGCTGCCTGCCGCCGCTCCGCGTGGCACGGGTCGGGTCCATAACTGTGATAGTATTGCGCATCGGCGACATGAGGGGTCGATATCGTTGCGGCCGCGAGAGCGGCGGAGATGACCCCGGCGAAGTAACGGTTCATGATGGCGTCTCCATTTGCGTTCCTGTCCGGCGCTTCTTCGTTCGCGATCATCCTGCATCCGAGCCGATGAATGAAAGTTGAGCGGCTCATTCATCATTCGGTAGTATTGCCGATGGGCGATCCGGCGATGCCCGGGAAAATTGGCGCCGAGATGACCAACGCGACGACCCTCGACATTGTTGCAATGGGCGCCCAGGGCGATGGTGTGTCGGCGGATGGAATGTTCGCCCCGTTGAGCCTGCCTGGAGAGCGGATCCTGGCGACGATCGAACATGGCCGCGCCGAGACCATCGAGCGGCTGCGGTGCAGCGACGCCCGGATCGAACCACCTTGCCGGTATTTTGGCGACTGCGGCGGGTGCGCCCTGCAACACTGGGCCAACGAACCCTACCTGGACTGGAAATCGCAGCAGATCGCCCAGGCTCTGGCGCGGGTGGGAATCGAGACGAAGATACTGCCGCCATACGCCGCCCGGCCGGGCACGCGCCGTCGGCTGGCGCTGCACGCCCGCCGCCAGGGTCCAAGCGCCCTTGTCGGTTTCAAGGCGCGGCGTTCCTGGCGAACCGTCGGTATCGACAACTGCGTTATCGCCGATCCACGGCTGGTCGCCGCCTTGCCTCTGCTGCGTCGGCTCGCCGAGACGTTTCTGGAGCACCCCAAATCCGCCCCGACGCTGCATGTGACGATCAGCGAGACGGGCCTCGACATCGATGTCACCGGCGTCGAGCGGCGTTCCGGCGGTCTTTCTGCGGATGCCCGGATGCGAGCCGCCGCCATCGCCGCCGACGGCGATGTCGCACGCGTCACACTGGCCGGCGAGGTGATCTACCAGGCGCGGCCCTGCATCGTACGGATGGGTGCGGCGATCGTCGCCCTGCCTCCCGGCGCCTTTCTGCAGGCCGTCGCCGGGGCGGAACGCGCGATGGCCGAGTTCATCGTCGCCGCCGCCCAGGGCGCCCGCCGGATCGCCGATCTGTATTGCGGTGTCGGCGCGTTCACCTTTCCGTTGGCCGCCGTGGCCCCGGTGTCGGCCCACGACATCGCGGCGCCCGCGATCAGCGCCCTGCGCGGTGCGATCGCCAGCGCGCCGGGGCTCAGTCCTATCGAGGCGACCACCCGGGATCTCGATCGGCGCCCCGTGCTGGCGCAGGATCTCCGCAAGATCGACGTCGTGGTGTTCGACCCACCGCGCGCCGGCGCCGCCGCGCAATGCGGCGAAATCGCCCGATCGGCGACGCCGCGGGTCGTCGCCGCCTCGTGCAATCCGACGACCTTTGCCCGTGACGCGAAAATTCTCGATCGACGGCGGCTTTGTCCTCGAACGCGTGCTGCCGGTGGACCAGTTCCTGTGGTCGGCCCATATTGAGCTGGTGGGTGTATTCAGCCGGTGACGATGGTGAGCGAGCAGACTCCATAGACTGCGGTCGGCGTTCCGGCCGGACCGATCGGTTCAAGCCGCCAGCGGCGTGCTGAAGGCAGCCTGGTGGGGCGCGGCGGGTGTCGCCACGCGGGCGATCGCCGGCACGGCGCGAAAAAGACCTGAAAATTTTCATCCTAGCGAGCCGCCCCCGCCGGACGGCTTCGTTCGGCGGGCCTGGCGCGACCCCTTCGAAAAAGACGCCCGGGATGTCGCTGCCGGCCTCTATCCGCCGATGATCGACGATCCGGTCAGTCTGCGCGCCGCCGCCGATGTGATGGCCGACGCCCGCGCGGTCGAAGACCGGCGCCGCCGTGGCGGCGGTACGGAGGCGAGGGCGGACTCCGATGCCGCCAGGGGCTATCCGACGTATTATCGCCAGAACTTCCACTTCCAGACCGGCGGTTGGTTCACCAGGGAAAGCGCCCGGAGGTATGAATCCCAGGTGGAGCTGCTGTTTGCCGGGGCCGCGGGCGCCATGCGCCGCCGGGCCCTGGCGTTGCTGGCCAAAGCCTGGCGCGGTCGCGACCATCGGGGTGCGAGCATCATGGATCTGGCCTGTGGTTCGGGCGCCTTTCTGGTCGACCTCAACGCGGCGTTTCCGCGCGCCCGCCTGCATGGTGTCGACCTGTCGCCGGCCTATCTGGCCGAGGCGCGGCGCCGCTCCGGCGTGCGGTCGCTGATCCAGGCCAATGCCGAACATTTGCCGTTCGCCGACGGGTCGCTCGACGCCGTGACCTGCGTCTACCTCTTCCACGAACTGCCACCCCGCGTGCGCGAGACCGTGGCCGCCGAAATTGCCCGGGTGCTCAAGCCGAACGGTCTGTTGGCGTTCGCCGACTCCATCCAGCCGTCGGACGAACCACGCCTCAGCCGCCTGCTGGAAGCCTTCCCAGCCTATTTTCACGAACCCTATTACAACAGCTATTGCCAGACGGACCTGGCCGGCCTGTTTGCCGCCAACGGTCTGGCGCAAAACGGCCAGGACACGGCCTTTCTCACCAAGGCGATGCTGTTCGAGCGCCGCCCGTCGACCTGAGCTTCAGGCGAACAGGTCCAATTGGTCGCCGACCCGCGGCGGGACGTGGAACTGGCTGGTGTCGAGCGGCGGCGGCGGTGTGTCGAGGCCGAATCGGCGACGGGCGATCTTGAAACGCTGTGCGATCAATTCGGCGATCGGTCCTTCGCCCTTCATTCGCTGGCCCCATTTGGCGTCGTAATCGCGGCCCCCGCGCATCTGGCGCACCAGCGACATCACCCGCTGGGCCCGGTCGGGCAGCTTATCGGCGAGCCATTCGCGGAAAAGGTCCTTGATTTCGAGCGGCAGGCGCAACGCGACATAGCCCGCGCCGGCCGCGCCGGCTTCGGCGGCGCTGCGAAGTACGCTTTCCAGCTCGTGATCGTTCAAGCCCGGAATGACCGGGGCGAACATCACCACGGTCGGGACCCCCGCCTCGGTCAGGGCGCGAATGGCCGCCAGTCGCCGTTCCGGGGTCGCCGCTCGCGGCTCCATGACCCGCGCCAGAGTACGATCCAGCGTGGTGATCGAGACCGCGGCCCGCGCGAGCCCGGCCTTGGCCATCGGGGCCAGAATATCGGCGTCGCGCACGATCAGGGCCGACTTGGTGATCACCGAAAGCGGGTGATGGTGGTCCGCCAGGACTTCAAGGATCTGCCGGGTGACGCGAAGCGCCCGCTCGCGCGGTTGGTAGGGATCGGTGTTGCCGCCGATGTGGATGACCGCCGGCTTGTAGGCCGGCCTGGCCAGCTCGCGGGCCAGCAGCTGGGCCGCTTGAGGCTTGAAGAACAGCCGGCTCTCGAAGTCCAGACCCGGCGACAGGCCCATGTAGGCGTGCGCCGGCCGTGCGTAACAATAGATGCAGCCGTGCTCGCACCCTCGATAGGGATTGATCGAGCGATCGAACCCGACATCCGGGCTGTCGTTGCGCGTGATGATCGTGCGGGCGCTCTCGGGGGTCATCGTGGTCCGCAAGGTCGGCGGGACGTCATCGTCGGCGGTCCAGCCGTCGTCGAAGTCGACGCGCGCGAGACTTTCGAAGCGCCCGGCCGCGTTGGATCTCGCGCCCCGCCCGCGCGCCGGTTTGGCGATGCTCGGCATGCGCGCCGTTTAGCGCGGTTTCAGGAACAAATAAAGAACAGACTTGAAGCCTGGCCTAGCGATCGAGGCTGGCGTCCACCGTCCTGGCGCCCGAAGCGAGCGCATCGAGGGTCGGGCTGTCGGCGCCGAACTGACGGCGGTAGCTCCAATAGGCGGCCAGCACCTTGCGAACGTACTCACGGGTCTCGGCGAAGGGTACGCTTTCGACGATCAGCAGGCTGTCGTCGACCCCGACGCTGGCTTGCGCCCGTTCGATTGTCGCCGGTCCGCCGTTGTAGGCGGCGACGACCCGCAGCAGATCCGGGCCGACCGCCCGTTGCCGTAGCCAGGTCACATACTGCTGCCCCGCCCGCAAATTGGTCGCGGGATCGAACAGCGGAATAGGGTCGTTGCGCAGGGAATCATCTCCGGTGACCTCCGCCACCGACTGCGGCATCACCTGCATCAGTCCGATCGCGCCGGCTGGCGAGACGGCCAGGGAGTTGAAACGGCTCTCCTGCCAGGCGAGCGCATAGACCAGCGCCTTGTCGAGCACGAAACCCCCCAACGGCGCCAGTCTCGGTGCGGGGTAGACGACCGCCGGCGCGGCCGGTGCGATGCTCACCGAGGCCGACAGATCCGGGTGACTGGGGTTGAGGGCGAGCACCAGGGTCGTCCAGGCGGCCCGCTCACCATCGTCCATCGCCAGGGCGAGGCCGGTGCGCAGTTCCAGGCCCGCATCCAGCCTGCGGCCGATCTGCATCAGCGCGATGGCGCGCCGCGCGCGCGGATCGGTCTCGATCAGTTGGCGGACGCCCGGGGCGTCGAGGCCCACCGCGGAAACCGGATCGATCCTGGCCGGTGCGTCCAGCAACCGCCCCAACGGATCGTCGTTCAGCTCCAGTCGTCGGCGGGCGATCATCCCATAGAAGGTTTCGGGCGCCGAGGCGGCCACACGCAGAAAATCCTGGGCCTCCAGGTCCTGTCCAAAGGCATGGGCGGCGCGCGCGGCCCAGAACGCTCCGGCCGCCCGCGCGTCGTCACCACCGCTGGCGTCCACGGCCACGGCGGAAAAGTCGTCCCGCGCCTCGGCGAAACGTCCGAGGCGATAAGCGGCCAGCCCGGCGATCCAGTGGTCGCCATCGGCGGTCGCGGCGCTTGCCGCCCGGGCCAGGTCTCCGCTGAAATAGGCCTGACGGCCCGCTGTCGAAATCCGGTCGGCCGGCAGGCCGGCGATCTCGTCGGGCCCCTCGGCGATCAACGGGGCGGCCGGCGCCGGAGGATGCGCCCCGGGCGGCCGCAGCTTCATGGCCAGGGCATAGATTCGATTGGCCCCCGGGAGGTCGCGAAAGGCTTTCAGCCAGCTTTCCAGATCCCCGTAGGATGCCTTGCGGGGCGTTGGGCCCGCCAGGGTGAGGAAGCGAACTCGCCCGGCAAGACAGGGATCCTGCACTTTCGACAGCGTCGTCTCGGCCGCGGCGGCGTCGCCGTGCTCGGCCGCGTCGAACGCGGCGACATAGGTCTGGGCGTCCGTGGCCGAAAGGATCGCCGGCGTCGCGGCCGGGGCCGCGACCGGCAAGGCGCTGATCGACAGGGCAAGCGACAGCGCGGCCGAGGTCGGGAGTCGGATCATGGGCGAACCACCACTAGGGTGTCCGGGCTGGACGATCAAGCCGCTCGGCCAGGATGAGAAGATCGGCCCAGGCCAGCTTCTTGGCGCTCGGTTGGCGCAGCAGGAAAGCGGGATGCAGGGTGGGGAGGGCAGGGATTTCGCGGCCTCGATCGCGCGACCGCCATTCGAACCATCGTCCATGCAGGCTGAGGATGCCGTCGGCGACCCCGAGCATCGACTTGGCGGCCGCGCCTCCGACCAGCAGCAAAATCTTCGGATCGACCAGTTCGATGGCCCGCTCGAGAAAGGGAGCGCATGTCTGCTGTTCCGCCAGGGTCGGCGTCCGATTGCCGGGCGGCCGCCAGAACACCGTATTGGTGATGAAAACTCGCCCCTCGAGCCCCGCGGCGACCAGCATCTTGTCGAGAAGCTGCCCGGCCCGACCGACGAACGGCGCGCCCTGGATATCCTCGTCCGCCCCCGGCGCCTCGCCGATGATCAGCACCGGCGCGTGCGGTTCGCCACGGGCAAAGACGGCGCGACGAGCGCCGGCCGACTTCAAGGCGCAGCCGTCGAAAGCGGCGATGGCCGACTCCAGCGCGGCCAGGTCGCCCGCCGCGGCGGCGGCCAGCCGGGCGGCCTCGATTGAACTTCCGGCCGCGGTGTCGGGTGCATCCGCCTGGCTTGGAATGCCGGTCGGGCCAGGCCGCGACGGCGCGGCCGGGTCGCCGCCGGCGGTCGAGCCGTCCGATCCACGGCCGCCTCGCCATGGCAGGCGTCCACACCGGCCCAGGCCCAGAACGCGAGCAGGCTCTCGGCGGCCTGGATTGCGATGGCGGAAGAGGCGTCGCGCATGTGCCTTGCTAACACGGGTCACGGTGGAACGGAGCACGGTAGCGCCGATCACACTGAAACTGATCAAGGAGGGCGCCGATCACTCTGGCGCCGCCGCGCGGAACGGGCGATGGTAGGGGAACCATTGCCGCCGGCCGCCGCTGAGCTAGCCGGACGCCTCGACCAAGGAGACCTGCGTGATGCGTACTCGATCTCTCAATCTTGCCCTCGCTGTCGCGGTTTCGCTTTTGTCGCTCGCGGCCTGCGACAAAGCCGGCAAAGCCCCGAGCAATACGGTGGCGCAAAGCGCCACGATGCCGGCGGCGACGGCCCCGGCGACCCCGTCCAACACCGTCATGGCCTCCGCCGCGCCGGACGCCAGTGGGCGGGCGGCGGTGAAGACCGCTTGCGCCGACGATATTCAGAAGTTCTGCGCGGGAGAGGCAAAATGGGGTCGGTGCCTCAAGCAGCACGAAGGCGAACTGTCGCAGGCATGCATCGCGGCCCGGGCCGCGCGCAAGGCGGAGCGGGAAGCCGCCAAAGGGCAATAACGCCCTTTCTTCTTGACCGCCCCGCTTCGCGCTTCGATTAGAGCCGTGAGCTGACACCAGGGCGTTGAGAAACATGACCGGCGACGTAGAACGCGAAGCGATGGACTATGACGTGGTCGTCGTCGGCGCGGGACCGGCCGGCCTGTCCGCCGCCATCCGGCTCAAACAGTTGGCGGCCGACGCCGGGGCGGAGATTTCCGTAGCGGTGGTCGAGAAGGGCTCCGAGGTGGGGGCTCATATCCTGTCGGGCGCCGTGATCGATCCCAGGGCGTTGAACGAACTGATTCCCGACTGGAAGGCGAAGGGCGCGCCTCTGGAGACTCCGGTTTCACATGACCGCTTCCTGGCATTGGGGCCGCAGGGCGACATCGAGATTCCGATGTTTCCGATGCCGAGGTTCATGCACAACCACGGTAACTACATCGCCTCGCTCGCCAACGTCTGCCGCTGGCTGGCCGGCGAGGCGGAGGCGCTGGGCGTCGAAATCTACCCCGGAATGGCCGCCTCCGAGCTGGTTTATGCCGAGGACGGCGGCGTCAAGGGCGTCGTGGCGGGGGTGTTCGGAATCGGCAAGGACGGCGAGCCGAAGCCCGACTACCAGCCGGGCCTCGAACTGCACGCCAAATACACCTTCATCGCCGAAGGGGTTCGTGGGTCGCTGGCCAAGGAGATCCAGGCGCGGTTCAAGCTCGCCGAGGGACGCGAGCCACAGAAGTACGGCATCGGTCTCAAAGAGATTTGGCAGGTTCCCGACGAGGTGTTCGAACCGGGTCTGGTGCAGCATACCGTCGGCTGGCCGCTCGACGACACCACCGGCGGCGGCAGTTTCATGTACCATTTCGGCGACCACTACGTGGCCATCGGCCTGGTCGTGCACCTCAACTACAAGAACCCGTGGCTATCGCCTTTCGACGAATTTCAGCGCCTCAAACATCACCCGGCGATCCGGCGGTCCCTCCAGGGCGGCAAGCGGATCGCCTATGGCGCGCGGGCGATCACCGAAGGCGGCCTGCAGTCGGTGCCGCGGCTGTTGTTCCCCGGCGGCGTGCTGATCGGTTGTTCCGCCGGCTTCGTCAACCTGCCGCGGATCAAGGGCAGCCACAACGCCATGAAGACCGGCATGCTCGCCGCCGAAGCCGCGTTCGCCGCCATCCAGGCGGGCCGGTCAGCCGACCGGCTCGACGATTACGAGACGGCCTATCAGAATTCCTGGGTGCGCAAGGAGTTGCACATCGTGCGCAACGCCAAGCCGCTGTGGTCCCGACTGGGCACCTGGGTGGGGGGGGCGGTGGTGATGGCCGACCTGATCGTCAGCAACCTGACCAGCGGATTCTCGGTGTTCGGCACCCTGAAACACGGCAAGACCGACGCCGACGCGACGGGTCTCGCCAAGGATTACCGGCCGATCGTCTATCCGAAGCCCGACGGCGTGCTGAGCTTCGACAAGCTGTCCAGCGTGTTCCTGTCCGCCACCAACCACGAAGAGGATCAGCCCGCGCACCTGAAGCTCGTCGATCCCAGCGTGCCGATCGGCATCAATCTGCCGCGCTATGGCGAGCCGGCCAGGCTGTATTGTCCAGCCGGGGTCTATGAAGTGCTCTACGATGAGGCGGGAGCCAATCCACGCTTCCAGATCAACGCGCAGAACTGCGTGCATTGCAAGACCTGCGACATCAAGGATCCCTCGCAGAATATCCGCTGGACCACCCCCGAGGGCGGCGGCGGCCCGAACTATCCCAATATGTAAATCCCACCCGCCCCTTCACGGCGCCACATTTCGGGATCAAGACAATCACCATGATCAAGCCGCGCGCCCTTTACGCCATCTTGCCGTTCGCCCTGCTCGGCGCCTGTGCGTCCCAACCGACCGCGCGACCTCTCGCCGCCGCGCCGACGCCTACTCCAGCGCGGACGGCGGTCGAAATCGCCCCGGGCGATTCCGCCTATGGCCTGTTCCTCGCCGGCCAGGCCGCGGTCAATGCCGGCCATGGCGACGCCGCGGCGATCTATTTTGGGCGAGCGGCCGACATGGACCGGGCCGGGGACGGGGCCTTCCTCGAATCCACGCGAATTCAGCGCCTATTTGCTGGCCGGCGACATCGCCAAGGCGGCGGCGGTCGCCCCGACGGACGGGGCCGGCGATCCTGTCATGCGCGGATTGGGCGTTCTGACCCGCGGAGTGGAAGCCTTGTCCACCGGCAAGGCCAGGCTAGCCTACGCCTTGTTGGCTGGCCCGGACGCCGGCGGGCGACGAAACAGCGCCGCCGCCCTGCTCATCCCGTGGGCGGCCGCGGCGGCCGGCGATGTTCAGAACGCCACCGCGCACCCCGTGATCGACGGCGAGCCGGTCGCCCAGTTCTACGCCAGTCTGGACCAGGGAAAGCTGTACGAGCATTTCCATCATTACGACGAGGCCGAGACCGCCTTTCGCTCCCTGATCGCCTCGGGGGATCCCGGCGGCATCGCCAGCCTCAACCTGGGGCAGATGCTGGAGCGGCGGGGCCGCTCCGCCGAAGCGCTGGCGATTTACGACCAGGCCCTGTCACACAATCCGGACGACCGGGCCCTGCAGGAGGCCCGCGAGCGTCTGAACGCGCACAGGGCCGCGCCGATGTTGCCGGGCCTGCGGCGATCGGCGGCCGAGGCCCTGGTGGCGCCGGCCACGGTGCTGATCATCCAGAAGCAGGAAGAGGTGGCCCTGGCCTACCTCCGGCTGGCGTTGCGCCTCGATCCGACCCGCGACGAAGCCTGGGTTCTGGTCGGCGACATACTGACCAATATCGGCGACGAGGATGGCGCGCGCGCCGCCTATCTGACCCCGCGACCAGGATCCGACCAATATGTCGTCGCTCGCGGCAAACTGGCGTGGAGCTATCAGACCGACGGGGACAAGGACGCGGCCCTGAAGATAGCGCGCGTCGTGTATGCCTCGGCGCCCGATAACCAGGAGGCGGTCACCAATCTGGCCGATCTATTGCGCGCCGATGAACGCTATGAAGAGTTCCGCCAAGATCCTGGACCCGCTGATCGAGCGCAAGGGCGATCACCCCGACTGGCGGCTGCTGTATATGCGGGCCGTGGATTTGCAGGAAAGCGGCAGGTGGTCGGAAGCGGAACGCGATCTCACCCGCGCACTGGCCCAGGACCCCGACGAGCCGGAGTTGCTGAACTTTCTGGGCTATTCGTGGATCGACCGGGGCGAGCGGCTCCCCGAGGCGCTGACCATGGTCAAGAAGGCCGTCAGCCTGGACCCGCGGTCGGGGCCGATGGTGGACTCGCTCGGCTGGGCCTATTACCGACTAGGCGACTATCGGCGCGCCGTCGAACAGCTGGAGGACGCCGTGGTGCTCGAGGCCGGCGATCCTGAAATCAACGATCATCTCGGCGACGCCTACTGGCGGGTCGGCCGCCAGACGGAAGCCCGGTTCCAATGGCGCCGCGTGCTGACGCTGGAGCCTTCGGACAAGCTCAAGGCCGCCGTGGAGAGCAAGCTGAAGGCCGGGCTCGACGGCTCGCCGATGACGGTCGGGTCCTGACGCCGGCCGATGCTTCTCGAACGGCTCGCGCCCGCCAAGGTCAATCTGTACCTGCACGTCGGGCCGCCGGGGCCGGATGGCTATCACCCGCTCGACAGTCTGATGGTGTTCGCCGATATCGGTGACCGGCTATCGATCCTCACCGGCGGGGAGGGCGGTCTCGCCATCACCGGCCCGTTCGCCGATGGATTGCCGACCGGGCCCGACAACCTGATCATCCGCGCCAGCGAGCTTCTGGCCCGGGGCCGGTCCCTCACCTTCCGCCTTGGGCTGGACAAGAGACTACCGATCGCCTCCGGCCTGGGAGGGGGATCGGCTGATGCCGCGGCGACGCTGCGGCTGTTGAACGAGGCCTTCGAGCTCGACCTGCCTGAAGCAACTCTTTCAGCGATCGGTCTCGAGCTCGGATCGGATGTCCCCGCCTGCCTGAACGGACGGCCGGCGATCGCCACCGGCCGCGGCGAGCGATTGCAACCGGCGCCGCGGTTTCCCGATCTGGCCGCCGTGCTGGTCAACCCCGGCGCTCCATCGCCGACCGGCGAGGTCTACCGAGAATACGACAAGGCCGTTTCAGCGTCCGGTGCGAATGCGCCGCTGTGGCCGGCCCGGTTCGAATCGGCCGTGGCGATGGCCGAATTTCTCCGGACCTGCCGCAACGATCTACAGGCGCCGGCGATGGCTTTGCAGCCGGCGATCGGCCAGGTCCTGCGACTGCTGGCGCAGCAGCCAGAGGCGCTGTTGACACGAATGTCGGGCTCTGGCGCCACCTGCTTCGCGCTTTGTTCGACTCCCGAGGGCGCGGCGGCGTTGGCCGCGCGGGTAGCGGCCGCCCAACCGTCCTGGTGGGTCGCCGCCTGTCTCTTGGGTGGATCGGCAGGCTGATCGGATCGCGGCGCCGTGGAATTGCGCGATCAGGCGGCCGCCCAACGTTTCGGGCTGGCCAGTTCGGGATGGTCGAGCGCCATGTCGTCCCAGTCGAGGTCGGGCGGCGGTTTGGCGGAGGCGGCGAGCACCGCGTTGAGTTCGGCGACCGTCGCCGCGCCGACGATCACCGCGCTGGCCTCGGTTCGCGACAGAGCGAATCCAAGAGCCGCCTGCAAGGGGTCGCTGCGTCCTTCGGCGATCATCCGCCTGGCCCGGGTCAGTCGGCTGATGGCGGCCGCGCCTAGCTGGCTGGGGGCTCGGTCCGGGGGCAGAAACAGCAGGCCGTTGAGGAAGATCGAACGCAGATGCACATCGACACCGATGTCGCGCACCCTGGCGAGGCTGCCATCGACCAGCAACCGCTGGTCGAGAAGGCTGGCCGGCGCCTGGATCAAATCAGGCCGGAAACGCCGCGCCAGCCCGGCCGGGTCGTCGGAGGCATAGGCGGAAATCCCGACCCGGGCGAACAGACCGGCGTCGCGCAGCCGTTTCAGGCGTGTCCCACAGCGTCGGACCGTAGGGTGAGAACAGGTCGCCGGCCGATTGCACCATGATCGCGTCGGCGCGATTCAAGCCCAGTCTGGTCAACGAGGCCCGCGCCTCTGCCTCCACGAACCCCGGTCCGCGATCGCCACGCGCCGCCTTCACGGTAATTCTGAAGGCCGCCGGCCTCGGCATCACGCCACCGAGCACCGCCTCGCCATGCATGGAGGCGGCCCCGGTATCGAGCACGCCTAGGCCCGCCCGGTTGGCCGTGGCCAGCATGTCGCGCACTTCGGCTTCCGGCGGACGACCACGTCCCCGCGGGCTGTCGAGTCCGAATTGAGCCGCGCCAAGGCCGAGTTTACCGATCAGGGCCTGGGTGGTCTGGGGGGTCATCGCGCCACTTTTCACCAACTGTCGCGAGATACTGAACCGCAAGGCGTAAAGAACCGGTATCGACGATGTTGCGGCTTGGTTAACGTAGCCGAAATGAACTCCGCCCTGCCTGATTGGCCGATGTTCGGCTTCACCGATGACGCGAGACCCGCCTTGCGCGCGGCGGCCCAGGCTGGCCAGCCCGCCGCCTTGGCCACCATCGTTGCTCTCGACGACGGCGGCCCTCGGCCCGTTGGGACGCAGATGGTCATCGCCGGCGATCGCGTCGTCGGGATTTCTTGTCCGGCGGTTGCCTCGAAGCCGATGTCGTCGGGCACGCCCGTTCGGTTCTCGACGACGGACGGCCGCGCCGTCTGGTCTACGGCCAGGGCAGCCCCTGGCCCGACATCCGCCTGCTGTGCGGGGCGCGGATCGAGATCCAGCTGGAACGGATTCCGCCCGGACGACGAGGCCATGCGCGCGCTGTTCGCGCTCGAGCGACGCGCGGATCCCGGCCGCCTGGCTGAGCGATGGCGAGCGGCGCGCCTGTGCGCCGGCCATCGCCGCGCCCGCCCCTGGAGCCGGCGCGCTTCCAACGGCAGTACGACCCCGTCCTCCGGTTGATCGTGCTGGGCGCCGATCCGACGGCGCTGGCGATCGCCAGCCTAGGCGCGCAGGATCGGTTGCGATACGACGCTCGTCGGCCGCAGCGGACCACTCGAGCCGCCGCCGATCGACGGCATCGCCTATCTGCGGGACGAGCCGTCTGCGGCCTTGCGCCACATCGGGCTGGACCGTTGGACGGCAGTCGCCGTGGCCACCCACGACGCCGAACTCGACCATGCCGCGCTGATCGTCGCCTTGCCCTCCGACGGCCTTCTATGTCGGGCGCCCGGGCGCCCGGCGGCGGGTGCCCGAACGGGTCGCGGGATTGCTTCGCGCGAGCCTCTCCGCGTCCGACATCGGCCGACTGCATGCACCCATCGGCCTGGACATCGGCGGCAAGGCGCCGTGGGAGGTGGCGGTCGCGGTGATCGCCGAGATCACCGCCCTGCGCCATGGCTCGGCTTCATGAGGCCGGCTTGAACGACTCCTCGGTGCAACCATTCGAACGCGCCTGGTCCAGCGCGTCATCAAAACGACTGACCTTGAACACATTCGGGCGCTGGCGCGGCGAGGCGCGAATCCACACGCGGCGCGCGTCATGAACATAGGACGCCGGCAGAGCGACGTCGCCCCCGGCCCGATCGTCCAGCCAGCCGCGGCGGGGGAAGAAGCCATGCGCTTCGACTTGATGGAAGGCGTCCGATACCGGGTGGGCGTCGCCGTCGTCGATCTTGAAATAAGCATGGGTGGTTTCGAGGCCGGCGCGCAGGTGAAAGATCAGTGTCTCGTTGCGGTAGTGCATCGTGCGCGTCTGCAACGTGCAGCGGATCGCGTCGGTGAACAGGTCGTGGCCCACGGTCATTCGCCAGGCGCCCACGGTGTAGCGATGTTGCTTCACCTGCGCGGGATGGGGATGGCCCAACAGAGTGGTCAGTGCCAAGGCGGCCACTAGCAACATTCAAAGACACTCCGCCCCGACAATGAACCGCTCATAACAGGCAAGGCGCCGAGGTTCCATGTCGGCGACAACGGCCCCACGCCGGCCGGATCAGGACAACCGTTCGAGCGGCAGGACCTCGACCGGTTCGCCGGCCTGTGCGGCGGCCGCGGCGGACGCGCGGCGAATCAGGGCGTCCGGCCCGCGCGAACACGCTGACCAGCGCGGAGTCCTGGTCCGGCAAAGGGCGTCACGTGCGATATAGCCGTCCGTGGCCGACTGCAGACTGGCCCGCATCCAGTGTTCGCGCGGGCCATTGGCGGGCAGTGGCCGGCCGTCCGGGCCGTTGCGAGCCTCAGCGCGGGTTCGGCGCCCTGCATCGCCACCAGCAATGATCGTAGGAACAACTCGGCGCAGACCATCGCGGAGGCCGGGTTGCCTGGCAGCCCCAGCACGCAGCGGCCGTCGGCGAGCACGCCGAACCAAGTCGGCTTGCCGGGCCTGACCGCGACGCTTTCGACGATCATGCGCAGGCCGAGTTGGCCGAGCGCCGGCTTGACCAGATCATGGTCGCCCACCGACGCGCCGCCGATGGTGACGATGAGGTCGCCGCCGGCGGCTGCCACCGCATCCGCTGGTCGCCGCCACATCGTCGCCGACTTCAACGAGCGCCGCCGCATCGGCCGCCCCAACCCTCCGCAAGGGCCGTCAGCGCCGTCGTTCCGGAATTGAAGATTTGGAACGGGCCCGGGACGCCGCCCGGCGCGACGATCTCCTCGCCGGTCGATAGGACGACCACCCGCGGGCGCCGCGCGACCTCCAGCGTCGGCCCGCCCGGCCGCCGCGGCCAGCGACAGCCGCCAGGCGTCGAGGCGACGCCCGCCGGGCAGCAACAGCGTCCCCGCGCGGAAATCCTGGCCCGCGGGTCGGACATGGCGGGCTCGCCAACCGCCGGAACGACCACGTGGTCGCCATCGGCGCGCTGGCGTCCTCCTGGATCACCACGGCGTCGGCGCCGGCCGGAACCGGCGCGCCGGTGAAGATGCGCACCGCCTCGCCGGTCCCGAGCGCGCCGGCATACGCCGCGCCCGGCGGCGCTCTCGCCGGCGATCCGCAGGCGCCCGGGGCAGTCCGCCGCACGCACCGCCCAGCCGTCCATCGCCGAGGCGGCGAACGGCGGCTGGTCGCGCGACGCCGATCACGTCCCGGGCCAGCACCCGGCCGAGGGCCGCGGCGCAGGTCGACGCGTCTCGCAGCCCAGGGCGCGCGCCGCGGCCAGCATGCGCGATGCGCGCGTCCTCGACGGTCAGCAGTCTCATGGCGCGCGCCAGTCGCCGGACGCGCCGCCGCTCTTTTCCACCAGCCGCACCGCCTCGATCACCATGCCCCGTTCGGCGGCCTTGAGCATGTCGTAGATCGTCAGGCAGGCCACCGAGACCGCGGTCAGCGCTTCCATCTCCACGCCGGTCGGGCCGGTGGTCCTGACCCGGGCGGTCACCGCCCAGACCCGCGTCGCACGGCTCGACCGAGACCTCGACCTTGCGACAAAGCGAGCGGATGGCAGAGCGGGATCAGGTCGGCGGTCCGCTTGGCGGCCATCACGCCGGCGATTTCGGCGACCGCGCGGACGTCGCCCTTTTGCCCCGCCCCGGAGATCGCCAGCGCCCGGGTCCCGGCGCTCATCCGCACCCGCCCCTCGCCGACGGCCTCCCGCATGGTCGCCGGCTTGCCGGAGACATCGACCATCCGCGCCCGGCCCGACTCGTCGAGGTGGGTCAGGCGGCTCATCGCTTCCAGCAGCCGGGGCATCAGCTCGACCATGTTGCAGGGCCGGTGGCGGCTGTCGAGCTGGGCGGCGATGACCTTGTCCCAGCCATCCTTCACCGCGCCGTTGGAGCCGGGCAGGCAGAACACGAACACGCCGTCGATCAGACCGGCCAGGGCGCGCGACTGCAGGGTGGAAAGGCCCACCGACTGGTAGCTGACCAGATGGAAGACGACCGAAAATCCGTCGATCTTCTTGTCGAACAGCGGCTCGATCGCCTCGGGCGTCACGTCGCGGCCGGTGAGGCCGGTGCCGCCGGTGGTGACGATGGCGTCGACGTCGCCCGAGCCGGTCCAGGCCTTGATCCGCGCGCGGATCGCCTCGACGTCGTCGCGGACGATCGCCCGCTCGGCCAGCACGATGGCCGGCGGCCGAGACCCGCTCGGCCAGCAGATGTCCGGAGGTGTCGCTCTCCTCGTCGCGGGTGTCGGAAATCGTCAGGACGGCGACGCGCACCGGCGTGAATACCGCGGCGGCTCGTCATACCGTCCGCCGGGCGAGAGGTTCATCTGCTCAATCCTTCAGCCATCGGACCGCGTCGCCGGCAAGGATCCTTCGATGTCTCCCAGCGTGATACATCGGCGAGGTCGCGGGCCGTCGGTTCGACCCAACGCGCGCCGTCCGGGCCGTGTTCCTTCTTCCATAACGGCGCGCGCGATTTCAGATAGTCCATCAGGTAGTCGCAGGCCTCGAACGCCTCGCGCCGGTGAGGCGACGCGGTCAGCACCAGGACGATGGCCTCGCCCGGCGCGATCAGGCCGATCCGGTGGACGACGGCGACATCGTGGAGGTTGAACCGTCTCGCGCGCCGCGCCGGCGAACGCGTCGATCTCGCGTTCGGTGAAACCGGGATAGGCCTCCAGCTCCAGGCCCGCTCGCCGTCGCCCCGCGCGCGATCCCGACGAAACTGGCCACCGCGCCGGTCCGCGTCGCGGCCAGACAGAAGGCGGTCAGCTCGGCGCCCGGATCGAACGGCTGGTCGGTCAGCCGGATCATCCGCCGCTCATCGCCGGCATGAAGGCCACCTCCGCCCCGGCGCCCAAGGCGCAGTCGCCGCGCGCCAGCACCCGGTCCACGGCCGCCTGGACGCCGCGCGCGCGCAAGCGCCGTCGCCGAGCGCGGGATCGTCGGCCACGATCATCGCTCTTCAGCGCCGACAGGGTCGCGGGCGGCGGCTCGCACACCCGCTCGCGCCAACCGGCGACGTCGCGCAGGCTTACCGAACAGCAGCACCCTGACCGCCATCTCAGCCGCCCGTCGTCGACATGTGGCGCGACACCGAGGGCCCGGCCGCGGCTCGATCTGGAAATCATGGCCCTTGGGCTTGGCGTCGACGCCGCGCGGCGATGGCGGCGACCAGCGCCGTCGTCGCCGGCGCCGGAGCGGATCACCGCGCGCAGGTCGGTGGCGTCGTCCTGACCCAGGCAGGTGTGCAGGGTGCCGGTGCAGGTCAGCCGCACGCGGTTGCAGCCCTCGCAGAAATTGTGGCGTCATCGGCGTGATCAGCCCGAGCCGGCCGCCGGTCTCGGCGATCTCGACATAGCGCGCCGGGCCGCCGGTGTTCAGCGGCAGGTCGCGCAGCGTCCAATAGCTTTCCAGGTCGCGGCGCACGGCGGCCAGGGACAGGAACTGGTCGCTGCGGTCCTCGTCGATCTCGCCCATCGGCATGGTCTCGATCAGGGTCATGTCCATGCCGCGATCGTGCGCCCACTGGATCAGGGCTGGGATTTCGGCGGCGTTGTCCTGCGCCAGCGCCACGGCGTTGATCTTGACCTTCAGGCCCGCGTCCAGGGCCGCCTCGATGCCGGCCTGCACCTGTCGCCAGATCGCCGCCGCGCGTCAGCCGCCGGAAAAGATCCGGGTCGCAGGGTGTCCATCGAGACATTGATCCGCCGTCACGCCCAGCCGCGCGAGATCGGCGGCATGGACGGCCAGGCGGGTGCCGTTGGTGGTCAGGGTCAGCTCGTCGAGGGCGCCGGTCCGCCAGGTGGCGCGACAGGCGCTCGATCAGTGCCATGACGCCCTTGCGGACCAGCGGCTCGCCGCCGGTCAGCCGAAGCTTGCGCACGCCCAGGCCGACGAACACCGAGGCGACGCGGTCGAGCTCCTCGAGGCGTCGAGCACCTCGGCCTTGGGCAGAAACCTCATATGCTCGGCCATGCAATAGACGCAGCGCAGATCGCAGCGGTCGGTCACCGACAGGCGCAGATAGGTGACCTTGCGGCCGAAACGCGTCGATCAGCCGGCGTGCGCTGGCGCCGCATGCGGTGAGGTGGCGTCATAGGGCGTCATGCCGCTGCTACATAGGGGAAATCAGGCTTGGCGACAGTGGGCGGCCGTTGTCCCGAGGCTGGAGGCGATCGTGCTGGCCGCGGGGCCGGGCGCGCGGTTCGGCGGCGGCAAACTGACCGCGCCCTGGCGCGGCGGCGTGCTGCTGCGACGGCGCCCTGGCCGCCGCCTTCGCCGCGCCGGTGCGGTCGGTGACCGTGGTCACCGGCGCGGACCCGGGGTGGACGGCGGTCGCCGCGGGCGTTCGCTGTGCGCAATGGGCGCAGGCGAGCGCCTGCGGATCGTCCACGCGGCCGACTACGCCCTGGGCATTGTCCGCCAGCCTGCGCGCCGGGCGTCGCCAGCCTTCCCGCCGGACGCCGACGGCGCGTTCGTCTTCCTGGGCGACATGCCGCGCATCCCGCTCGCGTCCTGCGCGCCGCTCGCCGCGGCGCTGGCGGACGGCGCGCTGGCCGCCGCGCCGATCTTCGACGGCCGTCGCGGCCACCCGGTGCTGTTCGCTGCGCCGTCTCTTCCGCACCTGCTCGCCCTGCGAAGGCGACGAGGGCGGCGCAGGGCTGTCCGGTGCTCGCGTCGTCTCGGCGCAACCGGCGTCTGGTCGAGGTCGACCTTCGCGGACCGAGCGCGCGGCGATCCTGCTTGCGCACGTGGACGAGCTTCGGGCGCGGATCCCGACCCGCGTTTGAGATCGACCGTGGGCAAGTGCGTCGAACGTCAGGTCTCGACGCATACGGCAGGCTGTCGTCGGCTTGCCGGTCATCGCGAGCAGGGCGTTGGCCACCGCCGGGCCGATCACCGGCGTGCCCGGCTCGCCGACGCCGGTGGGCGGCGTCGGCCGAGGGCAGGATATAGGTCTCGACGCTCGGCGCCTCGTTCATCCGCAGCACGCGGTAGCTGTCGAAATTCTTCTGCTCGACCACGCCGTCCTTCAGGGTGATCCGGCCGAACAGCGCGGCGGAGAGGCCGAAGCAGGTCCCGCCCTCCATCTGGGCGGCGATCTGGTCGGGCGAGATCGGCGACGCCGCAGTCGATGGCGGTGACCACCCGGCCGACCCGCGGCTCGCCGTTCGACGAGCTTCACCTCGGCCACCTGGGCCACCACCGAGCCGAAGCTCTCGTGCACGGCGACGCCGCGGGTCCAGCCGGCCGGCGGCGGTCGGTCCGGCCTTTTCCAGCGCCAGGTCCAGCACCGCCAGGTGCCGGTCGGCGCCCGCCTTGGCGTAGAGCGCGCGGCGATAGTCGACCGGGTCTCGGCCGGCCGCGCGGGCCAGCTGGTCGATGGTGTGCTCCATGACGAAGGCGGTGTGGGTCGCGCCGACCGACCGCCACCACAGCACGGGCACCCCGACGTCGGGCAGCATCGCCTGGCCGTCGACGTTCGGCGTCGCCTTCAGATAGGGCGAGCCCTTCGCCCCCTCGACGGCGGTCTCGTCCAGCCCGCCGCTTCCCGTCGGCGAGCCCTTCATGATCGACTGGCCGACGACGCGGTGGCGCCAGTGGGCCGGATAGCCGTCCGCGCCCAGCGCCACCTTGACGCGCGTGGTGGACCAGCGGCCGGTAGTAGCCGCCGGTCATGTCGTCCTCGCGCGTCCAGACCAGCTTCACCGGCCGGCCCGCCGCCCACATGCTTGGCGATGTGGACGCATTCGGCGACATAGTCGGACTTGAAGTTGGCCCGCCGGCCGAACGAGCCGCCGGCGAACAGGGTCTCGATCTCCACCGAGCCGGGCAGGCGCGCCGACGATCATGGCGGTGTTCAGCTGGTCGATGCGTGGGGATCTGCGAGCCGAAGGTCAGCTTGTTCTCGCCGCCGCCGATTTCGGCGACGCAGTTCATCGGCTCCATGGCCGCGTGGGCCAGGTAGGGGAAGTCGTAGGTGGCCTCGACGATCCTCGCGCCAGCGCGGCGGCGCGGCCTCGCCGTGGCTGTCGAAGCTCTGCCACTTCGAGATCGCCTGGCGGCGCGGTCCTGCCGGACGCCAGGTCCTTGTAGCTCGGCGAGGATCGCGTCGCGAGCCGCGCGTCTCGGCCTTGGCCTCGTCCCAGTCGACCTTCAGCGCGTCGCGGCCCTGGCGCGCGGCCCAGGTGTCGGTCGGCCACGACGGCGACGCCGGTCGGGATCTGGAACACGTCGACGACGCCGGCGACCTCCCGGGCGGCGGCGGCGTCGAAGCTCTTCACCTTGCCGCCGAAGCGCGGCGCATGGGCGACCATGGCGGTCAGCATGTTCGGCAGATGGACGTCCTGGGTGAAGCGCGCCGTCCCGGTGGACTTCGCCAGGCATCCTTGCGCCGCACCCGGTCGGTGCCGATCAGGGTGAAGTCGCTGGGGTCCTTCAGGCTCGGCGTTGTCGGCGGCGCGATCTTGGCGGCGTCGGCCACCAGTTCGCCGAAGGTCGCCGACTTGCCCGAACGGTGGGAGACGACGCCGTTGTTCACCGTGATCTCGCTGGCCGGCACGATCCAGCTGGCCGCCGCCGCTCCGACGAACATCGCCCGGGTCGCGGCGCCGGCCTTGCGCAGCTGGTCCCAGGAATTGGCGATGGCGGTCGAGCCGCCGGTGCCCTGCACGCCCATGCCGAGGTTGGCGTAGACCTTGGCGTTGGCCGGCGCCTGCACCACGGTCACGGTGTCCCAGTCGGCGTCGAGTTCCTCGGCGACGATGGCCGCCAGGCCGGCGTGGTTGCCCTGGCCGAACTCGATGTGCTTGGAGACGACGGTCACGACGCCGTCGGGCGCGATGCGCACGAAGGGGCCGAAAGGGCCGAACCTGTCGTCGGCGCCGATCGACAGCAGACTGGCTGGCGAGCAGCCGACCACCAGGGCGCCGCCGGCGACGGTGGCGGACACCACCAGCAGTTCGCGCCGGCGAAACACGACCATTGCGTGTGGAGTTGACCGGTGCGTTCATGGTCTGTTGTTTTCCCTCGGCGTGCGCGGCGCGGCGGCGTCGCTTGATGGCGGCGCGGATGCGCTGATAGGCGCCGCAGCGGCAGATGTTGCCGCTCATCGCGGCGTCGATGTCGGCGTCGGTCGGGGCTGGGGTTCGCGCCAGCAACGCCGCCGCGCTCATGATCTGGCCGGACTGGCAATAGCCGCATTGCGGCACGTCGAGTTCGACCCAGGCCGCCTGCAGGGGATGCGTGCCGCCCAACCCTTCGATGGTGGTGATCTTGACCCCATCGACCGATCCGATCGGCGTCTGGCAGGAGCGGATCGCCTGGCCGTCGGCATGTACCGTGCAGGCCCCGCACTGGGCGATGCCGCAGCCGTATTTGGTGCCGGTCAGCGGCAGCTCGTCCCGCAGCACCCAAAGCAGCGGCGTGTCCGGCGGCGTGTCGACGACCACCTGGCGTGCCGTTGATGTCGAGTGTGGTCGTCATCGCCCGTCTCCGTCGCCCCGTAATCTAAACGATGATAAGACGAAACCCCGATGCATCAAAGCGCCCCGGGGCCGCCCCGGACGATCTTTTGAGCGGCGCCGATTGCTCGCCGCGGTCGCGTATCGCGCGCCATCGCGTTAGGCTTGTGCCAATGGAGACCTTCCCCGCCTTTTTTCCGTTGCGCGGCAAGCGGCTGGTCATCGCCGGCGACGGCGAGCCGGCCGAAGCCAAAGCCCGGCTTTTCGCCACTTCGCCGGCGACGGTGGTCCGACTCGACGGCGCCGCCGCGCTCGACCCGATGGCCTATGCCGGCGCCGACCTGGTGTTCGTCGCCAGTTTCGATCCGGTGTTCCGCGCGGCGGCGGCGGCGGGCGGCGCGAGCCTGCGGCGCCCCGCTGAACGTTGTCGATGCGCCGGAGCTTTCGGATTTCCATACGCCGGCGATCATCGACCGCGGCCAGGTGGTGGCGGCGGTCGGCACCGCGGGCGCATCTCGCCCTGCTTGCGTCCCTCCTGCGGTCGGAACTCGAGATTCTGGTGCCCGAGGGCGCTGGCCCGATGGCCGCCCTGCTCGGCACGCGGCGGGAAGCGGTGCGCGAGGCGTTTCCCGACCTGGCCAGGCGACGAGCCTTTCTGCGGGGCGTGCTGGCCGGCCCGGCGGGCCAGGCGGCGGCGCGGGGAGATGCGTCGCGAGCCGCCCTGCTGCTGGACGCGGCGATCATCGGCGGCGAGACGTCCGCCCTCGGCCGGATCAGTTTCATCGCCCTCGGGACGTCTCCGGACTTGATTTCGCTGCGCGCCGTCCGTGAGCTGGCCGTCGCCGACGTGGTGTTGGCCGGACCGCCCGCCGAGCCGCTCTTGGCCCACCACGGACGCCGGGACGCCGAGCGACGGCGGTTGGAAGACGGCGACCTGCCGTCGCTGGTCGCTCTCGCCAAGGCCGGGCGGATCGTCGCGGTGCTCGACGAGCCAGCCGATGGATTGATCGTCGGATTGAGAACGGAGGGCGTCGCGGTGGAGTGGCTGCGGGCTGCGGTCTCCTCGTGAGCCTGATCGCGGGCGATGACCTTCAGGCGATCACTCTGTCGCTCAAGGTGGCCGCGACGGCTACCCTGCTTGGCCTGCCGCTGGCCCTGGTCGTGGCCCTGGCCCTGGCCCGCGGGCGATTTCCTGGGCGGGCGCTGCTCGACGCCCTGACCCATCTTCCGCTGGTGTTGCCGCCGGTGGCGACCGGCTACGCCCTGCTCGTGCTGTTCGGCCCGCGTGGCGGGCTCGGCGGAGTTTTGGCGCATGGCGGACTGGTGCTCGCGTTCCACTGGACAGGGGCGGCTCTGGCGGCGGGAGTGATGGCCTTTCCGCTGATGGTGCGGCCTATGCGATTGGCGATCGAGGCGATGGACCGCGAGGTCGACGAGGCGGCGCGGACCCTCGGCGCCGGACGGTTCACCCGGCTGGCCAGGGTGACCGTGCCCCTGGCGGCGCCGGGACTCGCTGGCCGGCGGCGTTCTGGGATTCGCCAAGGCGCTTGGCGAATTCGGGGCCACCATCACCTTCGTCGCCGCGATCCCCGGCGAAACCCTGACCTTGCCCAGCGCCATCTATCAGGCGACCCAGACACCCGGCGGCGAGAACCGGGCTCTGTTTCTGTGCGGAATTTCCGCCGCGATCGCCATCGCGGCGGTGTTGCTGTCCGACGCGGTCAGCCGGCGAGTGGCCGCCGGGCGGATTTAGGGTGTCCGGTCGCCCCGCCGTTGGTCCGGATCAGCGAGCGCCGTCATCGCCGATCATCCGGGCAATGATCAGCCTGGCTCGCATTAGCCGTCGATCGACCGCCCTCTGGTTTCAGGCAGCAGGAACGGCAGCGTCGCCACGCTCAGCCCGGTGAAGATAACCGAGTACCACAGCCCCGCATAGATATCGCCCGTGGCGGTCACGATCGCGAAGGCCGTCACCGGCACGAAGCCGCCGACCCAGCCGGTGCCGATGTGGTAGGGCAGCGACATGGCTGTATAGCGGATGCGGGTGGGGAACAGCTCCACCAGGGTCACGGCGATCGGGGCGTAGAGGGCGGTGCAGGCGAGCACCAGGACCATCAGGACGCCCAGCAGCCCCAGGAAGTTGACGTGCGCGGGGTCGGCCTTCGACGGATAGCCGGCGGCTTTCAGCGCGCTCATCAACCGGCCCTTGACCGCTTCGGTCGCGGCCTTGAGCGCCGCCGGCGGCAGCCCGGTCGCGTCCTGAGACAGGACCACCTGATCGCCGATCAACACCCTGGCGAGCGATCCCGGCGGCGCGACCTGGTTGGCGTAGGAGATCCCGGCGTTCGAGAGCGCGCTCTTGGCGATGTCGCAGGAGGTGGTGAACTTCGCCTTGCCGATGATGTCGAACTGCAGGGAGCAATGGGCCGGATCGGCGACCACCACCACCGGCGTGCGCTTCTGCGCCGCCTCCAGCGCCGGATTGGCGAAATGGGTCAGGGCGTGGAAGCCGGGAAAGAAGAACACCAGCGCCAGGGTCATGCCGGACCACATGACCCATTTGCGGCCGACCTTGTCGGAGAGCCACGCGAAGAAGATGTACATCGGCGCGCTGGCCACGGCGATGGAGATCAGCAGCTGCGTGCCGGTCAGCGGCGCGAGCTTGAGGAACCGTTCCAGGAACACCTGCTCGGCGTAGAAGAACAGCGTGTACCAGGCGGCGCCCTGGGCGCACATCATCGCCACCAGGGCGGTCAGCACGATCTTCAGGTTCGGCCAGCGTCCGAAGGCGTCCCGGTAGGGCGCCTTCGATTGGCTGCCCTCGGCCTGGATCGCCGCGAAGGTCGGGCTCTCCGACAGCTTGAGGCGCATGAAGATCGAGATCGCCAGCAGGCCGGCGGACATCAGGAACGGCGCCCGCCAGCCCCCCAGCCATCCTCCGTCGGAGAAGGCGGCCTCGCCCATGGCCGTGCGCAGGGCGAGGATCACGCCCAGCGCCCCGACCAGGCCGAAGGAGGCGGAGGCCTGGATGAAGCTGGTCGCATAGCCGCGATGATCGGGCCGGGCGTGCTCGGCGACATAGATGGCCGCGCCGCCGTACTGGCCGCCCAGCGCCGTGCCCTGGATGATGCGCATCAGCACCAGCAGCAGCGGCGCGACCGGACCCGCCTGGGCATAGGTCGGCAGCAGGCCGATGGCGAAGGTCGCGCCGCCCATCATGGTCACGGTGATCAGGAACGCGCCCTTGCGTCCGACCCGGTCGCCGACGCGGCCGAAGATCAAGGCCCCGATCGGCCGGAAGAAGAACCCGGCCCCGAACAGGGCCAGCGCCGCCAGCAGGCCGGCGGTGGCGTCCAGCGCCGAGAAGAAGTTCTTGGCGATGATCGGGGTCAGGGCCCCGAAGACGAAGAAGTCATACCATTCGAACGCGGTGCCGGCCGCCGAGGAGGCGATCACCGTGCCGAGCGAAACCGGCCGCGGATGGCCGATCGACTGTACGGCCGCGGTCAAAACGCACTCTCGCCGGTGATCGCACGCCCGAGAATCAGCGCGTGCACGTCATGCGCGCCTTCATAGGTGTTCACGGTTTCCAGGTTCGCGGCGTGTCGCATCACGTGATATTCGCCGCTGATGCCGTTGCCGCCGTGGATGTCACGCGCCGTCCGGGCGATATCCAGCGCCTTGCCGCAGTTGTTGCGCTTCATCAGGCTGATCGCCTCGGGGACCCAGGCCCCCTGGTCGAGCAGGCGGCCGAGCGCCAGGGCGCCCTCGTAGCCGAGCGCGATCTCGGTCACCATGTCGGCCAGTTTCTTCTGCACCAGCTGGCGCGCGCCGAGCGGGCGGCCGAACACCTGGCGGCTGGCCACATAGTCGCGGCTGGCGTGCAGGCAGAACTCCGCCGCCCCCATCGATCCCCAGGCGATGCCGTAGCGCGCCTTGTTGAGACAGGAAAACGGCCCCCGCAGGCCACGCACATCGGGCAGCATGGCGTCGGCCGGCACGAACACGTCGCTCAGCGATATCTCGCCGGTCACCGACGCCCGCAAGGACAGCTTGTTCTCGATGCGCGGCGTGGCAAAGCCGTCGGCGCCGCGTTCGACCAGGAAGCCGCGGATGGTCCCGTCCAGCTTGGCCCACACCAGGGCCACGTCGGCGATCGGCGCGTTGGTGATCCACATCTTCGCGCCATTGAGAACGAAGCCGCCGTCGACGGCCTTGGCGACGGTGCGCATCGAGGCCGGGTCGGAGCCGCCATCGGCCTCGGTCAGCCCGAAACAGCCGACGATCTCGCCGCGCGCCATGCCCGGCAGCCAGCGCCGCCGCTGTTCTTCCGAGCCGAACGCGAAGATCGGGTACATCACCAGAGACGACTGCACGCTCATCGCCGAGCGGTAGCCGCTGTCGATGGCCTCGATCTCGCGGGCGATCAGGCCGTAGGCGACATGGCTGACGTTGGCGCAGCCGTAGGTCTCGGGCAGGGTCGGCCCCAAAAATCCCAGGGCTCCCATTTCGGTCATTATCGCCCGATCGAAACGTTCCTCGGCGAAGGCGCTGACGACGCGCGGGAGCAGTTTTTCCCGCGCATAGGCGCGGGCGGTCTGGCCGATCATGCGTTCGTCCTCGCTCAGCCGCGAGGCCAGGTCGAGCGGATCGTCCCAGCGAAACGTCTTGCCGCTGGCGCCGGCGTCGAGAGGCATGGGAATCTCCGGGTTGGGGGTGGACGCTCGACGCCTTATGCCGCGCCCGCGGCGGCCATGGCAAACCCGTCGGCCACCCTTCCCGCTGGGGACCGGCCGTGCGAAGGTCGTCCGCGGAGATGAACCGCGGGGGAGCTTCCGATGAGCATGAGTCGGCGTTTGGCGGCGGAATTCGTCGGCACCTTTTGGCTGGTGCTGGGCGGTTGCGGCGCGGCGGTTCTCGACGCCGCGTTTCCGGGCCTCGGTATCGGCTTCGCCGGCGTCGCCCTGGCCTTTGGTCTGACGGTGCTGACCATGGCCTATTCGGTGGGTCACGTCTCTGGAGCGCATTTCAATCCCGCCGTGACGATCGGCCTCCTGGCGGGCGGCCGCTTTCCGGCGCGGGATGTGATTCCCTATATTCTGGCGCAGGTGCTCGGCGGTATCGCCGGAGCCGGCGTGCTCTACGTGATCGCGACCGGACATGCGGGCTTCGACGTGGGTGCGGGCTTCGCGGCCAACGGCTATGGCGATCATTCTCCCGGCAAATACACACTGGCGGCCTGCGCGGTGACCGAAGTGGTCATGACCTTCGGCTTTCTGTTCGTTATCCTGGGATCCACCCACGGCAACGCGCCCAAGGGCTTTGCGCCGATCGCGATCGGCCTCTGTCTCACCCTGATCCATCTGGTCAGCATTCCGGTCACCAACACCTCGGTCAATCCGGCCCGCAGCCTCGGCCCGGCCCTGTTCGCGGCGATGGCGCCGGGCGGCGGCTGGGCGCTCGGCCAGCTCTGGCTGTTCTGGCTGGCCCCGATCGCGGGCGCGGCCCTGGCCGGCGTGGTCTATCGCTGGGTCGGCGGCGCGGTGAACCCGGCCCCCGTCGACGTCCGCGGCGATTCCTGAACGGTCGATCTCGCCGCGGGGCCGCGCGGCTTATTTCGCCGTTGACGGCGCTGGCCGTCGCCGATGTTTTGGTCTGGCGCTGGCCGGGTGAATTGGCCCATATCCCGCCAGGCGCCTGAAAGCGCCCGTCGCGCTGGCCGGACCAAGGGAGAACAGCAGTGGAGATAAACGGCGTCGCCCACGTCTTCATCACGGCGGGCGATTTCGAACGGTCCCGGGCATTTTACAGGAAACTGCTGCCGTTTCTGGGCATGAAGCCGGTGATGGACGCCGCCGGGACCTACTACTGTGTCGGGGGCCGGACCGGCTACGGGATCCGCGCGCCCCGGCCGGGCCACGAGGGCGAGCGGTTCGACCAGGGCCGCCCCGGTCTGCATCACGTCTGTTTCCGCGTGCGCGAACGCGATGAGGTGGACGAAGCGGCGGCGTTCCTGGAATCGATCGGCGCCGCCATCGTCCATCCGCCGCAAGACGACGAATGGGCCCCCGGCTACTATTCGGTCCTGTTCGAGGACCCCGACGGCGTGCGCCTGGAAATCAATCACGTGCCCGGTCAGGGCCTGCTGACTCCTGGCGGGTCCGGGCACCTGGGCGGCGACTGGAGCTGAGGGACACCATGGTCAAGACCGTCAAGGAAGTCGGACCGCATCGCTACCGCGAAACCTTCGGGCGGTATTTCGAGGATTTCGTCGTCGGCGACGTCTATGAGCATCGGCCGGGAAAGACCGTTCTCGAGTCCGACAACCATCTGTTCACCTTGTTGACCCTCAATACCCATCCGCTGCATTTCGACGCCGAATACGCCAAGGCCAGCGAGTTCGGCCAAAATCTGGTGGTCAGCACCTATACGCTCGCTCTGCTGATCGGCATGAGCGTTTCCGACTGTTCGCAGAAGGCCATCGCCAATCTCGGGATGGATGAGGTTCGCTTCAGCGGCCCGGTGTTCGCCGGCGACACGCTGTATGCCGAGAGCGAGGTGCTGGCCAAGCGAGAGTCCAGGAGCCGGCCCGGCCAGGGGATCGTCACCATTCGAACACTGGGCAAGAATCAGCGCGGCGAGACCATCTGCACCTTTCGGCGCGACATGCTCATCCCCGCGCGCGGCCAGGCCGTGGAAGACAGGCTGGGAACCTATTGATGGGCCTCTGGCTCGAGCCGGTCGGCATCGTTAGTGGCGGCCGCGCCGAGCCCATCGACGACCAATGGGGCGCCAGCCGGTCCCGCATCGTCCTCGACGGCGAGCGGTTCACGGCCGAAGCGCTGCTCGGCCTGACCGACTTTTCGCATGTCGAGGTGATCTTCTGCTTCGACAAGGTCGCCCCGGACGAGGTGGTCTATGGCGCTCGCCGCCCTCGCGGCCGCGCCGACTGGCCGCTGGTCGGGATCTTCGCACAGCGTGGCCGCAACCGACCCAACCGGCTGGGATCCTGCATCTGCCGGATCATCGCCGCCGAGGACATCGTTCTCGTCGTCGAGGGGCTCGATGCTATTGACGGAACCCCGGTCGTGGACATCAAACCGGTGATGCGGGGTTTCCTGCCTCGGGGAGAGGTTCGTGAACCGCGATGGGCCGGCGAAATCATGAAGGACTATTGGTGAAATGAACGTACACGCCGCCATCAGCGAATCCGACGAACGCGCATTCATGGATTCGATCGACCGCTGGCTGGAGAAGAAGGTCGCTCCGGTCGCCGCCACCTTTGAACAGGCCGACGAATATCCCGCCGAACTGGTCGCCGACATGTGCGACATGGGCCTCTACGGCGCGTTGATCGACCCGGAATTCGGCGGATTGGGCCTTTCGGCCGTCACCTACAGCCGCATCGTCGCGCGGATTTCCGAGGAGTGGATGAGCCTCACCGGCTGCTTCAACAGCCACCTGATGATGGCGCTGATCGTCCAGAAGTTCGGCACTCAGGCCCAGAAGGAACATTGGCTGCCTCGCTTCGCCACCGGCGAAATGCGCGGCGGCCTGGGGCTCACCGAACCGGGAGCGGGCACCGATCTGCAGGGCATCCGCACGGTCGCGCGTCGCCAGGGCGACCGCTACATCGTCAATGGCTCGAAGCTGTGGATCACCAATGTGATCGAGGGCGATGTCCTGGCGCTGCTGGTCAAGACCGATCCCGAGGCGAATCCGCGGCACCGGGGCATGACCATGTTGATCACCCCGACCCGCGATCTGCAGTCCCGGGAGGACCTGCCCGGCATCCGCCGCGGTCGCAAGCTGCCCAAGCTCGGCTATCGGGGCATCGACACCGGCGAGATCGGGTTCGATGACTACGGCTGCGACGCGGCTCTCTGCCTGGTCGGGGGCGAAGAGGGCAAGGGCTTCGTGATGGCGACGGGCGGGCTGGAAATCGGCCGGGTCAACGTCGCGGCGCGCGGCGTCGGCATCGCCCGGCGCGCCTTGAAGGAATCGGTGGCCTACGCGCAGGTGCGGACCACCATGGGCAAGCCGATCGCCGAACACCAGGCGATCCAGCTCAAGCTCGGCGAGATGGCGGCCAAGACCCGCGCCAGCGAGTTGCTGGTGGAGGATGCGGCCGCAGCCTACGACCGCGGCGGGCGGGTCGACCTGGAAGCTGGCATGGCCAAGTGGTTCGCGACCGAAACCGCATTCGAAGTCGCCACCGAGGCGATGCGGATTTTCGGCGCCAACGGCTACTCCAAGGAGTATCCGATCGAACGGCTATATCGCGACGCGCCATTGCTGATGATCGGCGAGGGAACCAACGAGATGCAGCGGATCATCATCGCCAAGCGCCTGATCGCGCGCAGCCCCATCTGAACCCGCGCCGCTCGACGGATCGACCGTGACCGCCGCGTCCCTCGAGCTCGCCTCGGCCCTGGCGGCAAGGTTGTGTCATGACCTGACCGGCCCGACCGGAGGTATCCTGTCCGGGCTGGATCTGCTCGACGACCCGTCCTGTCCGATACCGCCGCAAGAGGCGTTGTCCCTGGTTCGCGACAGCGCGCGCGCTCTCTCCGCGCAACTGGCCTTCGCGCGCGCCGCGTTCGGGGCCGGGCAGGGGGTGGTCGATCCCGGCGAGCTCGCGGACCTCGCCGACGGAATATTCCAGCAGATCCGTCCCACGCTGCAATGGGTGACCGACGTGCCCACGCTGGCGGCGCCGGCCGCCCGGGTTCTGCTCAATCTGCTGCAGTTATCGGCGGCCGCCCTGGCCAGCGGCGGCGTGGTCCGCGCGTCCGTCAGGTCTGAGGATGACCGCGTGCGGCTGACGCTGGAGGCCACCGGCGAACGCGCCCGCCTCTATCCGGAAGTCCTGGCCGGATTGCACGGTGAGCCACGCCAGGGGATGGCCGGGCGATGGGTGCAGGGCGCATTCGTCCAGGCCCAGGTCGCCGCGGCGGGCGGTCGACTCGAGGCCACCTCGCACGACAGCGGCGTCACCTTCACCGCCGTGCTCTGAAGCCGTTCGATCCATTCTGAAACGGCGGATCGAACGGCTCCGTGCGCCGGCCTATTTGGCGTCGTTGGCCGTGCTGGTGACGGCATGGCCGGCGGACGACACGTCCTTGCCCGCCCCGGCGACGGTGTTGCAGCCGGCGGTGGCGAGACCGACGGCGACGATGGCGAGAACGATGAATTTACGCATGGGTTAGACTCCTGAGGCCTGAGGTTGGGTAGACGAGCGATCGACCGAATTGGCCGGGTTGGTCGATTATTGCGGCGAGGCCGGTGAGCGCGGCGAAAGATGGAACACGACGTCCACTCGTCGCCGGAACGGGCTGGCCTGCGTCGTGCGGGTGATCCCGCCGGAGTCCGGGGGACTGGATCTGAATTCGAATCCCATGAAGCCTCGCTTGAGCATCGCTCGGGTGACCGCCGCGGTGCGTTGCTGGGACAGCCGCTGGTTGGCCTCGCTCGAGCCGGGCGCGTCGGCCAGGCCGATGATCGTCGTGCCGCTCATGGTGCAGTTGCGGGCCCGCCCCACGGCTTCGTCGAGCAGGGCATCCGCTTCCCGATTGAAATGCGACGACAGCCGTTCGAAGTAGATGGTGACGGTGAAGTCCGAACAGGCCGTCGGCGACACGATCAGCGGGCCGCTGGGCCGCGGCCGAGGCTCGGTATGACACGCGGCCAATAACCACAGAGCCGCCAACACCATCGCCCGATCCGGGGCTGCACGAGACAATGGGCGTTGCATGGCGATTCCCCCGACCTGAAGTTCCGTCGACCATCAATTGCCGCCATGTGGGCGTCCATTTGGACAGCCTTCGACGTGGGGGAACCGACGGCGCGCGATATCGTTCCTTAGCAGACGTCGCGAGGGCGGCGAAGGCCGCGAAAAAGGTGCTCACATGAGACCGCTGTTTACCCGACGCATCGTCGCCGACCCGGTGGCGCGAACCGACGAGTTGGAAGCCTACAAGGACGGGCGCGCCGACGAGCACGGCAGGCTGCAACGCGAGGTCGTCCATTCGGATCGCGTGATCGGCGACGCCTACGATCGCGGGCGCCGCGAGGAGCGCCTCAGACGTCGCGGCTCGCCGGTGCTCGGACTGATCACGCTGGTGCTGGTGCTGATCGCCCTCGCCATCTTGTTTCTGGCGGTGCGCACGGGCTCTTTCAGTAACGCCGGCGCGGTGCTCGACAATGCCATTCAGTCGCCGGTTCATACGGCCGCGGACAAGGCCGGAACGGCGCTCGAAAACGCCGGCCAGAATCTCAAGGACAAGGCGGGATCCGGCCAATAGCCCTCGTCAGCGGTGGCCGTCAGCGGCGACGGCGATCC
This sequence comes from uncultured Alphaproteobacteria bacterium, assembly GCA_963828365.1. Taxonomy (GTDB): domain Bacteria; phylum Pseudomonadota; class Alphaproteobacteria; order Caulobacterales; family Caulobacteraceae; genus Acaudatibacter. Next base: position 214,133 of record CAWHEE010000004.1, on the reverse strand, counting down.
CTGCTCGCATCGCTGTTTTCGACGAAAGCCCGGATCGCCGAGCCGAGGTAGCCCGGGTTGCGTATCGCCATGAATCCCGCCCCACGGCGGCCGATATCGCCACGGCGGGATTGTCTTTCAGGAATCTGAACGCCCGATCGACCACGCTGCCGGCGCTCGCCGGCAGATCCCTTTTGCGCGGCCTCGCCGCTCGACCGATCAACAGGGCGGTCACCGCCATCAGCAGCGCGGTGACGCCGGCCAGGATGGCCGCCGCTCCGGCCCGCCCCGCGTAGGGCTCCGCCAGGGCATAGAGGGCGAACGCCAGAGCGAACACCAAAACAGCGGCGGCGGCGGCAAATGCCGCCGCCGCCGCCAGACCGAGAAACAGCCTTCGGATCATTATTTCGAGCGATTGGACAGCAGCAGGCCCAACAGGACGCCGACGCCGAGTCCGGCGAGCGTCGCGGTCATCGGCCGCTCCTTGACCCGCTCGGCGACATAGCGCTGCGCTTCGTCGAGATGCTGCCCGGCGTTCTCGCTGTACGCCTTGCTCTGGGCCCGCAGCATCTCGATGCCGTCCTTGAGCGCCTTCTCGGCGGCCTTGGCCGCCTCGGAGATGGTCCGCTCGGCGGCCCCGATCGCATCGTTGAGGGCCTTTTGGCCGTGATCGGCCGCGTCGTTGACGGCGTCCTGGGCCTGGTGCGCCTGGTCGGCGGCGTGGGCGAATTGGTCGGTGGGCATCGCGAAGCTCCGCAATCTGGGTGGGGGCCGCTGGGGCCGCGTGAACTCAGGGCCTAACGCGGGCTATACAGGCGAGTTCCCCCGATCGGCCGTGGCCCCGCAGATAGGATTTGCGGCCGCGCGTCGCCAGTGCGCCGGCGCGGAAAATCATATGATCTCCCGCTGCCTCAGCGCCGACAAGGCTTCGGGCGTGACGGCGGCCCATTCTCTCAGCACGGAATCCGTATGCGCGCCGAGCGGCGGACCGGGCCAGCGGACCTCGCCCGGAGTCTCGGACATTTTCGGGAAGGTATTCTGCATGCGTACGGCGCCGAAGACCGGATGGTCGATGGTGACGATCGCGTCGCGGGCGATGATATTGCGGGTCCTGCCAGCATGTCGGGGGGGCTGAAGATCCGGCCGCACGGCACGCCTTCCGCCTCCAGTCGCGCCAGCATCGGCCGGCAGCGGACGCTTTTGGGTCCACTCGGCGATGATGCCGTCGAGCAGCGCCTGGTTCGTCGCCTCGGGTGATATGGCTCGCGAACCGCGGGTCGTCCGCCAGTTCCGGTTGGCCGATCAGCGTGGCGAGGCGGCGAAACACGGTGTCGCCGTTGCCGCCGATCAGGATCATCTCGCCGCCGGCGGCCGGATAGACGTTCGAGGGCGCGATGCCCGGCAGGATGGAGCCCGAACGCTCGCGCACATAACCGGTGATGTCGTATTCGGTGACCATGTTCTCCATCATCGCCAGAACGCTCTCATAGATCGCCGCATCGACGATCTGGCCCCGCCCGCTGGCTTCTCGGGCGTGCAGCGCCATCAGTATGCCCATGACGCCGCGTGCACCGCGGCGAGGCTGTCGCCGATCGATACGCCCGCGCGCGCCGGCGGCCGTCGGGCTTCGCCGGTGATCGCGCGCAGCCCGCCCATCGCCTCGCCGATCAGGCCATAGCCGGCCCGGCTGCGCGTAGGGGCCGGTCTGCCCGAAGCCCGATACCCGCGCCATGATCAGGCCCGGTTGTCGGCCGCCAGGCTCTCGTAGGACATGCCCCACTTTTCCATCGTCCCGGGCCGGAAGTTTTCGATCAGCACGTCGGCGCGCGCGATCAGGGCGCTGCGCCAGCCCCTGGCCCTCCGGCGAATCGCAGGTCGATGGTCACCGACTTCTTGTTGCGGCCGATGACCGGCCACCAGGGCGAATGGCCCTTGGGCAGGCTGCGTCCCCACTGGCGCATCGGATCGCCGTTCTTCGGGTCCTCGATCTTGACCACCTCGGCGCCGAAGTCGCCCAGAATCTGTCCGCAGAACGGACCGGCGATGAGCGAGCCCATCTCGACCACCCGCAAATCCCGCATCGGTCCCATGAGCGCCCTCTTTCCTTTCCACGCCCGCCTGAATAGATCAGCATTATCTGGAGAGCGCGGGCCATCGGCGGTTCCCGCTTGCGGCAGATGCCGCTACAAAGTCAACGCCACGGGACTCATGCATGATCATCTCGCGAACAGCACTCAATGTCGTCCTAGCCAGTCTCATGGCTGCCGGTCTCGGTCTGACGGCGTGTGACAAGGCCGCCGACAGCGGCGCCGCCGTCGGCCCCGACGATTCGGGAGCCAGCGCCGGAAACGCTTCGACCGTGCCGGGCCTGCCGTTTCTCGCCAAGCCGGTCTTCAGCCCGGATCTCGTCGACATGATGGGCGGCCTCGACCTGTTCGCGGTGGCGGAGGCGCGGCTGGCCTCGACGCAATCGGCCAACGCCAAGGTAAAGGCCTTCGCCACCCGATCCTCCAACGCGCACAGCAAGTCTCTGAGCGGGCTCGGCGCCGCCATCGAAGCCTCGGGTCAGACCTTGTCGATGCCCGACGCCATGACCGGAGACCTGCAAAGCAAGGTGGCGGCGTTGCAGAAATTGACCGGTCCGGCCTTCGACAAGGCCTATCTGGCCGACCAGAGCGATGTCGAGAACGCCGAGGCGACGGCCTTGCGGTTTTATTCGAAGCACGGCGACACCTCGCAATTCAAGAATTTCGCCAACACCACGGCGCCGCTGGCGGAAGGCGATCTGTCGGCCGTCCAGGCTCTCCAGGCGTCGGTCAAATAGCAACCGCGTGCAATCCTCGGTCGCCCCGACGGCGTAGTCGTCGTGCGTGGGCCCGTTCGCCCCGATCTCGCCCCGCCATGAGCGCCCGATGAGCGAGCCCAAGCGCGGCTGGTTCCAGCGCCTCGCCGATGGGCTGTCGCGTTCCTCCCGGCAGGTGACCGAAAAGGTCACCAGGGCGCTCGTCGCCAGGCCGCTCGATCAGGGAACAACTCGACGCAGCTCGAGGAAATGCTGATCGAGGCCGATCTGGGTCCCCACGCCGCCGCGCGAATCGCCGACCGCCTTCGGCGCCGAGCGATTCGGCCGTTCCTCTACCGAAGTGGAGGTCAAGGAGGCCTTGGCCGAGGCGGTGGCGGCTGAGCTCGCCCCGCGGCAAGGGCGTCTTCGATCCTCTGTCGGGCCCGCGTCCGTTCGTCGTGCTGTTCATCGGCGTCAACGGCTCGGGCAAGACCACGACGCTCGGCAAGATCGCCGCCGACCTGACTTCGCGCGGCGCCAGGGTGCTGATCGCGGCCGGCGACACCTTCCGCGCCGCCGCCGTCGAGCAGCTGGCGGTATGGGCCGATCGGGCGCGGGCCGACTTCATGTCGCGGCCGACCGGCGCCGGACGCCGCCGGCCTGGCGTTCGACGCCGTGGAGCGCGCCAAGGCGCGAGCTTACGACGTGTTGCTGATCGACACCGCCGGCCGGCTGCAGAACAAGCAGGGCCTGATGGACGAGCTGACCAAGATGATCCGGGTGATTCACAAGCTCGACCCGGACGCGCCGCACGAGGTCCTGCTGGTGCTGGACGCCACGGTGGGCCGCAACGCCCTGGCGCAGGAGAACATCTTCGGCAACGCCATCGGCGTCACCGGCATCGTGATGACCAAGCTGGACGGCACCGCGCGGGGCGGCGTGCTGGTGCCGGTCGCCCAGGCGTCGGACTCGCCGATCAAGCTGATCGGCGTCGGCGAGGGCATCGACGACCTGCAGCCTTTCGACGCCCGCGCCTTTTCCCGTACCCTCGTCGGATTGGAGGCGAGCGCCGATGGCTGACGACAGATCGTCCGAGTTCCGCCGGTTCTCGGCGCGGTCCGCCATGGTTGCGCTATCGCGGTGGACGCCGCCCCGGCGGTGGCGTTCCTGGTCGTCCTCATCGCCACCCACGACTTCCGCCTGGCGACTTGGTTCGTGGTCGGCGGCGCGGCGCTGGCCCTGGTCGTCAGCCTGCTGGTCGAGCGACGCTTGCGGCCGCTGCCGGCGTTGAGCGGCGCGTTCGCGCTGCTGTTCGGCGGCGCCAGCCTGTTCCTGCACCGGGCCGATATTCTGCAGATGAAGTTGACCATCGTCGATGGCTTGCTCGGCGCCGCCCTGTTCGGCGGCCTGTTGTTGAAGAGGAACCCGTTGAAGCTGCTGCTCGGCGGCGCCTTCACCTTGACCGATCGCGCCTGGGGCGTGCTCGCCGTGCGCTACGGCCTGTTCTGGTGGGCGTGCGCGCTGGCCAACGAGGTCATCCGGCGTACGCAGTCGCAAGTCACCTGGGGATATTTCCGGGTCGCGGTGATCGTGGCGGCGGTCGTCTTCGCCGTGGCGCAGACACCCTTCCTGCTGAAACACAATCAGCCGCCCGGCGAGGCGCCGACGCCGGAGCCGCCCGATCCCGGATTCTAGCCGCTCCTCGGCCGTCCACGGATGGTCTGTCGTCAAATCGACGCGAATGGTTGATAATGCTGTTGGCGGACGTTCGGGTCGGCGGCGAAGGGGGCGGCATGTCCAAGGGAAAAGCGAAACTCGAGGCGGGCGGCCTGGCGGCCTCGTCGACCCATCTTCTCCACCGGGCGCTGCAACTGGCGCTGGATCTGCATGCCGAAACCGGGCGCGGCGGAGATCACCCAGCGACAGTATACGGTATTGACCGCCGCGGCGGCGGCGGAAGGCCAGACCCAGAACGATCTGGTGCGCGCCACCGGGATCGATCGTTCGACCCTCGCCGATCTGGTCGCCCGGATGTTGTCCAAGGGCCTGCTCGAACGGCAGCGTTCGGCCACCGACGCCCGCGCCAACACCGTCCGGCTGTCCGAGGCCGGCCGCATGGCGCTCGACGCCAGCGCCGGACCGGCCGCGGCCGCCGACGAACGTCTGCTGTCCTACCTGCCGGCCAAGAAGCGCGACGGCTTCGTCCGGGCGCTGGCCGCCCTGGCCTCGGCCGCCGACGACCCCACCGCGCGCGACGACAGCCCCGCCAAGCTCAAGCCGGCCAAGGACAAGTCGCTCAAGACCAAACCGGCCAAGACGAAATCCATGGCCAAGCTCGCCCGGCCGGACAAGAAGAAGAAAAAGAAGACCAAGAAGGTCAAGGATATCGCGGCCTGAGGGTCCGGGCGAGGTCGCACGGGCCATGACCAGCCGTCCATCGCGCGCGGAGAGCCTGCAGGCGCTGTGCGACGAGGGGCTGAAGCTGGAGTTCAGCGGCCGGCGCGAGGATGCCAGGCGATGCTACCAGCGAGTGTTGCAACGCGATCCGGCGCATTTCAACGCCCTTTGTCTGTTGTCCGGACTGTGCGCTCAGTCGGGTCAGGGCGAACTGGCGGTGTCGCTGATCCGGCGCGCCTTGCGCGGCGCGCCCAGCGGCCCGATGGCGGCCGTGGCCCTCGCCGCCGCTCATTCCAATCTCGGCAATGTGCTGACGGCGCTCGGGCGTCACGACGAGGCGCTGGCCAGCCACGACAAGGCGGTCGCGCTGCAGCCTCGCAACGCCCAATGCCACGTCAACCGTGGCGCCGTGCTGTTTCAGCTGGGACGGACGCGGGACGCCCTGGCCAGCTTCGAGACGGCGCTCGCCCTCGACGGGCGCGATGCGGCGGCCCTGTTCTCCCGCGGCGCGGCCCTCGACGCCCTGGGGCGATCGGCGGAGGCCCTGGCCAGTTACGACCGCGCCATCGCCCTGCGGCCCGACCATGCGCCCGCCTGGGTCAACCGCGGCCTGTCGCTCTTCAAGCTGGGTCGGGTGGCGGACGCCCTGGAAAGCTATGATCGGGCGATGGCCCTGCAGCCGGGGCTGATCGAGGCGCACGCCAACCGCACGACCGCTCTTCAGCAACTGGATCGCCAGGCCGAGGCGCTCGCCAGCGCCGACACCGTCATCGCCCTCGACCCGAACCACGCCGAGGCGCATGTCGACCGTGGCTCGGCGCTGCACATCCTCAACCGGCCCGAGGAATCGCTGGTCAGCTACGATCGGGCCGTCGCGCTCGATCCCCGCGACGCGCTGGCGCAGTTCGGGCGCGCCGCGACCCTGGCCACCCTCGATCGTCACGCCGAGGCCCTGCGCGGCTTCGAGGCGGCGATCGCTGTGCGTCCCGACTACGACGAAGCGCGCTTTCAACGCAGCCTGATGCTGCTGAGCATGGGCCGGTTCGCGGAGGGCTGGCGGGAATACGAATGGCGTCGCTCGCGGATCGCCGCCCCCGATCCGCGCAAGGATCCGACGCGCCTGTGGCTGGGTGAGGTCGATCTCTCCGGGCGAACCCTGTTCGTGCATCATGAACAGGGGCTCGGCGACACCATCCAGTTCTGTCGCTTCATCCCGATCGTGCGTCGCCGGGCGGGGGCCGTGGTGGTCTCGGTGCAGACCTCTCTCAGGCGATTGATCAGCCAGATCGATCCGACCTGCGACTACCTCGACGGGACGGAGGTTCCGGCCGAATACGACTTCCACTGCCCACTGCTCAGCCTGCCGCTCGCTCTGGCGATCGACCTGCCGACCATTCCATCGGCCCCGCGCTATCTGGCGGCGGATCCGGAGCGGCGAGCCCGGTTCGAGGCGTGGCTGGGACCGCGGCGGGGGCCTCGCGTCGGGATCGCCTGGAGCGGCAGTCCCGGTCACGACAACGACCGCAACCGATCGCTGGCGTTCGCCGCCCTGGCCCCGCTGCTCGCGTGCGGCGCCGACTGGATCTGCCTGCACAAGGAGATCAGGCCGAGCGACCTCGACCGGTTTTTCGAGGCGGGCGGGGTGCGGTTCGCCGGCGGCATGCTGGCCGATTTCAGCGACACCGCCGGCCTGATCGAAACCCTCGACCTGGTGATCAGCGTCGACACCAGCGTGGCTCACCTGGCGGCGGCCCTGGGCAAGCCGACCTGGATACTCCTGCCCTATGGCGCCGACTGGCGGTGGATGTCCGGGCGATCCGACAGCCCGTGGTACCCGACCGCGCGCCTGGTCAGGCAGGTCTCGCCGGGCGACTGGCCCGGCGCGATCGACCAGGTCCGCCGCGACCTCGAGGCCTGGCTGCAGGCTGGCGGCCCGGACCGACCGCGCCCGATCTAACGGCTGTCCGCCATGTCGAACCCGCGGCGGGCCGCCGCGACGGTCACGATGAAGCCGGCGAGCACGTCCAGCAGGACCATCAGGGTGATCAGAAAGAACGTCGAGGTGGCGCAGGCCGGCGCCAGCAGGAGTTCGACCAGGCAGGCCACGAACAGCAGCATCGACAGTCCGTGGTTGATCAGCGCGACCCGACGGTCGGCGGCCGACTTTATCAGCTCGACGAACAGCACGACCAGGCTCGCGGCCAGCAGGATGTCGGCGCCGCTGACCGGCCACACGCCGCCGGGCGCGGTGGTCAGCCGCACGAGTGGCGCGGTGAGGCTCTGGTGCGCCACGCTGCTGTTGAACCCTCCGGGCAACCGCAGAGCCAGAAGATTGTAGACCAGCACCGGCAGAGCCATCAGTGGAACGCCGCCGAGCAGCCAGTTCCGTCTCACGCCACCTCCTCCACCCGCCCTGGATCCCGGCCACGCGACCGCAGCCACAGGACGCCCGACAGGTCCGTCAGCGCGGCGATCAGCCGGCCGACATTGTCGTATTTCGATCGGCCGGTGGTGCGGGGCCGATGACCGACCGGACGGAAGTCGACCTCGTACCCCTCCCGCAGCATCAGGGCCGGCAGATAGCGATGCATGTGATCGAAATACGGCAGGCGCAGAAAGGCCTCGCGCCGCATCGCCTTGAGGCCGCAGCCTGTATCGACGGCGCCGTCGTCGAGCAGCCGGCGTCGGACCGCATTGGCCAGCACGGAGGCCCACCGTTTGGCGGCGGAATCCCGGCGTGCCCGTCGCTCGCCGCCGATCAGGCCGACGTTGGGCGCCGCGCGCAGCAGCACCTCGACCAACTCCGGCGCGTCGGCCGGATCGTTCTGGCCGTCGCCGTCCAGTGTCACAACGATCGGCGCCCTGGCCGCCAGCACGCCGCTGCGGATCGCCCGGCTCTGTCCGGCGTTGCGGCCGTGCGCCACCACCCGCAGCCGAGGCGAGGCTTTGGCCAGCGCCTTCAGTCTGGCGAGCGTGTCGTCGCGGCTGGCGTCGTCCACGAACACGATCTCGAAGGACGCATCGGCGAAGGCGGCGAGAATCTCCCGCGCCAGCGTCGCCACCGCCCCGGCTTCGTCGAAAACCGGCACCACGATCGACACCGCCGGTGCGATCGGCGACGCGGCGTCGGCCAGGGCGGGAAGCAAGGCCTCCCCAGGTGTCGTTTCGGCCGCGCCGGACATCATGTTCCCTCTCTTACCTGAAAAACCCTCATTCCAAAGATCATGCTAACAAGGCCCGATGAGCCTTGAGGATCGCCTCGACATCATCGCCAAGGGCTGGCGCGGCCCCCTGGTCGCGGCGTTGTTGGCGCTGCTGGCCGGTTTGCCCGGGGCCTTCGGCCTGCCGCCGCTGGATCGCGACGAATCCCGTTTCGCCCAGGCCTCGGCCCAGATGCTCGAGACCGGCGATTTCGTGTCGATCCGCTTCCAGGACACCCCGCGCTACAAGAAGCCGGTCGGCATATATTGGCTGCAGGCGGCGTCGGTGAAACTCTTCGAACAACTGGAGAGCCGCCGGATCTGGGCGTGGCGGGTTCCGTCCCTGCTCGGCGTCGCCCTGGCGGCGGCGGCCTGCGCCTGGGCGGGGGCGGGCTTTCTGGGGTCGGGCGGCGGCCTCCTGGCCGGCGTGCTGCTGGCGACCGGCGTCCTCATCGGCGCCGAGGCCGACATCGCCGCCACCGACGCGGCGCTGACCGGCGCGATCGCCCTGGCGATGGGCGCGCTCGCCCGCCTGTATCTGGCGGCGCGCGGCGGTCCGCCCGCAGGATGGCGCAGCAAGGCCCTGTTCTGGCTCGGCCTGGCGGCGGGGGTGCTGCTCAAGGGTCCGATCGCGCCGATGATCGTCGCGCTGACGCTGCTCAGCCTGTGCCTTTGGGAGCGCCGCTGCGCCTGGCTGCGCGACATCGGCTGGGGCTGGGGCTCGCTGCTGTTGCTGGCGACCGTCGGTCCGTGGGCCATGGCCATCACCGTGGCCAGCGACGGCGCCTTCTGGGGCGCCGCGGTCGGCAAGGACCTGGCCCCCAAGCTGCTCGGCGGCCAGGAGGGTCATGGCGCGCCGCCGTTGCTCTATGCGGTGCTCGCCCCGCTGACCCTGTTCCCCGCCACCTTGCTGCTGCCGGCCGGGTGTCTGGCCGGCTGGCGGGCGCGCGCCGAGCCGGGCGTGCGCTTCGCCCTCTGCTGGCTCCTGCCGTCCTGGCTGTTGTTCGAGCTGATCCCCACCAAACTCATCCACTACCCGTTGCCGCTCTATCCGGCGCTGGCCTGGCTGATGGCCGGCGCGGCGGCCGCGCCGGTCGGCCGCGTCGCGCGCTGGCTCGGCGTCGGTCTGGCGATCCTCGCCGCGGCGATCTTCGCCGCCATCGGGCCTCTCGCCATGGACCGGCTGGACGATTGGACGGGGGCCGGCTGGGCGGGGCTTGCGGCGGTGTTGTTCCTGCTGTCCGGCGCGGGCGGATCCTGGCTGCTGCTGCGCGGCCGCGCCGCCCTCGCGGTGATCGCGGCCGGGGCCCTGGCGGTCGCGGCGCATGGCGTGCTCGCCGGAGTTTTCGCACCCTCGCTGCGCCCGCTGTGGCTCTCCAGCCGGGCCGCCAGGGCTCTGGCCGACGCCAACCTCAGTCCGCGCCAGGGCGTCGTCCCGGGGCCGGTGACCGTGGCCGGTTACGAGGAGCCCAGCCTGGTCTTTCTCCTCGGCAGCGACACCGAACTGGGCGATGCCGCGGCGGCCGCCGCCGCGATCGCCGATGGCCGGCCGGCCATCGTCGAGCGTCGGCTCGACGGGGCCTTCCGCAAGGCGCTGGCCGCCGAGGGAGCCCGCGCCTTGCGCGTCGGCCAGGGCGCCGGGCTCGACTATTCGAACAATCGCCACGACATATTGTTCATCTATCGCCCCCCGCCCGGCGGGCCTTGAGTTTGGGAGATTTGACTGTGGCCCGCGAAATCCAGATCGTCGAAGTCGGCCCGCGCGACGGGCTGCAGAACGAGAAAGCCGTCCTGGAGGTCGCCGACAAGGTCGAATTCGTCCGCCGGCTGGAAGCCTGCGGCGTGCGCCGGATCGAGGCGGTGTCGTTCGTCAATCCCCGCCGCGTGCCGCAGATGGCCGGGGCCGAGGAAATCATGGCCAGCCCTGCCGCGCGAAGGCGGCGCGGCGCGCATCGGCCTGGTGCTCAACGAACGCGGCTGGGACCGGGCGGTGGCCAGCGCCTGCGACGAGGCCAATGTCGTGGTCTGCGCCACCGACGGCTTCGGCGTGCGCAACCAGGGGGCCACGGTGGCCGAACAGGTCGCCACCTTGGCGGCCATCGCCCGGCGCCGCGAGATCGACGGCGGCCCCAGCCTGTCGCTGACCGTCTCGGTCGCCTTCGGCTGCCCGTTCGACGGCGAGGTATCCACCGATCAGGTGGTGGCCATCGTGCGCGAGGCGGCCGCGCTCGGCATCGGCGAGATCGCCCTGGCCGACACCATCGGCGTCGCCGACCCCTGGACGGTGCGCGCCCGCATCGAGGCGGCGCGCGCCGCCGCGCCCGACGCCCGCCTGCGCATGCATTTCCACGACACCCGCGGCACGGGCCTGGCCAACGCCTTCGCCAGCGTCGAGGCCGGCGTCGACGTCCTGGACGCCAGCTGCGGCGGCCTCGGCGGCTGCCCATTCGCGCCGGCCGCCACCGGCAACATCGCCACCGAGGACCTCGCGTACATGCTGCACCGGGCCGGCTTCGACACCGGCCTGGATGTCGACGCCCTCGTCGACGCCGCCCGCTGGATCGGCGGGAAAATCGGCAAGCCGCCGGTGTCCGCCCTCAGCCGGGCCGGCGGATTTCCCGGTCTGACGCGAGCGGGCAGGGGCGTGGCGTCGCGGTCTGCACCCGCCGGCGCCAGCCCCTACATCTGGCGGAACAGGTGCAGATAGCTGCGGCTCACCGGCAGCACATCGGTTCGGCCCTTCAGGTGGATCGTCGCCGTATCGCCGTCGGCTCGCACCACGTGGCTCACCGAGCGGAAGTTGACCACGAAGGCCCGATGCACCTGGGCGAACTGGTCCGGCTCCAGGCGCGACACCAGCTCTCTCAGCGGTGTCCGCACCAAGGCCTCGGCCGGCTCGCCGTTGTCGCCGCGCCAGGCGACCAGCGTGTATTTTGTGTCGGATCGCAGGTAGTCGATGTCGTCGACCGCGATCAGTCGCAGCTTCTGGCCGACCTGGGCGCGTATCCAGCGCAGCGGCGCCGGCGCCGCCGCTCCGCGCTGAAGCTGGGCGGCCAGCCGCTGCAGCAGGGCTTCGGTGTCGGCGGCCGGCTGGGCCGCTTCCAGTCGCCCGCGTAGCCGGGCCACCGTCTCGGCCAGGCGCGCGGCCTCCACCGGCTTGACCAGATAGTCGAGGGCCCCCTGGGCGAAGGCCTCGACGGCATAGTGGTCATAGGCGGTGACGAAGATCAGGTGAGCGCGGCGGCCGATCAGCCGCCCCGCCTCGACGCCCGACAGGCCCGGCATATGTACGTCCAGGAAGCAGACGTCGGGACCGAGGACTTCGAACATCTCCACCGCCTCGCGGCCGTTGCGCGCCTGGCCGACCACCCGCAGGTCCGGCCAGGCCTGGCCGAGTTGCCGCACCAGCGCCTCGCGCAGGAGCGGCTCGTCGTCGGCGACCAGGGCGGTGGGGCGAGCGGTCATCGCTCGTCCGCTTCCCGGGCGGGAAAGTCGAGATCGACGATGACGCCGCGGGGCTCGTTGCCGGTAAGGGTCAGGCGCGCGTCTCCATCGAAACTCAGCGACAGGCGCTCGCGCAGGCTGGTGAGGCCGGTGCCCAGGCCGCTGGTGGCGTCCTGGAACCCGCCGCCGGTATCGGCGACCCTGATGACGCATCGTCCGGCGCTGCGTCGCACCTCGATGGCGATGTGGCCGCCGGACTCGCACGGATCGAGGCCGTGGCGGACGGCGTTCTCGGCCAGGGTGAGCACGGTCATCGGGGGACAGCGCAGGCCCAGGGCGGCCTCGTCCGCTTCGATGCCATACCTCAGCCGGTCCGGCATGCGCATCTGCATCAGCTCCAGATAGGCCCGCACCAGCTCCAGTTCCCGCGCCACCGTCGTGGCCGTATCGTCCAGGCGCGGCGTCGCCGCGCGTAGATAGGCGATCAGGCTGCCCAGGACCGCCGAGGCGCGCGCCGAGCCGATATCGACCAGGGCCTGGACGTTGGCCAGGGTGTTGAACAGGAAGTGCGGCGCGACCTGGGCCCGTAGCAGCTGCAGGCGGGCGTCCAGGGCGCGGCGTTGCAGTTCGCTGCGCTGGAGGTCGAACTCCAGCGCCTGCCGCCGGGCCAGGGCGTCCTTCTGCCGGACCAGGGCGGAAAGAGCCGCCCACGGCGCCAGCAACAGGCCCAGTATGGTCAGCATACAGAAGTTCAGAAGCGCGTCCTCATGCCGCCAGAACGGCTGCGCCGTGCTGTTGGAGGCCATCCAGATGGGCACGGTGGCGAGCGGCATGGCGGCCGCGACGCCCAGCACCTGCACCACCCAGCGGGCCACCGGCCGTGGCAGGCGCCGCGGCCAGCGCTCGAACAGGCCGAACGCCAGCAGGCCGGCGGCCCCCATGGCGAGGGTGCGCCACAGGTACCAGGGAACGCCGCCGTTGATCACCAGGTCGAGGGGCAGGGCCACCAGGACGGCGAGGCCCAGGGTGAATCTCAGCCGTGGCCAGGCGAGCAGCCGGGACCAGTCGCGCGCCCGGTCGCTATCGGAGATGGCCAGCATGGCCAGGTCCTCTTCCATCCCTCTCCCTCAGGCCCACCGCTCGCCTGGGGCCATGATGTAGGTTGCGACCAGATGGCGCCAGGGGATCAGGGGAATGAAGATGAGGACCAGCAGGCAAGCGCCGATGTCCGACGCCGTGCCGGCGTCGATGCGGTGCGCCAGATAGAGCGGCAGGGCGAAGGCGACCAGATAGATGGTCTTCCAGATGATCTCGAACATCAGCAGGGGCAGCATCCTGAGCGGATAGCGCAGGCCGAGCACGGCGGTGGCCCCGATTCCGGCCAGCAGACTGTCGAGGGCCCCGTGGCCAGCCGCCGCGGCGGTATGATTCAGGACCGTCGGCCAGACATAGAGGCCGAGGCCGATGGCCAGCAGGCCATAGCCGCCTCGCAGAAGATTGAGCCGAACGGCGGTGACCTCGCGGCCCCTCGCGGGCGCGGCGGCGGAGGATGCGGTAAAGGTCGTCATGGGGTGTCTCCCTGGGGTTGCTGTGACCGCAGGGAGCACCGCTTGCGGGTCGCCTTGAAAGCGCCGTGCGACGAAGCGCGGTTTTGGCGGCCTGAACGGCGCCACGGGGCATGAACAGGATGACTGGCGCCCCTTTCGCCTATCCGGTCCACGGGTTGACGAGACAGTCCGAAGATGGCCGCGAAGCAGCCGAACCGCGGACCGTGCCACTGCAGAGCAGCATCTCGTATGGCTGCCAGCGGGCCAGACCGTGTCGTACCGGCTCCCGAAAAGCGTGACCGGTCTCGATCGGACCGGGGGCGTCTCGCCCCCGCCGGTCTCGGGCGCGGGCAACGTCCGGCCTGGTCGCACCAGCGGCGACGGGGACGTCGCCGGTCCAATCCCCGGCGGGTCACCCTTTCCGCGCGTTGCTATAAAAACGTCTCCGATTCGGTCGGCAAGGACGACGTTCAGATCCGCCCGGGCGTCGTTCCCCGCTAGCGGACTCTCCGAACGCCCGCTGGGGGTGGCGAGCGGCCGTTGCGCTATGGTTGACCGAGTGCAAGCCACCATCGAAGATTGGGTGACGCTACGCCTTGAGTGGATGGTCTCGTGTCCTCAGTGAAATGCTCGCTCTCGATTGGGTTGGTGGCTTCGATTGCCGTTAGTCTGAATGCATGTTCGGCCCAACCCTCGATCACGGAGGCGGAACTCCTGAATGACGCGACCGCTAGGGTGTTGCGCGAAACGGCCAGCTTCGGCCACGCAAAGGTAGTCTCCGTGTCTGCCAATGCCGTGATTGGGCGCGCGTGCGGGTGGGTGGACCTCGGACCGCCCGAGGGCATCGCTATGTTCGAGGCAGATGGCATCTCCAGTCAGCCCAACTCATACCTCAGCATTCCACAATCGCATTCAGGGGCGCTCTCGGAACGCGTCGAAGGCGTCTACTACCGGCAGCTTGCCCGCATGTCGTGTGAGCGCGCGCATGCACTGCCGCCCACGCCCCAAGGTGCCGACGTCGACCCGGCAACCGACCACGAAATGAACCTCTTGTGGGATGATAATGGGCCTAGATGGGCAATCATTTTGGTTCCAAACTCAGAGGGACGTGTAGGCGTTCGTCGCCGGAATGGCGGTGGCCTGATTGTCACGCCCATGTTCAGTTCAAGTGCAGGAGTGGAGGCTTGGCTGAAGCAAGAGGGGGACGCTTTGTCCGAGTCCGCCAATGCGGAGGGCCGCAAGGCGATGGCTGCATACGATGCTTGCCTAGCGAAGGCACCCGGCGCCAAAGAAATTGACACCTGTCCAAACACGGGCATGGACACGACGGTGATGCTCAAACCAACCCACTGATCAATTTCGGCGACGTCCACTTTGGGTTGTAGCCGGTCGTCGGGACAGCCGGTCCTGGCGTCTAACGTCCCCGAAGTGTCGGAGTATGGAACATTACAATTGCCCTGCGCTGGGAGGTACGACAATGAATGTCAGGCGGTGCGCGGACTGCGGAAACTCACCCAAGAACAGGGTCGCGGAGCAAGTAGCAATTGCGCTGTTCGATGGAGATCGGACGGCGGCGATCAGCCGACTGAGCAAAGATGCTGTGTTCGAGGTGGTCGGCGCGACGCGGATGGTGGGACGCGATGAGATTCTACAGCGGCTAATCGAGGCGGACGACATGGAAGTGAACACCGTCATCACCCATGGCCGCGCCGGAGCGGTGAGCGGAAGCATCACGCGTGCCGGGTCGCTGGCGCGGTTTTCTTTGATTGTGCGGTTCGCGACAGCCAAGGCCAACGCGGTGAGCCTCATCGAACTCTACAGCCCTGATCCAGACTTGTTCTGCTCGGCGAGTTGAAGTCATTAACGGGTCGCCAACTGCCATTCGCTCTCCGCCAGGAACCCGCCCTTCGCGACGTCCACGTCGACCGGCCATACAGTGGAGCCAACTCGTTTACGCAGGGAGTGGAACTAAGACGTTGGGGCTGGCTCAATGGGAGATCTGAGCGGTCTGGGTTCCGGCCCGCTCGACCGCAACAGCGGGCTCGATTGGATGCAAGCGCCGGGCTAGAGCGTTCGCGCCTGATTTCAGAAATCGGGAGATTCCCAAAGTGGGCGAACCGTAATTCACCGTACTTGGAGGTGGATCATGGAACTCAGGCTACTCCCTTGGATCTTCGTGAGCGGATTGTGGCGCGGGTTGCGGCCGGCGGTTCGCGGCGAGGGGCGGCGAGACATTTTGGGGTCAGCGACAGCTGTGCGGTGAAGCTGCTGGCGCGTGTCGGACAGACGGGTTCGGCTGAAGCGGCGCGTCAGGGGCGACCGCCGGGAGGCGAGTTAGTGCAGCAGCTGGCCGCTCACCGAGGCTTCCTGGTCGACCATGTCAGGGCCAAGCCGGACATCACCATGCCGGAACTGGCGGCGCGGCTGAAGGCCGAGCGTGGGGTGAGCGCCAGTCCCGCCTCACTGTCCCGGGTACTGTGCGCGGCGGGGTTCACATATAAAAAAAGCCCTGATGGCCTCGGAGCGCGCTCGCGCCGAGGTGCGTGAGCGGCGGCGCGAATGGATCGTATCTCGCCAGCCGTTCATGCGTCAGCTGGCCGGCGCGCCTGGTGTTCATTGATGAGACGGCGGTCACCACGAAAATGACACGACTGCGCGGCCGCATTCTGCGCGGGGAACGTCTGGTCGCTGACGCGCCCTTCGGCCACTGGCGCACCCAGACCTTCATCGCGGGCCTGAGGTGCGGGGCGCTGACCGCGCCATGGGTGTTGGACGGAGCCATGGACCGCGAAGCCTTCGATATCTACGTCGAGACACAGCTGGCTCCAACGCTGGAGGCTGGCGACGTGGTGTATCCTGGACAACCTCGCGGTTCACAAGAGCCAGCGCGCCGCTCAGGCCCTGAAGGCCCGTGGCGCATGGTTCCTGTTCTTGCCTCCCTATTCGCCCGACCTCAATCCCATCGAGATGGCCTTCTCTAAGCTCAAGGCCCACCTGCGGGCCGCATCCGCCCGGACATTCGACGCCCTATGGAGCGCCATCGGCGACATCTGCGGTCTGTACGACCCTGAGGAGTGCTGGAACTACTTCAAGGAAGCGGGATATGCGTCACATTAAGCGCACGACGCTCTAGGCTAGTGCGGCCCGCGGCGCGAACAGGTGCTGAGTGAGGAGCGGGTTCGCCGCTCCGGTTTCGTGGGCGCTCCATCCGGTCCGCGAACCGCCGACAAATGAAGCCATTGCCGCCGCAAGTAGATGGGGCGATTGGCAACTCATCGCGGTCTCCGTGCGTGACCTCGAAGAGGGCGCCGGCGCCGGCGGTGATCACCGTGCCGCCGTGGCCAATCTATCTCTAACCGGCAGCAAAAATCACCGCGATCTGATTCAGCGTTGAAGAACCGGCATGGTACGTCCTGCCCATCATAGTGATTACGCGTTGAACAAACGCATTCGCACTCATCGCACCCTCCGGCCCAGACAACGCATAGAGCACGGGGGGAGGGTCCGCTACGGGCCGAACCGGCGAATTGACCCTTGAGATGAAAGCGGATTTCCCGACCGCCGTTGAGGATGGTGACCTGCACAGCCTACGACCGCGAGGGCTTTGTCGGCTTGAAGACGAGATGACCGCCAGGGGGCAGTCCGTGTCGTACCGGCTCCCGAAAAGCGTGACCGGTCTCGATCGGACCGGGGGCGTCTCGCCCCCGACGGTCTCGGGCGCGGGCAACGTCCGGCCTGGTCGCACCAGCGGCGACGGGGACGTCACCGGTCCAATCCGTCGCCAGCAGCGAGCTGGCCCAGCCAGAAATCGTTTTGCCAGGCCTCGTAGCCAAGGAGCGTTCCGAATTCCCGTTCCTTCCCGCGCGACCAGTCGCCGGGTCGAGCAAGCAACGCCGACATCGCGTCGATCCGCCATTCCTCGTCGGGCAGAGCATACAAAATCCGTTGGTGCGACAGGTGCGGAAGTTGAGCGGCGGGGCTGACATGAACGCGCCGTTTAAGCCGTCCGGCATCAACATGCCGATCGGACATTCTCAGATATCGAGAAACGCAATCAACCCAATGCCCTTCGATTTCGGAAAAATAGGCAAGGGGTTTGGCGCCCTTCAACATGAGGCCAAGCTCTCTGCTGGTGTGGACGAGATATGGTAGGGCGCGGAGGGCCGGAAGCTGCATCGTTGCATCGTAGCTGGCCAATAGACACGCCCGCCATCTCCGGCTGCTGCGCGAGGCGGGGCTGCTTCGGGTTCGCGCCGACGGCCAGCGGAGGCTCTACAGCGTCGCGCCGCGCCAACTCGCCGCCGTCGAAGCCTGGCTGCGGCCGCACCTGGAGTTTTGGCGCGGCCATCTGGATGCGCTCGAGGCCCATCTCGATCAGGAGCAATGATGATCGAAAATGCCGCCAGCGGGGTCATCCGAAAGACAGGCGACGCCTATGCGATCGTCTTCGTCCGACGTTTGGCCAAGCCGATCGAGAAGGTCCGGGCCGCCCTCACGGTTCCCGAACGTATTGCCGACTGGTTCACCGAGATGCGTTTCATCCCCTATGTGCGGCTCGGCGCTCGGGTGGAAATGGTTTTTCCCGACGACGACCCACCGTATCGGATGATCGATGGCGAGGTCGTGGCCTTTGAGCCGCCGCGCCTGTTCGCGTGGACCTGGCCAGACGACAACCACCCGGACTTGGTGGTCCGTTGCGAGTTGCGGCCCGACGGTGACGGCTGCGTGCCGACCTTCAGCCAGTCCGGCCTGGAAACCAGACACCTCGCTGGCGTGGCGGCCGGGTGGCGCGTCTTCCTCGATGGGCTGGACGGGGCGACGGACGGCGTCCACACGCCCGGCAGCATAGCGCGTGAAAAGGCCCTCCGCCCGGCTTACGTGGCTCAGCTGAGGGCTCTCGAATAGGCCTGCCGAAAAGTTCGCAAAGCATCGCTCTCCGCCGCCCGGCTTGCCGGCGAACGGCTCTCACACCGCGGGGACCGACAGGTCCTCGCCGGCGAGGGCGCGGTCGATCAGGGCGATGGTCTCCTTCAACCCGAAGATGGCCGCGAAGGAGCCGAACCGCGGGCCCTGCGCCTGGCCGAGCAGCACCTCGTAGAGCGCCCCGAACCAGGCCCGCAGCGGCTCGAACCCGGCCGCCTTGCCGGCGGCGTAGACCTCGTTCTGGATGGTCTCCGGCTCATGGCAATCGGCCGGCAGCACGCGCAGGCGAGCGGCGAGATCGGCGAATGCCGCGCGTTCGCGTTCGTCGGGCGCGCGGAAGCGCTTCGCCGGCCGCACGAAGTCCTCGTAATAGTGGATCGCGTATCGCGTCAGCCGATCGAGCAGCGGCTCGCTCGCCGGAGTCGCGCCAGGGAGGTGGCGGGCGATGAAGCCCCACAGGATCGAGGCGTCAGAGGCGTTGGCGGCCGACACCAGGTTGAGCAGCAGGCTGAACGACAGCGGACTGCCGGCGGTGGGCGGCGCGCCGCCGTGGACGCTCCACACCGGGTTGTCCAGCCGCGCCGTCGGCCGCGCGTCGGGCGCTGGCGGCGCGTTGTAGGCGTCCAGTTGCTGCAGATACTCGTCGACCGCCTTGGGGATCACCTCGAACGCCAGCTTCTTGGCCGAGCGCGGCGATTGGAACAGGTAGTAGACCAGGCTTTCCGGCGCGCCGTACCGGCTCCATTGTTCCAGGGTCAGGCCGTTGCCCTTGGATTTCGAGATCTTCTGGTTGTTCTCGTCGAGGAACAATTCGAAGTTGAACCCTTCCGGCGGGGCCCCGCCGAGGATGCGGCACATCTGCGAGGACACCTTGACCGAATTGATCAGGTCCTTGCCGGACATCTCGTAGTCCACCGCCAGGGCGACCCAGCGGCAGGCCCAGTCCGGCTTCCATTGCAGCTTGACCGCTCCGCCGGTGACCGGAACCTCCGTGAGCGCGCCATTTTCGTCCTCGAACACGATCGTGCCGCGGTCGGGATGGCGTTCCAGGGTCGGAACCTGCAGTACACGGCCCGTGGTCGGACTGATAGGCAGGAACGGCGAATAGGTCGCCCGCCGCTCGGGCCCCAGGGTCGGCAGCATCACCGCCTGGATCTTGTCGAACCGCTCGAGCGCCAGGCGCAGCGTCGCATCGAACCGGCCGGTGCGATAACAGTCCGTGGACGACAGGAATTCATAGTCGAAGCCGTGGCTGTCGAGAAACGCCCGCATGCGGGCGTTGTTGTGCTCGCCGAAACTTCCGTACTCGCCGAACGGATCGCGCACCCGGGTCAGCGGCTTGCCGAGATCCCGCGCCAGCGCCTCGCGGTTGGGCACATTTTCCGGCACCTTGCGCAGGCCGTCCATGTCGTCGGAAAACGAGATCAGCCGGGTCGGGATGGCGTCCTCGGTCAGGGCGCGGAAGGCGTTGCGCACCATGGTGGTGCGCGCCACCTCGTTGAACGTGCCGATGTGCGGCAGGCCGGAGGCGCCATAGCCGGTCTGGAACACCACCGGCCGGCGCAGTTCCGGCAAGGCGGCCAGCATGGCCTGGATCTCGCCCGACGCCGCCAGCGAGGCCGCCAGATCGCGCTCCGCGTCGTCCACCAGCCGGACGCGCGCCAGCCGCGCCAGAAGATTGCGCGCCTGCTCGAACGGCCAGGCGCGCGCCTCACGGGCGAGATGGGACAGGCCGCTCAACATCGGGCGAGCGGGGTAGAGCGCGCAACCCCGCTTGGCAAGGAAATCCTCCCCATGCCGGCGAGGCGGAAGACGCCGGCGGCTAGCCCAAGGCCGCCGATACGGCGGCGACCACCATCTGGGCGGTGATCCCGAACGCCTCGAACAGCCGCTCGGCCGGGGCCGAGGCGCCGAACCGGTTCATGCCGACGAACAGGCCGTGCTCGCCGATGAACCGTTCCCAGCCCTGGCGGACGCCCGCCTCCACGGCGATCCTCACCGGGCTCGCGCCGATCGTCCGGGCGCGATAGTCCGCGCTCTGCCGCTCGAACAGCTCCCAGCATGGGGTCGAGACCACCCGCGCGCCCACGCCCATCGCCTGCAGCTTTTCCCGCGCCGCCACCGCCACCGCGACTTCGGCCCCGGACGCGAACAGGGTGACCATGGCCTCGCCGTCGGCGGCCGCCAGCTCATAGGCCCCGCGCAACGCCAGATCGCCCGCCTCGCCGCGCACCGCCGCGGTCTTCTGGCGCGACAGCGCCATCAGCGAGGGTCCGTCCGCCTGCAGCGCCGCCTTCCAGCATTCGGCGGTCTCCACCGCGTCGGCGGGGCGGAACACCAGCAGGCCCGGCATGGCGCGGAAGCTGGCCAGGTGCTCGATGGGCTGGTGAGTTGGTCCATCCTCGCCCACGCCGATCGAATCGTGGGTCATCACATGGATCACCCGGGCGCCCATCAGCGCGCCCAGCCGGATCGCCGGCCGGCTGTAGTCGGAGAACACCAGGAAGGTGCCGGAGAACGGTATCAGGCCGCCGTGCACCGCCATGCCGTTCATCGCCGCGGCCATGCCGAACTCGCGGACGCCATAATGCACGTAGCGG
The DNA here is from genome assembly GCA_963828365.1 of uncultured Alphaproteobacteria bacterium. Lineage (GTDB taxonomy): Bacteria > Pseudomonadota > Alphaproteobacteria > Caulobacterales > Caulobacteraceae > Acaudatibacter. Next base: position 193,261 of record CAWHEE010000004.1, on the reverse strand, counting down.
CCCGCGTAGTCCGGCGCATCGAATACTCCGGCCTCCTTGACGAGGGTGTTGTTCGAGCCGGTCAGATCGGCGGATCCGCCGATCATGTCCGGGATGGCGGGAACCAGGGCCGCCAGCGCCGCGCCCGAATGAACCCGGGTCGCGGCGGCCGGACGCTGCTCGACGAACTGTGCGATCCGGGCGTCGAGCGCCGCGAACGCGCCGTCGGGCAACTCGCCGGCCGCGGCGCGGACGAAATCCTCGCTCCGCCCCGATTCGACCAGCCGGGCCCGCCACGCCCGATGCGCCGCCCGGCCACGTCGGCCGGCCTTCTTCCAGGCCCGGGCGATGTCCTGTGGGATCACGAACGGCGCATGCGGCCAGTCCATCGCGGTTCTCGCCGCGGCGATCTCGTCGTCGAACAGCGAATAGCCGTGGCCCTGCGCGTCGCCTTCCTTGGGGCCGGCGCCCTTGTTGATGATCGTCTTGCAGGCGATCAGCGTCGGGCGATCCTGCTTGCCGGCCCAGGCCAGCGCCGCGGCGATCCGGCGCGGCGCATGACCGTCGACCGCCTTGACCGCCCATCCCGCCGCCTTGAACCGGGCCAGCTGGTCGCCGCGCTCGACCAGGCTGGCGCGGCCGTCGATGGTGGTGTCGTTGTCGTCGAACAGCACGGTCAGCTTGCTCAGCTGGAACCGCCCGGCCAGGCTGATCGCCTCATGGCTGACCCCCTCCATCAGGCAGCCGTCGCCGGCGATCACCCAGGTGCGATGGTCCACCAGGTCCTCGCCCCAGCGCGCCGCCAGGCTGCGTTCGGCCATGGCCATGCCCACCCCGCCGGCCAACCCCTGTCCGAGCGGCCCGGTGGTGATCTCGACGCCCGGCGTGTGGCCGTACTCGGGATGGCCGGGCGTCAGGGAACCCCACTGGCGAAACGCCTCGATCTGCTCGATGGTCATCGTCGCGAAGCCGGTGAGATGCAGCAGGGCGTACAACAGCATCGATCCGTGGCCGGCCGACAGCACGAACCGGTCGCGATCGGGCCAGCTGGGATCCTGGGCGTCGAATTTGAGAAATTTCGTCCATAGCACCGTGGCGACATCGGCCATGCCCAGCGCCATGCCCTGATGGCCTGAACGGGCCTTGTGCACGGCGTCCATCGACAGGGCGCGGACGGCGTTGGCCATCGCTATGGGGGATCCAGGCATCGCCTTGGCCTCGAATGATCGTCGCGGAACCGGCGGCCCGGGCGCGGTGAGGTGGCACGCGTCGCAAAATCGGTCAAGCGCGGGGCTTTGGCCGATCCGCTCGCCTGGGCCTATATGGGATCATCGGACGAATGGGAGCGGTTTGTCGAATGGCGGCGGAACAGGGCCAGAGCGGTCGTCTCGACATCGCCGTGCGGCGCGTCGAGCGCGCCATGATGCTGCTCGAGCAGCGGCTGGCGCGCAAGGTCGCGGAGGCCGGGGCCCACGTCGGCGATCTGTTCGACCAGGACCGCGCCCAGCTCGCCGCCGACCTCGATACCTGTCGGGCCCGGGTGCGCGAACTGGAGGAGGCCGGCGCCCAGGCCGCCGTGGCGCTCGACGCCGCGATGGCGGAGGTGCGCGCCGCCTTGGCCGAGCAGGCGGGCTGATCGATGAGCCAGCTCACCATTCATGTGAACGGCAAGCCCTACGTCGTCGGCTGCGAGGACGGCCAGGAAGCCCATCTGCGCTGTCTCGCGGAAACCCTCAGCGACAAGGTCGCCGAATTGGCCCCGGGCGCCGGACAGCTGGGCGAAACGCGCCTGATGTTGCTGGGCGCCCTGGTGCTGGCCGACGAACTGGGCGAGGTTCGCGCGCGGGCGGTGGCGGCGGAGGCCGAGATCGCCCGGCTTCGCGACGACCTCGCCAAGGCCGACGCGCGGGCCATCGCCACGCTGGAGGCGGTCGCCGCCAGGCTGGAGACCCTGGCGGCCCGCTGAGGCCGGCGCGCGCTCAGCCGGTCAGCCAGTCGGCCGACCGCATTTCCTTGAGCCGCGAGGCGGTGCGCTCGAATTCGAAGGCCATGTCTCCGACCGGATACAGCGTATCGGGTTCGCCGGCCGCCAGCACGACGATCCGGGCGTGAGCCTCGTAGAGCGTATCGACCAGGGTCGCCAGGCGTCGGGCCTGATCGCGCTTTTCGGGTCCCAGGCGCGGAATGTCCTCGATGAACACGGTGTCGAAGCGCTCGGCGATCGCCAGATAGTCGGACGGCCCCAGGGCGTGGCCGCACAGGCTGGCGAAATGCGCCCGCAGCATCCGGCCCTCGGCCCGCGGCCAATGCTCGCGACGGCCGAGAACCTCCAGCGTGGCCCCGCTCTCCGTCCGTCCATCGAGCAGGTCGCGCCACAAGGCGTCGAACTGCCGCTCGTTGTCCGGATCGATCGGCGAGAGCCAGGTGCGCCCCGCCCGCAGCCGCCCGAGGCGGTAGTCGTGGTCGCCCGCCACCGGCACGATCGCCATGTGGTTCTCGAGCAATTCGATGAACGGCAGGAACAGGCCGCGGTTGATGCCGTCCCTGTAAAGCTCGTCCGGCGGCCGGTTGGAGGTGGCGACCAGGGTCACGCCGCGGGCGAACAGCGCCTCGAACAGCCGGCCGAGGATCATCGCATCGGCGATGTCGGTGACCTGCAGCTCGTCGAAACACAGCAGCCGCGCCTGTTGGGCGATCACCCTGGCCACCGGCGCGATCGGGTCGTCGCCGCGGCTCTCGCCGAATTGGGCGCGGCGCGCGGCCATGTCGCCCGTCCGCCAGGCGTTCACCATGGCGTGGACCTCGGCCATGAACACATGAAAGTGCGCGCGGCGCTTGGGCCGCGCCGGCGCGACGGCGTGGAACAGGTCCATCAACATGGATTTGCCCCGGCCCACCGGTCCCCACAGATAGGCCCCGCGCACCGGCTCGCGTTTGCGAAACAGGCCGGCCGCCCGGCTGTCGGCCAGCTCGGCCTCGACACGCGACAGCGCGACGACCGCCGCCTCCTGCGCCGCATCGGCCCCGATCTGGCCGCTGGCCAGGCGTTCCTCGTATGCTTCGCGCAACAGCCCGGCCATCAGGCCGCGGTTACCGCGCGGCCGTCACGGTGGCAACGTGGCGTGGAGGTCCGCGAAGAGGCGGCGGGAACGGAGCATCGCGAGCCAGGGTTTTGCGCTAAAGCAGCGTCGAATTGGTGGCAAACTTGCGTTGGCGCAGCCAAAGGCCCAGGAATCCCTTTAAGGAAGCATGTTCGTTTTGACGCAGCCACCCATGAGCGCCCCCGCCATGCCTCAATCTCCGGCGATCGACCAGCATCGCGAACCGCGCCGCCCGGCCTTGGCGGTCGCGCCCGTCAAGGCGATCTCCTGCGTGGTCTGCGCCTATAACGAAGAGCGGCGGATCCGCAACATCCTCGACGCCGTCGACCGCCATCCGGCTCTGGCCGAGGTGATCGTGGTCAATGACGGCTCGACCGATCGCACCGAGGCGCTGCTCGCCAGCTATCCCGACATCAAGGTGATTTCCTACTCGCCCAATCGCGGCAAGACCTATGCGCTCAGCCGCGGCATCGAGGCGGCGGCCAACGATCACATCATGCTGCTCGACGCCGATCTGGCCGGCGTGACCGCGGCCGACATCGACGCCCTGGCCGCGCCGGTGGTCAATGGCGAAGCCGACGTGTCGATCAGCCTGCGCAGCAACAGCCTGGCGATCTATCGGCGGATCGGCCTGGATTTCGTGTCCGGCGAACGGGTGATTCCCGCCAGCCTGCTGCGCGACGCGGTCGAAGCCATGCAGCGGCTGCCCCGCTGGGGCGGCGAGGCGTTCATGAACGACCTGATCATCGAGCGGCGACTGCGTCTGGCCGTGGTCTATTGGCCGAACGTCGTCAATGTCCGCAAATACACCAAGCTGGGCCGCTGGCGCGGCGTGCTGTCCGAGCTCGCGATGATGCGCGACGCGCTCAACGTCCTGTCGGTCGGCGGGGTGCTGCGGCAGAACCTGGCGCTGCTTCGCCTGGTCAGGTCCAGGCCGGCGGCCGCCGGCGCGGGCAGGCGTCAGAGAGGCGCGTCGGTGGATATCTCCTTCTTGAGGTATTTTCTGACCCGGTAGTACGAGTACAGCATCACCGCCCCGACCCCGAACAGGATGAACGTCACATAGTCGATGTATTTCATCGAGTGAGTGATGCCCGCCCCCAGAAAATATCCGGCCCCTTCGAACAGCGCCACCTTGGGGACCGTCGCCAGTAGGTTGAACACCAGATAGCGGCCGATCGGCATTCGCGTCGCGCCGGCGAAAAACAGGATGACCGAGCCGAACGGCTGGGTCTTGCCGATCAGCAGGATCTTCCAGTCGTGCCGGCGGAATCCATCTTCCAGCGGCTTGAACCGCTCCTTGGTCAGCGACAGCCAGCGCTCCAGCCGTCGCAGGAACGGCGAGTGACCCCAGCGCCCCAGGGAGTAATACACCGCGTCGCCGACCAGGTCGGCGGCGATCAGCATCAGCGCCACCGCCACGACGTCGAACTGGCCGGAGGCGACCAGGGCCCCGGCCACGATCGATACCGCCGGCCCCTCGATCACCGCGATCGGGAACAGCACGGCATAGCCGTATTGCGACACCAGCGGCGCGAGCTGCGACAGGAGATCGTGATGCATCGCCCCTCCTTACCGCAAAGCCGGCGAGCGCGAACCCCGCCGGGCGCGCGTCGGGCTTTCGGCGTGCATCGGAGCCATCTTCAAGCGGCGGCCGGAACGTCGTGTCGCGGCGCCTAGTCGGCCTGGATTCGCGTGCCTCGCGCCTCGAGGACATGGCGCGCGATCTTCCACTCGCCGCCCACCCGCTTCATATCGGTGTTGTAGGTCGCCCATAGGGTCAGGGTCTTGCTCGGCTCGTCCTTGAGGTAGTGCAGAGCCTGCACGTCGGTACGGCAATGCGCGGTGTCGCCCTCGACCGTCGCCAGCTGCGGCCCCAGCATGTGCTGGGTCGGGCCGTAGGCTTCCAGCGCCTTCGTCACATAGCTGACCCAGGCGTCGCGGCCGTGATAGGTGTCGGCGCCGAACCCGGCCACCTCCACGTCGTCGGCGAATACCGAGGCGTACAGCGCCATGTCGCGTTGGTCGACGCCCTTGGCGTAGCGCAGCATCACATCCATCAGCGCGATGCGATCGGCGACATATTGCGTGTCTGACATCCTGGTCTCTTTCTCCCTGGCCGGTTGTCCGGCGTTTCCTCGGTCGTCGCGTTAGCGCGTTCGACGGCGCGGGGCTAGGGCCGCGCGGCCGCTTTCGCCCGCTCGATCCCGGCCACCAGCATGGCGCGGGCCTCCGCGGCGTCGCCCCAGCGGAGGATCTTCACCCATTTTCCGGGCTCCAGGTCCTTGTAATGAGCAAAGAAGTGCTCGATCTGCTGGCGGGTTATCGCCGGGCAGGTCGGTATAGTCCTGGATGGCGTCGTAGCGGCGGGTCAGCTTGTGCGCCGGCACCGCGATCAGTTTCTCGTCGCCGCCCGCCTCGTCCTCCATGATCAGCACTCCGACGATGCGGCAGCTCATCACGGCGCCCGGGACCACCGCGCGGGTGTTGGCCACCACCACGTCGCATGGGTCGCCGTCGCCGGACAGGGTGTGGGGAATGAAGCCGTAGTTCCCCGGGTACCGCATCGCCGTATACAGGAACCGGTCGACCATCAGCGCTCCCGACGCCTTGTCCATCTCGTACTTGATCGGCTCCCCGCCGATCGGCACTTCGACCACCACATTGACCTCGTGCGGCGGATCCCGGCCGATGGCGACGGCGGCAAGATTCATGGGCGGGCTATTCCTGAGACGACGGTTTCGATGCGGTCGGAGCGTGGCCAGTAAACCACGCGCCGAGGTCGGGGCCCAGGGGCGCCGGAGGCGCGGCCGCGATTGATCAGCACAACCTCCTGCTGGCGCGCGGCGTTCCCGGCGTTTAGGGGAAGCCGCCCGACCTGTTTTGGAACGCCTCCCATGACCAAGAACCCCGATGGAACCTGGGACAAGTCCCGCCTGCCCAGCCGCCATGTGACCGAGGGGCCCGTCGCGCGCGCCGCACCGGTCCTACTACTACGCCATGGGCCTGGGCACGCGCGAGATCGCCCAGCCGTTCGTCGGCGTGGCCTCCTGCTGGAACGAGGCGGCGCCGTGCAACACCGCCCTGATGCGCCAGGCCCACGCGGTCAGCGCCGGCGTCAAGGCGGCCGGCGCGACGCCGCGCGAGTTCTGCACCATCACCGTCACCGACGGCATCGCCATGGGCCACGAGGGCATGCGCTCGAGCCTGGTCAGCCGCGAGGTGATCGCCGATTCGGTCGAGCTGACCATGCGCGGCCATGGCTATGACGCCCTGGTCGGCGTCGCCGGCTGCGACAAGACCCTGCCGGGCATGATGATGGCCATGCTGCGCCTGAACGTGCCCTCGGTGTTCCTCTATGGCGGCTCGATCCTGCCGGGCCGCTGGCGGGACGGGACGTGACCGTGGTCGACGTGTTCGAGGCGGTCGGCCAGCATTCGGCCGGCAAGCTCGCCGGACGCCGATCTCTGCGATCTGGAGCGCCACGCCTGCCCCGGCGACGGCGCCTGCGGCGGCCAGTTCACCGCCAACACCATGGCCTGCGTCTCCGAGGCCATCGGCCTGGCCCTGCCGCTGTCCTCGGCCCTGCCGGCGCCCGTACCTCGATCGCGACGCCTATGCGGTGGCCTCGGGCGAGGCGGTGGTGCGGCTGATCGAGCGCAACATCCGCCCGCGCGACATCTGCACCCGCAAGGCGTTCGAGAACGCCGCCGTGGTGGTCGCCGCCACCGGCGGCTCGACCAACGGCGCCCTGCACCTGCCGGCCATGGCCCATGAGTGCGGCATCGACTTCACCCTGCGCGACGTCGCCGAGATCTGCGCGCGCACGCCCTACCTCGCCGACCTGAAGCCCGGCGGCCGCTACGTCGCCAAGGACATGGGCGAGGCGGGCGGCGTGCCGATGCTGCTGAAGACCCTGCTGGAGGGCGGCTATCCTGCACGGCGACTGCATGACCGTCACCGGCAAGACCATCGCCGAGAACCTGGCCGACGTGACCTGGCGCGACGACCAGGAGGTGATCCGCCCGGTGTCCAACCCGCTGTCGCCGACCGGCGGCGTCGTCGGGCTGTGGGGCTCGCTCGCGCCCGACGGCGCCATCGTCAAGGTGGCCGGCATGACCTCGCACCGCGCCACCGCGGCCCGGCCCGGGTGTTCGACGGCGAGGAGGCCTGTTTCGCCGCCGTCGAGCGCGGCGACTATCAGGACGGCGACGTGCTGGTGATCCGCTACGAAGGCCCCAAGGGCGGGCCCGGGCATGCGCGAGATGCTGTCGACCACCGCGGCGCTCTCCGGCCAGGGCCGCGGCGACAAGGTCGCCCTGATCACCGACGGCCGCTTCTCCGGCGCCACGCGCGGCCTCTGCGTCGGCCATGTCGGACCCGAGGCGCAGGACGGCGGCCCGATCGCCCTGGTCAAGGACGGCGACATCATCGCCATCGACGCCGACGCCGGCACGCATCGAACTGGAGGTCGACCCGATCGAACTGGAGAACCGCCGCCGCCACTGGGAGCCGCGCCAGACCGCCTATGGCTCCGGCGCCCTGTGGAAGTTCGCCCAGGGCGTCGGCCCGGCCCACCTGGGCGCGGTCACCCACCCCGGCATGAAGGGCGAGCGCCACGTCTACGCCGACCTGTAGTGTCTTCCTTCCCATGAGGGGAGAGAGGAGGAAGTCACGCTTCATTCGCCAGCAAATGCTCCAGCTTCCGAGCGATGGCGGGCCCGTCGCCCGCCAGCGCCAGTCGCTTGGTGCGGGCGGTCTCGCCGGCGATGATGGTTATGTCCGAGCGGCGCAGCTTGAGAGTCTTGGCCAGGAAGGCGATCAGGGCCGCGTTCGCCGCCCCGTCCACCGCCGGCGCGCGGATGCGGATGGCGAGCTGCGGCCGCGCGGCGGCGTCCAGGCTCACCGCGCCGATCTCGTCCCGGGCCGCGTTCGGCGTCAGCCTGACGGCCAGGCGCACCCCGGCGGCGTCGACCTGAAAGGGTCGCCCCGGATCCGGCGCGCCCGGCGTTCGCATCGCATCCCCCTGTTTGCCGACGGCCGGTTCCTCTAGTCTCCGCCGCATGAGAACCCTCGGCCTGTTGGGCGGCATGAGCTGGGAGAGCACCAGCGTCTATTATCAGCGCCTGAACCGCCTGACACGCGAGCGTCTCGGCGGCCAGCATTCGGCCAGCCTGCTGATCTGGTCGGCGGATTTCGCGCCGATCGCCGCCCTGCAGGCGGCAGGCGCCTGGGACGAGGCCACCGCCTTGCTGGTCGACGCGGCCGTGAGGCTCGAGCGCGCCGGGGCCGACGCGCTGCTGATCTGCGCCAACACCATGCACCGCATGGCGCCGCAGGTCGCGGCCGCCATCGACATCCCTCTGTTGCACGTCGCCGACGCCACCGCCGCCGCCCTGCGCCGGGCCGGCGCCCGGCGACCGCTGCTGCTGGCCACCCGCTTCACCATGGAGCAGGCCTTCTATGTCGACCGGCTGCGCGCCGGCGGCGTCGACGCCCTGATCCCACCCGCGTCGGCCCGCGACCGACTGCATGCGATCGTCTTCGACGAGCTTGTCCAGGGCCGGTTCGAGGCCGCCTCGCGGTCGGAGGTCGTCGACATTGCCCGGCGGGCCGTCGCGGAGGACGCGGCCGACGCGATCATTCTGGGATGCACCGAGTTCGGCCTGCTCGTCGGCGCCGAGGATCTGCCCGCCCCTACGTTCGACACCACCGAGATCCATGTCCGGGCGGGACTGGAGTTCGCTCTGGCGGCCTGACGCCCGCCTTCAGGCCGCCGCCGCATCCGATACCAGGGTCAGCTCCGTTCGCCGCCGCCCGCCCGCCGGGTCCGCCAGCGCCGAGTTCGCGCTCCAGTCTGACCCGCAGAAGGTTGAACAGCGTCAGCAGTCGCGGCGGAGCGCTCTCCTCCGGGATCACCAGCAAACCGGCCCGGCGAGCCATCGCGCCCAACTCGCAGCTGGCGGTCAGCGCGGCGAACGGAATGCAGCCCAACAGGCCGGCGATCACCGGCGACATCAGAGCGAAGGTCTGGGTCGAGGCCCCCCAGGTGGCCGCCGCCAGTCCAACCCCGATGGCGGTGTCGCCCAGGTGCTGGTTGGCGGCCGTCTCGAAGGTGACCTGGCCCTCCTCGCGATGCTGCGCGGCCCAGCCCGAATCGCGGCCGGAGAGGATCGAGATCAGGGCCCAGATCTGGTTGAGCATCAGTACCGGCGCCACCAGCGCCGACAGGGCGATTTCCGTCAACAGGCTGGCGAAGGCCTTGCGCGCGCCCCCGAACAGCCGTCGTTCGTCCGGGTTGGCCAGCATCGCGGCGAAGGCCATCAGCTTGGGCGCCAGCAGGAAGCCGATGGAGATGGCGAAGATCCCGGCGACCGAGACCAGCGGGTAGGAGGGCGCGGCCGGTCCGATGCCCATGAGGGCGTCGCTCGACATGCCCCATTCGGGCTTCATGGTCAGCAGAGCGCTCATCACCAGCAGCGCCAGCCAAAGCGGCGCCGTCAGGTAGGAGGAGATTCCGCGCAGCAGATGCAGCCGGCTGACCCAGGTCAGACCGGCCGCGCCCAGCACGCCCAGGTGCTGCAGGTTGCCCTGGCACCAGCGGCGGTCGCGCGCGATCAGGTCGGCGAGGCTGGGCGGGCTTTCCTCATAGCTGCCGCGCAGCGACGGGGCCATGTGCACCCCCCAGCCGGCCCGGCGCAGCAGCGCGGCCTCGACGAAGTCGTGGCTCAGGATGTGGCCGCCGAACGGCTTGCGGCCCGGCAGGTGCGGCAGGCCCGCGTGATCGGCGAAGGCCCGCACGCGGATGATGGCGTTGTGGCCCCAGTAGTTGCTCTGGTCGCCCGACCACCAGGCGAGGCCGCGCGCCAGCATCGGCCCATAGAGGCGGCTGGCGAACTGCTCGGCGCGGGCGAACAGGCTATGGCGATTGACGACCACGGGGCGTCGTCTGGATCAGGCCCGACCCCGGGATGGCGCTCCATGGCCGTCGCCAGGCGCATCAGGGTCTCGCCCTCCATCAGGCTGTCGGCGTCCAGCATGACCATGAAGTCGTAGGCGCCGCCGAACCGGCGCACCCAGTTGGCGATGTTGCCGGCCTTGCGGTCGGTGTTGATCGGCGCGGTGTCGGTAGATACACCCGCGCCCTGGCGCCCAGGCGGCGGCGCAGCGCCAGGAAATGAGCGTGCTCCTCGGCGCTGGATATCGCTGTCCGTGCGTGTCGCTGAGCACGAAGAAGTCGAAGGTGCCGCCGCCGCCGGCGGCGCGCAACGAGGTGAACATCGCCTGCAACCGGGCGAACACCGGCGCCGGCGCCTCGTTGTAGACCGGCATGAGAATGGCGGTGCGGCTGTCTGGGCGCCTCGCGGGCGTTCGCGGGTCGAGTCCCAGGCAGACGGCGTCGCTCGGCGGCGCCAGCAGGCCCGCCAGGGCGCTGACGAACGAGAACGCGGTCCAGGCGAACAGCGGCGTGAAGGCCAGCAGGATCAGCAGGTCGAGCAGGCCGAGCGAATCGACGCCCAGGGCGGACCACAGCGCGAAGGTCGCCGGTCCGGTCAACGCCAGGGTCGCCGCCACCAGCGCCAGGGCGCGCCCACCCTGTCGACCGACCGAACCGGGCGCGGGCTCGTAGTCCCGACGCCGCAGGGTCTGGATCGGCATCGCCATCGGCGCATCGTGCGGAATCTCCCCGCCTTCGAATCCGGAGGCGCCGGCGAGGCTGAAGCCGGAAAGCGGTACGCCGGCGAGGCGGTTGAACAATCGCGTCTCCATCTCGCCTTGATCCGCGGCGCGCCTGTCCCCCAGGTCCGGCCACTGTTTCGAGCTCTGTGGCGTAAACACGGCGAAAGCCGACCCTTACCCCGAAGACGCTAGATTTCCACGGATTTTCAGAGTTGACTCGCCACGCGCACCAACGCGCGCCATCCGTCCGCGTTCCGCTGGTGTTTTGCCATTGAGCTGGGCAATTCCTATCTCAGCAGTCGCGCCGCGCGCCGCCGAGCCATGGCTGCGACAGTGTCGCGAACCGCATTCGCATAGGCCCGTCATGACATCGAAGCCCGCCGTTCCCACCGTCCTGATCGTCGGCGCCGGGATCGCGGGCCCGGCGCTGGCCTACTGGCTGTTGCGCGCCGGCCTGACGCCGGTCCTGGTCGAGGCCGCGCCCGCGCCGCGCACGGGCGGCTACATGATCGACTTCTGGGGGCGTGGCTTCGACATCGCCGCCGAGATGGGATTGGCTCCGCGTCTGCGCGCGGTGGGCTACCGGATCGATGAGGTTCGGCTCCTGGACGCCCACGGTGCGCCGTTCACCAAACTGGGCGTCCGCGCGGTCGGCGAGCTGCTGGGCGACCGGTATGTCAGTCTGCCGCGAGCCGACCTGGCGGCCACCCTGCTCGACGCCGTGCGGGGCCGCGTCGAGACGCTGTTCGGCGACCGGGTCGTCGCGATGGCCGCCACGGACGATGCGGTCAGGGTGGAATTTGAGACCCACGGGCGGCGGGCGTTCGACCTGGTGGTGGGAGCCGACGGCCTTCATTCCCAGATCAGGCGCCTGGCGTTCGCGACCGACGGCGACTTCGAGATGCCGCTGGGCTACCGCTTCGCCGCCTTCTCGGCCCGGGGGCTCGCGCCAGCCCAAGGCGGGGCCTACCTGACCCGCACCACGGTCGGGCGGCAACTGGCGCGCTACGCCCTGCGGGATGGGAGCACGGCGTTCTTCATGATCGTCGCCGACAGCGTCGCGCGAGGGCGCGGGCTGGAAACCGCCGAGGAGCAACGCGGCTTTCTCGCCGAGGCGTTCGCCGACGTCGGCGATGACGCGCCCACGGTGGTCCGCGCCCTGCTGGCGAGCGAGGACTTCTATTTCGATTCCGTGGCTCAGGTCCGCATGCCCGCCTGGTCGAGGGGACGCGTCGTCCTGGTCGGCGACGCCGCCTATGGGCCTTCGCTTCTGGCGGGTGAAGGCGCCGCCCTGGCGATGGTCGGCGCCTACACCCTGGCGGGCGAACTGGCCGCTGGAGCCGGCGACATTGCCACCGCCCTGGCGACCTACGAGCGCCGCCTGCGCCCGTTCATGGCCGGCAAACAGCGGGCGGCGGTGCACATGGGCGGATGGTTCGCGCCACGCACCGCCGCGGGCCTGTTCCTGCGCAACCAGATCACCCGGCTGGCGGCGGTCCCGGGACTGGGCCGTTCGATCGTCGGGGCGATGGTCGCCGACGATCTCGACCTGCCGGCCTATCCCTGGCGTGACCCGAGGTCGGCGGGCAGGCGGAATCAGGCTGACCCGCCCTCGGGTCAAGACTCATGCCCACCGGCCCCACGCCACCCGGCCAGCGAGTCACCGAGGTTCGCAGGATCGAAGCCATGGCGGGCGCGTGGCTCGCAGGCGACTGCCTCCGCCGGAGGCGCGACCACGGGGGCGGCTGCGACACAGCCATCACGGCTGGTCACTCTCCCCCCGTCGTGGCCGCGTCGCGATCCCGCGCCGTCAGCCGTCGGCCTTCCCGCTGACCGCCAGCGGCACGAACAGCGTCTGGCCGCCGCGACTGATCAGCAGCAGGACGTCCTTGTGGTTATCCCGCCGCGCTTGCGCCACGGCCGCCCCGACGTCGCCGGGCTGGTTGGCGGCCATGGCGCCGGCCTTGAGAATCACGTCGCCCGCCCGCAGGCCCTTGTCCTGGGCGTCGGAATCGGCGCCGACGCTCTCGACGACCACCCCATGCGCGTTCTGGCCGAGGTTGAACCGTTCGCGTTCGGCCAGGGTGAGGGGCGCCAGTCGCATGCCGAGGACCTTCGGGGCTTCCTGTCGGACACCCTGACCCATGTCCGGCGTGTCGCCGCCGTCGCCGCCGGTTCCCTGCGAGGCCAGGGCGGCTTCCGAGGGCCTCAGTCCGGCGCGCAGATCGACCGACTGTTCGTGGCCGTTGCGCAGAACGGTCAGCCGCAGCACGTCGCCAGGATGGGAGAACGCCACCTGTCGCGTCAGATCCGACGCCGAGGTCACCGGCTTGCCGTTCACCGCCTCGACCACGTCGCCCACCTGCAGGCCGCCGCGCTCGGCCGGCGCGCCGTCGGTCAGCTTCGCCACCAGGGCGCCGTTGGTCGATTTGAGGCTGAGGCTGTCGGCGAGGTCCGGGGTGATTTGCTGGATGGTGGCCCCGATGAAGCCATGGTCCACCTTGCCATAGGAGATCAGTTGCGCCGTGATGCTCTTGACCACGTCGGCCGGGATATCGAATCCGATGCCCACCGAACCGCCGCTCGGCGAGAAGATCGCGGTATTGACCCCGACCACCCTGCCGTTGAGGTCGAAGGTCGGGCCGCCGGAATTGCCACGATTGATTGGCGCGTCGATCTGCATGTAGTCGACGAGGTTGCTGTCGGCGACATTTTCCCGTCCGAGCGCTGAAACGATGCCGGCGGTCGCCGTGCCCCCTAGTCCGAACGGATTGCCGATAGCGACCACCCAGTCGCCGACCCGCGGCTTGGCGGCGTCCTCGAACGTCACGAACGGATAGGTCCCGCCATCCACCTTGACCACCGCCAGGTCGGTGGCCGGATCGCGTCCGATCAGCCGCGCCTTGAGGATCTTGCCATCCGAGGTATGGACGCTGATCGTGTCGGCGCGCTCGACGACGTGATTGTTGGTGACGATATAGCCGCTGGCCGAGATGAAGAAGCCGCTGCCGGCGGCGTGAATCTTCGGCAGATCGTGTCCGTCCGGCGCGTTGGGCACCACCCGCCGAAAACTCCAGCCCTGGCCGCCCTGGCCCTTGCCGCCCTGCCCCTGACCGAAGTCGAACGGAAACGGGAAGGGCAGGGGCTGGGCCCCCGGGTCGTCGCCTTGCCCGCCGTCGGTCATCGCCACTTCGTTCGGGCCCGCCCGCCCGGTGATCTCGATCGAGACGACCGCCGGGGACACCTTGGCGAACACGTCGGCGAACGATCGCGGTCCCCCGGGCGCCTCGGCCATCGCGGCCGACCCGCTCAGCGGGCGACCGTTGACGGCGCCGCTCGCGCTGTCGCCGAATTCTCCAGCCCCGGCCGCTGCGGCGCCGGCGATCGCCAGACCCGCCGCGGTCCCGACCAGCCACCCATACCGATTGGTGAACTTCATGCTCTTCTCCTCCATGGGGTCGATCCGACGTGACCCGCATATAGTGATAATGGGAACGAAATTGGGCGGCGCCCAGCCACAAACGTGACAAGATTTGCGCCGTTTCGACGTGGCGCATCCATTGGAAATTCCTGCTTCGCGACGCCCTCAGCCAAAGATCGAATAGCTCCAGGTTTCGCTCAGGGACTCGGCCCCCAGCCGCAGGAAGCCGCGCAGCTCGACGGTTGCGCCCGGGGCCGTGCGCAGGTCGAAGGCCAGCCGCCAGCGATCGGTCCCGACCACCGGATAGGCGATCGGGTCGATCGGTTCGGCGCCTCCGGCGCTGACCACCGCGGCCACGCCGCTGTCGCGCCGCAATGCGCCCAATCGGCCGCCGGCGAAATCCACCACGAATTTCCGCACCCCCTCGGGCGGCGGCTGGCCCGGCCGGCCGCCGCGTCCGGTTCGCGTCGCCACCACCTTGGCGACGCCCACCGGCGTCGGCTCCTCGTCGCACCAGTGCAGCCGGTAGCGCAACGCCAGCGCCTCGCCCGGCCGCGGGGTCGCCGCCGGGGTCCAGAAAGCCACGACGTTGTCGTTGGTTTCGTCGGTGGTCGGAATCTCCACCAACTGCACCGAGCCCGCTCCCCAGGACCCGATAGGCTCGACCCAGGCGCTCGGCCGCCGGTCGTAGAACACCCCGTCGTCCTGGTAATCCTCGAACCGGCGATCGCGCTGCATCAGGCCGAAGCCGCGCGGATCACGGTCGATGAAGCTGTTGGTGATCACCCGCGGAGGATTGGCCAGCGGCCGCCAGATCCGCTCGCCGGCCCCGGTCCAGATCGCCAGTCCGTCGGAATCATGCACCTGCGGGCGCCAGTCGACGGCCCGCGCGCGGTCGGCCTCGCCATACCAGTACATGCTGGTCAGGGGCGCCAGGCCCAGGCGCTCGACGCCGCGCCGGACGTACAGCTGCGCCTCGATGTCCTGCACCAGCCCGCCGCCGGCCCTGGTGTGGACCATCCGGTAGGCCCCGACCAGGCTCGGGCCGTCGAGCCGGGCATAGACCACCAGGTCGTCGCCGGCGTGATCCAGCCAGAAGGCGGTGAACGCCGGGAATTCTTCCGGCCGCGGCGTCGCCGTATCGATCGCCACGCCGCGGGCCGACAGCCCGTATTGGTTGAACGGCAGGGCGGCGCGAAAATACGAGGCCCCCTGATAGGCGATCCAGTCGGTCTGGCCGCCGGGGTTCATCACCCTGAACCCGGCGAACCCCAGGTCCGGCGGCAACGACGCCCAGCGCCGATCGCCGGTTTCGAACAGAGCCTCGGAATACAGCACCGTCCGCGACCAGCCGTTCTCGACCACGTCGATGGTCACCGGGTCGCGCGCATAGCGGCTCAGGTGGAACAGCTGCACCGCGCCGCCCGGCCGGTCAGGCCACAGGCTGGCCGCCGGGCGATAGTGGATCTGGCCGACGGCGTCATAGTCGAGGGCGGCCAGCGCCTGGGCCGCGCGAGTCGGACGCGGCCTGAACGGCTCGCGGGCCATCGCCGCGACCTCGGCCTTCAATCGGTCGAATGAAAACCGCCTCGGCGGCCCCAGCGTCGGCGACCCTGCCGGCGTCGCCGCCTCGGCGCCGCTTGCCAGGGTGGCCAACGCCGAGGAAATCGCCCCGCGCCTGGTGAGTTTCATCGCTCGATCGCCGCTGGCTCAGGGCAGGGCGCTGGCCCCGAACACGTGGGGGTGCGCCCCCAGGACCAGGAGATAGACCACCACGGCCGCGCCCAGGCGTCCCGCGCCGATCTCACCGATATCCAGCGACTGGCGACCGGCGGCGATCGCCGCAAACGGCAGGTTCGAGGTTTTCGCCGCGAACTCCTTCCACAGCGGTCCCAAGGCGCGCGCCCGCTTGCCGTCGATGCTTACCGTCCCGACCAGAAGTCAGCACCAGAAAGCTCCCGAAGAAGATCATCGACACCAGATCGCCGTTCACCAGCAGGTGGCCGGCGGCCCAGATCGTCGCGCCCCACAGGAACGGGTGGCGGGTAATTCGCAGCATGCCCCTGACCACCTCGCCGTCTTCCGCCGACCGCGCCTGGCCGACGCTGGTGGGGTTGCGGGTCATGAGTTCAGGCACGACGAACATGAAGGCGATCAGTTGAATGAACAGCTGGATCGTCCGGGTCAGCGAGTTGCCGGTCCAGAAGATCGTATCGGCAGGGCCATGCCGCGTGATGCTGAAGGCCAGACCCAGCCAGATCAGCCCGCCGATCGAGGCCAGGGAAAACAGACCCATGTACGCGCCTTCGCCGATCGCCCCGGTAATCGCGTCGCGCACGCGCGTTCCAGCCACCAGCAGGTGCACCAGCAAGAACGCCACCGCGGCGGCGATCAGATTGTTCATCACCAGACTCCCCAGGTTGGATCGCGCGGGACGATGGAAGGCGTCGCGGCCTGTGTCAAATCATCGTCCGGCCCGTATCCGGCTCCGGACCCGGGCTCGGCCGTTCGCTTAGCACCGGTGGCCCCAGGTCCCAATAGCTACGGCGTCAGCGTCGCCACCACCGGCACATGATCGGAGGGCTTGTCGCGTTCGCGCGCCTCTCGATGGATCGCCACCCCGCCCAGCCGGTCGGCCGCCTGCGGCGACAGCAGCAGGTGGTCGATGCGAATGCCGTGGTTGCGGCGCCAGGCGCCGGCCTGATAGTCCCAGAAGGTGTAGCCGCCCGGCGCCCCGTCGGCGGCCATATAGGCGTCGGTCAGACCCAGCCATTTGATCGCCCGGAACGCTCCGCGGGTCTCCGGCTGGAACAGGGCATCGCCCATCCAGGAGGCCGGATTGTCGGCATCCTCCGGCTCGGGGATGACATTGTAGTCGCCCGCCAGCACCAGAGGCTCCTCCAGCGCCAGCAGAGTCCGCGCGTGCTCGCTCAGCCGCTGCATCCAGCGCAGCTTATAGGCGAACTTGCCTGTGCCGATCGGATTGCCGTTCGGCAGATACAGCGAGGCGACCCGCACCGGCCAAGGACCCGAGATCACCGCCTCGATGTAGCGGGCATGGTCCTCGCCGCCGTCGGCGTGGCCGTCGGCGCCCGGCAGTCCCTTGCGGACATCCTCCATCGGAGTCTTCGACAGCAGGGCGACGCCATTGTAGGTCTTCTGGCCGTGCACGGCGACGTTGTAGCCGAGCGCCTCGAACGCCGCCGCCGGAAACTTTTCGTCGATACACTTGATTTCCTGCAGGCAGGCGACGTCGGGCGCTTCCTCGCGAAACCAGCCCAGCACCGTCTCCAGACGCGCGTTGACCGAATTGACGTTCCAGGTGGCGATCTTCACCGCGCCGGCCGCCTCAGATCGAGAAGCTGACGCCGCAGCCGCAGCTGGACTTGGCGTTGGGGTTGTTCACCCGGAACTCCGCGGCCGCCAGCTCGTCGGCGAAATCGATCTGCGAGCCCTTCAGCAGGGCCAGCGACACCACGTCGACCACCGCCGCCGCGCCGTCCCGTTCGATCGTCAGGTCGTCGGCCTCCGCCGCCTCCACCAGGTCGAACCGGTACTGGAAGCCCGAACAGCCGCCGCCGTCCACCGCCACCCGCAGCATCAGCGGCCGCCCCTCGCGCTCGGCGATGGTCTTGAGACGCCGCGCGGCGGCGGGCGTCAGGGTGATGTCGGGGTCGGTCA
Organism: uncultured Alphaproteobacteria bacterium; assembly: GCA_963828365.1. Lineage (GTDB taxonomy): Bacteria > Pseudomonadota > Alphaproteobacteria > Caulobacterales > Caulobacteraceae > Acaudatibacter. The sequence continues at coordinate 175,399 of CAWHEE010000004.1, read as the reverse complement.
TGCGCTGGTATCCCTGTCGCGCCTGTATATGTGGTTCAGGGTCCCCTTGGCAAAGGGAGGCGGCGGCCGCGCTCTCGTGCAAGACGAACTCGCGAAAGACCACGAGCGACATGGCGTCAGGGGCCGAATAGAAGTTTGCAGGGACCGACCGTTCTCCGACCATGCGGGACGTTTCAACGACAACGAGGCCGCCGCTTGATAGTCCTGGAGCAACGACGACACGATTGAGCTGGAGGTTCGCTCGCCATTGCCGGCTGCACGGGCAAGACAACCGCAATCAGTTATGCAGATATCGGGATGTCATCGTTCGATAGCACCGGACAAATCAATCTATGACGTCCCTGTGCAATTATAGAAAGAATTACCACAAAGGCACAACGGACACGAAGCAGAGAGGAAGGGGTATGAATTTTGCGATTCGCGCGAAGCGCCGTCCAACCTCTTCGCCTTCCTCCTTCGCGTACTTCGTGCCTTTGTGGTTAAATTTTCTCAGGCCAGTCAGTCGCCCTCACCGAGGTCCCTCGCAGTCGCCGACCTAACATTCTAAGCAAATTGCAACTTGACAAATTGAAATGTCCGTGGTTTAAGCGCCGCATGTTGCACCGCTCCATCCAGGACCCCATTCCTCCCGCCGACGCGCACCTCGACACCCCGGAGATGGCCGACGCCGCCGCGGCCGTCGAGCGCGGCGAGCGGCATCTGCGGGTGCTGGCGGAACTGACCGATCTGGCGATGACCGTGGCCCGCTCGTTGAGCGAGCTGGCGGTGACGCGCATCGAGTCGGCGAAGGCGGAGGGCGGCCTGCTGCGCCTGGGCGAGGACCCCGCCGCGCCGCTCAACAAGATCGCCCAGACCATCCGCCGCACCGTGGCGCTGGAAACCAGTCTCGCCCGCGACGTCACCGCCGGCCGCGGCGGACTGGTCGCCGCGCGGACGGCGCGGACCGTCGGAAGCAAGACCGCCCAGGCCGCGGCGGTGACCCGCGCGGTGCGCCATGGCCTCGAAGACGCCTATTACGCGGCGGTGGTCGAGGCGGAGGGGCAAAACGACCCCGCCGACCGCCTCGACGATGCCGATCGCCTCGACGCCGCCGAGCAGCTCGAAAAACTGTTCGAGGACGCGGTCGAGTTCCTCGACGACACCGACGAATTCCGCGACTATCTCGACCGCCCGGTCGGCGAGACGGTCGCGAAGCTCTGCGCCGCCATCGGCCTGGATCCCGACAGCTGCCGCCTCCACGGCGACGTCTGGAAGGTCCGCCGCCCGCCTTACGAATCCGAACTCGCCCGCCACGGGCTGTGGAAGCGCTGGCTGGGTCCAAACGCCACTCCCTGCCCTTGGGGCGTCGCCGGTCCCGAACCGGGGCCACCGGATCCGTCTCCCGACTGGGAGATGGAGGGGACCGCGCCTCCGGGCCTGAGACGGTGAGGGTCTTTCCCGCGGCCCCGTGGCGGCCCTGGCTGCGCCGGCCGAGCGTTGGCATCGCCTTGGCCGCCCTGTATGGGCAGGCCGGGTCCCTCGGCGAGCGGACGCGGGAGCAGGCGTGGTGATGGCCAGGGTCGGCTGGGGCGAGGATCCGGCGGCGTCGCGCGGACGCCTCCACGCCGAATCGCCGAGCGCCACCCGCACCCCGTTCGCGCGCGATCGCGACCGCATCATCCACACCTCCGCCTTCCGCCGCCTGAAGGAGAAGACCCAGGTGTTCGTCGCCCACGAGGGCGATCATTTCCGCACCCGCCTGACCCATTCGCTGGAGGTGGCGCAGATCGCGCGCTCGATCGCTCATGCCCTCGGCCTGGACGCCGATCTGGCCGAGACCATCGCCCTCGGCCACGACCTCGGCCATCCGCCGTTCGCCCACGCCGGCGAGGAGGAGCTGGAACGCCGCATGGCGCCCTACGGCGGCTTCGATCACAATGTGCAGACCTTCCGCGTGCTCACCGACCTCGAGCGCAGATACCCGACGTTCAACGGTCTCAACCTGACCTGGGAAACCCTGGAAGGCGTGGTCAAGCACAACGGCCCGGTCGCCGGCGTCGTCGAACGGCCGGCCTGGCACGACGTCGTCGCCTTCGATCGCGCCTTCCCGCTCGACCTGGCCGGCTGGCCCTCGGCGGAGGCGCAGGTGGCCGCGCTGTCGGATGATATCGCCTACAACAATCACGACGTCGACGATGGCCTGGAGGCCGGGTTGTTCGGGCTCGACGAACTGGTCGCCGTGCCCCTGATCGGCCCCATCCTGGCCGAGGTGCGAGAGGACCATCCCCGCCTGGACGATCGCCTCACCCGCCTGGAGGCGGTGCGGCGGATGATCGGGGCCATGATCGGCGACGTCATGGCCGAGACCCGCGCCCGGGTGGCCGCCGCCGGCGTCCGAACTCCGGCCGACGTCCGCGGCCTCGGCCAGGCGCTGGTCGCCTTCTCGCCGCAAATGACCGAAGATCTCGCCCGCCTGCGCGCTTTTTTGTACGAGCGCATGTACCGGCACTGGAAGGTCAACCGCACCCGCAGCCAGGCGCGCCGCTTGCTGGCCGAGATGTTCGAGCTGTTCCTCGCCGAGCCGGAGGTGTTGCCGGCCGAATGGTTCGATCGCCAGCGCGACCAGGAGATCGCCGTCCGCGCGCGGGTGGTCTGCGACTATATCGCCGGCATGACCGACCGCTTCGCCATCGATGAACACCGCCGCCTGTTCCACATCGAAGCCTGGGGCTGATGTCAGGCCGCCTCGGCCAGGGCGTCGTAGAACTCGCGCAGCTCCGCCGGCGGAATCAGCGTCGCATCGGGCAGGTGATCGCGGGCGACGAAGCCGCGTTCGTCCAGTCCGAGGGGCCGAGGCAGCGGCTGGCTCAATCGGCGGTTCAGCTTGTGGATCGACGCTGCATAGACCTCCAGGCAGCGTTCCGCCTGGGCGCGGGTCAGATAGCGACCCTTGTCGTCGTTCCAGCCGCGCGCCGCGCCGACCTCGATGGCGAGGTCGGAGATCCGCTCGCGCTCGTCTCGCGAATGGCTCTCGGCCCCGGCGAGCGGGTGGGCGGGGGGCAGGGCGGCGCGGCCGCCGTACAGCGCCCGCACCGCTTCGACCACCCGCCAGCCCGGATTGACGTTGACCACCCCCGGGCGGTGCATCGCCGCCACCCGCGGGTCGGCCGGATCGATGTCGGCCTGGCTGAGGAAGTCGTCGATCAGGTCGCCGTTCAGCAGGTGCCCCGGATCGAGCAACCGCACGCGCAGATTTTCCCAGCCGAACGCCTCGGCCCAGCGCCGGGCGGTCCTGAAATAGTGCACACGGCGATCGGCCATCCGCTTTTCGAAGAACGCGTCGAAACTGTGGGACTTGACCCCGATCTTGACCATCTGGGTATAGCTGGAGGGCGTCAGGCTGACCAGGTCGCGGACGATCAGCACGATGCGCACCGCCTCCGCGCCGCCTCGCCTCAGGGCCAGGAACTTGCCGGCCTCGCCGGTTTCAGCCTCCTCGAAGTTTTCGGCCGACAGGATCATCGTCCCGGCCGCGGCGGTGCGCCAGTGCTCGGCCAGTCGCCCGGTGTCGCCGAGCCCCGCGTCGAAGCTCGCCAGGCCGCGGATCTCCGCCGCCAGGTTCTGATGATTGGCGTGCCTGCGGCGTCCGATGCGCGGATACTCCACGCCCATGGCGCCCAGCGCCTCGGCATTGTCGCGCAGGAAGGCCTGGATCGAGGTCGAGCCGGCCTTTCTCAGTCCGATATGAATGACGATCATGAGCGGCGTCGGGCGGATCCATCGGGGTAGGACGTCGATGATATCGGGCCGCCGGCCGTCAGGCGATGCGTTTCGGCTCGTCGCTCGCCAGCCGCGATGATCGTAAGGTCCAATTCCGGGCAGCCCGCGTCTTCCGTGCGCGCGGCGCCGGTTTCGGGTTGCCACGGGGCGGCCCCGGCTGGCACGGGCCGCGAGCCGGGGGCGGCAGGCTGACGGAGGGGGGCCATGGCGGCGATGTCCGGCGAACTGAGCGATCTGCGCGCCACCGTCCGTTATGTCGGCCGGGTGCTCGGCGATGTCATCCGCGCCCAGGACGGCGAGCCGGTGTTCGAGCAGATCGAATCGATCCGCCGCGCGTCGGTCGCCTTTCACCGCCAGGGCGCCGGCGAAGCCGCCCGGCTTGATGGCCCAACGCCTGGCGGACCTCGACCCGGCCGACATGGCGCGCTTCGCCCATTCCTTCGCCTGTTTTCTGCAGATCACCAATATCGCCGAGGACCAGATCCAGCGGCGGTGGGGTCGCCGCGGCGATGCCGCCGACGATACGCTGGCGGGCGCCGTGCGCACGCTCTCGACCGAAGGCGTCGAGGCCGGCGCGGTCGCTCGGCTGCTCACCGGCGCGCTGATCGCGCCGGTGATCACCGCCCACCCCAGCGAGGTGCGCCGCAAGAGCGTACTCGATCGCCAGAGCGCCATCGCCGACCATCTCGATGCCCTGTCGCGAGCGACCAGCGAGACCGACCGGCGGGCCGTGGAGCGCGACCTGGTCCGCGCCAGTGTCGCTCTTCTGGCGCACCCGACAGCTTCGTCGGGCGAAGCTCGCGGTGACCGACGAGATCGAGAACGCCGTCTCCTATTTCGAGCGCAGCTTCCTGCGGGCGGTTCCCGGCCTCTACGCCCATTGGGCCGGCGTACTCGGCCCATCCGAGCCTTTGCCGGCTTTCCTGCGGATCGGCTCGTGGGTCGGCGGCGATCGTGATGGCAATCCCTTCGTCACCGCCGAGGTGATGCGCCGGGCGCTGGCGCGCCAGTCGCGCACCGCCCTGCGCCCTATCTGGACCTGGTGCATGCCCTGGGGGCCGAGCTGTCGATCTCCGTCCGCTCTGGCTGAGGTTACCCCGGACCTTGCGGCGCTGGCCGACGCGGGCCAGCGACGCCTCGCCCCAGCGCGCCGACGAGCCCTATCGCCGCGCCCTGACCGGCATCTATGCCCGGCTGGCCGCGACCTACGCGGCCCTGACCGGCGAAGCGCCGCCGCGCGCCGCCAGCACCGACGCGCCGGCCTTATGTCCGACCCGACGAGCTGATGGCCGATCTGCAGACCGTCCAAGCCTCGCTGGTCGCGGAGCACGGCCCGGCGTTCGCGGACGGCCCGCTGCCCGACCTGATCCGCGCGGTCGACGTGTTCGGCTTTCACCTGGCCACCCTCGACATGCGCCAGAATTCCGCCGTCCACGCGCGGGTGGTCGCCGAACTGCTGCGCGCCGCGGGCGTCGCCGACGACTACGAGGCGCTGGACGAAGCCGCGCGCGTCGCGCGCTGCTGGTCGGCGAACTGGGCCATGCGCCGCCTGCTCGCCTCGCCGTTCGCCACCTACGGCGACGAGACCCGGGGCGAGCTGGCGACGCTGGCCGCGGCGGCCGACGTGATCGCGCCGCTACGGCCCGCCGCCATCGGCTGCCTACATCGTCTCCAACACCACCTCGGTCTCCGACCTGCTGGAGGTCTATCTGCTGCTCAAGGAGGTCGGACTGTTCATCGCCGGGCGACGCCTCGCCCGACCAGGTGCTGGCCGCGCCGCTGTTCGAGACCATCGACGACCTGCGCGCGCGCCGGCGAGACCATGGAACGCTATCTCGGCCTGCCGCTGGTCCGCCGGCTGCTGGCGGCGCGTCGGGCTGCATGGAAGTGATGATCGGCTATTCCGACTCCAACAAGGACGGCAGCTACCTGACCTCGAACTGGGAGCTGCACAAGGCCTCGCTCGACCTGGCCGGCGTCGCCACCGGCGCCGGCCTGCGGCTGCAGCTGTTCCACGGCCGCGGCGGCGCGGTCGGCCGTGGCGGCGGCTCGAGCTTCGAGGCGCTGCTGGCCCAGCCCACGCGGCACGATCAACGGCCGCATCCGCATCACCGAACAGGGCGAGGTGGTCGCCAACAAATATGCCGATCCCGGAGCTTGCCCGGCGCAGCCTGGAGACCCTGGCCGCCGGCGTGGTTCTGGCCTCGCTCAGCAGCAAGGGCGCGCGACGTCGCCGCCCGAGCACGGCGCGATGATGGACCGCGCTTTCGCTGGCCGCGATGGCGACTTACCGCGCCCTGGTCTATGAGACGCCCGGCTTCGCCGACTACTTCCACGCCGCCACCCCGATCGCCGAGATCGCCGACCTGAACATCGGCAGCCGCCCGACCTCGCGGCAGCGCCACCGGTCGCATCCAGGACCTGCGCGCCATCCCCTGGGTGTTCTCCTGGTCGCAGTCGCGCGCCATGCTGCCGGGCTGGTTCGGCTTCGGCTCGGCGGTCGCCGCCGTCGCGCCTGCCGATCGAGGCTCTGGCCGAGCTGCACGCCGCCTGGCCGTTCTTCGCCACCACCCTGGCCAATATGGAGATGGTCCTGGCCAAGGGCGATCTCGGCATCGCCGCGGCGCTATGCCGGGCTGGTCGCCGACCGCGGCGCTGCGCCGAGGCGATCTTCGAGCCGCATCGCCGCCGAATGGGACCGGACCAGTCCAGGCGCTGCTGGCGATCACCGGCCAGAGCGCCCTGCTGGACGCGCAATCCCGACCTGGCCGGCGCCATCCGCTCGCGCCTGCCCTATATCGATCCGCTCAATCATCTGCAGATCGAGCTGATCGGCCGCCTGCGCCGTGGCGACGACCGGCCCGCGGTCCGCGATGCTCATCCACCTGACGATCAACGGCGTCGCCGCCGGTCTGCGCAACAGCGGATGACCGCCTCCGTCCGTCCGGCTCCGGCCGCTTTCCCGTCCGTCCGGCCCGGCCGGCGCGGCGGCTGCACCCCGACCGGCGCCTTTATCAATTCGATCTGCATCGACCGCTTGCGGTGGGCGGCGAATATGTGGAGAATCGTTCGGTGACTTTCTTGAAAGAGCGCCGTGATTTCAACACGCTGAGAGGATATGGCCTCGTGTCGATGTCGACGATTCGCTTCACCGCCGCCGCTGCTGGCCTGCTGCTCGCGGCCGGCTCCGCGTCGGCCCAACCGGCCGGCTATGGAACCGCGCCCGCCTACAGCCCGCCGGCCTCCTACGAGCCGCCGTCCCCCTACGCCGCGTCCTCGACCTACGGCCAGGCCTTGTCGGCCTCCGACGCCCAGGCCCTGCGCGGCGCGCTCGACGCCGCCAGATCCGGCGACGCGGTGCAGATCCGCGCCGCCATGGCCTCGTTGGCCGATCCTCTGGCCCGCCGGATCGCGCTGTGGGCGCTGTCCGATGCGGCCCCGCAGTATCTGAGCGCCGACGAGGCGGCCACCGCGGCCAACTTCACCGGCGGCTGGCCGCGCGCCGACCGCCGGCAGATCGAGGCCGAGCGTCGCCAGTTGGTCGAGCAGCTGGACGCGGAGTTCGCTTCCGGCTGGACGGCCCTGACCCGGTTCGCCAATCCCAAGGTCGCCGACGACCATTTCGCGCGGCTGCAGACCATGAGTCAGTCGCCGCTGACCCAGAGCCGGGCCCTCTACTGGCGGGGCCGGGCGGCCGAGGCGATGGGCGACGGCCTGGCCGCGCAACTGTTCTACGCCCAGGCGGTCGCAGTACCCGACCACCTTCTACGGCCAGCTCGCCGCGGCCCAAGACCGCCGAACCCGGTGATCTCGCTCGGCCATGATCCGCAGATCACCGCGGCCGACCGCGCGCAACTTCGAGAGTCTCGAGCCGGTGCGCGCGGCGCGCCTGCTGGCCCAGATCGGGGCCAAGGACACCTTCGAGACCTTCGTCAACGCCCTGTCCGACGCCCTGCCGACCGCGACTCGCAGGAAGCGCTGCTGGTCGATCTGGCGCGCGACCTGGGCGACGCAGTCCCTGGCCATGCGGGTGGTGCGCAACGCCGCCCGGCGCGGGTTCATCCTGCCCGAACGCGGCTATCCGATCCGCGCCACGCCCAGCCGCCTATGCCGCGCCGGAAAGCGGCCTTCGTGCTGGGCATCGTCCGCCAGGAGAGCAGTTTCGATCCCTTGGCGCACTTCGGGCGCCGGCGCGCGCGGCATGATGCAGCTGATGCCGGCCACCGCCCAGGCCGTGGCCAGCCGGATCGGCCTCGGCTACGGCGATCTGTACGACGCCAGCTACAACATGACCGTCGGCTCGGCCTTCCTGGGCCAGTTGGTCGGCCAGTTCGACGGCTCCTATGTGATGGCGGCGGCGGGCTATAACGCCGGTCCCGGCCGGCCGCCGCAATGGGCGAGCGACGTGCGGCGATCCGCGCAGCGCCGGCACCGACCCGGTCAACTTCATCGAGTGCATCCCGTTCGACGAGACCCGCAACTATGTGATGCGGGTGCTGGAGGCGACCGAGGTCTACCGCGCCCGCCTGCGCGGCGGCTCGGCCCCCGATCACCCTGGCCGCCGACCTCAAGCGCGGCGGCTACGGCCAGGCCGGCGGCTATGTGGCCCAGCTCCCGGTCCGCACCTCGGTCGCCTATGCCCCCTATTCGCCACCGGCCAGGCCCGGCGCGGCGGCCGCCAGCATGGCCCCGATCCCCGACCCATAGCCCGCCGCGGAACGCCTGGGTCCGCTCCGGCTGACAAGCCCGGCCGCTTGCCGCATAATGCCGATGAGATCGCGGCCGCACCGGGCCGTTCGCCTGGAACTGTCGGTACTCGATGATGGAAGACGCAGCTTTTGTCGACTATTATGAGCTTCTCGAGCTGAGCCCGAACGTCAATGCCGAGACCATCGAGCGCGTGTTTCGCTATCTGGCGCGACGCTATCATCCGGACAACCAGGAAACCGCCGACCGCGACCGCTTTGATCTTCTGCTGCAGGCTCACAAGATCCTGCGGGACCCGGCCAAGCGGGCGCAATACGATCTGCAATACAGAGAACACCTCGATATCCGCACCGAATTGATCGAGGTCGCCGGCGATGGCGGCGTGGTCGATCGCGACGTCGACATCCAGACCAAGCTGTTGTCGATATTCTATGCCAGGCGGCGAAAGTTTCTTCAGGACCCCGGCATCCCGGACTCTGAACTGGAACGCCTGTCGGGCTACCCGATCGAACTTCTCGAATTCAATCTCTGGTACATGAAGGAGAAGAAGTGGATCGTTAAGACCGAGAACGGCATGTTCGCGATCACCGCCGAGGGCGTCGATCGCGCCAGCGAGGAAAGCCACGCCAAGGCCGCCAACAAACTGCTGACCGACCAGAGCTGAGACCCGCTCGACCGCGAGCGGCCCGGAGCCGCATCCGCACCGATCGCGCCGCCGGCGACGCTCGTCATGAGCGGCTTCTACCGGCGCCTGCGCAATGCGATCGTCTATCTGAGGACCGCGCCTCGGTTGGCCTAAGACAGTCCGCCTCCGGTCAGGTCTTCTTCCCTCCTCGGACGGCGGTGCTCGCCAGGCGAGGCGCGAAGGCGAAGTGCGCGAGATAGGTCTTTGTGCTCCCGCGGCTCCGTTCAGCCGCCGACTTCAGGCAGGCGTCCAGGTCCTCGCCCAGGCGAAGCGCCTCGATCGGCGAAAGCTGCAGTATGCGCCAACTGTCGGCGACCCCGATCCGCCCCGCCCGCGGGTTGCTGATCGGCCGCATCACGAGGCCGCCCTCTTCGCTCAGGTGATACAGTGTTCCGTCGCAAGACGGGTCGGCGAGGCGCGCTCGCGAGGCGCGCAATTCAGCCGCGAGCACATCGCCTTGCGAGGTCGCGGCCGCTTCGGTGGGCACGAAGAACGCGTCGGCGATCGCTCGGTAAAGCTTGATCGGCCGCCCGGACCGCGCCCGTCGACCCGCCACGAGGACCGAAGCTCAATTTCACGAGCACCCCAAGGTGGTAGTGAAGGCGCTTCAATTCCACGCCCGTCGCCGAGGCCAGCTCGCTGGCCGAGCGCTCCCGTCCCGCCAATTGCAGGATTATTCGCCGGCGCAGCGGATCGGCGAATGCGGCGGCCGCCTTGCGGTCGGTGACTCGGACCGATCTACTCAGGAGATCATCTGGCATTCAGAGTAGCTTCGCCCCTACCGAGGCGACGATCAATTCATTTTGGAGCCGATCATGCGTGTTTCGAGGGTGATCGCGGTCACGGCCGTGTCGGTTCTGGTCTTGGCCGCGCCGGCGTGGGCATCGCCGTCCGCGACAGGCCGGCAGATCGCCGCCTGTATGCGCGACGCGGCGGCGACGCTCGCATACAGCGGGACGGCCTACGCGCGCCGAGGTGATCTGGTCGTGGAGCGCTCGTTCGGTGCGTCGGACGCCGCCGCCGCCGTCCCGAACGACGGCCGGACGAGGTTCAACATCGGCTCCGTGAACAAGATGTTCACCGCCATCGCGATCGGGCAGTTGATCGACCAGGGTGTCCTGCGGCTTGATGCGCCGATCGTGCGCTACCTTCCCGGCCTTGCGCCGGCGTTCGCGGACATCACCCTCGCCGAGCTTCTCGACCACACATCGGGCCTCGGCGACTATTTCCAGCCGCAGAATCGCGCGGCCATCGAGGCGGCGAAAACCGCGACCGATCTTCTTCCGCTGGCGCTGGCCTCGCCGCCGGCCTTCCGACCCGGCGCGAAGCGCGCCTATTCGAATTCGGGCTTCGTGGTCCTCGGCGCGGTCATCGAGACAGTGTCGGGCAAAACCTGGGCGAGCTTTGTCGAAAAGCAGATCCTGGATCCTGCCGGAATGGCCGACACCCGGTTCGAACTCGTCCGGCGGCGCCACGCCGATGAGCCGGATGTCCCCTCAGGGCATGCTGGTAACTCCGCGACCTGCCCCGGGGCCGGTATTGGCCTCGCCCGCGGGCGGCATGTTCAGCACGCCGTCGGACTTGTCCCGGCTCCTGGACGCCCTGTTCGGCGGACGGCTGGTGAGCAAGGCGACACTTGCCGCGCTGCTCACGGCTCGACCCGACCCGGCGGGCGGGCCGGGAACCTTCGGCTACGGGTTCGTCATCCGGGAAACGCCGCGCACCAGGATCGGGATCGGGGGCGGCGCCCCGGCGTCAATGCCGACATCGCCGACTTTCCTCAGTCAGGCTGGCGGCTCATCGCCCTGGCGAATATTGACCCGCCGGGCGCCACGGCGATGAACAAGGTGCTCGAACAGGCGATCTTTTCGGACAATCCAGCCACGGCCTGCGCCGCCGCGCTCGCCGATCCCAGGCTTCGTTCTCCGCCTGCCGTCCTGGTGACGCCCGTCGCTGGTCGCGACGCCCCCGTCCGCCTGCCGCCCGGCGGCGCAGGGCAGGGGTCTCACGCACAACAATGACACCCGATCGCCCCGGAAAGCTCGATTAGGCTTGCCCGACCAACGGTGATCGCTCCGGCCATGCGGCTGCGCGCAGGGTCCGCGTCCATAGCCTTCGAGGCCCCAACCGGGGCGGCGCCGCCAAACCCCGTGTGGATTTCGAACGAATGGTCGCCGATTTCGGTCTCGACCTCGATCGTCGTCGTATCGAGGAACAGCCAGGCGCCATACTCCAGACCATCGCGGCGCACCTCGACGCCCGCCGCGTCGGGGAGCTTTTCGACCCTGAAGCGGTTCTCGCTTCCCCTCGCCGAGCGGGTGGCGCCATAGATCCCCCTCCATCTCGGCCTCCCGCCCCCTCCGATCACCCCGCTCTTTCGGCGTCCCGTTCACCTCCGGTAAACTCATCCTCGGTGATTTGTTTCACCATCGATCGGGTGGGCGGCGATCATCACGGGAGTTTGCATGTCGGACTATAACCGCGGGCCCTACACACCGGGGTCGGAGCCGCCTCTGGCGTTCGAGGATCGGCGCGCGCCGCGTCGCGCGTCCGGACCGGCCCCGGTCACCCTGATCCTCAGCCTGCTGCTGCTGGTCGGGGTCGGCGGCGGGGTGTTCTACATGTATCGCGGCGGGACGCGGGCGCCGGGCGCGCCGCCGGCCCCGGTCGGGGCGCCGGTGACCGACGTTCGGGTCGCCGCGCCGCCGCAGGCTCAGCCGACCGATCCCGCCGACGGGCTGTCGATCTACAAGGAAAACCAGGGCGCGTCCGCCACCGCGCCGGCCTTCGTGCCGCCGCCTGAGCAACCGGGTCCCAGGCCGGTCGCGGCCGCCGCGTCGCCGCCGGTCGCGGCCGCCGCGCCGCCTGCCGCCGCTTCGGCCACGCCTGCGAAACCCGCCGCCAAGCCCACCAGTATCGACGCCCTGCTGGCCGACAATTCGGACGTCAGGTCGCCGACCAGGCCGCTGCTCAAGGTGACGCCCAAGCCGCCGCCCCCCGCCGCAGTCAAAACCGCCGACGCCAAAATCGCCGACGCCAAGGCCGCCGACGCCAAGACCGCGGACCTGAAGTCCAAGGACGCCACGGCACACACGGCCGCCGCCGCGAAGAGCGGTCCCGCGGTGGTGCAGATCGGGGCCTTCTCCTCCAAGGCCCTGGCCGACCAGAGCTGGGACACCGCCGCCAACGTCGCGCCCGGCGCGATGGCCGGCAAGGGCAAGCATGTCGCCCCGATGACCAAGGAAGACGGCACGGTGCTCTATCGCGCCGCCATCACCGGCTTCGCCTCGCACGAAGACGCGGTGGCCCTGTGCGCCAGGCTGAAAGCCGCCGGCGAAAGCTGCTTCGTGCGATGAGCCTCGCCTGCATCCTCGGCTGCGCCGGGCCGGTGCTGACCGCCGAGGAGGCGGCGTTCTTCTCCGATGTCCAGCCGTGGGGCTTCATCCTGTTCGGGCGAAATGTCGCCACGCCAGATCAGGTCCGCACTCTGGTGGCGGACCTGCGTGCCTGCGTCGGCCGGCCCGAGGCCCCGGTGCTGATCGACCAGGAGGGCGGCCGCGTCGCGCGCCTGGGCCCGCCGCACTGGCCGCGCTTTCCGGCCGGCCGCGCCTATGGCGACCTGGACCGGATCGCGCCGGGGGAGGGGGTCCGGCTGGCCTCGCTGGGCGGGCGCCTGATCGCCCATGAGCTCGCCGCCCTTGGCGTCAACGTCGACTGCGCCCCGGTCCTCGATACGCCCAGCCCCGGAGCTCACGACATCATCGGCGATCGCGCCTATGCCGACGCGCCCGCGGCGGTCGCCGAGCTCGGTCGCGCCTTCGCCCAGGGCCTGCTGGCCGGCGGCGTCCTGCCGGTCGTCAAGCACATCCCCGGTCACGGGCGCGCCGCGGCCGACAGCCATCTCGAATTGCCGGTGGTGGCCGCCGGCCTCGCCGATCTGGCCGCCCGCGACTTCGCCCCGTTCAAGGCCCTCGCCGACCTGCCGATGGCGATGACCGCTCACGTCGTCTACGCCGCCGTCGATCCGCTCGAGCCGGCCACCACCTCCCGCGCGGTGATCGACACGGTAATCCGGGGGACCATCGGCTTCGACGGCCTGCTGATCAGCGACGATCTCTCCATGCGCGCCCTGGGCGGCGATTTCGCCGCGCGCGCCCGCCGCGCGCTCGACGCCGGCTGCGATATCGTCCTGCACTGCAACGGCGCGATGGACGAGATGACCGCCGTCGTCGCCGGCGCCCGTCCGCTCGCGGGCCGGGCGGCGCGGCGCGCCGCCGCCGCCCTGGCCCGGCTCGCCCCGCCGGCCCCGTTCGACGCCGCGGCCGGGCGGGCGCGACTTCGAAGCGGCCATGGCCGAACGGGCGGGCGCATGAGCGAAGCCCTAGCCTACGACCTGGACTTCGACGCCGCGCTGTCGGCGGTCGAGCTCAGCGAGGACCTGATCCTCGATCTCGACGGTTTCGAGGGACCGCTGCACGTGCTGCTGGCCCTGGCCCGGACCCAGAAGGTCGACCTGCTGAAGCTGTCGATCACCCGCGCTGGCCGACCAGTACCTGGCCTTCGTGCGCCAGGCCCGCCGCCGGCGCTTCGCCCTGGCGGCCGACTATCTGGTGATGGCCGCCTGGCTGGCCTACCTGAAGTCGCGCCTGCTGCTGCCCAAGCCGAACGCCGCCGGCGACGACGAGCCGCCGGCCGAGGAGGTCGCCGCAGCGCCTGGCCTTCCGCCTCGCCAAGCTCGGACGCCATGCGCGAGCGCGGTCGAGGCGCTGAAGGCGCGCCCGATCCTGCGCCGCGACGTCTTCACCCGCGGCGACCCGCGAGGCGGTCAAGGTGGTCTCCCACAGCCGGCTGGAGGGCGACCTCTACGGCCTGATGACCGCCTATATCGACCAGCGCAAACGCCGCCCGCCACGACGACTATCGTCCGCCGCGCGCCGCAGGCCTATCGCCTGGACGACGCCCGCGAGCGCCTGCGCGGCCTGCTGCCCGACCCTGGAGCGCTGGACGCCGCTGCACCGGCGTCGCGCCGGACCCGCGCGAGGCGACGGGCCGACCCGCGCCTCCTACGTCGCCTCGACCCTGTCGGCCAGCCTGGAGCTGGTGAGGGAGGGCGAGCTCGAGGCCCGCCAGCTCGAGCATTCTCCGGACGTCTATCTGCGCGCGCGCGCCAAGGCGGCGGCGTGAGCGACCCCGGCCGGCGACCGAGCGGATGGTCGAGGCCCTGCTGTTCGCCGCCGCCGAGCCCCTGAGCGCCGCCGACCTGGCCGCGCCGCCTGCCGCGACGGCGCCGATGTCGCCGCGGCCCTCGCGGCCCTGCAGCGCGCGCTACGCAGGGCGGGGCGTCGAACTGGTCGGCGTCGCCGGCCGCTGGCGCTTCCAGACCGCCCCCGACCTCGCCTTCCTGATGACCGCGGAGCGCGAGGAGCCGCGGCGCCTGTCACGCGCCGCCCAGGAAACCCTGGCCATCATCGCCTACCACCAGCCGGTCACCCGGGCCGAGATCGAGGCGATGCGCGGCGTGCAGGCCAGCCGCGGCACCCTCGACGTGCTGCTGGAGCTGGGCCTGGTGCGCATGCGCGGCCGGCGCCGCACGCCCGGCCGCCCGGTCACCTACGGCACCACCGACGCGCTTCCTGGAGCACTTCGGCCTGGCCAGCCTCGCCGACCTGCCCGGCGCCGCCGAGATGAAGGCCGCCGGCCTGCTCGGCCTCGACCTGCCCGCCGACTTCCAGCTGCCCGACCCCGCCGCCGCCACCGCCGCCGCCCAGGAAGACCCCCTCGACGACGAGGCCCCGCCGGATTTCGCGCTCGATTTCCTGTCGGACGTGGAAACCAACCGCTAGTCGCGGTCTTCTTGCGGAGTGGCGACGGTTCCTTGGCGCAATCGGCGTGGAAGGCCTATATCCGGATCGCCGCGTCTTGGACGACGCGAGAGGAGATTGATCGATGGGTGGTCTGGCGCCGTGGCACATCATGCTGCTCGCCATCGTGGTGCTGCTGGTGTTCGGCGGCCGCGGCAAGCTGTCAGGGCTGATGGGCGACGCGGCCAAGGGCATCCGCGCATTCCGCGATGGCCTCAAGGGCGACGAGCCGGTCCCCCCGCCCGCCGCGCCGACCCCGACCCTGCCGCCGGCCCAGCCCGACAAAGACCCGATCGTCCGCTGACGACCGCGCCCGGCGCTTACGAGCCATGTTTCCCGAAGGGCGGATCGTCGACTTCCTGATCGTGGGCGTGGTCGCCCTGATCGTGGTCGGACCGAAGGACCTGCCGGTCCTGATGCGCAAGGTCGGCCAGTTCATGGCCCGCATGCGCGGCATGGCGGCCGAGTTCCGCGCCAGTTTCGACGAGATGGCCCGCCAGTCGGAGCTCGACGAGCTGCGCCGCGAGGTCGACGCCCTGCGCGCCGGCGTGCCCGCGACCAGCCTCGGTATCGAGGCCCACGCCGAGACCCAGAAGGTGTTCGACGACATCCACGCCGGCCTTCGCGGCGAGCACCCCACGGTCCCGCCCGCACCCGCGCCGGGTCCGGCCATGGACTACATGTATCCCGCCCGCTTCCCCCCCACCATGCCGGCGGCGGAGCCCATCGCCGCCGAAACCGGTCCTGCCGAGTCGCGTCAAGGCCCCGTCTTGACCGCGCTCGACGACGACAGCGAGATCGAGGCCTCGCGCGCGCCCCTCCTGGAACACCTGGTCGAACTGCGGCGCCGTCTGATCATCTGCGCCCTGGCCCTGATCGTCGGATTCCTGTTCTGCTTCGCCTTCTCGCGCCAGATCTACATCGTCCTGCTGCACCCCTTCGAGGTCGGCGCCGGCCTGATGGCCGCCCAGAAGGCCAGGGGCGTGCCGCACGGCCCCTTCGACCTGCTGCTGATCCTGCTGGGCGTCCACCCGGCCCCGCACTCGGTCGAACAGCTCAAGCTGGTGTTCACCGCGCCGCTGGAATTCTTCTTCACCAAGGCCAAGCTGGCGGTGTTCGGGGCGATCGTGATCACCTTTCCGGTGCTCGCCTGGCAGCTCTATCGCTTCGTCGCCCCGGGCCTCTATCGCCGCGAGCGCCAGGCCTTCCTGCCGTTCCTGATCGCCTCGCCGCTGCTGTTCGCCCTCGGCGCGGCGCTGGTCTATTTCATCATGCTGCCGTTCGTCCTGTGGTTCTCCCTCAACCAGCAGATCGTCGACGCCGGCAATGTCTCGGTGCAGCTGCTGCCCAAGGTCTGCGACTATCTTTCGCTGGTCACCACCCTGCTGCTGGCCTTCGGCCTGTGCTTCCAGCTGCCGGTGGTCCTCGCCCTGCTGGGCCTCGCCGGCATCGTCAACGCCCAGCTGCTGCGCTCCGGCCGCCGCTACGCCATCGTCGGCGTCTTCGCCGTCGCCGCCGTCCTCACCCCGCCCGACCCGATCAGCATGCTCTCCCTCGCCCTGCCCATCTCCCTGCTCTACGAAATCTCCATCTGGTGCGTCGTCCTCATCGAAGGCCGCCGCGCCCGCGAAAGCGCTTGATCCGCTCCCTCGCGGGTTGTTCGACCAAGCCCCCTTACGAAAATTCACCCCCAAATCTCACGTCATGGCCGGCCCCTTGTGCCGGCCACCCATCGCCCCGCTGATCGCACGTCGAAATTTCCCCCGGTCGATCAGATCCTACGCCCCTGGTCATTCCACGCCCCCCCGTCCCGACAACCACCCCCACACTCACGTCATCGCCGCCGCTTGTGCCGGCCACCCATCGTCCCGCTGATCGGTCGTCGTGATTTCCCCCGCCCGCGACGATGCTAGTATCACCCTCCACCGCCCCGCCACCCGGAAGCCAGCCCCATGTACGACCTCCTGAAGGGCCTCCGCGTCGTCGAGGCCTCCGCCTTCGTCGCCGGGCCGTCCTGCGGCCTGCATCTGGCGCAGATGGGCGCGGAGGTGATCCGGATCGATCAGATCGGCGGCGGGCCGGACTTCAACCGCTGGCCGCTGGCGCCGGGGCGGGGGGCCAGCCTGTACTGGGAGGGGCTCAACAAGGCCAAGAAGTCGGTCGCCCTCGACCTGTCCCGGCCGGAGGGCCGCGAACTGGCCGCGCGCATCGCCACCGCCCCCGGCGAGGACGCCGGCCTGTTCGTCACCAACTTCCCCGCCGAGGGCTTCCTTTCGTACGAGCGGCTGCGCCGCCTGCGCGAGGACCTGATCTGCGTGCGGGTGATGGGCTGGCCGGACGGGCGTCCCGCCGTCGACTACACCGTCAACGCCGCCGTCGGCCTGCCGCTGATGACCGGGCCGCTCGACGATCCGCGCCCCGTCAACCATGTGCTGCCAGCCTGGGATCTGCTCACCGGCGCCTACGCCGCCTTCTCCCTGGTCAGCGCCGAACGCGCCCGCCGGATGACCGGTCAGGGCTGCGAGGTGCGCCTGCCGCTGTCCGACGTCGCCATCGCCAGCCTGGCCAATCTCGGCCAGGTCGGCGAGGTGCTGAGCAGCGGCCACGATCGGCCGCGCATGGGCAATGACCTCTACGGCGCCTTCGGCCGCGACTTCGTCACCGCCGACGGCGCCCGCCTGATGATCGTCGCCATCACCGCCCGCCAATGGACCGGCCTGCTGGCGTCGCTCGGCCTGGAGTCGGCCGTCGCCGCGCTGGAGGCCGAACTCGGTGTCGGCCTGGCGTCCGACGAAGGCGCGCGCTTCACGCACCGCGACCGCCTGATCCCGCTGATCGAGCCGGCCATCGCCGCCCGCCCCGCCGCCGATCTCACCGCCGCCTTCGAGGCCCGCGGCGTCTGCTGGGGCCCCTACCAGACCCTGAAACAGGCGGTCGAGGCCGATCCGTATTTCTCCGCCGCCAACCCGATCCTGACCGAGATCGACCACCCCAGCGGCCGCCGCTACCTCGCGCCGGGCTTCGCCGGCACCCTGGCGGGCGCCCCGCGAACCCAGCCTGCCGCCGCCCCCCGCCTCGGCCGCGACACCGACGAGGTCCTGGCCGAGGTTCTCGGCCTCCCCGGCGCCGAGATCGCCCGCCTGCACGACGCCGGACTGGTCGCCGGCCCCGATCACTGAGGCCCCGCGCGCCGCGGGGATCGAATCTCCGGGACGGGTGTTCTTGGCCACCGGGGGGGCCAGCAAGGAACACGCCATGAGCTCGATGACCCTGTCCGACATCGCCCGCAAGATGAAGGATATCGACTACACCATGCTCTCGACGCGCACGGCCGGCGGCGATATCGCCGCCCGTCCGATGAGCAACAACGGCGACGTCGAGTACGACGGAGACTCGTGGTTCTTCGCCCTGGACGACAACCATGCGGTGGGCGAAATCGAGCGCGACCCCAAGGTCGGCCTGACCTTGCAGGGCTCGAAAGGCCTGCTCGGCAAGCCGCCGCTGTTCATCGCCATCGAGGGCCGCGCCGAACTGATCCGCGATAAGGCCGCCTTCAAGGCCCACTGGACGGCGGACGTCGAACGCTGGGCTCCGCAAGGCGTCGACAGCCCCGGCCTCGTCCTGATCAAGGTCCGCGCCGACCGAATCCACTATTGGGATGGCGAAGACGAAGGCGAGGTCAGCCTCTGACCCGCCGGTAACGCCGCCCTTCTCGTACCGCCGCCTTCCAGGCGGCTCTTTCGCTTGCTCGCAAAAGCCGCCCGCCCGCCCGCGCGTGCGACTGGCCGCCGGGCCGGAACCATTATAAGAATTGGCGGCCATGACCGAGTTCCGCAACCTCGTCCTGCCAGACATCACCCTGCGCGCCGTGGTGCGCGGGCAGGGGCCGCTGGTGCTGATGGTGCACGGCTTTCCGAAGTCCTGGTATTCCTGGCGCCACCAGATCGAGCCGATCGCCGCGGCCGGCTTCACCGCCTGCGCCATCGACGTGCGCGGCTACGGCGGATCGGACAAGCCGGCCGGCGATCGAGGCCTACGCCATGGAGCGGATGGTCGCCGACATCGTCGGCGTCATCGAGGCGCTCAGCCCCGACGGGCCCGCCGTGCTGATCGGCCACGACTGGGGCGCGCCGATGGTCTGGAACACCGCCCTGATCCGGCCGGATCGGGTGCGGGCGGTCGCCGGCCTGTCGGTGCCCTAGCTCGGCATTCCCAGGCGCTCGTTCAAGGAGATGTTCGAGGAGGTGTTCACCGCCCGCGGCAAGTTCTTCTATCAGGCCTGGTTCCAGCAGCCGGGCCCGGCCGAAGCCGAGCTCGAGGCCGATCCGCGCAATTCCCTGCGGCGCTTCTACTACGCGATCAGCGGCGACGCGCCCGACGGAACCTGGCCGACCGACAAGCCGCATGGCGCCAGCCTGCTCGACCGGCTGCCCGATCCGCAACCCTTCCCCGCCTGGCTCGGCGACGCCGATCTCGACTACTACACCGCCGAGTTCGAGCGCTCCGGGTTCGCCGGCCCGCTCAACCGCTACCGCAACCATGACGCCGACTTCGCGTACCTGAAACAATTCGAGGGCCGCAAGATCGAACAGCCGGCCCTGTTCATCGGCGGCGAGCGCGACCTGGTGCTGTCGATGCTCGGTCGCGGCGACCTGGTGGCGATGATGCGGGCCGAGGTCCCGGACCTGCGCGGCGCCGACATCCTGCCCGGCTGCGGCCACTGGACGCAACAGGAACGCCCCGCCGACGTCAACGCCCGCCTCCTCCCCTGGCTCACCAGCCTCTAGGGGTCAAAATCCGACGCTTGAGTCCCGGTGCGCAGTCGGCGAGCCTGTCGGCCAAAGGTCCGGAGTTGGCCCGAAACCCAATGGCAATCAACGACCCACTGCGGAAATTCGCTCAATCGGACCGCATCCCTATTCGTAGAGATATAGCGACATGGGGCAGCTTGGTCGTTCGCCCAGAGCACTGCTTCGCGCTACGATGATGTTTTCGCCCTTGGTTCGTCGGTATTTGGGCTCATCCGCGTTGGAAGGGCATGTCGGTGTCCTGGCAGGTGTTGTCATGCCACTTTGCCTCGATGGCGGCGTAATCTCGGTTTCGAGCCAACGATATTGAGCGACTTCCGCTTATCGATGTGTTCCAGCCTCGGTGCATCCTGTCGATCAGGCCGACCGCGTAGCTATCACGGCCGGGTCAGAACGCCAAGCGTCTGCTTCTCGACTCAAGTAGTTGGCCTTGAACCCATTCGCCTTTCAGGCCTTGGCCGCCTGGCCCGATAAGTAAGGTCGGACGGACTTTGCGAAATCACGCGCCCGATCCGCGATGGGCCTCACGACCGCTCATCCAGATCGATGTACTGGTCATGTCGATGGCGACCACGGGCCAGTGCCTCCGCTGCCGACAGATCAGCTAGTAAATCTTCAAGCCCGCTAATCGCCATTGCCTGGTCGCTGTCCCTCGCCGCGAATGTCGGGAAGTTTCGGCAGAAGGCCACTGACGGCGGTCGACCCGGGCGGTCGTTCAATCATCGACCTTCCACCGCGAGTAAGCTGCCCGGCGGTGATCTCGGTCTCGCCGAAGCGGAGATCGGCTGGCAGCGTCACCCAATCCTCTGCGACGAGTGACCTTCCCAGACGTTGGTGTAGTAGTACTGTTCAGCGAAGATGTAATGTCCATCGTCGCGACGCATGACGACCATACGGCGTCGCGGGTGCAACGCCGACGTTGTCAGGATGTCATCTAGCTCACGGATTGGTCACGGCTGCAGTGGGCGATACCTGCCTTCAGGCGTCAAGCTTTAAGCGCGCCTGAGCGCTTGAGATGGCGTGCGCATCGCTTCCCAGAAGGTCGGCTTCCTTCCCACGCGCCACGGTGAGAATTGACCCTTGGGAGAGGTTCGGCTCAGTCCACGTTCCTGACCGTCAGATCGGCATGGCAGCGCGAGTAATTGCGCCCTGGCAGTCCGTGACGCAGGCCGTCCCAATTCATCATCAGGCCGAGGCGTTTGCTGCATTTCGGGCAGCCGATTCGAACGTGTTGTATACGAAGAGCGCGACATAACGCGCAGAACAGTCCGGTAGAACGCGCCCGTCGTACCCGACCCGCGTCGGCGTAAACGATCATCGCGACGAACCCGGCGACGCATAGCGCGATGGTGCCGAAATACCGGCAGACGGTTCAGCGGTGTTCTCCGCCAAATCGAGCGGGGAACACAAGCTCGGATCAGTTCGAGGCGATAGTCAAGGTTTCACATGCGGGATCGTCGGCAGCCCCGTTCGCGATTTCCGCTTTCCACCCACCTCCGCCCTTGGGAATGTCCGCTTCACGGCGATGCGGCAATGCCAATCCACCAACCTCCCGATCCTCGGCGGCGCGGGACCAAATATCAGATTCTATGCACTTGCTCTCGTACCGCCGCCTTCCAGGCGGCCCCTTTCTAACCGACCCCCCACCCACCCTTGGCGCGCCCGGCGCCGCGCCGTATGGAACCCCTCCCTTCCGCCACCGGCCCGATCCCATGCACGACATCCGCGCCATCCGCGACGATCCCGCCGCCTACGACCGCGCCTGGGCGATGAAGGGGCTGTCGCCGCGCACACCGCAGATCCTGGCGCTGGACGAGCAGCTGCGCTCCGCCCAGACCGCCCTGCAGGCCGCCCAGGCCCGCCGCAATGACGCGTCGCGCGCCATCGGCCAGGCCAAGGCGGCGAAGGACGACGTCCGCGCCGCCGCCCTGATGGCCGAGGTCGAGGGCCTGAAGGCCGCCATGGCCGACCATGCCGCCACCGAAGCCCGCGTCGGGAGCGAGCTGCGCGACCTCCTCGCCGGCCTGCCCAATCGGCCCGCGCCCGAGGTCCCGCCCGGCGAGGACGAGACCGGCAACCGCGAGCTGCGCCGCTGGGGCGAGCCGCCGGCCATGCCCGACGCCGTCGACCACGCCGACCTGGGGGTCGCGCTCGGGATGATGGATTTCGAGGCCGCCTCGCGGATGTCCGGCGCCCGCTTCGTGGTGCTGAAGCAGGGCCTCGCCCGCCTGGAGCGGGCGCTGGGCCAGTTCATGATCGACATGCAGACGCTGGAGCACGGCTACACCGAGGTCTCCCCGCCGCTGCTGGTGCGCGACGAGGCGGTGTTCGGCACCGGACAGCTGCCGAAGTTCGCCGAGGACCTGTTCCACACCACCGACGGCCGCTGGCTGATTCCCACCGCCGAAGTCTCCCTTACCAACATGGTTCGGGAGCGGATCCTCGCCGAGGAGGACCTGCCGCTGCGCCTCACCGCCCTGACCCCGTGCTTTCGTTCGGAGGCCGGGGCCTCGGGCCGCGATACCCGCGGCATGATCCGCCAGCACCAGTTCTACAAGGTCGAGCTGGTCTCGATCACCGCCCCCGAGCAGAGCGAAGCCGAGCACCAGCGCATGGTCGACTGCGCCGAGGCGGTGCTCAAGCGCCTGGAGCTGCCGTTCCGCACCATGCTGCTGTGCGCCGGCGACATGGGCTTCACCGCCCGCAAGACCTGCGACCTGGAGGTCTGGCTGCCGTCGCAGCGGACCTATCGCGAGATCAGCTCGATCTCCAACTGCGGCGACTTCCAGGCCCGCCGCATGGAGGCGCGCTGCCGCAAGGCCGGCGAGAAGGGGACCCGCTATGTCCACACCCTCAACGGCTCCGGCCTCGCCGTCGGCCGCGCCCTGGTCGCGGTGATGGAAAACTACCAGGACGAGCGCGGCCGCATCGCCATCCCCCAGGCCCTGCACCCATACATGCGCGGCGTCAGCCACATCGGCGGCGGTTGACCACCTTTCCTTCTGTCCGGCCAGAGAGCACGCGAAGCCTCGACAGGAACGACTTCGCCCTGAACTCGATCCATCGCGACCTCGATCACTTTCCAGCTTTGAACTCGAGCACTCGGCTGTTGTTGCTGTCGCTGATCCAGAGATTGCCGTGGAAATCGAAGGCGGGAAATTCGGGGACCCACAGGCCGTTGGCGGTGGTCGCCGCCGCCGAGGTATCGAAGGTATCCTGACCCAACACCTTCGACGCCTTCATGCCCGAGACGAACGGCTTCTTGAACTCGAGGACGCGGTTGTTGCCCGCGTCGGCGACCCAAAGATCGCCATGTTCGCCAAAGCCAATTCCGACGTCGCCGGCATTCGGCGTGAAATTCAGTCCGGACGGCCCCCCCGACGCGACCTTGGAGGCGAAATCCTTCTGGCCGAGGACCACCGAAGCGGGCATGCCCGTATGGAAGGGCGGCCGAAACTGCAGAATTCGATTGTTTTGAGCGTCACCGGCCCACAGATTTCCCAGGTAATCGAAGGCGATGGACGTCGGGCGGCATAGGCCCGATCGGGTCGTGGCGCAGGTCTTGCTGACGAAATCGACCTGACCGATGACGAGTGATGCGGCCATGCCGTCCTTGAAGGGCGGTGTGAACTCGACGATGCGACTGTTGTCGTAGTCGGCCACCCACAGGTCACCGTTTGGATCGAACGCCACGCCCGTCGTCCCGCCGAGGGTCTTGGCGGAATCTCCGACCTTTTGCGATGTGAAGTCCTTCTGGCCGATGACGAGGACAGCCGCCATGCCGTTGGAGAACGGCGGCGCGAATTCGAGGACCCGGCGATCGAAGGTGTCCGTCACCCAGAGATCACCATAGGCGTCGAAGGCGAAGCCGGTATTCAGAAAGAGTGTGGCAGCGGTGGCGGGCGGCGCCGGAAATGTGCCGCATCCCCCCGGCCCCCGGGTGGTAGTGAAATCAGGCTCGCCGATGACCACCGACGCAGCCATGCCGTCGCTGAACGGCTGTCTGTATTGCAGCAACCGGCTGTTGCATTGGTCGGCGACCCAAAGGTTGCCGAAATGATCGAACCCGACCTGGTTCGGGTCGAATAGGCCGCGCCGCGTGGCGGCGGCGGTGGCCGAGGTGAAACTCTGCTGCCCGACGACCACGGACGCCGCCTGGCCGTTTTTGAGGCCGGCATCGGCGGACTGCGCCCCGAGCATCGCGCAGAACCCCAGAATGGCGGCGCTGGCGAAGCGTTGGGAAATCATTCTTCGGCGGCGAAATTTGCCCATGGCCTGTCCTGGTTGAAGGTCCCCGCCGCGGACTTTTCGAAAAGCGGTTCGGCGGGCCTTGGCGAGGCGATCAGGGAGGCTGCATTCTGTCCGCGGCGCAAGGATCAGGACCCGATGATTTCCCGATGACACCCGATGATGCCTCCGCGCCGACGCGAGACCGCATCTCGCTGGCGAGATCGCCGGACTTCTGGCTTGGCGGACTGAGAATCCGACCCGCCTTGAAGACCGTGGCGGGCGACGGCTGGGTCGAAACCCTGGAACCCAGGATCATGCAGGTGCTCGTAGCGCTGGCGCGGGCCGACGGCGAGCCGGTCACGCGGGATGTCCTCATCGAATGCTGTTGGGATGGCCGGATCGTCGGCGAGGATGCGATCCAGCGGTGTATCGGCAGGCTGAGGAGACTCGCCCAGCGCGCGGGGGGGCGCGACTTTCAGATCGAAACCATACCGCGTGTCGGGTATGTTCTGGCGATGGCCGCCCCGGCGCCGCGGGAAGATCGGCGCACCTTCGTCGATCCTCCAGCCAAGGCTCGCGCAAGCGTTCGTCGCGCCATCATCCTCGCCGCTCTCGCCGGGTCCGCTGTACTTGCAGCACTTTTGCTCTGGGCCTCGATGATTGCGCCGAGAACGCCGGCCTGGACCCTGGAGCATTTGCGGATACTACCCGAACCGCCGGCTCACGCCCTCTATCCCGTCCTGTCGCACGACGGATCGCTGGTCGCCTATGCAGGGGGAACCGGCGAGAACACGTTCAGGCATATCTACATTCGCAACGTCACCTCGGGGGAGGCGCTTCAGATCACCGGTGACGAATCCGTCGATATCGCGCCTGCTTGGTCGCCGGCCGGCGACCAGATCGCGTTCGTACGGTATCGTATGGGCCGTCCCTGCCAAATCCTGGTCAAGCCGGTGCTGCGAGGCGGCCCATCCCACCTCGCCGACTGCATGACGGACGAGCGGACCGAACCGGTCTGGTCTCCGGACGGCCGGAGGCTGTACTGGATGGATCGCGCGAACCAGGACGCGCCGGAGAAGATCGTCGCGTTCGATCTGGCGAGACGGCAGTTGCGCGCGTTCGCCAATGTCCAGACGACGTCCTGGGGCGCCCACGATTTCGCGCTGTCGCCGGACGGCCGATTTCTCGCCTTCAAGCAACTGGCGTCGGGGCGCTGGTCGATCTGGGTCCTCGATCTCGCCAGCGGCGAATGTCACCAGATCGCCGGTGGGCAACCTTTGGTCATGGGAATCGCCTGGTCGGCCGACGGCTCGTCGCTGTTCGCGTCTATCCAGCGTCCCGCCGACTCGGCTGTCTGGGCCTTGCGGCGCGACGGCGCCCCGGCGCAACGCCTGACGCTCAGCCCCCTGGAATTCGGCCGCCTGGCCAGCGCCGGCGACGGCGGGCTCGCGGCGGAAATCTACACCCGGCATTTCCTCCTGGCCAAGGCCGGCGCCGCGGCCGGGGCGGCCGATGCCCGCGAAATCCCTGGGATGCCGATCGACTTCGATGTTTCAAACGACGGTCGGATGGCGCTCATCGTCTATGACGAAGGGCGGCTGCGGATCATTACCAAGCGGCCGGGCCGGGAATGGTTGGATTTCCCCGGTCCGGACATGGTTTCGACCAATGCGGTGCGCCTGTCGCCCGACGGGAATGGCCTTGCCTTCGAGGCGGCCGGCGACGGCGGTGACGGCGTGTTCGTCTCCTCCGGAGACGCGCCGGCCCGCCTTGTGTTCTCGATGCCTTTGGAGCGGCTACATCCGCCAGCCTGGACCCCGGATGGCCGCTCGCTCATCGTACCCGTCTTCGGCGTCGGGGGGTGGCTCCCGCGGCGGATCGACCTGGGCGGCTCGCCGTCGTCCCAAAGCCCCTTTCACCCGGGCTTCTGCGCCCTACGCACTTTCGGAACCGACATCTATGGCGCGAAGTCCGACAAGCCCGGAATCTGGCGCCTGGGAAAGTCCGACGAGCTGCTGACCGCGAAACTTCCGGCCGGACATTGTCTCGACTGGACCGCCGGAAACGACGTGCTGGTCTTTCGCGATGCTCTCGATCCGACATCGTCGCGGCTGATCGTGCATCACATCGCCAGCGGCGTGGACGAATCGATTTCGACACCCAATATCGTGCTCTTCGCCCAAGGGACGGTCTATTCCGCGGGGGTTTCGGGCAATCAGCCTATTTACCTGCGATCGCATTCGAAAAGCCAGATCGCCATCATCAATGTGGTTCGCCAGCGGTGACCCGCCGCATGGTGGCGCGATGCGCAGTCGACCGGCTCGCCTCGCCATTGCCTTTGAAAACTCAACATGTTCGGCATTGAGAACGCGACATGCGTGGCGCTTTCACAGCCCCTCTCGTCGACCCGCGACCGCTGTCGCGCCTTGGCGGCGCCGCCGACGCACCGTATGGGACTGCCTTTCCACCGCTGGTCCGTTCCCATCCACATGCCCAACACCCGCGCCCATTGCGACGCCGCCTGATGCGCATCCTCGTCACCAACGACGACGGCGTGCACGCCGAGGGCCTCGCGGTCCTCGAGCGGATCGCTGGCGCGCTGTCCGATGACGTGTGGGTGTGTGCGCCGGAGACCGAACAGTCGGGCGCCTCGCGCTCGCTGACGCTGTCCGATCCCCTGCGGGTGCGCCGGATGGGCGAGCGGCGATTCGCCATCCTCGGCACCCCCACCGATTGCGTTATGCTCGGCATCCAGCACCTGATCGAGGGCGCCCGGCCCGACCTCGTGCTTTCCGGGGTCAATCGCGGCCTGAATGCCGCCGAGGACGTCAGCATGTCAGGAACCGTCGCCGGGGCCATCGAAGGCATGGCCATGGGCGTGCCGGCCATCGCACTGTCGCAGATGATGCGCTATTCGCGGGAGGATGAGGTCAAACCCTATCTCGTCGCCGAGACCTTCGGGCCCGGCCTGGTGCGGCGGCTGGTCGAAGCCGGCTGGCCCGCGGGCGTGGTCTTGAACATCAACTTCCCGGCCAGGCCGCTGGCCGAGGTGACGCGGGTCGAGGTCACCCGCCAGACCTTCCGCGACGTGCGGACCCGTTTCGCCGAACAGCGCGTCGATCTGCGCGGCCGGGAGTATTTCTGGCTGGGCTTTCGCCAGGCGCCGTCCAGCCCCGAGCTCGGAACCGATCTCCGCGCGATCTACGACGGCAATATTTCGGTCACCCCATTGCATATCGACCTCACCCATATGGCCACCGTCCATGCCTTGAAGGGCGTCATCGCCGGCCCGCTGCCCAGACCGCCGGCCGCCGCATGACCAGGCGCCCGAAGGATCCCGCCGAACACGACACGCGGCTCGCCCGTCTGATCCTCGGACTGCGGTCGCAAGGCGTCACCGACCCCGCGGTCCTGGCGGCGATCGAGCGCACGCCGCGCGACCTGTTCACCCCCGAACTGTTCCGCGAGAGGAGTTGGGAGGATTCGGCCCTGCCGATCGCCTGCGGCCAGACCATCAGCCAGCCGTATATCGTCGGCCTGATGACCCAGGCCCTCACTCTGGAGCCGCGGGCGCGGGTGCTGGAGATCGGCGCCGGGTCCGGCTATCAGACCGCGGTGCTGGCCCGTCTCTCACGGCTGGTCTACACCGTCGAGCGATACCGGACCCTGCTGCGCGAGGCCGAGTCGCGGTTCAGCGCCCTGCAGTTGACCAACATCATCACCAAATTCGGCGACGGCACCCTGGGGTGGCCCGAGCAGGCGCCGTTTGACCGCATTCTGGTCACGGCGGCGGCGCCGGACGAGCCGAGATTCTGCTGGAGCAATTGAAGCCCTCGGGCGTACTGGTGGCGCCGGTCGGGAGGGGACCGGTTCAGAAGCTCTGCCGCTATGCCGGAGATGGCGCGGGCGCCTTCACCATGGACATCCTGTGCGAAGTGCGCTTCGTACCCCTGCTCGAGGGGGTAGCGCGGGAACTCTAGGGATCCGCGCGACTCCCGGCCACGGTCTTCGTGGTTTGAGGCTCGGCGGCTTAACCGATGTTTTACCTTCACGCCCCTTTGTGGTGGGGCGCGAGATTCGGAGCGGCGATGACGCAAACCTCCCTGATGACGCGGACCGGCGTAGTTTGTGTGGCGATGATGGCGCTGGCCGCCTGCGCCACGCCGAGCTATCCGACCCACGTCGCCACCGCCACCCCGGCGCCGGCGACCCATCCCGCCGCGCCCGCGCCCGCGCCGCCGCCGGCGTCGCCACCCGCGCCGCCGTCGGCCGCGCCTCAGTCGCCCGCGCCGACCCCGGCCCCGATCGAAACCCAGGCCTTGCCGCCGGCCGCCGCTCCCGGTGCGTCGACGCCCCCCGTCACGGCCCCGCCGGAGGCCGCCCAGCCGCCGCCCAGCCCGGCGCAGAGCGCGCTGCCACCCGACTACGCGCCGCCCAGTCCGGTCCCTACCGACACCTTCGAACCGAGCGCGCCGGCGCCGCCGGCCGCCCGGGTCCCCGAAGTGCGTTATCGCCAGACCCCCGAGCGCGTCGTCGCCGGCGGCCGGGTGGTCGCGGCGCGCGGCATGTACCGGGACTATGAGGTGCGGCCCAAGGACCACGTCGACGCGATCGCGCGGGACCTGCAGACCACCCGCAAGGTGCTGGTCGACGCCAACCACCTGAAGCCGCCCTATGCCCTACAGCCCGGCCAGCACCTCAAGGTGCCGGTTGCCAAGGCCTATGAGGTGCAATCGGGCGACACCATGATCGAGGTCGCCAAGCGGTTTGGCGTCGGCGTCGGCGAACTGGCCGATCTCAACGATCTTTCGGCCAAGGCGCGGCTGCGCCCCGGCGACCAGCTCGCCCTGCCGGACAATTTCAAGGACCATGGTCCGACGCGGTTGCCCGGCGTGACGGTGGCCGAGCGCAACCCGGACTATCGGCCGCCGGTCGCCGCGTCTTCGGTGGCGCCGTCGCCCGGCCGCTCGTCGATGGTTGCGTCGAGTCCCGCCTATACGCCGCCGCGGCCCGCTCGCCCGGCGGAGGTCGAACCGGCGACGGGCGGGCCCTATGTGCCCAGCCCCGAGGCCCTGGCCGCCGCCCATCGCCTGGCGGTCACCCGCTCGTACGGGCCGCCGAGCTATTCGACCGGCCGGCCGAGCCCCAATGCGGCGGTGCAACCCCAGTCTCGCTACCCGTCCCAGGACAGCGAGGCCGAGGGGCCGCCGACCGCCGCGCAGCAGGCGATCGCCAGCGCCGGCCGCGGTCGGTTCATCTGGCCGGTGCGCGGCGACATCATCTCACCGTTCGGGGTCAAGGGCGTCGGGCGCCGCAACGACGGCATCGACGTGCGCTCGCCCCAAGGCACGGCGGTCAAGGCCGCCGCCGCCGGCGACGTGGTCTACGCGGGCAATCAAGTGCCCGGCTTCGGCAATCTGGTGCTGGTCAAGCATTCCGACGGCTGGGTGACCGCCTATGCGCACCTCGATTCCATCGGCGTGCAGATGCGCCAGAGCGTGACCCAGGGCCAGATGCTCGGCGACGTCGGCACGACCGGCGGGGTCGGCGAGCCACAGCTCCACTTCGAGATCCGCTATGCGCCGACCCCGACCGAAAAGGCCAGGCCGGTCGATCCGCTGCTGGTCCTGCCGAAGTAACCCTGTCGAAACCGCGGGGGACCTCGCCCGTCAGATACCGGCGCCGTTGTCCATGGTGGCCAGCGCCGCCTCGTGGGCCGCGGCCTCGCCGGTGATCCAATTGACGAACGCCTTGACCTGCGGCAGGCGGCCCTTGGCCTTGGGGTGGACCACGTAATAGGCGAAATCCACCGTGGTGGCGATCGGCATCGGCACGATCAGCCGGCCGGCGTCGAGGTCGTCCTGCGCCAGGGTGCGCTTGGCCAGGGCCACGCCGCGGCCGCTGACCGCCGCCTCGATCACCAGGCTCGACTGGTTGAACCGCGGACCCCGCTGGCCGTCGATGCCACGCACGCCGCGGGCCGCCAGCCACATCGACCAGTCGGGGCAGCTCTCGTCGGCGTTGGCCGATCCGTCGTGCAACAGGACATGACGGACGAGGTCGGCCGGAGCATTGAGCGGGTTGGCCGCCATCAGATCGGGACTGATCACCGGCACCACGGTCTCCTGCAACAGCCGGATCACTTCCAGGCCCGGATAGTGGCCGGCGCCGTAGCGGATCGCCAGGTCGACTTCGCCCAGCCCCGAAATCGACCAGATCCATGTCCGCCGACAGCCAGACGTCGACCTGCGGATGCGCCTCTTCGAATCGGCCGCAGGCGCGGCACCAGCCACTTGGCGGCGAACGACGGGGCGGCGGTCAGGGTCAGGCGGCGGCCGTCCACCGCGGCGGTGAGCAGGGAGGCGGCGTCGGCCAGCCGGTCGAACGCCTCGCGCAGGGCGGGCAGGGCGGCCTGGGCGGCGTCGGTGAGCAGCAGGCCGCGCGGCGTGCGCCGGAACAGCGACGCGCCGACATAGTCTTCCAGGTTCTGGATCTGCTGCGACACGGCGCCGGGCGTCACCGACAGCTCGTCGGCGGCGCGGCTGAAATTCAGATGGCGGGCGGCGGTCTCGAAGGCCCGCAGGGCGTTCAGAGGCGGAAGGCGGCGGCGCGTCTCCATAGTTTTCGCTGATACCTCCGGCAGAAGACCTTCGTTGCCAAATGGCGGCTTCCCTCACCATTTTGCAATCGGGAACCAAGCGATCCCTTTTAGACTTACTTCAAACGATTCCTGAACACCCATGCCGCGCCGAAGCCGGAATTCCAAAGCGCGCGAACGCGGCTCGTCGTCCTCGACGGCCGCCGGGCCGGCGGCGTCCGTGTGGCTGATCGGCGCCGGCCCGGGCGATCCGGACCTGCTGACCGTGAAGGCCTGCAAGGTCGCTCGCGCCGCGCCGACGTGGTCGTCCACGACGGCCTGGTCTCCCAGGCGATCCTCGATCTCGCGCCCGACCGGCGCGCGCCGAATCAGTGTCGCCAAGCGCAAGTCGCATCATTCCTACGGCCAGGAAGACATCAACCGCATGCTGGTCGCCTTCGCGCTCGAGGGCCTGTGCGTGGCGCGGCTGAAGGGCGGCGACCCGTTCGTGTTCGGCCGCGGCGGCGAGGAGCTCGAGGCCTGCCGCGCCGCCGGCGTCGAGTGCCGGGTGGTCCCGGGAGTCACCGCCGCCCTGGCCGCCGCCGCGGCCGCCGGCGCGCCCCTGACCCACCGCGGCGCGGCCCAGGCGGTGACCTTCGTCACCGGCCATGCCGGCGACGGCGCCGATCCCGATCTGGATTGGGACGCCCTGGCGCGGCCCAACCAGACCGTCGTCATCTACATGGGCCTGTCGAAAGCCGCGGCGATCGCAGCCCGGCTGATCGGCGCCGGCCGAGCGCCCGCCACGCCTGCCCTGATCGTGGAAAACGCCAGCCTGCCCACCGAACGGCGCCTCGTCACGCACCCTCGAGCAACTGCCCGCGGCGGCGGCGGGCCTGGCCGGGCCCGCGCTGTTGATGATCGGCGAAGCCATGGCTCTCGCGTCCTCCCTCCCTTTCTCGGGAGGGACAGATCGCGCGGCAATCACGGCGGCGGGGGCCGGCGTGGCCACCGATAGCGGCAGGCCTCCGCACCGACCCTCCGCAAGGGCGGCGGCGTCCGTCCCTCCCCGGAAGAGGGAGGCGCAATCATGAAAGCGCTCACCGGCAATCGCCTGGCCGACGGCGAAGTGGTGTTCTGGGCGTCACGACGCCTGGGTCGATCGCTTCGCCGCGGCCGAGACCTTCGACGACGAGGCCGCCGCCGAGGCGGCCGAAGCGGTGGCGCGCAGCCAGATCACCGAGGTGGTGGATCCCTATCTGATCGACATCCATCCGGTGGACGGTGGTTTTGCGCCGGTCAGCTATCGGGAGCGGCTTAGGGCCCTGGGGCCCACCAACAAGCGCGACCACGGCAAACAGGCGCTCGGCGGCATCGACGTCGAACGGCTCAACGGCGCCCACGGCGCGGCGCGCTCCAGCGGCCGCGTCAATCTGATCAAACGGAAATAGGGGTCGACCCGATGTACCGCTACGACGACATCGACGCCCGGATGCTGGCCGACCGCGCCGCCGAATTCCGCGAGCAATGCGCCCGCCGGCTCGCCGGGGAAATCACCGAGGAGCAGTTCAAGCCCATCCGGCTGATGAACGGCCTCTACCTGCAACTGCACGCCTATATGCTGCGTATCGCCATTCCGTATGGCACGCTTTCCAGCACCCAGATGCGCGCCTTGGCCCACGTCGCGCGCACCTACGATCGCGGTTACGGTCACTTCACCACCCGCACCAATCTGCAGCTGCACTGGATCAAACTGCGCGACGCGCCGGATATTCTCGACGTGCTCGCCAAGGCCGGCCTGCACGCCATCCAGACCTCCGGCAATTGCATCCGCAACCTGACCGCCGATCCCCTCGCCGGCGTCGCCGCCGACGAGGTCGACGATCCGCGCATCTGGGCCGAGGTGATCCGGCAATGGTCGACCTTCCACCCCGAATTCTCGTTCCTGCCGCGCAAGTTCAAAATCGCCGTCACCGGCGCGCCGCGCGACCGCGCGGCTACCCGCATCTACGACATCGGTCTTCGGCTGCATCGCGGCGAGATCGGGGAGCTGTCGTTCGAGGTCCTGGTCGGCGGCGGACTTGGCCGGACCCCCCATCTCGGCCCGACCATCCGGCGCAGCCTGCCGGCCCGCCATCTGCTGTCCTATCTCCAGGCTATCCTGCGCGTATACAATCGCCATGGACGGCGGGACAACCTGTGGAAGGCCCGGATCAAGGTCCTGGTAGCCTCTCTCGGGTCCGATGAATTCGCACGTCAGGTCGAAGAGGAGTGGGCGCGGACCGACAAGGCGGCGGTCGACCTGCCCGATACCGAACTGGCGCGGGTGCGCGCCGCCTTCGCCCCGGTCGGCTTCGAGACCCTGCCGCGCGTCTCCAGCCGATTCGACGCCGCACGCTTGGAAGACCGCGGCTTCGCCCGCTTCGCGCGCAACAATATCGTCGCCCACAAGGCGCCCGGCTATGTCGCCATCAACGTATCGCTGAAGGCGCCGGGCGAAACCCCTGGCGACTGCTCGGCCGACCAGATGGACGTGGTCGCCGATCTGGCCGAGCGCTACTCGCTGGACGAGGTGCGGGTCGCCTACGAACAGAACCTGATCCTGCCGCACGTGCGGCTCGACGATGCGCCGGCGGTATACCAGGCATTGGCGGCGGCCGGACTGGCCTCCGCCAATATCGGCCTGATCAGCGACATCATCGCCTGCCCTGGCCTCGACTATTGCGCGCTGGCCAATGCTCGCGCCATTCCGATCGCTCAGGACATCGCCCGGAAATTCGCGGATCCCGATCTTGCGGAGTCCATCGGTGAACTCGGGATCAAGATTTCAGGCTGCATCAATGCCTGCGGTCATCACCATGTCGGGCATATCGGCATATTGGGTGTCGATAAAAAGGGTGAGGAATTCTACCAACTCACCCTGGGTGGATCGGGCGGGCGACGACGCCGCGCTCGGCCAGATTCTCGGGCCGGCGCTGCCGGCCGAGCGGGTGACCTCGGCGGTCGACCAACTGGTCGCCGTCTACCTCCGCCACCGCCAGGGTGAAGAGCGTTTCGTCGACACCTTCCGCCGTACCGGCCTGGCGCCGTTCAAGGAGGCCGTCTATGCCGAGGCTCATTAGGCGGCACGGCGCGCCGCCGCCGCCGCCGAGGCGCCCGATCCGTTTTTCGCGGTCGACGACGATCAACCGATCCCGCGGGGCGACGTGATCGTCAGCCTTACCCGGTTTCAGACCGAGGGCGAGCGTCTGATCGGCGAGGGCCGTCAGGTCGGCGTTCGGGTCGAGGCGGCCGAATCGGTCGAGAGCCTGGCTTACGACTTGCCGCGTATCGCGTTGGTCGCGCTGGTGTTTCCCAAGTTTCGCGACGGCCGCGCCTACAGCGCCGCCATGCTGCTGCGCACCCGGTTGGGTTATCACGGGGAGGTGAGGGCGGTCGGCGACGTTCTGCTGGAGCAGGCCCCGTTCATGTTTCGCTGCGGCTTCGACGCCTTCGAACCGGCGGACGGCACGACCGCCGAACAGTGGGAGCGCGCCGCCCACCGCTTTCGGCACGTCTATCAGCGCGGGGCGGACGAGCGCGCCCCGGCCTTCGCGGAAAGAGCGTGGCCATGAGCGTCGCCTACGACGACCGCAACCGGTCCGCCTCACCGGTCGATCGGCTCGACGAGGATCTGCGCGACGCGCATCCCGAAGCCATTCTGCGCGCGGCCGTCGAGCGGCATGGCGATCGGCTCGCTCTGGTCTCTTCGTTCGGCGCCGAATCGGCGGTGCTGCTGCACATGGTCTCGCGCATCGCGCCGGACATCGCGGTGCTGTTTCTCGATACCGGCATGCTGTTCGGCCAGACGCTCGATTACCGTCGCCAGTTGGCCGGCAAACTGGGTCTCACCAATGTCCGGGACCTGCGCCCCCGGTTCGAGGACCTGGCGGTGACCGACCCCGCCGCCGACCTGTGGAAGACCGACACCGATTCCTGTTGCCATATCCGCAAGGTGCTGCCGCTCGATCGCGCCCTCGAGGGGTACGACGCCTGGATCACCGGGCGAAAGCGGTTCCAGGGCGGCAGCCGGCTGCGTCTGCCGATCGTCGAGCAGGCCGACGGCAAGCTCAAGTTCAATCCCCTGGCCAACTGGACCAAGACCGAACTCGACGCCTATGCGGCGCATTTCGAGCTTCCCGCCCACCCTCTGGTGGCGGCCGGTTTCCCCTCGATCGGCTGCTGGCCATGCACCTCGCCGGTCGAGGAAGGCGGCGATGCGCGCTCGGGGCGCTGGGCGGGTTCGCAAAAGACCGAATGCGGCATACATATGGCTCGTGCACCGGGCGCGGCGCCGTTCGTCGGCGTCGATATCTGAACCCGGCTTTGAGCCGGTTTTCCGTTCACCCTGGAGTTTCGATCCCTCGCCATGTCAGACGCCGCCACGCTCGCCGCTCCTCCGAAAGCTCGCAACGCCTTCCATGTCGAGCGGGTGACCTGGGTGAAGCACTGGACCCAGTCGCTGTTCTCGCTTCGCACCACCCGGGATCCGGGGTTCCGGTTCGTCAGCGGACAGTTCGTCATGCTCGGCCTGGAGGTCGAGGGCAAGCCGCTGCTGCGCGCCTATTCGATCGCCAGCGCGGCCTGGGCGGACGAACTCGAGTTCTACTCCATCAAGGTTCCCGACGGCCCCCTGACCTCGCGATTGAGAAACGTGGTTGTGGGCGACGAAATCCTGATCGGCAAGAAGCCCACCGGCACATTGATTCTCGATGGCCTCAAGCCGGGGCGAAATCTCTATCTGCTCGGAACGGGCACCGGATTGGCGCCGTTCCTCAGTCTCGTGCGCGAGCCTGAAGTCTACGAGCGTTTCGAGAAGGTCATCGTCACTCACACGGTCCGTGAGGTCGCCGACCTCAACTATCGTGAATTTCTTTCGCATGAGCTGCCGAACGATCCTGATCTGGGAGAAATCGTTGCTCCAAAGCTGATTTATTACCCTACCGTGACACGGGAGCCTTTCGTTACTCGAGGCCGGATTACCGACCTGATAACTTCGGGCCAGTTGTTCCGCGATATCGGCCTGCCCGACCTCGATCCGACGCGCGACCGGTTGATGCTTTGCGGCGGACCCTCGGTGCTTGCCGATCTCAAGGCGCTGTTGATCGAGCGCGGCTATCAGGAAGGCTCGGTCGCCAGCCCCGGCGACTTTGTTCTGGAACGGGCGTTCGTCGAGACCTGACCGCCGAATGACATGTGACTGTCGCGCGTTCGCGGCAGTATGGTCGCCGCCTCGATGTGGAGACCAGGCAATGCAAAGACCAATGCGAGCGGCGATCATCCTGGGCTTGCTGGTCCTGGCCGGCCGCGGCCTCGCGGCGGAGACTACCCCGGCCGGGCAGACGCTGACGCCGGCGGCGGCCAAGGGCGCGATCTTCCAGCCGCTGATGCCCGGCCTTCCGGCCGACCCGCAATTCCAGGCCGGCCAGGCCTCGGCCATGGCGCTGTCGCCGGACGGCAAGACCTTGCTGATCCTGACCAGCGGCTTCAACCGGATGAACGGGCCCGACGGCCGGATGGCGCCGGACCGGTCGATGGAATATGTCTTCGTCTTCGACGTCGGCGGCCCGGCGCCTGTCCAGCGCCAGGTGCTGACGGCGCGCAATACCTTCCTCGGGCTCGCCTGGGCCCCCTCGGGCGACCGGTTCTACGTTTCGGGGGGCGTCGACGACGACGTTCTCGAATTCGTCGCCCGCGCCGGCGTCTTCGGGCCAGACCGCACCTTCCCGCTCGGCCACAAGGTGGGGCTGGGTCTGCAGGTTCAGCCGGAGGTGGCGGGCCTCGCGGTCAGTCCCGACGGCCGCAGGCTGCTGGCGGCGAATTTCCAGAACGATTCCATCAGTCTCATCGACCTTTCGAGCGGCGCCGTCCTCGAGCGCGATCTCCGGCCCGGCGCGAATGATCCCGCGCAGCATGGACTTGCCGGGGGCACCTTTCCCCGCGCGGTCGCCTGGACGGGCGTGGACAAGGCCTATGTCGCCAGCGAACGCGACCGGGAAGTCATCGCGCTCGATCTCGGTGGCGCAACGCCGCGCATCGGGGCCCGGATCGCGGTGAACGGTCAGCCGACGGCGCTCCTGGCCGGGCCCGCCGGCCGGCTCTATGCGGCGATGGACAACACCGACAGCGTCGCCGTCATCGATACGCGCGCCGAACATCTGCTGGAGAATATTCCCTCCGCCGCGCCCGGCGGTTCGCTCCCTCCCGGCCTGGGCGGGGCCGGCTCGAACGCCCTGGCCCTTACCCCTGACGGATCGACCCTCCTGGTCAGCAACGGCGGAGAAAACGCC
Source organism: uncultured Alphaproteobacteria bacterium (assembly GCA_963828365.1). GTDB lineage: Bacteria > Pseudomonadota > Alphaproteobacteria > Caulobacterales > Caulobacteraceae > Acaudatibacter. Next base: position 138,443 of record CAWHEE010000004.1, on the reverse strand, counting down.
ATCGCGGTGATCGCCCTGGATCCGCGCGGCGCACGTTCCCGCGTCGTCGGCCTCATGCCGACCGGATGGTATCCGACCGCCGTGGCCATGCGTCCCGACGGCCGGGAAATCTTCGCGGTCAACGGCAAGAGCAACACCGGTCCGGCGCCACGAAACTGCCGCGACACCGTGCGGACCGATCCGGCGAGCCGCCTGGGATGCGCGTCGGCCAATCAGTATGTCTGGCAATTGGAGAAAGCCGGATTTTTGGCTTTGCCGACCCCGACGCCGGCCGAACTCGGCCGGCTCACCCGCCAGGTCGCGATCAACGATCATTTCGCCGCCGCCCTCGACGCGAGCGGCGCCGCCACCCTCGGTTTCCTGAAGGATCACATCCATCACGTCGTCTTCGTGGTGAAGGAGAACCGGACCTACGACCAGGTTCTCGGCGATCTGGAGGTCGGCGACGGCGATCCGAACCTGGCGATCTTCGGGCGGGCGATGACCCCGAACCAGCATGCCCTGGCTCGACGGTTCGTCGATCTGGACGCGTTTTTCGACAGCGGCGAGAGCAGCAACACCGGCTGGAACTGGACTCTCGCCGGACGGACCAACGACTTCACCGAGCGGGAGGCGCCGGTGAACTATGCGGGACGCGGCTTGCAATACGATCAGGAAGGCAGCAATCGGAACCTCAACGTCGGCCTGGCCAGCACGGCCGAACGACTGGTCGCCAACCCGCTGGGGCCACATGATCCCGACATGCTGCCCGGCGCCCGAGACGTGGCCGCGCCCGACGGGCCGCAGGGCGCCGCAGGGCAGGGATACCTCTGGGACCAGGCGCTGAAGGCGGGACTGGCCGTGCGCAACTGGGGGTTCTACGGCGACCTGGCGCTGTACGACCGGCAGGCCGGCGCGCTCAGAACCCCCTTGATCCGCGATCCATGGAAGTCTGGAGTGAAGGTGTTCGTCCCCGCCAAGGCGAGCCTGATGAGCATCAGCGACCTGTATTTCCGCGGCTTCGACCAGTCATTTCCGGACTTTTGGCGCTTCAAGGAGTGGGAGCGCGAATTCGACGGCTTCGTCACGACCGGCGCCGCGCCGGCCCTGATGATGGTCCGCCTGCCGCACGACCACACCGGTGATTTCGGGGAAGGCATCGACGGCGTGAACACCGTCGAGACCGAAATCGCGGACAACGACTACGCCGTGGGTCTGCTGGTGGAGAAGATCGCCAAGAGCCCGTTCGCCAGGGACACCCTGATCTTCGTGGTGGAGGACGACGCGCAGGATGGTCCGGACCATGTCGACGCCCATCGCTCCGTCGCATTCGTCGCGGGCCCCTATGTCAGGCAGGGGGCGGTGGTGTCCCGTCGCCACGATACTGTCGATCTGGTCGCCACCATCGAAGGCATCCTCGGCCTCGCGCCCATGGGTCTCAACGACGCGCTCGCCGAACCGATGACCGAGTTGTTCGACCCGAGGATCGCCAGTTGGACCTTCGCCGCCACGGTCCCCGGCGCCCTGAGGTCGACGATGCTGCCACTGCCGCCGGCGAGCGCCGCGGACAACGCCTGCGCCCCGACCGGGCGTCCCGCGCAATACTGGCGCGCGGCCATGGCCGGTCAGGACTTCAGCCGGGAGGATCGTCTGGACACCGCGGCGTTCAACCAGGCGCTCTGGCGGGGCCTGAAGGGCGATTTGCCCTACCCAGCCGGACGCGAGGGGCGAGATCTGCGCGAAAACCGCCGCCCGCTCCTGGCCGCTGGCGCGGTAGCCACAGACATCGACTGCGATCCCCGTTAAGGGCGGGGGGGTGCGATCCCCACTCTCCGAACCACCTCCGTTGATTCTCGCCAGCGCCAGCCCGCGGCGACTGGAGTTGCTGGCCCAGGCGGGTGTCTTTCCCGATGCGGTCGAGCCGAGCGACGTCGACGAGGGGCTGATCGCCGGGGAAACCCCCAGGCTGGCCGCCGGCCGGCTCGCCAATGCGAAGGCCGAGACCATTGCCGCCCGCCGCCCCGGAGCATTCGTGCTCGCGGCTGATACGATCGTCGCACTCGGGCGTCGCGTTCTGGGCAAGCCGTCGACCGCGGAGGAGGCGACATCGATGCTTCGGCTGTTGTCGGGGCGAAACCATCGCGTGTTCACCGGCGTGGCCGTGATCGGACCGGACGGTCGGCGGGCATCGCGGGTCGCCGAGGCCAGGGTGGCGTTCAAGCGGTTCACGGACGCGGACGTCGTTCGGCTCATCGAATGCGGCGAATGGCGCGGCGTGGCGGGCGGATATCGCATCCAAGGCCGCGCGGGCGCCTGCGTCACCCATCTGATCGGATCCTACAGCGCCGTCGTCGGATTGCCGCTGTACGAATCCCTGAGTCTTCTGGGCGGACTGGGCTATGTCGGCGCATGACCCAGCGGCGATTGTATCTGGACGAGGGCGCGGGCGAGCGGCGCGGGGTCGTAACCCTCGACGGCCGTCCCGAGCGACTGTTGATCGAACGCGACGACGACCTCCCGGTCCAGGCGCTCGGCGCCCGCGTCAGGGCGCGCGTGCGCCGTGTCGACAAGGCGGTCGGATTGGCGTTCCTCGATCTGGGGGACGGGCCCGACGCCGTGCTCAACCTCGCGCCCGCGATCGGTCCGATCGTCGAGGGCGAGGCGCTGGTCGTGGAGATCCGGACAGAGGCGCGAGGCGACAAGGGGGCCACCGTGCGCCTTCTTGACCGCGCCGATGGCGCGCCCGGTCTGATGACTCCGGGGCCCTCGATGGAACAGCGGCTGCGCAGCTTCGATGCCGACGCCGAAATCGTCAAAGGGGCGATCGCTCGGTCGATGGCCGACGGCGCCCAGGATGAAGCGGTTCGGACTGTCTTCTCGCTTACCGGCGGCGGTGACGTGGCGGTGCAGGCGACACGGGCGCTCATCGCTGTCGACGTCGATATCGGGGCCCGAGCCGGCGCCGAGGTCAAGCGGGTGGCGCGCGCCGCGAATTTCGCTGCGTTGACGACCACGGCGCGGATCCTGCGCCTCAAGGGGCTCGGCGGGCTGATCGTCATCGATCTCGTCGGCCGCGGCCATGACGGGCCGGCCTTGCTCGGGGCTGCCCGGCAGGCCTTCGGGCCGGACAATCCGGGTGTGGCGTTCGGCCCGATCAGTCGCTTCGGAACCTTGGAACTCACTATCCCCAGGCGGGCCCGTCCGGCCATCGATCGCCTCGTCGACATGGACGGGGTCGCCACCGTCGCCAGCCTGGCGATGGCCGCCCTGCGATCGCTGGAGCGGGAAGCCGTGGCGGACCATGGCGCCCGCCTGGAGGTGGCGACCTCCACCGAGGTGGCCGACGCCGCGAGACCTTTCCTGGGCCGCCTGACGGCGAGGCTCGGGGAGCGGTTGACGATCCGCGGCGAGCCGGGACGGGCGCGGGGCGCCATTACGGTCAGGGCGCAATGAACGGCGCGGCTTGCCCGATCTGCCGGAAGCCGGCCGTCGCCCTCTATAGGCCGTTTTGCTCCCGTCGTTGCGCCGACGTCGACCTGCAGCGCTGGCTGACCGGTCGCTACGTTCTCGACGGAGAGGAGGCGGGCGGCGAACCCGGCGAAGCGGTTGCGCCCGACGACGACGCCGGCGGCTGACGTCTCCGGCTTCTGGACAAGGCGCGGGGCGGCGCCTATAGACAGCCCTCCCAAAACGCGGCCTGGGTAGCTCAGTTGGTAGAGCAGCGGACTGAAAATCCGCGTGTCGGTGGTTCGATTCCGCCCCCAGGCACCACCTTCAGTCTCTCCGCCATGACCCGTTCCGATATCGCGGCGACGCCTGGCTGACTTCGATTGGGCGGAAGCTGCTCTACGAGCGGGCGCCTGCCAACAGTGTTCCGGGTCGCTCAGGCGCCGCCGGGGCGCGCGGCGCGGGCTTTGGTGACGGAGCCGGTATCCGCCCGCCGCGATGCGGCCGATCCCGGAGAGACCGCCGCCGTGGACACGTTGCGCCGCATCCGGAGCTCGTCGGCGCCCGGTCACTCGGGTGCGAAAGTCCGAGAGGGACGTAAATAATCAATTCCCGAATATGTTGCGGCGCAAAATATCTCTGCCGATGATCGGGCCGTTGTGCTGGATTGCCACGGCGCTGGGTATGTTGCGGCGCAATATGAACGGTGTTCCGTCGGTGACCGCAATGATTTTCGCCGGGCCGGCGTCCCTTGACGACACAAAAAGGGGTTGCCAAAGGACCTTCGCCGCAAGTCTAACAAGGCCGTAAGGCGGGGTGACGCGCACGAGCGCGTCGCCTCTAAGTCAAATGTGCTCGATCACGTAGGAACCGGCGCCAGATGCTCGACATCAAACGAACCTCTCCCTTTATCGCTCTGATTGGCGCCGTGGCGCTTTTGGCGAGTGTCCCAGCCCAGGCGCAGAACGCGCCGCCCGCGGCGACGCCGGCCGCGGCTCCCGCCGCTTCGACCGACGCGGCGGCCGCCCCCGCCGACAGCACCGCCCCGGTCAATGCCGAGGGCCTGAAGGTCGGCGGCAGCGCCAACGGCAAGCTCACCCCGATCGTCATGTTCCAGCAAGCCGACCTGGTGGTGAAGCTGGTCATGCTCGGCCTGCTGGCCTGCTCGGTGTTTTCCTGGATGCTGCTGATCATCAAGATGTTCGAGTTCAGCAGCCTCAAGCGCGGCTCCGATCGATTCCTGGAATTGTTCCGTGGCGCCAAGTCGATCACCGACATGGGCAAGATCGCCGAGTTGGAAGAATTCGCGGGCAATCCTATGGCCGACATGGCCGCCTCGGCCGCCTCCGAAGTCGAACTTTCCCGCCAGGCCGGCCTGCACGTCTCGGGCGAGCATCGTGACTCGACGATCATGCGGGCCAGCACGGCGATCAGCGCGGTTCAATCGTCCCTCGCGCGCCGTCTGTCGGGAGGCATGCAGTTCCTCGCGTCCGTCGGCTCCAACGCCCCGTTCATCGGGCTGTTCGGCACCGTCTACGGGATCATGAACTCGTTCATCGGCATCGCGAACACCAACACCACCAACCTGGCGGTCGTCGCCCCTGGTATCGCCCAGGCCTTGCTCGCCACCGGTATCGGCCTGTTCACGGCCATTCCGGCGGTGGTGTTCTATAACTACTTCCAGACGCAGATCACCTCCTACGGCGCCCGCACCGAGGGTTTCGTCGCCGAGTTGATCAACGCGATTTCGCGGCAGCTCGACAAGGGAGCGTAAGGCGTATGGCCGCCAAACTTTCAGGGCCAAGCGGCGGCCGCTACGACGTCGCGCAGAACGCCTCGATCAACGTCACGCCCTTCGTGGACGTCATGCTGGTGCTCTTGATCATCTTCATGGTGGCCGCGCCCCTGGCCAGCGTAACGATCAAGGTGGCTCTGCCGCCCGCCGCGGCGAAGCCCGCCAAGAACCCGCCGACCCCGGTCTATATCTCGATCAAGAAGGATGGCCGCGTGTTCGTGCAGGACAATTCGTCCGACCTCGACACCCTAGGCGACGATCTCAAGGCCGCCGTCGGCACGCGTGACCCGTCCAAGGAACGCATCTTCATCCGGGCCGACCAGGATCTGCCGTACATGGATTTCATGGCCGTGATGAACAAGCTGCAGGATACGGGTTTCTACAGTGTCGCCCTCGTCGGCGAGGACAAGTCCGGGCTGAAGAGATGACAGAGTCGCCCTCAGAAAATACTCGCAGCGTCGACGTCGCCCACCCGGCCCACAATCCGTTCGACCTGCCGCGTCCGCGGCGCAACAACGGAGTGATCGTCGCCATCGCCTTCGCCGCGGTGTTTCACGGCATCATCGGCTACTACCTGTACCAATGGAAATTTCACACGAAGTTCCAGAGCTATTCGGACGAGAAGACCGAGGCGACGCTAATTCACCCGCCGCCCCCGCCACCCCCACCGCCACCGCCGCCGCCGCCGCCGAAGAATCTGCCGCCTCCGCCGCCGGTTCAGCCGCGACCGCCGGCCGTGGTCGCTCCGAACATTCCGGCCCCGCCGCCGCTGTTCATCAAGCCGGTGGAAGCCCCCAAGCCGCCGCCGCCCGCTCCTCCGGTGGTGGCCGCGCCGGCGCCGCCGCCACCCCGGCCGACCGTCATCACCAATCCCGACTGGCTGCACAGACCATCGGGTGACGAGGTGGCCGAGGCCTATCCTGAGCGAGCTCAGCGCATGGGTGTCGCCGGTCGCGCCGAGATCAGCTGCTCCGTCCGGGCCAACGGCACGGTGACCGATTGTTCGGTGTCCTCCGAAGATCCGCCGGACCAGCAGTTCGGAACCGCCGCGCTCAAATTGGCGCATCTGTTCAAGATGCGGCCGCAAACCCGGGATGGTGCGCCTGTCGACGGCGCCAAGGTCAACATTCCGATCCGCTTTGTCCTGCCTCAGGGCGAATAGGTCGATCCCTCACGCAAATCGGACGACCCCGGGGCTTCGCTCCGGGGTCCTCCTCCTTTGAGGAGGCCATGGGCGCTCGATGCTTGATCGACGCGCCCATCGTGACTAAACACATCGCCCTTGGCGATTGGCCGCCTTAGCTCAGTTGGTTAGAGCGCTAGATTGTGGATCTAGAGGTCCTCGGTTCGAGCCCGAGAGGTGGTACCATCGCAAGGTGAGGCGTTTCAGCGGGTTACGCCACGCGCGCTCGTTCCCCGCCGGTCTTGGCTTTTTAGTCCGGTTTTGTGCCGTCGAATTTTAAAAGGATTGGACGGGCGATCCGCGGCGTCATGCCGTGGATGATTGCCAGTGATACGAACGCCAGTTTGCTCGACGGCGCGCCTGGTCGCCTGGGATCTTCCAACCTCGTTGTCTGCGGATCCGCGAGATGAAGGTGGAACAGATGGGGCCGCTTCGGCGCGATCGCGGTTGGACTAAACGACCTCTTGCCGGAGCAGGGGGATGTTCCGATCCGATCGGGCAAATCTACAGACCCACGGCCTCGCATGAGGGCACGAAATCGCCCGCTGCCGTGGTCAAGGCCCGGCCTTCGGTACGATCAGGTATCAGGGATGCAAGGTTTCAAGAGGCCCATTTGCATTCAGGGGTGCGCAATGGGATGGGTAGCGAACGAAAATTCTTTCGGCGGGACGATGAAATGATGCGAACAGGCGTCCTCTGAGACAAAACCAACCAAGTCGATTGGAATTGTTTTGTCGAGCCGGTCGGAGCTCTCGTGCTTCGGAAAGTGCAAAACAAACACGCTCGGCTGGTGCAACGGAAGTGCCATTATTGGGGGAAAGATGACGCGTCTTGGTGATCAACTCGACACGTTGCACCAAGGCAGGCCCGGGCTCTCCACCTTGGTTCGATTGTTGCAAACCTCGCCGGTCGATGAACTCATGGGGGTCGCGGAACATCTGACGCGTCTCGGGCATGGGAACCTGGTCAGCTACTCGCGCAAGGTGTTCGTTCCGCTAACCGAACTGTGCCGCGACGTCTGTCACTACTGCACCTTCGCCAAGGCGCCGCGGCGGCTGGCCGCTCCGTACCTTTCGATCGAAGACGCTGTCGAGATAGCGCGTCGAGGCGCGGAAGCGGGCTGCCGCGAGGCACTGTTCACCCTCGGGGATCAACCGGAATTGCGGTATCCCAGCGCAAGGCAATGGCTCGCCGAGGCGGGATTCGCCACAACCTTGAGCTATCTGGAAGCCGCCGCCCGCGCTGTGTTCGAGCGGACCGGCTTATTGCCACATCTCAACCCGGGCGTGATGAGCGTCCAGTCGATCGATCGACTGCGTGCGGTTTCAGCGTCCATGGGCCTGATGCTCGAATCAACGTCCGAAAGGCTGTGTGAACGCGGCGGGCCTCACTGGGGATCGCCAGACAAGTCGCCCACTGTCCGCCTCGCGACGTTGCGCCTGGCTGGAGAGAGGAGGGTGCCCATGACGACTGGGTTGCTGATCGGCATCGGCGAGACGCGAGCTGAGCGATTGGAAGCGCTGCTCGCCATCCAATCGCTGAACGACCGGCACGGTCACATTCAGGAAATCATCATCCAGAATTTCCGGGCGAAGGCTGGGACCCGGATGAGCGCATCGCCAGAACCAAGTCTGGAGGAGCATCTGTGGACGATTGCAGCAGCCCGTCTGATATTCGGGCCGCAGATGACGATTCAGGCGCCGCCCAATCTCCGGCCGGGCGAGTTGACGACATTGGTGCGGGCGGGCGTGAACGATTGGGGCGGTGTTTCACCGGTCACTCCGGACCACGTCAATCCGGAGGCGCCCTGGCCGCATCTTTCCGTTCTCGCAGCCTACACGGCCCAGGCGGGAAGGACACTCGTCGAACGGCTCGCGATCAGTCCAAAGTTCGCGCTCGATCCGGTCCGCTGGGCCGATGAGTTCGATCCGTCCCGCAATCCGACGCGCGAGCGAGACCTCAGGGCTCGCGCGCTGTTGCAACTGGACCGCGGGCTCAGGCGCTTCGCCACCGGAGGAAGCGTCAGGATGGACGACGGGCGAAGCTGCCCGACCATCCATCGAGGTCGAGGCGATCCTCGATCGCGCCAGGGCGCGCCGACCTTTGGACGAGTTCGACATCGTCCGACTGTTTTCCGCGCGAGGCGAAGACTTGCGGGGGGTGGTTCAAACCGCCGATGCGCTTCGCCATGAGACCGTCGGCCCGGTCGTCACTTTTGTGGTCAACCGCAACATCAATTATACCAACATCTGTTTCTATAAGTGCGGATTCTGCGCCTTTTCCAAGGGTAACACCAGGTCGGCGCGCGGAGCCGCCTACAATCTGAACCTCGAGGAAATAGCACTGCGCTCGATTGAAGCGTGGGAGAGAGGCGCGACAGAAGTCTGCCTGCAGGGCGGCATACACCCCAGTTATACCGGAGAGACCTATCTGTCCGTGGTTGCGGCGGTGAAGGAGGCCACCCCTGAAATGCACGTGCATGCTTTTTCGCCGCTCGAAGTTACCCACGGCGCCCGCACGCTCGGGCTGTCGCTTGATGTCTATCTGCGAAAACTCAAAGCCGCGGGGCTATCAACGCTGCCCGGCACAGCCGCTGAAATTCTCGACGACGATGTGCGCGCCATCATCTGTCCGGACAAGCTCGATACCGAGGCATGGTGCACCGTGATGCGTGACGCGCACGCGGCGGGACTGCGCACGACTTCGACAATCATGTTCGGCCATGTCGAGCAATATGTTCACTGGGCCCGACACCTCATGCGGCTACGCGCGATTCAGGCTCAGACTGGAGGATTTACCGAGTTCGTGCCGCTGCCCTATGTACACATGGAGGCCCCAATGTCACGCAAAGGACTGACACGCGCCGGCCCTACATTCCGTGAAGCCTTGCTGATGCATGCTGTTTCCCGGATCGCCCTCCACCCCCTGTTCGACAATATCCAGACGTCATGGGTCAAGATGGGCGGCCCTGGAGCCGCGCTCGCGCTGAGGGCCGGCGCCAACGATCTCGGCGGCACCTTGATGAACGAATCTATCACTCGCGCCGCAGGTGGGACGCATGGTCAACAAATCGATCCAGAGGCCATGATGGAAATCGCGGCGGGGATCGGAAGGCCTAGTCGGCAACGGACGACCCTCTATGGGACTTTCGAGTTGAGTCGAACTCATCCCGGCCCTGCCCGAACAGCGGCTCTGACAGCCGCGGCTGAACTCAGTGCGCCTTTAGCTGCCGGCTGATCTTGTCGGACATGAGGGTCGCGCGCGACGTGACTTTGCAGTTCTCCTTGCCAAATCTTTGATTGGCTCGATTTCTCACTAAATTCTGCATCCAGAGGTCTTCGGTTCGAGCCCGAGAGGTGGCGCCATCCTCCACGTTCGCCTGATCCCTGGAATGGTTCAAACGACTTCTCGAGGCGCCAGCAGGCACGGGGCGCCGCCGACCCCGTTTTCGATCTGAATGGTGGCGTGATGCACCGCGAACCGCGCCCGCAGCTCGGCGCAGGCCCGCTGCAGCAAGGCGTCGTCGATTTCGGCCTCGGGGCGCACCAGATGAGCGGTCAGCGCCGTCTCCGTGGTGCTCATGCCCCAGATGTGCAGGTCGTGAACCTCACGCACGCCCGGCAGGGCGCCGAGGTACGCCAGCACGGCGGCGCGATCCACGCCGGTCGGGACCGCCTGCAGGGCGAGATCGAGGGATTGCCGCATCAGTGACCAAGTTCCCACCACGATGATCGCGCCGATGGCGAGGCTGACCACCGGGTCGAGCCAGGTCCAGCGGGTAAGCAGAATGAGCCCGCCGGTGATCACCACGCCCAGCGCCACCAGGGCGTCGGAGACCAGGTGCAGGAACGCGGCGCGGATGTTCACATCGCCCTTGCGCCCTGCGGCGAACATCCAGGCGCTGATGGCGTTCACCACCACGCCGCCCGCCGCCACGGCCATCATCGCCCATCCTCCGGTCGGCTGCGGATGCGCCAGGCGCAGGATCGACGCCCAGGCGACGGCGCCCGTCACCAGGAGCAGCAGGACCGCATTGCTGAGCGCGGCCAGGATCGAAGAGCCTCGCAGGCCATAGGTGTAGCGATCACTCGGCGCTCGCCGCATCAGCCTGGCCGCCAACCAGGCGACCGCCAGACTCAGCACATCGCCGAAATTGTGACCGGCGTCGGCCACCAGGGCCAGGGAATTCGCCGTCAGGCCCCAGACCACCTCCGCCACCACATAGGTGGAGTTCAAGGCGATGCCGATCGCGAAGGCCCGGCCGAAGGATGCCGGCGCATGGACGTGGCCTCCCTGGTGGTGGTGATGGTGGTGGTGGTGGGAGTGATGGTCGCTCATCGGCAGACTGTGAACCGTTGTGGCGCATTTGGGTCAAGGGCGCGGGACAGCGCGGGCGTGACGCGCTAGGGTCGATCCTGCGTCACAGTCCGAGAACCATCATGGCCAAGCGCGACTTCAGAAAATCCCGGATCGGCGAGCACAGGCTCGAGCCGGAGACATTGATGCTCGGTTACGGCTTCGATCCGGAGCTGTCCGAGGGGGCGGTGAAGATCCCCATCTTCCTGACCTCGACCTTCGCCTACAAGACCTGCGAGGAAGGCAAGCTGCTCTTCGATTACATGAGTGGCCGCGGCGCGTCCCCGGAGGGGGCGGACGCCGGACTGATCTACACCCGTTTCAACAATCCAAACCTGCAGATCGTGGAGGAGCGCCTGGCGGTCCTCGATGGCGCCGACGCCTGTTCGGTGTTCTCCAGCGGCATGGCGGCGATCCTGACCGCGATGCTGGCGGTCGCCGATCCCGGCCAGATCGTCCTGCGCTCGCGGCCCCTCTACGGCGGCACGGAGACCCTGTTCGACACCTTGCTCGCCAAGCTCGGCATTGCGAGTTTCGGATTCATCGACGGCGTCGATGCGACCTCGGTCCGTGCGGCGGCCGCCGCGGCAATGGATCGAGGCCCGCTCGCGGCGATTTATGTCGAGACGCCGGCGAACCCGACCAACTCCGTGGTCGATCTCGACCTGATGGCGGAAATCGCCCGTGAGGCCGCCGTTCGGCAGGGCGGCCTCAAGCCGGTCGTCGTGGTCGACAACACGCTGCTCGGCCCGCTCTATCAGGCGCCTTTGTCGCATGGCGCGGATCTCGTGGTCTATTCGCTGACCAAATATGTCGGCGGCCACAGCGACCTGGTCGCCGGCTCCGTAGCCGGTGCGGCGCCGCTGATGAAGAAGGTCCGCTCGCTGCGCAACCTGATCGGCAATCAGCTGGACGTCCACAGTTGCTGGATGCTGACGCGTTCGCTGGAGACGTTGCGCCTCAGGATGGACAAGGCATTCGCGAACGCGGCCGAGGTCGCCGGATGGTTGCGGGCCCACCCCATGGTCGAGCGGATCGCCTACCTCGGCTCCGCCCCGCCGGGCTCGCCGGAAGCGGCGGTGATCGAACGTCAATGTGGCGCGCACGGGGCGACGTTTTCCTTCGTGGTCAAAGGGGGCCGCCGGGCGGCGTTCGACGTGCTGGACCATCTCGAAGTGTTCAAACTCGCGGTCAGTCTCGGCGGCACGGAGTTCGCTGGCCTGTCATCCAGGCAGCACCACCCATTCCGGGGTATCGGCCAACGAGCGCGTCGCCATCGGTATCGAGGAGGGTCTGATCCGTCTGTCGATCGGCATCGAGTCGCCCAGGGATCTGATCGCCGATCTGGAGCGCGCCCTGCGATCGCTCACCGGGCCAGGCGGCGCGGACGACATCGCCGTCAGATGAGTTCGCCCGCCTGCTCAGAAAGGCGATCCGCGCCACTTCGTGTTCGAGCACCCGATGAGGACGTGGTCGCCGTCCCGGCCGAACCCCGGCCGGGGGAACGAATATCGAGTAGGGTATCGCACAGACCTGAGGGCCAGGTCGGACTCCTGCCTTGCTGATTTCCTGTTCGATGCGCATGCAAAGGGAAGAATTGATCCATGGACGCCGCCGCCGCCGCCGATCACATCGAGATCCAACAGGTGCTATACCGCTATTGCCGCGGGGTCGACCGCGGCGATGAGGCGCTGCTCCGCAGCGTCTACCACCCGGAGGCGATCGATCGACATGGCGCGTTCACCGGCAGCGGTGAGGCGTTCGCGGCCTTCCTGGTGCCACTGATGGACGCCGCGCCAAGAGTCGGCCAGCATCATATCACCAACATCATCATCGAGCTGCGCGGCGACGTGGCGGACGTGGAGAGCTATTTCCTCGCCTTGCATCCCATGGGCGACCAGGCGACGGGCGGAGCCAGCCACGTGCCGGTCACCGGACGCTACCTCGACCGCTTCGAGCGTCGGGGCGGCGCCTGGCGGATCGCCGATCGAACGGTGGTGCTCGACTGGTCCTCGACGCCGGTGCCATGGACCCCGTGGCCGGCGCACGCCGATTATCCGCAGGGAGGACGTCGCGCGAACGACCCATCCGCGAAATGATCGCTGTCACCCCGTCGGCGGCGCGGTCCCTTCGATGACCGCGCGATCCTCGGCGACGCTATGGGTCGGGTGGCCGTCGCGCGACAGGAGGACGGCCAGCCAATGGGTTCCCTCGAACTCGGCGGCGAGAGCCATGACCGCCACCGTCAGCGGCGTCGACAGCAGCACGCCGGGCGCGCCGAGGATCGCGCCCCAGAAGCCGATCGAAATCAGGACCAGCAAAGGATCGATGTTGAGTTCATCGCTGGCCAGCTTTGGCATCAGCACGTTGTCGATCAGGAAGGCGGCCGACCCGACGACGGCCAGCAGGATCATCGGCCGCGTCGGGCCGTCGAACTGCGCGAAGGCGGCCAGCGCCGGGAAGGCGGCCCCGACCGTGGGTCCGACGATCGGCACATAGGCGGCGAGAAAAACCACGAAGGCCACGAACAGGCCGTCGCGGACTCCCATCAGCGCCATCAGGCCCCAGGCGACGAAGGCCACCATCGCGGCTTTCAGGGTCTGTAGCCGGACATAGCGTTCGACCGCATCGCGCACGCTCCTGGTCACGCGCACCGCGCTCTGACGTTGCCCGTCGCGTTCGTAAAGTCCGTCCAACTTGCGCCCGAAGGCCGCCCTGGAGGCGAGAAGGAAGCCGAAGTAAATGATCACCAGCGCCCCTCGGGAGATCACACCGCGAGCAGCCGCGAACACCGCCGCCAGGACGTGCGCGGGGTCGATGCCGCCCAGCAACTGGCGAAGGTGGACCGGCGGCGCGCCGACCATTTCGAGTCCGCCCGCGAGGACCGCATCCAGCTTCGGCGCGAGGCCGCGGATTTCCACGGCGAACGGCGGCGCCTCGAGCGCGAACAGAATGCCGACTCCCACGAAAGCCGCCAGAATGATGCCCCCGGCGACGCCGACACGCACCCACCGCGGCGTGCCCGGCAATCGCTGATGAAGCAGCCGGGACAGGGCGTCGATGAGCAGGAGCAGAAACGTCGCCACCACCAATGGCGTGAGGATCGACTGGAAGAATTGCGCGAGGAACAGGGCGACGACGACCGCCATGAACATCACGGCATTGCGGATGAGCCCCACCGCCCGGGGAAGCGAGTCCCGATCCGTCACGCCGCCGCCAAACGCGTCGGCCGTCTCAGATCCGCCGCCAGGCCCGCCCCCATCAGGTCGATGAAGTTCTCGGCGTAGAACCGGGCGACGACGGCTGGTGGCGTCGAAGCCAGTGAATTGCCAAAGCGTTTCAGCGGGTTTCGTCCGCCTTCGACGTGCGGGTAGTCGGAGGAGAAGAGGCAGATCTCGGGACCGCTTTCGCGAATGATCCATCCACTGTCTTCGTGCGGATAGGGCGTGACGCGGACCTGGCGGCGGACGATGTCGCTGGGCCGGCCGCTGAGCCGGTGCAGGCGATCCTCGTTTTTGTAGAATGCGGCGTGGGCCGCATCCATCGAGCGCATCCAGCCGGGGAGCCACGAGGCGCCCAGTTCGATGGCCCCGAATTTCAAGCGCGGAAATCGATCCAGAACCCCATCGATGATCAGCGCCGCCAAGGTTTGCATCACCGAGTTGGGTATCGCCATGAAACTGACGGAGGTGAAATTTTCCTCGCCGCCGTGAAAATCCTTCACCCGCGGCAAGCCGTTTTCGAAATAATCCGGCTCTAGCTTTTCCTCGCCCCCGACGTGGAACAGGATCGGCAGGCCGGCCTCCTGCGCCCTGGCCCAGACCGCGTCCAGGCCGACATGGCTCGGCGAATGGCCGCGCGGGCAGCGCGACGCGATCAGCAGGGCCTTGGCGCCGAGTTCGATGGCTTCGATGGTCGTGGCCTCGGCGCGCGCGAAATCGACGATCGGCACATAGGCGGTCGCCAGCAGGCGGCGATCGACCGCGCAAAAGTCGGTCATCATCCGGTTGTGAGCCTGGGCGGCGGCGTAACAGAGATCCAGGTCGCCACCTTCGTCCAAGCCGAAATTGCCCAGGCAAAAGGTGGTGAACACGAGCTGACTGGAAAACCCCAGCAAGTCGACGACCGCCGGCCGATCTTCGCGCCGAAAGGCCCCCAGCGCGTCGTAATTCTTGCGCAGCAGAATATTTTCCGCCGCGCCGCCCCTGAATCCGGGATCGTCATGGCGGGATCGAAACGGTGCGTCCCAGGCAGGCTTCGGCGAGTTGGTCTTGTGGCGAACGACCGGCAGGGCATGATAAGCCTCTCGCCAACGCGGATCGAACCACGGGTCGAGGCAGTCGGGCAACTCCATGAGGTGGGAGTCGGCATCATGGACAAGGCGATCCTGTACGTAAGGCATGGGATGATCCTCCGCTTTGGCCCCAATCTCAAACCTAAGTCGGGGCAAACACAATGGCCGGGGCGATAAACCGACTCGGGCGATGCTTGGTTCTCGCCGCGAGCCTGTCGGTCCCGGCCATGGCGGCCGGGGAGCAGGCCGCGGCGGTGACGTCGCTCCAACGCGACCTCCTGGCGGACGACAGCGCGACCGTCGTGTTGTCGCGCTGGTGCGCCGACCGTCATCTGGCCGACCCACCGGTGGTGCGCGCGGTCCGCGATCCACGGGTCGTCAGGCCGGCGGGGGCCGAGACCCGCGGGCTGCTGCAGGTCTCGGCGGCCGAACCGATCTCGTATCGTCATGTCCGGCTGGTTTGCGGGCCGCATATCCTGTCGGAGGCCGACAACTGGTACGTGCCGGCCCGCTTGACGCCCGAGATGAACCGGCAATTGCAGCAGAGCGATACACCCTTCGGCAGTGTCGTGCGCTCACTCCGTTTTCGCCGGCGGCGCCTGGGGTCGACGGCGCCGGCCGACCGGGGCAGCCCGGGCTACGTGCTCGTGCAGCGAGCCCTGCTTACGACGCGGGACGGACTGCCGTTCAGCCTGGTGATCGAACGCTACACGCACGATTTGGTCGACTGAGTCGGGCCGGAGGGTAGGACCGCCGCGTCCTCCGGGCGGATCCGGACGCCGCGTCGCGCGCGCCGGACCGGATGACCAATTCGCGTATCGATCCTTTATGCCCTTTCGCCTAGCCTGGTGCGCGAACCCTGCTCCAACCCCCGATGCCGCCATGTCGCAGACAGTCGAGACCGCCGCCCCGTCCTCTCCGCCTCCCAGCCTGGTCCTGACCGGCGCGGCGCCGGCCTCCTTGGAGCTGGCCCGATTGCCGGCGGTGGCGCGATACGGCGGCGCGGTTTTTTTCGTGGCGCTCGCCACGGGATTGGGCATGGCCTTCCAGAGTGTCGTCTCCACCGCCAATCTGACCTTGCTGTTCGTGCTTCCGGTCATTCTGACCGCGACGATGTTTGGCTGGGGACCGTCGCTGGTCAGCGTCGTCGCGGGCGTTCTATCCTTCGATTTCTTTTTCACCGAGCCGAAACTGTCGTTTGTAATCGACAGCCCGGAGGACATCTGGGCGGCGGGCCTGCTCCTGGTGACCGCGATGATCGTGAGCGCGGTCGCGGCCCAGGCTCGCGGGCGCACCGAGGAGGCAAGGCTGGCGGCGGTTCACGCCGAGGCGCTCAGGGCGCTGGCGCACCTGGTCGTCGAGGGTCGTTCACGCGCCGACATCGTCCAGGCCGCGGCGATGACCCTCAATCAGATCTTCGCGGCCCCGGCTGTGGTGGTGGCGTCGCGGGGCGAGCTGATCGGGATCGAGGCGGCGGCGGGAGGACCGAGTTTCACACCCGCCGAGGAGGCGGCGGCCAGGGACGCCTTGGCGTCGCGTCTGCCGACCAGGGCGAAAACCTATCCGTTCGATCAGTCCCAGATTCGATTTTTGGCCCGTGGCCGACCGTTTCCGAGGTCATTGTGTCATTGGCGTCGACTTCACCAACGCCAGGACGCCGCGCGCCGCCGATCCGGAGCGATTTGTCGAGGTGGTCGCCGGCTATCTGGCCGCCGCCTTCAGGGGGCGAGTTCGAACTCTGACCCGACCGGCCGACAGCGGCCCCGCGTCGTTCAATCGGCGACATCGGCGAACATCGGCGCTCGCTTCTCCAAATTGGCCATGACCGCTTCCACCTGGTTGGGGCTGCCGATCAGGGCGATCTGCTCCTCGGTTTCCTGCAGCAGGCCGGTCCCGGCGTCGGTCGCCACCGCTTGATTGAGCAGACGCTTCGAGGCGCGAACCGCATGGGGGTTCTTTCCGGCGATTTCGCGTGCGACCGCCAAAGCCTCGGCGCGGGGATCGCTGCAGACCCGGGTGGCGAACCCGATGCGGCCGGCTTCCTCGCCCGAGAATATGCGGCCGGTGTATGTCAGTTCACGGACTATGTCCTCGCGGACAAGGTGGCGCATCAGCTGCGTGCCGGCCATGTCGGGAACCAGTCCCCATTTGATCTCGAGCACCGCTAGCCGGGCATCGGGGGCCACGAAACGCATGTCGGCCCCCAGGCAAAGCTGAAAGCCGCCGCCGAACGCGACTCCATGCACCGCCGCTATGACCGGAACCGGAATATCCCGCCACACCCACACCGCGTACTGGGCGCGGTTGGCTATGCCATGGGTGCGCGCCGTCAGCCCGCCCTCGACCGATCGTTCCTCGGCCCGCCGACCCTGGGCCATCCGACCGAAGTTGCCCATGTCCAGCCCGGCGCAGAACGCCCGGCCTTCTCCCGACAGCACCACGGCGCGAACGCCTCGATCATGTTTGAGACGCTCCCCGACCGTGACCAGGGCCTCGAACATCGCATCGTCCAGGGCGTTCATCTTGTCGGCGCGGACCAGCCGGACATCGGCCACGCCCTCGGCGATGGAAACTGAGATTCGTTGATCGGTCACGCCGCCGCCATCGTGCATGGTCGTTCCTCTTGGAGCCCTGGTCTCATCTTGCCTGATCTCATCTTGGCGGAGCGACGCATGGCCTGACAAGCCTCTCGCAGAGGAAGCTTCGCGCTTTCGAAGGTCCTTCTAGCGCCGCGCGCCATGGATCACGCCCGCCACGAGCGCGACCAGCACCCCGGCCGCCAGCAGGAAGGGCGCGACGTCGGCCCGCAGCCAGCCCGACCGCACGCCGGCCGCGCATAGGGCGACCGTCGCCAGCGCCGCGATGGTCAACCAGAGATCGGCGAAGAACATCTTGGTCACGGTCGCGAACAGCGCGCGGATCACGTCGCTCATGCCGCCTCTCCCGCACGGCGCCGGACCGCCAGGCTGAGGCCGAAACCGGCCGCCAGGTAAAAACTCACCAGGCCCGGGATCGCCCAGTCGCCGCCGGGCCACGGGACGCCCAGGCCTTCGCAACACCAGAACGCGCCAAACCCGGTCAGCAGCCCGCCGACGATGAACTTCAGAGCGTTTTCGGGAACCTGGGTGAGAGGGCGCCTGATCATCAGGCCGACGAGGAGCACGAGGATGCCGGCGGCGGCTGCGCCGAGGGCCGCCGGCCCCAGCAGGCCTGGCCGCGCCCCGACCGCAAGAACGATGAAAACGACTTCGGTTCCCTCCAGAAGGACCGCCTTGAAGGCCGCTATGCCGGCCAGCCAGTCGCCGGCCCGTTCCTCGGCCTGGGTCTCGGCGCGAAGCGTCTGGGTCTCTTCGGAAAACGCCGCGGCTTCGTCGTGCATGGCGAGAACCCCGCCGGCCCTCAGAACGGCCTTGCGCAACCAGCCCAGCCCGAACACCAGCAACAGGATGCCGATCACCAGTTGCAGACCCTTGATTGGAACGCTCGCCAGCAGCGGCCCCAGCAGCGCCACCGTCGCCGTGAGCACGGCCAGCGCGCCCACCGTGCCGAGCAACGCCGGACGGATGCCGCGCACCACGCTGACCGCGAGAACGATGGTGAAGGCTTCGACGATCTCGACCGTCGACGCGAGGAAGGAGGCGCCGATGGTCGGCGCGGCTGTGGCGAGGTCGATCACTCGCCGGTTATGCAGCCTGCGGCGTTCGGCGAAAAGGCCGGGCAGGAAAATGCAGGTTGGTTATTCTTAATCGCGATGGGATATCGAAGCGGTGGCCGGTTCGTGTAACCTCTGCCCTCGCCATCCACTGCATAGAGAATGATTCATGCCCCGCATCCGTCACCTGGCGTTCGCCTCGGCCTTCGTGGTGGCTTTATTCGCGTCGAGCCCGCCAGTCCTCGCCAAGGACGCACAGCCGAAGTCGGGCCTGAAGGTCGTGGCCAGGATCTCAGGTCCGGACGGCGGTTGGGACTACGCCATGTTCGATGCGGCGCGTCGGCGCATCTATGTCGCGCACGGGGACGCGGTGATGTCCATCGACGCCGACACCGGCCAGGCCAATCCGCGGTTCGCCGGCGGGGCCCACCTGCACTCGGTAGTGCCGGTGCCAGGGACGAACCTCATCCTGACCACCAACGGCGCCGACGCCAGCGCCCGGATAATCGACGCTTCCGACGGTCGGCTGATCGCGTCGATTCCGACCGCCAAGGACCCTGACGGCGCCGTGTTCGACCCGTCGAGCGGGATGGTGCTGGTGGTCAACGGCGATCCGGGCATGGTCAGCCTGATCGACCCGAAATCAGCCAAGCTGGCGGGCGCCATCACCGTCGGCGCCGGCCTGGAATTCCCCGCCGTCGACGGCAAGGGACGGCTGTATGTGAATATCGAGGAAACCAACGAGATCGCGGCCATCGACATCGCTTCGCGCAAAGTCCTCGCGCGCTATCCGATGCCGGGCTGCAAGGGTCCCACCGGCCTCGCGCTGACGAAGGATCAGCGCCTGATCTCCGCCTGCGCCAATGGCGTGGCCAAGATCCTCGACGCGACGTCGGGCCGCGAAATCGCCAGCTTCACCATCGGGGCCCGTCCCGACGCGGTGCTTCTCGATGAGTTCGCGCGGGATGGCCTATATTCCATCGGCCATGAGCGGCACTCTGGCGGTGATCGCCCTGAGCGGTCCCGGCGACAACACGATCATCGACACGGTCCCGACCCAACCGGGCGCCCGAACCGGCGCCGTCGACCTGAAGACGGGCAAGATCTATCTGCCCACCGCCCAGTATTTGCTGCCGGCCCCGGCCGGTAAGCGCCCGGAACCCAAGCCCGGCACTTTCCAGGTGCTGGTGCTCGACCGGGGGTAGCGATCGGCGCGTCTCCGACCACTTATCTCTGGATCGCCCTGGGCAGCGGGCTCGGGGGCGTGGCCCGCTATTGGCTCGCCAGCGTGATGGCGCTTTGGGTCGGGGAAGCCTTTCCGTGGGGAACGTTGCTGATCAACGCATCGGGATCGTTCGTCATCGGCCTTTTCGCCATCCTGACCGGCCCGGGCGGCCGCTTTTCCGTCTCGTCCCTGGATGCGCGTCAGTTCGTGATGGTCGGGCTGTGCGGCGGCTTCACCACGTTTTCCTCGTTCAGCCTGCAGACCCTGGCCCTGTTCCGCAACGGCGAGCCGATGCGGGCCAGCGCCTACGTCCTGGCCTCGGTCGGCCTCTGCCTGGGGGCGGTGTGGCTCGGCGCCGTGTCGGCCGGCGCTTTGGGATCGCCCAAGGGGGTCTGAATCCGGCCGGTCGATGGTCCGGCCTTCAGGCGCCGTCGGCCGGCGCCGCCGCGGTCCCACCAATCAGGCGATACAGGGCGGGCATGATCAGCAATACCAAAGGTCCTTGTGCGATCAGGCCGGCGATGATCGCGATGGCGAGCGGCTGCTGCATCGATGATCCCATCGCCAGGGGCGCCAGGGCCAGGATCGCCGCCAGAGTGGTCATGGCGATCGGCCGGAACCGATTGACGCCGGCTTCGATCAGGGCCCGCGACGGCGGAACGCCCTCGTCCACCAGGGTGTCGAATTCCGTGAAGTAGAAAATGGCCACTTCGGTGACGATGCCGACCACCATCGTCACGCCCATCAAGGCCATGATGTTCAACTCGACGCCGGCCATCCAGAGGGCGGCCCCCACGAAACAGGCGGCCAGCATCGGCATGGCGATGATCGAGGCGACGATGCGGAAGTTCTCGTAGAGCAACAGAAGCAGTACGGTGACGATGGCCAGCGCGGCCGCGAACACCGCGGCGAGGCCCGCGAAGGCCGACTGTTGTTCGGCGAACAGGCCTCCCATCTCGAATCCCACGCCGGCGGGCAGATTGCCGGCCCCGTTCATCATCCGCTGGACGTCCTTGGCCGCCGAACCCATGTCTCGCCCGACCACGCGGGCGGTGACCGCGATCATCCGGCGGCCGCCTTCGCGGGTCAATTCCGGTTGCCCCCGCAGAATATCGACACTGGCGATGTGCGAGAGCGGAAACACGTGCCCGTCGGCCGCCCGCAGGGGCAGGCCGGCGATCTTGGAGACGCGGTCGCGGTCGCTCGGCGGAATCCACACGCGGACATCGATCAGCAGCGGCCCCGACTGCACCTGGGTGGCGACATCGCCGGACAGCAATGCCGAAATCTGCTTCGACGCCTCGGCCGGAGTGACGCCCTCGAGAGCCGCGCGGGCCAGGTCGACGTGGATATCGAGCGCGTCGCCGACCACCACCACGCCGTTGCGGACCTCGGCCAGGCCCGGCACGCCTTCGAGCGACTTCGCGACCCGTTCGGCGGTGGTCCGCAACAGCGCTTCGTCCTCGCTGTACAGTTTGACCTCGATCGGCTGCGGCACCGCCGTCAGGTCGCCGATCAGATCTTCCATCAACTGCGCGGTGTCGATATCGACACCCGGAACCTGTTCGGCGACCTTGCCGCGCACCTCGTCCATGATCGTCTCGATGGGTCGCCGCGGCGGCGGCTTTAGCCGCACGAAAAAGTCGCCGACGTTTGATTCGGTCAGATCCCCGCCCAGTTGCGCCCCGGTGCGACGCGAATAGGTCGCGACCTCGGGCGTGGCTCGCAGCACCGTCCCGATCTGGCGCACCAGGCGATCCGTCTCGCTCAGCGACGAGCCCGGTGGCGCGATGTAGTCGAGGATGAAGCCACCCTCGTCCATCTTGGGCATGAAACCGCTGGGAAGGGTCAGAAAGCTGACGACTCCGATCGCCGCCAGGGGGATCATCACCACCGGTGCGATCCAGGCGCGCGAGGTGGTGGTCTCCAGCGCGCGGCGATAGCCGTTCGCCAGGCGGCTCTCGCGCCGCTGGTGGGCGCCAGCCCGGCGATACAGCCTCTCCATCAGGATCGGCACGACCAGCCACGCCAGCACGAAGGACGCCGACAGGGCGATCGCCATGGTCAGCGACAGGGCCTTGAAGAACGCGCCGGTGACTCCGGTGAGAAAGGCCAGGGGCAGGAAGATCAGCACGGTGGCGGCCGACGATCCGGCCAGTGGACGCAGGAACTCCTGGGCCGCCAGGCGCATCGCTCCCACCCGATCGTCCGGCGACTGCGCGACGCGCCGCTCCATATGTTCGATCATCACGATGGCGTCGTCGATGATCAGCCCGATCGCCGCGGCCATTCCACCGAGGGTCATGATGTTGAAACTCTGGCCGGTCAGCTTCAGGGCCAGGGTGGTGAGCGCCAGAACCGCCGGCACGACGACCACCGCCACGACGGTGACCCCGATGTTGCGCAGAAAGACCAGCAGGACGAGGGCCGCCAGAAGGGCGCCCACGGCGATGGCTTCGGCCAGTCCGCGCGCCGAGGTCTTGATCAGTTCGCTCTGATCGTACCACCCCGACACCTTCAGTCCGGCCGGGGCGGCGGTCGCCGCTCTGGCGAACACCGCCGCCACGTCGCGTACCAGACGCACGGTATCGCCGCTCGGTTGCTGGTAGACCTGGACGATCACGGCGTCGCGCCCGTCGGCGGTCACCCTGACCCAGTTCGGCGCTCCGGTGAGACCCACGCGCGCGATGTCGCCCAGTCGGATGACCCCGCCCGCGGCGCTCTTGATCACCACGTTTTCGATATCGTTCTGACCGGTCAGCCGGCTGTCGGCCAGCGTCAGATAGAGCTTGCCGCGGTCTTCCAGCTTGCCGTCGGCTTCCTGGATGTTCGCGGCGCTCAGCGCCTGACTGACGTCGGCCAGTGACAGTCCGAGCGCCCGCAGTCGTTGGGGATCGGCCTCGACCCGATATTCCGCCTGCGCCCCGCCTTGGCTTTCGACCCGGGCGACACCGGGAATCGCGGTCAGCAAGGGCGTGAGCGTCAGGTCGGCGTAGCGCCTCAGGGCCACCGGACCGGCGACGGCGGACGTCAGACTGTAGGCGGCGACGGGAAACACCGTCGGGTCCATGCGGCGAACCTGGAAGGTGACGCCCGGCGGCAGCAGTGCGGCGGCGCGCGCCAACGCCGCCTCGGTCCGCTGCAGCGCCAGGTTCATGTCGCTGTTCCAGGCGAAGCTCACCTTCAGATCGGCGGCCCCGCGACTGGTCGTCGAGCGCAGATCGGTCACCCCGGGCACGGCGCGGACGGCCTGCTCGAACGGTCGGGTGATCACCGCCGCCATCTGATCGATCGGCCGGTCTCCGGCTTCGATGGAAACCGCGACCCTGGGAAAAGCTATGTTCGGGAACAGGCCCACCGGCAGGCCGAAGCCGGCGACCACGCCGCCGACAATTGCGATCGCCAGCAGGGCGAGAAGGGATCGGCGATGCCGCGCGAAGGTGTCGGCCAGGCTCATCGGGTGGCGGTCCGGACCGGCCAACCGTCCTGCAGCTGATAGGCCCCGACCACCACCACCCGATCGCCGGCGTGGAGATTTCCGGCGACCTCGATGTCGTCGCCGGTCTCCGCTCCTGGCGTCACGGCGACCTGATGCGCCTTGCCGTCCCTGACCACGAACAGGTGGACGCCCGCCTCGTCATATACCAGAGCGGCCCGGGGCGCGCGCAGACCCATGTGGCGCGAGACGACGATCTCCGCCCGCACCGCTCCGCCCATCGCCCAGGCCCCCCCGGTGGCCGGGGCGGTGACGGTTGCCAGGTGGCTGGCCGGGTCCACCAGACGCCCGACCACCGTGACGTGGCTCGACGCCGATTGCGTCGGGTCGAAGGCGGATGTCAGACGCACGGCTTGGCCCGGGGCTATCCGGGCCGCTTGGTCCGGTTCTACGTTCAATTGCGCGACCAGGCCGTCCTTCGCGACAACGGTCAGCAGCGGCGCGTCGGCGGCGACATGTTCCCCGGCGCTGACCGGCACCGCGCCGATCAGGCCGGCGGCGGGAGCGACGATGGTCTGCCGGCCAGCGTCCGCGCCGGCTCGCGATTGCGCCGCCGCGGCCGCCTGGGCGTCCGCCAATACCTTGCGCGCCGCGTCGAGCTGATCGCTGGCCGCCAGGTGGGCGTCGTACAGACGTTGCACCCGGTCCAGGTCGAGCTGGGCAAATTTGACGGCGTCGCCGGCCTGGCGGGCGGCCAGTTCGCTGGCGGGCGTATTCGCGACTACCATCAATGGACCGCCGGCCGTGACCGGCTGGCCTGGGCTCACCAGCACCCGCTCGACGATCACCCCGCGCGGCGCGGCGATCGTGCGGCTGGCGGCGGGCGAGCCGGCGATGGTCCCGAAGGCCGTGACGGTCTCATCGATCAAGCCCGACTCGACCGGAGCGAGAGCGACCAGGGCCGTGCCCACCGGCGCGTTCACGTCGGCTGCCTGGCCGTTGTGCAGGAAGCGCCAGACGACCAGGCCCGCGATCAGCACCAGAACCGCCGCGGCTATCACGCGCCATCGCCTGAACCACTTCATGAGGCGGCGATCGGATCGGAAGGCAGGAACAAGACGGTCTCCAGGCTGAGGTCCGCGGTGTCGAGGGCGAGAGTTCGGTCCAGGACGGAGAGCCGGGCGCGCAGGGCGGCCTGATCGAGGGCGAGAAAGGCCGCGCTGTCGATGTCGCGCCGGCGCTCGGCGTCACGGGCCCGATCGGCGGCGGCGATGAAGCCGGGAAGCTGGGCTTGCAGACGCTCCAGAACCTGCCGCGCCAGGTCACGCTCGCGCCGGGCGGCGGCCACGTCGGCGACCGTCTGGTCGAGCCGGGCCTGATATTCGGCCGCCAGGGAGTTGCGCGTCGCCGACTGCACGGCCATCTCGCCGCGGCCGCCATTGAAGATCGGAATAACCAGAGTGGCGGCCGGTCCGTTGCTGACGATGGCGCTGTTGTCCTGCTGGTGGCTGAAGCCGAGGTTGATCAGGGGGAACCTCGCCAGCAGGGATTTGCGTAGGTTGGCGTCTTGCGCCTGGCGCCCGGCCTGCAGCGCCAGAAGATCGGGGCGGCGCGCCGGCAGCGACGCCAGCGACGCGTCGATCGCCCCATCGGTCAGTTCGCGCAAGTCGTGGTCGGCCACCAGATCGAGTTGCACCGAGGGCGCGAGCCCGATCAGGGCGTTCAGGTCTCCCCGGGCCTTTTCCGTGTCCCGCACGGCGATGTCGAGTTGCGAGCGCGCGTCCAGCCGGGTCGCCAGATCGCCGGCGTTGGTGGTGAGACTGGCGTCGCCCAGCGACAGCGCCTGGCCGGCGAGCCCGATGCGCACGTCCAGGCCCTGAACGATCGCGCGCAACAGGGCGATCTTGGCGTCGTCGGCCAGGATGGTGACGGCCAGCAGGCGGGCCTGCTGCGCCGTGCTCCATTCCGACCACAACAGGTCCAGATCGGCTTGCCGCCCCGATGCCCGCGCGGCTCGCAAGGCCGTCGAGTGGGTGATCAGACCCATCAGATCCAGGCTGGGATTGATGTTGTAGGCTGTGGTCACCCCGGGCGCCGGGTGCAGCGGAAAGTCGGCGCTGAGGGCGATTTGCGGGTCGGGCAGCAGGCCGGCCGAGAAAGCCTGGGCGGCGGCGATTTTGGCGCTCGCCCGCTTGGCCGTCAGATCGGGGCTGTTCAGCACCGCCAGCACGGCGACGTCGGTCGGATCGAGACCGCGGCCGGGGTCGAACCGATGCGGCCTCAGGGGCGCGAGCCGAAGCCGCCCGACATCGACGTCGAGACGGTCGACGCCGCTGGCCAGATTGGGACGGTCGACCCGCGCGCCTGGACCGGCGCCCGCGCACGCTGCGAGCGAGAGGGCGAGCGCGATGAGCGAGGCGGCGCAAGGCCGCGGGCGGGATCGGATCATCACACTCCATCTACCCGCCGACAGTCGCGGGTCCCTACAGCGCGCCGTCTAAATATCGCGTGTGCGGCAGTGTGGGAATCGCCAAGGCTGCCCGAGGCGGGCCGGGCGCGAGAAAATCGCTGCGTTGCAACGCCGGCCGGCTTCGGATGCAATATGGCCTCCCGCTTGGCGCGCCGCCGACCCGCAGCCCGTTCACGCTGATTACTGGCGCCGACACCCGGCCGTCAAGGTTGACGACATCCATATATGATTACGACAAATCGTTCTGCTGAGCATGCTGACCGCGCTAGGGAAAGTGCGGCAGGGGCCCGGTATAACGGCCCCGACGGTGTTGCATCTCCCCGGCCTGGTGCTGCTCGATGGCGTGAGCGATCCAACCGGCGGCGCGGCCGAGGTGAAACAGCGTGCTGCGCGGGCCCACCCCGACCAGCCGGAAGATGAACAGACAGACCAGCGTGTTGTTCGGCTGCAAATTTTTGTAGTCGCGCACCATCGACAGAACCTTCGACAAACGCTCGAAGCTCTTGTTGCCCGCCAGAGCCTGCTCGCAATAGCGCAGCAGCGCCAATGCCCGGGGGTCGCCCTGGCTGTAGATGGGCTCGCCCTGCCGATAGATCGACGGCTCGAAGCCGGGCAGGGTTTCTCCGTCGCGGATACGTTCCAGCACCGGCGCCTCGGGATCGGCGCTTTCGACGATTTCCTTCAGCAGCCGGTTGGTTGCGTCCAGCCCCCCTTGGCGATCCCGCCGGCCGATGGCGACCGACAGGCCAGTGATCACCGCCCGCCAGGGCGTCACGCCGGTGCTGGCGACGGCGCGAACCGCGACGGCGCCGGGCTCGAAATCCGTGGTCGGCGGACAACACCAGCATCCTGCGCAGCAGTTCGGCCTCCTCGGGCGAGCGGCCGAGGCGACGGGCGAGAAACATGTGGATGGGTTCGGCCGGCGGCTCGTCGCAATGTACCGTCAGGGCGGCGAGCCATCGCAGGACATCCGCGCCGGTCCGCGCCATGCCGGCGGCCGACAGATCATAGGCCCGAGGATTGGCTTCCTCGAGAAGTGGGAACAGGGCGGTCGCCCGGTCGACATCCGGCTGGTCCCGCAGCAGGGCGTGCAATTGCCCAAACAGCGCGGGCACATTCGGTCGTTGGGAGGTGAACACGTCCCGCTCGTCGACATTCCACAGCAGGGAGGCGACAGTCTCCAATGATGCGTGTTCAGCCAGTTCGATGGCGCTGCGGCCCCGATAGAACAGGTCGGCGTCGGTGATGAAGGTGAGGTCGCTCTCGGTCTTGAGGTCGCCGGACGACCCGCTGGCGTCCTTGCCCTTGTTGCGTATCCGCTCGACGTCGGCCTTCCAATACAGCCGTTGGCGCGAGCCCGGTATGCCCTGGGAGCGTATGCCCTTGCGACCGACATAGACATACAGGGTCTGGGTGCTGACCCCAAGCGCCTCGGCCGCTTGGGTCGCGGTGTAATAGCGATCGTCCAATCCCACACTCATGTTGACGAGAACCATAAAGATGCACGGTAATCGTTTGATGTGCGGGTCGTGTCAAGTCAGGACCGGATAGGTCACCAGCAACCCGCTCTGGCGCCGCCCCGCCCGTACCCTCAGTGTTTAAAGGTCACGGTGACGCCATACATCGCCGGGGTATTCCAGTTGCCGACAAAGATCTGGTCGGCCGGATTAAAATATTCACCGATCGTACCGAATGCACCTTTCACGTCGGTGGCGTTGATGATGTAGTGATCATTGGAAATATTATTTCCCCACAGGGAAATTTCACAGGTCTGGTCCGTAGAAGTCCAGTCGGCATGCAGGTTCACCAGTCCGCCGATGCCGGAATGGGCGTGGACATAGGCCCAATCTGCGGCGTTGGCGTCCTGGAAATAGACCTTGCCGCGCCAAGTGACGTCGGCCCCCAATCGGACCTCGCCTCCGGCCGGCTCAGGGAGCACAAAATGCAGTTCCCCGCCGAGAGTCAGGTGATATTTGGCGTCGAACGGTATCTGATTGCCCGTCAGGATCGTGCCGTCCTGTTGCACATAGCGGGTAAATTTGGCGTCCATATAGCTGTAGTTGCCGCTCAGCGTCAGCCAGGGGGCTGGATTGAAGATGGCTTCAACTTCAACGCCCGGAATGTTGGCCGCCCCGGCGTTGCTGGTAAAGGAGGCGAAGGTGGCCGGATTGAAATCGGTCACCTGCAGGTTACTGTAGTCGGCATCGTAGCCCGCCAGATTGACCACCAGGCGGTCGTCCATGGCGGTAACCTTGAGGCCCAGTTCATAACTGGTCACCTTTTCCGGCAAGAAAGGCGTCGCCAGGGTCTGGCTGATGTTTCCGTTGGTGTCGTAACCGCCGCTCTTGAACCCCGAAGCGATCGTCGCATAGGCCAGGAAGCGTTCGTTTGGCTGGAATGTGATCGTGCCCTTGGGAGTGAAGGCGTTCCAAGTGTGGCCATAGGCCGCCGCGATATTGCCGCCATAGCCGTTTGGCAGATCGACCGGAGCGCCGCTTGTGTCGAACACCGCGCTGTAGCCGGTTTTCCTTTCCGCGGTGTAGCGGGCGCTGAAATCGATCTTCCACGCCGCGGTCAGCGAATAGGCGATATCGCCGAAGGCGGCGTAGTCGTGGTCGTGAATTGCCTGGTCGTCATATTTGGTGAATGACGGGCTGGTGCTGTAGGGCGGGGTATAGTTGGCAATTACTCCTGGGGCGATGTCGACGTTGAACACCTTGTCGCCAGACCGCCGCGCGTCCAGATAGAACAGGCCGACCAGCCAGCTAAGCTTCCGGTCGGCGGGCGAGGTCAGGTGGATCTCCTCGGTCACCTGGTCGGCCTTGACGTGATAGCGCTGCGGATCTTCGTTGAGCGGATCGGAGAGTGTGGAGAAGAAGTCCTTGGAATCTGCCTTTCGATAACCCGTGATGCTGGTAAGCACCGCGAACGGCAGATTGTAGTCCGCCCGGACAAAGCCACCGCCGGTTCTGGAATCGCCCGTCGGGTCGAGGTTCTGATTGGTCTCCGCGGGACCATAGAACAAGGTCGGGAAGCTCGCCGGTTGGAAATTCCCGAAGAGCTGCTGGTTCTTGTAGGATGACGTGTCGATGGTCAGATCGGCGCCGGCGAGGATCCGGAGATCATGGTATCGGCAGCCAGAGCAGCTGAGCCCGCACGCCGCCGAGCCTCGTGAAGTCGTTCCTGGTATTCAGCAAGCGATTTTCGAGTATCCCACCCTGGCTGCGGACATCGACGGTGATCTTGCCAGCGAGCTTGTCGCCCACGATCGGCCCGGTCAGATAGGCGCGGCCTTCCAGAAGGTCGTAGTTTCCGTAAGTGAATTGGACCTTCTCATGCGGCGTGAAGCTCGGCGGCAGGGTGTGCACCACCAAAGCGCCGCCGGTGACGTTCTCGCCGAACAGGGTGCCCTGGGGCCCGCGCAACACTTCGATGCTCTGAAGATCAAAAAGATTGGGATCGTTGTCGGCGACCCCGGTGGTCGGAATGTCGTCGATGAACACCGAGACCCCGAGGTCGGAGCCGGGGGCGTCGTTGCCGACCGTCGTACCGCGGATCGAGGGATAGGATTCCTGGCGGCTCAGCGCGGTGAACACGACGCTGGGCGCGATGATCGCGACGCTTCCGAGATCGACGTCATGCTGGCGATCGAGCGTCGCGCCGCTGACCGCGGTTATCGCGACCGGGGTCTCTTCTAGTTTGGTGTCACGCCGGGTCGCCGTGACGATCACCTCTTCGACGGTAGCCTCGGATTTGCCGGCGCGGGCCTCGGTCTCGGCGCAGTGCGCGCCGCCCGCCATCGTTGCCAGGCCGGCGCAGGCGCTCACCAACAGTAAGGTCCGTGTCATGGTCGTTCCCCCATTTGGCGCGCGATCGGAGTGCGTCTTCGGCTTTAGCGAGGTCGAATTTGGCGAGCCGCCCTCCAGCCGGCCCAAGCCGGCGATCCGGGGCGACCATGGTCATAGCCGGCGCTTCCGTCAAGCTTGACAAATATAGTATATATTAGGTTCGGGCCGGCCATCACTTGACGCTCCACGAGGCCAGAGTGTAAGTCGTCTGGACGTGGTCGTATACCTTTACAAGGATGCTATAGATGAAAGCGGATTCCAGGCTCGGATTTCGGACTCCCGCCCGCGGCGCGACCGCCCTATGGGGACTGTGGCTGCTGGCCCAGCCAGGCGGCGTGCAGGCCGCCGGACGCGCCGCCGTCGACTACGAATATACCGCCGACGTGACCCTCGGCGCGCCCGGCTTCCATGACTATTTGACTTTCGACCCGACCGCCGCGCGCCTCTATGTGTCGCATTACGACCGCGTGACAGTTATCGACACCCGGACCAAAACCGTCGTCGGATCCATCACGCCGCTGCATGATTCCCATGGCGTCGCCATCGTGCCCGGACTCCACAAGGGCTATGCCGACAGTGGCGAGGACGCCATCGTCAAGGTGTTCAGCCTCGACGGCCTGACCATCCAGAAGGAAATCAAGGTCAGTCCCGACGCCGACGGCATGGTCTTCGATGCCCATACCGGTTCGGTCCTGGTGGTCGCCGGCGATTCCAGGAACCTCACGGTGATCGATCCGCGCACCGATACGGTGGCCCGGACGGTCGACCTGCCCGGCAAGCCCGAATTCCTCGCCGTCGACGGCGAAGGCGCCGCCTATTTAAATCTCGCCGACCTCGGGTCGATCGCCAAGGTCGACATCGCCGGCGGCAAGCTGCTGGCGACCTGGCCGCTGGCCGGCTGCAAGGCGCCGCACGGACTGGCCTACGACCCTCGCAGCCGACGTCTGTTCAGCGGATGCGCCAACGGCCGGATGGTCGTGGTCGACCCCGCCAATGGACGCAATCTCGCGAGCCTGCCGATCGGATCCAACAGCGACGGCGTGGCCGTCGATTCCGCCCGCGGCCTGGTGTTCAGCGCCAACGTCGACAGCCTGACGGTGATCAAGGAGGGGGCGGCGGACCACGACGCCGTCGCGCGCACCATCCCGACCTTCTTCGGTGGTCGCAACATGGCGGTCGATCCGATCTCGGGGACGCTGTTCGTGGCCTATGGGCACATGACGCTCAAGGGCGGCCTCGGCGACCTCCTCAACCTGCGCTTCGGCTGGGACGGCGTCGATGTCGCCGTCTTCGCGCCGCGGCCCTGATCGGGCCGACGCCAGGATGCCGCCCGAGCTGACGCGGGCGTCGGAATGACGCAGTGGGTTTTGCGCCACCGCGGCCTGACGGTGGGGGCCTGGGTGTTACTGGCCTTCCTGGGCGCAATCAGCATGCAGTCGGCGGCGGCCCGTATGGACTACACCTACGCCACGCCCGGCCAGCCCGGATTCGTAGCCGACCAACACATAATCCGCCGCTTTCGGATCGACCCGGCCTGGGAGCCGAGCCTGGCGCTATTGAGGTTGCCGCCCGGGGTGAGCATGCGCACCGCCGCCGGCCAGGCGATGGCCGCCAGGGTGTTCGCCGCCGCGCCCCGAGCCGGCATCGTCGCGGTGGCTGATTTCGCATCGACGGGCGACCCCCGTTTCGTTCTCGACGGCGGCCGAGCGACCTGGGCGCTCATCAATGAGCCGAACCCCGACACTGGGCCCGGCGTCGGCCTCGACGATCGGCTGGATCCGGCCCTGCGGGCTGTGACGCCCCCGGGGGCCAGCGTCGTCCTGACAGGCTTCGAACAGATGCTGTCGAACGCTGGGCCGAACGGCCGCAACCTGCTGGTGGCGACGGCTCTCGGCGGATCCCTCGCCCTGTTGGTGATGATCCTCGTCTATGGCTCGCCGATCGCCGTCCTGCCGCTCGTCATGGCCGTTCCAGCCGTGCTGGTCACCTTTCTGGGCGCGTGGTGCCTGACGTGGGTGGCGCCGGTCAGCTACTTTCTGCGCTTCATGATCACCCTGCTCAGCCTCGGCATCGCCATCGACTATTCGCTGGTCGTGGTCATCCGCTGGCGCGAGGAACGCGAGCGTGGCTGCGACGACCGATCCGCCGTGCTGGAGGCATGTCGGCGCGGTGGCGGTGCTGTGCTTCTGAGCGGCCTGACGGTCGCCGTCAGCCTGTTGTCGCTGATGCTGCTGCCTGTTCCGTTCCTGCGCAGCGTCGGTTTCGGCGGCATGCTCATTCCGCTGGTGGCGGTGGCGGTCGCCCGCACCCTGCTGCCGGTGGCGCTGGTCACCGTCGGGCCGTGGCTCGACCGGCATCGCCTGTGGCGGGGGTCGACCACCTACAGTCGGGGCTGGGAGGCGTGGGCGCGCGGCATCGTGCGGCATCCGCGGGTGGCGGCCCTGGCCGGCATGGCGATCGTCGTTGTCCTGTCGTTGCCCGCCCTGGGGCTGAATACCGCGGAACCATTCGTCCGATCGCTGTCCGCCAAGGGTCCTGCCGCCGCCGCCTTCCAGGACATCGAGCGCAACGGGGTGCCGGCCGCGGTGGTCTACCCGATCCAGATCCTGATTCACGGCGGCGCACGCGGCGTTGAGGCCGCCCGGTCGGTCGCCGCCGCCACGCGCGGCGTGTTCGCTGTGCTCGCGCCCGACACGCCGGCTTTCCGTCGTGGTTCCGACTCCCTGTTGACGGTGATCCCGGCCGCCGAGAGCGGGACGCCCGAGGCTCGCGCGACAGTCGTTTCGCTGCGGGCGCGGCTGGCGGCGATTCCGGGCGGCGCGGAAGTGGGCGGGGCGACCGCGGCCGACATGGGCTTCAACGATGCCGTATACGGCGGTTTTCCCCGTCTTCTGGCCTTTGTCGCGGTTACTTCGCTGATCGTGTTGGTCTGGACGTTGAGGTCGGTCGTCCTGGCGCTGAAGGCCGTCGTGCTGAACACCGTCTCGCTCGCCGCCGCCTTCGGCTTCATGGTGGCGTTTTGGCAATGGGGCCTCGGATCGGCGCTGATTTATGGAGTAACGGCTACCGGGGCGATCAAATACTGGATACCGGTGATCCTGTTCGCATCCCTGTTCGGCTTGTCGATGGACTATGAGGTGTTCGTCCTATCGCGATTGCGCGAGGAATTCGATCGCAAGGGATCGACCGGGGACGCCGTGGTCGCGGCGCTGGCCAAAACCGGCCGGCTGGTGAGCTGTGCGGCCATCATCCTGATGGTCACCTTTCTGTCGCTCAGCATCGACCCCAACCAGATCGTCGCCATCTTCGGCTCTACCCTGGCCGTCGGCGTCGTGGTCGATGCGTTGGTCATCCGCACCCTGCTGTTGCCGGCCCTGGTGGTGTTGCTGGGTCGCTGGAACTGGTGGCTGCCGGCGCGGCTGGCCCGGGCGATCGGCTGCGTGGAGACTCGACTGGCGCGGCTGTCGTCGCCCGCCTGACCGGCAGCCGGCTCGGGCGCGCGGGACGCCGACCTCTGGCTCAGGCCGGTGAGATCGCCTCCAGCGCCAGCCCGCGCGTGCGTGGTCCAAAGACGGCGATCAACAGCGCGGCGGCCGCCAGCATCGCGGCGATGGCGGCGAACACGCCGCTCACCCCGGAAGTCCGCAGCAGGAAGGCGATCAGATATCCCGAGACCATCGCCGACAGCCGGCTGAACGAGTAGACCAGGCCGACGGCGCGGGCTCGGAACGGGGTCGGGAAAATCTCGCTCTGATAGGTGTGGAAGCCGATCGACATCAACACGTTGAACGCGGACAGCAGCACCCCGAACACGATCCACAGGGGCGCGGCCGACTGTGAGGCGAACAGCAGCCCACAGACAGCCGCCCCCAGCGCGCCGATGACGATCTGCCACTTGCGCTCGATCCGGTCCGCGAACAGCGACACCAGGATCGGGGCGAGGGGATAGGAAAGCGCGATCGCGGCGGTATAGGCGAGGCTTTTGGTGATGCCGACGCCGCGCGCCTCCAGCAGGGTCGGAACCCAGTTGGCGAAGCCGAAATAGCCGATGCTCTGCAGAATTTGAAAGCCGGTCATCATCAGGACGCGCCGGCCGTAGGGCGGGGCCCACAAGGACGCGCCGGCCGGCGATGCGATGGCCCCAGCCACGGCGTCGGGAGCCTCGAGCGTCCGCCCGGTCTCTCGCTCGACCCGCGCCTCGATGCCGGCGATCACCGCCTCGGCGTCCTCGGCTCGCCCATGGTCGGCGAGCCACCGCGGCGATTCCGGCAAAGCGCGCTGCACCCACCAGATCAGGGCGGCGCCGAGCGCGGGAGCCCAGGCCAGCCAGCGCCAGCCGGCGATGCCGCCGAGCCCATGCGGCACGAGCACCAGCGCCAGCACCGCCCCGATCGGGGCGGCGAGAAATTGGATGAAACCACTGACCGCGAACGCCCGTCCGCGCATCGCCTTGGGCATCAATTCGGCCAGGTAGCAGTCGATGGCCACCAATTGCATGCCCATGCCGAGACCGGCGGCCAGCCGCCAGAGATCGACCGCCAGGGCGCTGGATTGAAGGCCCATCACCACGCTGGCCAATGCGTAGCCAGACCAGCGAGACCGCGAATATCGGCCTGCGCCCGAAGCGGTCGGCCACCCTGGAAAAGGCGAGCGTCCCCAACCACAGGCCGAGAAACGTCGCGGCGACGAAGGTCGCCTGGTCGTTCAGTCCAAACAGGCCCCTGGCCCCGCTGCTGAACACGCCGGCCTTGACGAGGCCCGGCCCGATGACGGCCGTCAGGCCGATATCGTAGATCTCGAAAAAAGCCCCGAATGAGATCAGCGTCACGAACAGCCAGATGGTGCGGCAAGCCGGCAGGCGGTCGAGCCGCGCGGCCACGAGAGTTTCCTGCTGTCCGGCCATTTCGCTCCTCCTGAGACTCGCCAGCGGGCGTACGGACTTCGGCCGTCATCGTCAATCTATACAATCAGTGATAGGTTGGGCGAACCAAGTGATCGTGCGGTTTAATTTCCGCGTGAAGTCCGGCCGGCGGGCCGATCGATACTTGCCTCGGCAGATAAGCTTACGGCATCAATATAGATTGACGGCGGGGGCGGGGGCGTCTACCTGCCCGATCGGCGGGACGCGGTCGGTGGGAGTCGAGGGGGCTATGTCGTCAGTCGGCATTGAAGGGGACTTTTCGGTCGCGGGCGAGACCAGGGTGATTGTGCCGACCGGCATGCTGGGAGCCGGCGTAAGTCGTCACCAGGTTCGCGCCGGTGTCGCCGCCGGAGCCCACGCCATCGCCGCCGACTCCGGCTCGACCGACAGCGGCCCATCCTATCTCGCGCGCGGCGTCGGCAAGATGAATCGCGAATTGATCAAGCGCGACCTCGAAGTGCTGATATCCGAAGCCCACCTCGCCGGAATCCCCCTCCTGATCGGCAGTTGCGGCACCTCAGGAACGCGACTCCGGTGTCGACTGGACAGCCGATATCGCCGTCGAGGTCGCGCGCGAACTGGCCATCACGCCGCGCATCGCGCTGCTTTACAGCGAGCAGTCGCGCGCCGTCGATCAAGGCGAAAATGTTCGCGGGGCCAGTGCGCCCCTTGCCGCCGAGCGGCGAGCCTCTCGCCGAGGCGCTGATCGATGGCTGCGACCACATCGTCGCCCTGATGGGCGCCGAGCCCTACATCGCGGCGATGGAAGCCGGGCGCCGACATCGTGCTGGGCGGTCGCACCACCGATACGGCGGTGCTGGCGGCCGTGCCCCTGATGCGCGGCGCCGGGGCGGGGGGCGGCCTGGCACGCCGCGAAGGTGGCCGAATGCGGCGGCCAGTGCACGCGTCGATCCCGCGCCGGGCGGCGTGCTGATGCGCGTCGGGCCGAGACGCCTTCGACATCGAGCCGCTCGAACCCGACAACCAATGCTCGCCGCACACCGTCTCCGCGCACATGCTCTACGAAAACAGCGATCCCCTTCTGCTGACCGAACCCGGCGGCGTCCTCGACGTCGCCGACGGCGACTATCGAGCCGCTGGACAACCGTATCACGCGCGTCACCGGCTCCCGCTGGACGCCGATGCCCTACACGATGAAGCTCGAAGGCGCCGGCGGCGGCCGTTCCAGACCCTGATGATCGTCGGCATCGAGGATCCCGAGGTTCTGGCCAACCTCCAGACCTTCCATGATCGTCTGCTCGCGGCCCTCGACCAACGGGTGAGGCAGACCTTCGGCGCCACGGCCGGGGATTTCGATCTGTCCCTTCGGCTCTATGGCTGGAATGGCGTGTCGGGCCGGCCGCCTCGCCGCCGATGCGACGCCGCCGCGCGAGGTCGGGCGTCCTTCTGGTGGTGACCGCCGCGACCCAGGATCTGGCCGACCGGATCGCCAAATGCCTGCAACCCGTATTTCTTCCATTTCCCCGCGAGAGCCGGCATCGAACTGCCGAGCTATGCCTTCCCCTTCACCCCGGCCGAAATTCCTCGAGGCCGGGTTTACCAGTTTCTGCTCAACCATGTCGTGGAGGTGGCGGACGGCCACGAACTGGTCCGCACCGCCTGGATCGACATGGCGCGCGAAGGAACGAGGCGACGTCGCATGGCTAGGCTGAGAGATGTCTGCCGCCAAATACGGTCGAAGAACGCCGGGCCGTTCTGGATAACCGTCGACCTGTTTTTCAACGGCGACGAGACGTTCCACCGGTACCGCGACAGCCGCGAGCCTCGGGCCCGGGCTGTTCGCGCGCCTCTATGGCGCCGATCCCGCGCAGGTGAAACGCCTGGCCGTGGACAGTCTCGAGATGATCAAGATATCCTATCCCCGGCCGCATCCGCAAGGCTGGATGGGCGAGCGGGACATGCATGGCGGCCAGCAGTATGTCCGTCTTCTGGATGCGGAAATCGGCTGAAGCTCCGCCGCCGGTCTTTCGATGTCACCGCGCGCCGTCTGCGGCCCGCGGCTCAACCACCGCCTGGAAACCCTATGCGCACTTCAAGACCGGGCGCGGTGTCATGCAGACTTGCCTCGGCGCCGTGCAGACGCGCGACGGCGGCCACCATCGCCAGACCCAATCCGCTGCCGGGCGTGGAGCGGCTGGTCTCGGGCCGATAAAATCGGTCGAACAGGCGCGCCCGTTCCGCGAGCGGAACGCCCGGTCCGTCATCGATGACCGAGAGGCGCGGGCTGGGACCGTCGGCGCACTCGACCCGCACCCGCGCCCCGGCCCCGGCATGGCGCAGGGCGTTCTCCACCAGGTTGGCGATCATTTGTGTCAGGAGTTCCTTGTCCCCGTCCAGAAACACCGGCGCCGGCGCCAGCAGTTCGAGCGTCTGACCGATCTCTTCGGCGGAGGGTCGAAAGGCCTCTACGACGGTGTCGGCGAGTTGCGCCAGGTCCAGGCGCTGGAACGCAGCGCGCCGCGCGCCGCCTTCGATCTGCGAAATGCGCAACAGGGCCGCGAACGTCGCCAGTATGTCGTCGAGCTCGCCCACCGCGCTCTCGAGCGCCTCGCGCCGCTCCTCTTGGTCGGTATGTTCGATCAAGGATTCGAGCCGGTGGCGTAGTCTGGTCAGCGGGGTGCGCAGGTCGTGCGCCACGTCCGTGGAGACCTGGCGCAGACTTTCCATCAGGCCGGAAATGCGGTCGAGCATGCGATTGAACGTCGCCGCCAGCCTGTCCAGTTCGTCCTCCGCGCCGCGGATCGGCACGCGACGCGACAAGTCGCCGTCGATGATCGCTTCCGCGGTTCGGGTCATCGATATGATCCGGCGATGCACCCCGCGACTGAGGCCATAGCCGCCGACCGTCCCCGCCAGGAGAATACCGATCAAGGCGAGGCCGAAACTCCGGACCACCACTCCGTCGACCACATCCACCCGGGCGGCGTCGTCGCCGACCAGCAGCCGGTGACCGGACGGCAGCAGCGTGGTCAGGATCCGGCTTGGACCCTGTTCGCCTTCGCCGGGCTCCGAGGTGACCACCGTCGACCATCCCAGCCTGGTGCGGACGTTGTCGAGGTCCCCGACGATCGCCTTCCCGTCCGGGGTCTGAAGTCCGACATCGAGGGCGCCGGGCGCGGCCGCGCGTTCCCGGACGGCGTCGATGACGCCTCCGAGACCTTCGATTTTGAACTGCTGCGCGATGGCCGCCGATTCGGCGAATATGCGATCGTTGAACTGGTTGCCGAGGGCGTTGCGCATCGTCAACAACGTCACCACCCCGAGGATCGCGACCGCGGCGGTGAACCCCAGCGTGTAGAAGAGCGCCAGCCGGAGGGTCGAAGATCGCAGCACCGCTCAGGGTTCTCTCAGGCAGTAGCCCGCGCCGCGAACCGTATGGATCAGGTCGGGCAGGCCGTCGCGGTGCAGCTTGCTCCGCAACCGGCTCATGTGCGTCTCGACGATGTTGGTCTTCGGATCGAAATGGAAGTCCCAGATGCTTTCCAGCAACATCGTCCGGGTGACGACCCGACCAGCGTTTCGCGTGAGATATTCCAGGATCTGGAATTCCCTCGGTTGCAGTTCGATCCGCTCCTCCGCGCGGCGGACCGTCCGTTTCAACTGGTCGATTTCGAGGTCGGCGACGCGGAGGACGGTATTCACCTCCTGAGTCGGCGGCCGGCGGGAC
The DNA here is from genome assembly GCA_963828365.1 of uncultured Alphaproteobacteria bacterium. Taxonomy (GTDB): domain Bacteria; phylum Pseudomonadota; class Alphaproteobacteria; order Caulobacterales; family Caulobacteraceae; genus Acaudatibacter. The sequence goes on along the minus strand of CAWHEE010000004.1, from coordinate 100,149 downwards.
AGAGCGTTGATCCTGGCCAGAAGCTCCGCGAACGCGAACGGCTTGACCAGATAGTCGTCGGCCCCGGTCTCCAGCCCCTCGACGCGATCGTCGATGCCGCCCATGGCGGTGAGCAGCAGGACCGGCGTCTGGACCTTCGAGGCGCGGATGGTGCGCAGGATCGACAATCCGTCGATTTCCGGCAGCATCCGGTCGAGGACGATGACGTCATAGGTCTCGCCCGCCGCCAGCATCAGCCCATCGCGCCCAGCTTGGCGGCCAGGTCGATGGTATGCCCGGCTTCCCCGAAAGCCCGTTTGAGATAGGCCCCGGCCTCGCGATCATCCTCGACCAGCAACAATTTCATCGCTTGATTCCTTGACTATGTCCGTCGCGGCCGACAAGCGGCGTCGCGAACCCCTAGCCACCGCATCGGCCGGCAATAAGCAAGCAACTTCAATGGGAGCCTCCGCATGACGATCGTCAACCGGATCACCGAGCTTCTCGGGGTGGAGGTCCCGATCATTCAGGCCCCGATGGGCTGGATCGCGCGCGCGCCCCTGGCCTCGGCGGTGTCGAACGCCGGCGGCATGGGCATCATCGAGACCTCGTCCGGCGCAGCTTGACGAGATCCGCGAAGAGATCGAGGGCGATGCGGCGGCTGACCGACAAGCCGTTCGGGGTCAATATCGCCCAGGCGTTCGTCCGCGATCCGGGCATCGTCGACTTCGTGGTCGACCAGGGCGTGACCTTCGTCACCACCTCGGCCGGAGACCCGAACAAGTACTGCGCGCCAGTTGAAGGCGGCCGGCCTGACCGTGTTCCATGTCGTGCCCTCGCTGCATGCCGCGCTGCGCGCGGTCGAGGCCGGCGTCGACGGCCTGGTCGTCGAAGGCGGCGAGGGCGGCGGTTTCAAGAACCCGCGGGAGGTCGCGACCATGGTCCTGCTGCCCCTGGTCTGCTCGAGGGTCGGCGTGCCGGTGGTCGCCGCCGGCGGCATCGTCGACGGGCGGACCATGGCGGCGGCGTTCGCGCTGGGCGCGGAGGGCGTGCAGATGGGCACTCGCATGGTCTCGGCCGAGGAGTCGCCGGTGCACGCCAACTGGAAGCACGCGATCGTCGGCGGCCAGGGAAACCGACACGGTGTTTCTCAACCGCTTCGGGCCCGGGCCGGCGCTTCGGGCGCTGCGCACCGAAAAAACCGCCGCCTACGAACGCGAGCCCGCCGGCGAACATCATGGCCGAGTTCGGCCGCGCCCTCGATCTGTATTTCGGCGGCGACATGGAGGCGTCGATCGCGCTGGGCGGCCAGGTCGCCGGCCGGATCGATGCGGTGAAGTCCGTCGCGACGATATTGGCGGAGACGGTGGCCGAATTCGACGCCACCCTGGCCGACCTCGCCAGGCGTTACGCCTGACCCGGGCCCCCGTCTCCGCCTCGGGTCAACCGGCCACGGGCTGGGCCGCCAGCAGCCTGGCCAGGACCAGCAGCGCGCGGCGCGCCTCGGTGCTGGCGATCTGCGTGAACGCCGCCGAGATCTCGTCGGACCCGGTCCGCGCCGCCCGGCCCACGGCTGCGGGGGTCGCCGCGGCGGACCCGCCGTCTTCACCCACCAGGGCGGCCACCGACGTCTCGAGTTTCGCCGCTATCTTGACGAGCATCGAGGCCGACACACGGTTTGCTCCGCGTTCATACTTCTGAACCTGCTGAAAGGTGATCCCCAGGGCCTCGGCGAGTTGGGTCTGGCTCAGGCCGGTCGCGCGTCTGCGGGTGCGAATCCTTGCTCCGACCGCTATATCGATGGGGTCGGGTCCTTCCCGATTGGTTGCACGCATAGTCCATGTCCTCCGATGAACCCCCAAGGCCGATAGCTACAACCACGCGGGGAGTCCGGCTAGTGAGCGCGGCCATTCGCCGCGCATATCGCGAGGCCGCGGTTTAGTGGCGCTCACTGCGCAGACCAGCGGCACGCCGCCATGAGCCGTCGAAGTCTGGCTTGCCGGATCGTCGTGGCGGGGGGCGGGGCGATCGGCGCCGCGGCGGCGCTGATGCTGGCGCGGGCCGGCGCCACGGTCGTCCTGGCCGATGGCGGGCCCCTGGCGGCCAATGCGTCCGGCGTGGCGGCCGGCATGTTGGCCCCGGTGTTCGAGGCCATCCTCGATCCATTGTCGCCGGCCCCGGACCTGTTGGCCGAGGCGCGCGACCTGTGGTCGCCCCTGGCCGCCTCGATCGGCCTCGCTCTGGACCGCGGTGGGGCCATGGCGATCGGCACGCCGCTGGAACTGGAGAGCTGGGCCGGCGCGGCCGTCGCGCTTGGCCTGACGACGCGAGACCTGGGCCCCGCCGAAGTTCGGGCCCGCTCGCCGTGGCTGGCGGGCGATTACCGCGGCCTGTGGACCCCTGACGACTGGCGCCTGTCGCCGGCCGACGCCCTCGCGACCTTGCGCGCCGCATCGGAGGCCCTCGGCGTCGAATGGCTGGCGGCCGATCTGCGACATTTCGAGCCGGGCGTGGCGTCGCTCGGCGATGGACGCCGGATCGCATGCGATGTCCTGGTCGTGGCGACCGGCGCGGCCGCCTCGCCGCGCGACCTGGCCCCGGAGCTGGCCTCGCTCACTCCGGTCAAGGGACACATTCTGCTCGCGCCCTCCCTGATCCTGTCCGGTCCGGTCGTGCGCCTGAACGGCGGCTACCTCTGTCCGACGCCCGGCGGCGCGATGATCGGCGCGACCATGGAGCCGGGGCGGACCGACCTCGAGATCGATCCCGCCGCGGTCGCCAGCCTGCGCGCCCTGGCCGGCCGGATCGCGCCGGCCGCCCTGTCCGCCCCGGTCGAGGCCCGCGCCGGCATCCGCGCCGCGACGCCAGACGGCCTGCCGCTGGTGGGCGCCTCGCGAACCCCCGGCGTCTGGATCGCCGCCGGGGCCCGTCGCAACGGCTGGCTGCTCGCGCCGCTGATCGCCAGATTGCTGGTCGATCAATTGAGCGGCGCGCCGTCCGGCGCCTGGGCCGACGCCATGCGTCCGCGGCGGTTTTGCCCGCCGTCCTGAGCCGCTCTAGCCGGCCGCCGGGTGAAAGGCGATCGGGATGCTGACCGTCGCGCCGTCGACCGGCCGGCCATCCTCGGTCCGCGGCCGCATCCTGAAATAGTGCGTCAAGGCCAGCGCCGCGCGGCCGAAGCCCTGTCCGTCCGGCGTCTCGGCCGCGATCGCGCAGCCGATCACCCGCCCGCTGACCGCCACCCGGCACCGCAGGGTGACCGCGCCGGCGACCTGGCGCCGCGCCGCGTCCTCCGGATAGACCAGCGACACCGCTTCGCCGTCGGGACGGCTGAGCCAGTCCGGGTCGACGATCACCGGCGGTCCCGCCACCATGGGCGGCGGCGCCAATGCGCCCTGCTCGGCCAGCGAGGCGACGACGAGCCCCTCGGGCGGGGCGGGCAGGGATGACAGGGTGGTCAGGTGCAGCGCCGGCGCCGGCGGTTCGGGCGCGCTGGCGACCACCGATCGCGCCGGCTTCGCGCTCGGCGCCGGCGGCGTTCGCCGGTCGCGGGGCGTGGGGGTCGGCAGGGTCAGCGTGGTCAGCTGGATCGGTGGATCGGGATGCTGGACACCGGCCGGCGGCGGCATCACGAACGTCGCGGTCAGCAGCCAGGCGCCGAAGCCGGCATGGCTGGCGAGGGACAGGCCGATGGCCGCGGCCCTTCCGCGCGATGTCCGTCTGCCGGCCGGGCGCGGCGCCCTCGCCAATGGCGTGGTGGTGGCAAATGTCGTTGGACCGGTCATCGTGGACTCCCCTGTTGCATCCTCGACGTCCAGCCTCCTCCCGTCCCCCCGTCGTCGCCAGACCAGCAGTTCCCGATCTTGTCGCGACAATCTCCCGATCTGGAAGAATCCCCCGCCCGGCCGCCGTTGCCTCTTGCGCCGAGGCGCTGACAACGCGCAGGGAATGGCCATGAGCGACACCGCGACCGCCGTCCCGATCCGCCCCGCCGCCACCATCCTGTTGGTCCGCGACACGCCGGATTTCGAGGTATTGATGGTCAAGCGGCATCACCAGATCGACTTCGCCTCCGGGGCCCTGGTCTTCCCGGGCGGCAAGACCCATGCCGGCGACCACGACCCGGCCTGGCGAAGCCGCACCGTCGGCTGGGAGCGCACGGCCCCGGAGAAGCGCGCGCTGCGCATCGCCGCCATCCGCGAGGCCTATGAGGAAACCGGCATATTGCTGGCCCGGCACGCCGACGGCGCGGCGTTTCGCGGCGATGACCGCGCCGGCGCCGCGCGCGAGGAGATCGCCGCCGACCGCCGCTCCTTCCTCGATCTGGTCGACCAGCCTCGATGTCTGCCTGGACCTCGACGCCCTGACCGTGTTCGCCCGCTGGATCACGCCGGCGATGATGGCCAAACGCTTCGACACCTGGTTCTACATCGCCGACGCCCCGCCGGACCAGCTGGCCCTGTGCGACGGCTGGGAGACGGTGGATGCCGAATGGATCGAGCCGGGCGAGGCGCTGCGCCTGGCGGAGGCGGGCGAGCGGACGGTGATCTTCCCGACCCGCATGAACCTGCAACTGCTGGCCGAAGCCGCCGGCGCCGCCGACGCCATCGCCCGCGCCGCCGCCCGGCCCCTGGTCACCGTCGAGCCCAAGGTCGTGCAGACCGACACCGGCCCGGCCCTGGCCATTCCGGCCGACGCCGGCTATGGCGCGGTGATGGAGCCGATGTCGCGCGTTCGCTGATGCGGAACCCGATCAGGTCGAGAACTGTTCGGCCAGCACCCGCTCCTCCAGGCTTCGGCCGGCGTCGAACAGCATCGCCAGGGCGATCGAGCGATCCTCCACCACCTGCACCTCGACCACGCCGCGCACCTCGAAATTATCGGCCACCGCGCTGACCGGCCGCTTGTCGGCCTCCAGGATCTGGAATGTCACCCGCGCGCGGTGCGACAGCAGCGCTCCGCGCCAGCGGCGCGGCCGAAACGCGCTGATCGGCGTCAGCGCCAGCACCTGGGCGTCGATCGGGATGATCGGGCCGTGGGCCGAGAGATTATAGGCGGTCGAGCCGGCCGGCGTCGACACCAGCGCGCCGTCGCAGATCAGCTCCTCCAGGCGCGGCCGGCCGTCGATCAGGATGCGCAGCTTCGCGGTCTGCCGCGTTTCGCGCAGCAGGCTGACATCGTTGATCGCCAGCGCCTCGTGGCTCATCCCGTCGCTGTCGACGGCCGTCATCCGCAACGGATGGATGATCGCCTTCTCGGCCGCCGAGATCCGCTCGATCAGCGCCTCGGCGCGGTAGTCGTTCATCAGGAACCCGACCGATCCACGGTTCATCCCATAGATCGGGCGGCGTTTGGCCAGATTGCGGTGCAGCGTCTCCAGCATGAACCCGTCGCCGCCGAGCGCCACCACCGCGTCCGCCTGGTCCTCGGCCACCTCGCCATACAGGCCGATCAGCTGCTCGCGCGCCTCGAGCGCTTCGGGGCGGTCGCTGGCGACAAAGGCGAGGCGCGGTGGCGGGGCGGAGTTCATCGGTCCGCAAGGAGCCGTGGTCTGGCCTCGATGTCAAACCGGCGCGCAAACATCCCTATTCGTCGGGCCCGGCGTCCAACTCGCCGGGCGGCGGCCGCGGGTCCTTGTCCCGCTCATAGGGACGGCCCACCGCCCTGGCCCAGGCGCGACGCTTGGCGGCATAGGCTTTCTGCAGCCTCGCCGCGGCGTCGGGTGACAGGGCGTCCGGGGCCACGATGGGGTCAGGTGACTTGCTCAAGACCGCTATCTAGGCGCCGGGCCCGTCCCGCGCCACCTTTGCCGGCGGGCGCCGTCGAGCCCGCTGTCAGGGGCCGATCGGCGAAGCGGCTTCAGCGCTCGCCGCCCGCCAGGGCCGCCCGCTCTTCCGCCGTCAGCACCCGCCAGCGCCGTTCCGGCAGGTCGCCCAGGCGGATCGGTCCGACGCGGACGCGGAACAGGTCGACCACCTTCAGTTCGACCAGCTCGCACATCCGGCGGATCTGGCGATTGCGGCCTTCGCGCAGCACCATGCGCAGCCGCCCCTCGCTGATCACCGACACCTCGGCGCGCTTCAGCCGCCGCCCGTCCAGCTCCAGTCCGTGCCGCAGCCGTTCGAGCCGGGCGGCGGTGAGCTCGCCGATCACCGCCACCCGGTATTCCTTTTCCAGGTCGCTGTGCGGGCCGATCACCGCCTTGGCCACCACCCCGTCCTCCGACAGGATCAACAGGCCTCGGGAGTCCATGTCCAGCCGCCCGGCCGGGGCCAGCCGGCTGTCGCGGTCGGGGATCGCCGGACTGTCGCCGAACAGGGCTTCGCGGGTCAGCAGGCGGACGGCCGGAACCTGGCCCGGTTCCGGCTGCGCCGACACCACGCCCACCGGCTTGTGCAGGACGACGCTCAGCGCCCCCCGCAGCGCGCCGGTCGCGGCGTCGGCCAGCACCAGGGTCTGGCCCGGCGCGATCTTGCGGCCGACATCGCCGACCACCAGGCCGTCGATCGACACCAGCCCCTGGGCGATCAGGCCTTCCGCCTCCCGCCGGGAACACACCCCGGACTGGGCCAGCCAGCGATTGACCCGCTGCGGCTCGGCCTCGTCATAGGTGCGCGTCCACGGCATCGCGCGTCCATAGCACGAAAGCGCCCGGCACGACGCCTGCGCCGGTCCGACGCGATGGTGAGCCGTTGGGGCCCTTGGCCCCGGCGCCGGCTTCGCGCCCCCTTGACGAACGTGAACAAAGAAAGAACACTTGCAGTGTGGACCCTTCTATCCTCCATGCCGATCTCGACGCCTTCTATGCCTCGGTCGAGCAGCTGTTGCAGCCGGCGCTGCGCGGCAAGCCGGTGGCGGTCGGCGGCGGCGTGGTGCTCGCCGCCTCCTACGAGGCGCGCGCCTTCGGCGTGAGGAGCGGCATGCCCGGCCGCGAGGCGCGCCGGCTGTGCCCGGGCCTGATCTTCACCGGCGGCCATTTCAGCGAGTACCAGCGCCTGGGCGATGCCGCGATCGGCGTGCTGGCCGGGTTCACGCCCGATGTCGAACGCATCTCCATCGACGAGGCGTTCGCTGACGTTTCGCGATCGGTCCAGCTGTTCGGCGCGCCGGCCGAGATCGCCGCGCGGGTGCGGGCGCGGGTGCGCGACGAGCTGGGCCTGCCGATCTCCATCGGCGTGGCGCGCACCAGGCATCTGGCGAAGATCGCCTCTCAGGTGGCCAAGCCCGATGGCCTGGTCGTCGTCGATCCGGCGGACGAGCTGGCCTTCCTGCACGACCTGCCGGTCGGTCTGATGTGGGGGGTCGGGCCGGTGACGCGGGCCCGGCTGGCGGAGGCCGGCGTCGTCACCATCGGCCAGCTGGCGCAAAGCGCGCCCCAGGCGATGCAGCGCCTGCTCGGCCAGGCCGCCGGCGCCAGATTGACCGCCCTGGCCTGGAACCACGACCCGCGCCCGATCCAGACCCGGCGCCGCGCCTCGTCCGCCGGCGCCCAGATGGCGCTTGGCCGCCGGCCGGCCAGCGAGGCGGTGTACCGCCCCGTCCTGGCGTATCTGGCCGACCGCATCGCGCGGCGGCTGCGCGCCAGACATCGTCCCTGCCGGACGCTCACCGTTCGCGTTCGCTTCGCCGACCTCCACTCGGTCACGCCGGGCCCTGACCCTGCCGGCCCCGGTCTGCGCCACCGCCACCCTGGCGGACGTGGCGATCGAGTTGGTCCGCGGCCTGCTGGCCGAACACCCGGCCGAGCGGACCCTCTCGCTGCTGGCGATCGCCGCCTCCAATCTACGCCAGGACGAGGCCCCGCAGCTCGAACTGCCGTTCGGCCTGGCCGACGACGGCCGGCGGCCGGGCACGCGCCGCGGCATGGCGCGCCTGCGGGCCGACCTGGCCATCGACGCGATCCGGGCGCGGTTCGGCTGGGAGGCGGTGACCTACGCGACGGCCGCGTCGGGCGCCCTGCGGTCTGTCCCGGACGACTTCCGCGGCCTCGCCGAAAAGCAACTCTGAACGGCTGGCCGCGCCGTCTCCCTCGTCGTCCTCACAGGCGCTTCGGCCGCTTCGGCCGTGGTCACCGAACGGAAATCCGATCCAGGGATCCTTCCCTCGAGGCGGCGATCTGATCGCCATTCCTCGGCTACGATGAAATTCGATACTCCGTTCGACACGACCGTTCTTCAGAACCGCATCCCGCTGATCATCCGTGGTTCGGCGAGGCCGTCCTCGGAGCGGAGCGGCCGCGGGTGGCGAAGCCAGGAACAACGCCCGTCGTCCCGCAGGCGCCGCACCGCTTCCGGCCAGTCGGGCAGATTGTCGCCCCGCTGCAGCCAATGCGCCACGCTCGCCTCGTCGGCCCATTGGGCGAGGTGAGGCATGGCCTTGCGGTGCGCGCCGCTGGCCCCGAAGGCGCGCATCGCGACCTCGTCACGCCAGAGGGTCAGGGTCCAGAATGCCTGATCGGCGTCGCGCTGGATGGCCCCGGCCAGGAACCCGTCGGCCCTTCGGATTTGCGCGATGGTCCGGTTGGCATGCAGCAGGAAGAACGGCATGAAGCAAGGCGAGCGCGGGTGAAAGCGGGTCACGCTGACCAGGGCCATGGCGTCGGTCACAGCGTCACCACCAGCTTGCTCGCCGAGACGCCCTGACGCTGGCGCTCGAGCGCGACGGGGATTTGCCCCAGACCGGCGCCGACCACGGTCGCCGGCGGCGCCGCGACGAACCGGGCCTCCGCCAGGGCCGACGGCAGGAACGCCTCGAAGATCATCGGTCCGACGTCGTTGGCGATCAGGGCGCTGCCCCAGATCATCCTGGTGCGGACCCCGCCGCGGCGCGCCTTCAGCGTAAGCGCGACGTTACCCGCCAGCATCCGCGCGATCGCCGGGACGAGATGCACAAGCCGGCCGCGTCCCGCCGGAACGTCGTCCCAGGAGGTCGGCGGCGTCGCCATCGCCACGAAGCGATTGCCGTTGCACGCGCCGACGACGTCGATGCACGCCGCCGCCGAGCCTGGCCCGATGGCCAGGGCGCCGGCGAGCTCACAGCCGCGCAAGGCGTCGACGAGGTCGGAAACCACGGTCCTCGACCGATAGTCGAACGCCTGGCGCGCGCCCAGCCGCTTCACATAGTCGAAATTGCCCGGCGACGAGGTGGTGACCACCTCATAGCCGGCCGCGACCGCGAGCTGGATCGCACAGCTTCCGACGCTGGTCGATCCGCCCCAGATCAGCAGCGTCCCGCCTGTCGGCGCGGGCGCCGCCGACGGCGCCGCGAGGGCCAGGAAATCCTTCTGAAACAGGCCGCAGGCCGCGGTCGATACCCCAAGCGGGATGACCGAAGCCGCCTCGAACGAAATGGCGTCCGGAAGCGGCGCGGTCATGTGGGCGAGCAGGACCACATAGTCCTGGAAGCCACCCTCGGCGGCGCGGTTGCGCCCCTTGTCCGAACCGGCGGCATAACCGACCACGCGATCGCCGATCTGAAAGCGCCTCACCCCGCCGCCGACCTCGACCACCTCGCCGGCGACGTCGGAGCCGACCACGAACGGGTAGCGCGTCCAGGGCGTCAACAGTTCGCCCAGGGTCTGTTGCAGCCGGTCCATCGGGTTGACCGCGACGGCGCGGACCCGGACGACGATTTCATCGGCGCCCGGCGCCGTGTAGGGCGCGGGGCCGACGGTGAACGGACCGCGCTTGGCCTTGATCCACAGAGCCTTGTTTTCGATCATTGCAGTCACTCCTGAAAGTGTTGAGCGGCTCGATGCCGCCACCAGACGTATGCGATGGCCTCTGGACGATCCATGCTGTAACGTCCGTGTTGACGTCGCCATCGTCCAGGATTGCTGATGGATCCTCTCTCCGACATTCTCTCGCTGCTCAGGCCCAACAGTTACGGATTTCGCGGGCTCGACGCGGGCGGCGATTGGGCGCTGGCGTTCGGGCCGGACGACAGCCTCAGGTGCTACGCCATCCAGTCGGGCGGTTGTTGGCTCGCCATAGAGGGATGGCTCGAGCCGATACCGCTGGCCGCGGGCGATTTCGTGCTGCTGTCGGGGGGCAGGAGCTATCGCCTCTACAGCGCGGCCGCCGCTCCGCCGATCGACGCGTTTCGTTTCTTTCCCACGGTTGCGGCGGGCGAGACGGCGGTTCTGAACGGCGGCGGCGGCGTTTTGGGCGTGGGCGGCTATTTTGCTTTCGAGGGCATGCACGCCGACTTGCTTCTCGGCCTGTTGCCGCCGGTCGTCCACCTCCGGGCGGAAGCCGACAAGGCCGCCCTTCGCTGGTCGATCGACCGCCTGATGCGCGAACTGCGTGAGCCTCAGCCGGGCAGCACGCTGATCGCCGAACACCTGGCGCAGGCGCTGCTGGTCGAAGCGCTGCGGCTGCACCTGGCCGAACAGTCGCACCACAGCACCGGATGGCTGTTCGCGCTGGCGGACCGCCGGATGCGGGCCGTGATCGCCGCGATGCATGCGGCGCCAGGGCGAAAATGGACGCTGCAGGCGCTGGCGAAGGTCGCCGGCATGTCACGGTCCAGCTTCGCCGTCCGCTTCAAGGCGACCGTGGGCGAGCCGGCCATGGACTATCTGACCCGCTGGCGGATGTTGCTCGCGGCCGACCGCCTGGCCAACGGCGGCCTGCCCATCGCCCTGGTCGCGCCGGCCGTCGGCTACGAGTCGGAAAGCGCCTTCGGGGCCGCGTTCAAGCGCGTGATGGGCTACTCACCCAGGCAGTTCGCCAAGGCGGCGGCGTGACGGCGTCGAATCGCCCTTCGCGCGAGGCGGCGGATCGACTGTCGGCGTGTTTCTTCGTTCAACGGCTTCGCCGTTTGCGGGGGGGGGGCCGACCTCCGCGCCGTCCAATTGCGGAACGGCTAAAGGGGCTTGGACAGGGCAGGGGGAAACGCCTGGCTTCGAGCAGGGGGAAATCACCTGCGGCGGTTTCCGATCCGTCGGCATCGGCTTTTCCAGGCGTACGCGCCGCCGGCCCGCGCGGGCAATCGATAGCTATGGCGGCGCCGCCAATTTTCTGATCCCTTTCGCGCTCGGCTCCAGCAAGACCACCGGGAGACAGTCCATGAAGATCCAGCGCGGCGGAACCATCCCTTCCCGCAGGGGCCCCGCCGAAACCTTCACCGGTTCGGTGCGGATCGACAGTCCATTCGCCGCCGAGGCCCCGGGACGCGCCGGCGGCGCCATCGTCACCTTCGAGCCCGGCGCCCGCACCCATTGGCACACCCATCCGCTCGGCCAGACCCTGATCGTCACCAACGGCGTCGGCTGGACCCAGTGCGAGGGTGGCCCCAAGGTCGAGATCAGGTCGGGCGACGTGATCTGGTGCCCCTGCCGGCGCCGCCATTGGCACGGAGCGACGCCCACCACCGCCATGACCCACGTCGCTATCGCCGAAGCGCTCGACGGCAAGGCGGTCGACTGGATGGAGCCGGTCAGCGACGAACAATACCTCGCGGACCCGGCCGCGCAGACGGCCCAGACGGCCCGCCCAGAGTGAATGCGCCGCCACCCCGACAATTACATTGCGACACCTCCTGAAGTTACTGCACACGCTGGGATCGGCCGCCTTCATTGGCGCAATGGCCGCCATGGCGGTTGCCTTGCTCTGGGCGCCGGCGTCCGCGGATACCTCGGGCTATTCGGCGATGATGGCCGCCCTGGCGAAGATCGGCGCGTGGGTCGTTGGCCCCTCGATGGTGCTGACGGTCATCAGCGGTCTGCTGGCGATCGCGGTTAACCCCGCCTACCAGGATGCCGGTTGGGTCTGGGCGAAGGCGGCCAGCGGCATTCTCATTCTCGAAGGTGGCCTGCACGTCATTGGTCCGATCCAGGACGAGGCGAAACGCGCCGCCGGCACGCTCGCCGGCAGCCCTGACACCGTGGGTGTGGCGTCCCTTCTGACGGCCGAGGCGAATACGCTTTGGGTGCTCCTCGCGGTGGCCGTGGCAAATGTCGCCCTGGCTATCTGGCGCCCGCGGTTTCCGAGGATTCCATTCTGAACCTGTCGCCGGGTGTCGGAAGATCGACCTCGACCCCGAGGATCGCCTCGAGTTCCACCGGCAAGCCTCCCAGGTCGAACAGGGTCGCGCCCGGCAAGGCGTCAACCAATCTGTCCAGGCCACTGTCTTCGGGATCATCGCCATGCGAAGTCGAGCCGAAGACGCGGGATTGGCGCCGCGAAACCGCCCCGGCGCCCCGCGGATCGTTTGAGATCAAGCGCGGTATTCAGGTGACAGTGCATTTAAATCTCAATTAGATGCACTGTCACCATAATGCGGGGAGAAGGGAATTACCGGACGATGATTTAAGGTTCGGACCGACTGGCAAGAAAAAGATGTGTGCATCCCCTTCCCCCCTCCGTGGGGTGAGGATTGGGTTGGGCGCCGTGCGCCCTTGATCGCCCGCCCTTGATATCATCGCTCTCCTGCCGATATCATGGCATGTGCGGAAGGATGTCGACATGGCCGCCGTTACGATACGAAACATCCCCGACGAAACGCATCGCGCCATCAAGGCGAGGGCGGCGGCCCACGGCCAGAGCGCCGAGGCCGAGATACGCGATATCCTCGAACAAGCGGTCCGGCCGGCGGAGCGTCGCAAGCTCGGATCGTTGTTGGCCGAGATCAGCCGCGAAGCCGGCCTGACCGATGAGGACGCGGACGTCTTCGACCGTGTCCGGGATCGAGAGCCCGGCGAGCCGATGAGCTTCGAGTGATCCTCCTGGACACCAACATCATTTCCGAGGCCTTGAAACCTAAAGGTGACCCGGCCGTGTTGGCCTGGCTCGACGCCCAGGCGCTCGAAACGCTGTTCCTGTCCACGATCACGCTTGGCCGAGCTACGGTTCGGCATCGCCGCGATGCCGCCGGGAAAGCGTCGCGACATCCTGAGCCGGGGCCTCGACGCAAGGGTGCTGCCGATTTTCGACGGTCGCATTCTGCCATTCGGTCGGGAGGCGGCCGACGCGTACGGCGCGCTGCGCGCTCGCGCCCAGGCCGCCGGACGCGCCATCAACACCGCTGACGGCTATATCGCGGCGATCGCCTCAGCCCACGGCCTCGACGTCGCCACGCGGGACGTCGGACCCTTTGAAGCCGCCGGCTTGCGCGTGATCCGGCCGTAGCCTTGCGACGGGGATCTGAGGGGCGGGCTATGATGGAATGCGGCCCCCTTGGGCGGAGGGGCGCCGCCTCCAGGCGAGTCGGCGGGTCAGACGGCCACCACCGTGATTATTGCCTTCAGCGCGTCGAAATCCGAGGGATTGCGGGTGTAGACGGGCAGACCGGCGGCGGCCGCGGTGGCGGCGATCAGCAGGTCAGCCAAACGCGACCGGCTTGTCTGCCCCGCCGCGCGCGCCGCCGCGAACAGGCGGCCATACAAGCGGGCGGCGTCACCATCGAAGGGCAGTGGCTCCCACGTCGACGTCGCCCACTGCAGCCGGTCTTGGCGCCGAGCCCTTTCGTTCGGGTCCTCGGTCGCGTGGGGGCCGGCGGCAAGCTCCGCAAGCGTCACGGCGGCAATCGCCAACTCGTCCGGCAGCAGGGCCCAATCGATGATGTCGTGGTCGATGACGACGGACGTATCGAGCAGCCCCTTCGTCAGATCAGACATCGATGCTCTGATCGATCACAGCATCGACATCGGCGCGGAACCGGCCGGCATCGACCCGTGGCGCGCGCGCGGCCGCGTCGGCGATCGTCGCGCGGGCCACGAATCGTCGCTGTTGAAGCGGCCTGAGCTCCGCTACGGGCGTGCCATTGCGCGTGACGATGAGGGTGCGACCAGCCTCAACCTCCCGCAGGACGGCGGCTGAGTCGTTGCGCAGTTCGCGTTGGGTGATCATTCGGTTCATAGCGCATCACGTAGCACATGTAGCACTCTGTAGCCAGGCGGGGCTATTTGAGCCTGACGGCCCAGCTACTCGTCGAAGCCGACGAACACCGTCGCCTCGGCCACGCTCTTGCGTTCGGAGACGACCGCGTTGGCCGGGAAGGTCTCGTCGGGCCAGCCCAGGGCGATGCTCTTCATGATCACCTGGTCGTCGGCGACGCCGGCGAACTGGCGCACGACGGGCGACTGCATGATGCCCTGGCTGTTGACCACCGCGCCCAGGCCTCGCGACCAGGCGGCGTTGACCAGGGCGGTCGCCACGGCGCCGCAATCGAAGGGCGCATCGTCCATGCCGTGCAGGTCGCGGTCATAGGTCACGATGATGCAGACCGGGGCGTCGAACTGGCGAAAGCCGCGCATCACCCAGTCCTGGCGGCCGTCCTTGTCGTCGCGCGCGATGCCCATGGCGGCGAACAGCTGTTTGGCGACCCCCACCTGACGCTCGCGGTGCTTGCCGGCGAAGGGGGCCTCGCCGATGCGGAACTCCCGCGACTGCGGCACCCCGGCCAGGTTGCGTTCGGTGTTGCCCGCGCGGATCCTGTCCAACGGCTCGCCGGTGATGACGTAGAAGTTCCACGGCTGGACGTTCATCGACGAGGGCGAGCGCATCGCCAGGCCGATGATTTCCTCGATCAGCGCCCTGGGCACCGGGTCGGGCTTGTAACCGCGGATGCTTCGGCGACCAAGGACGACGTCATCGTATTCCATAGGGGCTCCCAAACTGGCGGCCTCGGCGGAACACCGTCAGCCCGGAATTGCTGGTCAGGGTGTTAGCCGCATCGCGCGGCGTCGACCAGAGCGTTCGCCGATGGATCGTTCATCGCCGGCCGGGCTTGCGGGCGAAGGGCTTGTCGTGGGTGATCGGGCCTGGAGTGAAACGAATAATTCGAAATCAGACTTGCGAATTTTTCGTTTCTCTCCACATCAGGCGACATGGAGATTGAACACGCCCTCGAACCCCCATCCGTCGCGGATCGCGCCAAGGCCCGTGATGTCGCGGCGCGTCTGCGCGCGGGCGACGACCTGATCGTGAAAGGCCGGCGGGGTTCCCTGATCGTGCCGAGAGCCATCGCCCAGAGCGTCCTCGATCTGATCGACGCCTGGGCGCAAGGCGGCACGCCGATCGTGGCGGCGGCCGATGAGGAGGTCAGCACCCAGCAGGCCGCCGAAATCCTGAATCTGTCGCGACCGACGGTCGTGAAGTTTCTCGACCAGGGACGTATCCCCTTTAACTCGCCCGGCAAGCATCGTCGGGTACGCGTGTCGGACCTGATGGCGTTCAAGGCAGGGTTGGATCGGGAACGCCGCGCCGCCTTGGAGCGGATATCCGCCTTGAGCCAGGCAGCGATTGAACGCGCGCGTGAACAAGGGAGGTTGACCGATGAGATGATCTAAGACCGGGTGATCGGCGACGAGGCCGAGCGTTCGAAGATCCCATATCTCACCGGAGCACTCCGATCGCCGGGCGCATCGTCGCGCCTGGGCGGTCGGTCGCGCCCGAGCGCCCCTCCGGGCCGCATGCCGCCAGCGTGTATATTGACAATGGACGTTTGGACATTCACAGGGACCTTCATGGCCCTCCAGATCGCCAACCCCGTCGTGGTCGCCAAGGTGCAGCGGCTCGCGCAGGCTACCGGCCTTTCCAAGACGGCGATCGTCGAGAAAGCCATCGACCGGCTCGCCGCGGAGCATTCGCAGGGGCGCGGACCGGCCCGTCTGGAAGCGCTTCTCGCGCAACTCGATCGTATTCCCGATCGGCTGGACGCCGACGATCCTTTAGCCTGGGACGATCACGGCCTGCCCAAGTGATCGTCGTCGATACGTCGGCGGTCGTCGCGATCGCCTTCGGAGAACCAGAGCGCCCCGCCTTCATCCAGGCCATCCTGCACGCCGACAAAGCCTTGATCAGCAGCGTGTCGGTCGTCGAGGCGCGCATGGTCGTCCATGGCCGGCGTGGCCAACGCGCGGTCGTTCTGGTGGACGACCTGTTGCGACTGCCGATGTTCGAAATCGTCGCGCCCGGCCAAGCGGAGAGCGACGCGGCCTATGCCGCTTTCGTCACGTACGGAAAGGGCAGCGGACATCCGGCGGCGCTGAATTTCGGCGATCTCTTCAGCTATGCGCTGGCCAAGACGCGTGGCCTGCCCCTGCTGTTCAAGGGCGCCGATTTCTCGCAAACCGACATCGAGACCGCGGCAGTCGACCCGAATCGGCAGAGTCGCGTCGCGCCACGGGTATTCGCCTTGCTCAGGTCGCTTCCGCAGGCGCGTTAGGCTCACGCGAATTGCCGGGACGGGAGCACCCCATACACCGTGGCAGCCACCGGCATTGGGTACGGAGTTCCTGCCCCTTCAGCCGGCGCCGGGCTTGCCGGCGGTATAGAGGATGATCTGCGTGCAGCGGAACGCCGCCATCAGCCTGCCGGTCGTCTCGTTCGTCATCTTGGCGTCCCAGACCTGAGTCATGCGTCCGCCATGCAGAAGCTCCGCGCGGCACAGGACCGCGCCTTCCACGGCCGTCCCGACGAAATTGCATTTCACCTCCGCGGTCGTGAAGCCGCTGGCGCCCTCCGGCCACGCCGTCGAGACGCCATAGGCGCACAAGATATCGGCGACCGACAGGACCGCGCCGGCCAGCAGGTAGCCGGTATGCGCGACGAGCTCCGGCCGCACCGGAAACCGCCCCTCCACCAGACCGGCGTCGACGGCCGTGATCTCCAGCCCCAGCCATCCGGGCAGCTTGCCCTCATTGGCCCGGTTGAGATCTTTCACGCTGGTATGGTTCGTCGTCGCCACCATCGCCGCACCTGATCCCAGTGATGCGCAAGATGTAACAGGTGACGGGGCGGGTGTGGAGAGCGCCCTCGGCCGTGGCTCGATACTACCTCAGCCGAGTTCCATGGTCCCGTCGGGCAGCTTTGATGCGTAAATCGCGATTTTACCACGCGCGTCGGCGGGGGGAACAAAGGGATAGGAACCCCACACCCTCAAGCGTCGCTGAGTGGCGATCACCGATGTCGGCGAACGTTGCTCCGGTTCGCGGCCGGCCGCGGAAGGCGCGGGCGGATGTGCCGGCCGGGCCAACCGCTCAGTCCCGCCTGCTTTGAGGGCAAGTGGGGGGTGAGATAAATGACTCTGACCCCTTTTTTTCTCCACAAGGGGAGAAGGCCCTCCCGTCGCACTGCCTCCGCGCCGCGCCCTCATCGCCAGCCCCCATTCACCCCGGAATGCGCACCGGCAGTCGGCTGTACCCCTTGACGAAGTTGGAGTTGAGCCTCGTCGGCTCGCCCGTCACCTCGATCACCGGGAATCTGGCCAGCATCTCCTCCCACACCACCCGCAGCTGCATCTCGGCCAGTCGCTGGCCGAGGCAGCGATGGATGCCGAAGCCGAAGGCGGCGTGCGCGCGCGGCCGGGCGCGGTCGATGATGAACTGGTCGGCCTGCGGAATGGCGCTCTCGTCGCGGTTGCCCGAGACGTACCACAGGGCGATCTTCTCGCCCTTTCTGATCGTCTTGCCGCCGATCTCCAGGTCGGCGAGCGCCGTGCGCCGCATGTAGGCCACCGGGCTCTGCCAACGGATGATCTCCGGGACGGCGCTCTCCAGAAGGGCGGGATTGGCGCGCAGCCTCGCGTATTCGCCCGGGTGCTGGTCCAGGGCCAGCAGGCCGCCGGTGATCGAATGGCGGGTGGTGTCCGAGCCGGCCACGATCAGCAGGATGATGTTGCTCAGGTATTTCTGCGGGTCGCCGCCGCCGTCGGTGGCCGGATCGTTGGCCAGCAGCGAGATCAGGTCGCCCCGCCGATCACCGCCCTTTCGTGCGTTCCACAACGGGACGAACATCTGCAGCGTCATGAACATCTCCGTCTGCTGGCGCCGGCTCTCCGCCTCCTCGGCCCGGGGCGAGAGCAGGTAGTCGGAGAACTGGGGCAGCCTGCGGCGGTGCTCGAACGGGAAGTCGAACAGGGTCGCCAGCATCTGGCTGGTCAGTTCGACGGCGACCTTGTCGACGAAGTCGAATTCCTCGCCGATCGGCAGTTCGTCGAGGATCGCGGCGGCGCGCGCGCGGATCACCGGCTCGAGTTGCGCCAACGACGCGGTGGAGAACATCGGCGCCGCCACGCGGCGCTGCGCCTCGTGGCGCGGCGGATCCATCGAGATGAAGCTGGTCCGCTCCTCCGACCGCTGCGCCGGGTCGCTTCCCTCCGGCGGCTCGAACAGGGTGATGCCGCCGTGTTCCGACGACGACGACAGGCGCGCCACGTCGCTCTCACAGGCCACGATGTCGTCGAAGCGGGTGATCGACCAATAGGGGCCGTATTCACTCGCCGCCGTGTAGTGGACGGGGTCCTCCGCCCGCAGCCGCTCGAACCACGGCCACAGCGTGTCGGAGGTGAAGTGCTCGACCGCGTGCGGCCGGAAGTCCTCGAGCGGCGTCGCATAGGCCCTGGCCCGCGCCTCATTCGCCCGCGTGGTCGCCGTGTTGCGCATCGCGTTCTCTCCTATCCAGTCAGCATGCCTGGGCAGTCGTCTAATACCAAGGCGTGGAAAGGGTGACTCACCGGGGATTGGACCGGCGACGTCCCCGTCGCCGTTGGCGCGACCGGGCCAGATGTTGCCCGCACTTGCGACCTGCGGGGGCGGGACGCCCCCGGTCCAATCGAGACCGATCACCTTTTCGAGAGTTGGTACAATTTGCTCCGACGTTTCCGGCAGATGGTCTCTCAGCACTTCGTTGATGCGCGATCGCCATCCCGGTCCCAGAGCGGAGATCGACGGAATTCTCCAGGAATGTGGCGTTTTTACGAGAAGCGACCGGAGGGGCTCCTACCTACCCTCGATGACTTCGACGCATGCTCCTCCCCACTCTCCCGGCCATGCCGGCGCCCGGCCGACCGTCCGCCTAGAACCTCTCCGACCACGGGCGGACATCGATCTCCTGCGACCAGGCGCTGCGGGGCTGGCGATGCAGTTGCAGATAGAGCTCGGCGATCGCGTCGGGCGCCAGGAGGGAGTCCTCGCCGCGTTCGCCCGCGAGAGGCCGATAGCGCTCGGACTCGATCTGTCCGTCGATGATCACGAAGCCGATGTGGACGCCTTGCGGTCCCAGCTCACGGGCCATGCTCTGGGCCAGCGCCCGCAAGCCGAATTTCGGCACGGCGAGGTTGGCGAAGCCGGCGCCGCCGCGCAGGGCGGCCGTGGCGCCGGTGAAAATGATCGTCCCACGGCCGCGCCTGACCATGCGTCGCGCGGCTGCCTGACCGACCAGCAAACCGCCGAGACAGCCGACGCGCCAGCAGCGCTCGAAGTCGGCGGGATCGATATCGATGACGTTGCCCCGTTGGAACGCGCCGGCGTTGAAGACGACCAGATCCGGCTCGCCGAGATCCCGGTCCACCGCCTCGAACACCTGGGCGACATCCTCGCTGTTGGAGACGTCCGCGGCATAGGGCCGAATGTCGCCGCCGCCCGCGGACTCGATCATGGACTTCAGCTTCGCTTCGTCCCGCGCCACCGCGCCGACCCGCATGGACTCGGACAGGCAGCGCTTCGCCAGAGCCCATCCCAGCCCCGGTCCAACTCCGAAGACGATCGCCGTCTCGCCTACCGCCATGCCTGTCACTCCTGCAATCAGGCCCACTAGGTAGTGTTGACGAGGAGAATCCCAATCCGCGTCATTGGCTTGCCCGGACGCGGTAAAGCGGCGCGGCGGGGCCGCCGCTCTTGACATTTTGCATATAAATTGCATATTGCAAGGCAATCAGGAAAGGTCGACCCTCCCCATGCCCTTGATCCCCAACCAGCGCCACGAGACCTATTGCCAGGCCCGCGCCCGCGGCTTCACCAAGGACGACGCCTATGAGGTTGCGGGCTACGCGCCGCGGAGCCGGCACGGCGCCCGGCTGCAGCGACGGCCCGACATCGCCGAGCGCATCGCCGAACTGCGGGCCGAACAGATCGATCTGAGCGGCGCGACACTGCGGGCGGTGGTCGCCTCGTTGATCCGGCTGTCGGCGGCCAGCGAAGCGATGACCGGCCCGACCGCGATCAAGGAGGCGCGTGAGACCCTGCTGGAAGCCTGGCGGATGAGCGAGGAGCTGCGGACCCGGCGCGAAATCGAACGCAAAGAAGACGAGGTCGCCGAGCGGGAAAGCGCGCTGATGCGCTCCCTCGGCGATCTGTGAGCTCCCGCCGTGCCGCGCCAAACCCGCGCCAATCCGCGCCCATCCGCGCCACGATCAAGAAAGGGTCGGAGTCATTTTTCGGAGCGCGTCCTGCGACGTGGCGTGACCGGTCAGTCACTCTGAACCCTTTCCTTCTCCGACCCCTTTCCTTCTTTCCTATTTTCGGGGGGGCGCGAGAGGTCCTCTTGTCCAAGGGCCCGAATAGGGCGCGCCCCGGTAACCGGCGCGACCCGGCGCTCCTTCGGCCGACGCCCCGCGCGCCGCCGGGGTTGCGAGTGGCATGAGCACAGGCGCAATCCGCGCGTCTACTTACGTGTCCAGCTACCCTCGAGCGGCTTGTAGTAGGCGCCGGGCGCGAGCCGGTCGATGAGCTGTTTGGCGGTCGCCTCGGCCGCCGCCCGCGCCGAGACGCCGGTCCTGGCCGCGATGTCCTGATAGGCCCGCAGACGGCCGGCGTTGATTTCCGTGACGGCCGCCACCACCGCCGGGTCGGCCGATCCGGTGACCAGGCCCAGCAGGCCATCGGCCTGTTCGCCGACGACGCCCTGGGCCTTCGCGGCGTCGATCGCGGCCTTCGCGCCGGCGGTCTGGGCCGGGACGGCCCCGGCCGCGAGGCTGAGGCCCAGGGAAAGGGCGATGAGAAGGCGGCGGATCATGTCAGGGCCCTCGGGCTAGAAAAGGTTGGGATTCTGCTGGATCGCGCTCTCGACTTCCTTGTCCAGCCGGATACGGACGTCGGCGTCGAGCTTGGCGTAGATGCTGATCGGCTCGACCTTGACGTTGATCGTGGGCGCACAGGCCGCGAGATGGAGCAGCGCCGCGACGGTCGCCCCGGCGAAGAACACGCCCCGTCTGGTCATGGATCTCAGGCCTTTCATTTGATCGTCATCGATGACGCGGGCGGTTCAGCCGGGCCTGGACGGCGAGCCTCGCCGCCATCGCCCAGGCTGTCGCGCCATGTCTGGCCGATCGCGCGCACAATCTCGCCGAAGTTCAGCGTGGTGTCGAGGGTCAGATCGATGCGGGTATCGGACGGCAGCGTCAGGGGCTTGTCCAGCGCATGGCCGCTGATCAGGTCCGTGACCGCGATCCTCGCCCGCTGGACCTGGGGCGGATCATGCCGGCCCTTGATATGGAACAGGGTTCCCAGGCGATCTCCCGGCAGGCTGTCGACCGAGGCGTCCAGCTGATCGAACGCGAGGTTTTCCATGGCCTGATAGGCCAGGTCCTCGGCGAACCCCGCCTGCCTCGGTGCGGCGGGCGAGGGGGCGGCCGGTGCGCGGGCGCCGACCCCGCCCGCAAGCGCCTGACGGGAAATCGACAGCCGGCCCGGCGCGATCGCTCCGATATGGCCATGCTGGATCGTCAGTCCCGACGGCCCGATCGTGAATGGAACGCGGCCGTCCACGACCGCGTCGAGTTTGACGGCGTCCGCCAGGCTCGAGACCGCGATGATCTCGCCGAGGTCGACATGATCGAGCACCAGGACCGCCTGGATGGTCGATCCGGCGGCCAGCGGCGCCACGACCGGCTCCAGGCTGATGCGGCCCTCGGCGAACGAGCCGGACGCCGATTTGAGGGAAAGCTGGTCGGCGCTCAGTTCAAACTGCACTCTCACCCCGCTCAGCGGGGTGATCGCCTCGACCCGTCCGACCTCGATCCTCTGGTCCGGCGCGGAGACCAGCGGCGCGAGACTGACGAAATGCAGGTCGGCGTCGATGCCCACGACCCGGCCGAGAGGGCTCTTGAAGGTCAGGGACCGGGCGATGAGGTCGCCACCGCTGGCCGTATGGCCGTCGGCCCCCCACGTGAACCAGCCGTTGAACCCGGCCCGCCCGTCCGCCTCGCGGGCGAAATTGGCCATCGGCGTCAGGTCGCCCGGTTGCAGCGCCGTGGGCGCGAAGGCCAACCCGCCGGCGTCGATGTCGGCCCGACCGGCCCCGCTCGCGACGTCATGGCGGATCGCGATCCGGCCGATGCGATGGCCGGCGCGGGTGTCCGCCGTGAACGCGCCGGTCCAGACGCCGCCGGCGAGATCGGCCCGGCCCGCCGCATCTACCGCCCGAAAACGGATCGGAGCGGTCGTGTCGCTGATCACGCCGCGGTCGAGGACCAGGGCGGCGCGCTCGAGCCCGGTGGCGGCGCCCGAGGCCTCGAAGGCGCCCTCGGCGGCGCGAAGCACGATGGCGGCGCTGGCGATATCGCCGCTTGCGTTCGCCAGCCGGCCCGCTGTCCTCCACCCTCGGGCGTCGACCAGGACCAGAGGGCCGGCGCCGGGACACAGGCGGGCCGCGAAAGCGTCGACCGGATTGGAATCGAACGCCAGCCGCCGTGCGCCGACCGGCCCGCAATCCGACAGGTCGAAGCGCGCGCCCGATCCAGCCCCGACCAGCCGGCCGGCCAGCTGAAAGCGGGCCCCGCGGACGACCAGTGCATCAAATCCGCCCGAGGCCGCGATGTCGGCGGAATAGCCCATCGGCGAGAGGGCGCCGTTGGCGATTTGCAGGCTCAGCGACGGCAGGCCCCCGCCATTGATCTCGAGGTCCGCCTCGCCGCGGGCGCCGCGCGACCCGAACCTCAGCCCGCCGCCCGGATCGGTGAGCGTCAGGCGCGCGCCCGAGTTCGGCGACCACGCTGGCCGGCTGGGCGAGGCTCAGTCGCGCGCCATGGTCGGACACCACCACGCGCCAGCGCGGCGTGGCGAAACGGAAGCCGCCCAGCCCCGACGTGATCGCCGACCCGTAGGCCGGCTCGCCGGTGAGGGCGGTGGCCGCCTGGCCAATCCGTTGAGCGGTGGCCTCCGAAGCGGCGCCGCGACCGCCGAGCCCGCCGTCGAACCTTCCACCGCCGCTCGCCCGCCCGCCGCGGATCTGGACCCGCAGGTCGGTGAGACGCCCCGCGCCTGCCAGGTCGAACGCTCGCACGCCCGTCGTAACGACACCGGCGGCGGCCATACCCGCCGTGCCGTCGCCCACCATCGTGAGGCCGGACCCGTCCCCGGCGACCGACAAATGGGACAGGTCGATCCGGGCGGTCGCGGCGCGGACCCACGTCCCCCGACCCGAGAGCAAGGCGACTCGACCGGTCGTCACCATCCGGCCGACGACGGACCGTCGCGCGCCGCCGATGTCCAGGTCGCCCCGCAGCTCGGCGTCCATGGTCGCCCCTTGCGCGTGGCCGCCGGCGATGTCGGCCGACACGCCGTTCGCGGCCAATGCGAGCCGGACCGGCCCGGCCAGGCGGGCGTGAGCGTCGGGATAGGGGAACTCGCCCCGCAGGGTGGCCCCGGCAAGGCTGAGCCGGTCCAGGCCCTGGGATGCGGTGATTGGCCCCAGGTCGATCGCGGGGATCAGGCGCGCGCCCCCGCGCGACAGGCGCAGCGTACCGCCCTGGCCGTTCAGGCGCACGCCCGAAGCATTGATTGAGAATGGCTCGAGCTTGCCGTCCACGGACACCAAGGCGCCGGCCTGGACGAGGGCCCCGCCCCGGAAGCTCGCCTGGCCAACGGGCGTCTGGAGAATCACCGTGCCGTCCTCGATGACGACGTCCGGCGGCGGCTCGCCGCTCGGCGGGAGCTTCGCGACTTCCGAAAACAGCGTCTGCACCGCGCCGAGATTCATCCGGCCGCCGACCAGGCGAAGCCGCAGGCGCGGGTGGACCAGTCGCAGGCGGCGGGTATCGACGCCCAAGGGCTTGCCGTTCCAGGGGCCGTTCAAGGTGTAGGCGACCTCGAGGCGCTCGACGGTCAGGTCAGGGTCCTTGGCATCGCCGAGCCTCAGGCTGGCGCTGAGGGCGGTCGTCGACAGCGAACGCAGCGTCAGGCTCGACACCACCCCATGCCGGGCGAGCCACTGGCGCGCCAGCCGCTCGGCGATGAGGTCGCGCGCGACGAAGACCGCCGCGCCGCCGAGCAGCATGACGGCGACGACAAACCCCGAGACGACGCCCCAGGGTCGAGACGCAATTCCGTCGCGGGATGTCAATGGCCGGACAGCCCGTCGTCATCGCCAAGCGCGGCCGGGCGACGCACGTCGCACATTGCGCCCGCGATCACCATCCGCGCCCGCCGGGCCATTGTTCGCGATCCTCTCACCGGGCCAGGCCGACCGTTAGCGTGGCCGGTCCCTCGGCGCAATTGATCCCCAGTCCCCGGAAATCCTCCCTCCCTAATGGGGAGGGACAGATCGCACAGCGATCAGGGTGGGGAACCCCGGTCGTTCCCCTGTGCAATTCCTGATCCGTCCGGACTCCGTCACCGTGCCCCACCCCTGACGGCTGCGCCACTTGACGATCACCACATAAGTTACAATATGCAATCTATCCCATAATAGCCGCTGCCCGCCCATGCCCCAGATCCCCAACGCCCGCCACGAGACCTTCTGCCTGGCCCGCGCCCGCGGCTTCACCAAGGACGACGCCTATGAGGTTGCGGGCTACGCGCCGCGGAGCCGGCACGGCGCCCGGCTGCAGCGACGGCCCGACATCGCCGAGCGCATCGCCGAACTGCGGGCCGAACAGATCGATCTGAGATGCGCTCCCTCGGCGATCTGTGAGCTCCCGCCGTGCCGCGCCAAATCCGCGCCAATCCGCGCCAATTTGCGCCATTTTGCGCCAATCCGCGCCACGATTTATCCCATCCTGCGCCCGATCGCGCCAAATTCAGTCGGTTTGCGCCAATCCGCGCCATGCGGCGAGCCGCACCGATTTCTCAACCCATTGAATCTGTTGAAGAAAAAGTCAGCGACGACCGCGTTTCGCGAAATCGTCGCCAAACGTCGGGCCGGACGCTTGCGATGCTTGACGGCGGGGACGGACGGCGCAACTCTCCCGGGCGAAGACAAAAAATGGAGAACCGCCATGGCGGACGGATCGCTCGCGGGCCTGAGCTCGCTGAAGGGCAAGGTCTCGGAGGACGAGTGGAAGGCGCGGGTCGATCTGGCCGCCCTCTATCGCCTGGTCGCCCTCCACGGCTGGGACGACATGATCTACACCCACATTTCGGCGCGCATCCCGGGGCCGGAGCATCACTTCCTGATCAATCCCTATGGCCTGTTCTTCGGCGAGATGACCGCCTCGGCCCTGGTCAAGATCGACCTGGAGGGCAAGCGTCCTGCAGGAGACGTCGTATTTCATCAATCCGGCCGGCTTCACCATCCACTCGGCCATCCACGCCGCGCGCGACGACGCCCACTATGTGATGCACCTGCACACCGACCAGGGCGTCGCGGTGTCGGCCCAGGCCGAAGGCCTGCTGCCGCTCAGCCAGCATGCCCTGATCGTCGCTGCCGCGCCTCGCCTATCACGACTACGAGGGCATCGCGCTCAACCTCGACGAACGCGAGCGCCTGGTCGCCGACCTCGGCGACAAGACACGTCATGCTGCTGCGCAACCACGGCACCCTGGCGGTCGGCGCAGACGCGCGGCCGATTGCTGGATCGCACATGTTCTATCTGGAACGCGCCTGCAAGCAGCAGGTGATGGCGCTGTCCTGCGGCCGCGAGCAAGGTGCTGATCGCGCCGCAGGCCGTCGCAGGACGAGGTCAGCCGCCAGACCAGCCGCGGCATCGGCGGCGCCCTGGCATGGCCCGGCTGCCTGCGCCGCCTCGACCGCGAGAACCCCGGCTACGACGCCTGAGACGCCCGCGACGGCGGGGCGGATTTCCTCGCCCTTTGTCGCCCTTTGGGGCAGGTGTTAGACGGCGCGGGACCATCCTCTGGAAGTAAGCGCCTCGACAATGCCGAGCCTGAACGAAATCCGCAGCCAGTTCCTGGACTATTTCGGCGCGCGCGATCACGCCGTCATCGCCTTCGGCGCCCGCTGGTGCCGCAGAGCGATCCGACCCTGCTGTTCGTCAACGCCGGCATGGTGCCGTTCAAGAACATCTTCACCGGCGCCGAGACGCCGCCCGCGCCGCGCGCCGCCTCCTCGCAGAAGTGCGTCCGCGCCGGCGGCAAGCACAACGACCTCGACAACGTCGGCTACACCGCCCGCCACCACACCTTCTTCGAGATGCTGGGCAACTTCTCGTTCGGCGACTACTTCAAGGACGGCGCGATCGAGCTGCGCCTGGAAGCTGATCACCGAGGACTTCGCCATCGACGCCTCGCGGCTGCTGGTCACCGTCCATGTCACCGACGAGGAGGCCGCCGGCCTGTGGCGCAAGATCGCCGGCCTGCCGACGAGCGGATCATCCGCATCGCGACCTCCGACAACTTCTGGTCGATGGGCGACACCGGCCCCTGCGGCCCGTGCTCGGAGATCTTCTACGACCACGGCGACCATATCCCCGGCGGGCCGCCCGGATCGGCCGGACGAGGACGGCGACCGCTTCACCGAGATCTGGAACCTGGTGTTCATGCAGTTCGAGCAGCTCGCCGACGGGCGAGCGCCGCGACCTGCCGCAGCCCGTGCATCGACACCGGCATGGGCCTGGAGCGCGTCGCCGCCGTCCTGCAGGGCGTGCACGACAACTACGACATCGACCTGTTCCGCACGCTGATCGCGGCCAGCGAGGCCGAGACGGGCGTCGCCGGCGGCGGCGAGAACGCCGCCTCGCACCGCATCATCGCCGACCACCTGCGCTCGACCTCGCTTCCTGATCGCCGACGGCGTCGGCGCCCTCCAACGAGGGCCGCGGCTATGTGCTGCGCCGGATCATGCGCCGCGCCATGCGCCACGCCTACCTGCTGGGCGCCGAGGACCCGCTGATGCATCGGCTGGTCGCCGACCCTGGTCGACGCAGATGGGCGAGGCCTATCCGGAGCTGCGCCGCGCCGAGCCGGCCATCGCCGAGACCCTGCGCCAGGAGGAGGAGCGCTTCCGCGCGCACGCTCGGCCGCGGCATGGCCCTGCTGGACGAGGCGACCGCCGGCCTGGACGCCGGGCGAGGTGCTCTCCGGCGAGACGGCGTTCAAGCTCTACGACACCTATGGCTTTCCGCTCGACCTGACGCAGGACGCGGTGCGCGCCGAGCGGCCTCACCGTCGACCTGGACGGCTTCGACGCGGCCATGGACCGCCAGCGGGCGATGGCGCGCGAGCACTGGGCCGGGCTCCGGCCAGCAGGCGCAGGCCGGCGTGTGGCTCGCGCTGCGCGACCGGCTGGGGCCGACGGTGTTCACCGGCTACGACCACGTCGACGGCGTCGGCGAGACTCCTGGCGCTGGTCGAGGATGGCGTCGAGGTCGACGCGGCGCGAGGCCGGGCGACACGGTCCTGGCCCTGTTCGACCGCACGCCCTTCTATGCCGAGAGCGGCGGCCAGGCCGGCGACCAGGGCGAGGCCGACTGGCCGCGGCGGCCGCGGCGACGGTCACCGACGTACCCAGGCAGGCCGGCGACCTGCACGTCCACGCCCTGACCATCACGGACGGGCCGGCTGGCCGTCGGCGAGCCAGGTGCAGCTCAGCGTCGACGCCGAGCGCCGCGCCCGCACGCGCGCTCAACCATTCGGCCGCCCACCTGGCGCACGCGGCCCTGCGCCATGTGCTGGGCCCGCACGTCGCCCAGAAGGGCCAGCTGGTCGACGCCGACCGCATGCGCTTCGACTTCAGCCACGGCGCGCCGCTGACCGCCGACGAGATCGACGCGCATCGAGGCCGAGGTGAACGCGGTGATCCGCCAGAACCTGCCGCCGACACCCGCGAGATGGCGCCCGCAGGAGGCGATCGAGGCCGGCGCCATCGCCCTGTTCGGCGAGAAGTACGGCGACAGCGTGCGCGTGCTGACGCCTGGGGCGGGCGCTCAGCGGGGAGGGCGCCTATTCGGTCGAGCTGTGCGGCGGCACCCACGTGGCCCGCACCGGCGACATCGCGCTGTTCAAGATCGTCGCCGAACAGGGCATCGCCGCCGGCGTGCGCCGCATCGAGGCCCTGACCGGCGAGCCGGCGCGCCGCTGGCTGCTGGACCAGGCCGCGGTGGCCAAGGGCCTGGCCGACCAGTTCAAGGTCCCGGTCGCCGAGGTGCCGGCGCGCGTCGAGGCGCTGGACGCCCAGCGCC
Source organism: uncultured Alphaproteobacteria bacterium (assembly GCA_963828365.1). Lineage (GTDB taxonomy): Bacteria > Pseudomonadota > Alphaproteobacteria > Caulobacterales > Caulobacteraceae > Acaudatibacter. The sequence continues at coordinate 72,090 of CAWHEE010000004.1, read as the reverse complement.
GCAAGCTGGAGCGCGACCTCGCCGAGGCGCGCAAGCGAGCTGGCGCTCGGCGGCGGCGGCGGCGCGGCCGCCGCGGTCGAAGACGTCGGCGGCGTGAAGTTCGACGGCCGGGTGGTCGAGGGCGTCTCGGCCAAGGACATGCGGCCGCTGGTCGACGAGGCCCGCAAGCGGCTGGGCCAGGACGGCGTCGTCGCCTATGCGGCGGTCAACGAGGGCAAGGCCTCGATCGCCGTCGCGCTGACCCCCGACCTCGTCGGCCGCTTCGACGCCGCCGCCCTGGCCCGCGCGGCGGTGCGGCCATGGGCGGCCAGGGCGCCGGCGGCAAGCCCGACTTCGCCCAGGGCGGCGCCCCGGACGGCGCCAAGGCGGCCGACGGCGTGGCCGCGGTGAAAGCCGCTATCGGAGGCTGAACTCGTCTCCCCCTGGGAGAAGTACCGGCGAAGCCGGGGATGAGGGTCGCGGGCAAGCGCGGTGCGTTGCTCACCGCACCGCGCTCTGCATCGAGGCCCTCATCTGTCGCTTCGCGACATCTTCTCCCAGGGGGAGAAGAAAGAGCCTCTAGGCCGCCAGCGCCCTTTCCAGGTTCTCGGCGACCTTGTCGAGGAAGCCCTCGGTGGTCAGCCAGCCCTGGTGGTCGCCGACCAGCAGGGCCAGGTCCTTGGTCATGGAGCCGGCTTCGACGGTGGCGACGCAGACCTTCTCCAGGGTCTCGGCGAAGCGGTCGAGGTCGGCGTTGTCGTCGAGCTTGGCGCGGTGCTTCAGGCCCCGGGTCCAGGCGAAGATCGAGGCGATGGAGTTGGTCGAGGTGCTCTCGCCGCGCTGGTGCTGGCGGTAGTGGCGGGTGACGGTGCCGTGGGCGGCCTCGGCCTCGACCGTCTTGCCGTCGGGCGTGATCAGCACCGAGGTCATCAGGCCGAGCGAGCCGAAGCCCTGCGCCACCTTGTCGGACTGCACGTCGCCGTCGTAGTTCTTGCAGGCCCAGACGAAGCCGCCCGACCACTTCAGGGCCGAGGCCACCATGTCGTCGATCAGCCGGTGTTCGTAGGTGATGCCGGCGGCCTTGTACTGGTCGGCGAACTCGGTGTCGTAGACGTGCTGGAAGATGTCCTTGAAGCGCCCGTCATAGGCCTTGAGGATGGTGTTCTTGGTCGACAGATAGACCGGATAGTTGCGCGCCAGGCCGTAGGTGAGGCTGGCGCGGGCGAACTCGCGCGATCGAGTCGTCGAGGTTGTACATGGCCATGGCGACGCCGCCGCCGGGATAGTCGAACACCTCGTGCTCGATCACCTCGCCGTCGTCGCCCTCGAAGCGTGATGGTCAGCTTGCCCTTGCCGGGCACGACGAAGTCGGTGGCCCGGTACTGGTCGCCGAAGGCGTGGCGGCCGATGATGATCGGCTGGGTCCAGCCGGGCACCAGGCGCGGCACGTTCTTGCAGATGATCGGCTCGCGGAAGACCACGCCGCCCAGGATGTTGCGGATGGTGCCGTTCGGCGACTTCCACATCTTCTTGAGGTTGAATTCCTTCACCCGCGCCTCGTCGGGGGTGATGGTGGCGCACTTGATGCCGACGCCGTGCCGCTTGATCGCCTCGGCGGCCTCGATGGTCACCTTGTCGTCGGTGGCGTCGCGGTGCTCCATGCCGAGGTCGTAGTAGTCGATCTGCAGGTCGAGGAACGGCAGGATCAGCTTGTCCTTGATCATGCGCCAGATGATGCGGGTCATCTCGTCGCCGTCGAGATCGACGACCGGGTTGGCGACCTTGATCTTGGCCATGGGGGGCGAAAGCTCTCGTCTGTGATCGCGCGTCGGCTGGGCTCGGCCGCGCCGAAATTCGCCACGCGCTGGCTATAGAGGCTTCATCGCCGATGGGGAAGCGCGCGGCTGACCGCCTCGACAGGCCAGCGCCCGGACGACCAGCGCGCGCGGCGTCGGCGAACAGGCCGTCGCGTTCGGTCTCGGTGGCGGTCGAGCCGGCCAGGAAGGCGGCGATGGCGAAGCGGCGTCCGTCGCGCAGCGTGACGATGCCGATGTCGTTGACCGCGGGCGTGAGGCCCAGGTCGGTCGCCGCGGTGCCGGTCTTGTGGGCCAGAGCTGGCGCCCTGGCGGCAGGCCGGCGCGACAGCCGCCGCGCGCCGCTGGTCGCTCTGGGTCATCAGGCGCAGCAGCAGGCGGGTCGAAGCGGGCGAGATCAGCTCGCCCGTCGCCAGTTGTCGCAGGAAGCCGAGCGCCGCCGGGACGGTCGCGGTGTCCCGCGGATCGGCCAGATAGGCGTTCATCGCCGCCTCCCGCGTCGCCGGCCGGCACGGCGTCGCGCGCCGCCAGCCAGGCCGCCTGGTCCTTCCACTCCGGCCGGAACGGGGCCATGCCGGCCACCTCCGGCTGCAGTTCGCGCTCGTAGCGGTCGATGCTCGATGCCATCGACGTCTCTTGGCATCGCAGCCAGGCGGTCACCGCGCCCGGGCCGCCGATCCGCTTCATGATGACGTCGGCGGCGGTGTTGTCGCTCCGCTGGACCGCCAGGGCGATCAGGTCGATGGCCGGCATGTCCATCGCATGGCCGTCCGGCGGCGAGGGCCACGCCGCGTCGATCGGCGCTGAACGGCGGCGAGAGGTCGAGGGCGGTGATGTCGGATTCGCTCTCCAGCCTCAGGCGGCCGGCGTCGACTTCGGCCAGGGCCGCCGCGGCCAGCGGGGCCTTGAATACGCTCTGCAGCGGCATGCGCGTCTGTCAGTCCGAGCTCCAGGTCTTGCCGTTGGCCAGGACCAGCACGCCGACGCTCAGGAACGCCGGACGCGCTCGCGCCGCGAGAGCGGGAAACTCTCGGTCCAGCCGGGCGCGTGTCCAGGCCGAGGGGCGCGCGTCGGCGCCGTGTGACGCGGCGCGCACCCGGCGACGCCGGCCCCGAGGCCGAGAATCAGACTGCGGCGGACCTTGATCCATGAAACGCCAGAGTCTCCGTGAGCGACAACAAACAGCATATCCGCCTGGTCGACGAAATCCGCTATGGCCCGGCCATGAACGCCGCCGAACCCTGTGTGATCCTCAACGAACCCCAGCTGGCCGAGAACATCGGCGCGGTGGCCCGGGTGATGGCCAATTTCGGACTTTCCGATCTTCGCCTGGTCCGCCCCCGCGACGGCTGGCCGCAGGATCGGGCCTGGGCCAGCGCCTCTGGCGCCGACTGGCCGCTGAACGACGCCCGGGTGTTCGAGCGGCTCGACGACGCGATCGCCGACCTGCGCCTGGTTCTGGCGACGACCGCGCGGCCGCGCGAGACCCTGCTGCCGGTGGTCACTCCGCGCCAGGCGCGCGGCCCATCTGGCGCTCGGCGGCGGCGCACGGCTGGCGGTGCGGACTGCTGTTCGGCGGCGAGCGCGCCGGCCTGGAGACCGCCGACGTCGCCCTCTGCCAGGCCATCGTCACGGTGCCGGTCGACGACCGTTTTCGTTCGCTCAATCTGGCGCAGGCGGTGGCGATCAACGCCTACGAGTGGCGGCTGACGCGGGGACGCCGCGCCGCCGCCGGCGTTTCGCGACGGGCCGCCGCCGGCCGAACAGGCGGCGGTGCTGGGATTCTACGAGCAGCTGGAAGCCGAACTGGAGGCCGCGGGCTTCTTTCATCCACCGGAAAAGCGCGCCTCGATGGTGCGCAATCTGCGTGTCGCCTTCGCTCGCGCCCAGCTGACCGATCAGGAGGTGCGGACCTTGCGCGGCGTGGTCACCGCCCTGGCGAGGGGCCGCGGCCGGGTCCTGGCCAAGCTCGCCGCTCGCCGCGCGGACGCCCAGCCGAAGGACGAATAGCGGCGGACGGCCGGTCAGGTCCAGATGGCGTCGAACGCGGCGCAGAAGGCGGTCATCTCGTCCAACGAACCCACCGTCACCCGCGACACCGTGGGCCAGATCGGCCAGGAGCGGCCGATCTCGACGCTCTGGGTTCGGAAGGCCGCCTGCATGGCCTTCGCCGGGCGGGTTTTCCAGTCGATCATGAACATGTTGGCCTGTGACGGCAACACGGTCAGCCCGCGCTTGCGCAGGTGAGCGACAGCAAGGGCCCGCGCCGTTTCCATCTCGGCCTTTCGCTGCGCGATCAGATCCCTGGCGGTGAGGCTGGCGGTCGCGCAGGCGAGCGAGGGGAGGGGCAGGGCGCCCGACTGCATGCCGCCGTCGTAGCGCATCATCTTGGCGATGATTTCCGGCTGGGTCATGATGTAGCCCATTCGCATCCCGGCCATGCCGAAGATCTTCGAAAAGGTCCGCATCACGATCACCGGCTTGCCCGCCGCCACCAGCGGGGAGGCTGTCGGTACGCCGGCCCAGTGGGTGTAGGCCTCGTCGATCAGCACCATCGAGCCCGGCGGCCGGTTGGCCACCAGCCACTCGATCGCCGCCATCGGGGTGACCGTGCCGGTGGGGTTGTTGGGGGTGCAGATGTAGTACAATCCGGCGTTGGGGTCGGCGGCCAGCATCGCCTGGACGTCATGCGTCAGGTCGGCGGTCAGCGGAACCCGTTTGACCGGCGCGCCCAGCCACTCCGCCGTGCGACCGGCCAGTTCGAAGGTCGGATCGGCCGTGACGAGGCCGCGGGTCGGCGAACAGAAACTGACCACGGCGCGCGACAGAGGGTCGCTCGAACCGGGCCACGGCGCCACCTGGTTGTACGCCACCCCCTCGACGGACATCACCGCGCGGATGAAATCGCCGCGCTCGTCGTGCGGCGCATAGCGGTTGCCCGAGGCGATGATCGCGGCGGCGGCGCGGGCGCCCGGCTCGAACGGGCCGGTCCAGCATTCGTTGGCCCCGATCCGCACCTTCGCATCGGGCGCCGGGTCGGGTATGCCGGCGGAGGCCCAGGCTGGCCGCCCCATGCTCGCCGCGATCGCTCCCACGCCAAACACGCTCGCCAGCCGCGCCAGGTTGCGGCGTGAATACCCTCGGCTCAGGAGGTCGTCCCTCGCTTCAACGTCCAGCATATCAGTCATCGTGGAGCTCCTCCCGGTGATATTCCCAACGATTGCGTGCGCGTCACATCTTGATCGCATTCTTGAACATCAGGGCGGCGATCAGAACGAGATAGAGGCCGAAAATTCTCTTGAGCGGCGTCGGCGGCAGGCTGTGGGCGGCGGCGACCCCGAGCGGTGCGGTCAGGATCGACATCGAACCGATCGCCAGGGCGGCCGGCACGTCGACATAGCCCACCGACCCCCAGGGCAACCCCGGCTGGCCGGACCCGATCAGCATGAAGCCGATGGTGCTCGGTATGGCGATCAATGCGCCGATGCCCGACGCGGTGGCGATCGCGCGGTGGATCGATCGGCCGCACACCGTCATCACCATGATCGCGATCGTACCCCCGCCGATCCCGAGCAGAGAGGAAAAGCCCCCGAGGCCGCCGGCGATGCCCACCCTGAGCATGCCTGCCGGCATGTTGGTGAACAGGATGCGTTCCTTGCCGATTGGCGGCAGGATGAAGTTCAGCGACATCAGCAACACGCCGCTGGCGAAGATCAGGGTCAGCACTCGGCCGTCGATATGGCCGGCCAGCAAGACGCCCAAAGCCGATCCCAAGACGATCCACGGCGCCCAGGTCTTGAGCACGTCCCATTCGACGGCTCCCCGACGAGCGTGAGAGCGCAGTGATCGAAGCGAGGTGACGATGATCGTCGCCGCCGAGGTGCCGATCGCGATGTGGGCATACTGGGTTTTCAGCCCGCCAAGCAGTGGCAGGACGATGAACAGGGCGGGCACGACCATGAAGCCGCCGCCGATCCCGAACAGGCCCGCGACGAAACCCGCGAGCAGGCCGGCCGCCAGTAAACCGATCAAGGGCATGAGCCAGGGCAAAGCGTCGATGTTCAAGCCGGACGCTCCAATGAACGCCCCGAGCATTATCGTGAAAATTCGCGACACGGCGCTTCGCAGCCCCGAGCGCCGCGCCAAGTCGTCGAGCCACCCCGTCTCTGCTCAGATTATTCGCAACGTCGCGGCCCGGCGCCCGAAGCGGCGACATTCAATCATCTGGCGGCCGATTCGTGGAATTGACACGCGGGGCGGCGTGAACCATAAGCCCCGCTTTCCGCCGCCCGGCTCGCCGCGCGGCGCGAAATCTTATGACGGGTGACGCGTCGGCCGCCGTTGAAATCGCGCTTCCAACTGCGGAGGCGCCGGCCCGGGTCGGATGAAAGAGCTATAGACGCATCATGTCGAAAAGACATTCGGCGAAATACAAACTCGACCGGCGTATGGGCGAGAACATCTGGGGGCGGCCAAAATCGCCGATCAACCAGCGCTCCTACGGGCCGGGTCAACACGGCCAGCGGCGCAAGAGCAAGGTTTCCGATTTCGGCCTACAGCTGCGGGCCAAGCAGAAGCTCAAGGGCTACTACGGCAACCTGACCGAAAAGCAGTTCTCGCAGCACCTACGACGATGCGGCGCGGAAGCAAGGGCAACACCTCCGAGAACCTGATCGCCCTTCTGGAATTGCGGCTGGACGCGATCGTCTATCGCGCCAAGTTCACCCCGACGGTGTTTTCGGCCCGTCAGTTCGTCAACCACGGTCACGTGCATGGTCAACGGCAAGCGCGTCAACATCCCATCCTATCGGGTCAAGGCTGGCGACGTCGTGCAGGTCCGCGAACGGTCCCGCAACATGGCCCTGGTGCTCGAGGCCCTGCAACTGGCCGAGCGCGACATGCCCGATTATCTGGAAGTCGACCCCAAGGCGATGACGGCCAAGTTCATCCGCACGCCGGAACTGGCCGAGGTTCCCTATCCGGTGAAGATGGAACCCAACCTGGTCATCGAGTTCTACGCGTCCTGATGAGGCTGAGGCCTCATGCGTTCAGAAGGCCCTGTTCCTCGAGCAGGGTCTTCAGTTCTCCCGACTGGAACATCTCGCGAACGATGTCGCAGCCGCCGATGAACTCGCCCTTGACATAGAGCTGGGGGATCGTCGGCCAGTCGGAATAGCTCTTGACGCCCTGGCGCAGAGCGTCGCTCTGCAGGACGTTCACCCCAGCGAAGCCGACGCCGAGGTGATCCAGAATCTGCACCACGATAGCGGAAAACCCGCAGCCGGGCTGATCGGGCACGCCCTTCATGAACAGGACCACGTCGTTGTCCGCCACGGTCTTGGCGATGAAATCGTGGGCGGCGGGCGCTTCGGTGGTGGCGGACATGGTCACGTCTTTCGTCGAACGGTGGCGCTAAGAGCTAGGTGGGCTGTCGGGCCAGATCAAGCCGGGATCGTTTCCAAAGCCAACGCGTGCAGTTCGCCGCCCATCTTTCCCTTTGAGCGCCGCATAGACGAGTTGATGCTGGCGCACTCGCGACAGACCGGCGAACGCGACCGAACGAATCCGGGCGCGATAATGGTCGTTGTCGCCGGCGAGATCGTCGATGGTGATCTCGGCGTCAGGGAAAGCCTCGCGGAGGCAGGCTTCGAGTTCGCTCAGCGGCATGGGCATGGTGGCGTGCTTTCGACGGATTGCGGACTAGAGCCTACCATGAATTTCAATCGCGTCGGGCCGGTTCCCATGGCAATATAGCGTTACTTTGGAGGGCCGATCTAACTTGCTGCGGCGACTATGCATCAGCGTCCTGGCGTGCGGGCTGTCCGCGTGCGCCACCGTGGGGCCGCGGGAAGACCGGTTCGGGCGCCGAGACCCCAAAGGCGCCGCTTCCCGCGGAAGGGCTTTGGGCGATCCTCGATCCGGGTTGCGCCAAGCCCAGCCATATCAATACGAAATCCTGGCCACGGTGCGCCTCGCCGTTCTGGATCAGCCATCAGTCGGCTCTCGTGGTCCGTGCCCGCGCCGGCGAACGCGGCGCCGCGCCGATGTCCAGCTATCGCGCCGATCTACGGCTCAGACCCGGCGAACCGCTGATCGCTCAGGTCGGCACGCCCAAGGACGGGTACATCTTCTTGGCCCTGGCCCAACTGAATCGCGACGACCGCGGACGCATGGTGGGCGCGGCCGGGGCGGCTTTCGCCTGCCGCGGAGAAGCTGCCGGGCCCATCAGCCTGAGACCGAACACGGGTGGTTGTGAACTGGTTTCGCCCGAGGCTTTGCGGCGCGCCGCCCGCGATAGCCTGCAAGACCAGGCATCCTTGAGCCGGGTCGCCTGGGTAGCGCCGGGCGCGCCGTGATCGTCAGGCGATGCCCGGCGTGTCGCCCATGAAGGCCGGCATCCAACCCTCGTGAGCCTCCCGCAGGCGATCGAGCGGAATACTGAAGAGGCCGCTGGCACTGAGCGCCGATCCACTCGCGATGCCGATCGTCCTGATCGGCACGCCCGCGATCCGCGCCGCCGCGACAATCGCGTCGGGCCGATCGGTGGCGATCAGATACCGACCCTGGTCTTCGCCCAGAAGAAGCCCATGCGCGGGCAAGGGGCCCTGCGGATCGAGCGTCACGCCTACGCCGGAGGCCAAAGCCATCTCTGCGGCCGCGATGACCAGACCACCGTCGGAGAGATCATGCACGGTGACGATGCCGTCGTGGCGAATCAGGTTCCGCACGAAGTCCCCGGCGAGCCGCTCTGCCGCCAAATCGACAGGCGGCGGCGCGCCGTCTTCCCGGTCGAGACACTCGCGCAAATACAGGCTCGCTCCGAGGACGCCTGCCGTGGCGCCGACCAGAAGCAGGGTATGGCCTTCGACAAGACTGCCATATCCCGCGCGGAATGCGTAATCCGGCAGAAGTCCCACCGCGCCCACGGTCGGTGTCGGCGGAATCGCCGCGCCATTGGTCTCGTTGTAGAGAGAGACATTTCCACTGACCACCGGGAAGTCGAGCGCCCGGCAGGCCTCGGCCATGCCTTGGATCGCGTGAACGATCTGACCCATGATTTCGGGGCGTTCGGGATTGCCGAAGTTCAGGTTGTCGGTGATCGCGATCGGCTCCGCGCCGACGGCGGTGAGATTTCTCCAGGCCTCCGCGACCGCCTGTTTGCCGCCTTCGAACGGATCGGCCGCCACGTAGCGCGGCGTGCAATCGCTGGTGAGCGCCAATGCCTTGCGAGTGCCGTGGACCCGGACGATTCCCGCGTCGGCGCCGGTGGCCGGCTCCTCGAGCGTGTCGGCCATGACATGCCGGTCATACTGTTCCCAGATCCAGCGCTTCGATGCGATATCCGGACAGGCGATCAGCGTCAGGATTGTCGCTTCCCAGTCGTCCGGTCCGTCAACGTCCGCGGCGTCGAGCGCCGGCCGCGGCGTCGGCGCATTGTACGGGCGGTCATAAAGCGGTGCGTCGTCGGTCAGCGGCGAGAGCGGCAGGTCGCACACCACCTCGCCCCGATGGCGCAGCACGATGCGTCCGGTGTCGGTCGTCCGACCGATGGTGGCCGCATCGAGCCCCCATTTGTCGAAGATGCGACGGCCATCCTCCTCTCGACCGGGCTTGAGGATTGCGAGCATCCGCTCCTGACTTTCCGACAGCATCATTTCGTAAGCCGTCATATCGGATTCGCGCTGAGGCACCTGATCGAGGTCCAGTTCGATGCCGACCGCGCCCTTGCCCGCCATCTCCACGCTCGAGGATGTCGAGGCCCGCCGCGCCCATGTCCTGGATGGCCGCGACTGCGCCCGACGCCATCAATTCGAGCGTCGCCTCGATCAGCAACTTTTCGGCGAATGGATCGCCGACCTGCACGGTGGGCCGCTTCTCGTCGGAGTCCGCGGCGAATTCCGCGGACGCCATCGTCGCCCCGTGAATTCCGTCACGCCCGGTCTTCGACCCGAAATACACCACCGGCAGGCCAGCGGCCGGCGCGGCGGAGTAGAAAATCTTGTCGGCGTCGGCCAGGCCGACGCACATGGCGTTGACCAGGATGTTGCCGTCGTAGCCGCGGTGAAAATTGGTCTCGCCTCCGAGAGTCGGCACGCCTACGCAGTTGCCGTAGCCGCCGATCCCGGCGACCACGCCGGCGACCAGGCGGCGGGTCCTGCGGTTCGCGGGATCGCCGAACCGCAAGGCATTCAGCAGAGCGATGGGGCGGGCCCCCATCGTGAAAACGTCGCGCATGATGCCGCCGACGCCCGTCGCCGCGCCCTGATAGGGCTCGATGAACGATGGATGATTGTGGGATTCCATCTTGAACACCACCGCCTGTCCGTCGCCGATATCGACGACGCCGGCGTTCTCGCCGGGCCCCTGGATGACTCGCGCGCCCGCTGGTCGGAAACTTCGCCAGATGCCGGCGCGAGGACTTGTAGGAGCAGTGCTCGCTCCACATCACCGAGAAGACACCGAGCTCCAGCTCGTTGGGCTCGCGATTCAGTCTTTGGACGATCAGCTCGAATTCCTCCGGCTTCAGTCCAAAGGCGAGGGCGACTTCGGCGAGAGATTGGGTCACGGCTGTCATCGCGCTTTCTTAGCATCGCTGCCGGTGTGCGCCATCCGCACCACGCACGCCGGTCTTCGTGAAAAGATTTTAACATCGTTCAGATTTCGCTTGCGCGGTAAGTGATCGGTGATATCTATTCAGCGTTAAGTTCCGGCTGGCAAATGGGTAACGGCCCGGCCCCCCGGAACGAGTGCCGCATAAGCCTTCCTTCCCAACGCGCATTTGCTTGAAAGGCGCCTCCATGAAACACGCCCTCGCGACGGCTTGCGCCGTCTTCACTCTCTCGCTCGCCAATGCCGCTCTGGCGGACTGCCAGATAAGCGCCACTCTGGCGGCGCCGCCCGCGACTCAAAGCAAACTGATCGCCGCTCATGCGCGTCTGGAATTGCCAGGGCGATACCTGTGTCGCCCAGATCGCTCCGGACGAATCGATTGGCGTCAGCGGATGCAAAGATCTGGCCAAACAGGTCGGTCGCCTGAGCGCCTACGTTCCGGACGGCCACCCCCTCAGTGAGGCAGGTCTGACCAAGTGCAACACGGCGGCCCGGTCCCCGGCCAATATCGGAACAGCCTCTCGCTGAGTCGCGCGGCGAAAGCCCCTGGATCCACGGGTTCAGGGGCGAGGGGCCTCAACCGCTGGCCATCACGCTCTGAAACAGCACCGCGCCGTCGGCCGAACCGAGTTCAGGTTCGAAGGCGCGGTCGGGATGGGGCATAAGTCCCAGGACATTTCCCCGCTCGTTGACCAATCCGGCGATCGCCCGCGCCGATCCGTTGGGGTTGTCGCGGTAGCGGAACACGACCCGCCCTTCACCCTCCAGCCGATCGAGAGTGGCGATGTCGGCGAAGTAGTTTCCTTCGCCATTTCCGACCGTCATCGTCGCTTCGCGACGACGACCAAATGCGGCGGTGAAGCGGGTCTGAAGATTGGTGATCTCGAGTGTCACCGGTTTGCAGACGTATTTCAGGCCCGCGTTTCGCAACAGGGCGCCCGGCAGCAGGCCCGCCTCGCATAATATCTGGAAGCCGTTACAAATTCCCGCGATCGCGACGCCGCGGGCCGCCGCTGCACGAATCTCGGCCATGACCGGCGAAAGGGCGGCCATCGCGCCTGCCCGAAGATAGTCGCCATACGAAAATCCACCCGGCAGTACGATCAGATCGAGCCCAGCGGGAAGCACGGTCTCGCCGTGCCACACCATCGTCACATCCGCGCCGGTCGAGCGCTCGATGGCGACCTTGCAGTCCCGATCGCAATTCGAGCCCGGGAAAACGACGACGGCGGCTTTCACCTCAGGTCCACGCGATAGCCTTCGATCACCGGATTTGCGAGCAGTTTGTCGCACATCGCCTTGACCTGCGCCTCAGCGGCCGGCCGGTCGGACTCCGACAGGTCGAATTCGATCGCCTTGCCTACCCGAACGTTGCGAGCGTCGGTCCAGCCGAGCCCATGTAGCGCGTTCTCGACCGCCTTACCCTGTACGTCCAGCACGCCGGGCTTGAGGAACACATGGACGATCGCCTTCACGCCATGCCGCCCTGAATGACCGTCGGCATCTCTTTCATGATGCCCAGACGGCGGGCCACCTCTGTGTAGCTCTCGATGACGTTGCCGAGGTCCCGGCGGAACCGGTCCTTGTCCAGTTTTTCGTTGGTTGCCGAATCCCAGAGTCTGCAACTGTCGGGACTGATCTCGTCGGCTAAAATCACGCGAGAAAAATCATTTTCCCACACTCGGCCAAATTCGATCTTGAAGTCGACCAAGGTGATGCCGACTGCGCCGAACATGCCTGACAGGAAGTCGTTCACCCGCAAGGTAGTCGCCATCATGTCGTCGATGTCCTGCGGCTGAGCCCAGTTGAACGCGGTGATGTGCTCTTCGGCGACCATGGGATCGCCGAGCTTGTCGTCCTTAAGGTAGAATTCGATGATCGACCGAGGCAATGCCTGCCCTTCGGGAAGGCCAAATCGCTTGGAGAGTGAACCGGCGGCGATATTGCGGCACACGACTTCCAGCGGGATGATTTCGACTTCCTTGATCAGCTGTTCCCGCAGGTTCATCCGCTTGATGAAATGGTTCTGCACACCGATCCCGTTCAAGCGCGTCATGATATATTCGCTGATGCGATTATTGATCACGCCCTTGCCCTCGAGCACCGCCTTTTTGGCGCCGTCGAAAGCGGTTGCGTCGTCCTTGAAATATTGAATGAGCGTGCCGGGCTCGGGGCCTTCGTAAAGGATCTTGGCCTTGCCTTCGTAGATTTTCTTGCGGCGGGTCATGATCAAAAGCCTCCTCCAGCCAGGGCCGACCCGCCAAAATGAAATCGCGCGCGGACCGGTGATCCTGCGCGCGGTGCCGATTCGGGCGATCGCGCCTGACTTCATCAGGGCTCGCCCTACATAGTCCATGAACGCCCCGGGCGCAAACGGGCGCTTGCCTCTCGCGCAGCGGGGTTCGCTATCAGTCGGCGTGATTGCTGGCGACTTATCGCCTATGGGAGGGGGGCATGTCCGAAGAAAATCTCCACAATTCGATAGGCGGCTACCCGCGGATGGGCGCGACCCCGCCTCGCGCGCGGGGCCTGCCCAAGGACCGCTGGCGCGACTCGTACCACTATTTGCTCACCATGCCCCTCTGGGCTTTCTTCGCGGTCATGGCCTCCGCCTTCCTGGCCATCAACAGCCTGTTCGCCGGCCTCTATCTGCTCGACCCGGCAGGCGTGTCCGGCGCGCGTCACGGCAATTTCGGCGATGCGTTCTTCTTCTCCGTGCAGACGCTGGGGACGCTCGGCTACGGCGTCATGGCGCCCCGCACAATGTACGCCAATGTCATAGTGACGGCGGAGACCTTTGTCGGCTTATTCAACCTGGCGGTGGCCACCGGCCTGTTGTTCGCCCGGATATCCCGACCGACGGCGCGCATCATGTTTTCGGATAAGGCCGTCGTCACGCCGTTCGAAGGAGAACCGACGTTCATCTTTCGGGCGGCCAACCGACGCAGAAACCTGGTTGTCGAAGCCGAGGTCAGCGTCAACATTCTGCGCGACGTGACGACCGCGGAGGGCCAAGTCATGCGCAGATTCGATGAGCTGCGCACATTGCGGGCGCGCTCGCCCCTGTTCTTCATGACTTGGACGGTAATGCATCGAATTGATGAGAATAGCCCACTATACGGTGAAACCCGCGAAAGCCTGCTCGCAAAGCACGCCGAAATTGTCGTGGTCATGAAGGGATTGGATGAAACGTTCGTTTCCACCATCCACGCGCGAACGTCATTTTCGCCGCATGAAATCCATTGGCACCGGCGGTTAGCGGATATTTTTCGTGACCGAAGAGGATGGCTCCCGCTCTATCGACTTCACCCGGTTTCACGACCTCGATTAGGATGGCGAGCGGGGGGACGTGATTGCTCCAAGGCACGGCGCGGGATATTGAACGCGTTCCATCGGGCGTATCAGGATCAGCATGACCACCTTAGACGAGCGCGAAAAAGGGTTTGAGAAAAAATTCGCCAACGATCAGGAGCAGGAATTCCGCGCGGCTGCGCGGCGCAATCGCATGCTGGGAGAATGGGCGGCGGCGCTGATGGGACTCGAGAATGTCGACGACTACGCTTCCGCCGTGGTCAAATCCGACTTCGAGCAACCGGGCGACGAAGACGTCCTGCGAAAGGTGACGCAGGATCTTGCCGGGGCCGGCGTTTCGGTTCGTGAAGGCGAGGTCAGGGCGAAGATGGACGAGTTTCTGGCGATCGCTCGCGGACAGGTAAAGGCGGGCGTATAGCCGAGCGAATGTCGCGCGCGTCACCTCGCGCCTGAAAGCTGGCTAGGCCGCCGCGCCGGCGCCGAAGACGCGCGCGAAAATGGTGTCGACGTGTCGAAAATGCCACTTGACGTCGAAAGCTTCCGCCAGCTCGGTTTCGGACAACCAAGGCGAGATTTCAGGGTCCGAGCTCAACAGCTCGGCAAACGCGCCGTCTCCCCGCCAGACCCGCATGGCGTTGCGCTGGACAGCCTCGTAGGCCTTCTCCCGGGCCAGACCTTTTTGGGTCAGCGCAAGAGAATCCTCTGCGAATGGACGAGGCCGCCGAGACGCTCGAGGTTGCGCGCCATGTTGTCGGGGTAAACGATTAGACGGTCCATCAGACTGGCCAGCCGCCTCAAGGCGAAGTCGAGGTGCACGCAGGCGTCCGGCGCGATGCCGCGTTCGACCGATGAGTGGCTAATGTCTCGTTCATGCCATAGCGCGACATTTTCGAGTGCCGGAATGACCGCGGATCGAACTAGCCGGGCTAGTCCGGTCAGGTTTTCGGTTAGGATTGGATTGCGTTTGTGCGGCATGGCGGAGGAGCCTTTTTGCCCCGCGTCGAACGGTTCTTCCACCTCGAGCACCTCCGTGCGCTGCAGATGGCGGATTTCGACGGCGAGGCGTTCGATCGATGAGGCGACGACGGCCAGCGCCGCGAAGAAAGCGGCGTGGCGGTCACGCGGTATGACCTGGGTCGATATTGGCTCCGGCCTCAGCCCGAGTTTATCGGCGACATGAGCCTCCACCGCCGGGTCGACGCTGGCGAAGGTTCCGACCGGCCCGGAGATGGCGCAGGTGGCGATTTCGAACCGGGCCATGGCGAGTCGCTCGCGCGCGCGAACGAATTCGGCGTAGTGGCCGGCGAGCTTCAGTCCGAACGTCGTCGGCTCGGCGTGAATGCCATGGCTGCGGCCGACGCAGGGCGTGAGACGATGTTCGAACGCCCGACGCGCGAGCGAAGCCAGCACCAGTTCGACGTCTTGCAGCAGCAGGTCGGTGGCGCGGGTCAATTGCACGGCGAGCGCGGTATCGTTGACGTCGGACGACGTCATGCCCTGGTGCAGGAATCGAGCCTCCGGCCCGACGATTTCGGTCACATGGGTCAGGAAGGCGATCACATCGTGTTTCGTCTCCCGCTCGATCTCGTCGATCCGATCGACATCGAATATCGCCTGACCACCGCGTTCCCAGATCGACTGGGCGGCGGATCGGGGAATGATCCCCAATTGCGCCATGGCGTCGGCGGCGTGAGCCTCGATCTCGAACATGATGCGAAAGCGGGTGGCTGGCGACCAGATGGCCGCCGCCTCGGGGCGTGCGTAGCGTGTGATCATGTGTCGGTCATAGTCGGGACGGGTGTGGGCGAAAAGCCTTCAGGCCTCGCGGGCTTTTCGCGCTTCGGCGGCGTCCCCCAGTTGTCGAGCCAGACCGATCGAGGCCAGCAGGTAATGCAACGCGCCCCAGAACAGAAAGCACATGGTCACGATCATCCCCTCTCGCGTGGCCGCGACCAGCGATGACTTGCACCGCGCCGCCATTGCCAGACCGGCTCCTGGCGGGGCGACGCCGCCCGGACAGGCTTTCGCGAACTGCATCGTCGTACCGCCCACCGGCGTCTGCGGCGCGAACATGCCCGCGAGGCCCTGGAGGATATGATTTGCTTGTGGATGGGCGAAGTTGAACTGCGCGAACTGGTCGATGATCCAGCCGGTAAACAGCGGGCCGCCGCCTAAGGCGATAATATTGACGAACAACAGCAGAAGTGACGCCGCGGTGGCCCGCTGCCGGGTCTCGACGACGTTCTGCACCACTCCAAAGCTCGGCCCCAGATAGGTGTAGGCGAAAATCCCGGGCGCCATCAGGATCGCCGCCGCGGTGCGCCAGTCGGGTTGGCGATAGGCCAGTATGTAAATCGGCGCCGCGATCGCGATGCCGATGGCGGGCGTCAGCGCATACCATTTCGCGCCGTGCTTTCCCGCCCAGTCGCTGATGAGGCCGCCGGCCAGTGTGCCGAGGCCCCCCGAAAGGCCGGCGATCAGGCCGAGGATCAGGCCTGCGGTTGCGTAGTCCAGCCCGAAGGTCCGAATGAAATAGGGGCCGGCGAACGCTCCGGCGCCGTATCCGGCGAACGATGTAACGGTCAGTCCGAGGATGATGTTCAATACCGGCCATTTTCCGAACAGGCTGGCGCCGACGGCGCTCAGCGCCTTGGTTTCCGACCACAGCCAGTTTCCCCTCGGGCTGGGCCGTCCGGACTCTCGTCCTATGTCGATGGCCGCCCTCTCGGGAGGATCGGAATGGCCGCGCGGCGGCTCCTTCACCAGCAACAGAAAGGCAAGCGCCAAGAATACGCCTGGCGCGCCGACCGCCATGAAGGCGACCCGCCAGCCATAATCCTTAGCTAGCCACCCGCCTAGCGCGGCGCCGATCATACTGCCGAGTGGAATGCCGAAGGCATATATGGAAAGGGCCGATGCGCGGCGTCGCGGCTCGAAATAGTCGCTGATCAGGGAGTGGGCCGGTGGCGAGCATCCTGCTTCGCCCACCCCGACCCCGACCCGTAAAGCCAGCAATTGGATGAAACCGCCCGCGACTCCGCACGCGACGGTGAAGCCCGACCAGACGATCAACGAAGCCGTTATGATCCACACCCGGCTGTAGCGCTCCGCCAATCGGGCGATGGGCACGCCCAACAAGGTGTAGAGGACCGCGAACGATAGGCCTCCGAGCAGACCCAACTGTGTGTCGGTGAGCTTCAGGTCGACCTTGATCGCCTGACCGATCGTGGAAATGATCGTGCGATCGATGAAGTTGAAGGTGTACGCCATGAGCAGGAGACCGAGAACCGCGCTCCGGTAGCCCACCGTGAAGGCCGGGCGCGCCGGCGACGCAGCTTCGTCTTGGGTGGTCCTGGTCATTGATACGCTCCCATGAACGGAACACCCGGTACGCGCCGAATGTTTCCATAACTCTAGCGGCGCCCTAGGTTGTCCGTCCGAGATTTTTTTGTTCGGGAGCCCCAGATGGAACTGATAATCGGCGACAAGGTGTGGTCCAGCTGGTCGATGCGGCCGTGGCTGGTGCTCAAACACGCCGGCGCGGAATTCACCGAGACGTTGAATTCGCCTCCGCCAGAAGAATGCGGACGTCACAGGCGACGCGGCTCAGGCCGCCGGATCGCCATCGCGCTTGGTTCCCGCGCTCAAAGACGGCGACCTCGTCGTGTGGGATAGTTTGGCGATCTGCGAATATCTGGCCGACCGGTTGCCGGAAGCCCGATTGTGGCCCGCGGATCTCGTCACGCGCACCCTGGGTAGGTGCGCCGTGGCTGAGATGCATTCCGGGTTTCACTCGTTGCGCGGCGAATGCCCCATGGACTTGTCACTCCGAGTGACCGTCGATGTCTCGGAGGCGACGGCCAAGGACATCCAGCGCATCGTGCTTTTGTGGAATGACCTTCTCAGCCGATTTGGCGGTGAGTTTCTGCTTGGCGACTGGTCGATAGCCGATGCTTTTTTCACCCCTGTCGCGACACGTTTCCGCACCTACGGCCTGAGACTGAGCGACTTCGGCGATATCGGCCCGGCGGGCGCGTACGCCACTCGGCTGCTGATGACGCCGGCCTACCAGCAATGGGAGGCGGCCGCGCTTAGCGACGAGCGTGTCGGGGCCGCTTGAAACGCCCCGACCGAAGGGCGACTAGACCGCCGCGAGCTGTTGCAATTCGAGTTCCGCGGACTTGATAAGGTCCCGATCGTCCTTGGCCCAAGGGTGGAAACCAGGCGCGAAATAGGCGAGATAGGGAATCGTGACTTGGCGCAACACGCCAGGGCTTACCAGCAAATAAGACGCGACGCGGCGCCACGAGCGCCGCAACTCAAGCCCGTCGGCCCTGAGCATTTCAGCCATATTCGCACCGATGCTCGAGATCAGCAGTCCGGTCGCCAACATCATGATCGTCGATCGCATCAACCAGCGGCGCCACGGCGGCAATCCGGCGGACGCGATCGCCAACGTGTCGAAGGCGACCGACTTGTGCTCGATCTCCTCGATGGCGTGCCATCGCCACATCGCTCGCACCTGGAGCTTCGCCCCTCGCAGGTGACGGTCATCCTTGAGGATCGCGTTGGCGAGGATCGCGGTGACGTGCTCGAGAGCTGCGGTGGCGGCCAACTGCATCAAGGGCGGCCGGGTGCGGGCAAAGTCGATCCGCGCCTTCGTACGCGCCTCCATCGCCCCAAGGTCGTATCCACCGTCGGCAACCTGTTGGTTGAAGAAGGCGTGTTCGCGCGTGTGGATCGCCTCCTGTGTAAGGAAGGCGGAAATTTGCTGATCGAGAGTGGGATCGGCGCAATGACGGTAACGACGGACGCTATCCATGAAGAATCGCTCTCCGAGCGGAAACGTGGCGGACAGCGCGTTGTAAAAGGCGGTCGCGACAGGATCTTCGGCCAACCAGTGTCGACCGGCGGAGACCCCACGTGAAAACGCCAGATCCCGGGGTTTGATTTTGAGGTCGGTCGGGGTGGGGCATGCAGCCGACATGGCGACTCCGATGGCAAGGGTTGAGTGCGGATCACAATCTACATTAATGTAAGTTATCGCGCCGTCAAGGGTAAATTCGCAACGCCGGTTGCCCCTCGGGCTGGTTGCGTCGCCCGGCAAAGCCAGCCATGAATTAATTGACGTCTCTATCAATAGCACGAGTGGAGCCATGGAGGGCGACAACTCACCGCCGCAAAAGCGCCCGGTACGGCGCCGTCGGACGCCTGACGAAGCTCGCGCCGAAGCGCTGGAGTGCGCGCGTCGCCTGCTCATCGCCTACGGTCCGGACGGGGTGACTCTGCAGGCCGTGGCGCGCGAAATCGGCGTTACCCACGGCAATCTGATTCACCATTTTGGCTCGGCGGCGCGGCTGCAGTCGGCTCTCATGGGCGCTATGGTGCGCGATCTCACGCTGGCTTTGGATTCAGCCGTGGAGCACGTGCGATCGGACGAACGTGCAGCCCGCACGCTGGTGGACATAGTCTTCGACGCGTTCGATCAGGGGGCGCCGCGCCATTGGCGGCGTGGATCGCGTTGTCGAACCGCAACGAGCACCTTGAACCCGTGCGAGAGGCGGTCGGCGAACTGGTGTTGGCAGTCGACGAAAAGATTCGCGCGGCGGGCGGCAATTCGCAACGGCATATTCCTTCGGCGCTGCTCTTCATCACCTTATGCGCCTTCGGCGACGCTCTCATCGGACCGCCGCTGCGCGATATGCTTGGACGCGACAGGGAGGCGGTTCGCCGCCTTGCGGCGCGACTGTTGCCCGCAATCCTCTAGGTTTCGTTCTCGCAAAATTTGGCCTCACGGCTATTGACAGGACCGTGAATTCCGATGTGTTTTGGCGCCGGGAGACCGGACGAGAGGCCCAATGCGCCCAAGGCGCGGCGGATCCGCGGTAAATAGAAGTCTAACGCCGAAAATCGGTGTCGTCGCAAACGGGTTGGGAGGTTACATTGTCGGACAGGTTCGGCCTGCGCGCGGGGATGGTCGCGGGTCTTTCAATCGCATCCACGGCTTTGTCACATGGGTACGCGAATGCGGCGGCCTCGGCAGCGAGCGGCGCGGCCCCCTCCGGTGGAACCGCGGTCGAGGAAGTCGTGGTCACCGCCCAGCGCAAGAGCGAGGCCTCGCAGACCGTGCCGATCGCCATCACTGCCTTCTCGGAAAAATCACTCGAGAAACAGAAGATCGAGGGCGGCCCCGATCTTTTGAAGGCGATTCCGAACGTCAGTTTCACCAAGACCAATTTCAGCGGCTACAACCTGACTATCCGGGGGATCGGCACCCAGGCCCTTTCGGTCACCACCGACCCCGGTGTTTCGGTAAATTTCAACGGCACCGCTCTGATCCGGAATCGCCTGTTCGAACAGGAATTCTTTGATGTCGAGCAAGTCGAGGTCCTTCGGGGACCACAAGGCACGCTCTATGGCCGCAACGCCACCGCAGGGGCGGTAAATGTGATTTCGGCCAAGCCAATCGATGTGTTCGCCGGAGAACTGAAGGGCGAAATCGGCACCTATGGCGACAAAAGACTTAGCGGCTTCATCAACATACCGGTATCCGACGACAAACTGGACATCCGATTCGCCGGTTCGTGGACCAAACGCGATGGCTACGCCTACAATTCTATTACCGGAAACAACATTGATGGGCGTGATCTTTATTCGACCCGCGTAACGATCGGCTTCAAACCGACGGAACGGCTAAAGGGGAATTTTGTTTGGGAACACTTCAACGAAGACGACAGCCGCTCGCGTAGCACCAAGCAGCTGTGCACCCACGATCCGGGCCTGTCGTCGCTCGGTTCGTCAATTCAAAATCTAGACCCGATCGCGCAAGCCTATACCAGCCAGGGTTGCCAGGATGCGTCACTGTATTCGCCGCAAGCCTATGGCACGCCTAACGGTCTTTCGCTGCCATATGTCCTCGCCGGCGTTCAGTCGACGGCGGTCCTGGGATCGATCCATTTCCAGCCGGTTTATCTGCTGAACCCCATCGATCCCTACGGCAACCTGATGCAGTCGCCGAATTTGCGCCAGATCGCCTCTAAATTCGACCCGGCGTATCGCGCTCGCTCGGATGTGATCGAACTGAATCTCGATTACGCGCTGACCGACCACCTGACACTGTCGTCACAAACGGCTTATAATCACGACGAATATTTCTCGCAGGAAGATTTCAATCGGTTTAATACCGTACCTGGTATTTTTAATAGTAGCACAGGACTGCACAACATCTTTACCAATTTTGGTCCAGCGCCGCAAATTACCCCAGGCGGGGTCTATTGCGATCCCCAGCTGGGATGTTCGACCTCGATCGTCGGGCTCGACCAATCAAACGCGACGAGCAAACAGTTTTCGCAGGAATTCAGGCTGCAGTCGAACTTTGATGGAAAGTTCAACTTCAGCGTTGGCGGCAATTATCTGTATTATCAAACGTTGGAAGATTACTACGTATTTTTCAACGTCCTGACTGCTATTTCGCAGGCCCGCGGCGTGGGTAACTACTCCGCTAATTTGAACCTGTGCAATACCACGGGCACGCCGATGCCGGTGACGCCGACGAGCACCAATGGCTGCATCTACATCGACCCAAATCCTCTCAACAAACTAAATAATCTAGGCCATAACTATTTTTTAAGCCAGAATCCGTATAAAGTTAATTCGGCGGCTGCCTTTGGCGAACTGTATTACAAGATCTCGCCGACTCTGAAGCTGACGGCGGGTTTTCGATACACGGACGATAACAAAACATTCACGCCTATACCCACGCAGACCCTGTTGGACTCGACGTTTGGCGGCACCACGGATGGTGGCTACCCGGTTTCGCCAGACATCAAACAACACTGGGGGGCGGCCACTGGTCGAATCGGACTGGATTGGACGCCACATGTGCCATTCACCAACCAGTCCTTGTTTTATGCCTTCTACAATCGCGGTTATAAGGGCGGAGGCGCCAACCCGCCCGGGATCGGCTACGCCCCTGGCTCGACCCTCGTCCAGCTGACCGCCTATCCACAAACCTTCCAGCCAGAATACGTCAACGCATTTGAACTGGGCACGAAGAACACCTTGATGGGCGGCAGGCTCGTCTTGAATGGAGATGCTTTCTTCTATGATTACAAGGGCTATCAAGTCTCTCAGATAGAAAATAGAACTGCGATCAATGAGAATTTCAACGCGAAGGTTTGGGGCGCGGAGCTTGAATCGGTATTCCAGGCCACGCGTCACCTCCGTGTAAACTATAATATGGGATATCAAGGAAGTTCGCTGGCCAATGGTTCGCAGTCGATCGACGTGATGAACCGCACGCAGGGCAATCCGAACTACATTGTTTTCAAGGGTAACGAGCTCCTGCCGTCGAACTGCGTGGTCGCCGTTTCCTACATAGCCAGCATTGTGACCGCTAACCGGGCGGCGGGTCTGCCGGACTGGGAAAACTTCGCGAGCGTCTGTCCGGGAACCTTTGCCAGTGTCGCGCCCCCATCGCCATCCGATTTCGCGAACGGCGGCATCGGCTTTTACGCAAATCTTGGGGGCCACAGCCTGCCGAACCAGCCACATTGGACGGAATCGTTTGGGGCGGATTACAGCCTTGACTTGCCCGCCGGTTGGTCGGCGACACTCCACGGCGACGTCTACCACCAGGCCTCCTCCTGGGCGCGGGTCTATCAGGATCCGATCGATAAGCTGCGGGCCTGGACCAACATCAATCTTCGTCTCACACTGGACAAACCATCGGCCGGCCTCGAAGTGGAGGTCTATGTGAAGAACCTGCTCGACGGGACTCCGATCACCGGGGCATTCATCAACAGCGACGATACCGCGTTGACGACGAACGTGTTCACGCTCGACCCACGCGTGGTCGGGGCTAGCATTCGCAAGCGTTTCTGAAAACCGACGGGCATGTCGCGGTTAAGCCGCTCACTACCCACGCGTCAAAGGGAGTGCATCGATGGTCGAAGGTAGATTGCGTCCGTCGTCGAGCGATGTGGAACGATTGCCTGCGGATATGACGCTTCACGGGCCAGCGCTGCGTCGGTATTTCTCCAGACGAGCCCCGCCGGACGACGTCGACGACCTCGTGCAGGATGTATTCCTGAATGTCCATGCGGCTCGGATGACGTCGCCGATCGCGGATCATGGGCGATACTTGTTTGCTGTCGCGCGCCACGTGTTGATCGATCGCCGACGCCGATTGGCCCGCCGTTGCTCGATCCTGCATGATGCGCTGGAGGATGCGCCCCCGTTGTCGAGCGACTTTTCGCCGGAACGGATCATGGCGGCTCGACAGGCTTGCGCGCGCGCGCTGGCCGCCGTGGACAACTTGCCGCCTCGCTCCCGCGCCGCTTTTTGCTACCGGCGGCTCGACGGAACGAGCCATGCCGCGATCGCCGATCAAATGGGTATATCTCGTGAGTCGGTGAAGGAGTTGCTGCACAGGGCCCGAAAGCAGATGTGTGGCCCACGAGCAGAGTATCGGTCGAACCTGGCGGGTCTGAACGGCGCATGTGTCCGCCACGGCGCGCTCGCGTGAACCGCACGCTTGCCATGGCGGGGGCGGTGATAGTCGGCCTCGGGCCAGTTTGTGCCGACGCGTTCTCATTGTCGCCTACCAATTCGCCGTTTGCCGGTGTTGGCAGGATGCAGGTCTCCGGAGGAGGTTTGACATTGCGTTGCGCCGTGAGCTTCTCTGGAAGAACGACGCATGCGGGAACGGCGCAGATCATCCGGTTCGGGTTCTCGGGAGGATTCCTGGGTGCATGCGGTCAAATAACGCCCAGCGGCCTTCCTTGGCTGGCGGTCGCCGACAGCCAAACCTCGGCCTCGCTTCGGGGCGTGACCATTCGCTCACCGGCTACCGGGGAGTGCGGCCCAGCCTCGATCCGCCTCGAGGTGTCTTCGACCGGCGCCGTGAATTTTCAGTCGGCGCCGCTTCCGCCCAAGTGCGCCATTGACGGAGGGCATGTCGCCATCCACCCCGCCATTGCCATTATAGATCGATGAAACAGTGCGATTGGCAGGCTCGAGAGCAGTCTTCTCAAACCGCCCAATGGCTAAAGCCATCCATCCGGGACCGCTTGCCAATGGATAAATTTTTTTCATCCGGTAAAAGTCCCCGGGCCAACAAAAAAAACTTGCTCTTTATCCCCCCATTGGTCAAAAATCAGCGTCAAGGAAGGCGGGGCCAACCCGCTCCGTATTCCGAACATTCCACCCGTCCTTAACCAAAAGAGGAAACCTCATGAAGAAAGTAATCGCCATCGCGGCGGCAGCCGTGATCACCGTTGGATTTGCAGGATCCGCGCTTGCTGTTCCGCATCTCGTTCCGGAGAAGACCAACTTCACCGCGGATGGCACGTCCACCCTGATGAAAAGTGGCGCCACGGTCATTTGCAACTCGCATTATGTGGGCCATACCAGCGCCACGGGTACGGCGGTCGTCACGGCCGCCACCTATTCGCCCACGGCGGTCAATCCGAACCCGGCATGCGCCGTCATCTCGGCGACCGGCCTACCCTGGCCAGTCAAGGCGACCAGCCTGACCGCTGGCAAGTTTGCCAGAGTTTCGGTCAGCAGCCCCCTGGGAACTTGCGGCCCAGGCACCGTCGTCGTCGCGATCAGCAGTGGCGGCGTGGTGTCGTATAACACCACGCTCAACCCAGGCGCCTGCGGCATCAACGGCAGCGCTCAAACCACGCCTGCGATCACCACCGCGCCGTAGACTGAAAAAACCGTCCGGGGGCGTAATGCCCCCGGCCCGGACACCACATCCACTCCCGGCGGCGACGCAGGTCGAGGCCGGGTTTTTTTTGGCGATTAGGCGCTGACAGGTCATCGGCCTATGACATTGTCGCAGGCCGACGCTTCATTCGCTGTCGGTGGAAGACGTGGTCGCCGCCCAGACGACGACGTCCCCGGGTTTCAGTCCCGACAGCACTTCAACGCCATCCGGTGCAACTTGGCCTATTCTGACATCGACGCGGCGCCGCCTACCAGTCGGGCTGTCCTTGACCGTCACGAATGTATCGGGGGCCGTACCCTGGATGGCCGCTGCGGGGGCTACCAAGGCGCTCGGGTTGCGGTAGGTCTCGACTGAAACATTGGCGGTCATGCCAATTCGAATTTGGGCGGCTTCGCCGGGGGTTAAATTCGCGAGCCGGGCGCTTGCCGCGAACGTAACAC
This sequence comes from uncultured Alphaproteobacteria bacterium, assembly GCA_963828365.1. Taxonomy (GTDB): domain Bacteria; phylum Pseudomonadota; class Alphaproteobacteria; order Caulobacterales; family Caulobacteraceae; genus Acaudatibacter. The sequence continues at coordinate 47,200 of CAWHEE010000004.1, read as the reverse complement.
TTGCTCCCGCGGAATTTGCCGCCGGGGTTGCCTCCCTCGCGACCGAAGTGACGACACCGGTGAGGGTTTCTCCCGCGAAACCAGGGCCGGTCACCGCGACCGGTTGGCCGGGCTTTACCCGGTTGGCGTCGGACTCGCTGAGTTGAAAGCTCACAGCCAGACCGCCGGGACGCGCGATCGCCGCTATCACCTGTCCTCGTGTCACGCCGGCGCCGGTGTGGATTATCTGGCTGGCAGCCTCGGTTTTTTCCAGTTGGGGATGGATGACAATTCCGGTTACCGGGGCGCGGATCATCGCCCCCGTTGCCTCGCTGGAGACTTCGGCGAGGCGTGATCGCGACGTATCGAGTTCGATTTGCGCGACTTCGCGGTTCGTGCCCCGGCCTCTTTCCAGCGCCTCCTTCAGTTCCTGGCGAGCTGCGTCGAACGCCATCTCCTGATTGCGTTGCTGCTGAACCAAGCCGTCGTATTCGTCACGAGCAACGAGCCCACGATCGAGCAGGGCTTTGGTTTCGGCGACTTTTCGACGTGTATCACTCAGATCGAACGCTGCGGAATTCTGCGCGCGCCGTGCCTGCGACACCTCGGGTCCGTTTTCCCATGCCGACATTTCGCTGGCCGTCTGGGTCGCCTTCAGATATTCGGCCCTCGCTTCGTCCAACCGCTGTCGGATCTCGGTGGGATCCAGCTGCACGAGCACCTGACCCTGCCGAACGGGATCCCCGAACTCGAAGTCGACCTGGGTTATCTTTGCATCGAACGAAGCAATGACCGGCGTGGCGTCGCCAGGTACGATCAGACCGGCGACGCCGAGGGTCGAGGCGAACGGTCGGCTCTCGATGATCGCGCTCTGTTCCGCGGCCGCCTTGGCATCCGATGCGGTTGCCGCCCGGCGGGCGAGATAGAGGCTCGCCATAACCAAAAGGACGAGCAAGGCCCCACCCGCGATCATGACCAGTCGCGGAACGGGCTTGATCAGTTTGTTCATAGCCATGAAGCCACCTCGTATTGCCGGCGACGACAGTGAACCAGGCATTCTGGCCGGCATCCTATCGAAGCAGGCGGTCATTCCGCTCTCAGGGCCTCGATCGGATTCAATCGCGACGCCTTCAGCGCCGGATAGAGGCCGAAGGAAATGCCGACCAGGGCCGCGACGCCAGGTCCAAGTGGGAGAACCCAAGGATCCAGGCTGAAAGTCCAACCGGACAGCTGAGCGGTGACCAGCGCCGCCAGCAGTCCTGCCGCCAGGCCGGCTAGTCCACCGACAAAGGCCAGGGTGGCGGCTTCGACCAGAAACATGAACCCGAGGTCGCCTGGCGTGGCGCCAATCGCCGCGCGCAGTCCGATTTCGCGTCGTCGTTCCATCACGCCCATGAGCATCACGTTCATCACGCCAATTCCGCCGACCAGCAGAGAAATGGCGCCGACAGCCGTCAACAGCTGCCCGTGGATGACCTTTTCCGCATTCATGCTTTTGATCACGTCGCGAGCGGTGATTAGTTGCAATGTCGCCGTCGGATTAGCGAGCGCCGCGGTCAGTCGCGTCCCTTCCGCCTTGACGTCGGTTTCCGGGCGTAAGCGGATCATCGCTGTCGTCGGGTCGGGCGGGCTGAAAACTCGCTGTGCGCCCGCAAGCGGCATCATGACCGCATCGTTGAGCTCAATCGGATCGAGTGTCGTGAACGAGGTGGGGCTCAGAACGCCGATGACCGTAAAGACATATCCTTTGAAGGTGACCTTTGACCCGGTCTGGACCTGAGCACCCGGCGCCGACAGTTTTCGGGCGGCCTGATCGCCGAGGACGGCGACCAGGTCGTCATCGTCGATCGGAGTGAAAAACCGACCTTGACGAAGGTCGAGTTTTTCCACCTCGCGCAAGGCTGGCGTCACCGCGCCAACACTGACCTCGGCCGACTGCGCGCCGGCCGACACCGTGTCGTGATCCACCGAAAGCGGCGCCGCGCCAATCACGGCCCGATCCGTCAACGGCAAACGTTCGACGGTACCGCGGTCGAGAATACCTGTCGCGACGGCGGGTGCGGGCATGGCGTGGATCTGCACCATGTCGCCTCCGAGGTGGCGAAACACCTTCAGCGTCTCCAACTGGGCGATATGACCGATGGTCAGCACCGCGATGATCGAGGCGGTTCCAATCAGGATGCCGAGCAAAGCGAGGATTGAACGCTGGCCCTGCGCACGCAGATTACCCAACGCTTCGGTGATCGCTTCCCGCACCGAGAGGCCGGCATCTTGGAATAGCCAGGCCTTCACGGAAGGCTGGTGTCCGCCACGACCCGGCCGTCGAGCATTTCGATCCGTCGGTCACACCGAGCCGCGAGAGACTGATCGTGCGTCACCATCAGGACGGTCACACCCAACTTTCGGTTGAGATCGCGCAAAAGGCCCATGACCTCCGCCGCCGTCACGCTGTCCAAACTCCCGGTCGGCTCGTCGGCCAGGATCAGCGGGGGCCGGGTTATCAGGGCCCGCGCAAGCGCTACGCGCTGTTGTTGTCCACCCGAAAGAGCCGCGGGTCGGTGGTCCACGCGATCGGCGAGGCCGACTTGATCCAACATCATCAACGCGAGCTCCTTTCGTTGACTGCGGGGCGTCCCGCGATAGAGCAGCGGCAAGGCCACATTCTCCCAAGCGGTCAACCGCGGCAGCAAGTTGAACGCCTGGAAAACGAAACCCACCAGGCGGTTGCGTAGATGCGCCGCGCTGTCGGGCGAAACATCCACGATCAACTCGCCGGCAAGCCTGATGCTTCCGCCTGAGGGTTTGTCGAGCAAGCCCACAATATTCATCAAGGTGCTCTTGCCCGATCCCGAAGGCCCAAGGATGGCGCAGAAGGCGCCGGCCTCGACACGGAAACTGACGCCGCGCAGGACAGGGATCGGCCGATCCGCCGTTCCATAACGCTTCTCGAGGTTGGCGACTTCGAGCAACGGAATTCATTCCGCGCCGACAGCGGGTTTCAGGCTCCCGATAACTCGCCAAGGGGGCGTTTTGGCTCCCTGGAAGCTAACGAACGGCACATGGCTCGCAGCGGAGTGGTCTTCGTCAAAGTCTCGCATGGTTGGCGTTCCAGGGCGCGTGCGGCTAGCCTGTGCTCGCCGGCTATGCGTTAGCAGATGTCGAGCGCCGCTGTATCGAGGTCAATTTTGAGTACCAGAGTCAGGCTTGGCGATAGCCGGAATGGGAACGCCGAACGGTGGCGCCGCCATGGACGGAGCGTTGGGCGGTCGCTCGAGGACGCGGGGTGTCGCACAGCCGGCCGGGCCCAGAAAGACCAGCATCACGCTAAGCGACCATCGGCTTGTCAACGGGAGTCTCCAGAACGCTCGGCGGGTTGGCCGGCGCTGTTGATTGTGATCCTCGCCGCCGGCGCGGTGAAGGGCGAAACACCACCGGCGCGGTCTATGGTCGCGTCGCCGCCCGCCCCGATGGCCACCGCCGCGGGACCGCGGACGCCAATCAGTCTGGCGGAGGCAGTATTCATCGGCTTACGCGACAATCGCCAGGTCAAGTCGGCCTATATAACCCGCATCGCCGAAAAGTTCGATCTGTTTGTCGCCCGATCCCGATTTCAGCCTACCGCAATTCTCGCCGGCAGCTACGTGGCATCGCGAGATTTGGGAATCAACTCGACCACCTTGAGCCTCAATCCTACGGCGAGTTGGCTGCTCCCGACTGGGGCGCAATTCCAATTTTCGTGGTCTCGGCTCGACATACGGTCCGGGGGATTGAATCAAGGCACGGACACAGCAACGGTCAGCGTCACGCAACCGCTGCTGAAAGGGGCGGGCATCAAGGTCAATATGGCCCCGATCCGGATCGCGGAGCTCCAGGAAAAGATCAACCAACTGGGGCTGAAGTCCACGGTCGTCGACACGGTAACGAATATCATACTTTCCTACCGGACCCTGCTGGAGGCGCAGCAACAACTGGTCATTGCGCAGGACGGGCTGGATCGTTCACGACAGCAGTTGGCCACCAATCAGGCCCTGATCGATGCCGGCCGCATGGCGGCCGCCGAGATCGTTCAGACCCAGGCCGACATTGCCAATCAGCAGGTGGCCCTTTTGGAAGCCGAACAGAGCCGCAACAGCGCGCAGCTTGCCCTGCTGCAGCTGTTGGCAATGGACCTGCATACCAATATAGCCGCCGCCGATGCGTTGAACGTCGGTCACGTGGACATCGACCTGGACCAGGCGATCGCGACCGCTTTGAACAACCGACCTGACTATCTCGCGCAGCTGCGGACGGTGCAACAATCCCGGCTTAATCTGATGCTGGCCAGGAACGATCGTCTGTGGAACATCTCGGCGGTCGGCAGCGTCCAGCACCAGACTGTGCAAGGCGGCTTGGCGCCAATCGACCCGACCACCGGTCTGCCGGTGAACACGGTCGGGACAAGCGCAAGTGTCGGCGTGGAATTCAGCATTCCGTTCGGCGACCATTCATTGGCCCAGGCGGAAATTCAGGCGACTGTCGACCTTCGCACGCAGGAGGTGCAACTCGAAGACCTCCGAGCGCAGATCGAGGCACAGGTGCGTGATGCCGTTCAGGGTGTCGAAATGAGCTGGCGCCGTGTAGACGCGGCGCGTCAGGCTCGGCAGTTGGCCGCGAAGACGCTCGAACTCGAACGCGAGAAGCTGCAGGCCGGTCGTACGTCGAATTTCGAGGTGCTCAGCTTCGAGGCCAACCTGCGGTCGGCGGATACTCAGGCGCTTGAATCCTCGATCACCTATCTCAACTCGATGACCCAACTGGACCAGCAGCTGGGGACGACCTTGGACACCTGGAAAATCGCGCTCAACCCATGACCCGATCCGGTGGCGCGGAGAGGCGACGTCCGCGGACGATGCCGGCCCCGTGCGAGCGAGAAGCTGTCTCGAACCCTCCTGACGGCTGGGCAATCGACGCGTTCGGCGCACCCGCTGGTTGTCCCCACCCAGGTGAGCCGGTCGCCGACACTGTGCCATTTCGGCAGCGACGGCTCTACATCCGACAAACAAAGCCCGAGCCATTGCCGCGGATGGATCGACGTTGGATTTCGGCCTAACCTCCCGCCGCGGGAACGAGGATCCGCTGGGGTGGGCGAATGAGAAGATCTAGTTTCCGGGTCAGGCGCGCGGCGGTGCTGATCGCTCTGATCGGCGCCTTAGTTTTAGTGTCCGTCGACGCCATGGCCGGCGGTTGCCGGCTACAGGAAATCGGGGAAGCTCCGATCCGGCTCGTTGGCGGCGAAATGCTGGTCGATGCCGAGGTTGACGGCCAGCCTGTCACCCTGCGGGTCGATACCGGTTCCGCGTTCAGCATGCTGGCGCGCGCGACCGCAAATCGGCTTGGGTTACGGTTATTGAGCGCCCCGCCCGCCGACGTCGTCGCCCTCGATGGCCTCGAACAGATTCGCAGAGTGAAAGCCGTTAGTTTGAGGATCGGCTCACTCGAGGGCGACAACCAGACTATCCTGGTCGCGGACGACGACATGATGGCCGATAGCAGGGCGGGCGGAGTGCTGGGGGAAGACCTGCTGGCGCGCCACGATCTCGAAATCGATCTTGCGCATGGTTTAATCCGATTTTTCGATAGTCGGTTCTGCAGCGACGCGGAAATGCCCTATTGGGCCACGTCGCGCTATTCGCAGGCGCGACTTGGACCGCAGACCGACTATGACGAGGGGGCGTATGCAACGGTTGAGCTCAACCACACTCGGATCGTGGCGATCTTTGGAACCGGCACGCCGACGTCCCTGGTGAAATGGTCCGTCGCTTCATCGCTCGCCGCCAGGGCCGCGCCGGCGACCGGCGCCTCGTCGCCCGCATGGATAGCGATCTTCGACACTTTCACGGTCGGAGACGAGACGGTCCATAACGCCAGAATGACGATCGCCGATGAGTCGCAATACGACCGCGTCACGGCGCTCGGCTCACAGGCGGGACCGTCGGCGAAAGGGGGCTCTGGTATGATTATCGGTATCGACTTTTTCGCGTCGCACCGCGTGCTGATCTCCCGCAGCCGCCAGAAGATTTATTTCACCTATGATGGCCCGTCTGGAATTCCCGGCGATGCCGCTTCGGTGCCGGCCGTCGCGCCGGCGAAGTAGTCATCCGCCTAAAACAGACCCAGCGCTTTGAAGCTCGCCACGCCGTCGCGTCCGACGACCAGATGGTCGTGAACGGTAATCCGTAGAGGTCGACCAGCTTCGACGACTTGACGGGTCATATCTATGTCGGCCGACGACGGGGTCGGGTCGCCTGAAGGATGATTGTGCACCAGAATCACCGCGCTGGAGGAAAGTTCCAGCGCGCGCCGCATGATCTCGCGGGGATAGACCGGCGCGTGGTCAACGGTGCCTTGGTTCATGACCTGATCGGAGATCAATTGGTTTTTCTTGTCGAGAAACAAAACCCGGAATTGCTCGCGTCCCTCATGCGCCATTGCTACCCGAACATAAGCCAAAAGGGCGTTCCACGAGGAAATGACGGTTCGCTTCCTTATCTCAGTCGCCCCCATGCGCAAGGTTGCTTCCTGCAACAGCTTGAGATCGAGGGCCACGCCCCGGCCGACACCTCGGATGGTCGCCAATTCTTCGAGCGTCGCGCCTAACACCGCGGCCAAGGCGCCGAATCTGGTCAGCAACGCCTTGGCGATCGGTTTGACATCACCACGCGGCAGGCTACGCGCAAGCAACAGTTCGAGAAGCTCATAGTCAGGCAAAGCGGCGAAGCTGATCGCCGCGCGCGTCCGTAAGCGTTCTCGATGACCAGCATGCGGCGACCGGACCCGGGCTTCGGCGGGTTCGATCGCCGGTCCCCCGTCGAAGGCGAAGCCGCCCTGTTCCTCCAGCATCCCGCGGCCCCCGTTGGCGGCTTTTGTCCCCGAACAAAATAGGAACTTATCGCGCGATACTCAAGTGCTAACGCGACTTGCATTCCGACGACATCGGTCACCAGGACTGGCGAACCCTCCGCAATGGCCCGCTACGGCGGGCCACCGGCCCACCGCCCGAATCGGGGCGGACAAGGCGCGTGTGATCGCTTCAGGAGGGCCTGAACAACCCCTGCGGTGATACGGTGAATATTTCATACCCTGTCTCGGTTACGCCCACGGAATGTTCACATTGAGCGGACAGAGATTTGTCACGTGTCACGGCCGTCCAACCATCGGCGAGCAGCTTGACCGGGTGACGCCCTAGATTCACCATGGGCTCGATGGTGAAGAACATGCCCGCTTTCAGAACCTCGCCGGAGCCGGGCCGGCCGAAGTGCAGGATGTTGGGCGCGTCGTGAAACACCCGGCCCAGGCCGTGGCCGCAAAAGTCGCGGACGACGCTGCACCGCTGGGATTCGACATAGGACTGGATCGCGTGACCGATGTCGCCGAGGCGCGCGCCCGGCCGGACTTCCGCCAATCCTCGTTCCAGGGCTTCGTAAGTGATGTCGACCAGTCGACGCGCTCGCGGCGCGACTTCGCCGATCAGATACATCCTCGAGTGGTCCCCGTGCCAGCCGTCGAGGATCAATGTCACGTCGATGTTTGCGATATCGCCTTCCCGCAAAGTCCGATCACTGGGTATTCCGTGACAAACGACATGATTTGGCGAGATACAAAGGGTGTGAGAGTAGCCGCGATAGAACAGGCAGGCCGGTTGCGCCCCATGATCGAGGGCGAATTCACGCGCCATGCTGTCCAGATCGCCGGTCACGACGCCGGGCTTGACGTGCTGGGTAAGCATATCGAGGCATTCAGCCGCGAGGCGACCAGCGCGACGCATGCCTTCAAACGCGTCGGGACCGTGTATCTTGATGTGTTCGGTGCGGAACGTGGCGTCCGCGATGTCGTCGACGAGGGCCATCAGTCTCTCTCAATGGTTGTCCGGTCCGATCCATGGCAGGCGTCGGGCGATGCGGATATCACTCACACTCATGTCGCAAGCATAGCACAGGACTTCAACACCCGCGCGCGCCGCGGCAGCGAGGCCGGCCGCGTACGCCGGATCGAGGTCGGCGCAGGCGGCGAAGCGTCCGCAGTCAGTCCGTTGGATGACGAACAATTGCACAGCCCGATCCCCCAACGCGACCCTTGCGCTCAACTCGCGTAGATGTTTGGCGGATCGTGCGACTACGCAATCGGGAAATTCAGCCAGATCGCCGTCGCGTCGCAGGTGGACGTTTTTCACTTCCAGCCAGCACGGCCGCCGGCCCGTTTGTTCCAATAGAAAATCGACGCGGCTGGCTTCGCCAAACCGCACCTCCCGACGACAGCTCGCATACCCCGCCAACTCAGGAATTGATGCAGCGCCGATCGCCTCCGCGACCAGGGCGTTCGGGCGCATCGTGTTGACTCCGACCAGGCCGCCATCGGCTTCCACCAGTTCCAGCGTCCACGCCAGCTTGCGCTTCGTGCCCGTCGCCGCGGACACCCAAACACTGGCGCCGGGCGTGCTCAATCCCAGCATGGCGCCCGGGTTGGGACAATGCGCCGTAATTTCGCGCCCATCGTCGAGCCGGATATCGGTCAAAAAACGCTTGTAACGGTTGACGAGGCGCCCGCGCGCCAGCGGTTGCGGCAAAAGCATCGGCGGCCTATGCCGCTTCACAGTGGTCAACGTCCAGAGGAGGCGGCATTGGCGAGCCAAGAACGCGTCACCGCCGCGGTGTTGATCATCGGCGACGAAATCCTGTCGGGCCGCACCCAGGATACCAATTTGAACGCTATCGCGCGTTATCTCGCCCCGTTCGGTGTCGACCTCGCCGAGGCGAGGGTGGTGGGCGACAATCCGCCGGATATCATCGGTGCGCTGAATGCCCTGCGGATCACCTATGATTACGTGATCACCACCGGGGGCATCGGCCCCACCCATGACGATATTACCGCCGATTGTGTCGCGGAGGCTTTCGGCGTCGAGTTGTACGAGCATCCTGAGATTTTGGCGATGATGCAGGCCCGCTGGCAGGGGCAGCTCAACGCGGCCCGCCGTCGGATGGCGCGAATCCCCATCGGCGGCAGCCTGGTGAACAATCCGGTGCAGGGCCCGCCCGGATTCCAGATCGGCAATGTCTTCGTGTTGGCCGGAGTGCCGCAGATCATGCGCGGAATGCTCGAAGACGTAGGTCCCAAGATGCGAACGGGGGCAGTGGTCATCGCTCGCACCGTGCGCGTGGACGGGGCGCCGGAGGGCGCGATCGCCGCTCCGCTGGAGGCTGTCGCGAGGGCCCACCCCACTCTGTCACTGGGCAGCTATCCGTTTTTCGGTCCGGAGGGGTTCGGCTCAAACTTGGTGATTCGAGGACGTGACGCGAACGAAGTGATCGTCACGGTCGAAGAGCTGGTTTCGGCGCTCGACGGCGTCGGCGCCAAGGCGATTGTGCGGGTTGCGCCGGAGAGCTGAATTGTTGGCGGACATTCGCCCTTTAAATCGGAGCTTTCGAGTCACTATGCTGCCGGACCTCGCGGGCGTGGCGGAATTGGTAGACGCAACGGACTTAAAATCCGTTGGGGGCAACCCCGTGCCGGTTCGACTCCGGCCGCCCGCACCAGGAACACGTCGCGTCGCCGCGACGGTGGACAAGCGTCGCCATCGCCACGCGTCAAGGTCGGTCGCCATGCCCGGGTCACCAGGATTTGCTGCAGGCGGCGGACAAAACAAAGGATGCGGGCCCTGGTGACCGTCGTGCCCAGGACAGTCGGGCCGTTGCGAGGCAAGCGGCGTGGCTTGAACTCCCTGGTCCGCGAATCGCTGTCGATGTGGCGATACCGGCGATGCCGCTTTCCCCTCGCTCTCGACTTGGATTGGTCGGCGATACGCTACAATCGCATCGCGCTGGTCAATCTGTTGCTGGCCGATCGGACGGCAGGCGACTATCTCGAGATCGGCTGCGCTTCCAACCTGTTGTTCGACGCGGTCATGGCGGCGAACAAGACCGGGGTGGATCCCGTCAGCGGCGGCACCCATCGTCTCACCAGCGACACCTATTTTCGTGACAATCCGCACGCCCGTTTCGACGTGATATTCATCGACGGTCTGCATCACTACGAACAGGTGCATCGCGACATCGTCCACGCGCTCGCGGCGGTTCGGGTCGGCGGGTGGATCGCCCTGCACGACATGTTGCCGCGCGACTGGATCGAAGAGCATGTGCCGCAGATTTCGACTTCGCGCTGGACCGGCGATGGATGGAAGGTGGCTTTCGAGTTGGCGCAAACGCCGGGGCTGGAATTTCGCTTGATGGCGATCGACCACGGCGTCGGCGTTGTCCGGGTGCTCGATGCCAATGTGTCGCCAGCCAACCGGTCGGCCGATCTGGCCAGCCAAAGGTTTTCATATTTATACGAACATTTCGCCGAATTGCCCATCGTGAGCTACGATGAGGGCCGGGCATGGATCGAATCCCATCGACGGTGACGTCCATGGGTCGCCTTGCCGCCATTTTTTTATGTTGTGAGAACCTTCATGAGAGACTTGATCGATGTGCGGGGCGCGTCTGGCGCGGTCTATCGCTTTGGCATGATCCGCGACGGCCGCCCGCTTTCCCCGATCGGAGGCAACTATCTCTATGTGCGGGAAGTCGGCGACGCTTACGAGATTGTCCATGCCGGCGAAGGGCAAAATCTGATCAACGACGCCCGTCGCCGGTGGCAGGAGGCGGTCGCGGCGCACGGGTCTCTGCACCTGTTCACTCGGCTGAATATAACCGAAGGCGTTCGCCAGCATGAACATGCCGATATCATCGCCGCCACGAGCCCCGCGATGAATGAGGTCGCAACTGGCGCATCGCTCGGTAGCGGACAGCCGAACGGTTAATCCCTCGGTCGCGGGGGCGCGAACAGGGCGTTCAATTCGCGCCCCGACGGTGCATCGGCAAATGCACCAAAGTCGCCGGTTTCGCTGATAGCTCTCGCCGCCCGCATGAAGCCACCCCACGCCGCCCGGGCGAGGGCGCCGCCGACGCTGATCCGCCGCGCGCCCAATTGGGCGAGCGAAGCCACGGGGGCGCCGAGAGAAAGTACGTTTACCGGCTTGGGCGCGACCGCGCGCACCACGGCGGAGATCTGATCCGGTTCGCTCAGTCCGGGCGCATAGAGACAGTCGGCGCCCGCCGCCGAATAGGCGGTCAGCCGGCGTAATACCTCATCCAGGTCGGGGCATCCGACGATAAATCCTTCCGATCGGGCCGTCAGGAGGACATCGCCGCCGGCGGCGTCGATCGCCGCTCTGGCAGCCGCTATGCGCTCGACAGCCAGGCCGAAATCATAGAGCGGGTCGGCCGCGTCACCGGTCGAGTTCTTCCACGGACAGTCCGGCGATACCGGTCCCCGCCGCCCGCGCGACATTGGCCGCCACGGCGTCCGGATCGTCGGCGAAGCCATTCTCGAAATCGGCATTGAGCGGAATGTTGACGGCCGCCGAGACCGCGGTCAGGTGAGCCAGCAGCGCCTCGATGCCGACAGTATTGTCGGCCCGGCCCATCGACCAGGCGAAACCGGCGCTGGTCGAGGCCAGGGCCTTGAAGCCGAGCGTCTCCAATGCGATCGCCGACCCCACGTCCCAGGGATTGGGGATCACGAAACACCCCGTTTGGTGCAGGGTCCTGAACGCGGCTCGCTTTTCAGCGGCGGTCGTGATCGCCATCGGCAGGCCTCTGCGCATCAACTTGTCCGGATCGAGCATAGAGGCCGGCGCCTGCGAAATGAATGGAAAACGCGCGGCGAAGCCCTGTGTCTGCTCTGAAATTGGGCGCACGAGCGCCGCATCAGCAAGTTTACAGCCGTCCCGGGAACCCTCGCTTCCAAAACACCCCCGTGACCAGCGAATAACGCTGCAACGCACAATAAACGGGAATGAGCGGATGAGATCAAACACCCTGATTTTGCTGGCCGGAACGGCGGCTCTCGCGGTTTTTGCGGGGGCGGCTTGGGCTGACGATCAGCCGGCCCCGGCCCCGGCTGCGCCGCCCGCCCCTGCGCCGGCCGCGGCGGCGCCGGCGCCGGCCCTGGCGCCGTTATCCTCGGCGTGGATCGCCAGCATCAAGCTGTCGGGCCATGTCGACGCCGGCTTCACCGCCAACGCGGCCGGTCCGGACACGGGCATCAACTACGGCCGGCTGTTCGACGACCGCGCCAACACGCCGCTGCTCAATCAGGTGGCGCTGACCCTGGAGCGCGATCTCGATCCCAAGGCCAGCGGCGTGGATGTCGGCTTCAAGTTCCAGGGCTTCTATGGCTCGGACGCGCGGGTGACGCACTTCATCGGCGAGTTGGACCGGATCACCGACCAGATCAATCAGTTCGACATCGTCGAGGCCAACGTCCTGGTCCACCTGCCCTATGTCACCGCCGGCGGCATCGACATCAAGGCCGGCCAGTACTCCACGCCGATCGGCCAGGAGGTCATCGACCCCACCGCCAACTTCTTCTATTCACATTCCTATCTGTTCAACTTCGGCATTCCGCTCAAGCACACCGGAATCCTGGTCACCACCCACGTCAACCCGATCCTGGACATCTACACCGGCTACGACACCGGGGTGAACACCTCGATCGGCGGCGGCGGCGGCTTCAACGACGGCGAGTTCCACTTCCTCGGCGGCTTCGGGCTGAACCTCAACAAGCTCACCGTCCTGGCCCTGACCCACATCGGGCCGGAGGACTGCGCCTGCGGAATTCACCCGCACTCGCAGTTGCGCTATCTCAGCGACGTCCTGTTCACCTACAAGGTCAACGACAAGCTGACCTCGATCACCGAGTTCAACTACATCCGCGACGACAATTTCGGCAGCCCGGCCAAGGGCGGCGGCGTGGTGCAGTACATCACCTATGCCCTCTCGCCCGAACTGACCGCCGGCATGCGGGCCGAAGTCTGGCGCGACGACAACGGCTTCTTCGTCGCCGCCTTCCCCGGCAACTACGACTTCGTCAATCTCGAAGTCGGACGCCCCGGGACCTACTTCAGCCAGGGGCCGATGACCTACGGCGAACTCACCTTCGGGCTGAACATCAAGCCCGCCAAACTGCCCAAGCAGATCGACGGCCTCACCGTGCGACCGGAGATCAGATACGACACCGCCCTGTCCAGCGGCCATCCCTTCAACGGCAACCCAGGCCAGAGCAAGGACCAACTCACCTTCGGCATCGACCTCGTCGTACCACTCACCTTCTGAAGAGGCTGACGGCTAACGCATTCCCATCGGGGCGTAGCCGAGGTGCAGGCCGGCGTCGACCATCAGGGTCTCGCCGGTGATGTGGCGGGCGGCCGGCGAGGCCAGGAAGACGGCGGCGCCGGCGATGTCCTCGGCCGTCGAGGCGACCTTCAGCGGCATCGACGCGGCGACGCCCTGCGCGCATGCGGTCGACCTGGTCGGCGCTCATGCCGCGCCCGAACCACGGCGTGTCGATGAAGCCCGGGACAGATCGGCGTTGACGCGGATCTTCGGGCGCCAGGGCGCGCGCCAGCGAAAGGGTCATGGTGATCATCGCCCCCTTCGACGCGGCGTAGGGCACCGACGAGCCGATGCCGATGACCCCGGCGACCGACGCGGTGTTGACCACCGCGCCCGGCCGCGGCGCCGCCTCCAGCAGGGATCGCGTCGCGCGGATCATCTGGATAGGCGCCCACGACATTGACCGCGTAGAGGCGCTGGAAGTCATCGGCCGACACCGCGTCGAGATCGGCATGGTTGTTGGCGAACTTGGTCACGCCGGCGTTGTTGAACAGGGCGTCGATGCGGCCGAACGGCGCGCGCGGCCGCGGCGATCCGCCGGCAATCCTCGTCGCTGGCGACGTCGCCCTGGGCCAGGACCGCCTCGGCCGCCGCGCGCCTCGCACCAGGCGGGCGGTCTGTTCGGCCTCCGCCTGGCTGGACGCATAGTTGATCACCACCGCCCGCGCCCCGCGTTCGGCGGTCTCGACGGCGATCGCTCGCCCCAGACCCGTCGACGCGCCCGTGACCACCACCACCCAGCCCTCGGAAATCCTCGCCAGCCATCGGCTCCTCCGCTTGCTCCCTCGCGCCTCGATAGCGCCGCCGCCGGTAATTGTCGCGTTCACGCTCGCGGCGGTTCGGCGGTAAGGCCGTGCGATGGAAGACATCCCCCTGACCCAGCTCGGCCGCGACGTCGCGCGGCTTCGCCAGTCCCGGAGAGGCGGTGCTGGAGCGCGTGGCCAACCCGCAGGCCGGCAGCTCTACCTGGCCCGCTTCACCGCGCCGGAATTCACCTCCCTGTGCCCGGTGACCGGCCAGCCGGATTTCGCGCATCTGGTGATCGACTATGCGCCGGCCGACTGGCTGATCGAGTCCAAGTCGCTGAAGCTCTATCTGGGCTCGTTCCGCAACCACGGCGCCTTCCACGAGGACTGCACGCTGGCCATCGGCCGCACAGATCGTCGAGGTGGCGTCGCCCGACCTGGCTGCGGATCGGCGGCTACTGGTACCCGCGCGGCGGCATTCCGATCGACGTGTTCTGGCAGACCGGGCCGGCCGCCGGCGGGCCTGTGGCTGCCCGACCAGGGCGTGCCCGGCTACCGCGGTCGCTGATCGGCCCAGTCGCGCACCAGGTCCTGCGTCGAGCGGCCGCACCCTCTCGAGCGGCGGCTCGGCGGCCGTCCCGATATGGACGAAACCAGCGACCTTTTCGCCCTCCGCCACGCCCAGCAGGTCGAGGGCCTCCCGTCATACGCATACCAGTCGGTGATCCAGTTGGCCCCAAATCCCATCGCCTGGGCCGCGATCAGCAGGGCCAGGCACACGGCCCCGGCGGACAGGGTCTGCTCCCATTCCGGGATTTCGCTGCCGACAGGACGCGACACCACGGCGACGGTCAGCGGCGGGACTCGCAGCTTGCCCAGCTTCACCTGCAGTTTCGAACCCCCGGGGCGCAGGCCGGCGAGGGCGTCGAGACGGTCGACAAAGCCCGACTTCGCCGCGCCCGCCAGGATGATGAAGCGCCAGGGCGACAGCTTGCCGTGATCGGGGACGCGCGCGGCCAGGGTCAGCAACTGACGCAGCTGCGTTTGGCTCGGGCCCGGCTCGCTCAGGGTGAGAGCGGACGCCGAGCGGCGACGCGCCAGAAAGTCCAGAACCTCCGTCGACGCTTCGATCGGCAGCGGTTCGCCGAAGGCCGGCGGCGGGTCCAGGGCGCCAGATTTCTCGGCGAACCGTCTTCAAGTTTCCTGATCATGGCTCTCGCTAGCGTCGACTTTCGCCGCGCCCCATATCCGATTGGCCGATGGCGCGCCAAAAGCCAACGCAGAGGAGGGCCCGTGGTCCAGCATCTGGAACTGATCGGCGGCGGGGCGACCCCGCCGGTATGGGCCGCGTTGCGAAACGAGGCGCAGCATGTCGCCCGCATCGAACCGAGCCTGGCGTCGATCCTGAACGCGGTTATTCTCCGCCACGATCATCTGGGCGATGCGCTGTCGTACCAGCTGGCGCGAAAGCTCGGCGACCAGGAACTGCGCGCGATGAGCCTGCGGGAAATCGCCGACGAGGCCTACGACGCCGACCCCGCCATCGTCGATCGCGCCGAGGCCGATCTGCGCGCCACCTTCGAGCGCGATCCGGCCTGCAAGGGCTATGTCCAGCCGCTGCTGTATTTCAAAGGTTTTCTGGCCCTGCAAAGCCACCGCGTGGCCCACTGGCTGTGGGGCCAGGGCCGCGAAACCCTGGCCTTCTATCTGCAGAGCCGGGTGTCCGAGCTGTTCCAGGTCGATATCCATCCCGGCGCGTCGATCGGCCAGGGCGCCTTCTTCGACCATGGCACGGGCATCGTCATCGGCGAGACCGCGGTGGTCGGCGACGATGTATCGATGTTGCATGGCGTCACCTTGGGCGGCACCGGCGCGGAGCGCGGCGACCGCCATCCGAAGATCGGCAAGGGCGTCCTGCTGGGCGCGGGCGCCAAGGTGCTGGGCAATATCACCGTCGGCGACCACGCCAAGATCGCGTCCGGGTCGGTGGTGCTGAAGCCGGTTCCCGCCCATTGCACCGCCGCGGGCGTCCCCGCCCGTCTGATCAACTGCCCGACCTGCCCCGAACCGGCGAAGTCGATGGACCATACGCTCGCCGAGGCGGTCTACGACTACGTCATCTGACGCTTGCGGCGACGGCATTTGCCGCTAGGGTCCGCCGCTGAACTGCGTTTTTTGGAGCACCGGCCATGGATCAAAAAGATATCGACCGCGTGCAGGCGCACCTGAAGCGCACCTTCGGCAACCCGCACATCGCGGTGAAGGCGCGCCCGAAGCAGAAGGACTCCGCCGAGGTCGAGGTGAAGGGCGAATTCATCGGCGTGATCTACGAAGACGAGGACGAGGCCGGCTCGTTCATGTTCGAAATGGCCATCCTCGCCGGAGGACCTCGACGGCTAACGGCGCGGCGAGCAGTCCGGCGCCAGGTCACGCCCGCTCCACGAAACTCTCGATCACCCGCTTCTCCCCCGCCTTGTCGAACGCCACCGTCAGCTTGTTGCCCTCCACCGCCCGCACCGTCGCCGTAGCCGAACTTGACGTGGAACACCCGGTCCCCCGGCGCATAGGCGCTCGGCCTTGCCCGGATCCGACACCGCCACCAGCCGGCCCTCGCCCTCGATCACCTGCGTGCGCCCGGGCGGGCCGCCCGCATAGCCGCGCGCCTGGGCGCGCTTCCAGCCCGGGCTGTCGTAGCCTGAGCCATAGTTGACCTCGTCCCAGCGCGAGCGCGCCGTCGCGCAGGCCGGGGCCGCCGCCGTAGTAGCCGGTCTCCGAGGCCGCCTCGACGCTGGCGATCGGCAGTTCGTCGACGAACCGGCTGGGCAGCTGGCTGGTCCAGCGGCCATAGACCTGCCGGTTGGCGACGAAGCGAGATGCGCGCCTCCTCGCGGGCGCGGGTGATGCCGACGTAGGCCAGCCGGCGCTCCTCCTCCAGGCCCTTGCTCGCCGTTCTCGTCCATGCTGCGCTGGCTGGGGAACACGCCTTCCTCCCAGCCGGGCAGGAAGACCAGCGGGAACTCCAGCCCCTTGGCGGCGTGCAGGGTCATGATCTGCACCGCGTCGTCGGCCCCGCCGCGATCGAGGTCCATGACCAGCGACACGTGTTCGAGATAGGCGCCCAGGTTCTCGAACGCGCGCCATCGACTGGACCAGTTCCTTCAGGTTCTCCAGGCGCGTCTGGCTGGTCGGGCCCTTGTCGAGGCGCAGGACGTCGATATAGCCGCTCTCCTCCAGCACCGTCTCGGTCAGGCGCGGGTGGGGCAGGGTCGCCGGCCTGGCCGCGCCAGCGGTCGAGGTCGCGCAGGAAGTTGGCCAGGGCGGTGCGCGCGCGGCCGGTCAGTTCGTCGCTGCGCATCAGGTCGCGCGCCGCCGTCACCGCCGAGACGCCCTGCGCCGCGGGCCAGGGTCAGCAGCTTCTGCACCGTCGTGTCGCCGATGCCGCGCCGGGGCGTGTTGACGATGCGCTCGAAGGCCAGGTCGTCGTCCGGCGACTGGATCAGGCGCAGATAGGCGTGGGCGTCGCGGATCTCGGCCCGCTCGAAGAACCGCGGACCGCCGATCACCGTGTAGGGGATCTGCAGCAGCACGAACCGCTCCTCGAACACCCGCATCTGGAACGAGGCGCGCACCAGGATGGCGATGTCGCGATAGCGCCGGCCCTTTTTCCAGCGCTCGATGTCCTCGGCGATCAGCCGCGATTCCGCCTCGCCGTCCCAGACGCCGCGCACCTGCACCTTCTGGCCGCCCTGCGCCTCGGTCCACAGGGTCTTGCCCAGCCGGCCCCGGTTGGCGGCGATCAGGCCCGAGGCGGCGGCCAGGATGTGCTCGGTCGAGCGATAGTTGCGCTCCAGCCGGATCACCTTGGCGCCCGGAAAGTCGCGCTCGAAGCGCAGGATGTTGTCGACCTCGGCCCCGCGCCAGCCATAGATCGACTGGTCGTCGTCGCCGACGCAGCAGACGTTGGCGCGCTTCTGCGCCAGCAGCCGCAGCCACAGATACTGGGCGACGTTGGTGTCCTGGTATTCGTCGACCAGCAGGTAGCGGAAGCGCTCGTGATAGTCCGCCAGCACGTCGGGATGGCGCGTGAAGAGCGTCAGATTGTGCAGCAGCAGATCGCCGAAGTCGCAGGCGTTCAGCACCGCCAGCCGCTGCTGGTAGAGGGCGTAGAGCGACTTGCCGCGGTTGTCGGCGAAATTCGCGCCCTCGGCCGGCGGCAGCTTGTCCGGCGTCCAGCCGCGGTTCTTCCAGTGATCGATCAGGCCGGCCAGATGCTTGGGCGTCCAGCGCTTGGCGTCGATGTTCTCGGCCTCCAGCAGCTGCTTGATCAGCCGCTCCTGGTCGTCGGTGTCGATGATCGTATAGCTCGATTTGAGGCCGACCAGCTCGGCGTGACGGCGCAGGATCTGAGCGGCGATCGAGTGGAACGTGCCCAGCCAGCGCAGGCCCTCGGCCTCCGGGCCGATGATGTCGGTGATCCGGGTGCCGCATCTCGCGCGCCGCCTTGTTGGTGAAGGTCACCGCCAGCAGCTGCCACGGCCGCGCCTTGCCGGTGGCCAGGATGTGCGCCAGGCGCGTGGTCAGCACCCGGGTCTTGCCGGTGCCGGCCCCGGCCAGCACCAGCACCGGCCCCTCGGTGGTCTCCACCGCCGCGCGCTGCTCCGGGTTGAGGCCGGCCAGATAGTCCGGGCCCTGGACGCGGGCGAGGTCGGAAATGCGAGGCGAAACGTCGGACACGATGATCTTCTGACAGGGAGTCGGGGCGCCGGCACTGTATCACGAACTCCAGCGCCGCGAGTCGGCAGGCCGACGCCAGCGGCCGGCCGTCCCGAGTATCGTCGATCTCCGCGATCAGCGCCGCCAGGCTGAGCGAACGTGAAGCCGCCAGCGCCTCGATCAGCGTCCAGAATTCAGGCTCCAGCGCCAGCGAGGTCGAGTGGCCGTGCAGCGACACCGAGCGCTTGCGCAGGAAACCCTCGCCGGTCACTCCGGATCCAGCTTGGCGCCGTCGACCGCCTTGGCCACGGCCTGCCGCTCGCGCTCGTTCGCGGTCCTGTCCGCCCGGCTGCAGCCCGAACCGGACCCGGTTCTCGCTCGCCGCCACCTTCGCCGCGACCCGCGCCCTGGCCTTCCGCGCCTTGTTGAGATTGACGATATCGCTCATTGACCGCTCACCGCGCCGCGTGGTCGTCGATGTCCCTGGTTTTCGGCGCAAGCTGTCAATGGGCGCGACCTGGAGCAGGCGCCGAGTATTACGGCGTGCGGCTTAAAGTCGAAATCGCGGATCGACCCCGGTCTTCATCTCAACACCGGCCCCCCCGATAAATCACGCTTCTCCCTGCTGGGAGAAGTACCGGCGAAGCCGGGGATGAGGGTGTCGATGGAGAGCGCGGTGCGTTGCTCACCAGACCGCGCTCTGCATCGACACCCTCATCTGTCGCTTCGCGACATCTTCTCCCAGAGGGAGAAGAGGGGGCTAAATACTCGCTACCTTACCGCGGCGCAGAACCGCTGGATCCGCGAGCAGGCGTCTTCCAGCAGGGCCGGGGCGGTGGCGTAGCTGATGCGGAAGAACGGCGACAGGCCGAACGCCTCGCCGAACACCACCGACACGCCCTCGGCTGTCCAGCAGTTGAGTGGCGAAGTCCGCGTCGTTGGCGATCACCGCCGCCGCCCGGGCGCGGTCTTGCCGATCAGCCCGGCGCACGACGGGAAGACATAGAACGCCCCCTCCGGCGTCGGGCAATGCAGGCCGCTGGCCTGGTTGAGCATCGACACCACCAGGTCGCGGCGTTCCTCGAACGCCTTGGCCCGCGGCTTGATGAAGTCCTGGGTCCCGTTCAGCGCCTCGACCGCCGCCCACTGCGAGATCGACGAGGGATTGGAGGTGGTCTGGCTGATCACCTTGCGCATCGCCGCGATCAGCGGCTCCGGGCCGCCGGCATAGCCGATCCGCCAGCCGGTCATCGCATAGGCCTTGGAGACCCCGTTCATGGTCAGGGTGCGCTCGTAGAGCGCCGGTTCGACCTGGGCGATGGTGCTGAACTCGAAATCGCCGAACACCAGATGCTCGTACATGTCGTCGGTCAGGATCCACACCTGGGGATGGCGCAGCAGCACCGCCGCCAGCGCCGCCAGTTCGGCGCGGGTGTAGGCCGCGCCCGAGGGGTTGGAGGGCGAGTTCAGGATCAGCCAGCGCGTGCGCGGCGTGATCGCCGCTTCCAGATCGCCGGCCTCGAAGCTTGAACCCGGCCTCGGCGGTGGTCGGCGCGAACACCGGCGTGCCGCCGGCCAGCAGCACCATGTCGGGATAGCTGACCCAATAGGGGGCGGGGATCACCACCTCGTCGCCCGGGATTCAGCGTCGCCACCATGGCGTTGAAGATCACCGGCTTGCCGCCCGGCGAGACGTTGATCTGCGTTGGGCGCTGTAGGTGAGGCCGTTCTCGCGCGCGAACTTGGCGCAGATCGCGGCCTTCAGTTCCGGAATGCCGTCGACGTCGGTGTACTTGGTCTTGCCCTCGCGGATCGCCCGGATCGCGGCGTCCTTGATGTTGTCCGGGGTGTCGAAGTCCGGCTCCCCGGCGTCCAGCGAGATGATGTCGCGGCCCGCGGCCCGCAGCGCGCGCGCCCGGGCGCTCGCCGCCACGGTGGCCGCCGGCTTGACGCGGCTGAGGGTGACCGACTGGGCGAACATTCGTCTGGGCTCCTGTGATTGATCAGGTATGACGGAGCGGCGCTTCATAGGCGCGGAGGCATTGCGGCGCAACGCGCGGGCTTGACTGACCGTGCGTCCGGGCGCGCATCGACAGTGGCAGAGTTTCGCCGAGGACCCCCATGAATTTCGAATTTTCCGCCGAACAGAAGCAGATGGCCGCCGAGGCCCGCCGGTTCCTGGCCGCCAAATGTCCCCCGACCGCGGTCCGCGCCGATCCTCGAAGGGCCCGAGCCCTACGACAAGGCGCTCTGGAAGGGCCTGGCCGAGATGGGCTTCCTGGGCGTCGTCATCCCGGAGGAATATGGCGGCCTCGGCCTCGGCTATCTGGAACTTTGCGTGATCGCCGAGGAGATGGGGCGCGCCCTGGCCCCCGTGCCGTTCTCATCCTCGGTCATGCTCGCGACCGAGTTCCTGCTCCGGGCGGGCAGCGAGGAGCAGAAGCAGGCCTGGCTGCCGACGTCTGGCGGCCGGCGAGGCGATCGGGACCTTTGCCTTCGCCGAAAAGGCCGGCGCGGTCACGCCCCGGACCATCCAGCTAACGGCGACCGCCAATCGGCTGACCGGCGGCAAGACCGCCGTCCCCGACGGCGACGTCGCCGATTTCGCGGTCGTCGCGGCCCGCACCGGCGACGACATATCCCTGTTTCTGGTCGATCTCACCGCTAGCCGGCGTCACCCGCACGGCGCTCGACACCATCGACCCGTCCCGCGGCCATGCCCGGATCGACTTCGCCGATGTTCCGGCCGCAGCCGCTGGGCGCGCCGGGCGAGGGCTGGCGGATCCTGACCGAGGTGTTCGATCGCGCCGCCGATCCTGACCGCGTTCGAACAGATCGGCGGCGCCGACCGCGCCCTGGAGATGGCCCGCGACTATGCGCTCGAGCGCATGGCCTTCGGCCGGCCGATCGGCTCGTTCCAGGCCATCAAGCACATGCTCGCCGACATGTACGTCTCCGCCACCCTGGCGCGCTCGAACGGCTACTACGGCGCCTGGGCCCTCTCGACCGGCGCGGCCGAACTGCCGGAAGCCGCCGCGACCGCCCGCGTCAGCGCCACCCAGGCCTTCCAGCACTGCGCCAAGAACAACATCCAGGTCCACGGCGGCATGGGCTTCACCTGGGCCTTCGACTGCCACCTCTTCTACCGCCGCTCCAACCTCCTCGCCCTGAACCTCGGCAGCCTCTCCCAGTGGGAAGACAAGCTCATCGCCCGCATGCGGACGCGCAACCAGCGGCGTAGACAAGAGAAAATTCACCACGAAGGACACAAAGTGTTTTGACAGCGAAGCCGTCACTCAGTATGGGCGGCGCCGAGGCGCAATCGGCGGCACTCTGGAATTCAAGTGACGGCTTCGCCGTCGATCAACTTCGTGTCTGTGAGTCATCTTTCATGCGAAGAGATTGCTTTTGCAATTTATTGCTTTATTCATCGCGCTCAGGGCCCGTAGGCGGG
The DNA here is from genome assembly GCA_963828365.1 of uncultured Alphaproteobacteria bacterium. Taxonomy (GTDB): domain Bacteria; phylum Pseudomonadota; class Alphaproteobacteria; order Caulobacterales; family Caulobacteraceae; genus Acaudatibacter. The sequence goes on along the minus strand of CAWHEE010000004.1, from coordinate 25,058 downwards.
TGAACAAGATGAACTAAGAGGACGCGAAGGGAATGGCCGCGCCAGATGGCCGCGAGCGCGGCGATCGATGCGGCTTGAAGATGCAAAGCGCTCGGTCCGGGCATGCGAATCGATACGACATGCTCGCCTACGAACTGGTTGAACGGGCATGTCGCTCGAACGCCAGGTCATCCTTCCGATGACGTATGAGCTACGACGCTCGATGCCAGCTATCGCCTCGATCTTGTTATCGATCACGTAGTGATCATCGAAGATCAAAGCCGTCGACGTGCTCGGCACCGATCCATCACGCCCAACTCTTGACCTATCTGAAATTATCCGGCATGCGCCTCGGTCTCCTGATGAACTTCAATGTCCCCTTGTTCAAGCATGGCCTGAAACGGTTGGTGAACTAACTTCGTGTCCTTCGCGCCTTTGTGGTAAAATTCTTTCTTTCTTCGGAGCCCGACCTATGAACTTTGACGATACGCCTCAGGAAGCCGCGTTTCGCGCCGAGGTGCGCGCCTGGATCGACGCCAACGCGCCCAGCCACCTGCTCGAAGGCCTGCGCGCCTCCGGCTTCGGCGGCCTCAACCTCGAAGGCGCCGATCCGATCACCCTATCCAAGGACTGGCAGAAGAAGAAGGCGGACGCCGGCTGGGCCTGCCTGCACTGGCCCAAGGACTACGGCGGCCGCGGCGCGACGCCCATCGAGCGGGTGATCTGGGGCCAGGAGGAGGGCCCCTACGGCGCGCTCGGCGGCGTGTTCATCATCGGCCACGGCATGTGCGGCCCCACCATGATGGCCTATGCCTCCGAGGAGCAGAAGCGCCGCTACCTGCCGCCGCTGGCCGCCGGCGAGGAGATCTGGTGCCAGCTGTTCAGCGAGCCGGCCGGCGGCTCCGATCTGGCCGGCCTGCGCACGCGCGCCGAACCCGCCGCCGACGGCTCCGGCGACTGGATCATCAACGGCCAGAAGATCTGGACCAGCGGCGCCCATTATTCCGACTACGGCATCCTGATCACCCGCACCGATCCCGACCGTGCCCAAGCACAAGGGCATGACCATGTTCTTCCTCGACATGCACTCGCGCGGGCATCGAGATCCGGCCGATCAAGCAGGCCAACGGCCAGTCGGGCTTCAACGAGGTCTATTTCACCGACGTGCGCATTCCCGACGCCCAGCGCCTGGGCGCGGTCGGCGAGGGCTGGAAGGTGTCGCTGACGACGCTGATGAACGAGCGCCTGTCGATCGGCTCGGGCATGTCGACCGGCTTTCCCGAACTCTTCGACCTCTGCTGCCGGATCGAGACCCAGAACGGCCTGGCCGTCGACGATCCGGCCGTGCGCTCCAAGCTGGCGACCTGGGCCGTGCGCACCACCGGCCTGAAGTACACCGGCTTCCGCGCCTCTCGGCGCTGTCGCGCGGCGAGATCCCCGGACCGGAGAACTCGATCGGCAAGCTCGTCGCCGGCCCGACCATGCAGGAGATCGCGATGTTCGCCGAGGATCTGCAGGCGCAGGCCGGGGTGATCAGCGATCCTGACATCGCCGCCGCCAACGGCCGCTTCCAGGCCATGCTGATGCGCTCGCCGGCGACGCGCGTCGAAGGCGGCACCGACGAGATCCTGCGCAACATCATCGCCGAACGGGTGCTCGGCCTGCCCGCCGACATCCGCGTCGACAAGGACGTGCCGTTCAACCAGATCCCGACCAGCGGACGGGCATAGGCGGGGCTTGTGAGCGAGTAGGTCAGTGACGTCCTGGTTGCAAAGAATCGTCCTGGCTCTGGCCTGGGGGCTCTGCATCCCGTTTGCCTTCGTCGTTCTCTTCCTCACCATAGAAATACAATCGGCCGCCAAGAATATACCGGGAGTCGATCCAAAGATCGCCAGCTTCATGATCGAATCTCGCCAATCGCAACGCGAGGCGATTAGCGCGCGGTTGTACAACGATCAGATCTATGAACGGAAACTCCAGACCAACCTGGCGGCGACTCGGGCAAACCTCAATTCATATCAGGCCAAACTGGCCTTCGATCTCATTGAGATCGACGGCGAACTCGACAACCCGATCGACGCCATCGCCTGCACATCCGCGCCTGAAAAGCTCACGAGTTGCTACGACGACACCATGGCGAAGGCGGCACGGACCCTCCGCACACTGCCACGGCGCAGAAGGATGCCATCGACAAATTCATTCTGGACGCGAACCTCGTCTTCGGCAAATGGCTGGACGAATCAAATAATCTGGCCAGTACGCAGAGCTTTCTTGTCATCGACGCGGCAGACCAGAAGCTTGATCAAAGCCGGCTCGACGACCTCTATGGTGGAAAATATAGCGTCGACAGCGCCTCGCTCGATCACACCTATCAGTTGTTGCGCCAGCTCATACCAAACTACCGCATCATGTCGTGTTCCCGACGGGTGTCATCGTGGCCTTGTTCACGGGCGTGATGGGCTCGATCGGCGCGGCGGTCCGCTCGTTGTTCAATATGCTCAACCCCGTGTTGAAGAATGAAGAGCACGCGGAGACCGTTTGGCAGAGCTTCGGCATCCGTCCCATGCTCGGCGCCCTGGCGGGATTCATCGTCTATTTCGTCATCTCGGCCGGGGCCTCGTTCCTCGTCCAGCCGACCGTCGCCGACGCCACCACAGCCGTCAACAATCTTTCGCCCTCCGCCCTGGCGTCCCTGGGCATCTTTGCCGGCCTGGCGGCGGAGGACGCCCTGGAATGGCTGATCGAAAAGGCCAAGGGTTTCTTTTCGAATACGAAGACGTAAAGGTCGCCGCCAACCATCGAACGCCGCAACCAAGGAGGCGCCCGTGACCTATCAACATCTGATCGTCGAGCCGCGCGGCGACGCGCTGTGGGTGACGATGAACCGGCCGGAGCGGCTCAACGCGCTCAACCCAGGTCTGGTCAAGGAACTGCGCGAACTGTTTGTCGGCCTCTATTGGCGCCATGAGGTCCGCGTGGTCGTGCTGCGCGGCGCCGGCGCCAACTTCTGCGCCGGCCTCGACCTGAAGGAGCGCGGCAATGGCGGTCCGAGCGGACCCTCCGAAGGCCTGGTCAGCCAGCGGCGGATCAGCGAGATCGTCATCGCCATGCGCCGCTGCCCCCAGCCGATCATCGCGCTGATCGACGGCGCGGCGGCCGGCGGCGGCTTCGCCCTGGCCCTGGCCTCGGACGTGCGGATCGCCACGCCGACCCTGAAGATGAACGCGGCCTTCATCCGCATCGGCCTGTCGGCCTGCGATATCGGCGTCAGCTACTTCCTGCCGCGCATGGTCGGCTCGTCGGTGGCCGCCGAACTGATGCTGACCGGCCGCTTCATCCGCGCCGAGCGGGCCCTGGGCCTGGGCCTGGTCAGCGCCGTCGTCGCGCCCGAGGCGCTCGAGGCCGAGGGCGAGGCCCTGGCCGCCGACATGCTGCGGCGCCACGCCGCTGGGCCTGCGCCTGACCAAGGAATGCCTCAACCACTCCATCGACGCCGGCGGCCTGGAAGCGGCGGTGGCCATGGAGGACCGCAACCAGATCCTGTGCGCCCAGGGCGAGGATTTTCGCGAAGGCGTCGCCGCTTTCCTCGAGAAGCGCGCGCCGAACTATGGGCGCGCGCGCAACCTCTTCGACGTCTGAAGGGTCTCGGACGGGTGGAGGGCCGGGCCTGGCGCAGACTGGCGGCGGCGTTCGCGCTGTTCGGCGGCGTCGGCCTGCTCCTGCTGTTCGGAGCTGGACTGTTGGGCTCCAGCGGAGCCGACGCGGCCCGGACGTGGCTGTCCCTGGCCCGCGGTCCTTGGGCGCTGCCCGCCGCGGTGGCGGCGTTCGCGGTGCTGGCCTTTCTCGGCGTGCCGCAATTCGCGCTGATCGCCGGCGCCGTGGTGGTGTTCGGTCCCTGGCAGGGCGCCGCTCTATAGCTGGATAGGGACGATGGTCTCGGCGGTCATCGGCTTCGGGCTAGGCCGGCTGTTCGGCGTCCGCCTGCTACGCGATCTGCCGGGCGCCGGCGCGGTCGATGGTTTCACAAATTTGATCGGGCGCAATGGCTTCGCCGCCAGTCTCGTGGTTCGCCTCGTGCCGTTCGCCCCGTTCGTGGTCGTGAACATGGCGGCCGGAATCACCTCGATGCGGACAGTGGCGTTCATGGCGGGAACCGGCCTGGGGATCATGCCCAAGATCGCCCTGACCGCGTTCGCCGGTCACTCGGCGCAAACCGCCATGGGTGGCGGAGGCGTGGCCTCGCTGGCGATGCTGGCCGGCGCCGTGGTGGTCTGGATCGGGGCCGGCCTCGCGGCCAGGCGCTGGCTCGCGCGCCGGCAGGCCGGCTAGACGCGCCATGGCCTCGACCACCGACATCGGATGCGCGATCATCGGGCTGGGCGCGCGCGGGGCCAGCTTCGCGCGCCGCCTCGCGGCCATGGAGGCGGTGACGCTGCGATGGCTCGTCGACCCCAGGCCAGCGCGCCTGGAGGCCTGTGTCGAGCGTCTCGGCCCGATCAGGCCCGCACTGGCAGGCGACGCGGCCGCGGCCCTGGCCGACCCCGCCGTCGAGGCGGTGTTCATCACCGTGCCCGATCATCTGCACCGCGATCTGGCCGTGGCGGCGTTCGAGGCCGGAAAGAACGTATTTCTGGAAAAGCCGCTCGCCACCACTCTCGACGACGCCTGGGCGATCATGCGGGCCTGGCGGGCGAGCGGCCGTCGGCTGGGCCTCGGCTATGTGCTGCGTGAGACGCCCTTCTACCAGGCGGCGCGGGCGGCGATCCGGACGGGGCGGCTCGGCCGCGTGCAGGCCATCCATCTCACCGACAACCTGGGGGTGGTGCACGGCGGCAGCTATATGCGCCGATGGCACCGGCATCGCTCCGCGAGCGGCGGACTGATGGTGCACAAGGGGTGCCATGACCTCGACCTGGTCTGCTGGCTGCTCGACAGTCGCCCGGCCCGGGTGGCCAGCTTCGGCGGCGCCGAACTGTTCGCGCGCCCGGCGCCGGCCCCGTTCTGCTCGGCCTGTCCGGAGCGGGACGAGTGTCCCTATGTCGACACCGGGGCCTACGAGGCGCGCACGCCGGCCGAGGCGGCCGACCCCACCGCGTTCGGCCTCGACCGCTGCGTGTTCGGGGGCGACAAGGATATCGTCGACAACCAGGTGGTGGCGTTCGAGATGGCCAGCGGCGCGCGGGGGACGTTCGCCCTGGCCATGCAGAACCCCGGCGGCTCCGAGCGGCGTCTGTCGGTGCTGGGCGAGCGCGGCCGGCTCGACGGCGTGTTCGAGCGCGGCGGGTTCGAGATCGACACCATCGACGGGGCGAGCGAACGCTGGGCGGCGCCCGCGCGGCCCGCCGGGGGACATGGCGGCGGCGACGAGGCGGTCCTGGCCGGATTTCTCGCCGCCTGCCGAGGTGGAAACGGCCGCGTGCTCGCCTCGGTGGACGACGCCATGCGCGGCCTGGTGTTCGCGTTCGCCGCCGAGGCCGCGCGCGAAATCGGCGCGGGGGTGGCGGTGGACCCCCATCTGGCGATAGTGTCCCCGGCGGGGCGTGAGGCAGGTAGCAAGCCATGACGCCGAAATCGGACAGTTCGCGCTGATTCTCGCGCTCGTACTGGCGGTGGTGCAGGCGGCCGCGCCGTTGTGGGGCGCGGCGCGCGCGGATGGCGCCCTGATGGCCATGGGGCGCAACGCGGCGCTGTCTGCAGGCGCGGCTTCGTCGGGCTGGCCTTCCTGTGCCTGGCCAGCGCCTATGCGAGCCGACGATTTCTCCGTGGCGCTGGTCGCCGCCCACAGCAACAGCGCCCAGCCGCTGATCTATCATCTCGGCGCGACGTGGGGCAGCCATGAGGGCTCGATGCTGCTGTGGGTGCTGATCCTGGCCGTCTACGGCGGCGCCGTCGCGCTGTTCGGCGGAACCTTCGCGAGACGCTGCGCGCGCGGGTGCTGGGCGTGCAGGGCCTGCTCGGCGCCGCCTTCCTCGGCTTCCTGATCTTCACGTCCAACCCGTTCTCGCGCCTGGTGCCGGCCCCGCTGGACGGCGGCCGAACTCAACCCGGTCCTGCAGGATCCGGGCCTGGTCTTCCACCCGCCGATCCTCTACCTCGGCTATGTCGGCTTCTCGATCGCCTTCTCCTTCGCCGTCGCCGCGCTCATCGAAGGGAGGGTCGACGAGGCTTGGGCGCGCTGGGTGCGGCCGTGGGTGCTGGCCTCCTGGCTGTGCCTGACCATCGGCATCACCGCCGGCAGCCTGTGGGCCTACTATTCGCTCGGCTGGGGCGGCTGGTGGTTCTGGGATCCGGTCGAGAACGCCTCGTTCATGCCCTGGCTGCTGGGCACCGCGCTGCTGCATTCGGCCCTGGTGCTGGAACGGCGCGGCGCGCTGATCAGCTGGACGATCCTGCTGGCCATCCTGACCTTTTCGCTGAGCCTGGTCGGCACCTTCCTGGTCCGCTCCGGGCGTGCTGACCAGCGTCCACGCCTTCGCCCTCGACGCGCAGGCGGGGCGTCTACATCCTGGCGATCATCGGCGCCTTCACCGGCTCGGCCCTGGCGCTGTTCGCCTGGCGCGCGCCGGCCATGCGCACCGGGCGCCCTGTTCGCGCCGCTGTCGGTCGAGGGCGGCATCACCCTCAACAACCTCTTCCTGCTGTGCGCCACGGCCACGGTGTTCCTCGGCACCTTCTATCCGGTGTTCGTCCAGGTGTTGCAGCGGCGACGCGATCTCGGTCGGCCCGCCCTATTACAAGCTCGACCTTCATTCCGCTCGTCCTGCCGCTGCTGTTGCTGGCCGGATTGGGGCCGCTGATGAACTGGCGGCGCGACTGCGTCCGGGCGCGCTCGCCCGCCGCGTGCGGTGGCCGGCGCTGATCGGCTGCGTGGCGCTGGTCGCGGCGGTCGGCTGTTCCTGGGCTTCGGCAAGCTCCTCAACGTCCTCGGGCTTGGGCTCGGCGTCTGGCTGATGGCGCCGCGGCGTGCTGATCCTGGCTGCGGCGCTGGCGGGTCGGCCAGGCGGCCTCGGCCAGAGCCTGCGGCTGGCGCGCGCCACGCCGCTGTGCGATCTGGGCGCGTCGTCCTGGCGCATGCCGGCCTCGGCGTCACCACGCTCGGCATCAGCGGCGTCACGGCCTGGCAGACCAACAAGGTGCTCAGCATGACGCGCCGGCCAGCAGGTCGCGCTCGGCCGGCAAGACGGTCACCCTCGATCGAGGCGCGCATCGTGCGCGGACCCAACTATGAGGCCAACCAGGCGCGCTTCGCGATCGCGGGCGGCCCGGCCGGGCATCGCGAACTGATCTCCGAACGGCGGTTCTATCCGGCCAGCCAGACCCACACGACGGTGGCGGGCATCGGCGTTCGGCCCGCTCGGCGACGATCTATATCTCGATCGGCGACGCGGACCCGAACGGCGGGCTGGTGGTGCGGCTGTGGGACCATCCGCTGGTCGGCTGGATCTGGGGCGGCGGCCTGATCATGGCGCTGGGCGGCCTGCTGTCGCTGGCCGACCGCGGCCTGCGCCGCCTGGCCGTCCGGCGCACCGCCGCGCGCCCGCCGCCGGCCCCGGGCGCCGCGCCGGTGAGCGACCGGCGTGAGGCTGCTGCTCTACCTGCTGCCGGTGGTGCTGTTCGCCGCCCTGGTCGCCGCGTTCGCCGCCGGGCTCGGCCGCGATCCCTCGCAGGCTGCCCTCGACCCTGATCGGCAAGCCGCTGCCGGCGTTCGATCTGCCGCCGGTGAGGCCGGGCGATGGCGGGCTGAAGTCGAGCGACCTGCGCGGCGAGCCGCGGCTGCTCAACGTGTTCGCCTCCTGGTGCGTCTCCTGCCGGATCGAGCACCCGGTGCTGCTGGCGCTGAAGGCGCAGGGCGTGCCGATCGACGGCCTGGACTGGAAGGACGACCCGGCGGCGGGCGCGAGATATCTGGCCGCCAACGGCGACCCCTACGCCAAGGTCGGCAACGACCACCGGGCCGGGCGGGTATCGACCTGGGCGTCGCCGGCGTGCCGGAGACCTTCGTCGTCGATGCGGCCGGGCGGGTGCGCTACAAGCAGATCGGCCCGATCACGCCCGACGACTGGACGCGAACCATCGCGCCACTGATGGACCGGCTGAAGGCGAAGTCGTGAGGATCGCGCCCGGCCTCCTGATGGCCGCGCTGCTGCTGGCGGGGCCGGCGCGGGCGGTGCTGCCGGACGAGCAGCTGCCCGACCCGAAGCTGGAGGCGCGCGCGCGGACGATCGGCGGCGAGCTGCGCTGCGTGGTCTGCCAGAACCAGACCATCGACGATTCCGACGCCGACCTGGCGCGCGACCTGCGCATCCTGCTGCGCGAGCGCCTGCTGGCCGGCGACAGCGACCGCCAGGCCATCGACTACATCGTCCGGCGCTACGGCAACTTCGTGCTGCTCAAGCCGCCGCTGAACGACGAGACCTGGCTGCTGTGGCTCGGCCCGGCCCTGGCGCTGGTCGCCGGCGGCGTCGGCGTGGCGATCTATTGGCGTAGCCGCGGCGCGGCCCTGGCGCCTTTGAGCGAGGCCGAGCGCGCCGCTCTCGAAACCGTCGGACGGGCCGACGAGGCATGATCCTGTGGCTGATCCTGGTGCTGATGGCGCTGGCCGCGGGCGCGGCCGTGCTCGCCCCGATCCTGGTCCCGACCCTGGCGCCTGGGCCGACGGCCGAGGGACGACGGCGCCTGGCGCTGGCCGTGGCCGTGGCGGCGGTGTTCGCGGTGGCCCTGGGGGTGATCTATCCCCGCATCGGCCACCCCGGCCTGGCCGCCGCCCCGCCGCCGCGGCCGGCCCCCGCCGCGCCGACCGGCGAGGATGCGCAACTGGCCGCGCTCGTGCCGCAGCTGGAAGCGAAGATGCGGGCCGCGCCCGGTGATCCCAGGGGCTGGCGCCTGCTGGGGTCGGCCTGCTCACGCCTGGGCCGCTACGCCGAGGCCGCCGACGCCTGGGGCCGGGCCGCGGCGCTGGAGCCGACGGCGGCGGACGACCGCTCGGCGCAGGGCGAGGCCCTGACCCAGGCGGCCGGCGGCCTGGTCACCCCCGGGGCCCGCTCGCTGTTCGCCAGGGCCGTGGCGCTGGATCCCGGCGACGCCCGCGCCCGCTACTTCCTGGCCATGGCCAAGGACCAGAACGGCGACCACGCCGGCGCCCTGGCCGACTGGCGCGCCCTGATCGCCAGCGCCCCGCCCGGCGCGCCGTGGGCGGCCGACGTGCGGGCGTTCGTCGACAAGGTCGCCGCCGACCAGAGCGGCGCGTCCGGCCCGCCCGGCGACGCCGCCCGCCTGGCGATGATCCGCGCCATGGTCGACCGCCAGGCCGCCCAGCTGAAAGCCCAGCCCCGCGACGCCGAGGGCTGGATCCGCCTGATGCGCTCCCGGATGGTGCTGGGCGATCCCGCCGCCGCCTCGGCCGCCCTGCGCGACGCCCTGGCGGCGTTCGCGGGCGATCCGGCGACGCAGGCGAAGCTGCGCGGCGCCGGGGCGGCCATGGGTGTGGGGTAGGGCGTCAACACTGGAGCGGGACGGGGCGGGGGCGCCGCACCCTGACGGCTTCGCCGTCTGTCCCTTCCCAGGAGGGGAGGGAGGTGGTCGTCGGCGCGCCGGACGGCTATGGGTGGGCCATGCGCTTGGTGATGATCGGGACGGGGTATGTCGGGCTGGTGTCGGGGGCGTGTTTCGCGGACTTCGGCCATCAGGTGACCTGCGTCGACCGGGACGCCGGCAAGATCGCCGGGCTGCGGGCCGGGGTGTTGCCGATCTATGAGCCGGGGCTGGACGGACTGGTCGAGCGCAATGTGCGGGCCGGGCGGCTGGCGTTCACCGTCGACGGCGGCGAGGCGGTGGCGGCGGCCGACGCGGTGTTCATCGCGGTGGGCACGCCGTCGCGCCGCGGCGACGGCTATGCCGACCTCAGCTATGTGCACGCCGCGACGCGCGAGATCGCCGGCCAGCTGAGCGGCTTCACCGTGGTGGTGACCAAGTCGACCGTGCCGGTGGGCACCGGCGACGAGATCGAGGCGATCATCCGCGCCGAGCGGCCGGACGCCGATGTCGCGGTGGTCTCCAACCCGGAATTCCTGCGCGAGGGCGCGGCGATCGAGGACTTCAAACGCCCCGACCGGGTGGTGGTCGGCCTGGAGGACGAGCGGGCGCGGGCGGTGATGACCGAGATGTACCGGCCGCTGAACCTGATCGAGACGCCGCTGATGATCACCGACCGGCGGACCAGCGAGCTGATCAAATATGCCTCCAACGCCTTCCTGGCGATGAAGATCACCTTCATCAACGAGATGGGCGACCTGTGCGAGCGGGCCGGGGCCGACGTGCAGCAGCTGGCCAAGGGCATCGGCCTGGACAAGCGGATCGGCCCGAAGTTCCTGCACGTCGGGCCGGGCTATGGCGGCTCGTGCTTTCCCAAGGACACCCTGGCGCTGACCCGCACGGCGCGCGACCACGGGCGCGCCGCTGCGGCTGGTCGAGACCACCACCGAGATCAACGAGGCGCGCAAGAAGGCCATGGCCGGCAAGGTCGCGGCGGCCCTGGGCGGCGAGGTGGCCGGCCGGACGATCGCGGTGCTGGGCCTGACCTTCAAGCCCAACACCGACGACATGCGCGCCGCCCCGGCGCTGGACATCGTGCCGGCGCTGCAGGCGATGGGCGCGGTGGTGCAGGCGTTCGACCCCGAGGGGCGCGAGGCGCGCCAGCTGCTGGCCGACGTGGATTTCAAGGACGACCCCTATGCGGCGGTGACCGGGGCCGACGCGGTGGCCATATTGACCGAGTGGGACCAGTTCCGCGCGCTGGATCTGGGCCGGGTCGCGGGCCTGATGCGCGGCGACCTGATCGTCGATCTGCGAAACATCTACCGGCCGGAGGAGATGCGCCGGCGAGGCTTCCGCTATGTCAGCCTGGGTCGGCGCTGAGGACGCATCCGTTCGCCCGCGATCCGCGTTTAAGTAAGTGAAGCGGACCGCTCCATCGGGCGGGCGATGGAATGCAAACGGGTTGGAACGAACCATGCCGGCAAGCGCGCACAGTGGCGACCAGATCAAGGCGATGGGCGCGCGCGGCGACCTCGACGGCATTCGCCGGCTGGCCGGAGAGCTGCGCGAAAGCCGCCTGTTGCGGCCCTGGCAGTGCCTGGCGATCGGCAAGGCCCTGGCGGAGTGCGGCGATCGGCAGGCGGCGCTGCGCTGGTTCGGCCGCATTCGACCGGGTCAGTCCGGTCATGCGGCGGCGCGACGGCTGATGGTCAAGACGCTGCTGGCCCTGGGCAAATATCGCCGGGTGATCGAGATGACGGCGGCGGCCGGCAAAGATGGACTGTCGGAAGACCTGGCGGTGTCGCGGGCCAAGGCCCTGCTGGGCATGCGTCGAGCCGGCGCGGCCATGGCGCTGATCGAGGCGCGCGCGGCGCGCGGCCGGGCGGGCGTCGCCCTGCTGGCGGTCGGCGCCGAGGCGGCCCTGGCGGCTCGCAACTGCGAACGGGCGTTGGAGTTTCTGGACCAGGCGGCGCGCCGGGCCCCCCGGGACCGCCTGGTGCTGCGCCGCGCGGAGATCCTGTATCAGTTCGGTCGCGACCGCGAATGCCTGTCGGCGCTGCGCAGCATCGCCGACGCCGGCCCGCTGAGGGCGCAGGTCATGGGGTGGATCAGCACGGTGGAGCAACGGCGGGCGGAGCACGCCGCCGCGCTCGCCGGGCGCGGGTCGCTGCTGGTGTTGGATCCGACCGACCGGTCGGCCTGATGGCGACGCAGCGTTTTTCGCCGGCGTAGACCGGGGCTACGCGAAGGCGTCCTGGCGTTCGGCGCGGCGGATGCCGTCGGCGACCAGTTGCTGGAATTCGTCGGACGGCAGGCGCTGGCGGCGTTCGGCGCGCATCGACGCGAGGTTTTGCTTGATGTCGTCCTGGCGGGCGACCACCCGGCGGACGGCCGCCTCGAGACAGGCGGGGGTGGCTTCGTCGAACACCAGATGCGGATGGCCGAGTTCGGCCAGGACGCCGGGCATGAACGTGCGGCGGGGAACCAGCAGGAACTTCCCCATGTAGATCGACTCGTAGAGCACGCCCGAGCCGGACACCGCGTAGCGATCCTGGTAGGGCAGCACGACCACGTCGATCGAATTGAGCAGGCCGAAATAGTCCTCCGCCGACAGGACGCGATCGATGACGTTGACGTTGGGCCGGCGGCAGAAGGTCTCGACGTGGGCCAGGTCGGCCTCCTCGGTGATCCCCGCCAGGGTTCGCATGTTGAGCTGGACCTTCCAGCGGCAGCGATCCGCCAGGTCCTGGGTCGCGTCGATCAGACCGGGCATCAGGTGCGAGCCGCGGGTGGTGCGGGTGCCGCCGACCGTGCCCAGGCAGATCGGCGCGGCGGGATCGGCCGGGGCCATCGAGCGATAGTCGAGACACAGGCTGGCGGCCAGATAGGGAAAGACCCGCACCTCGACGCCCGGGACCCGCAGATCGTCGATGAACCGCTTGCCGGATTCGGTCTCGACATAGAGCAGCAGGCCGATGTTGCGGTTGGCCGCCAGGCGCCGCAGCGCGCCGCGATACACCTCGACATAGCCGTCCAGGATCTCGTCGGCCTCGATCAGGTGGTCGACCTCGATCAGGCCGATGACCACGAAGCCGCGCGCCTTGGCGAAGATTTCCGCCACCCAGCGGCTGAAGCCGTCGATCATCGTCGCCCGCATCGAGTGGACGAAGACGAATTCGACGTCGCGGGCGAATTTCAGCTGCGACAGGTCGTGATGGAACGCCTTGTTCAGCCCGGTCAGCGACTGGTGCAGCATCGGCTGATCGTCATAGGCGTAGGGCTCGAAATTCAGCGCCGGCACCACCCGCAGGTGGGCGAGCTCCGAGGAGTTCTCGACCGGGTCGCGGCTGAGGATCAGCGGAGTGAGATCGACGCCCTCGCCACACAGGTTGCGGATCACCCGCCAGGCGAACAGGTTGTAGTTGACGTGGTGGCCCGACGACACGGTGAGGCCCGGATCCAGGATCACCGCCAGGTTGGCGCGGCCGTCGATCGGCTCGATCGATTTTTCCTTGTACAGCGGCCAGGCCTTTTCCGGCAGGCCCGACAGATTGAGGATCCGCGCCAGCATGGTGCGCTGATGGCTGCGCAGGTCGCGCGCCTCGATCTTTTCCACCACCTCCAGGGCGATGGCGGTGGCGGCGTCGCGGTCGCCCAGCCGCGCGGCGCAGGCGGCCAGTTCCGCGCGGAGCGGGCCGCCGGCCATTTCACGAAGATTGCCGAGGGCCGTCAGGGCGTCGCGCGCGTCGGCCGGCCGGGCGGCGTTGATCAGGGCGTTGGTGCGGTTGATCTGAGCCCAGGCGTCATGCCGGTTGCGCTCGACGATCGAGGTCCACAAGCCGGCCGCGGCGTCCCAGTGGCCGAGCTGACTGGCCATCTGCGCCCTCAGGCGGACGACCTTGGCGGTTTCGTCGTCGGGTTCGAGGGTGGCGAACAGGTGTTCCAGCAGCAGCAGGTCGCCGCGCACGAACAGGGTCTCGGCGAGGCGTTCGAAGCGCGATTGATCGGCGCGCCGCAGATCGCGGCAACTGTCGAAGAAGCCGGGGTCGACCGGCTCGGCGGTGCAGTCGTCGCTGGGCGGGCCGAGAAACACCCTGGAAAGGTGGCCCAGACCGCGGGCATGAGCGTCGTCGGTCGCGCGGCAGGCCTCGGCGATCGTGGCCAGAAAGTCGCTGGCCCCCTCGCGGGCGACGAATTCCACCAGATCGAACAGGGCGCAGGTGTCGCCGAGTATGGAGTCCAGGGCCGCCGCGACCAGCTCGTAGAGAAATTTGTCGCAGCCGAACCGCCGATGATAGATCATGCAGTAGGTTGCGAAACGATCGGCGGAGGCGAGGATCGCCTCGGGCCGGCCGCGGTAGTGTTCGATCAGCGGCAGGCACTCATCGAGCCGGCCAGATTTCCAGGCCAGCAGCAGGCTCATGAAGTCGAGGTCGGCGGCGGCCGGGCCCGCGGCGCCGGCGGCCCGGGCGGAGGCGGCGAAACGCGACGCCCATGGCAGGTTTTTGGCCTCCATCAGCACCGCCGCCGCCGCCCGCAGGGCGCCGCCGGCGGCGCGCCGCTCCAGATGGCCAAGAAGGTCGGCGAGGTCCAAGTCGCTATCACGGCGGGCGGCCAGGATGCGAGCGTAGGCGGCGATCTCCGCCGGCTCGAAATGGGCGAGGACCGCGTCGTCGACCAGGGACCGCAGATCGCCCGGCTCGGCGGCGAGGCGGGACAGGGTGCGGCGCGCCAGGTCGGGCAGGCGGGGCGCCGATTTCAGCAACGCGTAGTGCTGGCGGATGATGCTCCAGGCGTCATGCACCTCGCCGAGCTCCAGGCAGCAGTCGCAGACCCGCAACCAGGCCTGAACATCGCCGGGCAGCTTGATCGCCAGCAGTTCCCAGCGGCCGCGCGCCGCCCGCCAGGCGCGATCCGCCGACAGTTGCAGGGCGGACGCCCTCAGCTCGGCGGCCGATTGCCGACCCACCGCCTGTGACAGCTGGTGCTCGAGATGACGCAGTTTCGGGTGATCGCCATAGGCGTCGCGCAGGTTCGCCAGCGCCGCGACGAACTCCAGATATCGCTCGCCGCGCAGCAGGATGCCGGCGATGTTGAACCAGGGCGTCGGCTTGCCGGGTTGCCGCGCCGCATAGTCCCGCCAATGGGCGATGGCCCGCGCCGGCTCGTCGACCGCCTCGGCGCGCAGGGCGTGCAACCGGGGCAGTTCCGGCCAATCGGGATCGAGCGAGGTCAGGCGCTCGCATTGCGCATCGAACCCCGCGATGTCGTCGCCCAGGAGCAGCGCCTCGCACATGTGCACCAGGGTGCTGGGCTTCTGATGGCGTTCGAAGCGCCGCTGGGCCAGTTTGAACAGGCCCCGCCAGTCGCCCTTTTCGCGAAGCACGGCGCAGTCCCGCATGTAGGCTTCATAGGACATGCGACTGGTCCCGCCGGTCGGATGGGTCGATATCCCGGTAGTTCGCCGGTTCGGAGCGCGGCAACGCGTCCAGACGCGCCAGGCGCTTGTTGCGCAGCGCCTGTACCAGCAGGCGGTAGCCATAGGCGTTCATCCACCGCAGGGTCAGGGCATCGACCTCGGCGATCTCGACCGCCAGTTTTTCGCTGAGCTGGCTGATTTCCGCCGGCGTCAGATCGTCGAGGAACCGGTCGGCCACGCCCTTGTGAAACTCGGTGATGCGTTGCCGGTTGGCCCCCTCGTATTTCGGAGCGATCGAATAGAAGCTCCTGGGGGCCCCCAGATAGGCGCAGACCAGCGAGATCACGCGGCGCTGATTGGTGGCCGTGAGATAGTACGGGACAGGCAGGATGTTGGGGCAATCCAGCCATTTGCGGGCGACCCGCCAGCCGTGCCTGGCCGGCCCGAGGGTATCGCCGACCTCATTAAGGGTGGTGAAAAACCGAGAGTTACCCTTGCTGCGATCGCGAACCCCGGTGTCGAGCATGGAGATTGCCGTATCGCGCGGATCGCGGAACGAGATTATCACCTTGATGTCGCGCCGACGCAGATGGGCCGCGACGCCGGGCGTCAGCTCGCCATGGGTCTTGACCACATGGGCGGCCCCGCGCGGCAGGCGTTCGACGAGGCTGTCGATGAACGCCTCGGTCGGTTCGGCGACGAAGTCGGGCGCCTCCATCCCCGGGAAGAAGATCTTCTTGGCCTCATAGTGCGAGACACCATTGATCGCCTCGGCGACGTCCTTGGCCACCTGGAACAGGAAGGTGCTGCCGGATTTCGGGACGCCGTGAGCGA
This sequence comes from uncultured Alphaproteobacteria bacterium, assembly GCA_963828365.1. Taxonomy (GTDB): domain Bacteria; phylum Pseudomonadota; class Alphaproteobacteria; order Caulobacterales; family Caulobacteraceae; genus Acaudatibacter. Next base: position 9,292 of record CAWHEE010000004.1, on the reverse strand, counting down.
TGATCAGCGGCATGGCGGGGCCTTCATCCGCCGGGCTTAGGCGCCACGCCGCCCGCCGGCGTCGTGCGGCTTGGCGCGGGGGCCGGCGGCGTCATCCTCGTTCAGGCTGGCGGCACGGGTCACCGTGGCGAACGCCCGCTTCAGCAACTTCTGAATTTCCTGAGGGTCGCTAATCAGCCACTTGCCCGACGGCTCGCGCTTGCCCTCGAGCACCGCGATTTCCACAAAGATATGATAGACGAGATCGTCACTCATTGACAGTCCCCCAACAGAACGCCGGCCAGTCCGGCGGAATTTCAATTCAGATCGTCTACTGACGAAACGTCAGGTGCGTGCCCCCTCCGTCGCGCCGTTGTATATCAACACCGAGAGCATGAGGATAAATTCGCGGCAAACACCTCCATCGCCACTTTGCTGCCATACGACGTCGCGGGATGTCCCCGGCGATCCCGTAACCGCTCACGATCTGAAATGTCGGCGATCACTGGCGATCGCCACGACGCGTCGTGATTTCGCGGCCCAACCCCTCAGCCCGGCAACCCCGCCTCCGTCGACCAGCACAACTAAACCAATCCGATAGCTATAGGGGCATGCCGATACTGGGTAAACGCCATTTTTGGCGCGGGAGGTGCGACAACTTCGCGCATGCTCGCGTGGCGGCATGCAGACCGCGCGAGCTACTTGTGCTTGCCAATCATTCGTTTTCACGCTGGTGCCCCAAGGCGCCGCTCTGACGAGCTGGGCATGGGCTCCGGCGGCGTCAAACCCTGCCATCGCTGATCGCTTGTCGACGCCGACTGGAAGCATTAAAGGAAGCCTCCAAGTGACTAACCACGTGCAGCAATTTGTCTGGAGTTGGCGTATGGCACTACGATCCGCAAGACAAGCGAACCTGCGGCACCCTTGCATGTCGAGACCCTAGATGCAAGAGTGGCGAGGTTGGAGCTAGAGGCGAGAGCCTCGGAGGCGCAGCAGAGGATCATTGAGGCTCAGCTTAAACAAGCCGAAGCTAGGCTTCGTCTTGACCAGTTTAGGGCTGCAAATCCCCCAGTCCCGCCTCAGGGGAAATCGCCTGTCTCCTAGGCGGGTTCAATTTGAACGGCCCGCTAGGTCAATTTCTCGACCCGCAAGCGTAGTTAATGGTGCCCACCGGCTTAATCATTGGATTCGCGATGACTTCCAAGCTTTGATTTGGAATCGAGACCTTCGATGCAATTGCGCCGCAATCGAACGATATGTGTTTATATTCATGCGGCGTGACATAGTATTTGTTCATATACCAAAGACAGCCGGGACCTCCACCCGAATGTTATTAGAAAAAGCCGCGACTTCCCATCAGATATTGCGTGATTACGGACGTGCCCCTGAGACAACGCCGGAGTTGTATGACCTCGTCCACGTAAGGCAAAGGATAGTTGACTTTCGCCGGCAGTTTGGGGGAAGGGACGAAGGTATACTGCTCAGTGGACACTTTCCTGCCGTACGGTATTGGCAGTGCTTTAACGCTGAATCCTTCGTAACGTTTTTGCGAAATCCGATTGACCGAGTGATCTCGCAATATACACATTTTGTTAATCACAAGGGTTGGACCCGCCCCTTCGAGGAATTCATCGAACTGCCGCAATCACGAAACGTTATGGCCCATCATCTTCAGGGGTGTCGACCTCGATCGTTTCGGCTTCATTGGATTCATGGAGAGAATTTGAGGCAAACATTCAGATGTTGGCGAGATTTATTGGGACGAAACTTCCCATGAGAAGGGCAAATGTCGGAAACTGATGAAACGATTGACCAGCATATCGTCAACACCGAAAAATATCGTTCCAAAATTTCCGATCTCAATACAAGGGATGTCGAACTCTATGAGCGACTTCTCCGGTTGCGGGGCGACATCCTTGTGCAACAGGCGCTGACGAGACAATCGAGGGGGGCTACTATGGCCGGGTGACGGAAAGCCACCAGGGAACAGCGGTTGGCTGGCTTTGCAATTCCGCTCGGGAATTTATAGCAGACGTGGAGGTCCCTGAGAGATGGTCGGCACGTGGCGGTGATCAAAGCAGATCACTATCGCGAAGGTCCTGAAATAAGAGGAGATTGCGCGCTCCGGCGTGTGTGGGTTTCGTTTAGACATGCACCCGCTGCGTCCAATGAGGGCTGAGCCAGCTGAGAAAGCAGAGATTAGGTTTAGGGCCTGGGGCAGTGACTATGAACTGAGAGGGTCGCCCATCTTTTTAGAAGGAGTAGGCTATCTGGGCCTGCTGGCGCAGGAAAAACCTAATATTCCTGCGATAGGTTGTAATATTCCTCCACCAACGAAACCGTTATAGTGATGGAAGTAAAAGGCAAACGTGGATAGGTCATGCCGTTGATCAGGCAATCAAAAATTCGAATGCTAAAATATGCAGCTTCGAACAACTCTCCTCTCAAGGCAAATTCAAGTCACGTGTTTGCAGCAAAACATGCACTGCGGGCTTATAATTCCAACTCAATTCTATTCTTACATACCCAAGAACACATGCTCAACGATGAGACTTTCTTTAGCCTTGGCCAACGGAACGATTGGTCATCAGTCAGAATTTAATTGGATACACCAAAATAATGATGCATTTGCAGCCGATTTAGCGTCAATTATTACGGCTGATTATACATTTGTGATTTTACGCAATCCCGTATGCCCGGCTCGCAAGCTGTTTCTTGATAAGATTTGTGAAAAAGCGCCAGATGCTTGGAAACTATACGATAATTTGGATCGACAAGTTAAATTGGACGACATGACATTTTCCAACTTTATCCATTTTTTGGAGCAGAGTAAAATAAGAAATTCTAATATTCACTGGCGTCCTCAGGTCGATTTCCTGGTATATGAAGATTACGACGATTATTTCGCGCTGGAGCAGTTCGACAGAACAAAGGGAATTATCGAAACTCGTGCGGGTTTGAAAATCATCGACTCCCGCCCTCTTGTACGTCATGGGATTGATCGTTGGAATCCGCTTCCAGTCCAAACGGACTACTCCGAGGCGCCGGTAGCCGAAATTGCCGCACTTCGGAGAAACGGCGATTGCCCACACCCCCGAAGCCTTTTTACAGATCTGCTGATCGATAGCGTCAGGCACGTTTATTCCGCCGATTTTGAGTTGTATGCTCAGAAAATCGGTGTGAAAGCTGGGCCCGGCCTTTCGAGTTTTGTCCCGGATTATTCCAATGAGGGGTCTCGTGCCCAATGACTGCCAACGCCATCTGCAAATTTGGTTGGCCTTTGGCCGGCCGCCTATTTCCAAAACCCCGCACGCCAGTTGCTTGGCGGCATGCTCGGCACCAAAGCCTATCACAACCGTTAAGGAAAATGCATGAAGGCAGCCTACTCCCTTGAGGATGCGAAGGCACAAACACTCGTAATTCGCGATCTCCGGTTCGGTTTGCTGTCGGGGTCCATCGTTGGCCGGTGCTGAGACGTTCGTGAGCGTCAGTTTCATGTCGAGGATTTGCGTCGGGTGCAATCACGACGCGGCGGAGATTCAGAACCCGGCCAAGATCACAGGTGCTTGACCAGATAATCAATTCGATGATCTGCCAGCAATTCGGCGCTCGACCCTACGGCACGGTACTCATTGGCTGAGTCGGAGATCCAAAATGGGCTGCGGCGTGCCCACATTCCCCTGCCCCGCCACCCACCGATTGTCTGGAGCCGGCCAAGTGTTCGTGCGGGCAGAAATCCCAACAGCCATGCGAAGCGCGATGGCGCGTGCTTCGCGGCCAAGTTGCTAGCTACCGTCGGCACCCATTATAGCATAATGGCTCGGCCGAGGACATTGGCTAAAATTGTCCGCCTGACATATCGGGCAATGGAGTGAGGGCACGAAGACAGGTAGCACAGGGCTGTTTCAATTTTTTGAAAATCGAAGCTTGCGGCAGCCTGGTGATTATCTGGTTAAAGAAAAACCAGAAGGATAATTCTTAAATCTATTCGAGAGGACTACCTATGGAGACGGAACTGAGAATTCATATTGGCGCGAACAAGACTGGAAGTTCAGCAATTCAAGCTTTCCTGCGCTTGAACCGGGTCGGACTAAAGATCTTGGATACATTGTGGCCGACCGTGAGTTGGGGCAACGTCCTGACCGCGTGACAGGCGAACATGTCTTCGCGTTCCAAGAACTGTTTAATAAGGGAGAATCGAAACGCCATTAGGGAAAAATTGGAGGGATTGGCAAAAGTTGAGGGAAAATACGATTAATCTCTGCGAAAATCTTTCCAATACAGGGAATTTTCAAATATTCCCCAAGAGTCTTGCGAGTGTTTCTGGCGAAGGTGATTCTTTACATTCGGAGACAGGATGAATTATTGACGTCGTCATGGCAACAATGGTATTCTCGAAGCGAGAAACTCGATCTTGATGCGTGGCTTTTATTGGCATTGGAAAACCAAGGCCAGTGGAAGCGCTGCATCGAGGGCTGGGAGTCTGTGGTTGGAAAAGGAAACGTTATTGTTAGGGTTTTTCAGCGCTCTGATATGAAAAATGGCGATGTTGTCGAAGATTATATTAGTTTGATTGGTCTGGATGAGGAGGGCGTAAGCCTTTTACGGCCGCCGGCTGATGCCAGACCCTTCTTATTCAGACGTTATAACACCCATAGCTGAGCGGAAATAGACTGCTCTTCAAAAATGAACACTACAACGAATTTTACTACATGGTCAGGAAGTTGACGGGTGACTATTATACCAATCAAAAAAGAGTTTCGTTGATTACGCAACACAGCGCGAAAAAATAGTCGAATTCTATCGCCTCCAGAATGAGGCCGTGTGCCGCGCGCATTTTCCAAACCGGGAGACGCCTATTTGAATCCGTTGAACCACTCGAAGTACGCCTATTTGACTTCGGCGGAGCTATCGAGGAGGCAGCTTGCCTTCCTGGCAACGCTGATCTATGGGCTTTATAAGGCGGTGGCCCCATAGGGGAAGGTCGATAGTTGGATATGTTTCTTTGACTAGAGTTTGGTATTATTGAAATAACGCCTTGCCGATTTCGTAAGCAAATTCAGTAGGTTTTTGTTTGCGCATAAACTTAATTGAATGTCCTTTTGGACAGCATGAGGTCTATCTGGATTTAAATCATGAAGGGCAAAAATGACGGTGTCGATTTAATTCCGAATCAGGGCCTTATGCCAATAAGGAGCGGGGACGATCTTCGGAGACTTCTCTGTCCGAGCATCTCGATCCAAATTTCTATATTGATAGTTATGGACCCGTGGATGGCCTGCCAGATCCACTAACGCATTTTTTAAATGTAGCAGTTTGGTCAGGGGAAGGATTCGGTCACCCAAATTTTCTACCTTTCAATATCTTGTCGGTACGACGACGTACTATTTAGGCGCCAAAATCCGTTAATACACTATTTGACAGTGGGCCGGAGAACTGGAAGGGTAGCATCTGACCACGTCCGAATTTATGAGGAATATTACCCTTGGGAATTGGAAATAAGGGAAAGCGTAAATCTGTGGTTTGATGAAGAATATTATCTCTACTCCAACTGAGATTTGAAGGGGCACCGGACCTTCTCGCACAGTATCTCGTCTTCGGGTGGGTGGAGGGCCGAGATCCATGTCAAAATTTTCGACCCATAGATACCTATGGAAATATCCTGATGTATGGAGGGCGCGCGTCAACCCACTCCTCCATTTTCTGCGCGAAGGTCGCGCGGAGGGAAGGGAGCCAATAGCGGCCGAACGTTGAGGACAAAATAGTCTCCCTAGTGTTGAGCGACGAAGATTGGATAGAGCGAGAGCGCGAGGAATTCGATCGCGAATTTTACAAAAAAATGTATCGGTTTCCTACAGATGCTGGTGATGCCTTTGAGCATTTTAGGAGAGTGGGGTGGCTGGAGGGGCGGGATCCAAATGAGCGTTTTTCAGTTCGCAAATATTTGGTGCGCCACCCAGACGTGATGAGGGCAGGGTTTGAACCGTTCCTGCATTTCATTAGACACGGAAGGAAGGAAGGCCGGGAAAGCTTCAAATCAGACGCGATAATGCCTGCCGATCGAGTCCCAGACTTCCGCAGGTGCCGACGATGGAGACGAGCTAGTTAGAGCGGAGTTTGATCCAAAATATTATTTGGACACCTATTTGGACCTCGCGCAATGTCGTGACCCGTTTGAACACTTTATGTCTGTTGGCTGGAAGGAAGGTAGAAATCCTTCAGCTAACTTTGACACCAAGTTTTATCTTAGAAATGAAGGAGATATTCGGGAGGCAGGCATCAATCCCTTCCGACACTTCGTTCTCCACGGGAGAAGGGAAGGCCGACGCGCTACGAGCCGAATGCCCCGGGGCTTGGATGGTTCCTATGCGCCGAAGGTCTCCGTAATAATCCCAAATTACAATCACGCGCGATTTCTGAAAGAACGCTTTAGGAGTATAATGGAGCAGGATTATGATAATATTCAGCTCATTGTGCTGGACGACTGTTCCTCGGATGACAGTATTGACGTAATTGACGATATACTGGCCTCCTATGCAGGGGAATACAAGACTATTTATAATAAAACGAACTCTAATAACGTGTTTGCGCAATGGAAGAGGGGGTTTGAGGAAGCTACGGGAGATTTAATTTGGATATGTGAAAGCGATGACACGTGTGACAGCGAGTTTCTGCGTCAGACGACCTACTTGTTTCAGGATCCGAGTATTAGGATTGTGTTCGGCGATATACAATTTATTAATGAAGATGGGGCTATTATTGACGGTATGGCCCATTTGAGAGAAAGCGCTCAGGCAGGCATTTGGGATGAAATCAATGTAATGCCTGCTTGTGCATGGTTCACAGGCCCACTTGCGGTGCGCAATTTAATTGCGAATGTCGGCGGTTGTGTTTTCCGGCGGACAGAAATTGCCGAAACCACGTGGAATACTGCTAAAACCTACCGTGTGGCGGGAGACTGGTACTTGTACGTCATTTTGGCGGGCGGCGGCCAAATTGCTTATGCTCCTGATGCGAAGGCTTATTTTCGCCAGCATGCTAAGAATACTTCTGTCACTGCTTTCAATAAAACCTCATTTTACGAAGAACTCGGGAGGTTTCATTCGTTCTTACGCCGGACCTGGGAGGTATCTTATAGCACGACTTTAAGATTTTACGCGAAACGTGCTGGATACATTCAGTAGGTCAGATTTAGTGGGGACTATTAAGTTGTCGGAGCTGATTTCTGCCGACAAGTTAATTGAAATACAGCGTGAGGCTCCGCACATAGCTGTGTCGTTCCTAAATTTTGATGTTGGCGGCGGTGAGATATTTCCTATTGAGATGGTTAATGGATTGAGAAAAATGGGACATAGGGTTTCGGCGGTGGTGCAGAGCCTTAATTCAAATAACTCGTTTGTTAGAGGCTGGCTTCATCCGGACATCCCGGTCTATGTGTCTGAAATATGTGCGAGTAATGGACCGGAATTAGCTGTGCTGGCTGGGTTTAGTATAATACATTCTCATAATATATGGAGTGAGTTTTACTTCCTGAGTGAGGCGTGGCGATGTAAGCTGAAATATATTGCCACACTTCATGGATCTTACGAGGTTAGTGAGGTGCGCCGAGACCAGGTGGAGAAGTTTTATAGTAAGGTGGAGTGGACCTACCTTGCGGAGAGGAATTTAGAGAAATTCAAGCAGTTTGGCTTTGATACATCCAATATTGTTCAAATCCCTAACGGATTTGCGCGGAGACTATCTGACGCGCCGGTCACGCGGACTGCATTGGGTGTATCTGCGAAAGCTCTCGTGTTTTTATTTGCAGCACGTTCTCATCCTGAGAAGGGCTGGCTACAGGCCGCGTCAGCTTTTCAGAAATTGTGGAAAGAACTGGGTGGCCAGATAACCCTATTAATGGCCGGTGAGGGGCCTGAGGCCGATCTGATTTGCGAGCGGTTCACAGCGATTCCTGATATCAAGGTGCTTGGATTTAGATCTGACGTCGATGACCTGCTTGAACTGGCGGACGTTATGCTGTTGCCCACAAGATTTTCTGGGGAGTTGATGCCCCTCACACTCATTCAAAGCATTCTCGCGGCTGTACCAATTATTTCTACGGATGTAGGTCAAATTAAGGATATGCTTTTTACGTCTTCTGGGTCGGTTGGCGTCGTGATCCCAGCCGATAGTGATGACAAAGTCTTTGTAGAAAACCTTTATGTTCAGATGAAGAATTTTGTGGAAGGGCGATTGGACGTAAATCGGGAGGCGTTTGAAATATTACAGGACCGATTTTCTATGGAGAAGTGTATTGGGAGATATCTAGAGCTTTACGGACTGTGATTACAATATACTTGATTAAGAACTTATCGAATTCGATTTCGCAGTATGATTTATCTTATTGGCCGGATTGTGCCGAATGAAGACCGCTATCTTAGCTGTTTACACAAACTTTGTGATTGAGATGCAGCTCGCTTTGGCCGGCATAGCAGTCGATATTTCGCATCGGGTTGTGGCCGCCGAGCACTTCGTCAGCCACGGCGTGGGTGCTCCTGGGCGCGATCTTGGTGCAATACGACTTTGCTCGATCAGGAACAACCATCGCCAATAAGTGGCGCCGCTGTCCACACGCGCTGTGGCCTCGTCTCAGGCGATTATCAGGGCGGTTGCCAGCTTGGCCTAGATCGCTTTGCACTTGGCATTCCAGTTGCCGCCCGTTCAGGGGAATGCGTTGGCCACGGCACCCGGGCTCCCGGAGAGATGACGCCGTCCTCGGGTTCGAGGCCGACGGTCAACTCGTGTACCATATCCTCCTCGACGCCGATGCGCTTGGCGACGAGCTCCGCAGTATAGATGTGTCGGGCCTTGTTGTGCTGCAAGCTCATGCGGCCCGCGCGGCGAAGGCGGCCGTCCCTTGGTTCCAGTGCCACGGGAGCAACTCATCGAGCCGGTGAGCCGGGTGAGCGGCAATGCGTGCCAAGACATCCGCGAGCCATGCCTGAGGATCGACATCGTTCATCTTGGCGGTGACGATGAGGCCGTACAAGGCGGCGGCGCGCCGGCCGCCCCGGTCCGACCCGCAGAACAGCCAGGATCTCCGGCCCAGGGCGATACCCTGATCGCCCGTTCGGCGGCGTTGTTCGACAGACAGACCCGGCCGGCGCGAGACCTCCGAAGCGATTGCCCGAGGCGCGAATACCTCTGCCACCACCGCCAGCTTCTCTTTAACCGCCAGCGCCGACGCCGCTTCGGACCCATTACCACGCTCATTTGGGACATGCTGTGCAGCTACGAGCACTCTTAAGGACACACTTAAGAGCACAGCTTGCCG
>CAWHEE010000003.1:0-144223 GCA_963828365.1 uncultured Alphaproteobacteria bacterium | reverse complement strand
CTGCTCATAGCGGTTGCCGTTCGCGTCGTAGCAATATGCGATGTACACCGAGCCGCCCGAGGCGGTGTATTTCACGCTGGTGATACGGCCGACAGCATCGTAGCCGTAGGTCGACGAGAGTGTCTGGGCCTCGGCGACACCTCCCCAAAGGGCCAATCCGGCCAGGAGAAGCAAGCTCTTGATAAACATTCGTTTGAACCCCCGAGGTTCCAGCGCCGCGACGCGGCCTGACTGTTCCCACGAACAGAAAACGCCATCTCTCTCGCTTGTAAAGCGCCGATCCAGGAGCAACACATAAATATTTTGTGACTGCCCGCGCCGTCGCCGTCCCCGCGAGGAACTTTCGCTTCTGACGGGAATAGGTGCGATAGCTTTTGAAGCAATTACAATCGCCTCAACCGGGTTCACTCGGCTCCAATGAATTTCCGGCGGTCGAAACTCTCACCGATCGGTCGGGATGAGGTTTCTGGTGGGTTTGCCGTCGGGCGACTCCGTTGACGCCGCCCCACGGCCTGTTCGCGGGCGACCCGTTCGTGTTTTCCGCGTCCGGCGAGCGGCGCGGCGGCTGTCGCGAGTGGAACAAGAGGTGGGGACGTCATGACGAGCATTCATTGGGCCGGCAAGGGCGGTGACTGGGCGGTCGCCGGCAATTGGACGGGGGGGGTAGCGCCTGGCGCGAGGGACGCGGCCTATTTCGATGGGACCGCCGCCTTCACCGCGACGATCAACGCAAAGGAGGCGGCACAGTCGGTCACGGTGAACGACACGTCGGCCATCGTCGCCGACAACGCTCAACTTTCCATCGGAACGACTTTGTCGGTCACCGCCGGCGTCTTCCAACTGAACTCGGGCGGACGGTGAGCGGCGGAACCTTGAGCGCGGTCGGCGGCTCGTTTTCAATGGAACGGCGGCGAGCTGGATGGGGTGACGTTTCGAGGAGCGATGAGCCTTTCGGGCACGGTTTCGGCGGCCACGATCTCAAGCGCGGGCATCGTTCTCCAGGGCGCCACCGGCAGGGGCGCCGGCAAAATCAATATCTCGGGATACGGAGCGGCCTTGTGGTTCCAGGGCAGGCAGACCCTTGACGGCGCGACCGTGCTCCAGCGCCGGCGGCGCCTATTTGCGCGACCTTTACCCGCACTACCAGCTGACGCTTGGCTCGAAACTCAGCATCGTGGACAACGCGGCCAGCGGCGTCCAGGGATTCGCCTCGGCACGCTGGTCAACCAGGGGGCGATCACCGTCAGCAAGAAGACGGCTTCTCTATACCTCAACGCGCAGACCATCACGAATTCCGGAGCCATCACCGCCACCGCGGGCCTCTTGCGTCTGGCCGACTCGACGTTCGTAAATTCCGGAGATCACTGCCATCGGCAGTGGAAACAACGTCGGCACGATTTAATTGGGCGGCGTGATGTCGACCACGGGGCTTGGATCGCTGACCAACTCCGGCGGCGTCTTGGCGCTGAATGGCAGCCTGAACAATGCGAGTTCGACCTTGACCGTCGGGACCGGACAGGTAAGCGGCACGCTGACCCTCGCCGGCGGTACGATATCGGGCGGCACGGTCGTCGATGCGGGTTCGGCTATCGCCTTCAGTGGGGGCGTACTGGATGGCGTGACGTATCAAGCGCCATGAACCTCGCGGCCAAGAACTCGGACGTCACCGTCTCCAGTGCCGGCATCATTTTGCAAGGTGCTGGCGGCACGGGTCCCGGAACGATCAATCTTTCCGGCTACGGCGCGACCGTATGGCTCCAGGGAACGCAGAAACTGGACAACGCCACCGTGAAGTTCTCCGCCGGCGACGCTTACCTGGAACAGATCAACCCGGATGGTCATACCCTGACGCTTGGCGTCAATCTAACGGTATTGGACAATATCGCGGCGAGTTCCGGTGCGCAGGGCATCGGGAGTTACGCTTTGGTCAACAAAGGCACAATAGTTATCAATTCGGCGACCGCGCTGTTTTACATTTCTGGAGAATACTTTACAAATTACTCCGCCGTGAACGTATCCGCCGGCGTGCTGGATGTTTATACCTCGACTGCGTCCAACGCTGGCCAAATCACGGTTTCGGGCGGAAGCGTGCTCAACGTCGGTATCGGAGATTTGAACAACTCTGGAACGCTCGACATCGCCGGCGGATCGGTGACGGTTTCCGGGAATCTAAGTGGAACCGCGGCGGGTTTGATCAGGGTCGACGCGGGCGGATCTCAGGCCGACGCCACGGTATCGAGCCAGGTTACGGTAACCTTCAATGGCGCCAACGCGATCTTGGCGTTGAAGAAGGCCGGCAACTTCGCCGGAACAATCGCCGGCTTCGGCGCCACCGACAGTATCGACCTGCTGAGGACGGTAGCCACGGCGGAGCGTCAACGGCCATGATCAGCTGGTGATCGTCAAGGGCGCAGCCACGGTGGCGACGTTGCAGCTAACCGGCAATTACAGTCGTGACACCTTTAGCGTGGCGTCCGACGGCCAGGGCGGGTCCAACGTAACAGTATCGACCCCAATGCAGCGGCAGCACCTGTTCGCCTCGGCTTGCGCCGGACTGGGAGTAAAGGCTGCCGAGCCGCTTGACGCTTTGGTCACAAAGGCGACCGCGAACCCGTCCGTGCGATTGCTCGCGCCGGCGCTGTCAGTCTTCTGACAAAGCCCAGCCATGGCCAAACAGCGCACGGCGGCGACGGCGATCCCATCCGGACGGTCGGGTCGGCGGGCATCTGCTCGACGTGTCGCCGGCTCAATCATGCAAATTCCGGCGCCGGCTCCACCGGCGAATGAACGCCTAGAGCGGGTTGGGATTTCTCTGAATCGGTGGATTCCCAAATCAGCGGCGATCTGATTTAAGATAGCTGCTGGGGACGGGAGGCCAGCATGGATGACCAGACCGTACTCGTTGGACTTGCGCGAGCGCGTTGTAGCGGCGGTTGAGAAGGAAGGGCTGTCGCGCCACCGGGCGGCGGCTTGCTTTGGGGTAGCAGTCAGCACGGTGGTTCATTGGGTAAGCCGGTTTCGCTCGATCGGGAGCGTCGCGCCCTCGCAGATGGGGGGCTACAAGCCCAAGACGCTGCGCGGCGAACACGCCGATTGGCTGATCGCCCGCTGTCGGGAAAAGGACTTCACCCTGAGCCAGCTGGTGGAGGAGCTCAGCAAGATCCGGGGCCTGAAAGTCGACCGGCGCTCGGTCTGGGAGTTCGTTCACGCCGAGGGCCTGAGCTTTAAAAAAAACTCTACACGCTAGAGCGTCGCGCCTGATTTAGGAATCGGGAGATTTCCAAAGTGGGCGAACCGTGATTCACCGTACTTGGAGGTGGATCATGGGCAAGAGCTATTCCCTGGATCTTCGTGAGCGGATTGTGGCGCGGGTTGCGGCCGGCGGTTCGCGGCGAGGGGCGGCGAGACATTTTGGGGTCAGCGACAGCTGTGCGGTGAAGCTGCTGGCGCGTGTCGGACAGACGGGTTCGGCTGAACCGGCGCGTCAGGGGCGACCGCCGGGAGGCGGCAAGCTGGCCGCTCACCGAGGCTTCCTGGTAGACCATGTCAGGGCCAAGCCGGACATCACCATGCCGGAACTGGCGGCGCGGCTGAAGGCCGAGCGTGGGGTGAGCGCCAGTCCCCGCCTCACCGTCCCGGGTACTGTGCGCGGCGGGGTTCACATATAAAAAAAGCCCTGATGGCCTCGGAGCGCGCTCGCGCCGAGGTGATAGTGTCCAGGAGGTTCTGCAAAATCGCGGAGGCTAGGCGGTCATGGCAAAAGTGGTGATGTTCGAAGTCACCAACCCCCGTGGAAAGGGCGATGCCATGACCAAGTTGACGATAGCGCCAAGTGGCGCGGAGATGAAGGCGCTGCTGCTGTCTGACGAGAACGGCTTTCGAGCGGTTCTGCAGGCGGCGCTTCAGGAGGTGCTCGAGGCCAAGATGACCGAGGCGCTTGGGGCCGCGAAGAGCGAACGGACGGCCGAGCGGATCGGCCACCGGTCGGGCTATTACGAGCGCAAGCTGATCACCCGGGTTGGGGTTGTGGAGTTGCGGGTTCCGCAGGATCGGGCCGGTCATTTTTCGACGGAGTTGTTCGAGCGGTACCAGCGGTCTGAGAAGGCCTTGGTGTCGGCGCTGGCGGAGATGTACGTCCAGGGCGTCTCGACGCGGAAGGTCAAGGCGATCACCGAAGAGCTTTGCGGCCACAGCTTCTCGGCCACGACGATCAGCGAAGCGACGGCGCGGCTGGACGAGAAGCTGAAGGCGTTCTTTGGCCGAAGGCTGGAGGAGCTGCCGCGCGACAATCAGGATGAGAGTGCGTGTTGCCTCGCCGAGCAATGTTCCCGAGTGGCTGGCTAGATGCCTCACGTGATTGCTCCCTTAGATCGCCGCGGTGGACTGCGCCAGCATTGGCGGGCTGAAGGGGTGGGCTGCGTAGCGTAGCCCCCGGCTGCGCGAAGCGAAGCAGCCCACCCCTTCAGCGATCACGTTCATTTGGCGGCCTCGATGGCGAGGGCCTCCCGGCCCGCAGAACCGAAGACCATTTCGTGCGCGCGCTCGGCGCGCCAGATTTTCAGCCGACGCTGAAGTGTCCGAAGCAACTTCTCAGGATAGCTACCGGGCTGCTCGGTCTGCAGCCTATCGAGCAACTCCCGCGCCGTCCGCCAGGGTTCCGCCTCGAACCACGCCCGCAGCTCTTCGGTCACTTCCACCAGGGGATCGGGCCGGCGACGCCCGCGCTTCGCCTTTGGCTTGGATCGCGCTGTCGGGCGCACCTCGCCCGTCTTCCATGACGTTCGCAGCCCCTCCAGGAACACGTCCAGCGCGGGCGTTGCGGCGTCCTCGGTGGGGAGGCCGTCCGGCGCGTCGGCGATTTCGACAAGGCGCAGCTGCGCCGCACGCATGTCGCGAAGCAGTCGGACTGGATCGAGCATGGCGTACACCTGCTTCAGCGCTTGTTTGACATCGCCGGCCGTTCGGGGATCCGCGACGAGACGCTGATAAGGCGTCGCAGGTTTGTGGTAGCGCTTATGGACACGCGCGCCCTCGCGTTCCTTCTCGGCCAGTTTGAACGAAGGCTGGAAGAAGTTCACGAACAGCCGCACCGTCGTATACAGCTCGCCGAGCGCAGCCGCCGCCGTCAAACCCTCGAGACGCCGGTAGCCCACGATGCGTCGCACCACCGCGCCATTCTTTTGCTCCACCCAGGCCTGGTCGTTTTTGCGGTAGGGTCGGCAACGGGTGAATTCGATGCCATTGTCCAGGCAATAATCCCGCACCGTCTCATTGATGAACACGCTGTCGTTGTCGCTATCGAAGCCGAGCAGCGCGAACGGTAGCCGCTTGCGGATCTCTGTCAAAACCTCGGTCAGCAGCTTTTGCTCGCGCACCAGCAGCGGGGCGCATTCAGTCCAGCCGGTAGCGATGTCGGTGACCGTCAACGTCTGAACAAAACTACCTTTCGCCGTCGGCCCGCTGTGCCACACCAGATCGACTTCGCAGAAACCTGGCGCGGGGTCACTCCAATCGGAGAACGTACGAACCGGAATGCTCCCGCGAAGGGCGCTGACCGGCCCCCGGCGGCGGCGGCCGGCGCCCGCTTTCGCCTCGCGCAGCGCCCGGTCGATGGTCGCCGCGCTCATGGCCAGCAATCGATCGCGCACCTCTGGTTCGAGCCGCAAATGACCATGCCGCTCCATCGCCTCGACCAGCAGCGGCGCCAGCGGCCGCAGACGTTTGCCGCAGATCCTGTCGGACGCCTCCCAGATGACGATCAAGGCTCCACGGACGGCATCGTCGTAGACCCGCCTGTCCGGTCGCAGACGACTTCTGCTGGAAGCCGTTCCGCCGCGAAGCAGCCGCATAGCGTGCTTCCGGTGAAACCCCGTTGTGGCGACGAACTCATCGAGGATTCGTTTCTTCTCGGCTCGCTCGGCGCCCACGTACCTGCCGCTCGTCGCCGCCACCAACTCCTCCCTCGTCGCCATGCTCACCTTCCTCATCACTGTCCCTCGCGGCTCGATGCCGCCGGGAACAAATCAGATGAGGCAATAGCTCGATATCCAGGAGCAATTCAGGCGAGGCAATGCGACCTCTCACCCAGATCGTCGCGCGCCTCTCACCCAGATCGTCGCGCTACACATCGATCCGCGAGATCCTGCCCGAGGCGGCTTGGCAGCGCTGCTATGTCCACTTCCTGAGGAACGCCCTCGACTACCTGCCACGCAAACACGACGACGACTGTCTGATGGAACTGCGCTGGTTCTATGACCGGCGGGACATCGAGGAGGTCCGGCGCGACATTGCCCAGTGGGTCACCAAATGGCAGGGCAAGTATCCCAAGCTGGTGGCCTGGGTGGAGGAGAACGTTGAGGAAACGCTGACCTACTATCGACTGCCGAGAGCCCACCACAAGCACATGAAGTCGACCAACATGCTGGAGCGGCTAAACCAGGAACTGAAGCGTCGGACCTTGGTGGTGCGCATATTCCCCAATACGGCCAGTTGCCTGCGTCTGAGCCGAGCGCTTGCCATCGAGACACACGAGGGTTGGCTGGAGGCCATCCGTTATCTCAACATGGAGCACTTGAGGGAGCACAAGAAGGAAACCCTGCGAGCCTTGGCCGCATGACCGGAGGGTGCGGGAGAGCGTCGTCCGCCTCAAGGCCGCTTCGCGCCGCTCCGCGGTGGCGCAGAAGCGCCAGCCTTGACCCCGCCGACCCTCCCCCGCTCAGAGCCAGCAAGCGATCAAGGAACGTTACCGATCACCACTGTGACCGCCTCGCCCAAACCATTTTGCAGAACTTGACGGACACAACTGCCGAGGTGCGTGAGCGGCGGCGCGAATGGATCGTATCTCGCCAGCCGTTCATGCGTCAGCGCCCGGCGCGCCTGGTGTTCATTGATGAGACGGCGGTCACCACGAAAATGACACGACTGCGCGGCCGCAGTCTGCGCGGGGAACGTCTGGTCGCTGACGCGCCCTTCGGCCACTGGCGCACCCAGACCTTCATCGCGGGCCTGAGGTGCGGGGCGCTGACCGCGCCATGGGTGTTGGACGGAGCCATGGACCGCGAAGCCTTCGATATCTACGTCGAGACACAGCTGGCTCCAACGCTGGAGGCTGGCGACGTGGTGATCCTGGACAACCTCGCGGTTCACAAGAGCCAGCGCGCCGCTCAGGCCCTGAAGGCCCGTGGCGCATGGTTCCTGTTCTTGCCTCCCTATTCGCCCGACCTCAATCCCATCGAGATGGCCTCTCTAAGCTCAAGGCCCACCTGCGGGCCGCATCCGCCCGGACATTCGACGCCCTATGGAGCGCCATCGGCGACATCTGCGGTCTGTACGACCCTGAGGAGTGCTGGAACTACTTCAAGGAAGCGGGATATGCGTCACATTAAGAGCACGACGCTCTAGCGAGCAGGATCGACCTGACGTCACTCGTCGGCGCGAGCAATGGCGCAAATATCAGAGGCTGATCAATCCCAAACGACTGGTCTTCATCGACGAGACCTGGGCCAAGACCAACATGGCGCCTCTGCGCGGGTGGTGTCCCCGAGGGGAACGGCTGCGGGCCAGGGCGCCGTTCGGCCATTGCTGACCATGACCTTCATCGCCGCCCTGCGGTGCGACCGCATTGACGCGCCCTGCCTCTTCGACGGGCCGATCAATGGCGATGCCTTCCTGGCCTACGTTCGCGACTTGCTAGTTCCAACGCTGAGCCCCGGCGACGTGGTGATCATGGACAACCTCGGCAGCCACCGCGGCAAGGCCGTCCGACAAGCGATCCGCCAGGCCGGAGCCAAGCTCATCTTCCTGCCCAAATACTCACCCGACCTGAACCCCATCGAACAGGTCTTCTCCAAGCTGAAGCATCTGCTCCGACGCGCTCAGGCCCGCTCCTACGACGGCCTCATGGCCGCTATCGCCGAGATCCTCGACACCTACACGTCGCAGGAATGCGCAAACTATCTCCACCACTCCGGCTACGGAGCCGTGTAATCTCAACGCGCTCTAGCCTGCCGCGGATTCGGCCGCGCCGCCACCCGTTCGCAACACGCAGATCGCTGTGATGGGCCGCCGTCCGCCTCGCCTTTCGACCTGAACCACGACATCCACCATCGAGCGCACAAGTTGAAGCGCGTTGTCGAAGCCGAGGTTGGGCGCGCCCTGGATAATCATGGTCGCCAGCTGGATGAGCGCGCCGTCCGGGCTGTCGGCGTGCAGCGTGGTCATGGAGCCGGGATGGCCGGTATTTATGGCCCGTAAAAACGTATAGGCCTCGGCGCCGCGCAACTCGCCAAGCAGGATCCTGTCGGGCCGCATGCGCAAGGCCGCTTCCAGCAGATCGTTCGGGGTGACGATGGCTTCGCCCTGACCACCGCGCGCGGCGACCAGATGGACGCAATTGGGATGAGCCATCCGCAGTTCCCGCGCATCCTCGATCGAAATCAATCGCTCGACGCGCGGAATTTCATTGATCAACGAATTGAGCAAGGTGGTCTTGCCGCTCGACGTGCCGCCGGAAATGACGACGTTCCACCGTCGGCGGACCACCCCCGAAAGAAAGTCGGCGAGCTCGTCCCTTTCCGGCGATGGCTCGACGCCGGCAGCCAAGAGATCCATGAAATAGGCCGAAAGAGGAAGCGCCATGGCGCGATGGCGTCGTATGGCGATGGCGACATGTTCGGGCGTCGCCGGCGGCAACACCACCTGGATTCGCGCCCCGCCCGGCAACGTCGCGCTCAGCAGTGGATGCGTCCGGCTCAGACCCTGGTTGGCGTGCGCGGCCACCTGACGAACCAGACGCTGCAGATGCCTGGCGTCCAACACCGGCGCTGGACAATGAGAGAGCTCGCCGCCGAGCCGCTCTATCCAGACTTCCCCCGGACGATTGATGAAGAGATCGGTGATCTCGTCGTCGGCCAGAAGCGGCGATAGAGGCTCGAGGTAATGGTCGAGATAATCGATCGGACGCTCAGGGCTCATCGTTTCGGCACGACCCCGGCGAAATCCAGGTCCCGCGTGACAAAGATCATGATCGGCGCGCCCGCGCGGACGGTGATGGTCGGCGCCGGGGGGACCGGGATGATGGCCTGCACGTTGCCGCCGACGTCCTGGAGCGGCAGACCCACGATGAGCGACCCATTGGTCTGGGCGGACGCCGCCAGGACCCCGACCGTCAAGGCCGTCTGCAAGACCGCCGAACTCACGCGCGCCAGGATGTGGTTGTTGACCCTGCCTGACACGCCCACGCCGCCCTCGGGATCAGTAGCCGGGGCGCTGAAGCGGATCGCGACGCCGTCGGGCCTGACAAGGCGCGTCCAGACGACGCTCGCGCGGTTCAGACTTGCGCCCGCGCCGCCGTGCAGTTCCCCCACTAGGCGGCTTCCACGCGGTATCAGGATGCGTGTTCCGTCAAATCCGCGGGTGTCCCCGGTCGTGACGGCGCGAACGGGTCCAGGGTTCTGCGTATCGATCGGCGATTCGATGACGGCCGGGATCAGCGAGCCCTGCGGAACCAGTGTCGAGCGGTTGTGAAGCAGGATCGCCTCGGCCGGCGCGTCGTCTCCGGTGGGCGCCCGCTTGCGCGACCTGCGCCAGATCGATCGGCAGCACGGGTTCGGCGAGTTTCGCCCCAAAATTCCCGCCCGGCTGCGGACGAGGCGGCGCCGGGCGGTCGATGTACTGAATGACCGGCGCCGCCGCCGGACGTTGCACGTAGACGACTTGCGTTTGAGGCGGCGGCGGTGATGGCGGGGGCGGCGATCTCCAGCTCGGGCGTTTGGGGCGGCGCAACGCGGCTGGCGGCGTTCGCGGCCACGGCCGGGCCGGCGGTCGCGGGCGCCTTGCGGTGAGCCTCGATGGCAAAAAGCAAGCCCACGCCAAAAAGGCAGAGTACACCCGCGACCAACAGCGCCGGCGGTCCCGGCCAGGGTGGACGAACCATCGGCCGGACATCGCCGGAGTCTGGTGCGGCTTCGGGGGCAAGTCCATGCGTCATGGCGAGGTCTTATTCCGTATCCGCACCGCCTGGGCGCTTTGATCGCCCAGTCGGAAAACGAACCGCTCGCCAACCTGATCGACGACATATTTCCCCTCTCGCATGGCTCCGTTGATCAGGGCCTCCTTGCCCTGGAGGTTGACCACGAAGATCGCCGGGATCGGCCCATCGGCGCGCCATGTAATGTAGGTCGCGGTTCCGTCATCCTCCATTGAAACCGGTCGAATGACGCGGGAGCCGCCGAAACGATAGTGAGCGTTGGTTTTTTGCGGGGCGAGCGCGTCGCCGATCGCGGCGGGATAGATGAAACGCAGCGAGAACGGCATGTCCGGCTCCAACGCCGGCAAGGGTTCCAGCTGGAAATTATAGAACCGGGTATCGGTCACCACTGCCAGGTCGGTCTCTGAAGCCCCTTGCATGGGCTTGATGAAAAGATGGTCGGCGCGCCGGTTGACCATGACCTGCCAAACACCGCTATTGCCCAGGGCCACGTTTTCGATGCGCTCGTCCGACGAAAACTCCACCGTCAGCGCATAGCCCAGGGCCACGCGCAGCAGGAAGACCTCGTCCGGTTCATAGTCGATGGTCTGGACGTGTGGGTCGCGCGATCCTGGCTTGGGCAATACGGCCGCCCACGTGGGGCGAGGGACGCAGCCCGCCGCCAGCGCGCCGCAGGCGCCGAGAAGGCCACGCCGCGTCGCCATGGCTCGCCCGCCGATCATCCAGGGCGCCGTTGGCCGTGGGGGCCGGACAGAACCGGCGCCCATCCCGTTCGGCGGTCCGACATGCGCACTCTGGTTTCCATCGGCAATGGAACGCGACGGCGACCCCGGCGGCGGCGCGACTTCGTCGTCGCGTTGATAGCGCTCGACCTGAAAGCCGAGCGGGTTGACCAGCCGATCCTCGACGCGAAGAGGCGCGTGCGAATAGTCATAGGTGACTACCGCAGCGTAATAGTTCGCCGGCCCCGGTTGCGCCTCGCCGTCGCGGCGGCGGGTGGTAAATCTCACCAGGGCCGTCATCGGCGACAGTTCGGAGACCGATTCGATGCTCGCCTCGACGATGGTCGAGCGTGGATAGATCCTGAGCGGGCTGTCGGATTCTGCGCCGGCATCAGGGAGGCGTAGCCGCTTCTCGCCGAACCTCTGGACCACAGCATCACCTTGCGGTAATCCGCCCCGACCGTCGTAATGTTGAAGCCCTCCCTGCCCAGGACATATTGCGCCAGCATCGCGCGCGTCAGGGCGGTGTCGGGGCGCATCGCCACCTGTCCGTCCGCCTCTAGCACTTCGACAAAGCCGGTCTGCCTGTCGACCAGAACCGGAACCACTTTGACCGACTTCAACGGCGCCAGACTGGTCAGCGCCAAGGCCTCGAACATGGCGACCAGAGCGATCACCGCGGCTATGATCCAGGCGAGGTTGCGCGAGCGACGCGCGTCCTCGCTCGCGCTCGACGCCCAGCTCGATGCATTGGCGTAGTAGGTTGGTTTGTCGGGCGTCATGCACGCGCGTCCCGTCTCGACGCGCCCGCCGAGGCGCGCGGTGAACCCGGCCGGCGCAGGCCCGATCCCGGCGATGCCGCGAGCATGCCGACCGCTTCGCTGGTCCCGGCCGGACCCGCGCCACTCGCCGCGGGGACGCGGGCTCTCAGTCGTTCCGCCTCTCTCGTGGTGGATTGGTGGATGGCGTCGGTGATCTCGATGGCGCGCGAGTGGCCTTGCGCGCTCTGGGATTGCGTCGTGCGCCATGCGGGGGTCGCGCCGCCTTGCCGGGAGATGTCCAGTGGCTGCCGGTTCCGCGACGGCGTCCTGGATTGGACGAACCTGGTCAGGGCGCCCGAGGCGATGGCCGCCACCAGGGTCAAGGCAAGGCCGGCCCCGGAAAACAGCACCCCCAGATAGAGCGGCACGGAGGACGTGGCGCCTTGCCCCACCGTCATGCGCGCGACCTCCGCTTCCAGGAACGAGAGCTCGATCGCCGCGATCAGAGCATAGCCGGCCTGGGCGATGAACAGGGCCGCCAGGGCCCGTAGCCAACCGATGCAGAGGCCAATGGAGACATCGAACAGCGCCGCGGCGATGAACAGAGGACCGGCCGCCAGGATAAGGGCCTGCGCCAGGCGCGCCGCGAGGCTGAAACCGATACAGGAAAACATCAGGACGGCGCCCTCGAGGCTCAATTGCGGTTCCACTGGCTGTGAACCGGCGCCGGCCGGCGCTGTCGTCGGGATCGAGTTGCCGGTGGCGGAGGGCGCGGCCGCAGGCGCCGCGACCGGCGGCGCCGCGCCCTGGGCGTTGTACATCGCCGCCAGCGCCGTCTGAACCCGGGTCGCGGTGGCCGTGGGGCTCGCGATCTCCAGGCCGGTCGGCGCGGCCGCCATCTGCGCCAGTTCCACCGGGCCTTGGTTGGAGACCGTGTAGATCAGCGTCGAGTAGGCGCTCCAGCTGGTCGCCAGGGTCACGACCAGACCCAGCCGGAAAGCGGAATAGACCAGGTCAGCGCCCCAGACTTCCCGTCCGAGCAACAATCGATAGCCGAACCCGGCGATGTACAGGGCCAGGAGCGCGGAGATGAAGCCGGTCGGCAGGCCGTGCCACAATCCGCCCTGGAACGCGGCCGCGTCGATCTGGCCCGACCGGCATTCGATATAGTCGGCCAGACGTTCCGCGGCGGTCAGACCCTGGCTGGCGGCGCACGCTCCGCTCATCCCATGCGCTCCAGAAAGACCGGCATCCAGGCGGCGGGATCATCGCCCGTGTCGGCGCGAATCTCGTCCAGCAGCCGCACCGTGCTTTCGCGCCCCGACAGGACGTGCAGCAAATCGCGTTCGCCCGACAGGTCGAGACGGGCGACGACGCTGTCGCGGCCGTGCTTGATCAGAAAGCAATGCGCGCTGTCGGGCAGGGTGCGGACGAGGTCGAATTCGTGCTGGGTGAGGCCGAAGCCCGTCGATATAGTCCCGCTGCCTGCGCCTTGGGGTTGGCCATGAAGATCTGCGTCGCCGCCTGCTCCACGATCGCCGACGGCGATCGCTGCTCGCCAGCGCGTCCTCGGCGCTCTGGGTGACGAAGCCGACGATGCCGTTGCGCTTGCGGATGGTCTTTTCCCAGTCGCGGATGCGGCGCGACGAAAACCTCGTCATCGAGCGCCTTCCAGCCTTCGTCGACGACGATGATCGCCGGCGTGCCGTCCAGCCGCTCCTCGACCCGGTGGAACAGATACATCATCGCCGGGGTGCGCGTCGACCGGATCATCGAGCAGCCGCGTCATGTCGAAGCCGACGATGCGCGCTGTCGAGTCGACGAGATCCTCGGCGTTGTCGAACAGCCAGGCGTGCTCTCCCTCGCCCGAACCAGGGGCGCAGCCGGGCATGGAGGTCGCCGCGGCGCGGGCGCTCGGCGCCGCGAAACAATTCGGCGAAGGCGCGCAGGCGGCGAAGGCTGCGCCGGCGCGGCGAAATTGGCCGTCGACCGCCTCCTCGATCTGCGGCCGCCTCCGTCGGCGCGAGCGGCTCGCCGCCGCGCCGAATCGCCGGCGCCGACCCAGTCGATCAGGAAGCGGCGGTTGGCCGGGGTGTCGGCGAGCAGCAGCGGATTGAGGCCGCTGCGGCTCGCCCGGCCGCAGCACGTCGTAGCGCCCGCCGATCGCGCGAATGAACAGTCTCCGCGCCGCGATCCTTGTCGAAAAAGACGATGCGCGGCTGGAACCGCAGCGCCTGGGCGAGCAGGAAATTGAGCACCACCGTCTTGCCCGAGCCCGACGGGCCGATGACGGTGAAATTGCCGAGATCGCCCTGGTGGAAATTGAAGAAATAAGGCCCGGCGGCGGTCGTCTCGAGCACGCGTCACCGCCTCGCCCCAATGATTGCCCGCCGGCCGGCCCGAGCGGGAAGTTGTGGCTGCGAGGCGAAGCTGGCGAAGTTGCTGGCTGCGCGATCAGCGCCGCGCCGCGCGATGTAGCGCGAGTTGCCGGGAAACTGCGCCCAGAACGCCGGTTCCAGCCCGAGGTCCTCGCGCACCGCGACGATGCCGAGATCGGCCAGCGCCGCCTGCGCCTCGGCCAGGCCGTCGTCGACCGCCTCGGGCTGTCGGCGCGCACCGCCAGAGTCAGATGATGCTCGCCGAACGCGGCGCGGCCGGCGGCGAGATCGTCCCGCGCCACGGCGAGCTCGTCGCGCAGGCTGACCGCCTCGTCGTCGGCGGCGCGCATCCGGCGCAGCGCCAGGTTGACCCGGCCCAGCGCCGCCTGGCGATCGACGAAGGCGAAGCTCTGGGTGATGGTCATCTCGCAGCGGCAGCCGCAGCAGTTCGTCGAGCATCCCGGGCTGCGACGCGCCCGGATAGTCCTTGATCGACAGGATCCCCAGAACGCGCCTTTTGGTGTCCGCGAACGGGCCGAGTTCCGCCGACAGCTGGCCGAAGCTGATGCGGCGGCACGGCACGTGCGAGGCGATATCCCCCTCGGGCAGCAGTCGCCTCTGGCTCACGCCGTTGTAGATCTGGGACAGGAACTCGAGCGGTTCGGAAAAGACCGCGCCGTCTAGCGAATAGACCCCCAGGGCCCTGGATGGTAGGCGCCCAGCGAAGCGATCAGGGTTTCCCGAGCTTCGTTCAGGTCCCGCACCGCCTCGCGCAATTGCAGGTCCCCGCTGCGCGCGCGCCCATGGCCTGGTCGGCCAGCTTCCGAACCCAGCCCCGTCCGCCCGGGGCCGGTCGCCGCATCAGCGACAGATAGACGCCGTTTCGATACAGCGCCTTCTTTTCAGTTTTTTGCGCCAGCGTTCGTTCAGCGTCCGGCTGAAATTGTCCGGGAACTGACGATAGAGGTCCGGCTCGACCCGCTCGCGCAGGATATGATGGTACAGGGCGAATCCGAAGCGCTGAGGGTGTTGAGCATCGCGCTGCGAAGGTTCTTGCGATAGTTCAGTTCCTGCGTATCCGCGGTTTCGAACAGAAGCCCCTCGAGATGGACGACCTGCAACAGGCAGTCGTCCCGCAACAGGATCGTGTGGTCGTCGATCTGGGCCAGATAGGGCAGTCGATCGCCGCCCCGCGCCTCCCTGGCGTGCGACGCCTCTCACGATCTGGCTGTACGAATTGCAGCGCCAAACGACCAGTTGCGGACCCGCGGGCACTGCGAGGCCTTGACAATCCACAGGTCGAAGATGCGGGGATCATACAGGTGCGCGATCCATCCCATGGCGTGCAGGGCGAGCGCGACGCCGATGACCCAGAAAGCTTTGAATATGAGAAAGATTTCCGTACTGACCAAGACGTTGATCATCAGGAAACCATATGTTACGCCAAGGAACATCTGAGGGCGCGTCAAGGCCACGAACAGCCGGTCGCGATCGACGGGTTCCACCCCCTAGTATCCGCCGCTCGCCGCCGTCTGTATTCCGGCGACGATGCTCGTCGCCCCGAACAGAATGAAGCACCCCACGATCACCGCTGCGCCATGACGCCAGTTCATGCGGCCGGTCAGCATCATGAACCCGACAAACGCCACTGCAATTACCGCCGCGACCGTCGCCACGGTGCCGAGTAGGTGCCCTGGATCCATGCAAGGCGCCGACGATGGCCCCCGACCCTTGCGGATCGGCGAAAGCCTGGGCGCGCGCGGAACCCGCCAGAAGCGCCATCACGCAAGCAGGCCCCAGTTGACGGAATGTGGCGATTATGTCGAGGCTCCCATTCAGCTAACGTGGGCCTAATAGTAGATCATCGGGTCTGGGCTGTCTTTATTTTCATTGATGACCAGCGGTTTTCAATACGACTAAGGGCGTTTGCGGCTAGCCTGGATTTTTTGCAGCGCGACAATCAGGATGAGAGTGCGTGTCACCCAGATTGTCGCGCCAAAGGAACCTGGTCGGTCGCCGCTATGTCTTGCCTTTGGCGCAGCCTGCAACTTGGCAGACCCGGCGCGAGGTTGACGCCGTTCGGGTCAACGGCCTCAGGGACCGATTGCTGGCGCGCCTTCAGGCCTCTGTTCAGCTGACGGTGAACGGGCGCCTTGATCGGCGTTTGCCCAACAACCTGAACCTCAGCTTCAGTGGGGTCGACGGTGAGGCCTTGGTCATGCATGTCCGCGACCGCCTCACCGTGGCGACGGGTTCGGCCTGCACCTCCCGCTCGCTCGATCCCTTGCACGTCCTTCTTGCGATGGGGCTCACGAAGGCCGATGCGGAGTAGGCGATCCGTATTGGCCTGGGTCGCGACACCGATGAGGCAGCCTAGCCGGTGGCGATCGGAGAATCAGGCCTCACGCCGTTATGATCGAGGCCGGCTTTCGCTTCGGACGTCGCGTTCCAACCTCATCCGGCGGCTGAAGGGACCATCCCTCGGGCCCCCTCGGCGTTCAGGTCCGCGACCATCCGGGCAAGACCGCGCTGCTTGGGATCGAGATCGGCGATGAAGTCGATCCCCAGCAGAGTCACCGGCACGCCAAGGCCGTCGGATTGCGTGTGCGTCGGATTCGCTGTTTGCAAAATTGCCAGTGCGAGCTTATTATTCTCCCAAAGGAGAATGTTAAATGCCCGACGCCGCCCGCCTCTATACGCCCGCCGAAGCCGGCGCGGTCAGCGGACTGAAACTCAAGGCCGTCCACAACGCCATCGACAAGCGCATCATCGAGCCGATGGCGAAGGGGGGCGCGCGGCCGTCGCTGGCATCAAGCGAACCGGACCCCGGTTCTTGACCGGCGAAGATTTGGTGCGCCTTCGGGTGTGGCGTGGCGTCGGCGATACACTGTCTGCCGATCACCGGCCGCGCCTGTTCGTCGCCATCGCCGACCGCCCAATGCCAAGATGGTCAAGGCCGACGAACTGCTGATCGTCGATGTGGGCGAGGCCCGCAAGCAAGTCGAGCGCGGTGTGCGTGATCTTGAGGCGGCCGAAGCCATCGTCGTCAAGGACAAGGGCACGCTGGGCGGCGAGCCGGTGTTCAAGGGCACGCGCATTCCGGTCTATGGGATCGCGCGATGCTGCGAGCCGGCGCGACGGCCGAAGAGCTGCTCTCGGGTTATCCCAAGCTCACCGAGCGGATGCTCGAACTCGCCCGGGTCTGGGTCTCCGCCCATCCGCGGCGCGGCCGGCCGAAATCGCTGAACGACCTGGGCCTGACGATTAAAAGCGCCACGGGTTCCCCGTAAAAGCGATCCCCTGGCCGGTCGCCACAAATCGACCTTATCGGCGGCCGGGTGAACTTCCTGATCGACGAGTGCCTGCACACCTCCCTGGTGGAGGTCGCGGTCGAACGCGGCCATGAGGCGACGCACGTCAACTATCGCGGCCTGAGCGGCGTGCAGGACTGGAATCTGATGGCGCCGATCAGCGATGGCGACTTCACCTTCGTCACCAACAACGCCAAGGATTTCCGGCGCCTCTATGCCAGGGAAGAGATCCACGCCGGCTCTGGTGATCCTGATTCCCAACGTCCCGCCGGCGGAACAGCGTGAACTCTTCGACGCGGCCTTGGATGAGCTGGCCGAGCCGCGCCAGGCTTGGTCAACGAGGCGCTCGAGGTCGGCGTGGTCAAAGGGGAAATCGAGATCACCCGCTACGCTTTCCCACACGATAGCTGAACGGGCGACAGCTCTGCGGCGGCCAGAAATCCTTCGGCCATCAGCCGGAACGCCTCGATCGCCTTCGGCAGGACCATCTGCGGCTCGTCGCTGGCGGCAATCCAGAGCGCGGCATTGAACGCCGTGCCGCTCAGAAGGCGTGATGCGGCCTCGACATCCACTGGTTTCATCACACCCTCGGCGATCAAATCGGCGACCGCCTGCTTGGTCATGCTCAGGCAGGCATTCTGGCTGGGCCACGTCGAAGGATCGCCCAGGAAGGCAGGCCCGTCCAGCAACACGATCCGTCGAATCTCCGGGTCCAGGGCCATCTCGATATAGGCTTCGCCTTCCGCCAGCAGCCGTTCCCATGCGCTTGCCGCGGAGGCCCCGACCTGATGCGCGTGCGCGGCCATCTCGCCGTCGACCTGGGCGACGACGGCAGCCAGCAGCCCCTTCTTGTCGCCGAAACCATGGTAGAGGGCGCCGCGGGTGAGGCCGACCTGCGCGGTGAGATCATCCATCGACGCGCCGGCAAAACCCGATGCGGCGAATGCCTTCCGCGCGGCGCCGATCAGCTTGGCGCGATTTTCTTCCATCGTTTCGGCGCGACGCTTTGCGGCCAAGGCGACCTCCGTTTTCGCATACGGCGCGTATATGGAGGTTGACGGCCGGTGGATGTCCGTGCTTTCATATACGCCGCGTATGTCGCTACCCCGGCTTCGCTGGAATGTCCAGCAAACAGGTGGTTGCGTTCGCTCCCACCCATGAAAGGACAACGAAATGGCCCAGCGTCAGGTAGTGTTTCCCGCCAACCGACAAGCCCTGTACGAGCAACACAGTTATTCCGCCGCCGTGCGTTCAGACGATCTCTTGTTCGTGTCGGGTCAGGTCGGCAGCCGCCCCGACGGTTCGCCCGAGCCCGATTTCGAAGCTCAGGTTCGCCTGGCCTTCGCCAATCTGGAAGCCACGCTCGCCGCAGGAGGATGCACATTCGACGACATCGTCGATGTGACATCGTTCCATACGGATCCGCAAATGCAAATGAGCACGGTCATGGCGGTGAAAAGCGAGACGTTTGCAAAATCCCCGTACCCGAACTGGACCGCTGTCGGCGTCAACTGGCTTGCGGGCTTCGACTTCGAGATCAAGGTGACCGCCCGCATTCCGTCTCGCGCCCCGGCGCCCGTGAGCCGCCGCAATCCTCCGACGATGTGGGATATGGCGTCGCTCGGTTACTCGCACATCAGCGTCGCCGAACCAGGCCGCCTCGCCTTCCTCTCCGGCCAGATCGCAATGGCCCCTGGCAATGAGGCGTTGCCGGAAGACCTCGCTGGCCAGGCAAAGGTCGCGACTGCCAGCCTCGCCGCCGCACTCGAGGAATTGGAGGCGACTGCGCAAGACATTGTCATGCTGCGGGTCTACGTGGTGAATGCCACCGGCGAAGCGTTCGGGCAGGCCCTCGCCCCCCTGCGTGAACTGTTTGGCGACGCCATGCCCAGCATCACGACGATCGGCGTCCAGGCGCTCTACAGCGCCGGAAATCAAGGTCGAGATTGAGATGGTGGTGCGCCTGCCCTGAAAGGAGATTGGCTGTCTCATCTCATTGATTGAAATGGTCGAGAAGACATCACTGGACCTTGCGGCGTCCGAGTTGCTCCAGAACCGGGAAGATCGCCGAAGGCTCGGGACGCCGGGTGTAGTCGGCGTTCACCTCGGCGTAGGCGATCGCCCCATCCTGGGCGATGACATAGCGGGCGGGCATCGGCAGGGTCCAGCTATCCTCACCGTTAAACTGCGTCAGATCCGCTCCGAGCGCCTTCTGAACCTCGCGCAGATCGTCCGGCAACGTCCAGCGCAAGCCGAACCGGGCCGCGATTTCACCGCCGTGATCGCCGAGAATCGGGAAACCCAGTCCGTTCTGTCGCTGCGATTTGCGGCTGTTGGCCGCGGTCTGCTGTGAGATCGCGACCAGGCTGGCCCCACGCGACTCGATTTCCGGGCGGGCCTCCTCCAGGGCGGTCAGGTCGAAGTTGCAGAACGGACACCAGGCCCCGCGATAGAATGTGACCACCAGCGGCCCGTTTGCCAGCAACAACTTCGAGGAGACCGGGTGACCGTCGGGATCGGGAAGGGTGAACTCCGGCGCGCTGTCGCCGATCTTCAATGCGCGGCCCTGCGCGCCGGACGCGATCAGTTCCTCGATTGCGCGGTGCAGCACCGAGACCGCCGCCGGCGGGGCCAGGTTGTTATCGAATTCATATCGTAGCGCGTCGAGCTTGCCTTGCAGTGGCAGACCGGATTTCGCGATCGTGGCCAGAGTTTCCTGAAGGGTCATCGAGCGTCTCCTTGTCGGCACAGCGACATCGCTGGCGCAGACGTCGAATGCGCTATTCTAAATTCTTGCGAAAGAACCGATGGAGCGATAACTCCTATTCCTCCTTGGAATATATAACGAGCCAAAATGGATCGGTTGCACGCGATGGAGGTCTTTGTCCGGGTCGTCGAGACCGGTTCCTTTTCGGCGGCCGCGCGAGATTTGCGTGTCGGGCAGCCAACCGTGTCGAAATTGGTCGCGGCATTGGAGGATCGCCTGCAGGTACGGCTGCTCGTCCGCTCCACGCGCCAACTGCATCCCACCGAAGCTGGCCAGGCTTTTTACGAGCGCGCACGCCGAACGATGTCGGAAGCCGATGAGGCTGAGACCGCAGCCCGCGGACTGGGCAAGGGGCTCGATGGGCGCCTGCGGGTCTGCGCGTCCGTCACTTTCGCAAGGTTGCACATCGTGCCGAGGATCGGCGCATTCCTGGACGCGCACCCCAATCTTCGCGTCGATTTCGTCATGGACGACCGCTACATCGATTTGTTGGGCGAAAATATCGACGTCGCCCTGCGCGCCGGCGAACTGGCCGAGTCCAGCCTGACCGCGCGTAGACTGGCATCGTGCGAGCGGTCGGTCGTGGCGAGCCCGACCTACCTCTCGCGAATGGGCACGCCATCAGAGCCCAGCGACCTGCTCGACCACACCGCGATCGTCTACACACAGGGCCTGGTGGCGGAGGAATGGTGTTTCCGTCGAGCGGCCGCCGACACGTCCGTGCGGATTCCCACCCGGCTGTCGTTCAGTGCGGCCGAGGGTGTCCGAGAGGCGGTGATCGCCGGTCTCGGCCTTGCGATCAGCTCGCGCTGGATGATGGAGCCGGAGCTTGCGAGCGGCAGCGTCGTCCCGGTGCTTGCCGACTGGCAGCTTCCGAGAGCCGACCTGTGGGCCCTCTATCCGAGCGGCAGACTGCCGACGGCGAAGGCGCGGGCTTTCGTCAATTGGTTCGCGGAGACCTTCTCGACGATCTAGCTAGGTCGTGCATCGTGCCGGCGGCGAATTACTACCGATCACGCAGGCCGCGCCGCGGGGCTTTCGAAAAGTGATGCTGTCGAAAGGCTGAACCGGCTCGGGATCGGTCGTGGCGCGCAAGGCTCCTCGATCCGCGCAATTTGGGCGCGCATTGATCTCAGCCTGTCGGCAGGGCGATCGAGCGCCCAGGGTCGAGGTCCTCGTCACCTCGGCGTCATCGCCCTTCAGCCCCTATCCGATCGCCGTCTCAATGCACCCGACCCGGCGTTCCCATTGCCTGAAGCCGGCTGGCGAGGATTCATCCAACAGAAGCCGTCGCATATGATCTCCGGGCAAACTCAATCACCCGGCGCGTCGAACCGACGGGAAGGCTGGGATCGATATCCGTCACGATCTACTCTGCCGTGTACCCGTCGTCGGCATTGTCGATAACGGCCTGGGCGGGACGCGCGTCCCGCGCACGACTGGCGCGCCCGACATAATGTCAGGCTTGCTTTCAACGTCTGGGCATCGGCGCGACAAGCCGCTGAATTCCCACGAACGCTCCACGTTTTATCGGGAGATTGGCGGGGTTATACCGGCTGTCTCGCCTGGTTTCCCCGGGACATTCACCACTCCGGCGAAGACGCGCGCCTGCATAAATGGCTCATATCGTCAGCCCCGGGCCGATCACGGTCAGGCCGGAGCCGGTCGCGCAACCATACGCAACCAAACGCATGCCGACGCAACTTCCTATCCCGGCCAGGGCCATCGATAGTGGCGTCTGCGTCCAGAGCGTTGGGCGGGCGAAGGCGCGTGAGGGGCAGAGCGATGACCGGCAAGACGATTTCCACCTATGTGGCGGCGGGCTACACCTTGGCGCCGGGCTATGACTACCTGAATATCACCAGCACCGGCGGCGTCGGCGGCGCCGGCGTGCATGCCCTGTCGAAGTCAGGCCATCGACAATTCCGGCGTCATCAACACTCTGGCCGGCAGGACCTACGGCGTCATCCTGACAGGCGACGCCGGCGGCGGAGGGGTGCTCAACACCGAGACCGGATTGATCACCGGATATGGCGGGGTGCGTGCGTACGGCGCGGTGAGCGTGCACAACCTCGGCACGATCCTCGCCCACGGCAATACCAACGCCGTCGAGATCTTCGGCTCGGGAACGATCGTCAATGGCGATTACAATCACACCCACGCCCTGCTGGCCGGCAACGGCGTCGGCATGATCGGTGGCGCAATGGAGACGTTGCACAACTACGCCACCATCCAGGGCTACGTCTACCTGGGCTCCGGCGGGCAGGTGACCAATGGCGGCGGCGGCGACACCACCGCCCTGGTCGGCGGAGATGTCCGCGTCGGGGGGCGGTCGGGCACGATCAACAACTTCGCGTCGATCCACAGCGCGTTGCTGGCGGGCGCCTACCTGACCGCGGGCGGCGTCGTGACCAACGGCTCGGCGGGCGACACCCAAGCGGTGATAACCGGCGGCAGCGGCGTGGCGATCACCAACGGCGCGGGCACGGTGAGCAATTTCGGCGAACTCGACGGCGAGTTCGCCTATCTGAACAATTCCCTCGGCTATGGCGTGTTGATCAACTATGGCGGCGCGCTCACCAACGGCTCGACGCTGGACCGGACCGCCCTGGTCCGGGGCTACAGCGGCGTCTCCATCTCCAAAGGCGGGACGGTGGTCAACTTCGGGACCGTGCTCGGCGGCGGCCTGACGGGCGCGGCCAGCGGCGTCTACCTGCGGAACGGTGGCGCCGTCACCAACGGCGGCGGCGTCGACCGGGTGGCGACGATCGAGGGCGGTTCCGGCGTGCTCGTCCATGCCGGGTCGGGCGCGGTGAAGAACTTCGGGACCATCCTGGCCGGCGGCGCGGCCGCGGCCGGCGTCGACCTGCGCGGCGGCGGCGCGGTGTCCAACGGCTCGGTGAACAATCGCCAGGCGGTGATCGAGGGCTATACCGGTGTCGCCGTGGCCGGCGCCGCGACGGTGACCAATCTGGGCACGATCCTGGGCCTGGGCGACACCGGCGGTTTCGGCGTCTATCTCAAGGGCGCCGAAACCCTGGTCAACGGCGCCGCCGGACATGGAGCCAGAGCGACGATCTATGGCTACCAGGGTGTGCGCGCGACGGGCGCGGCGGCGACGGTGACCAATTTTGGAACCATCGGCGGCGCGGCCGGCACGGCGGTGGCGTTCGGATCGGCGAGCGACGTACTGGTGGTCGAGGCCGGATCGTCGTTCGTCGGCGCGGTGCTCGGCGGCGGCGGGACACTGGTTCTCAACTCGGGAGCGGGCACGCTCTCGGGCCTGTTCAGCGGCGGCAACGTCACAGTGTCCGGCAGCATGGCGACGACCACCTTCAGCAATTTCGGCGCGCTGCAGATCGCCGCCGCGGCGCAGTTCATCCTGTCCGGAAGCGGATCGATCGGCGGCGGTCAGTCGCTCACCGACGCCGGCGCGCTCTCGATCGGGGCCACCCTGACCAGCGCGGGGTCGCTGGTCGCCACCGGAGCCCTGTCCGGGGCCGGCCGGCTGGTGCTTGCCGGCGGAACCGCCGCGTTCAACGCCGGGGCGGGCCTGACCATCGCTCAGGTCGCGGTGACCGGCGCGGCGGTCACCGTGGGAACCAACCTAGCCTATGCCGGACAATGGACGCAGAGCGCCGGCGTAGTGACCGTCGCCACGGGCGAGGTGCTGACCTTCACCGGCGCCGGCAACAGTTTCGCCGGAACCCTGGGCGGCGCGGGCAAGATCGCCCTGGTCGGGGGAGCCGACACGCTATCCGCCACGAAGCTTACGGCCGCCGGCGTCAGCATCACCGGCTCGGTGGTCACCCTGTCGGGGGCCATCAACAATGGAAGCGTGATCACGGTGGCGTCCCCGAGCCTCACCGTCGCCGCCGGCGGCGTCACGCTGGGCGGAGGGGGAAGCCTGACCCTGACCGACACCAACACCAATCAGATCACCGGCGCCTCGGGCGCCGCCACCCTGACCAACGCGAACGATATCATTTCCGGCGCCGGCGCGCTCGGGGGCGGCCTGATGACGCTGGTCAACCAGGCCGCGGGCGTGATCACCGCGAGTGGAACCAACGGCCTGATCATCGACACCGGGGCCAATATCGTCGTCAACGCCGGCCAGATCATGGCCACCGGCGCGGGCGGGCTGACCGTCCAGAGCGCCGTCAACAACACCGGCACGATCGCCGCGCTCAACGGCAATGTCACGGTCAATGGCGCGGTGACCGGCGCCGGCATGGCCGCCGTCGACGGCGCGACCCTCGACTTCGCCTCGACGTTCACCGAAAATGTCACGTTCGGCGGGGCGACGGGCATCCTCGAACTCGGCAGGTCGCAGGGTTACACCGGAACCATCAGCGGTTTTTCCAAGACCGGCGGGACGTCCCTGGATCTGGCCGATATCGGCTTCGTCGGCGCCGGCGAAGCGAGCTTTTCGGGAACCAAGTCCGGCGGCGTGCTCACGGTCACCGACGGGACGCACACGGCCCACATCAATCTGAAGGGCGACTACCGAACCTCGGTGTTCGTCGCGGCCAGCGACGGGCATGGCGGGACGATCATCCACGACCCGACCGCCGGCGCGATCATACAAACGGGGACAGCCGGACGGCCCACCACGGCCTTCATCAGCGCGATGGCGGCTCTCGGGGGCGACGCAGCGGCGGCGTCCGGGCCGGTCGCGGCGAGCGGGATGGCGGCGCGGGAAGTGCTGGTCGCGATGCCGAGAGCCTGCTGATCCATCCCCGCCTTGGCCTTGGCTCCCGTCGTTTCTCGGCGCGTTTCGCCGAAGACGGTGACATGATCATGTCACCGAAATCACCGGTCAGCGGAATAGCGACGCATTTCAAGTATTCGACATCGCCGAAAACAACGGCTGGCGACGAGTGCCACGCTGGGCGACGTGATGCGTCACGCGCTCCATCACAACACGCACCAGTCGAGCCATGCGGGCCGCCGTCGACCACCGGTCAGCGGCTGTCGATTAGGTATTGTGTCCCTGGATCCGAGACCAGCGAGGGCGAGACGCCCCCGGTCCAATCGAGACCGGTCAGCCTTTTACCGAGAGCAACGGCGCGCTCTACAACGAGCGTTGGCTCGGCCCGTTTAGGAGGGCGGTACAGCTCGGCCCGGATGTCGATCCTGGAAAGGCGCGAGCGTGACCTGGCCGACAGCCAGCTGAATGTTACATTTCGTTGGCGGCCGAGCTCAAGAAGTCTCCACGACAAAATTAGCTCGATCAAAACGCCGCGCCTTCAGGTCGGCGGTGTTTATCCAGAACTGCAATGCTCCCTGTTCGAGTGGCAGCTCCGCCAGAAGCACCCCTCGCTTCTCGCTGGGCTTGGAGCCGCCATTGAACCAATCGGCGCCGAACATTTGCAAGCCCGCCATTTCGTTATGTTGCCGCGTCCTCTTTTCCCCAAAGGCGTTGGTGGTCTGCTCATAGGTGAAATAAGACGGGCGGGGATAGGGGACCGCGTCCCATTCGGGGTACACCACCGGCGTCTCCCCCGTCGCCTTCACGAGTGATTGAAATTTCGCGTCTTCGTTTTCTGCACTCCCGTCTTCGGAACGGGCGCATGGCTTGAAATATTCTTCATCATCATGTTCCCCCTCGCACCAAAAACTGTCGATCACATAGGCGCGCAATTGCTGCTCGGGGAGTAATGTCTCTTTTCTCAACCAACCGCATTCCCGCGTTTCTGGGTTATACCCGATCATCGGCAGGGCCCCGGGCGCTGCACGCTTCACTCCCGCCTCCAGAGTATAAATGACACGGGCCTGTTTCAGGATTGCATTATCGTCCCTGGCGTCAAAATCCTCGTCCCAATACTCGGCATAATTAAAGAAGAAATACAGCATGCCCTCGCGCGGTAGCGAAGCGCCAAATGGGCAGCCCGCCAGCGGGGTCGGCGGCAAGGCGGACAGATCGATCTGAAACATGAAATGCAGCGGCAGCAGAGTATCAGGGTGGACTGGCCAATCCAGATCTTCGGGCAAAGATGGCAAGCCGCCCAACCGGCTTTTGGAATGAGCGGCGTCAACCGTATGGAACCAAAGCGCGGGCATACGTCGCCTGGCAAGCCATTCCTGAATTATTGCGTTCATGGCCTGCGATCCCCCAACCAAGCAAGCTTCCCAACGATCGCTGCATGGCGATGATGATGATGGGCGACTCCAAGATCCGCAACCGGTCGAAATTCCCCTTGGGCTTTTGCCCGGAAGCGGCCATCGGCGAGCGGCGAGGCTATGGGGCCGACACTGCGAATGACGGTGGCCATACGCGCCAAGTTTAGCATTCAATGGCGCTGTTTTCTCGTAGCGTGGGCGTCTCGCCCCCTCTCTTTGCGTGCGTGAGCGCCGGGATTTATGCTTAACGATGCGGGCGAGACGCCCGCGCTACGAGAGCATAGGCCGCCTCGCTCGGTAACCTGCCGCTCATGGGTTTCCAGCCGGCCGGTTTCTTCCGTCCAGGCGCGGGCGCGGCGAAGAGGCCGGCTGGAAGCCGGGGCTCCGGCGGAAAGGAGGATAATCATTTTTGCCGTCAGATCAGATGCGGCAGGCCACTCGCTAGACTGCCGTGCCGAACAGGTTCAGATCGTGGTGGAAGGGGGTCGAACTCGGCTGATGGTCCGCAATCGACTACGATCGTGTGCGCGTGGCGCGCGGCCGACCGACGGTGGCGGGCAGGATCGGATGCGCGCTTGCTCCGACCACAACCGCGCCGTGACGACATGACGGGGCCGGCCGGCACGCCCACCGATCAGGGGGCGAGCGACGCCACGACCGATTCCGGCGACGCGCTCATCCGGGCCTCCCTGGACGGGGTGATCACCGGCTGGAGCCGGGAGGCCGAGATGGTGTTTGGCTACTCGCGGTCCGAGATGATCGGACAAAGCCTCGATCGCCTGTCGCTCTCCATGGCGCCGATCGCGGATGATCTCGGTACAGTCGCCGGCGTCCCCTCCCTGGTCCACCACGTTCGCATCGAACCCGATATACGCGAGACGCAGCGGACGCTGGCGGAAAGCGAGGCCCGATTCCGCGGCGCGTTCGAAACCGCCGCCCACGGCATGGCGCTGGTATCGATCGAAGGGAAATTCATCAAGGTCAACCGATCTCTGTGCAACATGCTCGGCTATGCCGAAGCGGAATTGTTGCAAACGCAATTTCAGCACATCACCCATCCCGATGACCTGCAAGCCGACCTCGGATATGTCGAATCATTACTTAAAGGAGAGATAAGTCACTATGACATGGAGAAGCGGTATTTTCACAAGAACGCGCAGGTCATCTGGATTCTACTGAGCGTCTCGCTGGTTCGCGGCGAATCCGGCCGTCCGATCCATTTCGTGTCGCAGATTCAGGACATCACCCAACGCAGGCTGGCCGAGTTTCGGCTGCGGCGGCTCAACCGTCTGCACACGGTGCTGAGCAAGGTCGGCGAGGCCATCGTCCGGACCCGCGAGCGCCAGCCGCTGTACGAGGCGGTCTGCCGGATCATCGTCGACCATGGGCTGCTGCGCCTGGTGTTCGTCGCCGCGGCGGATACGGAAGACGGAGTGGTCGAACCGGTGGCGCAATATGGGGCCGAGTTGGGGACGCCGCCGCGGCATTGGATGCGGCTCGACCTCGG
Source organism: uncultured Alphaproteobacteria bacterium (assembly GCA_963828365.1). Classification (GTDB taxonomy): domain Bacteria; phylum Pseudomonadota; class Alphaproteobacteria; order Caulobacterales; family Caulobacteraceae; genus Acaudatibacter. The sequence continues at coordinate 116,666 of CAWHEE010000003.1, read as the reverse complement.
TGGCGACCCGGAGAGTCTGGATACGGTGGCCACCGCCCTGCGCACCGGCCGCCCCGATGTTTGCAACGACATCGCCACCACTGCGCGAGTGGACGCCTGGCGCGAAGCGGCGCTGAGCCGCGGCCTGCTGTCGAACGCCTCGTTCCCGTTGAAACTGCAAGGCGTCGCGATCGCCGCCCTGGTGCTCTGGGCCGGCGAGACGGATTATTTTCAGGAGGACGAAATCGCCTTGATGGCGGCGGTGGCCGACAGTCTGTCGTTCGCGCTGGAGGCGCTGGAAAAGGAGCAACGCCGTCAGCGGGCCGAAACGCTCTCGGCCCAGTTGGCGGTGATCGTCGAATCCTCGGACGCCGCGATCATCGGCAAGACGCTGGACGGCGTGGTGACCAGTTGGAACAGGGGGGCGGAAACGATTTTCGGCTACTCCGCGGAGGAGATGGTCGGCACCTCGATCCTGCGACTGGTTCCGGCCGACCGGACGGCAGAAGAAGACCAAATTCAGGAGGCGATCAGGCGCGGCGACAGCGTGAGGAGCCTGGAGACGCTGCGACGCGCCAGGAACGGACGCCTGATCAATCTGTCGATCACCGTGTCGCCGATCAGGAACGACGCCGGCGCGATAATCGGCGCGTCTAAGGTGGCGCATGACATCTCACAGCTGAAAGTCTCGGAGGCGCGGTTCCGACGACTGACCAATTCCAACGTCGAAAGCGTGTACTTCTGGAACACCCGGGGCCAGATCACCGGCGGCAACGACGCCTTCCTGCGGCTGACGGGGTATAGCCGTGACGACCTGAATTCCGGACGGATGAACTGGGTGGCGATGACGCCGCCCGAATATGCCGCCGCCGACCAGCGCGCCCTGGCGGAGATCGTCGAGCACGGGCACTGCGCGACTTATGAAAAGGAGTTCATCCGCAAGGATGGCGGCCGCACCTCGATCCTGATCGGCGCCGCCGTCTTCGAGGACAATCCAAGTGAAGGCGTTTGCTTCGTGCTGGATCTCACCGAGCGCAACCAGCTCGAGCAACAGCTTCGACAATCGCAGAAAATGGAATTGCTCGGTCAGTTGACCGGCGGCATCGCCCATGATTTCAACAATCTGCTCGCGATCATTCAACTCAACCTCGGCCTGATCCGCGACCGTCTGCGGGATGACCCCGACCTGCAGGACATGGCGGGCATGGCGTTGCAGGCGACAAGGCGAGGCGCGAACCTGACGCAGCAACTGCTGGCTTTTTCCCGCCGGCAACCGCTGCAACCCAAGACCGTCAACATCGAGTATCTGCTGGCGGGGATGGCGAGCCTGCTCGGCCGCACCCTCGGTGAGACGATCCGGCTGACGACGAAAATCCCGGCCGGACTCTGGACGACGGCGATCGATCCGCACAAGCTGGAAAACGCCCTGTTGAATCTGGCGGTCAACGCCCTGCACGCCATGCCGGGCGGCGGCCGCCTGATCATCGAGGCGTCGAACAAGGTGCTCGATGCGGCCTATGCGGCGGCGCACCCGGATGCCACGGCGGGAGATTATGTGCTGGTCTCGGTGACGGACACCGGGGCCGGCATGGCGCCCGAGGTGCTGGAGCATAGTCTGGAGCCGTTCTTCACCACCAAGCCGGTGGGCCGGGGCAGCGGCCTGGGGTTGAGCATGGTGCACGGTTTCGTGCGGCAATCGGGCGGCCACCTGAAAATCTACAGCGAGCCCGGCCGCGGTACGACCGTCAACCTGTTCCTGCCGCGCGGGTCGGGCCCCGCCGCTCCGGAGAGGGCGGTGCGCCATCGGGACGCGCCGTCGGCCGTCGCCGGGGAACGGGTTCTGGTCGTCGAAGACGATCCGTCACTGCGAGGCCTGACGCTGCGCATTCTCGAGGGCCTGGGCTACAGGACTCTCCAAGCCGGCGACGGACCGGCCGCCTGCGCGATATTGGATGGCGGCGAGCGGGTCGATCTGCTGCTGACCGACGTGGTGTTGCCCAAGGGAATGAACGGCCCCGAACTCGCCCGGCGGACGCGCGCCCGCCGGCCGGGCGTCAAGGTGCTGTACATGTCCGGCTATCCACGTGACGCCGTGTTCGGCGACGGTCCGCCGGAAGCGCAAGCGCGGCTTCTGAGCAAGCCGTTCTCGAAAGAGGAACTCGCCCAGACGGTGCGCCGGGCGCTGGACGAAGACGATCCGACCGAGCCGCCGGCCGCGCGGCCGGCCGAACCCGCGACTGGACCTTCAGCCTCCCCCTTCGACACGGCCTAGCGATGACGGGATGTCAATGTCGCGATCCGTCAAGGTCGCATCCGTACAGGGGGTGGAAATGAAGCATCGAGTGTTGGTCATCGACGACGATCCGGCGTTCGGCAAGACCCTGACATATCTGTTGCGCGCCAATGGCTATGACGTATCGGCGGTCGAAAGCGGGGCGGAGGGGCTGGTCGAATTCCACAGGAACGCAGCCCGCATCGTTCTGATCGATCTGGTGATGCCGGGACTCTCGGGCGTCGAGGTCATCCGGCAAATCCGCGCGATGAACAGCCGGGTCGTGATCATCGCGATGTCCGGAGCAATTCCCCTCGAGACCCGAGGGGCCGGCCGTCCGGCGGCGCAGGCAGGCGCGGATATCTGTCTGAGCAAACCCTTCGACGCGCAGGAGCTGATCAGCCTGTTGGAAAGCTTCCTGAGATCGCCTGATTGACCACATTGCATGGACTGGAAAGAACCGGCCGGGGCGTGGTCGCGTCCCGGCCGAGAGGTCAGATGAAGATTATGGCACGATGACGATCGCCGGCGTGGTCTGGACGCTGCCGTTGATGCCGCAGGCGCCCGGATTGAGGGTGGTGTTGTAGGACACCAGGCCGGTGCTGTTGTCGGTCGCGAGCACCGTGCCGGGCCCGCAGGTGCCGAGGGCGGAGGTCACTTCGACATTGGTGAATTTGCCCTGGGTCGCCGAGGTGGCCTTGACCGTCCACGGCAGGTGCAGCGCGCTGATGCCGGCGCAAGCCGGGTTGGCGCCGGAGAAGATCGCGGAAGTGACGTGAGCGATCCCCGTGGCCGTGGTCTTGCCGCGGTAGGTGGAGGTGCAGGTGACGGTGACGCCGCTCTTCATCAGCGTCGCCGAACCGGTGGCGCTGAAGGCGGTGTTGGGGGGGCTGAGTTTGTAGGCGGCCGCGGAATTGGCGAACCCGAACGAGACAAGGCCCACGGCGGTGAGGGCGATTAGAGTTTTCATCTGTCGTCTTCCTCTCTAGCAGCTTCTGGCGCGCCTGGCGGCGCGGCGGCGCCGCGCCCGCCTTGTTGGCGGGCTCATACAGTGCCGCGAGACTCGAAATGAGGAAGGCCAACCCGCGGTTCCGGCGGGGCAGAGAAATTTCGCCCTAACCAAAGTTAATCGGCGCCGGGCCGACGGACTCCGCCGCGGGCGGGCGTTCAACTACGCGCGAAGGGGTGCTGGCATGACGCGCGGAACCGACTATCACGTACAATTTTTCCGGCAGTGGCTGGGCGACTCCGAAATCGAGGACCTGCCGGCGACCGGCCCCCTCGATCACGTCAAGGCGCTGGCCCAGACCACTCTGGAGGCCCTGGCGCGTGACTGGACGGCCGGCGGCCGGCCGCGGATCGCCAGGATCGTCGACCCGGACAGTCGCGCGATCGTAGCCGAATTCAGACTTACCCAGGACGGTCCCGTCGAAGTCGCCCTCCGTCAGACGCCGACGCCCAGGACGGCGTATGGTGCGGATCACGGACCGGCCTTGCGCGTCATCGACGGCGCCGGCCCGGCCAGGGACGCGGATCGCTGAGGCGCCGGGGGTTGGCCAGGCCGCCCGCCGGCGGCAGCGGCGACACCGCAGCTTCGGTGGCGCATCGACCGCGTCGACAGGATCAGCGCCGGTGGTTCGGCGGCGGCGTCGAGGTTCCATAAAGCAGGTTCCAGATCTGCAGGTTGGAACCGATCAACGGCGTCGCCGCGCCGCCCAGCGCCTGGCCCTTGTCGAATATATCATAGCCGGCGATGCCTTTGGTCTCCCGCAAATTATGCATGGTGATGGCGTCGTTGCTCGAGCACCGGTAAAGATCGAAGGTAAATATCAGCTGACTGAAATTGATCACCCCGCTCACGCCCGACAGGAAATTCAATGCATTCTGATAGGCGGAATTCGCGCCGCTCATGCTGCAATTGAAACTCAGGTCCAAGGGGTAGAGACTGATATAGTCATAACTGGACTTGATTTGATCTATCGTCAGGAAATCGAAGGAATTGCCGCCCAGGGCGCCGTCCCACGGACCATTCCACGGATTGGTATACAGATAGGCCAGGGGATGCACCGTCACCCCATGGGAATTGACGAATCCCTGATTATGGATGTCGGCCGCAAGGTTGACCAGAAACGGCGTCGCGGCCGCGTTCGCCCGGAAGTCGTTAACCTCGTAGTCGATCATCACCCCGGTGGGGATCGACCCACCCTGGTGGGAGAACACCCACTCGGGCTGATCATACAGGATCATTTTGTCCACCACCACATAGTGCAGCTCATCGGCGCTGTTCGGCGGTAGTTTGAAGTTGTAATACTTTCCAGGATTGTTGGATATGTCAGTATAGCTATAGACGTCGGCGCTGGGGCCGCCGACGGGATCGACCCTCAGACCGGCGGCCACCAGGGGCGCCTCCCAAACGCTCGGAGCAGCCCCGAGCATTCGCAAGGTCATGGCCTCGGTCGCAGCGTTGGCGATCCGGGTCGACGAATACTCCACCCCCAGATAGTTGTGGGCCGGCGAGGGGTCGTAGAGTAGCGGGTTCATCGGATTGGGGGCGATCGGGCCATACGGCAGATTGCGCGGGCGCACCGCCCGATTGACCCATACTTCCGGCCAAAGACCGCCGCTCCACGGCGAGTTGGTAAACGTCTCCCACATCGATCCCCGACGCCGCGGTGATCGGCCCGTAGAGATAGGTGGTGCAATCATCGCCCTGGCTGGGCGGCGGGTTCTGGCGGAAGATGACCGGCGGGCTCGATCCGCGGGGCAAGGCGGGCAATGCCGGACAATTGCGCGTCGCCCCGCTCGGCGGAAGACCGGGTTGATAATAGGCCGGAAGTCCCTGCGCACCCGCTCCCGCCGCCGCGCCCGACGCAATCAGCATGGCCGCGCACCGTCCCGCCACTCCTCTGCCGTGCATAACCGCCCATCCTCTACTGATGACCCGGCCAAGGAGCGCCATGACGCAATTGTTGCCCCGAACCCCCGACCGACCGACGGACCGATCGATCCGCCCTCCCCGGTTCGTCTCGGAAAGAGGCGCAAAAAAGGCGGCGAACCGCGGCAATTTATCCCAGTAGCGACAAAAGCAGAAATGACGCGGCATGGTTCGGGGTCAACCGCGACGCAATGCCGCGCCCGGTTACGGGCTGACCTGACGCGGGAAGATTAATTTCGCCGCATCCGCGGCCGGCTTTACACGTATGAGTACTTATAGTCGGCGCGAGTGGAGCGCGCTGATTGGCCGCCGGGGGAAATCTAACGACAAGCGCGACGCCGTCCGGCGAATCGTAAGCGACCTGGAGCGGAGAGCGGTCCGGATGGGCAGGATCCGACTAGCCGCGCGCCAGGGCCTCGATTTCGGCCCGGCCGCGCTTGGCGAGTTGATCGGCGCGCTCGTTGAGTTCGTGGCCGGCGTGGCCCTTGACCCAGCGCCAGTCGACCTCGTGGCGCAGGCGCGGGCCTCGTCGAGCCGGCGCCACAGGTCCTCGTTCTTGACCGCCCCCTTGCTCATCGTGCGCCAGCCGCGCGCCTTCCACAGCGACAGCCACTGGCTGATGCCGGTCTGCACATACTGGCTGTCGGTGTGCAAGCTCGACCTTGCAGGGGCGTTTCAGCGCATTGAGGCCCTCGATGGCGGCAGTCAGCTCCATTCGGTTGTTGGTGGTCGCCGCCTCGCCGCCCCAGATCTCGCGCTCATGTTCGCCGAAGATCAGTATCGCGCCCCAGCCGCCCGGCCCCGGATTGCCGCGGCAGGAGCCGTCGGTGTACATCACCACCTCCGGCGTCAAGGGCGCTCCGAACAGCATCAGGCCCGGCCCGGTGAACCGCCAGCTTGCGCTCGTACTCCAGCGGATCCTTGGGCCGGACCAGCGCGCCCGCCGGCGTCGCGCCCCAGTCGGTCAGGCGAGTGAGGAAGAAGCGCAGCGCCGCCCCGTGGGCGAGGACCGGCAGGGCCGCCTTTTCCCGCGCCGAGAGCCCGCGCCGGCGCTCGTAGCCCTCGATGAAGGCCGCGCGCGGCGGTGATGTTGAAGCTGCCGTCGGCCTCGAAACACCAGGCGTTGAGGGCCACGCCGATGTCGTAGGCCAGGGCGTCCCAGGCGGCGAAATAGAAGTCGATGGTGCCGGCGAAACGGCCCTCGCGGAAGAAGACGTTGTCGGGAAAATAGTCGGCGTGGACGATGCCCTCCGGCAGGCCGGCCGGCCAGCGATCGGCGAGAGCGGCGGCGTCGGCGGCGACGGCGCCGGCGAGGCCCGGCTTCAGCGCGTCGGCCGCCGCGGCCAGTCGCGCGGTCATCGGCGCCCAGGCGCCCTGGCCCAGGTCGTTGGCGCGCCGCCCCGGAAAGCCGGCGGCCGCGACGTGCAGCCAGGCCAGGCCCCGGCCCGCCTCGCGGCATTGCGCCACGGTCGGGCGGCGGACCGACAGGCCGGGCAGGAAGGCGATCAATGCGGCCGGCTTGCCGCGCACCGACTTCAAGATGGACGCCGGCGCGGTCGGGGATCGGCGCGGCGCTGGGATAGCCGGCGCTCGCCAGCCACTGCATCAGCGACAGAAAGAACGGCAGGTCCTCGGCGCGGACCCGCCGCTCGTAGATGGTCAGGATGAACCGGCCGCGCGGTGGTCTCCAGCAGGAAGTTGGAGTTCTCCACGCCCTCGGCGATGCCCTTGAAGGACAGCGCCGCGCCGACGTCGAATTCGGCCAGGAAGGCCTCGAGTTCCGTGTCGGTGATGTCGGTGTAGACGGCCATCGCGTGGTGATCCGCGAGCCGCCGCGGGCCGTCAAGGGCGCGCCGGCCGAGCCGCCGGCTCGCGGCTTCGTTGCGGCGCCGCGGATATGCCTTTATCACCCCGGCAGATATTCGCCGGACGGCTCCGGCCGAGCCTTCATTCGGGACACGCCATGCGCCGCATCCGCCCACTCCTGTTCGCCGCCTGCACGGTGTTCGGCCTGTCCAGCGCCCTGCCGAGTTTCGCGCAGTATGGCGGCCGTGGCGGCGGGCCGGGCGGCGGCGGACCCGATCAGCAGCAGCAGGAAGACGACGCCAAACGCAAGAAACGCGACGAGGAGTTCGGGGCCGGCAACGCGCCCCTGCCCGCAGCTGCGCAACGCCGGACCCTGCCCTTACGTCAAGGTATTGTACGACGCGTCGCGCTATGTCGAATTCAAGGACAATGTCGAGGCGTCCGCCGCGGTGATCTATTCCGGGGAAATCCAGACCATCGCCTCGGCCTGCGCCTATCGCGGGGCCGACCCGATCAAGGTCGAGATGAAGATCCTGTTCGAACTCGGCCGGGGTCCCCAGGCGACCAGCAATCGCAAGACCTACCACTATTGGGTGGCGGTCACCGACCGCAACCGGGCGGTGCTCGACAAGGCGGTTTTCGACCTGCCGGTGGTGTTCCCGCCCGGCCAGGATCGGGTCACGGTGACCGAGACCCTCGGGTCGGTGGTGATTCCGCGACATGACTCCAAGGTCAGCGGGGCGAACTTCGAGGTCCTGGTCGGGTTCGAGGTGACGCCGGCGATGGCCGCCTTCAACCGCGACGGCAAGCGTTTCCGCCCCAATGCCGGCCAGGGCGCCGCCCAGGGCGCGCCGTCCAGCCGATGAGCGATCTCAGAGCGGTCCTCGGGGCCGCCGCCGGCGCCGCCTTCGCCGGCCTCGGGCTCGATGCGGCCCTGGGGCGGGTGACCGCCTCCGATCGTCCCGACCTCGCCGACTTCCAGTGCAATGGCGCGCTGGCGGCCGCCCGGGCGGCGAAACGCGATCCGCGCGAGATCGCGGCGGCGGTCGCCGCCGCGCTGCGGGCTCATCCCGCCGTCGCCGAGGCCGGCGTGGCCGGACCCGGCTTCGTCAATCTCCGCGTGGCCGGCGCGGCCCTGGCCACGCGCGCCAATGCGCTGCTGGACGACCCGCGGAGCGGGGCGGGACAGCGTCGATCCGCCCCGGCGGGTGCTGGTCGACTATGCCGGGCCCAATGTCGCCAAGGAGATGCACGTCGGCCACCTGCGCGCCTCGATCATCGGCGAGGCGATCAAGCGGCTGTATCGGTTTCGTGGCGACGAGGTGGTGGGCGACGCCCATTTCGGCGACTGGGGTTTCCAGATGGGCCTGCTGCTCACCGCCTGCGCCGAGGAGGATCCGGCGATCGCCGACCTGCTCGAGCGGCTGGCCACGCGCCCGAGCGAGTTTTCCGAGGCGGACGAGGCGGCGATCGACGCCGATCTCGACGCCCGCATCTCGCTCGACGACCTCGACCGGCTGTATCCGGCCGCCGCCGCGCGGGCCAAGGCCGACCCCGCCTATCGCGACCGCGCCCGTCGGGCGACGGCCGAGCTGCAGGCCGGGCGGTTCGGCCACCGGCTGGTCTGGCGGCATTTCGCGCGCGATCACCCGCGTCGCCCTCGAGCGCGACTTCCACGCCCTGGGCATCGATTTCGACCTGTGGCGCGGCGAGAGCGACGTCGATCCGCTGATCGGGCCGATGGTCGCCGAACTGGCGGACAAGGGCCTGCTGGTCGAGGACCAGGGCGCGCGGATCATCCGGGTGGCCCGCGACGACGACCGGCGGGAGACGCCGCCGCTGCTGGTGGTGTCGTCCGAAGGTTCGGCGATGTACGGCACCACCGATCTGGCGACCATCCTCGACCGGCGGCGGTTCTTCGACCCCGACCTGGTGCTGTACGTCGTCGACCAGCGGCAGGCCGACCATTTCGAGACGGTGTTCCGGGCGGCGCGGCTGGCCGGCTACGCGCGCGAGGGCGAGCTGGAACACATCGGCTTCGGCACGATGAACGGCTCGGACGGCAAGCCGTTCAAGACCCGCGACGGCGGGGTGCTGAAGCTGCGCGACTTGATCGACATGGCCCGCGACAAGGCGCGCGAGCGACTGCGGGAAGCCGGCCTGGGGGCGGAACTGCCGGCCGAGGAGTTCGAGGACACCGCGCTGAAGGTCGGGGTGGCGACCCTGAAATTCGCCGACCTGATCAATTTTCGCGGCACGTCCTATGTGTTCGACCTCGATCGGTTCTCCAGCTTCGAAGGCAAGACCGGCCCCTATCTGCTGTATCAGGCGGTCCGGGTGAAATCGCTGCTGCGCAAGGCGCTGGCGGAGGGCGCGGCGGCCGGAGCGATCATCGTCGACGACGACGCCGAGCGCGCGCTGGTTCTGCTGCTCGACGCGTTCGATCACACCCTGACCGAAGCCTACGACAAGCGCGCGCCCAACCTCGTCGCCGATCACGCCTTCCGTCTCGCCCAGGCCTTCTCGCGGTTCTACGCCGCCTGTCCGGTGCTGGCCGCCGCCGACGCCCGCGCTGCGGGCCTCGCGCCTGGCCCTGGCGCAGTTGAGCTTGCGACAGCTTGAATTGTGCCTGGACCTGCTGGGGCTGGCGGCGCCGGAGCGGATGTAGCGTCCTCGTACCACGAGGGAGCACCAGAAAACCCGTCTCCTACCGTTCGCGTCGGCCGACCAGATGTTCACGACGGGCCATAGCGCCGCCTCGTCCTTACGCCGCGGGTTAAGGCAGGGTAGGAACGGCGCGAATCGGCTTGACTAGTCAGGCGGGCTCGCACAGGTTCGGGTCGGCTCTCGCGGGAGAGAGCGGGCTGGCGACAGCCCGACGCCGAAGGCGCAACCGCCCCGGAAACGCTCAGGCAAACGGACCGCGAGGATCTGACAAACGCTGGAAAGAGATCTCGGTCCATCGGGACGCGGACTCGCCGAAGGAGCAAGGGCGGCCGGTCGGGCTTCCCGGAATCTCTCAGGCCCAAAGGACAGCGGGGGCGCGCGATGAGGGGCGGCGGTTCGCCCGCGTGTGCCGGTGTCCTTGGAGTAGCGGTGTCCGACGAAGTCATTGAAGATCGACGGTGTTGAGCCAAGCGCACCGCGCGGCGGGCGGCCGGATGGTGCCGTTCGCCGGCTACGCCATGCCGGTGCAGTACCCGCGCGGCATACTCAAGGAACACCTGTGGACCCGCGAGCATGCCGGGGCGTTCGACGTCTCGCACATGGGCCCCTGCTTCCTCGAACTGGCCCGCCGGTCGGGTGACGGCGAGGCCGACCACGCCGCCGTCGCCGCGCTGGTCGAGCCGCTGGTCAGCGGCGACATCGCGGGGCTGAAGCCCGGACGACTGCGCTACACCCTGCTGCTGAACGAGACCGGCGGGATCATCGACGACCTGATGATCGGCCGGCCCGCCGCCGCCGTCGACCAGGGGCGGCTGTATGTCGTCGTCAACGCCGGGACCAAGGAGGGCGACTTCGCCCTGCTGGCCGAGGCGGCGGGGGAGCGGGGGATACTGACCCGGGTCGACGACCACGCCCTGATCGCGCTGCAGGGGCCGGAGGCGGCGAGCGTGCTGGAAGCGATGCTCCCCGGAGTGAGCGAGCTCGGCTTCATGAGCTTCCGGCAATACGACCATGGGGGACAATCACTGGTGGTGTCCCGAAGCGGCTACACCGGCGAGGACGGCTTCGAACTGCTGGTCCCGCCGGCGATCGCGGCGCGGCTGTGGGACGCTCTGCTGGCGGACGCCAGGGTCGCGCCGATCGGGCTGGGCGCGAGGGATTCGCTGCGCCTGGAGGCCGGCCTGCCGTTGTATGGCCACGATCTCGACGACACCGTCTCCCCGGTCGAAGCCGCCCTGACCTTCGCGATCGGCAGGCGCCGCCTGAAAAGCGGCACGCTGCGCGGCGCCGCGCGGCTGCGGCGCGAACTGGCCGAGGGACCGGCGCGGCTGCGAGTCGGGCTACGGGTGCTGGAAGGCGCTCCGGCCCGCGAAGGCGCCGAAATCATCGACGGGTCGGGCGAAGCGGTCGGCAGGGTCACCAGCGGCGGCTTCGCGCCCAGCCTCGCCGCGCCAATCGCCATGGGCTTCGCGCCGCCCGCCCTCGCCGCCGTCGGCGCGCCGCTGAGCGTGCGGGTGCGCGGCCGGGCGCAGGCGGCGCGGGTCGTCGATCTGCCGTTCTTTCCCCATCGCTACCATCGCGCCCCCTGAGCGCGGAACACGAGGACACCCGCATGCGATTTTCCAAGGACCACGAATGGGTCGAGGTCGACGGCGACACCGCCACCGTCGGCATCACCGCCTATGCCGCCGAACAGCTGGGCGACGTGGTGTTCGTCGAACTGCCCGAGGCCGGCAAATCGGTGAAGGCCGGCGACCAGCTGGCGGTGGTCGAGAGCGTCAAGGCGGCGTCCGACGTGTTCGCGCCGGTGTCGGGCGAGGTGGTCGACGCCAACTCCGCCCTGGGCGATACGCCGGAGACGGTGAACGACGGGCCCGAAAGCCTGGGCTGGTTCGTCAAGATCAAGCTTTCCGATCCGTCCCAACTCGACGGCCTGATGGATCGCGCCGGCTATGAAACCTTTCTGGCGACGCTTTGACGCGCGCCGACCTTCCTGCCGGGCGCCCTTTTGCGGGGCGGGTCAGGATGCAGAGCATCCACGGTGGGGAAGTCCTGGGCAAATCACCCGCGGCGCCGCCCGGCCGCACGACCCCACCCTGATCGCTTCGCGATCTGTCCCTTCCCATGAGGGGAGGGAGGATTTTTCCGAGGACTGCTGATGCGGTATCTTCCTCTCACCGACGCGGACCGGGCCGGCATGCTGGCGGTGATCGGGGCGCCGTCGATCGACGATCTGTTCGTCGACACCCCGGTCTCGGCGCGGCTCGACGGGCCGGTGGACCTGCCGGCGCACGCCGGCGAACTGGCGGTCGAGCGGGCCCTGGGGGCGCTCGCGGCCCGCAACCGGGCGGCGGGCGCCGGGCCGTTCTTCTGCGGGGCCGGGGCCTATCGGCATCACGTGCCGGCCAGCGTCGACCACCTGATCCAGCGGTCGGAGTTCCTGACCAGCTATACGCCCTATCAGCCGGAAATCGCCCAGGGCACCTTGCAGGTGCTGTTCGAGTTCCAGACGCAGGTGGCCGAGCTGACCGGTCTGCCGATCGCCAACGCCTCGATGTACGACGGCTCGACCGCCTGCGCCGAGGCGGTGATGATGGCCGCGCGGGTCACCCGCCGGCGCAAGGCGGTGTTGTCGGGCGGACTGCATCCGCATTACGCCGCGGCCACTCATACCCTGGCGCATTCGGCGGGGGTGGAGACGCGGCGGCTGCCGGCCGCGATCGACGCCGAGAGCGCCGTCGCCGAGGGGATCGGCCCCGACACCGCCTGTGTGGTGGTGCAGAACCCCAATGTGTTCGGCACGGTCACCGACCTGGCGCCGATCGCGGCGGCGGCGCACGCGGCCGGGGCGCTGCTGATCGTGGTCACCACCGAGGCGGTGTCGTTCGGCCTGGTGAAATCGCCCGGCGAAATGGGGGCGGACATCGCGGTGGCCGAGGGGCAGTCGATCGGCAATCCGCTCAGCTTCGGCGGACCCTATGTCGGCCTGTTCGCCTGCCGCGAGCCCCTGCTGCGCCAGATGCCCGGGCGGGTGTGCGGCCAGACGGTCGACGCCGACGGCCGGCGCGGCTTCGTGCTCACCCTGTCGACCCGCGAACAGCATATCCGCCGCGACAAGGCGACCTCCAACATCTGCACCAATTCGGGGCTGTGCGCCCTGGCCTTCTCGATCCACATGTCGCTGCTGGGCGGGGTCGGCCTGGCCAGGCTGGCGGCGATCAATCACGCCCGGACCCGCGATCTGGCCGACGCGCTGGCCGCCGTGCCGGGCGTCGAGATCCTGACGCCGCGGTTCTTCAACGAGTTCGCGGTGCGACTGCCGCGCGATGCGGCGCCGCTGGTCGATGCGCTGGCCGGCGAGGACATTCTGGCCGGCGTGCCGGTCTCGCGGCTCGACCCCAGGGCCGGAATGGACGATGTGCTGCTGGTCTGCGCCACCGAGACGACGTCGCGCCAGGAGATCACCGCCTTCGCCAACGCCCTCGCCAGGGAGATCGCGCCATGAACGCCGTCGGCGATCTCGGCCGCCCGACCCGGCCGCACGCGCCGGGCGGCAGGCCGGGCGAGCATCCCGGCCGGGGCCTGCTGCAGAGCGAGCCGCTGATCTTCGAACGCGGCGGCTGGAGCAAGACCGGCGTCGATTTCGACGAAGAGCCCGAGGCCGACAGCGCCGCCGACCTGGCTGGACTGACCCGGGCCGAGCCGCCGCGGCTGCCCGGTCTCTCGGAACCCGAGACCCTGCGGCATTACGTGCGCCTGTCGCAGCTCAATCATGCGATCGACCTGGCGCTGTATCCCCTTGGCTCGTGCACCATGAAGCACAATCCCAGGCTGGGCGAGAAGATGGCGCGACTGCCGGGTTTCGCCGACCTGCACCCGCTGCAGCCGATCTCGACGGTCCAGGGGGCCCTGGCGCTGATGGACCAGCTGGCGCACTGGCTGAAGACCCTCACCGGCATGCCGGCGGTGGCGCTGTCGCCCAAGGCCGGAGCGCACGGCGAACTGTGCGGCCTGCTGGCCATCCGCGCCGCCCACGCGGCGCGCGGCGATGTTCGCAAGACGGTGCTGGCCCCGACCTCGGCCCACGGCACCAATCCCGCCACTGCCGCCCTGGCGGGGTATCAGGTGGTCGAGATCGCTCAGACCGCAGACGGCCATGTCGACCTCGCCGACCTGGCGGCCAAGCTCGACGCGGACGTGGCGGCGGTGATGGTCACCAACCCCAACACCTGCGGCCTGTTCGAGCGCGACGTGATCGAGATCGCCCGCCTGACCCATGCCGCCGGGGCCTATTTCTATTGCGACGGGGCCAATTTCAACGCCATCGTCGGCCGTGTCCGCCCCGGCGACCTGGGCGTCGACGCCATGCACATCAACCTGCACAAGACCTTTTCGACGCCGCACGGCGGCGGCGGTCCTGGCGCCGGGCCGGTGGTGCTGAGCGCGGCCCTGGCCCCGTACGCGCCGACCCCCTGGCTGACGCACGGCGAGGCCGGCTTCGCTCTGATCGAGCATGACGCCGATGGGGCGCGGACCGCCTTCGGGCGGCTGTGCGCCTTCCACGGCCAGATGGGCATGTATGTGCGCGCCCTGGCCTATATGCTCAGTCACGGTTCGGACGGCCTGCGGCAGGTAGCCGAGGACGCGGTGCTGAACGCCAACTACATCAAGGCGCGGCTGTCGGGCGCGATGAGCGCCGCCTATCCGGACGGGCCGTGCATGCACGAGGCGCTGTTCGACGACAGTTGGCTGGACGGCACGGGGATCACCACGCTCGATTTCGCCAAGGCGATGATCGACGCGGGCTTCCATCCGATGACCATGTACTTCCCGCTGGTGGTGCACGGGGCGATGCTGATCGAGCCGACCGAAACGGAATCGCGGCGCGAACTCGACCGGTTCTGTGACACTTTGCTGGAGCTGGCCGCCGCCGCCAAGGCGGGCGACGTCGATCGCTTCAAGGGCGCTCCGTTTCACGCCCCGCTGCGCCGTCTGGACGAGACGCAGGCGGCCCGCAAACCGAAACTGCGGTGGACGCCGGACGGCTGAGGCCGGGTCCGTTCAGCGCCAGGAGCCCGGCGGCTTGGCGAGCGACGGCGGAGCGGTGTCCGCGCGGGCCATGGCGACCAGGCCGGCGCCCGGCCGCGGCGCCAGGGCCGCCATGGCCGCGATCAGTCCGTGCACCGTCGCCGGCGCCAGGCTCGCCTGGCTGGACGGATCGATCACGATCACCCCGCCGTGCCCGTCACCGCTGCATTTGAACGAGGCCCCCGCGTAATTGCCGACGAGGTTGATCTTGGCGGTGTGGACCCCGTCGCTGACCGTCAGGACGCCGCCGGTCTTGTGGCCGTTGTCGACATAGGACGCCTCGCCCGCGCCGACATAGCGGATATCGACCAGGTCGAGCGAACTGGCCCCGGTATGCGACAGGCCGGTTATCGACCCGCGATAGGACTGCGACTGCCCGAGCTCCAGAACGCCGGTCGCGGCCGTGAAACTTACGTTCTGGTTGAACGCCTGGGTGAAATCGACCTTGCCGCCGTTGATGATCACCACCCCGTTGTAGCTGACCGCGCCCTGGACGGTCAGCACGCCGCCGTCGGCCTCCAGGGCGCCGGAACTGGCGATCGCGCCGCGAACGGTCACGCCGCCCGAGCCGCTCGCCTCGATCAACCCGGAATTGGTGATGGTGGCGGCGCCGGTGTCGATCACCAGGGCCTGCGCCCCCGTGCCGTCGATGACGCCGGCCGAACCGTTGGTCAGGCTGAGCTTGCCGCCGCCGATGAGGCCGGCGCCCGAGATGGTGTTGTCGACATTGGTCAGACTAGCGGCGCCGGAAGCGCCCAGCAGGCTGCTGGCGCCCATGGCGTCCAGCATCAACTGGCCACCGCCCTTGAGGGTCACGCCGGAGGCCGCCACGGTCAGCGTCGAGCCGGTCACGATCAGAGGCGCGCTGTTGACGATTCCTCCGGAGAGGCTCGCCGACACGCCGGTCAAACTGGTCTGGGCGGCGATGAACGCCGCGCCGTCGCCGATCACCGCGCTGCCCGTCAGGCTCAACGTCCCGGCGCCGCCGAAGGAACCGCCGAGCATGACCTGGCCGCTCAGGGTGAGCTGGTCGCCGGCCGCAACCGTCAGGCTCGCTCCGGCCGTCAGGCTGAAGGCCCCGCCGTAGACGAGACTGGTGGACAGGCTGAGGGCGGTTCCCTTGTTGGCAGCCGTCCAGCCGGCGACGGTGATCGCCGTTCCCGCGCCGAAGGCGGCGGCCCCGGCCGTGAACGACAACGTCCCGGCCCCGTTGATCGACCCGGCGAAACCGACCTGCCGACCGGTCAGGGCCAGCGTGCGGCCCGCGGCCACCGTGAGCGTCCCGGCCGTCTGGCTCCAGCCGCCGCCGAAGGTGAGATTGGTCCCGATGGTGACGCCGGTCGAGCCGCCGGACTCGGTGAAGGTTCCGCTCGCCAGCGCGCCGCCGGAGCCAAGGGTGAGAGAGCCGGCGGTGACCACGACGTCTCCCGTGCCGCCGATGGCGCCCGCCAGGCTCTCGGTCCCGTCGAACACCAGGAGATGACTGTTGACGACCGACATGACCGCGCCGGCCGCCTCGGTGAATGTGCCGCCGACCGTCATCGTGCCGTAACTGGCCAATGACATCCCGGCCAACAGGCGGTTGGACCCTTGCAAGGTGAAGGCCGAGCCGAACCCCAGGGTGTAGGCCCCGAAGCCGGTGAACACCGCCGAGACGCCGCCCGAAACCGTGCCGACCGAACCAAGGCCGGTGATCACGCCGACGCCGTCGAGGCCGAGCGTACCGCCGCCGCCGATCACCCGGCCGATGCAGGTGGCGCCCGCCTCGAGATAGAGCTGGTCGGCCGCCGAACCGAACACGACCGAACGCTGGGAACCCTGGATCGTCCCGAAATTGATCACGGTCGCCGCGGCCGATCCTGCCGCATAGACGCCATAGCCGCCCTGTACCCAGGCGGCGGGCGCCGCGCCGCTGCCGTTGGTGAACACGCCGCCGGCCAACAGGGTGACGCCCGCTCCGTCGGCTCCCCGGGCCCCGCCGGTGGTCCCGCCGCCGCCCGCGCCCCCCGCCCCGCTGGCGATGCCCCCGAGATTGGTGAAGGATCCGCCCGCCGCGATGATCAGGCCCGCGCCGCCGGCCCCCCCGGTCCCGCCCTGAGCGCTTCCCTGACCGCCGGCCCCGCCCGCGCCGCCGGTGATGGT
The DNA here is from genome assembly GCA_963828365.1 of uncultured Alphaproteobacteria bacterium. GTDB lineage: Bacteria > Pseudomonadota > Alphaproteobacteria > Caulobacterales > Caulobacteraceae > Acaudatibacter. The sequence continues at coordinate 99,777 of CAWHEE010000003.1, read as the reverse complement.
GCTTGCCCGGTTCACGAAGGCGCCGACCCCGTAGAGCACCAGGCCGGCCCCACCGGCGCCGCCCTGGCCGCCGGTCGGCCCGGCTCCTCCCTGACCCCCGCCGCCGCCCGTCTCGGCGCCGGCGCTGCTGATCTGGTTGCCCGCCGCGCCGACCGCGGCGTCGACGCCGGCCCCTCCGGTCCCGCCGGTCCCTCCGACCGTGCCGCCGACTCCGCCGAGCCCGCCCACGCCGCCAAGGATGGCGCCGGGGTTCACCGCATAGCCGTTGACCGCCTCGGACAGACCTGCTCCGCCCGCACCGCCGTGGCCGCCGGTCGCTCCGGCGCCGCCATACCCGCCGGCGCCGCCCTGGATGGTGGCGGGGTTGAACAGCGATCCCGCCAGGTCGACGCCGGCCTGGCCAACGCCGCCGGCCCCCCCCTTGGCCCCGGCCGCGCCCGACGCGCCGATGATCATGCTGGTCGAGACATTGGCCAGGTAGCCGCTGGCCGAGATCGACAGCGCCGAGTCGTCGCCGCCGTTTCGCCCCTCGACGATCGCTCCGGCGAGGGTCAGCGTTCCGTTCACCGTGATGGTCCCGGCGTCGATCAGCGTCTGGCTCTTCGCCAGTTGGCCGGAGCCCGTCAAACTCAGGCTCATCGACGGATCGACGAGATAGGACCCAAAGCCGGAGAAACTCGCGGACGACGCTCCGGAAAGCACCCCCGCCACGCCCAGGGCGGCGATCGCCCCTGACCCGCCGGCCAGTTCGAGCGTGCCACCGCCGCCGGCCACCTGGCCGATGAACCGGCTGCCGCTTTCGACCACCAGCGCATCGCTGACCGCCCCGAGCACCACCGAATAGGCCGCCCCCTGGATGGTCGCGAAATTGACCAGGGTGGCGTAGCTCGCGCCATAGGCGATGACGCCAGTCGCGCCGCGGATCAGGGCCGTGGCGTTGCTCGCCGACCCGTTCACGAGCAAGTCGCCGCCGACCAGAACGACGCCGGCCCCTTGCGCGCCCGCGCCGCCTGAACCGTTGGCGCCGCCCTGGCCGCCGACGATCGATCCGAGGTTGGTCAGTCCGCCGGGGCCGGTGAAGCGCACACCGGCGCCGCCGCCGCCGGCCAGGCCCGTGAAATTCTTGCCGACGCCGCCGCTGCCGCCTCGGCCGCCGTTGATCAGGCTGTTGTTGGTCAGAGCCGCGCCGCCGGTCGCGACCACGCCGGCCCCGCCATAGCCGCCCGCGCCGCCATAGTGGTTTCCAGTCCCGCCATAACCGCCCTGTCCGCCGGTGATCGATCCGGCGTTGTTCAGGCTGCCGCCGGAGAGATAGGCGCCGGCGCCCCCGTAGCCGGCGCTGCCGTCGAACCGGCCGCCACCGCCGCCATTGCCGCCGCGGCCGCCGGCCAGGACCCCGGTGTTCGCCGAGACGGCGCCGCTCAGCCAGGCGCCCTGTGCCCCCGCGCCGCCATCGCCGCCGCCATAGCCGCCGTAGCCGCCCCCGCCGCCCTGGCCGCCGGTCATGGTTCCGCCGTTGGTGACCGATCCGCCGGTCGCGGCGACGCCGGCCCCGCCGGCCCCGCCGCCGCCGCCGAAGGTGTAGCCGCCACCGCCCGCCCCGGCCCCGCCCTGTCCGCCGGCGATCAGGCCGCGGTTGACCGCCGGGCCGCCGGCGGCGAGGACCACGCCCCGGCCGCCGCCGCCGCCGCCATAGGCCGAGCCGCCGCCGCCACCACCCCGGCCGCCCTGTCCGCCGGTGATCGTGGCGGTGTTGGTGACCGCTCCGCCGCCGCCCAGATACAAGCCGTCGCCGCCGGCCCCGCCGTAGGATCGACCGCCTCCGGCCCCCGAGCCGCCGGCAATCCGGCCGGCGTTGACCACCGAACCGCCGATGGTGAGCCGGGCGCCCGCCGAACCGGTCGCCGCACTCGCCGCAATCGCGCCATAGTTCATCACGGTCGCGACAGTCGTGACCAGAAGTCCCGAGCCTTGGATCAGGCCCGATGCGGTCAATCGCAAGGTGGAGTAAGACGAGGACAGCGAATACCCGGCGCTGTAAGTCCCGGAAATCGATTTGGTCGCCATGATGGACACTGACCCTCAGGTCGACGCAAACATCTCACGCCGTTGCAGCCATCGAATACGAAAGCGACGGGTTGTGAAACGCGCCCATCTGTCGCAGGCAATTTTTGCGTCGCAGCGAGCGCGCCGGCGCGGAAACCGTCGGTGAAGCCCCGACATCGCGACGCAGGCCGATTCTACTGCTGCTGCTGCTGCTGCTGCTGAACCATCAGCGCGGCGCTGGAGGCGCGGCGGCGGGCGGCGGCGATGGCCGGCGCGCTCATCCGCAGATATTCCGACACCCCCGCCGCGCTTTGGCCTTCCCTGACCTGAACGCCGACCGACAGCTTGCTTTCAGCCTCACCCTTGAACACACCGCGGGTCGGGGGAACGTCGGCATAGTCGCGGCCGATGGCCACGGCGACGTGCCGTTCGCCGGCCGCGGCGTTGTTGGTCGGGTCGAAGCCCACCCAGCGCGACGACGGCAGGTAGGCCTCGACCCAGGCATGGGTATGGTCGGGATCGGAACGGTCGCGCCCGGCGCGATCGGTCGCCAGATAGCCTGACACATAGCGCGCCGGCACCCCCCAGTCGCGGCAGATGGCGATCATGATGTGCGCAAAGTCCTGGCAGACGCCCCGCCCTTCGCGCAGGGCGTGGTCGATCGGGCTGTCGGCGCCGGTGACGCCGGTCTCGTAGTCGAAGCTCTCATACAGCGTCTTGCTGAGCGCCCGCAGAGCGGCCAGCGGATCGTGACGCCGCAGCCCGTTGATCTCGCGGGCGGCGATGAACGCGGCCAGGGCCGGCGTGCGGATCGCGAAGCCGTGCGGCCGCAGGAAGTCGAAAAACTCGCCGCGGATCGCATCGCTGTCGAGCCGGTCCCATTCGTCGGCCGCGATCGACGGGGCCGCCGGGGCCAGGGTTTCGACCACCGAACTGGCGACGATGACCAGCCGGCTGTGCGCCTGCGGCACGTCGAAATGATGCACCAGATTGCCGAAGTTGTCGGCATAGGAGAACACCTGAACCCGCGGATCGATTTCCAGGTCGAAACTGGCGACCCGCTGGCTGCTGGTGGGCCGCGGCCGCATCCACAGCTCCATCAGGCTCTCGCGCACCGGTTCATCGTATTCGTATTCGGTGACGTGGCGGATTTCCAGCAGCATCAGACGGGCAGGCTCATTTCCAGCGGATAGGCCACGAAGGTCTCGTGGATGGCGGCGTGAATCCCGGCGCATTCCTCGCCGACGGCCGCCAGCAGGCCACCGGCGCCGCGAGTCGTCACCTCGCCGACGTCGGCGTACTGCAACCGGGCATTGAGACGCCCCGCCAGCCGGAGGGCCTCGTTGCGACCGCCGTGGCCATGCGGCAAGTGAGTTAGATGCGCCTCGAGCTGGGCGGTGGAAAACCGGATCGAGCGGGGAAACTCCTGATCGAACAACAGGAATTCCAGGATGTAGCGGGCCGAGATGTCGGCGGTATAGACCCGCAGATACGGCTCCAGAGCGCAGGCCATGCGCAGCAGGTTCATCAGGGTGATGTGATCGACCGCCGCCACCGCCTCCTCGCCGAAACAGACCCCGAGCAGGCCGGCGATCAGCTGGGCGCGCTCGCAATGCACCCCGGCGCGCATGAAGCGCCAGCCCTCGCCGTGGCTCATGGTGGCGTCCGCCGCGCCCATGAACAGGTGCAGATCGGCGATGATGTCCTGCAGGGCCGCCGCGGCATTCGCGTCGAAGGCGGCCTCGGCGGTGCCGTCGATCGAACACAGATACAGCAGATTGAGCCGTTCCCAGGTCTCGGTGGTGATCTGGTCGCGGACCTGGCGGGCGTTTTCGCGGGCATGGGCGAGCGAGGCGATCACCGAATTGCCGCGCTCGCGGTCGAACACCAGTTTGCGAGCCGAATCCACCGCCCGCTCCGGGCGGCCCAGCCCGGGGTCGCCGACCGCCGCCAGGGCGATGCGGGTGGCCCGGCGCCGCCGCGTCGGTCCGGTCGAGGGCGGCGTGCAGCATGACCGCCGCCAGGCGCGACAGATGCTCCGCCCGCTCGATATAGCGGCCGATCCAGTACAGACTGTCGGCGACGCGCGCGAGCATCATGGCGCGAGATCCACCACCGGCCGCTCGCCGGCCGTCCGGGTCGCGCCGGGATCATCCTCGGCCAGCACCCAGGTGTCCTTCGATCCGCCACCCTGGCTGGAATTGACCACCAGCGAGCCGCGCTTGAGGGCGACGCGGGTGAGCGCGCCGGGAGTGACCACGGTGGTGTCGCCTGAAAGAATGAACGGCCGCAGGTCGACGTGGCGCGGCTCGATCTGGCCATCGATCAGGCACGGCGCGGTCGACAGCTGGATGGTCGGCTGAGCGATGTAGTTGCCGGGATCGGCCTTCAGCGCCTCGGCGAAGGCTTCCCGTTCGGCCCTGGTGGCGTGGGGACCAACCAGCATGCCGTAACCGCCCGAGGCGCCCACCGCCTTGACGACCAGGGTGTCGAGGTTGGCCAGCACAAAGGACAGTTCGGAGGGGTTGCGGCACAGGATAGGTCTTGACGCTGGGCAGGATGGTCTCCTCGCCCAGATAGTATTTGATGATCGCCGGCACATAGGCATAGACCGCCTTGTCGTCGGCGACGCCGGTGCCGGGCGCGTTGCAGATCGCCACGTTGCCGGCTCGATAGGCGTTGAACAGCCCTGCCGCCCCCAGGGCGAAGTCGCTGCGGAAGGTCAGCGGGTCGATGAAGTCGTCGTCGACCCGGCGATAGATCACGTCGATGCGGCTCAGCCCGGTGGTGGTGCGCATGAATACGTGATTGTCATGCACCACCAGGTCGCGCCCCTCGACCAGAGGCACGCCCATCAGCCGCGCCAGATAGGCGTGTTCGTAGTAGGCGGAGTTGTACACGCCGGGCGTAAGCACCACCACCTGTGGGTGGGCCCGGCGGTCGGCGGCCATGCTCTTCAGAGTGGACAGCAGCAGGTCGGGGTAGCGCTCGACGGCGCGCACCCCAGCCTCGCGGAAGGTGCCGGGGAAGGTCGCTGCGCGAGGCGTCGCGATTGGCCAGCATGTAGGAGACGCCGGAGGGAACCCGCAGATTGTCCTCCAGCACGAAGAAGGTCCCGTCGACGCCGCGGATCAGGTCGCTGCCGCAGACGTTCACATAGGCGCCGTGCGGCACGTACAGATGCTGCATCTCGCGCCGATACGACGGGCGCGCCGAGCACCAGGTCGCGCGGCATGATGCCGTCGGCCAGGATTTGCTGCTGGCCGTAGATATCGCCGAGGAACATGTTCAACGCCCGCAGCCGCTGGATCAGTCCCGACTCGATCTTGGACCATTCGGAGGCCGGCAGGATCCGCGGGAAGAGATCGGTGGGAATGATCCGCTCGGTGGCGCTGTCGGCGCCATAGACCGTGAAAGTGATGCCCTGCAGCAGGAAGGAACGTTCGAGGGTGCGCTGCCGGTCGGCCAGAGCCTCGACGCTGAGGGTCCGCATGCGTGTGTGCAACAGGCGATAGTTGTCCCGCGTGTGGCCGTCGCGCCCGAACATCTCGTCATAGGCCTCGCCCAGCGGATAGGCCGCTTCCGCTGTCAACGGCGGCTGCTCGTTTTCGAACCTCGAGTCTCGACCACGCGTTCAGCCCACGCCCTTCATGGTTGAATGTCAGTTGTCCACGTCGGCGCGGCCGGCCGCAAGCCGCTGATTTCACGTGTGACGGGCTTGTGCATCCCGGGCGCCGCTTATTGGGCGGTCGCCGCGCCTCGAAGCGCGGGGCGGCGTTAGCGGAATCCGGCCGCCAGGCCCGCCAGCCCGCTGTCGATCATCGGATCGCGTCGACGCCGGCGCCGGCGATCCGGCCGGCGAGCACGGTTTCGGCGGCGTGAGCTCGCCAGGTCGGCCGCCGCGGCCTTGACCTCGGCGGTGGCCAGGGCCTCGGCCACCGCGATCTTGCGGGTCGCCAGCTCGCGCATGCGACGGATGTCGTCTTCGAGATCCTTGGCCGCCTCGGCGCGCAGCCGCTCGGCCTCGAGGGCGGCGGCCTCCAGCATCGCGGCGGCCGCCGCTCCGTCTCGGCGCGCTGCGACTTGATCTGCTCGAGCAGAGCCTGGCCTCGGCGCTCAGATGTTTCGCCTCGTCCAGCCGCGCCTGAACCTTGGCTCCGACGTCGTCGAGCGCCTTGACGGCGAGGCCCGGAACCTTGGCGCGCCACAGGATGATAGCGAACACCACCAGGGCGATCATGATCCAGAAGTGGGCGTCCTGGGGGTTGGTCAGCACGGACACGGTCTCGCGATCCTCCTTCAAGCGTGCCCGACGGCGGGCGGCCGCGCCAGCGCGCGCCTCGATTTCGGCGGTGATGGCCGACGAGCCCGTCAGACGCGCGATCATCGCCTCGGCGGTCTCGACGGCTATCGAATGTACGTGCCCCATGGCCTCGTCGCGCGCCGCCGCGATCCGCGCCTCGGCGTCGGCGAAGCCCTTGGCGAGCCGGCCGGCCTCTTCGGCGCGCTGCTTGGCGGCGACCGACTTGGCCTCGGCCTTGGCGTCGGCGGCCAGCTTCTGGGCGCGTTCGCGGGCGCGTGCCATCTCCTCCGGCCGCCGCCCTGGCCTGGGCCTCGGCCTGTTCCTTCAACCGGCGCGCCTCGGCGATGTCGCCGGCGATCTTCGCCTCGCGTTCGGTGATCGTCACCGCCGACCCGCGGCACGAACACCCGCGAAACAGCACGTACATGACGGCGAAGATGACCAGCACCCACACCATCTGGCCCGGCCATTGCGCCAGGTCGAACTGCGGCAGGCCGCCGGCCCCGCGCGGCCGCGGCTGGTCGCTGGATCGGCCATGGTAGGACTCAGACCTTCACGAACAGGATGATGAAGCCCATCACGAAGCCGAAGATGCCCATGGATTCGGCGAGGGCCATGCCCAGGAACAGCCAGACGCGCTCGCCGGCGGCGGCCGCCGGATTGCGGATGGCGGCTTGCAGATAGTTGCCGAACAGAATGCCGAGGCCGGCGCCGGCGCCGATCAGGCCGGTCATGGCCAGGCCCGCGCCGATGTATTTGGCTGCTGTAACGTCCATGTCGATAGGTATCCCTTGGAGGTGGATTTGAAAGGTCAGTGGCCGTGATCGAGGTTCACGACTTCGTTGAGGTAGACGCAGGTCAGGGCGGCGAAGACGAACGCCTGCAGGAAGGCGACGACGAATTCCAGCGCCATCAGCGCCACGATCATCAGAAATGAGACGCCCGAGCCGATCAGGCCGAGCTTGGCCAGCCCCGGCCCGGCCAGACCGAACAGGCCCAGGCCGATCACGAAGCTGGCGAACATGTAGATGACCACGTGGCCGCCCAGCATGTTGCCGAACAGTCGCATGGCCAGGGTCAGCGGCCGGACCATGAACGAGATGAACTCGATCAGGCATCATGAACAGCGCCATCGCCGGCAGTGCACGCCCGACGGCCAGAACAGCTTGAAGAAGCCCAGGCCGTTGCGCGCGAAGCCGACCACGATCACCGTCGTGAAGGTCATCACCGCCAGCGCCGCGGTCACCGCCAGCTGCGAGGTGACGGTGAAGCCGCCGGGCGCCAGGCCCAGGAGGTTCATCATCGCGATCAGCAGGAACAGGGCGAACACGAACGGCAGGAAAGGCGCGGCCGCGCTCGCCGATGATCCCGCCGGTCAGGGTGCTGTCGACCATGCCGTAGAGCATCTCGGCCATGGCCTGCATCCGGCCCGGCACAAGCTGACGCTTGGCGGCGCGCAAGGAAGAACAGCGCGATGATCAGGCGGCGGCGATCAGCATGAACAGCACGGAATTGGTGATCGACATGTCGATCGCGCCCAGCCCGGGAACGATGACGGGCGGCAGGCTCACGATCTTTTGGACCATGAACTGTTCCATCGGCTCGATCGCGGCCATCAGACGCTCTTCAACCCCTCAATCATCATCCTCATCGTCCACTTCAGCGGACGCCGCGGCGCCGCGACCCATTTTCGCCGCCGCCCGCGCGCTGATGCGCGAAGCGGTCAAACCGTCGCGTAGATCGACAGTCCCGCCCCGATCAGCAGCCCGCCGACCACGCCCCAGGGGCTGGTGTGGGCGAAATGATCGACCAACCAACCCAGTCCCACGCCGCCCAGCACGCCGCCGAGCATCTCGCCCAGCATGCGGTATCCATCGGACGCCGACTCGCCGATGCCGAAAGCCGCCCGGGGTTTGGCCGCGCGGTTCGCCTCGAATGTGTCGAGCCGCTCGTCGAGGCGCGATAAAGCGCCATGGCTCGACTCCTCCGGTTCTGGCATGGACTTCTCGGGAGGTCCTTTACGCCGGTCTCGCACGCCCGCGCCGAGGGCCGGCTTGGTCGGCGCGGAACCTATAGACGCCGACGGTGGGCGTCAAGATTTCGTGATCACGTCTTAAGCTATTGATTTAAAACGCTTTATTGACCAAATCGATCGGAGACGGACAATGCTGAAGCTGTTCTACACCCCTGGGGCGTGCTCGCTGGCCCCGCATATCGTCCTGCAGGAGATCGGCGACCCGCACGAATTGGTGCGGGTCAACCTGCGGGAGGGCGCCCAGCGCTCCTCGGCCTACCTCGCGGTCAATCCCAAGGGCCGGGTGCCGGCCCTGCAGACCGAGCACGGCGTACTTAGCGAAAACCCGGCGATCCTCGCCTATCTGGCGCAGCGCTTTCCGGCGCCCTCGCTCGCACCCCTCGACGATCTGTTCGCGTTCGCCAGGATGCAGGCATTCAACGCCTTCCTGGCCGCCACGGTGCATGTCGCCTTCGCCCACGCCTTCCGGCCGGAGCGCTATGCGGACGGCGAGGCGGCGGCCGAGGCGATGCGGGCCAAGGCGCCCGGAAGCGCTGGCGTCGGCCTTTTCCCTGATCGAAGCGACCTTGGCGGACGGACGGAACCATGTGCTGGGCGACGCCTACAGCGTCTCGGACGCCTATCTCCTGGTGTTTTCGCGCTGGCTCGACAGCCGCGGACTCGGCAGTCTGGCGGACTATCCCAGGACCGCCGAGCATCGCGACCGTGTATCGGCCAGGCCAGCGGTGGCCAGGGCGCTGGCGATCGAGGCCGGTTGAGGCGGCCTCGAGCCCCAGCAGTCGGCGAAAGTACCGCCGCTCATCCGGACCCGGACGAGCGGCGATGCCGCTAGTGACGATAGCGGTTGAACACGTCGGCCCCGAACGGAACGACGTTCGGGCCAGAGGCATAGCCCAGGTGACCGGCGCCGTCGTCGCCGCCGGTGGTGATGCCCAGCAGATCCTCATAGCTGCGCAACGCCGAGTAGTGATTGTAGTAACCGGTCGTGTTGACGGTGCCGGGGGAGATGTACAGCTTGTTGAACACCACCGCGCCGACATGGCCGCCGCCCGGATAGACATAGTTCATGGTTGGAGGCGTCTGCACGCCGAACAGGCCGAGCAGCGTGCTGTAGCCCGGGTTGCTGACGTTGGGGCCGGTCGGCGAGCCGCAGGTCGCCTGATTGGTCGCCGGACAGGCGGTCGCATCCGCCACGCTGGCTTCGTCGAAGGCCAGGACCACCAGCAGAGTGCCGTTCTGATAGGCCGGCGAAGCGAAGATCATCGGCATGTAGTGCTTCAGCCACAGATCCAGGCCGACCAGGCCGCCGGCCGTTCCGCCCTCGATGTTTACGCCATGACATGGAGTCGCGTCGTGCCCGTCGTCGCACAGGTTGGGGGTCACGAACATGAATTCCGGCGTCTTGCGCAAATCCGCGAGGTCGTCGCGCAGGTGACCCATGAACACGTCGCCACCGCCCCCGACCAGCGCGGTGCCGAGCGGCACGACATTACTGTCACAGCGGCTCCGGTTGTCGATCACCGAATGGAAATACACGAACGGATTGTGGCGGTCGGCATATTGGTCGCCGGCTTCGGCGGTGTTGGTCAGGTCGTTGCCGCCGATGTCCGGATGGGCGCAATCGGTGCCCGGATAAGCGGGGTCGATGTCGCCGTGGTCGCGGGGCGCGTCATTGCCCATATCCTCGGCATATTCGCGCCAATGGATGCGGTGGACCTGCTTGCCGAGCGAGGCGTACATCGCGTCGAGTTGATCGCCGATCGTCTGCGCCCCCTTGGTGGTGGGCGTCGGCCCGGGATAGACGCAGCCGTCGCCGTCCACCTGGCCCGGGTAGCTCGCCTGATTGGGATCATCCGTTCCCGGCGTGACATTGGTGTAGACGCCGAGGGCCGGCGGATGCGACAGCGAATAGAAATTTAGGCAGTCGTCATTGGTCGACACGGTGGGCGCCTGGCCCGACACCTGGGAAATATAATTCCCCAGACTGACGTGGCTGGTCGCATAGTAGTTCACGATCAGCTCTCCCTGGGTCAGGAGGGTCTGGTTGAGATATACCGCCGGCGAACCCGTGCCGAAGGTCGAGGCATAGCTCTCGTTCTCCAGGTCGATGACCATGACGTGTTTGATCCGGCCCTGGGTAAGCGCGTAGGGAAGCGGCGCCGCGGCGTCAGCCGGAGCGGTGATCGCCACCGCGCTGGCGGCGAGGAGCGAAACGGCCAGCAGCCGGCCAACCCCGCCCGCCAGATCAGCCTTGGCATTATTGAATAATTTCACGAATAGCCCTCCTGTTTTCCCGTTGGGGGCCGTTTCATGCCATGGGCGTTCAGTACGCCGCATGAAGCTTACAAGAATAATTGATAACGGATTTGTGTCGCCGGCCGCACGCCCGGCCTTCCGCGCGAGTCGCGATCAGCGGGCGGCCAGCGTCTCGGCCTGCCGCAGATCCACCGAGACCAGTTGCGACACGCCGCGCTCGCGCATGGTGACTCCATACAGCCGGTCCATGCGCGACATGGTCAGAGGGTGATGGGTGATGGTGATGAAGCGAGTCGGCGCGCGGGCGCGCATCTCGGCCAGCAGATTGCAGAACCGCTCGACATTGGCGTCGTCGAGCGGCGCGTCCACCTCGTCGAGCACGCAGATCGGAGCCGGATTGGCGAGGAACACCGCGAAGATCAGGGCGACGGCGGTCAGAGCCTGTTCGCCGCCGCTCATCAGGCTCATCACCGCCATGCGCTTACCGGGCGGACAGGCGAAGATCTCCAGGCCGGCCTCCAGCGGATCCTCGGATTCCACCAGCCGCAACTCGGCCTGGCCGCCCTGGAACAGGGTGGTGAACAGCGCCCGGAAATGCGCCGTCGATGATCTCGAAGGCGGCGGTCAGCCGCTCGCGTCCCTCGGCCTCGAGTTCGGCGATGGCGGCGCGCAACCTGCTGAGCGCCCCGTCGAGATCGGCCCGCTCGGCGCTCAGCGTCTCCAGCCGCTGGGCCAGCTCCTCGGCTTCCTCCTCGGCCCGCAGGTTGACCGCGCCGATGCCATCGCGTTCGCGTTCGAGACTGGCCAGTCGGGCTTCGGCGACGGCCGGCGCCAGTGGCGGGTCGCCCGCCTCGGCCAGTTCAGCATCGACCCTCTCCGGCTCGAGGCCGGTGGCCTCGAGAAGCGCCGCGGCCTGCTCGGCGAGCCGTTCGAGAGCCCCCTCGCGGCGGGCTTCGGCGCCGGCCCGGGCCTCGCGCGCCTCGGCGGCTCTGCCATCGGCCGCGCGGGCGGCGCGCTCGGCCTCGCCGCGGGCGGCGTCGGCCGCGGCCAGCGCGTCGTTGGCCGCGGCCTGGCGCGCGCCGGCGACCGCGAGCTGGTCCAGCAGCAGCAGCCGCCGCGCTTCGATCTCCAGCGGGGCTCCCCGCGCCGCGGCGAGCGAGGCGTCCGCGCGATCCAGGTCGTCCGCCAGGCTTGCCAGGCGGACGCGGGCGCTTTCGGCGCGCCGTGTCCAGTCGGCCTGATCGCGGGTCAGACCGTCGAGGCGTCGCTGCCGCGCCTCGGCGGCGCGAACCTCGATGTGCAGGGCCGATTTCGCCCGCGCGGCGGCCTCCCGCGCCGCCGCCGCGGCGCCGCGCGCGACCGCGAGTCGCTCGGCCACCTCCCGGTCGTCAGGCGCGGCGTCGCTCTCGGCGCGCGCCACGGCACATTGCTCCAGAGCCGCCTCGTGATCGCCACGCAGCCGTTCCAGGGTCTCGGCCAGGGCGTGCGCCCGGGCGTCCCGTCGGGCGGCCTCGCGTTCCTGCTGTTCGAGCCCCTCCCTGATATTCCCGGCCGCCAGTTCGGCGGCCCTGGGCGCGTCGCGGGCCGCCTTGACCGCCTCTTCGCTGCCCGCCAGTTGCCGGGCCGCCTCGGCCTGCACGGCCCGCGCCGCGTCGCGGCGGGGCGTCAGTTCGGCGATCTCGCGTTGCAGGTCCGCCAGCCGCGAGATCTGCTCCAGGCGCACCTGCGCCGGGCGCGGCGCATCGGCGCTCACCGTCAGTCCATCCCACCGCCACAAGTCCCCCTGGCGTGACACCAGACGCGCCCCGGGTGGCAGGGCGGCCTGCAGCCGCGGCCCGTCGGCGCGCTCCACCAGCGCGGTGAAAGCCAGCCGGGCCGCCAGCTCCGGCGGCGCGGCGATCAGCGGCGCCAGGGGGCTGGCGCCTGGCGGCCAGTCCGGCGGCGACGCCTCCCGCCCGGCCCAGAAGGCCGGGGCGCGGTGGTCCAGGGCGGCCTGCAGGTCGTCGCCCAATGCGGCCGCCAGGGCCGCCTCCAGACCGCGTGGGGGCGACACGGCTTCCAGCACCGGCGTGAAGGCCCCGCGCCCCGCGCCGGCGGCCAGGCGAGCCAGCCCGCGCGCCTCTGCCTGTCGGCCAGCCAGTTCGTCCTCGAGCTTGCGGGCGACATGGCGGGCGTCCGTGTCCGCGCGGGCCGCCGCGGCGCGAAGCGCTTCCGCCGTCTCGAGCGATTCTCGCGCCTTGGCGATCGCGGCGTCGGCGGCGGCGAGGCGCGCGCGGGCCGCGGCCAGCAAGGCGTCGTCCGCCGGCGCGAGGCCCGCGGCTTCGGCCCGCGCCTGGCCGATAGCCTGCGCGATGCGGGCGGCGCGGGCGTCGGCGTCAGCGAGCCGCATCGCTCCGGCGCGGCGGGCCGCGTCGGCGGCGGCCAGTCGCGAGGCCAGGGCTTCCACCTCGGCTTCGGCGCCCGCGCGGCCAGCCTCGGCGAGTTCCGCCTCCGCGCGCAATTGCGGAGCGCGTTGCGGGGCGTCGGCGATTTCGCCCTCCACCTCCATGATTTCACGCCGCAGCCTGGTCAGCGTCGCGTCCGCGTCGCGGCCGATCTGTTCCTCCCGGCCCGCGTCGGCCCGGAGGCGCGTTATTTCCCCGGCCAGCCGGGCGACCTCGGCCCGGGCGCTCTCCAGAGCCCTCGCGAAGCGGTCGGCCTCGATGTCGAGATGGTGCAGGATGGCGGCTGCGGCGGTCGCTTCGTCTCGCAGGGCCGGGATGACCGCGCTCGCCTCCACCGCGGTCCGGGCCGCGACCCCCGCCGCCCGCGCGGTGGTTTCGACGATGCAGGCTGGCCGCCTCGAGTTCGGCGCCCGCTCGCCCGGCGGCGGTGCGGGCCTCGGACCAGCGGGCGTGCAGCAGCCGGGCGCGCAGGACGCGGATTTCGCCCGCCAAGGTCTTGTAACGCGCGGCCTGGCGGGCCTCCCGCCGCAGACGCGCCAGATTGGCCGACAGTTCGCCGGCCAGATCCTCCAGCCGCTGAAGATTGGCCTGGGCGGCGCGGACCCGCAGCTCGGCCTCGTGTCGGCGTCCGTACAGGCCCGAGACGCCGGCCGCTTCCTCCAGCACCCGCCGGCGGTTCTGCGGCCGCGCCGCGATCAGTTCGGAGATTTGCCCCTGACGCACCAGGGCCGGCGAATTGGCCCCGGTGGAGGCGTCGGCGAACAGCAGTTGCACATCGCGGGCCCGCCGCTCGGCGCCGTTGACGCGATATGACGATCCCTCGCCGCGATCGATCCGCCGGGTGACCTCGAGAACCGGGAAGCCGTTGAGCGCCGGCCGGCGCGGTGCGATCGGAATTGTCGATCGTAAGGGTGACTTCGGCGTGGTTGCGCGACGGTCGCGCCCCGGCCCCGGCGAAGATCACGTCGTCCATTCCCTCGCCGCGCATGGCCTTGGCCGAACTGGCCCCCATCACCCAACGGAGCGCTTCGAGCAGGTTGGACTTACCGCAGCCATTGGGGCCGACGATGCCGGTCAGGCCGGGTTCGATCCGGAAGTCCGTCGCCTCGACGAACGATTTGAACCCCGACAGGCGCAGTCTGGTGAATTGCACGGCCGTCGAATCGGACGCCGGCTAGCGGCGGGCCGCGGCGGCGATGGCGGCGTCCAGGCTGGCCAGGCTCTGTTCGCCCTCCATGACCTTGCCGTTGATGACGAAGGTCGGAGTGCCGGTGATCTTGTCCACCGTCACATAGCGGTTGGCGCGCGCTTCGAGCGCCTGCAGAGCGGCCGGGTCGCGCAGACAGGCCTTGAATCGGTCCTCGGTCAGGCCGGCGGTCTTGGCGACAGACAGCATCTCATCGGCGCCGTTCTGTTCGATCTTGGCCTGATCGTCGAAAATCCCATCGACGACCTGAAAGTATCTTTCCGCTCCGGCGCACCGGGCGGTGAGGAAACCCGCGGCCGCCAGGGTCGAATTGCCGAACAGCATTTCCCGCAGCACGAACCGGACCTTGCCGCTGTCGACATAGGTTTTCTTGAAGCTCGGAAACACTTCCCGGGCCCAGACGGCGCAGTGCGGACAGCCGAGCGAGGCGTATTCGACCACCGTCACCGGCGCGCGCTGGCTGCCCAGGGCCATGTCGTCGGGCAGGGTCGGAAACTCGCCGCGCTCGGGGCCGCGGTGGGGCCAGGCGCCGCGACGGCGGTGAGGGCGATGGTCAGGCCGACCCCGAGCAGGGCGGCCAGCAGGCCGCGGCGGACACGCTCGCTCACGCGGCGGACTTTCCGGCGGCCATCGCGTCGGCCACCGCCTTGTCCATCTCGGCCAGCGACATCTCGCCCTTGTCGTACAGCTTGCCGTTGATCACGAAGGTCGGCGTGGCGTTGATGTGATCGTCCTGCATGTAGTGGTCCCATCGCGTGTTCAGCGCGTTCTGGGCGGTTTCGTCCTTGATACAGGCTTCGAACTGAGCATCGGACAGACCCGCCGAGCGGGCGATGTTCAGGAGAATGTCATGCGGCTGGCCGGTGAACAACTGCGGCTGGGCGTGATAGACCGCGTCGACAACCTGGAAATACTTGTCCTTGCCGGCACAGCGGGCGGTCAGGAAGCCGGCCGCCGCGATGGCCGGGTCGCTGGTCAGAGCTTCGCGCAGGATGTAGCGGACCTTGCCGGTGTCGATATACTTGGCCTTGAAGGCCGGGAAGACATTGTTGTTCCAGTCGGCGCAGTGCGGGCAGGACACCGAGGCGTATTCGATCATGGTCACCGGCGCGTTGGCGGCGCCCATCGCCATGTCCTCGGAGGTCACCGCGGTCGTGGTCTTCTGACAAGCCGCCAGGGTGAGCACCACGGCCAGGCCGGCGAAGAAGCTGGTCAGCGTTCGCATGAAAGACATTTTCCCTTGAAGGAGCCTCGAGACCATAAGACGCGATTCCGCGGTGCGTCCAAGCGCGGAGACGTCACCGGTCGGCCCCCTGGGAGCCGACGTCGCGTAACACTTCCCGGCCCAGCCGCGCCAGGGCCTGTTTGAGCCGACCGTCCGGAAAGTCGGCCAGGCTGGCGGCCAGCCGCTCCTCGCCCGCCGCGTCGAGCGGACCGCGGACCCGCTTGCGGCCAGCCGCCGCCGCGGCCGCGCTAGCCGGCAGACCGCGAAGGGGACCCTGGACGATGCGCAGCCGCGCTACCGCGCCGGGGCCGAGGAACAGATTGACCCGCGCCAGTATGTCGGGCGCCTGATGCTGTACGATGGTGGCCGAGGGACCCGCGACCCGCAGCTCCAGCGTCGCGCCGCCACCGGAGCGCGGGGTGACCAGCTTGTTGGGTTCGGTCCTGCGGGCCACGGCGGCCCCGACGATTTCGG
The DNA here is from genome assembly GCA_963828365.1 of uncultured Alphaproteobacteria bacterium. Taxonomy (GTDB): domain Bacteria; phylum Pseudomonadota; class Alphaproteobacteria; order Caulobacterales; family Caulobacteraceae; genus Acaudatibacter. The sequence goes on along the minus strand of CAWHEE010000003.1, from coordinate 83,787 downwards.
TCCATCGTGACTTCAGCCCGTCGAGACCGTGGCCGAATCGCGCGTCGAGCGCCTTTAGGGTGCGCGCCAGCGACCGGCCGGCCGCAGGCGGCGGACGGCGGGCCGGGCGCGTGCGTTTGGTGGCGAGGATGTACGCCACGTCGCGCGCGGAGGGCAGCGGACGAACCATGACTGCACTATAACCCGTGCGATGCCGCCAGTCGCCCTCGACTCGATCCCGATTCGCCCGCTCGGCGCCGCCGCGATCCGCGCCAGGCTCCTGGCGTGGTACGACAGCCATCGCCGCACCCTCGCCTGGCGCGCGCCGCCCGGCGAGAGGTCCGAGCCTTATCGGGTCTGGCTTTCGGAGGTCATGCTGCAGCAGACCACGGCGCCGCACGCCACCCGGTATTTTCTCGCTTTCACCGCCCGCTGGCCGACGGTGGCGGACCTCGCCGCCGCCGACGACGGCGAGGTGATGGCCGCCTGGGCCGGCCTCGGCTATTACGCCCGCGCCCGCAACCTGTTGGCCTGCGCGCGGCGGGTGGCCGGCGAATTCGGCGGATGCTTCCCCAGCGACGAGGCCGGCCTGCGCGCCTTGCCGGGCGTCGGCGACTATACCGCCGCCGCCATCGCCGCCATCGCCTTCGACCGCCCCGCCAATGTCGTGGACGGCAATGTCGAGCGGGTGATCGCGCGCCTGAACGCGGTCGAAACGCCGTTGCCGGCCGCCAAGCCGGCCCTGAAGACATTGGCCGCCGCTCTGGTCGGGGCGGATCGTCCGGGCGACTGGGCGCAGGCGCTGATGGACCTCGGCGCCACTCTGTGCCGGCCGGCGGCGCCGCTTTGCGAGGCCTGCCCGATCGCCGGGGCCTGCGCCGCTTTCGCCGGCGGCGATCCAGCCGGATATCCGCGCCGCACGGCCAAGGCGGAGCGGCCGCATCGACACGGCGTCGCCTATCTGATCGTGCGCGGTGAGCAGGTGGCCCTGGTTCGCCGCGCGGCGAAAGGGCTGCTGGGCGGCATGCTGGGACTACCGACCAGCGACTGGCGCAGCCGGCCCTGGACCCACGCCGAGGCGCTCGCGGCCGCCCCGTCGAAGGCCGACTGGCGACTGATCGGGGCGGTGGACCACGTTTTCACCCACTTCTCGCTCACGCTTTCGGTTTACGAGGCGCCAGGCGCCGCGGCGCCACCCGATACGATCTGGACAGGCCTGCAACAGGCGATCGACGCCACGCCGACCCTGTTCAGAAAGGCGCTGCTGCCCCTCCAGAACTCCACTTGCCTTCCGCGACTAGGCGGCGGTGGGCGAAGTCCACAGGCGTTCGTGCGGCGACGCCGGCCTCCGGGCGGCTTGTGTCTCAACCCATCTCCGCCCGGATTTTCGCGCGCAGCACGTCGATCGGGGCCAGGCCCTTGTCGGTCTTGAAGTGCCAGTAGGTCCAGCCGTTGCAGGCCGGCTGGGACTGCACCATCGCGCCGACCTTGTGGATCGAGCCGGTCAGTTCGCCCATCGCCAGGCTGCCGTCGGCCCGCACGCGGGCGGCGCGTTCGCCCTTGGGACACCAGACGGTGTCGCCCGGGCGCAGCAGGCCCGCCTCGACGATCTGGCCGAACGGCACGCGCGGCTCGGATTTCTTGGAGCCCATGACGTCCAGATCGGTCGGGCGCGACCGGGACCACCTGGGCAATGCGCTCGCGGGCGAGGTCGGCGTAGCCCGCCTCCCGCTCGATGCCGATGAACCGGCGGCCCAGGCGGCGCGCCGCCGCGCCGGTGGTGCCCGACTCCGAAGAACGGATCGAGGATGACGTCGCCCGGCCGGGTCGAGGACAGGATCACCCGATGCAGCAGGGCCTCGGGCTTCTGGGTGGGATGGGCCTTGGCTCCCGTCGCGTCCTTGACCCGCTCCTCGCCGGTGCACAGCGGCAGGGTCCAGTCCGAGCGCATCTGCAGCTCGTCGTTGGCCATCTTCAGGGCGTCGTAGTTGAAGGTATAGCGCCGCGCCCCGCGCGACTTGCCGGCCCAGATCAGGGTTTCGTGGGCATTGGCGAAGCGCGTGCCCTTGAAGTTCGGCATCGGATTGGATCTTGCGCCATACCACGTCGTTGAGAATCCAGAAGCCCAGATCCTGCACGGCGCGCCCGACGCGAAAGATGTTGTGGTAACTGCCGATCACCCAGAGAGCGCCGTCGTCCTTGAGCACACGGCGGCACGCGGTGAGCCAAGCGATGGTGAAGGCGTCGTAGGCCTCGAACGAGTCGAAGCGGTCCCAATCGTCGTCGACGGCGTCGACCTTGGAATTGTCCGGTCGCAGCAGGTCGCCGCCGAGTTGCAGATTGTAGGGTGGGTCGGCGAACACCAGGTCGACCGATTTCTCCGGCAACCGGGCCATCTCCTCGATGCAGTCTCCGACGATGATGCGGTTGGGGATCTCATGGGCGCTGAGGTCCGATGCGACGGTCATGGCGTCTCCTCGAGGTGACTCCGACCTTTGCCAGGGCCCGATTAAACACCGGGTTAATCGTAGAAAACAATCACGCTTGTCGGTTTTGGGAGCGGCTGTTAGGCTTTCGCCGGCTCGAAATTTATCTCGCCCGCCCAGGCCGACGCGGCTAAGCGATCGTTCACAGCTCGAGAGGTCAGACAGATGAGCACGGTTATTCCCGTCCGCATGCCCAAATGGGGCCTGTCCATGCAGGAAGGCGCCATCGTCGACTGGTGGAAACAGGAAGGCGACACGGTCACCGACGGCGAGGATCTCGTCGATATCGAAACCTCCAAGATCAACAATGTCTGCGAAAGCCCCGCCGCCGGCGTGCTGCGCAGGATCATCGGTCAGCCCGGCGACACCCTGCCGGTCGGCGCCCTGATCGCCGTGCTGGCGGCGCCCGAGGTGTCGGACGCCGAAATCGACGCCTTCGTCGCGGATTTCCAATCCAGCTTCACCCCGGAGGCGTCGGGCGAGGACGCCGAGGCGGCCATGGCGCTGAGCATGGTCGAGGCCGGCGGTCGCAGCCTGCGGGTCGGCCGCGCCGGGCCCGCCGAGGGGACGCCGGTGGTGCTGATCCATGGTTATGGCGGCGACCTCGACAACTGGCTGTTCAATGTCGAGGCCCTGGCCGCGCAGGCGCCGGTGATCGCGCTCGACCTGCCGGGCCACGGCGGATCGTCCAAGGATGTCGGTGACGGCGGCCTCGAGACCCTCGCGGACAGCGTCGGCGATGCCCTCGCCTCGCTCGGAGTGGCGCAGGCGCATCTGGTCGGCCACTCCCTGGGCGCGGCGGTCGCCGCGCGCCTGGCCGCCGATCGCCCCGGTCTCGCCGCATCGCTGACGATGATCTGCCCGGCCTATCTGCCGGGAACGGTCCTCTCGGAGACCTTCGTCGGCGGCCTGGTCGAGGCCCAGCGGGCCAAGGACATCAAGCCTCTGCTCGAGCTTCTGCTCGCCGACCCCTCGATGGTGACCAAAGACATGGTCGAGGACATGGTGAAGTTCAAACGCACCGACGGCGTCGAAGAGGCCCTGTCGGCGATCAACGCCCGGATGATGGACGGGGCCGACGCCCGCGCCCTGCAAGGCGATCTCGCCAAACTGCCGAAGACCCTGGTGATCGCCAGTCGCGCCGACCGCATCGTCGGGGCGCCCGACGAAACCGCGCTGCCGGGAAATATCCAGGTGGCCTGGATCGAACGGCGCCGGACACATGCCGCACCTGGAAAAGGCCGCCGAGGTCAACGCCCTGCTGCTGGCGGCGATCGCCGGCGGTTGATCCGCGTCAGGCGCTCGGCATCGCCAGCTGGCCGTCACGCAGCGCCAGTACGGCGCGGGCGATGAAGCTGCGCAGGGTCGCGCGACGCGCCTTGTCGTCCCACACGTCGCGATTGAGCAGCAGGCCCTCCATGGCGGCGATACAGAAATCCATCGCCAGCTCGTAATATGGCAGTTTGTCCTGCCATTCCGGGAAAGCCTTGAGCACCGCCTCGCGCTCGACCTCGACGAACCGGCGCGCCTTGGGCAGGAATATCTCGCGCAGTTCCGGATCGGTGCGAGCCGCGACCGACAGTTCAAGATATGCGGCGTATTCCCGGGTCAACACGCTCTGCCAGTAGAGTTCGATGCCCACCTGTTCACGGACCCGCGCCTCTTCGCTCAATTCGCCGATCCTGGCGATGAACTGCTCCATGCGCCGAAACACGGTGTAGTCGATCACCGCCTCGACCAGGTCCTGCTTGGTAGCGTAATGATGCAGCATGGCCCCGCGCGAAATCCTGGCCGTCTGGGCGATCATCTGGGTGGTCGTACGCGCGTAGCCCTGGCGTTCAAGACAATCGATCGCCGCTTCAAGGATCGCGATTCGGGTCTGAATGCTTTTGCGTTGCTGCCAACCCTGCCCCTGGCCGTCCAGTCCAATGGGCTCTAGCCCGGACAAACCTTCACTCATCTCGCAATATCCCCCGGCCCGATTGGTCCGCGGCGGAGCCTGCGCCCCACGCCGCCCTGCCGGGCGCTTCGAAAGGCGCCGACGATGCTGAAAAACTGCGCGCGCTCCGCCCCGCTGTCAAATACCGCGCGGTAGCGTAGCGGTGTCTTGTGAATCGGATCCATCGCCCGTTTTTGTCCCGCCTCGCGTCTTTGCCATGGACGGGCGGTCGGCGGAGACTCTATAGTCGGGATAATAAAAAACAAGCAGTCCGGTTTTCGACAGGGCAATTTTCGGGAGGAACCGATGGGCCGAGTCTCGATGTCTGAAAATGCGGCGTCGGCGATGGCGGCGACCGCGGGGAACGCGGGTCCGGCGGCCCCGCGGATTTGGCGTCCCGTCCCGGATGGGGCTGGATGGACCCGGCGTCGCCGACATCAATGCTGAAATTCCGAGGTAGCGACATGTCCGAAGAACCGAACCAACGTCTCGACTGCGTCCTGGTCGCCGGCGGCAAATATCACGATATCAATTATGCGCGCCTGGAGTTGATCAAAATTCTCGCCGAGGACGAGCGGGTCCGGGTGCGGGTGTTCGAAGACTATTCCAACCTCGAGGCGATCAAGGCCGCGGACTTCCTGGTCACCTACACCTGCGATGTGACGCCGAGCCTGGATCGAACAGGAAGCCCTGCGCGCCTAGGTCGCTGGCGGCGGCCGCTGGCTGGCCCTGCACGGCACCAACTCGATCCTGCGGTTTCTCGCGACCGGGGTCGATGCGCCACGCTGGGCGCCGCACCTGATGGAGACCCTCGGCTCGCAGTTCATCGCCCACCCTCCGATCATGCCGTACCGGGTGACGGTCGCCGACCCCGATCACCCTCTGGTCGAGGGGGTCGAGCCGTTCGACGCCAACGACGAGTTCTATCTCTCGGAATACTATGGGGAGTTGAAGGTGCTGCTGGAAACCGAGTTCGAGGGCGAGGTCGAGGGCTTCGTCGAAGCTCGCACTGGGCGAAGGCCAAGCATCCGGTGTTCTACCTGCGCGAGCTCGAGACAGGGCTGCGTGCTCTATCTGACCCTAGGCCACTGCCGCGGGCACTACGACATGCAACCCCTGATCGACTACTATCCGGTGGTGGAAAAAGGCTCCTGGGAACTCCCGGTGTTCCACGACCTCGTCCACCGCGCCATCGCCTGGGCCAAGGGCGAAGGGTAGCGCCCGCCCCTTTATGGGGAGGGACAGGACGCGAAGCGTCCAGGGTGGGGTCGCAGAGTTCAGCAACACTGTGGGGTTTCATCGACGTTGCCCCACCCTGACGGCTGCGCTGTCCCTCCCCATAAAGGGGGGGAGGAAGACTTGTGTGTTACTTGTCGAACGCGATGTGCAGTTCGAGCACGCCACGCAGCAGTATGTTCGGGTCGTAGCGGAAACTGTTCATGCCCTTGGGAAGCGCGGGTTCTTCAGGCGCTCGAGCAGGATCGGGAAGGCCGTCCTGCATCTCCTTGCGGGCCAGCGGCGCGGCGATACAGGTGTGGATGCCGGCCCCGAAGGCCAGATGGGTGCGGGCGTTGTCACGCGCCACGTCGAACTTGTCCGGGTCGGGGAAATGGCCGGCGTCGCGGTTGGCCGAGCCATAGCGCACCAGGATCAGGTCGTTCTTTTGATCGGAACGCCGCCGATTTCGGCATCGCGCTTTGCAACACCGCCACATGTTGTTGCTCGGGGTGAGATAGCGCAGCGTCTCCTCGACAAGGCCGTCGATCAGGCCGGGGTCATTGCTTCACCCTCTCCAGCTGATCGGGATTGGAGATCAAATAGTACATCCCCGCGGTCAGGGAATGGGCGGTGGTCTCGTTGCCGGCGACCAGCAGCTGCTGCAGGATCGACAGCAATTCGCCGTGATCCATCTTTCGCGGATCGCCCTCGTCGGCGAGGTCGGCGTGGACCAGGTCGGAAATGACGTCCTCGGTGGGATGAGCCGCTTCTCCTCGATGCGATCGACGAAATAGTGCTGGAACTCGACGATGCGCCGCGCCGCTTCGAGGCGGGTCTCGCGGTCGGAGACGCCGCCGAACTGGACGATGAAGGCGTCCGACCAGCGGTGGAAGCGATCCATGTCGGGGCGCGGCACGCCCAGCGCAGTCGGCGATCACGGTCATCGGCAGGTGATTGGCGAAGGCGGACTTGAACTCGCAGGCGCCGTCGTCGATGAAGGTATCGATCAGGTCGTTGGTGACCTTGGCGACATAGTCGCCCATCTGCTCGACGCGCTTGTAGGTGAAGGCCTTGCCGCCCAGCTTGCGATAGCGGGTGTGGGCCGGCGGGTCCGCGGTGAGCATGGTGTCGGGACGGTCCAGCCCTGCTCGATGATCGCGACTTCCTCGGGGTCGGGCGGCGCCGCGCCGCAGCGCAGTATCTCTCCGAAGCTGTTGGAGAACACCCCCGGCTGGCGGTTGACCTCCATGATCAGATCATAGGTCGAGACCGAGACGATGCCGGTCTTGGGGTCGCGGAACACCGGCGCCTCCGAGCGCAGGCGTTCGAAATAGGGATACGGGTCGTTCGAGGATCGCCGGATCGAACGCATTGATCTCCGCCAGCGGGCAGGTGCGGATGTCGGATTGCGGACTCGCGTCGTCATGAGCCATGGTGCTGCTCGTCCTTTCAGGCCAGGACGCCGCCTTCGACAGGAAGGTCGGCGCGGGTGGTGAAACTCAGATTCGTCGGACGCCAGGAAGACGATGGCGTCGGCAGCCTCGCCCGGACGGCCCAATCGCTGCATCGGGTGGACGGAGGCAAAGCCTTCGATGACGGCCTCGCGCGTGGCGACCGCGGCGACGCCGGCGGCGACATAGCCCTCCACCATCTCGGTATGGATGGCGCCGGGCAGGACCGCGTTGACCCGGATGTCATAGCCCATCTCGGCGCAATGCAGCGCGACCGACCGGGTCAGCAGGCGCACGCCGCCCTTGGAGGCGGCATAGGCGGGAAAGATCGCGCCGGCGCGCACGCCCAGCGTGGATCCGAGATTGACGATCGAGCCAGCCGCGGCCGGCCTTCATCGCGGCGACGCCGTGTTTGCAGCCGAGAAACGTTCCGTCGAGATTGATCGCCAGGGTGCGGCGGAATCCTTCCAGGGTCTCGTCCTCGATGCTCGCGGGGATCGACACGCCCGCGCAATTGACCAGCGTGGTCAGAGGGCCAAATGCCAGTTTCGCGGCTTCGACCGCGCCGATCCAATCTTCCTCCCGGGTGACGTCCAGCCGCACGAACCGCGCCGCCGGGCCGAGCGCCGCCGCAAGCGCCTTTGCCTTGTCGACCTGCAGATCGCCGAGCACGACCCGCGCGCCCTCCTCGACGAAACGCCGCGCCGCCGCCGCGCCGATGCCGCTCGCGCCGCCGCTGCATCAGGGCCGTCTTGCTCAGTCGCATCATCACTCCGGCAAGGTTCACAGACTTAGCGCATCCCGGGACAGTGGAACTCGCCGCGCCAAATAAACAAATGTGTCCAATCGTAACGGCGGTGCTTGACATTGCAGTGACGGCTCCATCAGACTGCCTGCCGAGCTTTAGGAAACGACGCGACAGACGCGTTCCAGTCGGCTTCGGGAGGAACGCCATGGGTGACTCTGGCGCAAGGCTGCGCGCCGTCCTGCTGGGCGGAGCACTGCTGACTTCGGCGCCGGCATGGGTTAAGGCGGCGGACGCCGGCGCCAAGAAGGCACAGCACGGTCGAAGAGGTCGTGGTGACCGCCCGCCGCACGAATGAAAACCTGCAACAGGTTCCGATCGCCGTCACCGCCGTGACGGCCGCCCAGATCGAGGCGCTGAAGCCACGAACTCTGCAGGATTTCGCCGGCGAGGCCCCCAACGTCATCATCGGCCTCAATACCGCCGGATCGGGCGCTTCGGCGATTTTTGTGCGGGGCCTGGGCTATGCCGACATCGAAAAGGGCCAGAACCCGGCCGTCGGCCTGCTGATCGACGACGTCGTCATCGGCACCAACACCGCCCAATTGATCGACGCCTTCGACATCCAGCAGGTGGAGATCGACCGCGGCCCGCAGGGCATTTTCTATGGCAAGAACACCACCGGCGGCGCGATCAGCATTCATCGCAGCCGGCCGACCCACCAGTGGGGCCTTAGCCTCGACGGCGCCGTCGGCGACTACGGCCAGCATCAGGGCCGGATCATTTTCAACGCTCCGGTCGGGCAGACCGCCGGCCTCAAGCTCGGCTATTCCTTCCGCGAACGCGGCGGTTTCGATTACAACATCTATACGCGCAAGCCCTATGGCCGTGACGCTTTGGGGACGGCGAATATCGAGTTCGACTGGAAGCCGACGCCCACGCTGGATCTGTTGGCCAGCGCCGATTTTACCCACGAGTACGGCGAGGGAACACCCGTATCGATGGGAGATCCCGCCTATGCCGCGGCGAACGGGGCGCGGCTCGCGGCCCAAGGGATCGTCTTCAACAGCATCGGTTCGCCTTACATCCCAGGCGTGACCGTGCCGCTCGGCGTGCGCCAGGTGGCGGCCGATTTTCCCGACCGCAACCGGCTGTCGCAGCAACGCTACAGCCTCAACGCGGTTTGGGACACGCCCTTGGGGCAACTCACGTCGATCACCGCCTTCATCAAGCAGAACGATGAGACCGACCAGGACTTCGATGGCGGCTGCGCCGTGTCGCTGCTCCAGGGCGGACCCTGCAACGTCGTCGGCAACCCGGCACTGGGCGGTGGCTTCCTGCATACCTCGCGGCCGCAGAAATACGACCAGTTCACCGAGGAAGATCGCTTCGTGCATGAGTTCGGCAAGCGCGCCAAGCTCATGGTCGGGGTCTACTATTTCCACCATGATATTTCGGCCGTGCAGCTGACCCGGGTCAACGCCCCGCCGTTTCCGCCGACGGCGATCGTCACCAATCAGATCTCAGGCGAGGCGAACCACAGCATCTCGGTGTTCGGCAATTTCGATCTGAACGTCACCGATCGCCTGAAGCTGTCCGCCGGTGTCCGCTATATTTCCGAAGGCACCGACTATCACAACGCGTACAATCTGTTTCCCGGAATATTGAATGTACCGCTGATCAATGTTCACAGTTCGGCGTCGTGGACCAAGCCGATCACGCGCTTTTCGGCGGAATACAGACTGACTGATCAGAACCTCGTCTATGCGACCTTCTCGGAAGGATTCCGGTCGGGCGGCTTTTCACCGCGCGGCACGTTGTCGGAGGCGCAGCCGACCTCGACAAACTATTCCCCTGGCGCGAACTATCTGTCGTTCAATCCGGAAACCGACAAGTCGTTTGAAATCGGATCAAAAAACCGCTTCCTCGATAACCAGCTGACGCTGAACCTGGCCGGATTCTATACGCTGGACGATGGCAGCCAGGCCGGCAGCGTGGTCGAGACGCCCGGCTATGGCCCGGGGACCAACACCTACATCGTCAACCTGCCCGAGGAAAAGATCTACGGCGTCGAACTCGAATCCGTGCTTCGGCCCCAGGCCGCGCCGGGGCTGTCGCTGAGCTTCTCCGGCGGCTATCTCCATGCCACCCCGCCGTCCGGGACCCTGCCCGGCATCTATTTCCCGATCGGACCCAACGGCCAGGCGGGCGCCCCGGGGTCGGTCTATCCGGTTCAGGGCGGCGCGTTCTCCTATGCGCCGTCGTGGAACTTCCAGATCGTCGGCGACTATAATCGCGACCTCGGTCCAGGCGTGATCGATTTCAATGTTCGCTACCATTGGACCGACAGATATATCATCGGCGGCCTCGGCGCCCCCTACTATGATTACGTCAATGCCTATGGGCTCGTCGACGCCTCGATTTCCTATGCCTGGAAAAACTACAAGCTGACCGTATCGGGAAAAAACCTGGGCAACGCGGTTTATCTGTCCAACACCCTGGCGGCCGTCGATTTCCAGGGGTGGGGCGACCCGCGCACCTTTCTGGTGGAGTTGCAGGCGAAGTTCTAGGCCCGGCGGCTCGGCGAATTTCTCCCTCTCCTTCCCGAGGGGGAGCCGCCGGCGACCGGACCGTGGCTTTCAAGCCGCAGCTCCTGTTTTTTCAGGCGCGATCGTCGGCGCCTTAAACCGTCATGCTTGACTTTTTTTCACCCCCTTCCTCAAGGTGCGTCCGGAGAATCACTCCGAAATTCGGAACGCGTTGCAGCGTCCGCAGGCTTTGAGGGAGGTCACAGATGGCCAGAACAGCACCACGAACACGCGCCACCCTGATGTGCGGCGCCGCCTTTGCGTTGCTCATGAGCGCCCACGCCGCCACCGCGGCCGACGCCGCGGCCAGCAGTTCGGCCGACACGGGCAAGGCGACTAGCTCGAGGAAGTCACTGTCACCGCCCGTAAGAAGCACTGAGCGCCTGCTCGACGTGCCGGTCGCCGCCAACGCCCTGAGCACCAAGGCGCTGGCCCGTTACGCGACCACCGACCTGACGGCCGTCGGCGTGCAGATCCCGCAGGTCAGCATCGACCACGCCGCCTCCGGCGCCGGAGCGATCATCACCATCCGCGGCATCGGTTCGGCCAGCGTCGACGCGGCCATCGAGCAGGAAGTCACCGTCAACATCGACGGCGTGCCGATCAGCCGCGGCCGCGTCATCGAGCAGGCGTTCTTCGACCAGGCGTCGGTGCAGGTGCTCAAGGGGCCGCAGGCGCTGTATTTCGGCAAGAACAGCCCGGCCGGGGTGATCTCGATCACCAGCCAAGGTCCCGGCAACATGCCCAGCGGCTATGCTGCGCATCGGCGACGAGTTCGGGGCCCAGAACTTATTTCGCCGAAGGCGCGTTCGGCGGCCCGATCGGCGCGGCCTTTTCGGCGCGCGCGGCCTTTCGCTTCAGCGACATGGTCGGCGGCTATGTGAAGGGTGTCGGCGGTCCGCTGACCGGCTCACAACTTCCGGCCCTGCTGCAATTCGCGCCCGGCGGCCCGATCACCGAGCCGGGTTCGCCGTACTCGGAACTATCCCGGCGAACCGCGACGTCATCGGCCGACTGACCATCAACTACAAACCGGACCGGCAGCCGCTTCAACGCCACCTTCAAATTCCTCGGCAGCGATCACCGCGACCGCGGCGACAGCATGGACGAAGTGATCTGGCGCTGCGCTCCCGGCACGTCGCACCCGCAAGCCTCGACTTCGGCTCTTTCCTGCTCGGCGGTCCCGACCTATGTGACCGACCCCTATGGATCCTGCGGCGGAACCCGCCCGAACTCGTTCGGCGGCCTGCCGCAAGGCCTGGGCGGCCGGCTATGCCGGATCGAACGGCGGCATTCCCTACACGGATGTCCTGACCTATCTCTCGTCCCTGACGATGAACTACAAGCTGGCCGACCACCTGATCCTGTACCTCGGTCACCGGCTACTACGAGTATAACGAGCAGCAGTTCTCGAACTATGACGAGACCGACATGTCGCTGGCCTCGGGCGTCAACAACGACGAACAGACGTCACTGAGCGAGGAACTGCGCTTCGCAGATCCTCGTTCCACGGACCGCTCAATTTCACGATCGGCGGTTTCTATGGCCATGACCGGCGCAGCTTCCATCAGGTCGGCAGCATCGGCTATCTCGGCGTCGACCCGGCGACCGGCAACACCAACCTGTTCGCCAGCATCGACTACTATCACACCGACACCTATTCCGGATTCGGCGAGTTGAGCTGGAAGATCATCCCGAACGTCGAACTGGCCGGCGGCGCGCGCTATACGTCGGAGACCAAATACGGCAACGACGGGATGACCTATGTGCATCCGCTGCTTCAGCTGCTGACTCGGCGCGACGATCGCCGCGCCGGTCGGGCACACGCTTCATCGACGACCTTCACCGAAACCAACGTCTCGCCGCAGGTCACGCTGTCCTGGCACCTCTCGCCCGACGTCATGGTGTATGGCGCGTATAAGACCGGATTCAAATCAGGCGGTTTCTCGACGCCGGCGCTCATTCCCTCCACGGCGACTGTGGAAAATCAGCGGTTCAACCAGGAAACCGCCAAGGGTGGCGAAATCGGCCTGAAGTTCTCGGAAATGGACCGCCGCCTGACCGGCGACGTGACGCTCTATCGCTACACCTTCTCCGGCCTGCAACTGACGGCGTTCGACGCGGCGACGACCTCCTACTTCACCCAGAACGCCGCGTCGGCCACGAGCGAGGGCTTCGAATTCAACCTGAACTTTCAGGCGACACAAGATTTCGGCCTGCATGGCTCGGTCGGCTATAACCGCGCGCGCTATGACAACTTCACAGTTCCCAGTGCTGGACCGGGACAGTGACGCGGCCCACGGCTGCGGCGCCGACGGCACCCAGGATCTGACCGGTCAGCCGCTCTCGCGCGCGCCGATGTGGTCGGCCTGGTCGGCGCGACTTATGAGCATGAAATATACAGACGACTACAAACTCGCGCTGACCGGCGACGTGCGCTACAGTTCGGGTTATTATCTGGAGACCAGCGACAATCCGTATGCCTACCAAGGCAAGTACGCGACCCTCGACCTGAGCGCCCGCATCTACAACGGCGATTGGGAGTTCGCGCTGATCGGCCAGAATCTCACCAACACCTACTATGGCGGTCTTGCCGGCGACAAGCCGCTGAGCCCCGTCGATCCCAACGTCCCCGGGAAACCCTATTCCGGAGGTGGCAGCGACATTCTGGCCAGTCTCGGCCGTCCGCGCGAGGTCACCCTGCAGATCACCCGGCATTTCTGAGGCCGGCCGGGGCTGGCTCAGGCCAGCCCCGATTTCACATTCCGGCGTGGGCTTTCCTCAGGAATCGAACGCGACGTTCAGCTGCAATACGCCGCGCAGGATGACATTTGGGCTGTAACGCAGCTCGCCGTGTCCGTCGGCGAACCGCAGGGTCTTCAGCCGGCGCAGGAGGATCGGGAACGCCACCGTCATTTCCTTCCGCGCCAGCAGGGCGCCGATGCAGGTGTGGATGCCCGCGCCGAACGCGAGGTGGGTGCGGGCGTTCTCGCGGCGGATGTCGAAGGCGTCGGCGTTCGCGAAGTGGGCGGTATCGCGGTTCCCCGAGCCATAGCGCAGCAGCAGGATGTCGCCGGCCTTTATGGCGACGCCGCCGACCTCGGCGTCCTGGCGGGCGACTCGCCACATGTTGTTGACCGGGGAGAGGTAGCGCAGGGTCTCCTCGACGAAGCCCGGGACCAGGTCGGGATCCGCCAGCAACTCATCGCTCAAACCCGGGCGCGTAAGCAGATAGTAGAGCCCGGCGGTGATCGAGTGAGCCGTCGTCTCGTTTCCCGCCACCAGGATCTGCTGCAGCATCGAGATCAGTTCCGAGTGAGTCATCTTGCGCGGATCGCCTTCCTCGGCGAGGTCGGCGTGCACCAGATCGGAAATGATGTCCTCGGTCGGCGCGAGGCGTTTGCGCTCGATGACCTCGACGAAATAGTCCTGGAACTCGATGACCCCGCGGGCCGCCGCCAGTCGCTCCTCGCGCGTCGCCACGCCCGACAGTTGCGCGATGAAGCCATCCGACCAGCGCTTGAACAGCGGCATGTCGCCGCGCGGCACGCCGAGGGCGTCGGCGATCACCGTCATCGGCAGCAGGTCGGCGAACTGCGTCTTGAACTCGCAGCGGCCCTCGCCGATGAACCCATCGATCAGGTCGTTGGTCACCTCGGCGACATAGTCGCCCATCTGCTCGACCCGCTTGAAGGTGAACGCCTTGGCCCCCAGCTTGCGAAACCGCGTATGCACCGGCGGATCGGCGGTCAGCATGGTGGTGGCGGGCGAAATGCCCCGCGACAGGATGGCGATCTCCTCGGGATCGACCTGGCCGCCGGCCCCCGAGGCCAGCTGCTGGCCGAAGTCGCTGGAGAACACCGCCGGCTGGCGGTTGACTTGGTTGATCAAATCATAGGTCGAGACGAAGACCACCCCGCTGCGCGGATCGCGGTAGACCGGCGCCAGCGCGCGCAGGCGGGCATAGGTCGGATAGGGGTCCTGCAGGAAGCCGGCGTCGAAGAAGTCGATACCGGCAAGGAGGTTCTCCGCCGCTGTCCCGCTGTTCGCCGATGCGAGGGGGACGTCGTCATGCGCCATCGGGGTCACTCCCAGGGAATCTCGCGCCGCCGACCCGGCGGCGGCGCAATTATTGTCGTCCAGCCTAGTCATCCACCCCGACCAAAACAAGCAATCTTGACTTTTTACCCCCGCTGAGTGCGATGGGCCAAGAAACTGCGCCGCCGGAGGATCACGATGACTGAAACCCTGATGCACCGGGTCGCCGAGGCGGACATGTCGCAGGCGCTGAAGGCGGCGCGGGCCGGGGCGCTGGCCCTGACCGGCGACGCCAGCATCATCGAGGTGTTCGCCAACTCCCCGAAGGTCGCCGAGTTCTTCTTCGACAACTTCTACCAGGGCCTGTTCTTCAATGGCGACGTGCCGCTGCGCTACAAGGAACTGCTGAGGCTTCGGCTGTCGAAGGTGCACGGCTGCTGGTTCTGCAACCGCAACAACGAGGCCGGCGCCAAGGCGGCCGGTTTCACCGATACGCAGATCCAGGCGATCGGCGGCGACGCCGACGCCCCGTTCACGGATGCGGAACGCGCGGTTCTGGGGCTGGCCGACCAGTTGGCGCTCACCAACATGGGCGGCGCCCTGACTCCCGAGCTGTATGCGGCGCTGAAGGCGCAGTTCACCGACGCCGACATCGTCGAACTGTCGATGGTCGGGGCCATCCTCGGCGGGCTCAACAAGATGGCCTTCGTGCTCGACCTGGTGGAGCGTGAAGCGTGGTGTCCCTTCACCCCGTCGCAGGCCGCCTGAAGGAGTCGCGCCACGCGGCGTCGCGATAAAAAAACCGCCACGCGTGCTTTTAACAATCACGCTTGACTTTTCTTGGCCCGGACCGAGAAAGTTCCTCCGGTTTCGCGGCGCCGGAACGGGCGCGCGACCAGGGAGGATCTGAGCATCGTGACCACGGCGGCGGGGCGCCAGGGCAGTGACGACGACGGCCGCGAACTCGCGGGCCGGCGGGCGATCGTCAGCGGGGCCAGCCGCGGCGTCGGCCTGGCGATCGCCCATCGCCTGGCGCGCGCCGGCGCCTCGGTGGTGCTGACCGGACGTGATGCCGAGACTGGAGAGACGGCCGCCGAAGCCGTCCGCCAGGCCGGCGGCGCGGCGAGCTTCGTTCGCGCCGATCATGGTTCGGACGCGGATTGGGCGGCGGTGGTGCAGGCGGCGACGGCCGGGTTACGGCGGGCTGGAAATCCTGGTGGTCAACGCCGGGGTGTCGGCCATGGCGCTCGACCAGGGACCTGGCGCTGGAGGATTTTCGCGCCGTCTGCCGCACCAATCTCAAAGGACCGTTCCTGGGCCTGAAACATGCCGTCGGGGCGATGCGCCAGGGAGGGCGCGGCGGTGCGGTGGTGATGATCGGCTCGATCGTCGCCAAGATCGGGGCCGCCGACCACCTGCACTACACTGCCTCGAAGGCCGGCGTCGGCCTGCTGGTCAAATCCGGCGGCCCTCGAACTCGGTCCTGAAAAAATCAGGGTCAACGCAATTCACCCCGGGTTCGTCGACACTCGGATGACCGAGAGGTTTCCCGCCGAACTGCGGCGCGCCGCGCCGCTCGGCCGGGTCGCCGCCCCCGAGGAGATCGCAGAGGCGGCGCTGTTCCTGGCGTCCGACCGCTCGACGTTCATGACCGGGGCCGAGATCGTGGTCGACGGCGGATGGACGGCGCAATGAGCCCGACTGTTGTCCAGCCGCGTCATCGTGGTCACCGGCGCCACCCGGGGCATCGGCCGGGCGACGGCCCTGCGCCTGGCGGCCGAGGGGGCTCGGGTGGTGGCGACGGGGCGCGACGGGACGGCGGCGGCGGAGACCGTGCGCCAGATCGAGGAGGCCGGCGGGACGGCGGTGTTCGTGCCCCATGACGTCGCCGTCGAAGCCGACTGGGAGCGGGTGATGGCGACCGCGAAAGTGCTTGGCGGCCTTTGGCGGCCTTGTCAACAATGCCGGCATGTTCATGGTCAAACCGATCGCGCAAACCACCGAGGCGGATTTCGACGCGATGTACGCGGTCAATGTCGAAGGGACGTTCCTGGGCATCAAGCACGCGTTCCGCGCTTTCGCCGAGGATCGCCGCGGCGGGGCCATCGTCAATGTCTCCTCCCTGATGGGCCTGGTCGGCTATCCGGAGGCCACCGCGTATTGCGCCACCAAGGGCGCGGTCACCGGCATGACCCGCGCGGCCGCCCTCGACGGGGCGGCCATGGACCCGAAGGTCCGGGTCAACACCCTACATCCGGGGGTGATCTGGACGGAAATGATCACCGGGCAATTCGGCGACAGCCAGGCGCTGGCTGACGCCTTCGCCGCCGATACGCCCTTGCGCATGGTCGGGCGCCCTGAGCACATGGCTGACGCGATCACCTTTCTGATCAGCGACCAATCGTCGTTCATGACCGGCGCCGAGCTCACCGTCGATGGTGGACGGGGCGCCGACTGATGCGGAACGGGTTGAACTCTCATTATTGACGGAACGAAAACATGCAACTGAGTCGAGACGATCTGAAACGTGCCTACAAGAGCATGTTTACGATCCGCACGTTCGAGGAGCGGGTCGACAAGGAATTCGCCCTGGGCAATATCCCGGGCTTCGCCCACGTCTATCTGGGCCAGGAAGCCTCGGGCGTCGGCGTCTGCTTCGATCTGACCGACGACGACTACATCGGTTCGACCCATCGCGGGCACGGCCATTGCATCGCCAAGGGCTGTGACGTCCACGGCATGATGCTGGAGATCATGGGCAAGGCAGGCGGCCTGTGCGGCGGCAAGGGCGGCTCGATGCACATCGCCGACATGTCCAAGGGCATGCTGGGCGCCAACGCCATCGTCGGCGGCTCGCCGCCGATCGCTGTCGGCGCGGCGCTGACCCAGAAGCTGAAGAAGACCGGGCGAGGTCGCCGTGGCGTTCTCCGGCGACGGCGCGTCCAATCAGGGCACGACCTTCGAGGCCCTGAACATGGCGGTGGTGCTGGGCGTGCCGGCCATCTTCGCGTTCGAGAACAACGGCTATGGCGAGCACACCGCCGCCAGCTATGCGGTCGGCGCGCCCTCGATCGCCGAGCGGGCCCGCAGCTTCGGCATGCCGGCCGAAGTGGTCGATGGTTCCGACTTCTTCGCGGTGCATCAGGCCATGGGCCGCGCCCTGGAGCGGGGCGGGCCGGCGAGGGCCCCTATGCCCTGGAGATCGTCTGCTCGCGCTTCATCGGGCATTTCCTCGGCGACCCGCAGGCCTATCGCCTGCCCGAGGAACTGGCTCAGGCGCGCGGCAACGATCCCTTGCCGCGCTTCCGCAAGGGCGTCACCGAAGCCAGCCTGCTCGATCAGGCCGATCTCGACGCGATCGAGGCGGAGGTCCTCGCCGAGGTCGAGGACGCCGTCGCCAAGGGCCATGGCCGCGCCGCGCCCGGACATTGTCCACGCTCGAAACAGACGTTTACGTAAGGTATTGATATGTCAAAAAAATCCTATAGGCAGGCGATCAATGAGGCCTTGCGCGGCGAGATGCGGCGCGACCCCAACGTCATCATCATCGGCGAGGACGTCGCCGGCGGCCACGGTGGCGTCCGGCGAACCGGGCGGCGTGGGCGGCGTGTTCGGCCTGACCGGCGGCCTCTACAAGGAATTCGGTCCGACCCGCGTGCTCGACACCCCGATCAGCGAAAGCGCCATCATCGGCGCGGCCTCCGGCGCGGCGGTCACCGGCATGCGCCCGGTGGCGGAGATCATGTTCGTCGACTTCGTCGGCGTCTGCTTCGACCAGATCTACAATCAGGCCGCCAAGTTCCGCTACATGTTCGGCGGCAAGGCCAAGACCCCGATGGTCATCCGCACCGCGATCGGCGCGGGCTTCCGCGGCGGCGCGCAGCACAGCCAGACCCTGCATCCCCTGTTCACCATGGTGCCGGGCCTGAAGGTGGTGATGCCGGCCAACGCCTATGACGCCAAGGGCCTGCTGATCAGCGCCATCCGCGACGACGACCCGGTGATCTTCATGGAATCCAAGGTGCTGTACGACTCGGAGATGGAGGTCCCCGACGAGGCCTACCGCATCCCGTTCGGCGAGGCCAATGTCGTGCGCGAGGGCAAGGACCTGACCTTCGTCGCCTTCGGATCGATGGTGCCGCGCGCGCTCGCCGTCGCCCAGACCCTGGCCGGCGAGGGCATTTCCGTCGAGGTCGATCGACCCGCGCACGACCTCGCCGCTCGACGAGGACACCATCCTCGAAAGCGTCGAAAAGACCGGCCGCCTGGTGATCATCGACGAGAGCCCGCCGCGCTGCAGCCTGGCCGCCGACGTCGCCGCGATGGTCGCGGACAAGGGCTTCCGCTCGCTCAAGGCGCCGATCAAGGCAGGTGACCTGTCCCGCATACGCCGGTGCCGTTCGCGCCCAATCTCGAAGACGAGTTCATGCCCAATCCGCGCCGCATCGAGGAAGCGGCGCGCGGGCGGATCGCTGAGCTACGCCTGCCCGATTGGAGCGCGCGGCCTGAAACGGCTCGATCATCGAGCCTCGGCGAGATCATGCAGCTGGCCTATGTGCCGGCCGATTTCGACGCAGACCCTGAAGTTCTGGATCGAGACGGTCGGCGCCGGCCCGTTCTTCGCCCTCGACCACGTCAAGCTCGACGACGTCAAGTATTTCGGCGCGCCGGTCGAGGTCGATTTCTCCATGGTCATCGGCTACTGGGGCGACCTGCAGATCGAACTGATCCGCCAGCACAACGACGCGCCCTCGATCTACAAGGTCCTGGCGCGACCAGGGGCGCGAAGGCCTGCATCATGTCTGCATCCTGGTCGACGACATGGCCCATGCCCGCGAGGTGTGCGCCAGGCCGGCGCCACGGTCGCTCAGGAAGGCATCGTGCCGAACGGCGGCGAGGTGATCTACGTCGACACCGGCGGCGGACCCGGCACCATGGTCGAAATCCTCAAGCCGGGACCCGGCAGCCGCGAGTTCTTCGCCATGATGCGCGAGGCCGCGCGCGGTTGGGACGGTTCCGATCCGGTGCGGAGACTGGGGTGAGCGATCGCCTCGCCGGCAAGGTAGCGCTGGTCACCGGCGGCGCGTCCGGGATCGGCGCGGCCTGCGCCCGTCGCTTCGCCGCCGAGGGGGCGCATGTCGTCGTGACCGACCTGCAGGCCGAGAAGGGCGAGGCAGTGGCCCGCGAGATCTCCGGCGCCTTCATCGTCCATGAGGTGTCCGACGAGGACCAATGGCGCAGCGTCGTCGCCGCCGTTCTCGATCTCGAGGGCCGGCTCGACATCCTGGTCAACAATGCCGGCATAATCGGCGGCGGCAGTGTCGAGGACTGCGATCTGGACAACTGGAACCGGGTGATGGCGGTGAACGTGACGGGGACGATGCTCGGCTGCAAGCACGGCGTCGGCGCGATGAAGGCGAACCCCGGCGGCCCGACCGGGTCGATCATCAACATCTCTTCGATGGCGGGCTATGTGGGTCTGCCGGGCGCGGTGGCCTACACGGCCTCGAAGGGCGCGGTCCGTCTACTGACCAAGTCGGTGGCCGTGCATTGCGCGCGAGCCTACAAGACCATCCGCTGCAACTCGCTGCATCCTGGCGCGATCGATACGCCGCTGAACCAGGCGGCGTTCGAGGCCAGCGGCGACCCGGCGGGCATGCGAGCGCTGTTCGACACCCTGCAGCCGGTCGGCCGCATGGCGACGCCCGACGAAATGGCCGCCTGCGCCCTGTTCCTGGCCTCCGACGACGCCAGTTTCGTCACCGGCTCGGAACTGCTCGCCGACGGCGGCTGGATGGCCGCGCCATCCCCCCTCTGAATTGCGACTGGACACCTCGATGACCAACTCCAACCGCCAATGGCTGATCAATGGCCGCCCGATCGGCCGTCCGCTGGCCGACGACGACTTCAAGTTCGTCGAAACGCCGGTCGTCGAACCGAACGAAGGCGAGGTGCTGGTCCGCAATCTCTATCTCGCCTTCGACCCGGCGCTGAAGGGTCACATGGAGAACATCAGCAACTATGTCGCTCCGACGCAGATCGGCGAGGTGATGCGGGGCTCCGGGATCGGCGAGGTGGTGGCGTCCCAGGCGCCGGGCTTCGCGATCGGCGACAAGGTCATGGGCGGATTGCGCTGGCAGAGCTATGCGACCGTATCGGCCAAGGAACTGCTCAAAGTCGTCGATGACGACCTGCTGACGGCGAACCTCGGCGTGCTCGGCACCACGGGCATGACGGCCTTGTTCGGCCTGTTCAAGATCGGCAAGCCGTTCGTCGGCGATACCATGTTGGTCACGGGTGCGGCCGGCGCTACGGGGTCGGTGGTCGGTCAATTGGGCAAGATCGCCGGTTGCCGGGTGATCGGCGTCGCCGGCGGCGCGGACAAATGCGCCTGGCTGGTCGACGAACTCGGCTTCGACGCCGCGCTCGACTACAAAGCGGGCGACCTCCGCGCCCAGGTCAAGGCAGCGGCGCCCGACGGGCATCGATGTCCTGTGGGACAATGTCGGCGGCCGGGTGTTCAACGATGTCCTGGGCGAGATCGCCATGCACGCGCGGGTCGTCACCTGCGGCAACATCTCGCGGCACGAGCCCGGCATGACCCCGACGGGTCCGGCGAACTATTTCAACCTGATCTTCAAGCGCGCGCGCATGGAAGGTTTCATCGTCAGCGACTGGGCCGACGAATTCCCCTGGGCTCGCGCCCGCCTGGCCAGGTTCATCCGCGAGGGGCGTCTGCACTACAAGGAAGACATCCAGCAGGGCATCGAGAACGCCCCGTCTACACTCAAGCGCCTGTTCGAGGGCCGCAATTTCGGGAAACAACTGCTCAGGCTGAGCTGACTACGGAGCCGCGCGATGCCTGTCGTCCGGTACGGCGAACCGCTGAACATCCTCGTCGTGGCCAAGGGCCATCCTTACCTGCGCGATCCGTTCATGGGCATCTTCGACCAGCTGCCCGGCATCGCCTGCTCTCTGGTCGAACAGCCGGCCGCGCAACGCCTGATGAAGCCCGACGCCATGCGCGGCTACGACGCGCTGGTGCTGTACGACATGCCGGGCATCGACTTCGCCCGTGGACCCGCCTTCTCCGAACCGGATGAGGCCTTCAAGGAGGGTTTTCTGGCCCTGCTGGACCAGGGGAAGGGCGTCGTCGCCCTGCATCACGCCATCGCCGGCTGGCCGGCCTGGCCGGAGTACGCCGAACTGCTCGGCGGCCGGTTCCTGTATCAGCCCGGCAACCTGCGTGGACGTGCGCTGCCGGATTCGGGGTATCGCCACGATGTGGCGCACACGGTGCAGGTCGTCGATCGGTCGCATCCCGTCGTCGCCGACCTGCCGGACAGTTTTCCGCTGACCGACGAGCTCTATCTCTCGGAAGTCTTCGAGGATTCGGTCCAGCCGCTGCTTCGCTCCAGCGCAAGCTTCACCCGCGACAACTTCTATTCGGCCTCTCAGGCGATCGCCGGCAAGATGTTCTCCAACGAGGGATGGGCGCACGAGGACGGTCCGAACCTGATCGGCTGGACCAAGCGGGCGCGCAACAGTCCGCTGGTCTATCTGCAACCCGGCGACGGACCGGCGACCTACGACGACCCCAACTATCGCCGCCTGATCGAAAACGCCATTCGCTGGGTCGCCTCGCCCCAGGCCCTCGCCTGGGCGAAGGCAGGCTGACGCCGTCTTCCTCCCTCCCCTCATGGGGAGGGACAGATGGCGCAGCCGTCAGGGTGGGGAAATCTCTCCGCCCCGACAGTCTCGCGGTTGAAGCACCGTAGCCCACCCTGGCCCTACGGGCCTGTCCCTCCCCATGAAGGGGAGGGAGGAAAGAGTGTCAGCTGACGCGGCGATCCAACCCTTGCCAATAGGGTTCGCGCAGTTCGCGGCGCAAAATCTTGCCCGAGGCGTTGCGCGGCAGGGCGTCGATGAAGTCGACGCTCTTGGGGGTCTTGTAGGCGGCGATGCGTTCGCGGGCCCAGGCGATGATCTCCGCCGGGGTCGGGTCGGCCCCGGCCTTCCGGACCACCACGGCCTTGACCGCCTCGCCCCAGCGCTCGTCGGGCACGCCGATCACGGCCACGTCGGCGACGGCCGGGTGTCCGAAGATGGCGTTCTCGACCTCGGCCGGATAGACGTTCTCGCCGCCGGTGATGATCATGTCCTTCACCCGGTCGTGGATGTAGACATAGCCGTCCGCGTCGAGATAGCCGGCGTCGCCGGTGCGCAGCCAGCCGTCGGTGTCGATGGTCCGGGCGGTGGCGTCGGGCAGGTTCCAGTAGCCGGTCATGTTGGCGATCGACCGGGTGGCGATTTCGCCGACCTCGCCGACCGGCAGGCGGTTGCCGGCCTCGTCGAGAATGGCGATCTCCACGCCGGGCAACGGCTTGCCCGCCGAGCGCATGCGCGGATTGCCGGCGGGGTCATGGTCCTCGGGCGGCAGGGCGACGATGGTGCCGCAGGTCTCGGTCATGCCGTACATCTGCACGAAGCCGCAGCCGAACACCTCCATGCATTCCTTGAGCAGATCGAGCGGGATCGGCGAGGCCCCGTACAGCAGGTATTTCAGCGGCGAATAATCCACCTCGCGGGCGCGGGGATGGCGCACCACGATCTGCATGGCGGCCGGCACCATGAACATCTTGCTGATCCGGTGGTTCTCGATGAAGTCGAGCACCCGGTTGGGATCGAATTCGCGCGCGATGACGCCCCGCGCACCGTTGAACACGCCGAGCGAGCCCCACCCGGTGCCGCCGATGTGAAACACCGGCATCGCCACTAGGCTGACGTCGTCCGGCGTCCAGGTGTTCCAGGCAATCTCGGTGGCGCCCGGCACGCTGCGCGGTCCAAGCATGGCGCGGTGCGACAGCATGGCGCCCTTCGGGTGGCCGGTGGTGCCTGAGGTGTAGAGTTGCAGGGCGACATCTTCCCAGTCAACCGGGGTCATCGGGTCGGTCTCGGCCTGGGCGTCGCGCCAGGCCGCGAAATCCGGCCAGTCCACCGCGCCGCCCTCGGCGGCGATCACCACCGGCGGCGTCTCGAAATGCGACAGCAGCCCGCGCGCCTGATCGATGAACTCCGGCCCCACGAATAAAACTTTCGCGCCGGCGTCGCGCACGATGTAGGCGATCTCCGGCGGGGCCAGGCGCCAGTTGATCGGGGCCATCACGACGCCCGTCTTCGCCGCGCCATAGACGATCTCGAAATAGGCGTCGGAGTTCTTGCCGAGGTAGCCGATGCGATCGCCGGGCTTCAGCCCGAGGGCGATCAGGCCGTTGGCGACCTGGTTGGTGCGCGCATCGAAGCCGGCGAACGAGGTCTCGCGGCCCTCGAATTCCCAGACCACGCTGTCCGGACGCAGGCGGGCCTGAAGGCGGACGACATCGCCGAGCGAGCGCGCCTGTGAAATGTCGATCAAGCGGTCGCGCCCTGTCTGGCCATCGCGGCGCCGACGGCGGCGGCGATCTCCTCGCGCGTCGGGTTGCGGCGCAGGGTCAGGCCGCCGTTCACCTGCAGGTTCTGGCCGGTCATGAAACACTCCTCGCTGGCCAGCCAGACGGCGGCGGCGGCGATGTCGTCGGATGTGCCGATGCGGCCGAGCGGATAGGAGGGGATGAAGGCGTCGAACACGCCCGGGGTCATCTTCGCTCCGGCGGTCATCGGCGTGTCGGTGAGGCCGGGCGAGATCGAGTTGATCCGGATGCCGCGCGCTCCGAACTCGTTGGCCGCGGCGCGCACGACGTGATCGATACCGGCTTTCGCGCCCATATAGGCGGCGTGGTCGTTGAGCATGATGGTCGCGGTGGCCGAACTGATCTGCATGATCGAGCCGCCATGGTCCATCGCCGCGATCATCGCCTGCAAAAAATAGAACGGCCCCAGGAACAGGACGTCGGTCATCTCGCGAAGCTGCGCTTCGGTATTGTCGAGGAACGGGATCAGCGGCGCGATGGCGGCGGCCTGAACCGCGATATCGACCCCGCCCATCGCGGCCTTGGCGTCCTTGGCCAATGCGAACACGTCGTCGCGTTGTGCGATATCGCACAGCGCGAAATGACCGCCGATCTCCCTGGCGAGCGCCTCCAGAGGCTCGGCCTTGCGGCCCGCCACCAGCACCGTGGCCCCCTCGGCGGCGAAGCGCCGGGCGATCACCTGGCCCATGTTGTCCTTGCCGGCGGCGCCCAGCACCACGGCCTTGCGGCCCTCGAGTCGGCCCATCTCAGCGTTCCTCCAAAAATTCTTCTTCTCCCTCAGGGAGAAGGTGGCGCGAAGCGCCGGATGAGGGTCTGTCCGCTACAAAGACGCATTCCTCGACTGGGGTTTGGCAGCCTCGTTGCGGAAACACCCTCATCCCCGGCTTCGCCGGTACTTCTCCCCAAAGGGAGAAGGGAGTCTACTTCGATCCCGCCGCTATGTATTGATCGATCATCTGGTGCAGCTTGCGGATGCGCATTTCGGTATAGTGTCCGAACTGCACGACGCCGCTTCCCGAGGCATGCAGGCCCTCCTGCACATAGGGCAGGTTGCCCATGTCCTGCTCGAAAATGCCGATCAAGCCGGCGCCGAGTTCAGGGGCGTCGGTCCACGGATCGTCGGCGCCGAGTTCGTGCACGACGACCGGCTTGGGTCGCGGTCCGGTTTTCGGCACGCGCTTCATGATGATCACGTCCATGATCCCGCTCTCGGGATCCAGGCCGTTCGGGCGCCAGCGGTAGACCAGATTGGGCGAGAAACCGGCCCAGAAGCTCATGTTCGGCCAGACGTTGTAGAGCAGGGCGTCGAGCATCTCGGCATCGGAACATTGCGAATAGTCCCAGCCGTCCTCGGCGCCCAGGCTCTGCCGGGCGGCCTCGGCGGCGAACGCGCGGGCCGAGACGCCCTCGGGCACCACGCCCTCGCCCCCGCCGCGGCCCATGTTCTGCGCGCTGGTCGCCACCCCGCCCATGGCGCGGATGATGTCCGAGGCCGTGTAGTTCTTGTCGTAGACGAACGGGCTCGGCACGCCCTGGGCCGAGAACTGCCGGCTCACGAAATCGTCGAAGACATCGTACTGGCTGTTGGCGTCGGCCAGGAAAGGCAGGATCTGCGGATGGGTGGTGACGGTGTGATGGCTTTCCATGAAAGCCTCCGCCAGCGCCTTCCAGTTGCAGCGCACGACCTTGGCGACATGCACCGCCTTGTAGCGATTGGCGTAGTCGTAGCTTTCGAAGTGACGCGCCAGAACGCCGATCTGGTCCATCAACGGCGGGGCGTCCGGATCGAAATTGACGAACACATAACCGCCCCAGGTCGCCACCCTGGCTTCCGGCAGGCCGATGTCCTGGTCTTTCCACTGCGGGAAGTCCCATCCGATCGGATTGTCCTTGAAACTGCCGTCGTTGTTCCAGGCGATGCCGTGATAGGGGCAGCGGAACTCGTTCTTACAGCCGTTCAAGGTGACCAGCTTCCGCCCGCGGTGCAGGCAGGAGTTGTACAGCGCCTTGATCGAGTTATCCGGCGCCCGCACGATGATCAGGGATTTGCCGACGATCTCGTAGATCTGGTAATCGCCGACGTTGGGGATCTCCTCCTCGCGGCAGGCCCACTGCCAGACCTTCATCCAGACGTGGTCGACTTCCTTCTTGAAGAATTCGGGCGAGAAGTAGCGGTCGACCGGAATGCCCTCGCCGCCGAGATCCGGGGCGGGTCCCTGCCGCATATGCTCCGGAACCGGCCGGGTGTCGCGGTTGAGGATGTCGTCGTAGGATTCCGAGGGATGTCGATCGGCGCGGTAGGCGGGGTTGGAACCGTCCATGCTCAGGCCTCCAGGATCGCGACGGCCGACAGGCCGGGAGCGCCATAGACCTGGCTGTAGGCGAGGCGGGCATTGTCGACCTGACGGCCGTCGGCCCGCTTGCGCAGTTGCTGGACATTTTCGTAAACCTGCCGCAGGCCGGACGCTCCGACCGGTTCGCCGCAGGCCAGGCAGCCGCCGTCGGTGTTCATCGGCAGGGCCCCGCCGAGCTTGGTGGCGCCCTCCGCGAGCATCCGCTCCTGTTCGCCATCGGCGCAGAAGCCGTTCTCGGCCATATGCATGATCTCGGCGCCTGAACTCGGTGTCCTGGATCTGCGCGACATGGATTTCCGAGGGGCCGACGCCCGCCATTTCGAAGGCCGCCGCCGAGGCGATCTGGGTCGGCGAGGGGCCGCGTTCGACATCGAGCGAGGGGGAGAACACCTCGAACGAGCCGTTGACGCGCGTGCGCACGGCTGCGCCGCGCACGCGAGGACCGGTCAGGCCCAGTTCGCGCATTTTCCTGTCGGAGGCCAGGACCAGCGCCGCGCCACCCTCGGCCGGTGAACAGAACATGTATTTGGTCAGGGGATCCGAAAGCATCTGGCTTCCCAGGATGGTATTCAGGCCGACCGGCTCGCGGCGCCAGGCGTGCGGCGTGCGGGCCCCGTTCTCGAAGGCCTTTTCCGCCACCCGGCCCAGTGACTCATTGCTGATGCCGTGCAGGTCCATGTAGCGGCGGATCTTCATGGCGAAGAACTGCGTGGTCAGCATCATGCCGGTCTCGCCGTACCAGCGTTGCAGACCGGAGGCCTCGGGATCGGCATTGAAGGCGCCGCGCGGATGCTTGTCGAAGCCGATCACCACGCCGATGTCGAATTCGCCCGACTTGATCGCCCAATATCCCGACAGCAGCGACGAACCGCCGGTGGCGCAGCCATTGGAGATATTGATGAACTGCACCCCGGTCAGACCCAGGCGCGGCAGGGCGGCGTCGGCGCTGCCGGCCGCCGACGACCCGCCGAACGCGAATTCGATGTCTTCCCAGGTGATGCCGGCGTCGGCGAGGGCCTCGCGCACCGCGAATACGCCCTGGTCGAGTCCGGTCTTTTCCGGGTGGCGGCCGAACGGGTGAATGCCCGCTCCAACAATGTGCACATCGGTCATGGCTGTGATCCTCTTCGAAGGTTCAGTCCGCGGGCGTGAAGGCGAAGTTGCTGACTTCGCCGCGGGTGGAGGTTGCAAACGGTTCGAGAGCCACCTTCATCGGGCGGCCGATACGCAAGGACGCCGGATCATCGATCAGGATGCGGCCTTCGACAATCACCTGACCGGGAAATTCGATGTAGCCGAGGGCGAAGGCCTTGAAGCTCGCCTCGTCGTCCGCGCCGATATAGGGCGGCGTCTTGGGGCGGAAACGCTGCACGGTATAGGACCACAGCTTACCCTCGGCCGGCAGCTCGACCGGCTCGTAGAGCTCGGCCTCCGGCCCCTTGGGCATCGGAAACCGCATCCGGCCGTCCGACTTCCGGCGGGCCGCGATCAGGTGCGGCTGATCGTCCCGCACCACGAACAGGCCATCGGCGACGGCGTTGTCGACCATGCACTCGCTCCCTCAATTCTGATGCCGACGACCCTAGGACCAACGTTTAAAAAAGTCACGAGTGATTTATTCCGTCAAAGGCGTTTGTTTCTGCCGCCCCGCCGCCAACGGGACGATTGCCATTCTACGCCAAAACCGGCACGTTCGCTGAAAAATAACCATAGGGAAGGCAACGCCGATGCCGCGTGACGCAGACCTACGCCCAGCGGAGGAATCGACGGCCGACTACCGGCTGGTCATCATCCTCGTCGGCCTCACCCAATTGGTCATGACCACCGACTTCTCGATCCTGTCGGTCGCCCTGCCGTCGATCGCGCGATCCTTTCACCTGAAGCCTTCCGACCTCTCGCTGCTGATTTCCGCCGGCGCGGTGCCGCTGACGGGGTTCATGATCCTGGCCGGGCGCCTGGCCGACCTGTTCGGGCAGAGGCGCTGCATGCTCATCGGCCTCACCCTGTTCGGGGCCGGTTCGATCGGCTCGGCATTGGCCCCCGGCTATGGCGTCCTGATCGCCGCGCGGGTCATTCAGAGCTTCGGAGTGGCGATCGCCATGCCCGCCAACTTCTCGCTCATCAACCTGCTCGTGCCGGAAGGCCCGCCGCGCCATCGCGCCCTGGGCGTGTTCGGCATCATGCAGGGCCTGTCCCTGATCATCGGACTGTTGCTGGGCGGCGTGCTGACCACCACGCTCGGCTGGCGGTCGGTATTCCTGATCAATCCGCCGATCATCGTCGCCGCCTTGCTCCTGACCCTGCGCTGCGTGCCCAAGACCCTGGTCGGCGGCGGACCGGACCGCTCCATCGACCTGGCGGGGGCGGCGCTGATCACCACGGGCGCCGCCAGCCTGCTCATCGGCGTCTCGATGCTCGGGCGCACAGGGATAACGCCCCTGGCGCTGGGCCTTCTGGCGGCCTCGCTGGCCGCTTTCGTCCTGTTCGGCTATGTCGAATCCAAGGTCCGTGGCCCTCTGGTGCCGCTGTCGATCTTCAAGCGCCGGAATTTCACCGCCGCCAACATCATCGGCTTCTGCCACCTCGCGGGGGTCGGCGGGCTGTTTTTCCTGGTCAGCCTGTTCATGCAGAACGGGCTTAAACTATCACCCCTGCTGGCGGGCTTCGGCATGATGCCCTACGCCGGGGCGGTGATGCTGGCCGGTCAGCTGGCCCCGAGGATCATGGGGCGGCTGCCGCACCGCCGCAGCATGGTGGTCGGCTTCGCCTTCTACGCGGCGGGCATGGCGCTGCTGGGGCTGTTCGCGGCGAGCGGCAACTACTTCACCGCGCTCGGCCCGTGGCTGATCATCACGGCCTTCGGTGGCACGCTGTCGTTCATGGCGATGATGGCCGAGGCGACCGCCGATGTTCCCGAGGACCAGCAGGGCGTCGGCTCGGCCGTCCTGTTTACCGTCCAGCAAGTGGGCACGCCTCTGGGCGCGACGCTGGCGCTGTCCATACTGGCGTCCGGCGGCGGCGGCCATTTCACCGCAGCCTTCCTTGCGACCGCCGCCCTGGTCATGCTGGCGCTCGTGCTTTCGCTGCTTATCCTGCGGCCGACGCCGGCAATCGCGCCGCGCGTCGAGCGGACGTCCGATCCCGGACTGGAAATCCATCCCGCCGCCAGCGGCTGACGCCCGACCGCCGTTCGTGCCGGGGGGCGCCCTCGGTATGGCGATCAGAGTGTTGCGCTGGCCTCGCCGGTGACCGGATCGTTGACGCCGGGCTTGAACAGCCGCTTCAACTCCTCATCGTCGGCGGCGACCAGACGGTCGACCCATTGGTGGAAGCGTCGAGCCCCGCCCTCGTTCTCGCCGAACAGCACGAACTCGCGACCGCCGGCTTCCAGGGCCCGCTGCTGGCGCAGGCCGGTGGCGTAGTCTTCGTCGCGCACCACCACCTCGAGGAATTTGAACTGTGCGTCGACCTCGGCCAGCATGGCCTCGGTGGGCGGGTCCTGGGTCAGGTACATCTGAGTGGTGAAGGATTCGCCGACATGCTTGCCGGGCATCAGTTGCGAGACCATCACTCCGCGGCCGCCGCCACCGAAGCTGGCGATCGAGATGTGCGGGAAGATCGTCCACACCCCGCTCATCACGTCCTCGTTCGACCACTGGTCTTCCGGCACCGCGTCCATCTCGATCAGGTTGGCGGTCGGCGCGCGCACCACCTGGTGCGGCCCCCATGCGTAGAACAGCGCCTGGTTGAACATGTCCTCGCCGAAGGTGTTCCGGTGCAGCACCGGCAGATGGTAGAAATCCAGGTAGCCATCGTAGGCGATCTTCCAGTTCGGCCCGGCCAGCACCCGGCTGGAGAAGAAGTGCCACTTGTCGAACCCGAAGTTGG
Source organism: uncultured Alphaproteobacteria bacterium (assembly GCA_963828365.1). Lineage (GTDB taxonomy): Bacteria > Pseudomonadota > Alphaproteobacteria > Caulobacterales > Caulobacteraceae > Acaudatibacter. The sequence continues at coordinate 53,631 of CAWHEE010000003.1, read as the reverse complement.
CCAGCAGCTTGTCATAGCCCGACAGGAAGTCGTCGATGTCCAGGTCGGATTTGGCGTTGGCGATCACCCACACCAGGCCGGAGCGCTCGGCCACCGGCAGGGGCGTCAGTCCGTAGCAGGACTTGTCGATCTCGCCGAAGTCGTCGGCCGAGGCGACACCCATCAGCTCGCCCTTCTGAGTGAAGGTCCAGCCGTGATAGGGGCACATGAAGCGCTTGGCGTTGCCGGTCGGGGCGGTGGCGACGTTGGTGCCACGATGGCTGCAGGAATTGATGAACGCCCGCACTACCCCGTCCTGGCCACGCACGATCAGCACCGGCAGGCCGACCGCTTCCATGGTTTTGAAATCGCCCGGCTTGGGCAGTTCCGACGACGCCGCCAGCATCAGCGGCACGCGCTTGAAGATCTGGTCGACCTCCTTCTGAAACTGGTCCGGGTCGTAATAGCGCGAAGCCGCCAGCTTGAGGATGCCAGGCGTCTTGGAGATGGTGCCCGCCTTGGCGTGGGCGATCGAGTCCTTGACCATCGCCGTCAATTCGGCCCCGGCCACCATCTTGGTCATCGCATCGTCTCCAGTTGGATTCGCCGGTCGCTCGGCGCTATCAGCTAGCAGTGAAGAAATCGCCTCTCGGCTTGCCGTTGGGATCATAGACCGGCTCGACGAGGTCGACCCGGTACTTTCGCGTCACGGCGCCCAGAATGCCGGTCGTCGCCAGATGTCCCGCCATTTTCAGATACGGTTCGGCCGCCAGATGGGCGATCAGGTCGGCCTCGCTGTCCCATTCCTCGAACACGTGGATGCGGCCGGGCCGGGCCGGGTCGCAGGTCCAGGCGTAATGTACGCAGCCTTTTTCAGCCAAAGCGTCGGCGATCAGCGGCTGGGCGTCGAGGATCGCCTTGTCGCGGATGGCCGGATCGACGTCGATCTCGCCGGAGATCACCACCCGATAGGGACCGCTCATGATTTCGACCTCAGCACGGTGTAAGCTCGGCTGGAAAACAGCCAGGCCCCGTTGGTTTTCACCAGCCTGTCATCGTAGGCGCCGAAGATCTTGATGTAGACGCCGTCGTTCCGCTCCAGATACTCGGTCGTATAGGTGCGCGCCTCGGCGGTGTCGCCGTCGACCACGATGTGTCCGGGGTTACCGAAGAAGCCGGCGAACTTGTAGGCGCTCATCGCATTGATCCAGGCCGGCTTCATCGCCTCGTGGCCGGAAACCTCCATCCCGGGCAGTTTCCATACGCCGTCCTTCGCCCAGCAGGCGATCCAGTCGTCGGCGTCCTTGCGGAATACCGCGTCGCAATAGGCCTCGACCCGCTCGCGGATAGCCAGCCGGTCTTCGATCGGTCCAATGAACGCCATCCGCGCCCTCCCTGCTTGTTATGCTTTGTCGTTCTAGCGGCTCATCCACCGCGCCAGGTTCTCGTGAAAGTAGCGCACGCGCCCCTCCTGCCCGGCCAGATAGTCGCGATTGTAGCCGCGCGAGTGCAGGCCGCGCTGCTGGACTTCCCATACCGACACGTCCTGATCGATGCCCGGTCCCATGGACACATCGCCCCATTTGCCCTGGATGTGGGGCGCCGGAACCGTCAGGTCGACAAATTCGGCCATGCTCTGGGAATAGTACTGCGTGGTGCCCTTGGGGAACAGGGTCATGTACCACATGTCGAAATAGCACTTCTCGGGATCGGTCTCGTGCGGCCGGCCACGCAGCCAGATGTTGCCGTCCGGCTTGAGGCTGAACGACAGGTTCGGGAAGATCGTGAAGTGCCAGTGATCGGTCAGCTGGGCGTCGTGATAGGTCGAGAAGTCGAAGCCCTTGGCCTCGCCGAGCAGGCGCTTCTGCCGCTGCAGAGCGGCCCGAATTTCGCTGGTCTTGCCGCCCCGGAACTGGTCGGGATCGAGCTCCCAGAATTTCAGCTCCTGCTCCATCATCCGCAGCGTGTCGTCCTCGCCACCCTGCAGGGTCTTGGTCGGCCCGGCCCCAGGCATCAGCATGCGGGCGTGTCCGCTGGGATACAGGTCGAACTGGCAGTTGTCGTAGGCGTACTCCATCACGAACTTGGTCTGCGGGTGCACGAACGGCACATGATAGGATTCGTTGAAATTGTCCTGGATCAGCTTCCAGTTGAAGTTGCCCTCCAGCGTCACCCAGTGGGTGCGCACCATGTCGTCCATCGGATAGGTGTCGATCATGTCGGCGATGGGATGCATGTACGAGCGCAGCGACATGCAGTCGGGGTCCATGTTGTACCAGATGAAGCCGGCCCAGGATTCGCAGGGGATCTCGACCAGGTTCTTCTTGCCGCATGGGCTGCCCTGCGGGAAATCCGCCTCGTCCGGCACCGCCTTCAGCTCGCCGCGGGTGTTGAACGCCCAGCCGTGGTAGGGGCAGACCAGACGCTTGGCGTTGCCCTGCTCGGCGGCCATCAGCAGCATGCCGCGATGCTGGCAGACATTGTAGAAGGCCCGGATCTGACGGTCGTCGCCCATCACGCACAGGATGGTCTCGGTTCCCAGCGGCGTGGTGATGTAGTCGCCCGGCTTCTGGATCTGCGCCTTCACCCCGGCGATCTGCCAGGTTTTGGTCCAGACGTGATCCCACTCCTTCTGCCAGAACTCTTTCGACCAGTAGCGGTCGGGCGAGATCGGCGCGTCGCCGAGCAACGGCATCGGTGTCTGCGAGATGTCCGCGAGTCGCTTGGCCGCGCGGCCGATTTCGTCGTGGACGGGCGCCTGCAAGGTATCGGTCATGGACCGCGTCTCCAGTTTGCTGAACCACGCCGACCGTGCCTCGCTTCAAAGAAAAAAGCAACAGCGCTTAAAACCGGCGCCAAGCGAAAGCGCCAGGTCAAGGACATGCGAATTCGGTGATGTAGCCATTTGCCGGGGGGAATGTCTCAACTCCACCGTCCTGGCCGGCGTCTTGCGCCGGCCTCCCACGATCGACCTGGGGAAATCACGGCGATTGACCATCGGGGTCAGGGCGGCTGGCGGTTTTCCTCGCCGGAGTTGGTCAGCCGCCAGGTTTTACCATTGTCGTCGGATTGATACTGCTCGAAGCGAATATGGTCGTGGTCGCGCACGAAATTCTCGGTCCGGGACCAGGGGCCCTGCAGCGATGGCGCCGGCTTGTCCAGATAGGTCCAGTGCGAGCCGACCAGCGTCAGGTCGCCGCGGCCACCGGCCAATCCGTTCCGGGTGATCGCCTGGGTTTTCACTCGCCCCGCTTCGTCGACAGTGTAGACGATCAGATTCGCCGTCTGGCCGTCGACTGTCTGTTCGCAGGCGAAATACGCGGTGAACCGATGACAGCGGCTGCTGAGCCGGTCGATCGCGCCGGGCGCGGCGCCGCTCCAGGGATGATCGGCGCGGACGCTCCATTCGCCGTCGTAGAGGGCCAGGCTGGCCAAAGGGTCAGGCATTGAGGGGCTCGTTTGGCCGGCCGAAGCTGGCATGCCCATCAACGCGCCAAGCACCGCGGCGGCGAGGCGGTATCGGCGGCCCGATTGCGACATCGATGTTCCTGACATCCTTGACCCCATGCTTCCCGAAAAGCCGGGCGCCTGCTCAATCCAGATTGGCGGCAGGCGCGCCATGATCCTATCCGTCGGAGCGCCGACTTCCAGCCGGCATCTTCGCCGCTCCCGCAACGAACGCAAGACTTGGCGGGTTGAAGCGGGGCTCCGGCGGAGTTCCGCGCCGAGACTAGATCCTGGCGCGCAGCCAATGTTCGGCCAGATCCAGCAACGGCGTCGGCGCGGTCGTGGGATTATGCACGAAGCCGATGAGTTCTCGGCGATCGGCCCGACGGATGGTCGACCAGCCTCATTCGCACGGTGGCCCCATAAACCGTGACGCTTTGATCCGCCGCCGGAAACCGGGCCGAGATCAGCGCGGTGATATGTCCCTTCAGATCGGCGACCGTCTTTGCCGGCAGGCGAACAGGCGCGGTAATGGTGATGAGCACGGTCGCATCCCGCGGCGCCGCCGCCTCGGCGAAGGACCTCAGGTCGCCCAGGACCCTGGCGACGACCCGATCGAACCTGAGACCAAGACGGGAGGCGTTTGCGCCTCCTGCCTTCAATATCTGGTCGGCGATATCCTTCTCGATATTGGCCAAATGGCGAACCCTGACCACCAGCCGCCGGCGGCGTCACGAATTTCCAGTTCTAGCGGTTAATCCACCGCTCGAGGTTTTCATGGAAATACCGCACGCGGTCTTCCTGGGCCGGCGAGGTAGTCGCGCCGATAGCCGCGCGAGTGCAGGCCGCGCTGCTGCACTTCCCACACCGCGAAATCCTGGTTGATGGCCGGGCCGAGGCTGACGTCGCCCTGCTTGCCTTGCTGGTGCGGCGCGGGAACAGTGATGTCGACCCATTCCTCGCATGCTTTGCGAGTAGTATTTGGTCGTGCCCTTGGGGAAGAGCGTCATGTACCACATGTCGAAATAGCACTTCTCCGGATCGGTCTCGTGCGGCCGGGCCCGCAGCCAGATGTTGCCGTCGGGCTTGAGGCTGAACGACAGGTTCGGGAAGATCGTGAAGTGCCAGTTATCGGTCAGCTGGGCGTCGTGATAGGTCGAGAAGTCGAAGCCCTTGGCCTCGCCCAGCAGGCGTTTCTGGCGTTGCAGGGCCTCGCGCATGCCGGCCATCCGGCCGCCGCGGAACTGGTCGGGATCCAGTTCCCAAAAGCGTAGCTCCTCGCCCAGCATGTCGAGGGCTTCGTCCTCGCCGCCCTGCAGGGTGCTGGCCGGCTCGCCGCCGGGCATCAGCATGCGGGCGTGGCCGCTGGGGTACAGGTCGAACTGGCACTGGTCGTAGGCGTACTCCAGCGTGAACTTCAGTTGCGGGTGCACGAACGGCACGTGATAGGATTCGTTGAAATTGTCCTGGATCAGCTTCCAGTTGAAGTTGCCCTCGACCGTCATCCAATGCGTACGGACCATGTCGTCCATCGGATAGGTGTCGATCATGTCGGCGATGGGATGCATGTACGAGCGCAGCGACATGCAGTCGGGGTCCATGTTGTACCAGATGAAGCCGGCCCAGGATTCGCACGGGATCTCGACCAGGTTCTTCTTGCCGCACGGGCTGCCCTGCGGGAAATCCGCCTCGTCCGGCGCCGCCTTCAGCTCGCCGCGGGTGTTGAACGCCCAGCCGTGATACGGGCAGACCAGTCGCTTGGCGTTGCCCTGCTCCTGCGGCCATCAGCAGCATGCCGCGGTGCTGGCAGACATTGTAGAAGGCGCGGATCTGACGGTCGTCGCCCATCACGCACAGGATGGTCTCGGTTCCCAGCGGCGTGGTGATGTAGTCGCCCGGCTTCTGGATCTGCGCCTTCACCCCGGCGATCTGCCAGGTCTTGGTCCAGACGTGATCCCACTCCTTCTGCCAGAACTCCTTCGACCAGTAGCGGTCGGGCGAGATCGGCGCGTCGCCGAGCGACGGCTGCGGAGTCTGGGAAATATCCGCCCGGCGCTTCGCATCACGGGCGATTTCATTTTGGGCGGGGGCCCGCAGCGTCTCGGTCATCACCGCGTCTCCGGGATTGAGAAGTCGGCCGACCGTGCGCCCCCTTTGAATAAAAAGCAACGACGCTTAAAGTATCGGCCATGAATACCGCAACTCACGATCGGATAGGACCGCGCCGATGAGACCCACCGCCGCGACCTCGACGCCGAAACCCGGACGCTCCAGCCTGGTCCTGGTCGGCGCCGAGGCGCCACGCGCCGAGAAACCCGGCGCCGCGCCGCGCCGCGCCACGCCCAAGAGCGAGCGGACCCGCGCCCTGATCCTCGAGGCGGCGGTCGACGCCCTCGATCAGCACGGCTACGCCGGGGCCAACCTAGCCCGGGTCGCGGAGATCGCCGGCCTGACCCGTGGCGCCGTGCAGTACTATTTCATGACCACGCTGGACATCCACATCGCCCTGGCGGACTACGTCGGGCGGCGGATCTGGGAGAGTTACGAGGCTCAGGCGCTCAACCCGCCGGGCGGACGCGACCCGATCGAATTCGCCATCGACCTGGTCGCCAGCCCGGCCGAAGACCGCTATCGCGTCGCCCGGCTCGAACTGCTGACCGCCGCCCGCACCACCCCGCAACTGCGTCCGGTTCTCGAGGAATCGGCACGGATGGTCGAGGAGCAGGCCAAGCGCTTCACCGGCCTGATCTTCGGCAATCCGGCCCTGGCCGATATTCCGCAATTCCGCGCCGCGCGCGATCTCACCTCGCTGGTCAACGATTGGATGTTCGTGCACGTGTTTCCACGGGATCGCGACCAGCGTTCGGCCGACGTCATCGCGGCGCTGCGCATCGCCCTGCATACGCTTTGGCGGGCTTCGAGCCTCGACGAGGGAAAGTCGGCGGAAAAACCCAGGATCCGGGTACGGGCGAACAGCGAGAAATAATCGCCGGCGCTGAAAAACACTTGCGCGCCGGCGGGCGCCGATGAATCTGTCGCGCCTCCAGACAACGATGAGGAAACCGACATGGGCAGAGTGAGCGGCAAGGTGGCGATCGTCACCGGCGCGGCCAAGGGACTGGGCGAGGCGGATGCCAAGCTTCTCGCCGCGCAGGGCGCCAGGGTGATCCTCACCGATGTCGACGAAGCCAACGGCGCCCGGGTGGCCGGCGAGATCGGCTCGGCCGCCCGCTTCGTGCGCCAGGACGTCCGCGACGAAGCCGGCTGGAAGGCCCTGATCGCCGATGTCATGGCCAACGAGGGCAGGCTCGACATCCTCGTCAACAATGCCGGCGTCGTCGAGGCCGGCAATATCGAGAACACCACCGCCGAGGATTGGCGCTTCGTCATGGCGGTCAGCGCCGACGGGACCTTTTTCGGCTGCAAGCACGCCATCCCGGCCATGAAGCAGTCCGGCGGCGGCTCGATCATCAACATGGCTTCAGTCGCCTCGCTGCAGGGCGTCCCGACCGTCACCGCCTATTGCGCCGCCAAGGGCGCGGTCGAGGCGATGACCCGCGCCGTCGCGGTCCACTGCACCCAGAACGGCCTGCCGATCCGCTGCAACTCCATCCATCCGGCCGGCATGGATACCCCCATGGTCCGCAGCATGGGTCCCAAGCTCGCCGAGGCCGGCATGCTGCCCCCCGCCGACGCGCCCGCCGCGCCGCCGACGAAACTGGGAACCGCCGAGGACATCGCCATGGCCGTTCTCTACCTCGCCAGCGACGAATCCCGCTTCGTCAACGGCACGAAACTCGTCGTCGACAACTCCCTCACCGTCACCCCCGGCGTCGTCCCCGGCTGACCTCGCACCGCTCTCGTACAGCCGGGTCTTAGAAACAGCCGGCTGGAAGCCGGTGGTACGAGCCTACAACGCCTCGCCGCGCAGGAGGCGGGGCAGGTCGCCGACCGCCCCGCCGGCCTCGCCCATGAAGAAACGGCGGGCCGGGCCGATGCGGTTGACCAGCGCCATGCCGGCCCCGCGCGCCGCGCGCAGCAGGCTGTTGTCGTTGGAGAACAGGCGGGTGAACAGGTCGGTGGCCACCGCCACGCCGATGTTGTCGAAACTGCGCCAGCGGGCATAGCGGTCCAGGATGGACGCGGCCCCGATGTCCTCGCCCAGGCGCGCCGCCTCGGCCAGAACCTGCGCCAAGGCAGCGACGTCCTTGAGGCCCATGTTCAGGCCTTGCCCGGCGATCGGGTGGATGGCATGGCCGGCGTCGCCGATCAGGGCGATGCGCGGCGCGACGACCCTGTCCGCCAGTTGCAGGGACAGGGGATAGGTGAACCGCGCGCCGGTCGCTTCGATCCGGCCGAGGAAATTCCCGAACCTGCGCCGCAGGTAGGCCTCGAAGATTTCCTGGCGTGCGCTCTTGAGCGCCGCCGCATGCCGAGCGCTCTGGGTCCACACCAGGCTGGCGCGGCGGCCGGTCAGCGGCAGGATGGCGAACGGTCCGGACGGCAGGAAATACTCGTAGGCGACGCCCTGGTGGTCGTGTTCCAGCTCGACAGTGGCCACCACCGCGGTGTGGCCATAGCCCCAGCCGAGTGTGCCGATGCCCGCCTCGCGACGCACCAGCGAGCCCCGCCCGTCCGCGCCCACCAGCAGCGGCGCGCTCAGCGCGCGGCCGCTCGTCAGCTGTACCCGCGCCTCGCCCGGCTGGACCTCGACGCGCGTCACCCGCTCGGGCGCCATCACGCACAGGCCGGCTGCGGTCGCCGCCTCCGCCAGGCCGGCGCGGATATGCCGGTTCTCCAGCATGTAGCCGAGCGCCTCGCCGTCGGCGCGCTCGGCGATCTCGCCGGCGTCGAAGCGCAGGAACGCCGAAAGGGCCGGTCCCGCTCCACGCCCGGGGGCCCGACCGTCGGTGACCAGGATCTGTTCGATGCGCTGAGCATGCGTTTCCAGGTAGCCCGCCACCTCCAGCGCCCGCCATTGCCGGAAGGCGGCGAACGAGACGGCGCTGGCGCGTCCGTCGAAGGCCGGCTCGATCTGGGTGGCGAACGGCTGCGGATCGATGAGGATGGTCTTCAGCCCGGCGCTTTGCAGCGCCAGCGCCAGGGTCACCCCGGCCATGCCGGCGCCGGCGATGATCACGTCGGCGTCCGGTTCGGCGGTCATGGCTCCTGGCTCAACTCTCGCTATCGTCGGGCAGGCCCATCATGTGGAAGCCGGCGTCGACATGCACCACCTCGCCGGTGGTCGACCGGCCCAGATCCGACAGCAGCCACAGGGCGCAGCCGGCGACCCCCTCCATCGAGGTGTCCTCCTTCAGCGCGCTCAGCGCCCGGCCCTGGGCCAGCATGCCGCGCCCGCCGGAGATCCCGGCCAGCGACAGCGTCCGCATCGCCCCGGCCGAGATGGCGTTGACCCGGATGCCCTTGGGCCCCAGGTCGCGGGCGATATAGCGCATCGCCGCCTCCAGCGCCGCCTTGGCCACGCCCATGGTGTTGTAGTTGGGGATCGCCCGCTCGCTGCCCAGATAGGTCAGGGTGATCATCGAGCCGCCGCGCGGCATCAGGCGCGACGCCCGCCGCGCCGCATCCACGAAGCTGTAGGCGGAGATGTCCATGGCCTGCGCGAACCCCTCGCGCGTGGCGTTGTCGACGAACGAGCCCTTGATCTGGTCGCGTGGCGCGAAGGCGATGGCGTGGACCAGGAAGTCGATGTCGCCGAACGCGTCTTCCACCACCTTGAACGAGGCCTCCATCGACGCGTCGCTGCTGGCGTCGAAGGTCGTGTAGGTGGTCACCCCGATGCTTTCGCCCAGCGGCCGCACCCGTTTCTCATTGGCCTCCATATAGGCCAGCGTGATCTGCGCGCCTTGCGCCGCCAGCTGCGAGGCGATGCCCCAGGCGATGGAGTTGTGGTTGGCCACCCCCATGACCAGGCCTTTCTTGCCGGCCATCAGGGCGCCTTTGGGGAAAGTAAGGTCGTCGGCCATCGAGGGTCAGACCACCCGCTCGACCAGCATGCCCTTGATCTCGGCGATCGCCTTGGCGGGGTTGAGGCCCTTGGGGCAGACCTGGGCGCAGTTCATGATCGTGTGGCAGCGGTAGAGTTTGAACGGATCTTCCAGGGCGTCGAGCCGCTCGCCGGTCGCCTCGTCGCGGCTGTCGGCCAGCCAGCGCCGCGCCTGCAGCAGGGTAGCGGGGCCGAGATATTTCTCCCCGTTCCACCAGTAGCTCGGGCATGAGGTCGTGCAGCAGGCGCACAGGATGCACTCGTAGAGGCCATCCAGTTTGGCCCGATCCTCTTCCGACTGTTTCCATTCGGCCTGCGGCTCCGGCGTGGTCGTATGCAGCCAGGGCTCGATCGAGGCGTACTGCGCGTAGAACATCGTCAGGTCCGGCACCAGGTCCTTGACCACCGCCTGACCGGGCAGGGGCGAGATTCGAACCTCCTTGCCGGGCGTCTCCTCCCAACCATGGGTACAGGCCAGGGTATTGCGCCCGCCGATGTTCATCGAGCACGAGCCGCACACCCCCTCGCGGCACGAGCGCCTGAAGGTCAGGGTGGAAATCCATGGTGTTCTTGATGTGGATCAGCACATCCAGCACCATTGGTCCGCAGGCGTCGACGTCGACGTCATAGGTGTCCCAGGTCGGATTGCCCTTGCCCTCGGGATCATAGCGATAGACCCGAAAAGTCTTCACTCTCTTCGCCCCGGCCGGCGCCGGGTGATGGCGCCCCTTGCCGACCACGGAATTCTTCGGAAGCGTCAGCTGAACCATATCAAACTCCTCGGCAAAATCCCTGCTCCCTCTGGGAGAAGGTCGGCCCGAAGGGCCGGATGTGGGTCCCTCCGAAACAGCGGCGCCCTCGTCCGGTCGGGCGCCTTCGTCGCGGCGCGACCCTCATCCCCCGCTTCGCGGGTACTTCTGCTAGAGGGAGAAGAGACCAACACCCCCATCAATACACTCGCGCCTTGGGCGGAATGTAGGCGACGTCGTTGGTCATCGTGTAGGCATGCACCGGGCGGTAGTCGATGCGAACCGCCCCGCTGGCGTCGTCGAACCAGGCCAGGGTGTGCTTCATCCAGTTGACGTCGTCGCGACTGGAGAAGTCTTCCCGCGCGTGCGCGCCGCGGCTTTCTGTGCGGTTGGCGGCCCCGGCCACGGTGACGATCGCCTGGCCGATCAGGTTCTCGAACTCCAGTGTCTCCACCAGATCGGTGTTCCAGATCAGGCCGCGGTCGACCACCTTGAGGTCGCCGCGTTTTGCGTGCACGGCCTCCAGCCGCTTCAGGCCCGAGTCCAGCGTCTCGCCGGTGCGGAACACCGCCGCGTCCTCCTGCGCCGCCCGCTGCATCTCCAGCCGCAGCGCCGCGGTCGGCGTCGAGCCCGAGGCGTGGCGCAGGCGATCGAACCGGGCCAAGTGCCAGTCGGTCATGCCGGATTTGAGTTCCGGCTGCGTCGCCCCGGCCTTGAGCATCTCGCCGCAATGCAGGCCGACCGCGCGCCCGAACACCACCAGGTCGATCAGCGAGTTGGAGCCGAGCCGGTTGGCCCCGTGGACGCTGACGCAGGCCGCCTCGCCGACCGCCATCAGCCCCGGCACCACCCTGTCCGGATCGCCGTCGGCCAGGGTCACCACCTCGCCTTGGAAGTTCGTCTGCAGGCCGCCCATGTTGTAGTGCACGGTCGGCAGCACCGGGATCGGGGCCTTGGTCACATCCACGCCGGCGAAGATCTTCGCCGTCTCGGAAATCCCCGGCAGGCGCTCGTGCAGCACCTTGGGGTCGAGATGATCGAGGTGCAGGAAGATGTGGTCCTTGTTGGGTCCGACCCCGCGGCCTTCCCTGATCTCGATGGTCATCGCCCGGCTGACCATGTCGCGCGGGGCGAGATCCTTCACCGACGGCGCATAGCGTTCCATGAACCGCTCGCCGGCCGAATTGGTCAGATAGCCGCCCTCGCCGCGCGCGCCCTCGGTGATCAGGCAGCCGGCCCCGTAGATGCCGGTGGGGTGGAACTGCACGAACTCCATGTCCTGCAGTGGCAGGCCGGCCCGCAGCGCCATGCCGCCGCCGTCGCCGGTGCAGGTATGCGCCGAGGTGCACGAGAAATACGCCCGGCCATAACCGCCGGTGGCCAGCACCACGCTCTGGGCCTGGAACCGGTGCAAGGTCCCGTCATCCAGGCGCCAGGCGGTGACGCCGAGGCAACGGCCCTCGTCCATGATCAGGTCGAGGGCGAAATACTCGACGAAGAACTCGACTTCCTTCGACAGCGCCTGGCCGTACATGGTGTGCAGCATGGCGTGGCCGGTGCGGTCGGCGGCAGCGCAGGTGCGCTGGATCGGCGCCTCGCCATAATTGCGCGTCATGCCGCCGAAGGCGCGCTGATAGATCTTGCCATCCGGCGTGCGCGAGAACGGCACGCCCCAGTGCTCCAGTTCGTAGACCGCGGCCGGCGCATTGCGGGTCAGGTATTCGATGGCGTCCTGGTCGCCCAGCCAGTCGGAGCCCTTGACCGTGTCGTACATGTGCCAGCGCCAATCGTCCGGCCCCATGTTGCCGAGCGAAGCCGAGATGCCGCCCTGCGCCGCCACCGTGTGTGACCGGGTCGGGAACACCTTGCTGACGCAGGCGGTCTTCAGCCCCGCCTCGGCGCACCCCAGCGCCGCGCGCAGGCCCGAGCCGCCGGCGCCGACCACCACCACGTCGAACCGGTGGTCGATGAATTGATAGGCCGCCATGGTCAGTAAGCTCCGCCGCCGAACGCGACCCTCAGAACCGCGAGGATGGTGACCACGCCCGCGCCCCAGCAGAAGAACAGGTTGAGCAGCAACAGCGCCGCCTTGGTCGCCGGCCTGGCGATGTAATCCTCGATGATCACCCGCATGCCAAGCTGCATGTGATAGAAGCCCGCCAGCGCCAGCAGCACGGTCAGGGCCGCGTCGAGCGGCGACCTCAGCCACGTCACCGCGTCGTCGTAGCCGCCGCCGGCCAGGCCCAGCGCCGACCACATGCCCCACAGGACCAGCGGGACCAGCGCCACCGACGAGACCCGCTCGCCGATGAAATGCCCGACCCCTGACTTGGCCGAGCCCAGGCCCCGCGCCCGGCCGAGCGGTGTACGGTAGCCGGCCATCACAGTTTTCCCATCATCAGGGCGGCGACCCAGACGCCCACCGAGGCCACCGCCGCGCCGATCATCGCGGCCCAGGCGCTGAGATCCGCCGTCCGTGGGGCGAAGCCCTTGCCGCCGTCCCAGACCAGGTGCCGCAGGCCGGCGAACAGGTGATAGAAGGCGCTGAGGGTCAGGCCGAACAGCACGATCTTGCCGGCGACCGAACCCAGCAGAGCGGTGAAATTGTCGTAGGTCGCCGGGCCGCCGGCCAAGGCCAGCACCCAGCCCATCAGCAGCAGCGCCCCGGCGTACAGGGCCACGCCGGTGGCGCGGGTGAGGATCGAGGCCGCCATGGTGATGTGCCACCGCCAGACCTGCATATGGGGCGACAACGGGCGCGCCCGCACGCCCGGCGTGGCATCTGCCATGGCTCTGATGTTCCCGTCGGTCTCTGTCAAATCGCGCCGGACTTTTAAGCCGCTGACGGGGGGTGTCAACGAACGGCCACGGGCGCCGCAGGGTCAGGCGAGGGCGGTTTCGATGCGATCGGCCTTTGAGCGGTCGCCGTCGGCGGTCGCCTCAGGGGACGAACGTGACCCCAGAACCACGTCGACCACGTCACCTTGCGTGGCCGGGGCGCCGGCCCTCGGCGTCTGCCCCACCACCGTGCCCGAGGCCGCCGCCGCGGTTGGATCCTCCGTGGCCTTGCCGAACGTGAGCTTCCATTGCGCCAGCGCCTTCCTGGCCTCGACGGCGGTCTTGCCGACGAGGTCGGGAACGATCACGTCGCGGCTGACACTGAAGATCCGGCTGGCCTGCGCGTCCAGCCAGCGGAACACCTGATGATAGCTGAAGCCCGCCAGGGTCGCGACGCCGAACCCGACCATCGCCGGCGCCTTGCCGGCGCCGTCGATTGAGAAATCCCCGCTGACCGCGCCGGCGCCGCCTCGCAGGGCGACATAGGTCATCAACCCGACCCCGGCGCCACACAGCGGCAGCGACAGGTCCCGCCAGATGAACCGGCCGCCATAGGCGGCGCGTTCGGAATGCCAGGAGATATTGGAGCGAATTCCATCCAGTGTCGCACCCATGGCCCCGCCGGTGGCGACATAAGCCAGCAGGCGGAATGTCGGCGAATTCAACTGCCGGCTGGAGAACCCCAGCGACCCCAGCGCCCAGTCCCTCGACGACCACACATCCAGCAGGAACAGGAACATCAGCCCCAGGACGGCGGCGAGATAGACGAAACTCAGTCTCGCCATGCATCGATCGGTGCGGTGCTCCCGCCGCAATTCCCAAACGACGCCGGTCTGCTCGTCCGTGGCGAACTCCGGCTGCTCGGGCCTCGGTTTCGAACGCCGCGAAATCAATCCCGCCATGGCGAACATGCGCCTCCCGATGACTGGTTCCCACAGATCCGGCGAGGTAAGCCCGCGATCGGGCGGCTGGCAAGACGTTCGAGGCTTGTCGGCGGGGCTGCCCCGGCTTGGCCGCGCCCGGTCCCGGTTTAGACTGGCCGCACCTTCGGCATGATCGCCTTCAAATCCGCCGCGCGGTGACGATCGAGACCGGCGGGTCGAGCATCTGTCCGGCCATGTCCGGGGCCCCGGCGGTCGGCGAGGTCGGCAGGACCAGGATTTTGCGCGCCACGTCCATGCCGTCGATCACTTGGCCGAACGCCGCAAAGCCGAGATTGTCGCCGGGGGCCTTGGGATCGGCATCCAGATAAGGTGCGTCGCCGACGCAGATGAAGAAGTCCGACGTCGCGGTGCCCGGCGCTCGGCGGGCCAGCGACAGCGTGCCGTCCTTGTGCGTCAGGCCGGTCTGGCTGGTCGGCTCATGGGCCACCGGGGCGATCGGATGGGCCGGATCGAACCGCGCGCCACCTTGGATCAGGCCGCTCGGCGGCTCGGCGGCAGCCTTCAGCGCCCGGTAGATGGTCGAGCCGTCATAGCGTCCGGCGTCGACGTAACGCAGGAAGTCGGCGGCGGTCAGCGGGGCCTTGTCGGCGAACAATTGCAGCAGGATCACCCCCTGGCCGGTCTCCAACCTGACCCGTGGGTTCTCCCCGGGCGCGGACCCTGGCGTCGCGGCGGTCAGCGGAAGCGTCGCCCGCCCCCAGGCGGACCGTCCGGGTATCGTCGCCGCGGCCGCCGCCGCCAGTAGATCACGCCGCCGCATTCCTCGGCTCCCTTGGTCGTCTGCGCCGAAATTAGCCCGCGCGGCGAACCGCGCAAGCGCCGGCCGACGCGCCCAGCGCATTGTGGATCGGGCGTGGACGTCCTAACTTGTCGGGTGGCGGTCTGCTGCGGCTCGCGTCGAAGGCTTCACATCCCGGGGACCTTAATCACCCTCCTAGGGAGCTGTCCCTGTCCAGGATCGTGGTCCTGGACACACGGCGCCCACCTGGTCTTCCAGGTCCGAGGGGATTGAAACGCCTTCACGGTCCTCGCGGCGCCGCCACCCTGCCTTCTTTCGATCGGGATGGACGGAACATCGAGCCCTCGACCGCACGACAAAGCCGTTCTGCCGGCGTCCGCCTGCGCCGCCGCCGCCGCGCTCTGGCGCCGCGCCGCTCCGGACGCCGCCGCCCGGGCCGCGTCGCACCTGCCGCTCGAGCGACTACCGAGCTTCGCCGTCGTCGCCGGCTATCGGCCGATCGGCGCGGAAATCGATCCCGGGCCGCTGCTGCGCCGCCTGGCCGATCGAGCGGCGCCATCGTCGCCCTGCCGGTCGTTTCGCCCGTGCCCGGCCTCGCTCCGGTTCGAGCGCGCCGACGGCTCCGGCGCCGCCACGCCCGAGCTCGATCCTCGCTCCCGCTGCTGGCTTTCGATCGCGCCGGCGGGCGCCTGGGCCAGGGCGGCGGCCACTACGACCGCACGCTCGCAGCAGCTGCAGCGCCCGCGGGCCGGTGTTCGTCATCGGCCTCGCCTATCGCCGGCCAGGAGATCGCCGCCGTGCCCGCGCGAGCCGCACGATCAACGCCTCGACGCCATCCTCACCGAAATGGGCTATAGTCGAGGTCCGAAAGGACCACTGCATGCGTTTTGCCTTCTTCGGCGACATCGTCGGCCGCTCCGGCCGCGAGGGTCTGGCCGAACATCTGCCGCGCCTGCGCCGGCGCCTCGGCTCTGGAGTTCGTCATCGTCAACGCCGAGAACGCCGCGGCCGGTTTCGGCATCACCGAAACCACCGCGCGCGAGCTGTTCCAGGCCGGCGCCGACTGCCTGACGCCTCGGCAACCACGCCTGGGACCAGCGCGAGGCCCTGACCTACATCGTCGCGAGCCGCGGATGATCCGGCCGCTGAACTATCCGCGCCTGTCCCGACGCCCCCGGCCGCGGCGCGCAGCTGTTCGAGACCGACCGCGGCCGGCGGGTGCTGGTGATCAATCTGCTCGGCCGGGTGCACATGGACGCCCTCGACGATCCCTTCGCCGCCGTCGACCGCGAGCTGGCCGCCTGTCCGCTCGGCGAAGTGGCCGACGCCATCGTCGTCGACATGCACGCCGAGGCCACCTCGCGAGAAGATGGCCATGGGCCATTTCTGCGACGGCCGCGCCAGCCTGGTGGTCGGCACCCACACCCACGTGCCGACCGCCGACTGCCAGATCCTCCCCGGCGGCACCGCCTACCAGACCGACGCCGGGGCCTGCGCCGACTACGACAGCGTGATCGGCAACCACAAGGACGAGCCGCTGCGGCGTTTCACCACCCGCATCCCCGGCGGCCGCTACAAGCCGGCCGAGGGCCCGGCCACCGTATGCGGCGTCTATGTCGAGACCGACGACGCGACCGGCCTGGCCCGCCGCATCGAACCGATCCGTGTCGGCGGCCGACTGTCGGAATGGATCCCCCGGGTGAGCCAGGCCGTGACCGTCTGATCCGGGCCCACCGCTTAGTCGTTTGCGACGATCGTCAACGACTTCACCGTCAGCTTGTCGATCGTCACCTCCCTGAAGCGCGCCCGACCCACGGCCACCCGGCCGATGGCGAGGGAACCGATCGCCAGGCGCCGATCGCCATGGCCCCCACGGCCAGCGCTCCCAGGGCCGATCGCCACGAGCGCAATCCCGCCAGCCGAGCGCCTCGCTCGGGGAGGGCGGCCCCAACCCCGGCGCCATCCGGCCCCGCTCCTGCTCCGCGCCGTGGTTTGACATCGCCCGCATCCGCCGTCGCAATTCACCTGGGCGGCGAGGCGCGCTAGAAGCGCCCGGCGTCCCATTCCCGGAGCCTCGCGAGCTCGCAAAAAGAAACATCATGGCCGGCCACTCGAAATTCAAGAACATCCAGTTCCGCAAGGATCGCCAGGACGGCATGCGCTCCAAGCTGTTCTCCAAGCTCTCGCGCGACATCACCATCGCCGCCAAGGCGGGCTTGCCCGACCCGGCCGCCAACGCCCGCCTGCGCCTGGCGATCGCCAACGCCAAGGCCGAGTCCATGCCCAAGGACAACATCGACCGCGCGATCAAGAAGGCGGTGGGCGGCGAGGCCGACACCTATGAGGAGATCCGCTACGAGGGCTTTGGCCCCGGCGGCGTCGGCCTGATCGTCGAGGTGCTGACCGACAACCGCAACCGCGCCGCCGCCAATGTGCGCGCCATCTTCGGCAAGAACGGCGGCAACCTGGGCGAGGCCGGCTCGGTGGCCTTCATGTTCGACCGGCTGGGCCAGATCGTCTATCCGCGCGCCGCCGGCTCGGACGACACGATGATGGAGGCCGCCATCGAGGCCGGCGCCGAGGACGTCGAGAGCGACGAGGACGGCCACACCATCTTCACCGCCTTCGAGGATCTGGCCGCGGTGGTCGAGGCGCTGGAGGCGGCGCTCGGCCCGGCGCAAGTCGACCGCCATCGTCTGGAAGCCCAAGACCCTCGACCCCGGTCGCCGGCGACGCCGGCGCCACCCTGATGAAGCTGATCGACGCGCTCGAGGACGACGACGACGTCCAGACCGTCTGGACCAACGCCGACTATCAGCGAAGAGGCCAGCTGGCGAACGCTGGGCTGCGTAACCGGCCGGAGTGCCGCGACACTGCGCCGCGCGGATCATGGCCCAGACGCGCGATTTCGCATCCTCGGCCTCGATCCGGGCCTGCGCCGCACCGGCTGGGGCGTGGTGGCCATTGAGGGCTCGCGGCTGAGCCACGTCGCGCACGGCGTCGTCGCGCCGCCCGACAGCCTGCCGCTGGCCGATCGCCTGCTGATCCTGTTCGAGGCGATCGTCGAGGTCATCGCCCTGCACGGCCCGCACGAGGCGGCCGTCGAGGAAACCTTCATGACCGCCAACGGCGCCTCGACCCTGAAGCTCGGCCATGCCCGCGCCGCGGCCATGATCGCCCCGGCCCGCGCCGGCCTGCCGGTGGCCGAATATGCCGCCAAGGTGGTCAAGAAGGCGGTGGTCGGCACCGGGGACCGCCGACAAGGCCCAGGTCGCCTTCATGATCGCCCGCCTGCTGCCCACGGCCGGCGGTCCCACCGCCGACGCCGCCGACGCCCTGGCCGTCGCCATCGCCCACGCCCATGCCCGCACGGCCCGGCTCCGCGTTGAACAGGCCTGAGCTCGCGTTCTCCCACCCCCTTGATCGGAGGGAGGCGGCCACTCTTTCCACGGCCCCGCTCATCGGCGAAAGTGCGGAACACATGACGAACGCGATTCGCTTCAGCCGGGACCTCGCCGCGTGATCGGGCGGCTGCGTGGCGTGCTGGCCGAAGTGGGCGAGGAAGACGCGCTGATCGACGTCGGCGGCGTCGGCTATGTGGTGCGCTGCGGCGGCCGCACCCTCGGCGCGGCTTGCCGGCTCCGGGCGACGAGGCCGTGCTGCATGTCGAAACCCAGTGGACCGAAGCGACGGGCATGCGGCTCTACGGCTTCCTCAGGCGCGAGGAGCGTCGGGCATTCGTGCTGCTTCAAGCCATCCAGGGCGTCGGGCCGAAGGCGGCGCTCGGCGTGCTCGACGTTCTGCCGCCGGCCGAGCTGGCCGGGGCGGTGGCGCGCGAGGACAAGGCGGCGGTGGCGCGCGCCAACGGAGTGGGACCCAAGCTCGCCCAGCGCATCATCGTCGAGCTCAAGGACAAGACCGATTGGCCGATGGTCCGGTGGCCGGCGCGCGCGCCACGCCCGCCGCCGCGCCGCAGCCACCGTCCGCCACCGGCGAGGCGGTCGCCGCCCTGATGGGCCTGGGCGTCGCCGAGCCCGCCGCCCGCCGGGTGGTCGACCAGGCCGTCCTGCGCCTCGGTGACCAGGCCGGCGAGGCCGCGCTGATCAAGGCGGCCCTGCAGGAACTCGGCCGGTGACCCGGCTGGTGTCCGGCGAGGCGGCGCCGCTGGAGGCGTCCGACCGGGCGCTGCGGCCGCAGACCCTGGCGCGAATTCGTCGGCCAGGAGCAGTCGAAGGCCAATCTGCGGGTGTTCATCGACGCCGCCCGGGCCCGCGGCGAGGCGCTCGACCATGTGCTGCTGTTCGGGCCGCCGGGCCTCGGCAAGACCACCCTGGCGCAGATCATCGCCCGGGAACTCGGGGTCGGCTTCCGCGCCACCTCCGGCCCGGTGCTGGCCAAGGCGGGCGACCTGGCCGCCATCCTGACCAACCTCGAGGCCAACGACGTCCTGTTCATCGACGAGATCCACCGCCTCCCCGCCAACGTCGAGGAGATCCTCTACCCGGCCATGGAGGACCATGCCCTGGACCTGATGATCGGCGACGGCCCCTCGGCGCAGGTCGATCCGCATCGACCTGGCGCCCGTTCACCCTGGTGGCGGCGACCACTCGGGCCGGCCTGCTCGCCACGCCGCTGCGTGACCGGTTCGGCATCCCGATCCGGCTGGAGTTCTACACCCCCGAGGAACTGCAGCGGGTCCTGACCCAGGCGGCGCCGCAAGATGGGCGTCGACCTGGCCCCTGAGGGCGCGGCCGAGATCGCCGCCGCGCGCGCGCGGCACGCCGCGCGTGGCCGGGCGGCTGCTGCGGCGGGTGCGCGACTTCGCCGACGCCGAGGCGGCCGAGCCGCCATCGACCGCGCCTGCGCCGCCCGCGGTCTGGCGCGGCTGGAGGTCGATCCGGCTGGGCCTCGACGCCCTCGATCGCCGCTATCTGGCCGCCCTGATCGAGCAACTACGGCGGCGGCCCGGCCGGCGTCGAGACCCTGGCCTACGCCATCGCCGAGGCCCGCGACGCGGTCGAGGACGTCATCGAGCCCTACCTGATGCAGCAGGGCTTCATCCAGCGCACCCCGCGAGGCCGGCTGGCCTGCGCCAAGGCCTGGCTGCACCTCGGCCTGACCCCGCCCGCAACGCCCATGCCGCAGGCCACGCTATTCGACGATCCCGGCCTGGACGGCGCCTGATGGGCGAGCCGTCCAGTCCCGGCGATCCGCAGGTCCAGGCCTCCGACCCCCGCGCCTCGGTGTTCGTCGCGGCCAACGCCGGGTCGGGCAAGACCTCGACACTGGTCAAGCGCGTGGCCCGGCTGCTGCTGGCCGGGCGCGCGGCCCGAGGCCATCCTGTGCGTGACCTACACCAAGGCCGGGGCCGCGGAGATGCAGCGGCGGCTGTTCCGCGAACTGGGCGCCTGGGCGGTGTCGCGCGACGACGCCGACTGCTCGAGGCCCTCGCCGCAGATCGACGAGCAGCATCGCGACCTGTCGTCGGCGCGGGCCCTGTTCGCGCGCGCGCTGGAAACCCCCGGCGGCCTGAAAATCCAGACCATCCATGCCTTCTGCGAACAGCTGCTGCGCCGTTTCCGCTCGAGGCGGGCGTGTCGCCGGGCTTTACGATGCATGGACGATGTCGCCGCCAGGCGGTCTCGACCGCGCGCGCGACGAGCTCGCCGCCCGCCATGAGCCGAACCGGACAGGCGCGCTCGGCCAGGCCTATGCGCACTTCTCGGTCGAACTCGACTGGGGCGTCGTTCAACGCGATGTTCGACGTCTTCGCCGAACGGCGCGCGCCGATCGCCGACTACGCGCGACGCTGCGAGGCAGGCGGACGGACTTCGTCAACGACGTCTGGCGACGCTGCGGCTTCCAGACGCCCGCGTCAGCCGCGCCGAGATCGAGCGCGAGGCGGTCGGACGCATCCGCTGGGGCCAATGGTCGAGCGCCGCCGACGCACTGCTGGCCGGGACGCCCGAAGACCGACCGGCCGCTCGGCGAGGCGATGATGGCGGATCGGCCCGGAGTCGACGTTCGACGAGGTCTGGGCGATCTTCGCGACCAAGGCCGGAACGCCCCGCGCCAGGCTCGGCACGCAATCGGTCGACGCCGCCGCCCGCGCCTGGCTGCTGGAGGAACAGCGCCGCCAGGCGCGCGCCCGCGAGGAAATCCTGGCCGCCGGCGTGGCCGAAAACACCCTGCACGCCCTCACCCTGGCCATGGCCTACGCCAGCTTCTACGAAGGCGCCAAGACCAGCCGCGGCAGCCTCGATTTCGCCGACCTGATCGCCTATGCCCATCGCCTGCTGACCGTGAAGGCCGATGCCGACCTGGGTGCTGTACAAGCTCGACGGCGGCCTCGAGCATGTGCTGCTCGACGAAGGCCAGGACACCGCTCCGGAACAGTGGGATATCCTTCGCGCCCTGACCGCCGAGTTCTTCACCGGACTGGGCGCCGGCCGGTCGCGCCGCACGGTGTTCGCCGTGGCCGACGAGAAGCAGTCGATCTTCTCGTTCCAGGGCGCCGCGCCCGAACGGTTCGCGGTCGAGCGCCGGCGTTTCGAGGAGATGGTCGGGGCCTCGGGCGCGCGGTTCAATCAGGCGCTGCTGGTGGAGAGTTGGCGCTCGGCGCCCGAAATTCTCACCTTCGTCGACACGGTGTTCAAGGCCCGCGAAGCCCTCGAAGGCCTGCGGCCGGGGGATGCCGGCAATGTCCTGGAGTTTCCACTCAGTCACCGACCGCGCCGCGGGCCCGGAGGATGCGTCGAACTCTGGCCGCTGGAGTTCACCGAGCCCGGCGCCGAAATCGACGTCTGGGCGCCGGTCGACAGCGAACCGGAGGAAAGCGCCAATCGCAAGCTGGCCCGCCGGATCGCCCTCTCGATCGTCGGGATGGTCGGGCGCGGCGACTCCGTGATCGACCGCGACAACCGCGCGCCGCGCCCGTGCGGCTTCGGCGACATGCTGATCCTGGTGCGCCGGCGCGGCCCCCTGTTTCACGAGATCATCCGGGCGCTGAAACGCGAGGGAGCTCCGGTCGGCGGGGCGGACCGCCTGAAGCTGTCCGAGCACGGCGTTTTCGAGGACCTGCTGGCCCTGGCCCGCTTCGCCCGCTTTCCCAGCGACGACCTGACCCTGGCCGCAATCCTGCGCGGGCCGTTCTGCGAAGTCGACGAGCAAGGACTGTTCGACCTCGCCTACGGCCGCGAAGCCACGCTGTGGGCGACCTTGCTCCGGCGGGCCGGCGAACGCGGCGAGTGGGGCGAGGCGGCCGGTTTCCTGGCCTGGGTCCGCGACGAGGGCGACCGGGCGGGACCTTTCGACTTCGTCGGCCGGGTGCTCTCGCGTCTGGACCGCCAAGGCCGCTCGATGCGGCAGCGCATCCTCACCCGCATGGGGGCCGAGGGCGAGGACGCCCTGGACGCGTTCATCGCCGAGACCCTGGCGGCCGAGGATCGCGGCGTCCACGACCTGGAGAGCTTCGTGGCCGCCATGTCGCTGAGCGAGATCGAGGTCAAGCGCGAATCCGACGAGGCCGCTCCGGGTGGAACCGGCGAGGTGCGCGTGATGACCGTGCACGGGGCCAAGGGCCTGGAGGCGCCGATCGTTCTCCTGCCGGATACCAGCAGCCGCGCCACCGACCGCGGCGGTCCACTCCTGGAAACCGAGGACGGCGGCTTTCTTTGGTGCGCGCGCAAGGACGCCGACTGTCCGGCCTCGGCCGCCGCCCGCGATCGTCGCGCGATCGCCGCCGAACGCGAGTCCGCGCGTCTGTTGTATGTCGCCCTGACCCGTGCGCGAGACCGACTGATCCTGGCCGGAGTCGAGAGTCAGGCGCATCGCTACGAGCGCAGCTGGCGGGATTATCTGCAGCGGGCGTTCGACGATCTGGCCATCAGCCCGTTCGCCCTGGAGGGCGGCGGCGAGGGCTGGCGGTTCGGCCCCGCGCCACAGTCCGCCCCGGGACCCGCCAGGATCGCATCACCGGCCGTCGTCTTGCCCGCCTGGACCCGCGGCCTGGCGCCGCCCGAACCCGCTCCGCGGCGCCAGGCGTCGCCCTCGCGCCTCGACGATCAGGCCGTCGCGTCCGCCGCATCGCCCTTGACGCCCGGCGACGGTCTGGGCCGCTATCGCCGCGGCGATCTGATCCATCGGCTGCTGCAACGCCTGCCCGACCTGCCGTCCGCCACCTGGCGCGACGCCGCCGGTGGTTGGCTGAGCCGCGAGCGGGACCTGAGCGAGGAGCAGAGGGAGGAGATGATCGGGGCTGCACTCGGCGTCCTGAACGACCCGCGCTTCGCCGCGGTGTTCGGACCGGGCTCCAAGCCGGAAGTCGCCCTGGCCGGCCAGGCCGCGGGTCTGGCGCTGTCGGGTCGGGTCGATCGTCTGGTAGTGCGTCCGGACCGCGTGATCGTGATCGATTACAAGACCAACCGCCCGGCCCCTGACCGGGTCGAAGACGCCGACAGCACCTATATCCGTCAGATGGCGCTCTATGCCGCCCTGCTGGAGGACGTCTTCCCCGACCGTCCGGTCGAGGCGGCCCTGGTGTGGACCGATGGGCCGAGCCTGATGCCGGTGCCGCGAGACCTGATGCGCCACGCCCTGGGCGGCATCGCGGCGGCGAGTTGAGGCGATGCACCCGCTGCTCGTACGGCTCGGATTGACGATGCCGATCATCCAAGCCCCGATGGCGGGCGTATCCACGGCTGCGCTGGCGGCCGCGGTCTCCAACGCCGGCGGTCTCGGCTCGATCGCCATCGGCCATCTCGGCGCACAGGCGGCAGGCCGGGACATCGCGCAGCTGCGTTCGGCGACCAACCATGCCTTCAACGTCAATCTGTTCTGCCATGCGCCGGCGATCCGCGACGCCGACCAGGAGACCGCCTGGCTGGACCGGTTGGCGCCGGTGTTCGCGGCCTATGGCGCAAAGCCGCCGGCCGCACTCGACGAAATCTACACCAGCTTCGTTGCGGACGGCGTCAAACTCGCCCTGCTCCTGGAGATGCCGCCGCCGGTGGTCAGCTTCCACTTCGGACTGCCGCCGGCCGACTGCGTCGCCGCACTCAAGGCCGCGGGCTCGCTGCTGTTCGCCACCGCGACCAGCGAGGACGAGGCGCTCGCCGCCGCCGGCGCCGGTGTCGACGCCATCGTCGCGCAGGGCGTGGAGGCCGGCGGCCACCGAGGCGTGTTCGACCCGGGTGCGGCCGACGAGGGGCTGGGGACCCTGGCCCTGGTCCGACGTCTGGCGCTCGCGGTGGACCGGCCGGTGATCGCGGCCGGCGGCGTCATGGACGGCGCGGGCATAGCCGCGGTGCTGGCTCTCGGGGCAGTGGGCGCGCAACTGGGCACCGCCTTCCTCGCCTGCCCCGAAAGCGCCACCGATCCGGCCCATCGGGCCGCCCTGCTGCGGCGCCCGCCGCTGCGCACGGTGATGACCCGGGCTGTGTCGGGCCGTCCGGCGCGTTCCCTGACCAACCGCTTCACCGGGTTGGGCGATAGCCTCGGCTCGCCGCCGGCCTATCCGGTCGCCTACGACGCGGGCAAGGCGCTCAATGCGGCGGCCCGAGCCCGCGGAGAGACGGGGTACGGGCCCTGGTGGGCGGGACAGGGCGCCGCGCTGGTCCGAGCGATGCCCGCCGACCAGCTGATGGAGACCCTCGGCGCCGAACTGGCCGCCGCGCGTCGCACCTCAATTCCGCGCTGAACCCACGCCGTCGCACCGCCTCATCGAGCCCTCAGAAAATCTCTCCGCCGATCGGGGCTCACTGTCCCCGCGGCGACGTTGCGCCCGGCAACAAATGGCTTAACTCTCGCTCAGCCATTCAAGGGAGAATTTCCGATGCATACCGTCGCGGTCACCGACGCCTCGTTCGAAGCCGACGTCCTCAAGGCGTCGCGCCCGGTCCTTGTGGATTTCTGGGCCGAGTGGTGCGGCCCCTGCAAGCAGATCGGCCCGGCGCTCGAGCAGATCGCCGCCGAACTCGACGGCGCGCTGACCGTCGCCAAGGTGAACATCGAGGAAAGCCCGACCACGCCCTCCCGCTATGGCGTGCGCGGCATTCCCACCATGATGCTGTTCAAGGACGGCGAGATGAAGTCGATGAAGGTCGGCGCGATGCCCAAGCAGAAGATCCTCGACTGGCTGGCCGAGACCGGAGTCAAGGCGGCGGCCTGAGCCGGGGCCCATGGCCTCGTTCTACGAGCGGGCGATCCTGCCGCGGCTGATCAGTTGCAGCTGCGGCGGCAAGGCGATCGGCACGTTGCGCGCCAAGGTAATTCCCCTGGCGCGTGGCCGGGTTCTGGAACTGGGGGTCGGCGCCGGCCCCAATCTGGCCTTGTACGACCCGGACAAGGTCGAGGCGGTGATCGCGGTCGATCCATCGGAGGAGCTGCGAAAGCGCGCGCGGGCCGCGGCCCGCCCACGGGGGCTCTCTGTCACCATACTGCGAGGCGCCGCCGAGGCCTTGCCGTTCGACGACGCCGAATTCGATACCGTCGTCTGCACCTTCACCCTGTGCTCGGTCACCGCTCCCGAGCCCGCCCTGGCCGAGACCCGACGGGTGCTGCGGCCAAATGGTCGCCTGTTGTTCTGCGAACACGGCCTCTCGCCCGACCTGGGCGTGGCGCGCTGGCAATCGCGGCTCGAGCCGCTGTGGAAGCGCCTGGCCGGCGGCTGCCATCTGACCCGTACGGTGGCCCCGGCCATCGCCGCCGCGGGATTTCGTATCGAACGTCGTGACGCCCGCTACCTGCGCGGCGCGCCCAGGTTCGCCGGTTGGTGCGAGTGGGGGTCGGCCGCGCCCGCCTGACGACGACGCAGACCCGGCTAGTCGGGCCAGGTATCGGGACTGAGCACCAGCACATCGCCCACAAACCTCAGCGAACCGCAGATCAGCACGTGCGGCGGCGGCCCGCCTGATTTCAGCGCCCGCGCCAGGGCGGCGGCGACTCCGCCGTTCACCGCCTCCGCATTCAGCCCGACCGAGCGGGCCGTCCTGGCCAGATCTCGCGCCGGCGTCGCTCCGCCGGAATCGAAGGCGGTCGCCAGAATCCGCGGCGACAGCGCCTGGAAGGCCGCGAAGAACCCCGTCGAGTCCTTTCGCCCCAGCATGCCGACGATCAGCGTCACCGGCCGGCCGTCGCGCGCGGCCAGACGGGCGCAGGCCTGCGCCAGGGCGCGGCCGGCGTGTGGATTGTGCGCCCCGTCCAGCCACAGATCCGCGCCCCGCACCCGCGCCATCTCCGCCAGCGGCCCCTTGGTCAGGTGCTGCATGCGCCCCGGCCATATCGCGCCAGCGACGCCTCGCGCGATCGCCGCCTCGTCGATTCTCTGGTCGCCGAGCGAGGCGGCGACCACCGTGGCGAGACCGGCGTTGGCGAACTGATAGTCGCCCGGCAGACTGGGCGGCGGCAGATCGAACAGTCGATCCTGCGTCTGCACCCGCAGCCGGCCGTGCTCCTCGAAGGCGTCGAACTCTCGACCCATGACGCTCAGCGGCGCGCCGGACAGGCCGGCCTCTCGCTCGATCACCGACATCGCCTCGGGCTCTTGGCGAGCCGAAAACACCGGCCGGCCGGACTTGATGATTCCAGCCTTTTCCCACGCGATCTTGGCGAGGCCCGGCCCGAGCAGTTCGACATGGTCGTAGTCGACCGGCGTGATGACGGCCGCGGCCGGTCGCGCGAAAACATTGGTCGCGTCGAACCGGCCGCCGAGGCCGACCTCGACGAGGGTCAGGTCGGCCGGGGTCTGGGCGAAGGCGTGGAAGGCCAGGGCCGTGGTGATTTCGAAGAAACTGATCGGCTCGCCACCATTGGCGGCCTCGACCTCATCGATCCTTTGGGACAGCTCCTCGTCGGAAATCAGCGTGCCGGCAACCCTGATCCGTTCGGAGAACCGCACCAGATGTGGCGAGGTAGAGCACGTGCACCTTGAGCCCGGCGGCCTCGGCGATGCGCGCGCAGGAAGGCGGTCGTCGAGCCCTTGCCGTTGGTGCCGGCGATATGAACCACCGGGCCGAGCCGCTTGTGCGGTTCACCCAGCGCCACGAGCATACGCTCGATCCTTCCGGTGGTCAGATCGATCAGCGACGGGTGGAGCGCGCGCAGCCGGCGGATCGCCCCGTCCGAAGCGCGGATGGCGTCGTAGTCGTGGACCATCGAGGAGTTCAGGCGGCGGCGAGGCGGGCGCGCCCCATCATCAGGGTGCGCAAAATGGACCCGAGCACGGCCGGCAGACTCCTTGCGGGTCACCACCCGGTCGACCATGCCGCGTTCGACCTGGAATTCCGCCGTCTGAAAGCCGGGCGGCAGGGTCTCGCGAATGGTCTCCTCGATCACCCGGCGGCCGGCGAAGCCGATCAGCGCCGCGGGTTCCGCCAGACTGCACATCGCCCAGCATAGCGTAGGAGGCGGTGACCCCGCCGGTGGTGGGGTCGGTCAGCACCACGACATAGGGCAGGCGGGCGCGGCGCAGGCGCTGGATCGCGGCGGTCGTCCTGGCCATCTGCATCAGGGAGAGCGCCCCTTCCTGCATGCGCGCGCCGCCGGAGGCGGTGAACACCACCAGCGGGCGCTGAGCCCTTCACCGCCGCGTCGACGGCCGAGAGAAAGGCCTCGCCGGCCGCCGCGCCCAGCGAGCCGCCCATGAAGGCGAAGTCCTGCACCAGCACGATTACCGGCACGCCGCCGATTTCGCCGGACGCCGCCGCCATGGCGTCGGTCTCGCCGGTGTTCTTGCGGGCCGTCGCAAGACTTTCGCGATATGGCTTGCCATAGGTGAAGGCCAAGGGATCGTCGGGCGATTTGGGCAGCGGCAAGGTCTTGTAGCGGCCGGCGTCGAAGGTATAGGCGAACCGCAACGCCGGGCGGATACGCATGTGGCGACCGGCCGGCGTCACCCACAGGGCCGCCTCCAGATCGGGGCGATAGATCATCTCGCCGGTGTCGGGGCACTTTTCCCAAAGGTTTTCCGGGGTGTTCGCGGCGCGATACCAGTTTGCGGACGCCCGGCGCGATCTTCGCCAGCCAGCCGCCTCGCTCGCCGCCCGCGGCGAGCGTCGGATTGCGCATCGGCTTGTTTTTCTTGTCGTCGCTCAATGCCATGGCGACCGCGCTCTTCTCAGTCCAGCGCGCCGGCGCGCGGATCGCACCGCGTTAGCGATGTCCGCGGCGGTATCCAGAACACTTTCGCGACCGGATCCCGGTTCTGTGCGATGGCCTCGGCGATCTCGTCGACCAGCGCCGATCCGACCACCGCCGCGTCCGCGACGCGGGCGACTCTCGGCGGCCCGCTGCGGCGTGCGGATGCCGAAGCCGACCGCGACCGGCAGGCCGCTGGCCCGGCGGACCCGCGTCGACCGCGGGCGCGATCGCCGCGGCGTCGGCTTCCTTGCCGCCGGTCACCCCGGCGACCGACGACATAGTAGACGAAGCCCCGCGTGCGGCTCGCCACGATCTTCAGGCGGGCCTCGTCGGTGGTCGGCGTCGCCAGGCGGATCAGCGCCAGGTCCTCGGCGTCGAGCGCGTCGGCCAGCGGTCCGGCCTCCTCGGGGGGACAATCGACGACGATGCAGACCGTCCGCGCCGGCCTGCCGCGGCCGCCGCGGCGAACGCTCCAGGCCGAAGGTGAGCAGCGGGTTGAGATAGCCCATCAGGACGATCGGCGTCGTCGCCGTCGGTCTCGCCGGAACGCCCGCACCATCGCCAGGGCGCCGTCCAGGGTCATGCCCTTGGCGAGCGCCCGGATCGCCGCCTTCTGGATCGGTCGGCCCGTCGGCGATCGGATCGGAGAACGGCAGACCCAGTTCGATGATGTCGGCTCCCGCCGCGGGCAGGCCCGCGCAGGATCGCCGACGCCGTCGCGCGGTCGGATCCCCGGCCATCACATAGGCGACAAAGCCGGCCCGTCCCTCGCGGTGCGAGGGTCGGCAAAGCGCGCGTCGATGCCTGTCGAGCGGTCAAATCCGCCGCCCCAGGCGCTCGGCCACGGTCGCCAGGTCCTTGTCGCCGCGTCCCGACAGATTCACCGCGACGATGCCGTCCTTGCCGACCTGCGCGCACAGCTCGGGCAGGCGGGCCAGGGCGTGGGCGGATTCCAGGGCCGGCACGATGCCCTCCAGCCGGGCGCACAGCTGAAACGCCGCCAGCGCCTCGTCGTCGGTCGCGGTCAGATACTCGGCGCGGCCGACCTCATGCAGCCAGGCGTGCTCGGGACCGATGCCGGGATAGTCGAGGCCGGCCGAGATCGAGTGGGCCTCGGTGATCTGGCCGTCGGCGTCCTGCAGCAGATAGGTGCGGTTGCCGTGCAGAACGCCGGGACGGCCGCCGTTCAGCGCCGCGGCGTGCCGGCGCGGTGTCCATGCCGTCTCCGGCCGCCTCGACGCCGACCAGCCGGACCGCCTCGTCGTTCAGGAACGGGATGGAAGATGCCGATGGCGTTCGAACCGCCGCCGACACAGGCGACCACGGCGTCCGGCAGGCGGCCCTCGGCCTCGAGCATCTGCGCCCGGGTCTCCACGCCGATCACCGCCTGGAAATCGCGCACCATCACCGGATAGGGATGCGGTCCGGCGGCCGAACCGATCAGGTAATAGGTGTCGGCGACATTGCTCACCCAGTCGCGCAGCGCCTCGTTCATCGCGTCCTTCAGGGTCGCCGCGCCGCTGGTGACCGGCCGCACCTCGGCGCCCAGCAGGTTCATCCGCAACACATTGGGCGCCTGCCGCTCGACGTCCACCGCGCCCATGTAGACGATGCACGGCAGGCCGAACAGGGCGCACACCGTCGCGGTGGCCACGCCGTGCTGGCCGGCGCCGGTCTCGGCGATGATCCGCGTCTTGCCCATCCGGCGGGCCAGCAGGATCTGGCCCATGCAGTTGTTGATCTTGTGCGCGCCGGTGTGATTGAGCTCCTCGCGCTTCAGATAGATCCTGGCGCCGCCGAAATGCTCGGTCAGCCGCCGCGCGAAATACAGCGGGCTGGGCCGGCCGACATAGGTCGTCGAGGTAGCCGTTCAGTTCGGCCTGAAAGGCCTCGTCGGCCTTGGCCGTCTCGTAGGCGCCCTCGAGAGTCGAGCACCAGCGGCATCAGGGTCTCGGGCACATAGCGGCCGCCGAAATCGCCAAACCGGCCATTGGGCGTCCGGGATAGGCGGTATAGTCGTTGCGCGAGCGGGGAGGTGGCAGAGCTTGTTCACAAGGCGCGAGGGTCTTGGTTCAGGCGCGGCGAACCGCCTCCAGAAACGGCTTTGATCAGAGCGGGGTCCTTTAGGCCGGGGCCACGTTCCACGCCAGAGGAAACATCCACCAGCGGCGCGCCGCTGACCGCGATCGCCTCGGCGACGTTCCACGGATCCAGGCCACCGGCCAGGAACCACGGGCGCTCGAAACCGCCGGCCGGCGAGCAGGCGCGCGTCGAACGACGCGCCCGCGCCGCCGGGCCGACCGGCGTCCGCCGGCGGCCGGCGCGTCGAACATCAGGTGATCGACCACGCCCTCGAATTCGGCGGCCGCGATCGAGGTCGTCGGGCGCGGACACCGGCAGGGCCTTGATCACGCCAGGCCCGCGCCGCGCCGCGATCTCGCGAGCCCTGGCCGGCGTTTCGCGGCCGTGCAGTTGGATGAGATCCGGGCGCTAGGGTGGCGGCCAGGCGATCGAGCAACGCATCGTCCGGATCGACGGTGACGGCGACGATCCGCGCCCGTCCGCGCGCCGGCCGGGCCAGATGCGCCGCGGCGGCCAGGGTCGATGTCGCGCGGACTGGCGCGGAAGAACACGAAGCCGAGGTAGGCCGCGCCGCCCGCCAAGGCCGCGTCCACGGCCTCCGCCGTCGACAGGCCGCAGATCTTGACGCGCGCGGCCACATCGTCAGCTCGCGTTGAGGCGGGCCCTCAATTCCTTGCCGCTCTTGAAGAACGGCACGTGCTTGGCCGGCACCTCGACCGCCTCGCCGGTGCGCGGATTGCGGCCCGAGCGGGCCGGACGCGAGCGCACCGAGAACGCGCCGAAGCCGCGCAGCTCCACTCGGCCGCCCTCTTCCAGCGCCTGGATGATGCGCTCGAAGATCACGCTCGACCACGCGTTCGATGTCGCTGCTGCGTCAGATGCGGATTTTCCGCCGCCAACGCGGCGATGAGTTCCGACTTGATCATGCGCTCGGCCCCCGTCTTCGAGCCACGACCATGGCCCCAAGCGCGGTGTCAATCAAGGAGTTAACCGTGCGTGAGCCAATATTTGGCCACGACAGGGACGGACGAATTCCGGCATGGCCCGACTTCGCTCGGCCATGCCGGACGTTCAGAGGACGCGTCGGCGATATCTTTGGAGTTTTCCTCGCGGATATCGCCGCCCGACGACCTCGGCCGGGGTTCAGTCCTTGGCGGCCGCCTTTTCCCGCAGCGCCGCGCCCAGGATGTCGCCGAGCGAGGCGCCGCTGTCGGAGGAGCCGAACTTCTCGATCGCCTGCTTGTCCTCGGCCATCTCCAGCGCCTTGACCGACAGGGAAACCCGGCGGGCCGCCTTGTCGACGTTGGTCACCTGGGCGTCGAGGCGATCGCCGACCGCGTAACGTTCGGGACGCTGTTCGGAGCGATCGCGCGACAGGTCGGACTTGCGGATGAAGGCGGTCATCGGCGAGGCCTCGTCGCCGAAACTTGACCTCGATGCCGCCGCTGGTCACTTCGGTCACCGTGGCGGTCACCATCTGCCCCTTGTGGAAGGCGTCGCTGGCCATCGGATCGCCGCCGAGCTGTTTGATGCCCAGGCTGATGCGTTCCTTCTCGACGTCGACGTCGAGCACCTTGGCCTTGACCATCTCGCCCTTCTTGTAGCGCGCCATGGCTTCCTCGCCGGCGACGTTCCAGTCGATGTCCGAGAGGTGCACCATTCCGTCGATGTCGTTGTCCAGGCCGATGAACAGGCCGAACTCCGTGGCGTTCTTGACTTCGCCCTCGACCACCGAGCCCAGCGGATGGCGTTCCAGAAACTGTTCCCAGGGATTTTGCATGGCCTGTTTGAGACCCAGGCTGACGCGCCGCTTGGAGGCGTCGACATCCAGCACCACCACATCGACTTCCTGCGAGGTGGAGACGATCTTGCCGGGATGGACGTTCTTCTTGGTCCAGCTCATTTCCGAGACGTGGACCAGACCCTTCGACACCGGCCTCCAGTTCGACGAACGCGCCGTAATCGGTGATGTTGGTGATGCGGCCGGTGAATCGCGCGCCCGGCGGATATTTGGCCTCGACGCCATCCCAGGGATCGGACTGCAGTTGCTTCATGCCCAGGCTGATGCGCTGGGTGTCGGGGTTGATCTTGACGATCTGGACCTTGACCGTATCGCCCACCGCCAGAACCTGGCTCGGGTGCGAGACGCGCTTCCAGCTCATGTCGGTGACGTGCAGCAGGCCATCGATGCCGCCGAGGTCGACGAACGCGCCGTAGTCGGTGATGTTCTTGACCACGCCTTCGCGCACCTCGCCTTCCAGCAGCTGGCTGACCAGTTCGGTGCGCTGTTCCGCGCGGGCTTCCTCCAGAATGGCGCGACGAGAAACCACGATGTTGCCGCGCGGCCGGTCCATCTTGAGGATCGCGAACGGCTGTTCCTTGCCCATCAGTGGCCCGACGTCGCGCACCGGGCGGATGTCGACCTGCGAGCCGGGCAGGAAGGCCGAAGCGCCGCCGAGATCGACGGTGAAGCCGCCCTTCACGCGTCCGACGATGGCGCCCATCACCGGCTCGTTGCTTGGCGAATACGCCTTCGAGACGGGTCCAGGCCTCTTCGCGGCGGGCCTTGTCACGGCTGATGACGGCTTCGCCGAGCGCGTTTTCGATACGCTCGAGGAACACCTCGACGGTGTCGCCGACCTTGAGGGTCGCCTTGCCGGCGTCGTCGACGCCGAATTCCTTGACCGGAATGCGGCCTTCGGTCTTGAGACCGACGTCGATGATCGCGAAGTCCTTTTCGATCGCGGCGACCCTGCCCTTGACCACCGTCCCTTCCGAAAAATCCTTGCCGCCCATGCTCGCATCGAGAAGGGCTTCGAAATCGTCCCGCGAGGGGTTCATGCTCATATCGTCGGCCATGGGCGTCGTGTTCGGTCTCTTGATCTGATGGCCCGCGGCGCGCAGGCGCATCGCGGGCGTTGTGGAAGTGGGATTGGGATCGGCAGACCCGCGGCGTGCGAGGCAGAGCGCGGTGGGATTAGCCTTTGGGGGATTGCTCCCAGCGGCCACGCGCCTCCTCGACGATGCGGCGGGCCGCATCGAAGGCGCTGTCTATATCGAGATCGGTGGTGTCGAGCAAGACCGCGTCGTCGGCCGGCCGCATCGGCGCGGCGGCGCGGGCCGCGTCGCGCGCGTCACGCTTCTTGATGTCGGCCAGAATGTCGTCGAAATCCGCCGCCTCGCCGAGACCGACCAGTTGACGCCAGCGGCGCGTAGCCCGCGCCTCCTGAGAGGCGGTGACGTAGAGTTTGGCCGGGGCCCGCGGCACGATCACCGTGCCGATGTCGCGTCCGTCGATCACCGCGCCGGGCTCCCGCGTGGCGAACGCGCGCTGAAAGGCGATCAGTGTCTGGCGAACCGTCGGATGAACCGCCACGCGGCTGGCCGCCTCGCCGGCCGCCGCGGGTCCTGTAGCGCGGTCCCTCGAGACGGCTGAGCTCGAGCCCGCGAGCCGCTTCGGCGCAATCCGCTTCGTCATCCAGGTCGCCCCCGTGATCGACCACCGCCAGGCCGATCGCCCGATACAGCAGGCCGGAATCGAGAACCGGCAAGCCAAACACCTCGCCAAGGCGCGAGGCGATGGTTCCCTTGCCCGATGCGGCCGGTCCATCGACCGCGATGACGAACCCCATCTCAGGCGGCCCCTATGTCCGCGCCGAGACCGGTCATCAGATCGACGAAGCCGGGAAAGCTGGTGGCGATCATCGCCGCTTCATCGACGCTCACCGCCCGCTTCGCTCCGAGACCGAGAACCAGATTGCTCATCGCGACCCGGTGGTCCCCGTGGGTCACCGCCGCTCCGCCGCCCATGACGTCGCGGTCGGCGCCCCTCCCGGTCACCACCATGCCTTCCGGCTCCTCCTCCAAATGCACCCCGGACGCGGCAAGACTGCGGCTCATGGCGGCTATGCGATCGCTCTCCTTGACCCGCAACTCGCCGATGCCCGCGCATCACCGTGTCGCCGTCCGCGAAGGCGGCGGCGACGCACAGGATGGGGTATTCGTCGATCATCGAGGCCGAGCGAGACGGGGGGACGACCACGCCGCGCAGCCGGCTGTGTCGCGCGGTGACGTCGCCGACGGTTTCGCCGCCCTGCTCGCGCACATTGCTCAGTCGTCAGATCGGCGCCCATCTCCCGCAAGGTATCGAACAGCCCGGTACGCAAGGGATTGAGCAGCACGCCCTCCACCATGACTTCAGAGCCGGGCACGATAAGCGCCGCCACCAGCGGGAAGGCGGCCGAGGACGGATCGCCGGCGATCTGCAGCGAGGTTCCGGTCAACCGCTGGCCGCCGCGCAGCCCAATCACCCGCCCGTCCGGGCTCTCGCG
Source organism: uncultured Alphaproteobacteria bacterium (assembly GCA_963828365.1). Classification (GTDB taxonomy): domain Bacteria; phylum Pseudomonadota; class Alphaproteobacteria; order Caulobacterales; family Caulobacteraceae; genus Acaudatibacter. Next base: position 19,378 of record CAWHEE010000003.1, on the reverse strand, counting down.
GACGTCGACCTCGACCCCGAAGGCCCGCAGCATCCGTTCGGTGTGGTCGCGCGTCGCCTCCGGTTCGATGACCGAGGTTGCGCCGCTGGCCCGCAGACCGGCCAGCAGGACGGCCGACTTCACCTGGGCGGAGGGCTGCGGCAACCGATAACACAGTCCGCTGAGGTCTCCGCCGCGCAATGTCAGCGGCAGCCGGCCGCCGTCGCGGCAAAGCCAGGTCGCCCCCATCAGCCCCAGCGGCGCGAGCACCCGCATCATCGGTCGACGGCGCAGGGATTGGTCGCCGGTCATGGTGACGACCAGGGAGTGGCCGGCCGCGGCGCCCATCATCAGTCGGGCCGCGGTCCCGGCGTTTCCACAATCGAGGATGTCGCCGGGTTCGCGCAGGCCGCCGGCCCCTCGTACCCGCCAACGGCCCGCCGCCAGCCGTTCGACCTCGGCCCCGAAGGCTCGCATGGCGCGGGCGGTGCACAGCACATCTTCGCTTTCGAGTAGACCGTCGGTGAGGGTTTCGCCGGTCGCCATCGCCCCCAACAGCAAGGCGCGGTGAGACATCGACTTGTCCCCCGGCGCGCGCACGGCGCCGCGTAACGGGCCTCCCGGACGGGCGATCAGTCCGCCCGTGGGCCATCAATGTTTGGGCCTCATCGATACGCGCGCTTGTGCCGGGGAATGCTTTTGACAGTGGCCCCCCGCCATGGCAAGGGACCCGCCGTTTCAAATTCAGCTTACTCGAAGGTCGCCGCATTGGCCAATCCGGAATTGGGCGCCAAACAGATCTGCCCAACCTGTTCCACCAAATTCTACGACCTCGGCCGACGGCCGGCGGTCTGCCCCAAGTGCGGCGCGGAGTTCGATCCCGAGGAGGCGCTGCGCAACCGCCGGGTGAGGGTGCGGGCGATCGTTCCCGAGGACGAGGCCGATCAGGAAGTCGCGGCCGCCCCGGCGGACGATGAGGACGGCTTCGAGGCGGAGCCGGACGAGGCGCCGGAGCTGGACGCCGTGGTCGACGAGCCGCCGCTGATCAGTCGGACGACGACACCGACGAAGCCGATGTCGCCACGCCGGCGCCCGGGAGAAGGCCTGGGCGTGGACTTCACCGCCGACGATGATCTGGAAGACGCCGACGACGACGAGGTCCCGTTCATCGAAGACGAGGACGACGCCTTCCCCGAAGACGAAATCGATGGGCTGGGCGGCGACGGACGGACCTGACGATCGCTAGGCCACGCGGAATTGGCGAAACGGCCCTTGATCGCGAAGAGCCCGCGCACTAGGTTCCGCCGCTTCGCGCTCCGGGCCAGCCGGTCCGGCACACGAAACCGGAAGTTTCCCGGGGCTATAGCTCAGCTGGTAGAGCGCTTGAATGGCATTCAAGAGGTCAGCGGTTCGACTCCGCTTAGCTCCACCAATTCAATGGCCCGCAGAATCCCGGGCCGCCATTGGGTGGCCCGGGAGGCGAGAGCGAAGCGGCGGCGGTTCAAGCGGCGTTGGGCCGGGCGTCCTGCGCGAACAGCGCCAGGATCGCGTCCGAGCCGCGCGCGGCGCGCAACTGTTCGCGCAGCTGCGCCTGCCGCAGCAGGCGGGACACCCGGGCCATGGCGCGCAATTGTTCGGAGCCCCGCTCCTTGGGGGCCAGCAGGGCGAAAACGAGGTCGACCGGTTCGTCGTCCACCGCGCCGAATTCGATCGGCCGTTCCAGACGCACGAATACGCCGCGGAGACGATCGAGGCCCGCCAGTTGCGCGTGGGGAATCGCCACGCCGTGTCCGACGCCGGTGGGACCCAGCGCCTCGCGCTCCATCAGCGCATCGAACACCTTGGGCGCCTTCAGCCCGTTGGCGCGAGCCGCCAGTTCGGCGGTGATCGACAATGCCTGACGTTTGTCGGCCGCGGCGACGCGAGGTGCGATACAGCCCGCGTCGAGCAAATCCCCGATGATCATCGCCGCAACAACCCAACCGCTGCCTGACCCATGAACCCGAACCGGCCAATGCCGCGACGCCCGCGGCGTCGTCAGGCCCGGCGCGCGCCCTTGCCGGCCCCTCGGGTCCGCTCGGGATCGATCCAGCCCATGTTACCGTCCGCTCGCCGATATACCACGGACAGTCCGCCGTGCGCGGCGTTCCTGAACACAATCGCTTGAGCGTCGGTCAAATCCAGCTCCATCACGGCCATCGACACCGTAAGCGTCTTGAGGGCCGCTTCGGTTTCCGCGATCACCATCGCCGCCGGGGGGGTATTGGCGTCGGCGGTGTCCCAGGCTTCGAAATCTTCGTCGTCGTCCGATGCCCGCAGCACATACAGCGAGGCAGTCTCCGCCGCCTTGGCGGTGGCCGCGACGGTGTGACTTTTGAGGCGGCTCTTGTATCGCCGAATCCGGGTCTCGACCTTGCCGATCGCCTGCGAAAACGCGGCGTGCGCATCACCGGCTACGCCGTGGCTCTGCAGAATCTGGCCCGAGGCGAGGTTGACCGTGCAATCGACCCGAAAGCCGAAACCGTCGCGACTGACGACCACTTCGGCATCGCCGCCGCGCTCGAAATACTTCCCGATCCCCGCGGTCAGCTCTTCATCGATGCGCGCGCGCAATGCATCGCCAAGATCGACATGTTTTCCGGAAACTCGAACTCGCATGTGACTAGAAACGCTCTCAGCGCCGGGAAGTGTCAAGCGACGCGTTCATCCGAACCGATCGCCGAGGTAAACCCGGCGCACCTCGGCATTGGCCAGGATTTCCTCGGGTGAGCCTTCGAACAGCACTTCCCCAGCATGGATGATCGATGCGCGGTCAATGATGTCGAGAGTTTCCCGGACGTTGTGATCGGTGATCAGAATTCCGATGCCGCGCGCGCGCAGATAGCCGATGACGTCCCGGATGTCGGCGATCGCCAGCGGATCGATGCCGGCGAAGGGCTCGTCCAGCAGCATGAAGGAGGGCTCGCTCGCCAGGGCCCGCGCGATCTCCACCCGGCGCCGCTCGCCGCCCGACAGCGACACCGCCGGCGAGGTGCGCAGGTGGTCGATGTGCAGTTCCTCGAGCAGCTGGTTGGTGATGGCCCGAACCTTCTCCCGCCGCGGCTCGCGCATTTCGACCACCGCCATGACGTTCTGCTCGACCGTCATGCCGCGGAAGATCGAGGTCTCCTGCGGCAGATAGCCCAGACCCTGGCGGGCGCGCTGGTACATCGGCTGATTGGTGATGTCCTCGCCGTCGAGATAGATGGCCCCATAGTCGGCCGCGATCAGTCCGGTGATCATGTAGAAGCAGGTGGTCTTGCCGGCCCCGTTCGGGCCCAGCAGGCCCGCGACCTCGCCGCGGGCCAGATGCAGGCTGACGCCCTTCACCACCTGGCGGCCGCGGAACGACTTGCCGATCCGATCGACGATCAGCCCCGGATCGGCGCGGTGGCGGCGAGGCGCCTTGGCGGGACGCGGCGTCGGCGGCGTCTCTCACGCCGGGGCTCACGGCTTGGCCGGTCCAGAGCGTTGGCGCCGTCGCGGTTGGGATAGAAGACGCCTCGGACGCGGCCCGGCTTCGGCCCGGCCCGGTGACGTTCGACTCCATCTTGGCGTCTCGCGTCGACGACCTTGAGCGTCAGCTTGTCGCCGCGGGCCACGTCGTTGCCCTGCACCACGACGACATCGCCGGTTATCACGATCTGGTCGTCGGCCTGGGAATAGACCGCGTGGTCGCCCCGGGCGTTCTGCTGCGGCGTGACGTAATAGACGTGGCCGTCGGCGACGATCCGGTCGGTCGCCGCCGCAGGACGGCTGGCCATTGGCGCCCGTCCCCCCTTGGGTGTCGGAATAAACGCTGATCGCTGTCGGCGCGCAGCCGCGCCTTGTCCTGCACGCGCCTCGGCCGATCCCCGCCAGATCGGCCAGACATTTCGACTGGATCACTTCGGCCTCATTGGCGGTGATGTCGATCGGGGCCTTGGACTTGGTGTCCACCTGCGCGCTCGCCACGCCGGCGCCGAACACGACCGCCGCCGCGGCGATGCCGGTGAGGGCGCGGGCGGCGGGGAGGCTGTCGCATCATTCGTCCAATAACCTTTCGGCCGCGTCTCGCCACGACCCGATCAACCAGAGTGTTTCGCGATCGACCTTAGTGCTGATTGAGCCGCGCGTGAACGCCACCCTTGAAGACCACCCGGTCACCCTTGTCGTAAACGTCGAAACTGCTCGACCGGACATTGCCGACCGGCGTCTGGCTCGGCAGCGGCGCGCCGCCGTTGACCACGCCGGTGCGGGTGTTCACCAGGGCCTCGTCGGTGGCGAACTCGCATGGCTTGGCGTTGTCGGCCCGGACATGGCCTTTGAGAAACAGCAGCCGGCTGTCCTCATGATAGACGCCGCGTATCGGCGGTCAGGGTGGATGGATGCGCTCCGTTCACGTCCAGGGTGATCGTGGGATAGGTCAGCATGCACGGTCTGAAACGACGCCTCGTCCGCGAGTCGCCTGCCGGGCCCCCAGGGTAAAGGCGCGCCTTGACTGTCGCGCCCGAAGAAGTGCGGATTGACCATGCGGATGGGTGTCGAGGCGTCCTTGCGCGCGGCGGCCTGGCGCCTCACGGCGTGCTGCAGCCACCAGGGCGGTGAGCAGGGCGATGACCCCGACCATGATCATCGGCAAGACCACCCGCAGGATTTTCACCAGCCGGCTGTGCACTCGCGCCTTGCCGCGTGGCGGTCGATCGGGAACATGGCGATTGCCGCCTTCGACGACCAGGCCGGGCGACAGGCTAGTCATGAGCGAAAATATCCATCTCGTCCCATCCGGCCACGTCGAGGGCGGCGCGGTGCGGCAGGAATTCGAAACAGGCCCTGGCCAGTTCCATGCGGCCTTCCCTGATCAGCATCGTCGTCGAGTCGCGCCTTGAGCGCGTGCAGGTTCAGCACGTCCGAAGCGGCGTAGGCCAGTTGTTCGGGCGAAAGTTGCGCGGCGCCCCAGTCCGAACTCTGCTGGGCCTTGGAAAGCTCGATGCCCAGTAACTCCCGGGTGACGTCCTTCAGGCCGTGGCGGTCGGTGTAGGTCCGCGCCAGCTTGGAGGCGATCTTGGTGCAGTAGACCGGCCGGGTGACGACGCCGAGGTGTCGCTGGAACATGGCGATGTCGAAGCGCCCGAAGTGGAAGATCTTCAGGATATCCGGCGCGGCCAGCAGGCGCTTCGAGGTTGGGCGCGTCGTAGGCTGGTCGCGATCGAGCTGCACGAGTGGGCGTCGCCGTCGCCCGCGCTGAGCTGCACGACGCAAAGCGGATCGCGGCCGAGGCGCAGGCCCATGGTCTCGGAATCGACCGCCACCGACTGGCGCCCCGCGAACAGGCCGTCCGGCAGATCGCCTTTGTGGAGATGATGGGCCAAGGGCGGAAATCTCTCCAGCGGCTGCGCCGGCATGACGTTTCAGGCTCGCGCCGCGCCGATTTAGGGTTATCGACGGCGTCTGGACAAGCACGCGCCGGCAATTCGCCGTTGCTCGTCCAGACAGTGGTGCCCAGGAAAGGACTCGAACCTTCACGGCCGTTAAGCCACTGGCACCTGAAGCCAGCGCGTCTACCAATTCCGCCACCTGGGCCCGTCGAGGCTAGACCCCTGCGCGCAAGGCGGCGACGCATAGGGCGCCGGCCAATCCGCGTCAATGCAGCGGCGTTGCGCGGCGCCAGCGGCTCGTCTATCGCAAGCCGCTGGCGATGGCGGTGAGCGACAAGGCGTAACCATGAAGGGTCTGGTGACTGTGTTCGGCGGCTCCGGTTTCGTGGGCAGTCAGATCGTGCGCGCGCTGGCCAGGCGTGGCGCGCGGGTGCGGGTCGCGGTGCGAAACCCTGGGCGGGGCTATCGACTGCCGATGCTCGGCGATGTCGGCCAGATCGAAGTCTTCCAGGCCAATATCCGCGATCAGGCCTCGGTGGCGCGCGCCCTGGACGGGGCCGAAGGGTGCATCAACGCCGTCGCCGTGCTTTTCGAATCCGGCCGGCAACGCTTCGACGCCCTGCATGTCGACGGAGCGCGGCGGGTCGCCCGCGCGGCGGCCGAGGCGGGCGTCGGCCGGCTGACCCACATTTCCGCGCTCGGCGCGAGCGAACAGTCGCCCTCCCGGTACAGCCGGACCAAGGCCGCAGGGCGAGGCGGCGGTGCGCCAGGAATTTCCCGCCGCGACCATCCTGCGTCCCTCGGTGGTGTTCGGACCTCGGTGACGCCTTCTTCAACCGGTTCGCCGACGATGGCGACGATCTCGCCGGCCCTGCCCCTGATCGGCGGCGGCGGCGACCCGCTTCCAGCCGGTCTTCGTGGCCGACGTCGCCGCGGCCGTCGCGGCGGCGTTGACCGAGCCGAGCGCCGCCGGGCGAACCTACGAACTCGGCGGGCCGACCGTCTACAGCTTCCGGGCCAACTGATGCAGCTGCTGCTGGCCGAGATCGGCCGCAAGCGCCTGCTGGTGCCCGTGCCGTTCGGGGCCGCGAAGATCATCGGACAGTGTCGGCGATCTGCTGCGCGGCGAGCCCTTTCTCACCCCCCATCACCTCCGATCAGGTCGAGTTGCTGCGAGCCGACAACGTGGTCGGCCAGGCGCGTCTCGACCCTGGCCGATCTCGGCGTCGACGCCGACGCCGCTCGAGGCCGATCATCCCCACCTATCTCTACCGCTATCGCAAGGGCGGCCAGTACGCCGAGATGTCGGCGGCCGCCGCGGCCGGCGCCGGCCCGGTGAGCGACGACCAGACCCGCCCGGCGCCGTTCTGGATCAATCTCGGCGAGGGCGCGGCCGTGCTGGCGGTGGTGATCTCCGGCGCTGAGCTATTGGGACGCCCACCGCGAGCATAGCGTCGCCGAACAGCAGGCGGTCAGCCAGGCGCGGGCCGCGGCGGCCTTCGTCCTGCCGGCGCGCGCCGACGACGGCGGCCGGCGGCTGACCCTGGCCCCGCTCAGGCCGACCCAGGCGATCCAGTCCCAGCATTACTGTTTCCGCGGCAGGTGCGCGCACGATCCGGTCGAGGTCGCCGCCGCACGGCCGCGCATCGAAGCCGACTGGGTCGGGCCGGGCCTCGGCCGGGCTGCTCGACGGCGCGCGCGCCAAGTTCGCGCGGCGAGGGCGATCTGCCCGTGGCGATCGTCACCACCTATGTCGAGGACGGCGCCATGCGGGCCGATCGCTCCCTCTACCGCGTGGGCTATGCCTGGCAGTCGCGGTTCCTGCTCGGCCGCCGGATCAGCCTCGAGGGGCTTTCGCTCATCGAGCGAGGCTTTTCCGGCGATCCCAGGAGCGTGGTCGATCGACGTTGGGCGGCGGACCATGGTAGCGCGCCCGCGGGCGGATCGCCGAGCCGGCGGTGAGCTGCTCTATGGCGTGAGCCGTCCACCCGGCGCATCGCGCCACCGCGAACAGGGCGAAAGGCGCATCGTCCGGCAGACCGAGCGCCTCGGCCAGGGCGGCCAGGGCAAAATCGACATTGGCCCGTTCGCCGGTAGCCGTCTCAACCGTCCGGCCGAGATCGCCGAGGCCGAGGGACGGCGAGACCTGGCCGAGCAGCGCCCGCGCCCGTGGATCGCCCTCGGGATATAGCGGATGACCAAAGCCGGTCGCCGCCGGCCAATGGGCGAGGAGCGCGGCGACCTCCTCACCGGAGCCGGTCCGCCGGGCTTCGCCCGCCAACTCTCGCACCCGGCCGGACATGCCGCCGTGCGATGGCCCCGACAGGGTCGCCAGGCCCGCCAGCGAGGCCGCGGCCAGGGAGGCGCCGGTCGAAGCGGCGACCCGGGCGGCGAATGTCGAGGGATTGAGTTCGTGGTCGGCGAGCAGCACCAGCGCCTGGCGGATCAGGTCGCAGCCGCCACGCCCGCAATCCCAGGCGCGCCCGAGGCGCTGGTGAATCGGGCCGCTCAGGGTCCGTCCGACCACGGCGTCGGCGATGATGTCCAGCAGTGTGGCCGCCTCGATCGCCAGGTCCGCGGCGGTGCGGCCTCGCGCCGGCGGATCGCACGCCGCCCGGGCCGCCAGCGCCGCGAATGCTCTCTGCCGCATGGATGGAAGCCGCGGCGGCGGCGGCCGCTCGAGATGAGGCAGTGCGACGCCGTCGTCGCCGCGCAGCAGGCGCGCGACGCCTTCGAAGGTCTCGCTCTCGGCCAGCGCCGACCGCGTCCTGGCCGCGATAATACAGTCGACCGTCGGCCACCGTCGAGATGGCCGACGTCAGCACCGGTTCGCCCCAGGCGATGGCGCTTTCGGCGACATCCGCCACCTTGCGCCCGCGCGCCTTGCGACGGGTCAGGGCCGTGATGTCGCTGGCGCGATAGCGGCTGCGGCGCGGCTCGCCGGGATCCGGCTCGGCCTGGATCCGGCCACGGCTGACGTACGCATAGAGGGTCTGTGGCCGCACGCCCAGACGCGTCCAGCGCCTCGTCGGCCGTCAGCCAATCGCTCATCGGGTCATATTGATTCAGTTGATCAATCTTGATTTCGCCCCGGTTGTGGCATTTCGTCGATCACCCGATGGCAAGGAGAGACCGAGATGATCGACGGCGCTGATGGACTGGCCGGCGTGGTGGCGGCGGAAACCGTTCTTGTCCGACGTCGATGGCGAGGCCGGGCGGTCTGGTCATCCGCGGCCTTTCGCTCGACGAACTGGCCGGCGCTGGACCTTCGAGGAGGTCATCGGTCTGCTGTGGTCCGGATTTTTCGACGAGCTCCCGGGCGATCTCACCACGCGCCTCGGCGAGGCCCGGGCCGCGGTGTTCTCGGAAATCGTCGGCCCTCGACGGCGGGCTGCTCGAACTCTCGCCGGTCGAAGCCATGCGCGCCCTGATCGCCCGTCTGGCCGACGGCGACGACCTGGCGACGGCCCTGCGTCTGGTGGCGGCGCCGGCGGTGTTCACCGCCGCGGTGATCCGCGCCCAGGCCGGGCTCGCGCCGATCGCCCCCGATCCCGCCCTGAGCCACGCGGCGGATATCCTGCGCATGCCTTCGCGGCCAGTCCGCCACACCGGCCGAGGTCGCCGCCCTCGATAGCCTATCTCGTCACCGTCGTCGATCACGGCCTCAACGCCTCGACCTTCGCCGCGCGCGTCACCGCCTCGACGCGCGCCGGCCTCGCATCGGCTGTCCTGAGCGGCATCAGCACCCTCAAGGGGCCGCTGCATGGCGGAGCGCCGGGACCGGTCATCGAAATGCTCGATGGCGTCGGCGCCGCGGACAGGCGCGCGCGATTGGCTGGAGCGGGCCCTCGATCGCGGCGATCGGCTGATGGGCTTTGGCCATCGCGTCTATCGGGTGCGCGATCCGCGCGCCGACGCCCTCAAGCGCGCCGTCGCGGGCGCTGGCCAGGGCCGCCAACACGCCGCCGGCCCGTCTGGCCCTGGCCGAGGCGGTGGAGGCGGCGGCGCTCGACATCCTGCGCGAGCGCAAGCCGAACCGTTCGTCTGCAGACCAATGTCGAACTCTACACCGGCCCTGCTGCTCGAGGCCCTGGCCTTTCCGCCCGCCGCCTTCACCTGCGTGTTCGCCATGGGCCGGGTGGCCGGCTGGATCGCCCATGCGCGCGAACAGGTCGCGGGCGGCCGATTGATCCGGCCCCAGTCGCGCTACGTCGGGTCCTGCGCCGCGCGCCGCCGCCTGAGAATCGTTCGCGCTGTAGTGGCGGGGCGGTTCGTCCTAAACAGATCCGATGGACGCCACGCCCCGCACCCGAGACGAAAGCGCCGCGCTCACCCGGCGGGTCACCGCACTGTCCGTCGCCACCGCCGGCCTGCTCGTGGTGCTGAAGGCGATCGTCTGGCTGGCGAGCGACTCGGTCGCGATCCTGGCCTCGATGGCTGATTCCGGTCTCGATCTGATCGCCTCCGGCGCCACCTTCTTCGCCGTGCGCTACGCGGCCGCCCCGCCCGACGCGGAGCACCGGTTCGGTCATGGCAAGGCGGAGGCGTTCGCCAGCCTGATCCAGGCCGGCCTGGTGTTCGCTTCGGCCGCGCTGATCGGCCAGGAGGCGATTCGCCATCTGATCAATCCGGGCCGGGTGCACAACGAAATCTGGGGCATCGCGGTGATGGCTGGGCTCGATCGGCCTGACCGGCGGCCTGATCGTGGCCCAGACCTGGCTGCTGCGGCGCACGCGCTCCGTCGCCGTATCGGCCGACCGCACGCACTATGTGGCCGATCTGGCCTCCAACGTCATCGCCCTGGCCGGCGTCGGCGCGGTCGCCGCTGTTCGGCATCGGCGATCCTGGACGCCGTGGCCGGCCTGGCCGTCGGCGCGATCCTGCTGTGGGGCGCCGTCTCGGTGTTCCGCGGATCATCCAGTCAATTGATGGACCATGAACTGTCGGACGCCGCGCGCGCCCGCATCGTGGCTCTGGTGACCGAGGACCCGCGGATCACCGACGTGCACCAGCTGCGCACGCGCGCCGCCGGCCCGGTGATCCATCTGCAGATGCATGCCGATCTCGATCCCGAGCTGTCGTTGGTGGCCGCCCACCAGGCTGTGGTGGCGGCGGAAAAGCGGATTCTCCGCGAGTTTCCGGAAGCCGATATCCTGATCCATCCCGATCCCCGCGGGCGCGCCGAGCCGCATGGCGGCGCCTTCGCGGAAGTCTACGAGGCCCACCCCCATGGGCCGCCCGACGCGGCCTGACGCCGGCTTAATCACGCCCGGGCGTTGTTCGTGCTGTGGATTTGAGTATACCTCCGGCCCCCGATGAGCCTCGAACGCACCCTGCACCATTTCCCGCTCGACCCGGCCTCGCGCCAGGTGCGCCTCGCCCTGGGGGAAAAGCGGTTGCCGTTCGAGGAAGTGGTGGTGCGCTATTGGGAGCAACCCAAGGAGCTTCTGGCGCTCAATCCGTCCGGGGTCACCCCGGTTCTGGTGGAGCGCGGCGGCGGTCGCTCCCTGGTGGTCTGCGAAGCGCGCGCGATCCTGGAATATCTCGAGGAGCAGTTTCCCGATTGCGAGCTGCTGGGGGCCGAGCCTGCCGACCGGGCCGAAGCCCGGCGCCTGATGCAATGGTTCGACCGCAAGTTCGACAACGAAGTGAATGCCTATCTGCTGCACGAAAAACTCGAAAAGCGCTTGCTCAAGATGGGCGCGCCCGACCTTTTCAACATGCGGCAGGGCCGCGATGCGCTGCGCGGCCACCTCGGGGTGATGGAAAAGCTGCTGCAGGCGCGAGACTGGTTGGCCGGCCGCCGGCTCAGCCTGGCCGACTTCGCCGGTGCGTCGCATATCTCCGTCCTGGATTATTTCGGCGACATTCCCTGGCGCGACGTGCCGGCGGTCAGGACCTGGTACATGAAGGTCAAGTCGCGGCCGGCGTTCCGCTCCCTGCTCACCGATCGCTGGCCGGGCCTGGCGCCGGCGGCGCATTATGACGACCTCGACTTCTGAGGATCCGAAAGAGGTCATCCGCGGCCAGGCGATCGAAGCCGGATTCGATGCCTGCGGCTTCGCCTCGCTCGACGAGGACTGGCCGGCCGCCGGCCGGCTGATGGCGTTCGTGGCGGCCGGCCGCCACGGGGAGATGGCCTGGATGCGCGACACCGCGGCGCGGCGTTCGCACCCCCGGGCGATGTGGCCCGACGCCAGGAGCGCCATCGTGGTCGGCATGAACTATGGCCCAGACAGCGATCCGCTCGCGTCCCTCGCCGCCCGGACACGCGCGACGATCTCGGTCTACGCGCAAGGTCGCGACTACCACGAGGTGGTCAAGGGACGGCTCAAGACTCTCGCCGGCTTCGTCGCGCGCCGGTCGAGCGCCGAGGTCAAGGTGTTCGTCGACACCGCCCCGCTGATGGAGAAGCCCCTGGCCGCCCTGGCCGGTCTCGGCTGGCAGGGCAAGCACACCAATCTGGTATCGCGGCAATTCGGGTCCTGGCTGTTCCTGGGGGTGATCCTCACCAGCGCCGAGCTGCCTCCGGACGCAGGCGTCCGCGGATCACTGCGGGGCCTGCCGCGCATGCCTGGACATCTGCCCGACCGGCGCGTTTCCCGCCCCCTACCAGCTCGACGCCCGCGCCTGCCTTTCCTACCTGACCATCGAGCATGCCGGGCCCGATTCCCGAACGCTTTCGGGTCCCCCTGGGCAATCGGGTGTACGGCTGTGACGACTGCCTCGCGGTCTGCCCGTGGAACAAGTTCGCCAGCGTGGCGCGGGAGGCTGACGCTGCATGCCCGCGACGCCTTACGCGCGCCGGCGCTCGACGACCTCGCCGCGCCTCGACGACGCGGGCTTCCGCGCGCTGTTCTCCGCCAGCCCGATCAAGCGCATCGGCCGCGACCGCTTCGTGCGCAACGTCCTCTACGCCATCGGCAATAGTGGCGATGCATCGCTCGCGCCGGCGGCGGCGGCCCGAGTGGGCGACGCCAGCGACGTCGTGCGGGACGCCGCGGCATGGGCCCTGTCGCGACTGGATGGCGCCGGCGCCAGGCACGCCCTCGGCCGGGGCTGATCCCGCGATCAGGCGGACGCCAGCCTCGAGCGCGCGTCGCGGCGGCCACCGACCGCGTCGATCAGCGTTCCGGCCCGGCCCAGGCCGAAGCGCGGCATGTTGTTGTAGACGGTTTCATAGGCCCCGGCGCGAACCAGGAAGGTCTCGTGCCAGATGCCGACATCGCCATTTGACGCAACGGCCCGGCTGAACGCCTGCCAGGCCGGCAGGTGAACCGCGTCGGGGCTGCGGGCGTAGCGCTCCAGCGCCTCGAAACTGCGCCAGTATTGAATGACCGTGACGCCTGGAAAGCCACCGAGGGTCCTGGCGTGCAGCAGCCCCAGCTGCGGCTGGGTGGCCAATTCGCGCAGCATTCTCGGCATGGCGGCGGCGACCGGCCACCATTTCCAGACTTTCCACGGTTTGTTGACCCGCATGCCGATCAGGAAAACCACGAAGTCGCCCTCGATCCGCGCGCACACCCGCCTGTTGATCAGCTCCACCATCGGCCACGTCCTCCATATATTTACAGTGTAAATATTCCGGCTTCGCCGCGTCGTCAACCCCGCCTTCGCGGACCGTCGCGAATTCGCTGGACCGCGCGAGCGGCGGGCGCCCAAGCCTTGCGGACGGCCCGGCCTTGGTCCACAAGGCGGCGCCGCTGGAGATACGACACGATGTGTGGATTGACCTTCTGACGCGATAGCGCCGCGCTCGCCCGTTCGATCGGGCCGCGCATCCCACGCTTCCCCTACGATCGGTCTCCTCCCATGGCGTTTCTCGGCAATGACGCGATCAACCGCGTCAATCTTCATTACGGCGTCCAGGCGTTCGCCCAGGGCGTCGGCGGTATCTTCATCCTCGCCTTCCTGCTGCACGCCGGCCTCTCTGTTCCGGCGACCTTGCTGGCCTTCTGCGCCATCCTGGCCGGCCGATTCTTGATCAGACCGGCGATCCTGCCGCTGGCTACCCGCTGGGGCCTCAAGCCGATGGTGATCATCGGTACGCTCGGCATCGCCGGCCAGTATCCGCTGCTGCCGCTGGTGCACGGGCTCGGCTGGCCGCTGGCCGCCCTGTGCCTGGTCTCGGCGGTGGGCGAGGTGTTCTACTGGGCATCGTATCATGCCTATTTCTCGGTCCTCGGCGACGCGGAGCACCGCGGTCACCAGATCGGCGCCCGCGAGGCCCTGGCCGCGGTGATCGGCATCATCGCGCCCCTCGCCGGTGGCTGGGCTCTGGTGACGCTGGGACCAGGTCCGAGTTTCGCCGGCGCCGGCCTGATCCAGGCGCTGGCTGTGCTGCCTCTGCTCGGGGCGCCCAACGTGACGGTCGCCCCGACAGCGCCGCCCACCCTCGCGGCCGCATGGCCGGGCGTGTTGCTGCAGGTGAGCGACGGCTGGCTCAGCGCCTGTTTCTACTACGTCTGGCAGATCGCCCTCTTCGTGTCGCTCGGACGCAATCTGGCGGCCTATGGCGGGGCGATGGCCCTGGCCGCGCTGGTCGGGGCCGTCAGCGGCCTGGCGCTCGGCCGCCACATCGATCTGGGCCATGGGCGACGCGCCGTTCTCATCGCCTATGGCGTGGCGGCGCTGGTCCTCGTCCTGCGCGCGGCCAGTGTCGGCTCGCCCTGGCTGGCGGTCGGCGCCAATGCCTTCGGGCCGCTGGTGCTGGCGCTGCAGTCGGCCGCGATGATGACCGTCCTCTATAACCTCGGCAAGGCCTCGCCTTGCCCGCTGCGCTTTCAGATCGCCGCCGAGGGCGGCTGGGACCTCGGCTGCTTGGCCGGCGCCCTGACGGCGGCCGGGCTGGCGGCCGGGGGCCAGTCGCTGGCGGTTCCGCTGCTGCTGGGACTGCTGGGCCCGGCGATGAGCGCAAGGCTGCTGTGGGAGCACTATCGGCGGGGTTGAATGCTGCGGGGCGCTACCGTTCCTCCGGGCGTACGTCCACGCCCATGGCTTCGAGCAGCCGGTATTGCTGGTCCGCTTTGATCCTAATGTCGCGATATGAAGCCAGGCGGCGCAGGTCGAAACCGATGACCTCGGCGCCGCGCAGGTCGGCGCCGGCCATGCGCGCGTTGTCGATGATCGTCTGGAACAGGTCGCAATCTCGAAGGACCGCGCCTTCGAGGTTGCAGTCGGAAATATCGGCCTCGCGCAGTCGCGAGCGACTGAAGTCGCATTCACCGAGATTGGCGCCCGCCAGGTCCGCCAGGTCGAGGTTGCAACCGGAGAACGCCACCGCCGCCCGAACGACCTTGCGGCCGAACGCGCGGTGGAATCGAGCCCGCGGGAACCGGGCGCCGAGCAGATTGCAGTCCTCGAACGCGGCCGCGTAGAGATCCGCCGCCTCGAACCGCGCGTGCGTCAGGTCACAGCGCCCGAACCGCGCCTCGTCCATCCGGCTGAAAGCGAAGTTTGCCCCGGTCTGCGTCGCGGTGTCGGCAAGAACGCAATCCTCGAACACCACTTCGCGCAGGTCCGCGTGCGTGAAGCCGCATCGGATCAGCCGGCATCGCGTGAAGCGCGCGCCGGACAGGCTCGCGTCGGCGAACGACCCGGCGACGATGGAACAGCGATCGAAGACCTGGTCGCTCAGATCCGCGCCGCGCCAATCGGGCGAGTCCAGGGTCGAGCCGGGGAGTGGGGCGGCAATGGTCACGGCTTATCGAGCCGAGGTCCCGCCGCGCAGCCGATCGATCCGGCCTTCATTACCATCTCGGCGAGACCCTCCGTCACGCCGCCGGAGCATACGCTCGCGACGACCCTTTGGGCCACCGTCTCACCAAACGCCCGACGACCCGGCGACCTAGGCCGGCGCCGAGGCCGGCAGCAGCGCAACCCGCAGACGCTCGACGAACGACTGGATGTTGGCGCGCACCGCCGCTTCATTGGCTTTGCGCAGACGTTCGGCGCCGATCAGGGCCGATCCTAGGCTCGCGGTCCCCGAGGCGGCGACCGTGTCGTCGAACACCGCCCGGCCCCCGCCCACTGGGGCGACGACGTAATGGATCCTGACCGTGACGGTGAGGTCCAGACCAGCCAGCGGTTGCTCGAGATTGAGAATGTAGGCGGTCACCGACATCTTCGATCCCGCCTGATCGGTCGCGAGAAAATCCAGGCCGCGCAGGGAGGAATTCCAGGGCCGTGCGGAAATCCTCGGCGGCGACACTCGACACCAGGAGCGGATTGGTCTTGGACCCGCCCTCGACCTTGGCCACCCAAAGCTGGTGATAGCCGGGCTCCGAGACCGTCGCCGCGGCGATCGTGCCAGGCGGTGTGGTCATTTCACTGGGCAGCGAGGCCGTGGCGCATCCAGCCAGGTTGACTACGCCGATCACGGCCGCGCCCCGCGCGATCTCCCGCCATATGCCGCATCGATAGCTCATCGCAGGGTCGGCGGGGTCGGGGCCGCGCTCGGCGTCCCCGCGGAGGGTGCCACGGCCGGCACGACCACGGGGCCGGCCGGAACGGCGGCTGGCACAGGCGCCGCCGCTGCCGGGGTAGCGGCTTGAGCGAGGGCGGGCGGCGGCGCCGCAGCCACGAGGACCACGGAAAGCGGATTGGGGGTGAGGTCGTTCATCGCGCCGCTGCTGACGTCGACGGTCGCGCCGATGACCCCGCCGACCAGGGCGTTGCCAAGGAACCCCGCTCCGCCGCCGGCGGCCATGCCCGACTTGATCGGGCGCGAAATCGGCGCGAAACCGTCCTTGGACACGGTAACGGTGAAGGCGGTCTTGCGCTGCATTTTGAACGTGCACGGCGTCGCCTGGCAGCTGAAGCCGGTCGACGTCTTGACCTGTGCTCCCGGCGGTTTGGAGTTGACGGTGAAGTTCTCCGTCGTGCCGCGGGTGATGGTCGCGCACCCGCTCAGGCCAACGAGCGCGGCGCACGCCAGAAGGCGCCCGATATCAGTCATGTCTGTTCCCCCCGTCAGCTCGCTTCCCGGCCCCTCGGGCGCGCGTCGCTTGACCGCTAGATCACCGCTATCGGTTGATTGGCGCGGTGTCCACTCGTCTTTCATCGCCGCGGAAGGCGTACTCCCGAGGCTCGCCAGCTTGTTCGCAAGGCTTGACCCCGGACCACCGGGGCTGTCGTGAGTGGCTGGCGAGACGCCGCCAGCCACCTGGCGCTTCACCCATCGACCGTGCGGCCAAGGGCAAGCCCTTAGCGATCCGATGGCCGTCGAAAGCTGAGGCTCGGAGGACTGGCCGTGCCCGTCAGAGCCGCCATCCAGGGCATGAACGCCGCCTGCGATTCCCCGACGTCCCCGACTCCGCAAATCACCGCGGCCTCGCCTGCGCGTCGCCATCGACACAAGCTCACAGGAATTGGCAAACCTTGCCAAGATCGGCGTGCATGCCGATCAGCCCTTCGCCTCAATGTAGATCTCCCCGCCCCTTTCCCTGAACTTCTCGGCCATCTCCGCCATCCCCGCGCTCGCCACGTCGTTCTGCGCGCCCGCGGCGTCGCGGATTTCCTGGCTGATCTTCATCGAGCAGAACTTCGGGCCGCACATCGAGCAGAAGTGGGCGGTCTTGTGGGCTTCCTTGGGCAGGGATTCGTCGTGGTATTCGCGCGCGGTCTCCGGATCGACGCCGAGGTTGAACTGGTCCTCCCAGCGGAACTCGAAGCGGGCGCGCGAAAGCGCGTCGTCCCAGGCGCGCGCCGAGGGATGGCCCTTGGCGAGGTCGGCGGCGTGGGCGGCGATCTTGTAGGCGATCACGCCCTGCTTGACGTCCTCGCGGTCGGGCAGTCCGAGGTGCTCCTTGGGCGTCACGTAGCAGAGCATGGCGGTGCCGAACCAGCCGATCATCGCCGCGCCGATCGCCGAGGTGATGTGGTCGTAGCCGGGCGCGACGTCGGTGGTCAGCGGGCCCAGCGTATAGAACGGCGCCTCGTGGCAGACCTTCAGCTGCTTGTCCATGTTGGCCTTGATCTTGTGCATCGGCACGTGGCCGGGGCCCTCGATCATCACCTGCACGCCGTGCTTCCAGGCGACCTTGGTCAGCTCGCCCAGGGTCTCCAGCTCGGCGAACTGCGCGGCGTCGTTGGCGTCGGCGATGCAGCCCGGCCGCAGGCCGTCGCCCAGCGAAAACGAGACGTCGTAGGCGCGCATGATCTCGCAGATGTCCTCGAAGTGGTCGTAGAGGAAGCTCTCACGGTGATGCGCCAGGCACCACTTGGCCATGATCGAGCCGCCGCGCGAGACGATGCCGGTCACCCGGCGGGCGGTCAGCGGCACGTAGGCGAGGCGCACGCCGGCGTGGATGGTGAAATAGTCGACGCCCTGCTGCGCCTGTTCGATCAGGGTGTCGCGGAACACCTCCCAGGTCAGGTCCTCGGCGACGCCGCCGACCTTCTCCAGGGCCTGATAGATCGGCACGGTGCCCAGCGGCGTGGGGCAATTGCGCAGGATCCACTCGCGGATGTTGTGGATGTTGCGCCCCGTGGACAGGTCCATGATGGTGTCGGCGCCCCAGCGGATCGCCCACACCATCTTGTCGATCTCGTCCTCGACCGAGGAGAGCACGGCCGAATTGCCGATGTTGGCGTTGATCTTGACCAGGAAGTTGCGGCCGATCGCCATCGGCTCCAGCTCGCCGTGATTGATGTTGGCGGGAATGATCGCGCGGCCGCGCGCCACCTCGTCGCGCACGAATTCGGGGGTGACGAAGTCGGGGATCGATGCGCCGAAATCCTCGCCGTCGCGGATGAACGGCGTCGCCTCGCCTCGCGCCGCAAATTCTCGCGGATGGCGACGAACTCCATTTCCGGCGTGATGACGCCCGCTCGGGCGTATTCGAGCTGGGTCACCGCCGCGCCGGCCTTCGCCCGCAGCGGCTGGCGGTCGGACGTGAACTCGGCGGCGCGAGGTGGCGGCCGCTGGCGCCGCCATTGTCCTCGGGCCGCACAGGCCGCGGCGGGACCGGCTCGACGTCGCCGCGCGCCAGAACCCAGGCCTCCCGCGGGCGCTCCAGGCCACGCTTGATGTCGATGCGTCGCCAGCGGATCGGTGTAGGGACCCGAGGGATCGTAGAGGGTCACCGGCGGCTCGCCGGCGGAGGGATGCACGGCGATCTCCCGGAACGGCACCCGCAGGCAGGGATGAAGGCTTGCCCCCTGGTAGACCTTGCGCGATCCGGGTCTCTCCCCGGTCGGGATGGCGGAAGCGATCGGCGATCTGAATGTTCATGGCGCGGTCCTAGCCTCGTTGTTGGGCGGCATGACCTGCGCGGAGATTGGAGGATTTGCGCCTCTGTCGGCGCTCGCGTTCCCTCCCTCCGCCGGCATGACCCGGATCAGGTTCGGCGGGTCGCCGCGTCAGCGGCCTCTCAGTCCCTTTGAGCGGGACACCCCGGAGAATGGCGTCGAGCCTACGCGCTTGCGGGTAAGCGCGTCAACCCGGACTTTGACGGCCGCGGTCGCGGCGGCCTCCGCCTATCGGCGCGACCGCGAAGCGCATCAGCTCGTTCGCCGGCAGATCCCAGCCTGGCTTGAGCGTCGAGGGCCTGTTGAAAATCGAGGTAGGCCGACTTTTCGTCGTCCAGGCCTTCATAAGCGAGGGCTCGGTTGAAGTAGGCCTTTTCCGGCTCCTTCACCCCCAGGCGCAGCGCGTTGTTGATGTCGTCGAGGCCGGCTTGAAATCGCTTCTCGCCGACGAACACCGCGCCGCGATTGACGTAGGCTTCGCCGATCGTGGGCGCCAGCGCGATGGCCGCGTCGAAATCGGCGCGGGCCAGTTCGAATTCCTCGCGCCTGAGGCGCATGACGCCGCGGTTGACCAGGGTGCCCGCGCGATCGTGCGCATCGAGATGCTCGCTCTGCAGAGCCGCGTCGCACTGTCGATGGATGCGGGTCGGAGCGATCGGCGAGGGCGGCTTTCGAACACGCTTCCGCCAGGCCGTCGCCGATGACGATCGTCGCCGCGCCCGCGGCGCCACCGACAAAAACGAGGGCCGGCG
>CAWHEE010000002.1:0-28475 GCA_963828365.1 uncultured Alphaproteobacteria bacterium | reverse complement strand
CAGGCACCACTTGGCCATGATCGAGCCGCCGCGCGAGACGATGCCGGTGACGCGGGTCGCGGTCAGCGGCACATAGGCCAGCCGCACGCCGGCGTGGATGGTGAAATAGTCGACGCCCTGCTGCGCCTGTTCGATCAGGGTGTCGCGGAACACCTCCCAGGTCAGGTCCTCGGCGACGCCGCCGACCTTCTCCAGGGCCTGGTAGATCGGCACGGTGCCGAGCGGCGTCGGGCAATTGCGCAGGATCCATTCGCGGATGTTGTGGATGTTGCGCCCGGTCGAGAGGTCCATGATCGTGTCCGCGCCCCAGCGGATCGCCCAGACCATCTTGTCGATCTCGTCCTCGACCGAGGAGAGCACCGCCGAATTGCCGATGTTGGCGTTGATCTTGACCAGGAAGTTGCGGCCGATCGCCATCGGCTCGAGCTCGCCGTGATTGATGTTGGCCGGGATGATGGCGCGGCCGCGGGCCACCTCGTCGCGGACGAATTCCGGAGTCACGAAATCGGGGATCGAGGCCCCGAAGTCCTCGCCGTCGCGGATGAAGGCGTCGGTCTCGCGCGCGGCGCAGGTTCTCGCGGATGGCGACGTATTCCATTTCCGGGGTGATGATCCCCGCGCGGGCGTATTCGAGCTGGGTCACCGCCGCGCCGGCCCTGGCCCGCAGCGGCGGCGATCGGACTTGAACTCGGGCGCCAGATGCCGGCCGCTGGCGTTGCCGTTGTCCTCGGGCCGCACCGGCCGCGGCGGCACCGGCTCGACGTCGCCGCGCGCCAGCACCCAGGCTTCGCGCGGCCGCTCCAGCCCCGCCTTGATGTCGATGGGCGCCGTCGGATCGGTATAGGGACCGGAGGGATCATACAGCGTCACCGGCGGCTCGTTGGCCGAGGGATGCACGGCGACTTCCCGGAACGGCACCCGCAGGCAGGGATGCAGCACGCCGGGCTGGTAGACCTTGCGGGAGCCGGGCCGCTCGCCGGTGGGGATGGGCGCGATCGGGGTCTGGATATTCATGGCGACGTCCTTGCCTCTTGTTGGGGGCATGGCCCGCGCGGAGATCGAAGGAGATACGCCCGGTCGGCGCTCGCGTTCCCTCCCTCCGCCGGCATGACCCGGATCAGGTTCGGCGGGTTGCCGCGTCAGCGGCCTCTCAGTCCCTTTGGCGGGACACCCCGGAGAATGGCGCGAGCCTACGCGCTTGCGGGCGCGGGTCAAGCCGGGTGATCGACAGCCGGGGTGATCGGCCGGGGGTGACTTGTGGCGGCCCCGCGCCTGGCGGGCAGGGCCATGGACTATCGGCGCGACACCGTGAAGCGCAACAGTTCGTGTTCAGGCAGCGCCCAGCCTGGCTTGAGGGTCAGGGCCTGCTCATAATCCAGGTAGGCGGACTTCTCGTCGTCCAATCCCTCATAGGCGAGAGCCCGGTTGAAATAGGCCTTCTCCGGCTCCTTCACCCCTAGCCTCAGGGCATAGTTGATGTCGTCGAGTCCGGCCTGGTACCGCTTTTCCGCGACATCGGCGGCCCCGCGATTGACATAGGCTTCGCCGACATTGGGCGTGATGGCGATGGCGGCGTCGAAATCGGCTCGGGCCAATTCCCATTGCTCGCGGCGCAATTTCATCACCCCCCGGTTGACCAGGGTGCCCGCGCGGTCGTGATCGTCGAGGTCCTCGGTCTGCAGCGCGGAATCGCACAGTACGATCGAGGCGGGGTCGGAACGATCGGCCAGGGCCGCCTCCGAACAGGCCTGCGCCATGCCGCCGCCGATCACGCTGACGGCGGCCCGCGCGCCACCGACAAAAACGAGGGCCGGCGCGACCGCGAGCATCAGACCGATGATCCATGCCGGCCGTCGCAATGCCATGGTCGTCTCCCTGCGCGCCTCTCGGGGGCGATCGAACATCGGGCCCGACCCCGGCGGATGTCAACACCCACGCGGTTCGGCGGCCTCCAGCACCTCACGCGAATTCACCTCGCCGATCAGCGGTCGTCCGGCGACGAAACGGCCGAGGTTTTCGACGAACAAATCCTGGTTGCGCGCGTGCTGCCCGGCGGTATTGCCCGACGCGTGCGAGGTCAGGGCGACCCTCGGGTGGGACCAGAACCGACTGTCCGCCGGCAGCGGCTCGGTCTCGAAGACATCGAGCACGGCATGGGCCGGGGTCCCGCGATCCAGCGCCGCGAGCAAGGCCGCCTCGTCTACCAGGGCCCCGCGACCGACATTGATCAGCACCGAGCCGGCTTTCATCGCCGCGAAGAACCCGGCGTCGGCGATGTGGCGGGTGGCCCGGGCGGCCGGCAGACAGAGCACCACGACGTCGGCCAGCGGCAGCTGGGCGGAAACTTCGCCCGGGCCGATGATCGCATCGGCGAGGGGATGGGGCGAGGGATCGCGCCGCACGCCAACCACCTGCGCGCCGAACGCTCGGGCCCGCCGCGCGACGTCCTGGCCGATCGCCCCGAAGCCGACGATGAGCCAGGTCGTACCGGCGATTTCGCGGAACGTCAGGCGGCGCCACAGGCCATCGGCCTGGTTCCTGCGCCGTTGGGGCCCGTCCTGGAAATGGTCGAGCACGCCGGCCAGCACATATTCGGCCATGCCGACCGACTGACCGTGGCTGGTGGTCAGGATCGCCCCCTTGGCGACGACCTGGGCGAAGATCGGATTATCGAAGCCGGCCGCTCCGCTCTGCACCCAGCGCAAGGCCGGCGACTTCAGCGCCGCCACCAGAAAGCCGCGGGCCGCCGGACTCTCATAAAGCTCACCGCTCGCCCAGGCGGCGTTCGGGCGCGCCTCGTCGATGTCGATCGGCCGGCCCGCGAGCGTGATCGTCCCATCGCCTTCGACCACCAACGGGGTGAACAGCCCCGCCAGCGGCTCGAGTTTCGCGCGAACTGCGTCGAACGACGGCCCGAACACCAGGACTCGGGTTTCGGCCATCGTGGAGCATCCTCGTTGCAGGGTCGTCGCCGTGGGCCCCGCCCGAGCCTGGTTGTGGCGGCGGTCCCCGCCAGCCTCCGCGTGGGACCGCCCCCGTCAGTTCAGGCGGTTCGCCGAACTACCATATGGTAGACCAGCAGCACCAGTATGGCGCCCAGGACGGCGACGATCAGCGGGCCCAGCGCAAAGCCGGCGATGCTGGCGTGACCGAACAGAGTCCCCAGCGCGGGAAGCCGATCGACGACAAAGCCGCCGACCAGGCCGCCGACGATGCCGAGGATACAGTCGGTCAGCAGGCCGCCGCCGGATTTGTTGACCACTCTGCTGGCGATGAATCCGGCGATGAGGCCGAGAACGATCCAGGCGATAATCCCCATGTGGGCCATCTTCTTCGTTACCTTCTCGCCCGCCGCCGCGAGAATTCGCCCGGGGGCCTCGGCAGCATACCCCCACGCGGCTGAAACGAATCGCAATTGTCCGTGAACGGGTTCCCGAGGGTAATCGCCATGTGTCGGCGACCCAGCACTGGCCCGCGGAACATCCTGCGGTATACAGGCGTCGCCCTGAGATTTTCGAGGATCGGTCATGGACAAGGAATCCGCGCCATCGACAGGGAGACGTCTGTTGATGAGCAGCCGGGAGGCCGAGCGACCGACCCTTCGCCAGATCGCCTATATCGTCCTGGAAGAGGGCCAGACTGAGGGCGGCCTCAGCGGGATCGTCGAAATCGCTTTGATCCTGCTGATCACCAGCAACGTGATCATGGTGATCCTGGAGACCGTCCCGTCGATCTACCTGCCCAACAAATGGATTTTCTCGAGTTTCGAAACCTTCACCGTCTACACCTTCGCCGCTGAATATTGCGTGCGGGTGTGGGCGTCGGTCGAGGACCCGCGGATCGGCTCGGCGCATCCGTTCACCGGTCGCCTGCGCTTTGCGTTGCGCCCGATGTCGATGATCGACCTGCTGTCGTTCGCCCCTTATTTCGTCACCCTGGTGACCGGCGGCGTCGTCGACCTTCGAGCTCTGCGCATCCTGCGGCTGCTGCGGTTGCTGAAGATCGCCCGCTACTCGCAGGCCATGCCGGCCATGCTGGGCGTGCTCTATGCCGAGCGGCGGGCCCTGCTGGGCTCGTTCATTCTGCTGCTGTGCACGGTGTGCATCTCCGGCGAGATCATGCATCTGGTCGAAGGGCCCGGCCAGCCGAAGGCGTTCGGCGACCTGCCCAGCGCGATGTACTGGGCGATCACCACCTCTGGCGACTGTGGGCTACGGCGACGAAGTGCCCCTGACCTATTTGGGCAAACTGGTCGCCGGGGTGACCATGGTGGTCGGACTGGTGCTGTTCGCCATGCCGATCGGGATCATTTCCGTCGGCTTCGTCAATGGACTGCACCGCCGCGAATTCTCGATCACCTGGAGCATGGTCAAGCGCCAGCCGCTGTTCGAGGATTTCGATGTCGAGGCGGTGTCGCGGATCGTCGACCTGATGGGCGCCACCATGGTCCAGGACCACACCCGCATCGCCACCGCCGGCCAGCCGGCGGACCAGTTCTACCTGATCATTTCGGGGCGAGCCCGGGCCGAGGACGATTCCGGCTCATGGGACCTGGAGGCCGGCGACATGATCGGCGAAGAATCCCTTGTCGATGGCGCATCTATCGCCAAGAGCGTCACCGCCCGCTCGGAGATGCGGTTGATGGTTTTGCCGAGCGAGGATCTGCGCCGGCTGTGCCGCAAATATCCCGTTGCTCGAACAGCGCATCAACAACGAGGTGGCCTGGTGAGCGTGAGCGGGCGCTGAGCGACGCTCGGCCGCGGCGCGCCTGATCAGGTCGCGCCCGGATCGAGCAGGATCTTGCATTGATGGGTCGGCGTGCGGAGCGCCTCGAACCCCTCCGGAAATTGATCGAAGCCGTAGATGTCGGTGATCATTCCCTCGACGTCCAGGCGCCCGGCCGCCAGCATGTCGACCACCAGTTGGAAGTCCGATTTGTCGTGCCCGATGACGAACCGCAGGGTCAGCTCCTTGACCATCGCCGTGGCGGGCACGAAGTTGTCCGGATCCACGCAGAACCCCACGATCACCAGTTCGGCGCCGAACGGCGCCGCCTCGATGGCGTGGGCGATGATCCCGGGCACCCCGACGCATTCGAAGATCAGCTCCGGTTCGGCCCCGACCAGGTCGAGGAACTGCTGCGCCACGTCGCCTCTGGGATCGATCGCGCCGCTCGCGCCGTATTTGAGCGCCTGTTGGCAGCGCCCCGGCTCCATTTCGCTGACCACCACCTGCCGCGCGCCGAATAACCGCGCCCACAGGCTGACCGCCAGTCCGATCGGCCCGGCCCCGATCACCAGGACGTTCTTGCCCGCCAGACCGCTGGCCGCGCCGCGTATGGCGTGCAGACCGACCGCCAGCGGCTCGACCAGGGCGCCCATTTTCCACGACACGCTCTCCGGCAGGCGGATGGCGGCGCTCAGATCGACCCGGACATACTCCGCGAAGCCCCCGGTCACCGCACCCGAGCCGGTGATCCGCAGACTGGCGCATCGCCAGTGCCGGCCCTGCAGGCAGGCCAGGCATCGGCCGCAACCGATGAACGGTGGCGAACACAACCGGTCGTCTTCCCGCCAGCCGCCGCCGGCGTCGGAACTCAGCGCGACGATCTCGCCGGTGAACTCATGCCCCATGATCCGGCCGCCGGGGGTATCGTCATGATGCTGCGTCGCGTGCAGGTCGGTGCCGCACACGCCGCAATAACGCACGCGGATCACCGCCTCGCCGGTCTCCGGCGCCGGATCCGGCACGGTCTCGACCGCCAAAGGCCGCCCCGGTTCGTGGAATACCGCCGCCTTCATCCGACATCCTCCGTTTGCGCAGCCGTCACGGACCTCGCTGCGATCTTTCGCGGTGATGGCGATTTCGCGGAGCCGACGCAATCGTCCGCCATGCGGTCGCGCCGCGATTTACCGCGACCCGGCGCGATCGGCGGGGCCCGCCTGGCCGGCGAGTCGCGCCTGCAGCGCCGCATTCTCGGCTTCCAGAGCCTCGATCCGGCTTTGCAGGTGGCCCACCGCGCCGGCGACCTCCGCGGCGTCGAGCTTCTGTGGGATATGCTGCGGGCAATTGGAATCCCAGGCCTCGACCTCGAACACGATCGCCTGTTCACCGCGGGCGCGATAGCCCTCCGGCATCAGCCGCGCCAGCAAGGCCGGATCGTCCTCGACCACCCGCGCGCGGCCCCAGATCTTCACCCGCCGACGGTTGGCGTAGTCCATCAGGAACAGGAAGGCGCGGTCGTTGTCGGCGAGATTGCCGGTCGTGATGTACTGGCGGTTGCCGGCGTAGTCGGCGAACCCCAGGCTCCCCTCGTCGACCTGGCGGATGAACCCCTTCGGTCCCCCTCGATGCTGCGCATACGGCTGACCGGCGGCATTGGCCGTAGCGAGGTAGGCGGTGTCGATCCCGGCGAGGAAATCCACCAGGTCGGGTGTGATCTCGGTGCGGAATCCGCCGTTCGCCTCCATCGCCTCATAGGCCGCGCGCGACCGTCGCCGCGTCTGCACGGCCTTGACCGACGGCGTGAAGGCGACATCGCTGGAAGGGGGCGCGCTCATCATCATCTCCTCGGGTCTAAATGTGGCCAGGCGGGCCCGCGCGAAGCGCCGGACGAAAAGGCAAGATCGAACCACGAACCTCACGAACCACACGAACCAGCTCGCAGGTCCTGGGGTGATCGCCGACCCACGAACCCGCTCGTGTGGTTCGTGTGGCCCGTGGTTCATTCTTTCAAACTTTTTAGCCTCCCGCGGGTCGGTCGACGTCGGCTAAGCGGCGATGGCGGACTGAACGACCGGGAAGTCGATGTCTGTGCCGGCGACGTGGTTCAGGTAGTTGGTGAAGATGTTGACCACGGTGTTGGCGACGACCTCGATGATCTCGCCGTCGGTCAGGCCGGCGGCGCGCAGGCCGGCCAGTTCGGCGTCGGTGGCGTGGCCGCGGCTGGCGATCAGCGAGCGGGCGAAGCCGACGATCGCGGCGCTCTTGGGATCGCTGGCGCGGCCGTCACGGGCGGCGGCGACATCGGCGTCGGTCAGGCCGGCGCCCTTGCCGATCGCGGTGTGCGCCGACAGGCAATAGTCGCAGGCGTTGGCTTGCGCCACGGCCAGCGAGATGGATTTGCGGACCTTGCCCTTCAGCGCGCCCTTGGCCAGTGCGCCGTTGAAGCCGAGCAGGGCTTCCAGGGCGGCGGGCGATTGGGCGGCGACGCGGAACAGGTTCGGCGTCAGGCCGAGCGACTTTTGCACGGCGTCGAGCAACGGCTTGGCCTTGGCGTCGGCGTGGGCGGGGTCGATAGCGGGAATGCGGGACATGGGGAGGATCTCCTGGGGCTTGAGGCCGCCCGCCTTGTTGCGGGGTGGGCGATAGATATCCCCGCCCCGAGAAATGATAATCTGGGAGATTGACAAGGTATCATTGCGATATCAGCAATAAAAAATGTCCGACCGTTTCGACGCCATGCGCGCCTTCCTCGCCGTCTGTGACCACCAGGGCTTCGCCGCCGCCGCCCGCCGCCTGGAGATTTCCGCCTCGGCGGTCACCCGTCTGGTGGCCGGCCTGGAGGAGCATCTCAACGTGCGCCTGTTGCAGCGAACCACGCGGTCGGTGCGCCTGACCGACGCCGGCGCGCGATTTCTCGAGCGGGCGCGCCGCATCCTCGGCGATCTCGAAGAAGCCGAGCTTTCGGCCCAGGAAGAACGGGCCCAGCCGCGCGGGACCCTGACGCTGGCGGCGCCGCTGCTGTTCGGGCGCCTGCACGTCGCCCCGCTGCTGTCGCGGTTCCTCGATACCTACCCCCACGTCCGCGCCGACCTGCGACTGTCGGATCGGAACGCCAACCTGGTGGAGGATGGCCTGGACGTGGCGATCCGCATCGGCCAACTGCCGGATTTCGGCCTCGTCGCCCGCCGCCTGAGCCGCACCCGCCGCGCCCTGGTCGCCAGTCCCGCCTATATCGCCGCGGCGGGCGGCCCTCCAGCGCATCCCGACGATCTGGCGCGCCACCGTCTGATCGCCTTCGAAGCCGCTACGCCTGGCGGAGTTTGGCCGTTCCAGGACCCTGGCGGCCACGCCCGCGAAACTCCGGTGATCGCATACTTTTCCACCAACAGCGGCGATGCGGCCATCGACCGCGCTCTGGCCGGCGGCGGAATGACCGCCGCGCTCTGCTATCAGGTCGGCGCCGCCGTCCGCGCCGGCGCTCTGGTCGAGGTCCTGCGCGACTTCGCCCCGCCACCCGCCCCGATCCACGCCGTCTTTCCCACCTCTCGCCTGCTGTCGGCCAAGGTCCGCGCGTTCCTGGACATCGCGGAGGATGCGGCGCGCGGATGGCGGTTTCTGGGATAGTGGGGCATGCTCACCAGGGATTCGATCTCCGCCGCCGCGGGCGCCCTCAGAAATAGCCCTGGCGCTTCTTCTGCTCGAGCGAGCCGCCGTCGTCGCTGTCGATCAGGCGGCCCTCGCGCTCCGAAGCCGACGCGGTCAGGGTTTCGAGCACGACGCGCGCAAGGCTGTCGGCCCCGGATTCCATGGCTGCGGTCACCGGCCAGCACCCCACGGTGCGGAAGCGGACGCGGCGCGGCTGGGTGGTTTCGCCCGGCGCGAACGGGAAGCGGTCGTCGTTGACCACCAGCAGGGCGCCGTCACGCTCGACCACCGGACGCTCGCGGGCGAAATACAGCGGCGCGAGCTCGATGCCGCGCGCCGAGACATACGACCAGATGTCGTTCTCGGTCCAGTTGGAGAGGGGAAAGACCCGCATCGACTGACCCTTGCCGAGGCGAGTGTTGTAGAGCTTCCATAGTTCCGGCCGTTGGGCGCGCGGGTCCCAGGTGTGGCCGGCGCCGCGGATCGAGAACACCCGTTCCTTGGCGCGCACTTTTTCCTCGTCGCGCCGGGCGCCGCCGAAGATCACGTCGTAGCCGCCGGCGTCGAGCGCGGCCTTGAGCGCCTGGGTGCGCATGATTTCGGTGTATAGGGCCGATCCGTGCACGAACGGGCTGATGCCCTGCGCCCGGCCCTCCTCGTTGGCCCAGACCCGCAGGGTGAACCCTTCGTCGCGCGCGAAGGTGTCGCGAAAGACGATGGTCTCGTCGAATTCCCAGGTCGAATTGATGTGCAGCAGCGGCATCGGCGGCGGCGAGGGATGGAAGGCTCGCACGGCCAGGTGCGCCATGACGGTCGAATCCTTGCCGCCCGAAAACAGCATCACCGGCTTCTCGGACTCCGCATAGGCCTCGCGGATGATGAAGATGGCTTCGCTCTCCAGCGCCGCCAGGTGCGGGGCCAGCGGCTTGCGCGGATGCGGCGCGGCGTCGTTCATGGGGTCGGCTCCTTGATCCAGGTGTGATCGCCGGCGTAGCGGTCGAACGATCCGTCGTCGGCGATGGCGAACAGGTGCAGCCAGCGGTTCTCGACCAGGTCGCGCACGCTCCGGTGGCGCGCGATGACGCCGTCGATGGCGGTCAGGGCGGCGCCTCGACGCAACACGGTGAGCCGCACCGGCTCGTGGCGCCAGCCGCGCGACCGTCATGGACCGACTGCCAGGGCAGGCCGGCGCCGCAGGTCCCCGCCGATCGCCCTCGAGCACGCCGATCCGCGCCGACGACGTTGTGCAGCACCTTGTTGCCGGCGCCGAACAGCCGCGTTGTCGACGGTCGAGCCGTAATATTGCAGGTTGATCCAGCTCGCCACGACCATCGGCGCCGTCATGATCAGCTCGAGCACCGCGAAATCCGGGTCCCGCGCGTCCATTCGTAGTCGTGCAGGAACGCCCGACCGCCAAGATCGACAGCCTCGGGTGCGCGCGCGCGGCGCGGCGATGAAGGCGGCATTGCCGGCGAGGCCCCATTCCGGCCGGACCTGCGACCAGTCGCGGGCGCGCGCGGCGGATGCCCGCGTCGAGTCCCCGCCCGGCCGTCAGCCCGAGTGCGCCGGCGCGCTCGGCCCGTGCCCGCGCCCCGGCCCGGCCGAGCCAGATCCGCAGCGCGTCGATGTCGGCGGCGTGGCCCGTGGGCGCTTCCTCGGCGTCGAACAGGATCGCATCATCGGTCGTGGTGTCGTGCAGGGCGGCCAGGAAACAGGTGTCGCCGGGATCGCGAGGCCGCGCGCCGCGAGACCTGCCCGTACGCGCTGTTCGTTGAGGACCGCGGCCGCCACGCGCGCGTTGACATCTCCGGCATGGCCGCCGCACGCCCCGCAGTCCAGCGCCGAACCGAATGGATTGTTGGCGCTCGCTGCCGCCATGCCCGGCGAGCACCACCAGCCGGGCGAAGCGACGGTCAGCGACATGCCGCGCAACGTTCCTTCCGCTGCGTCGAGCCTGGCCTCGAACGCGGTCCCGCTGCACGGCCCCTCGTCGAGGGCGACCCCCGACCGCGCCGCCTGCCCGGTCACGTCGCCGGTAGCGAGCGGGCGTCCGGCCGCGTCGCCGATCAGCCGTCCGCCGAACAGCAACCCCATCGTCTCCACGTAGGGAAACGAGGAAACCACCGAGGAGCGAAACGCCTTCCAGGCCCGCGCCACCCGCCCCGCCCGGCGCCGCCGCGCGACGAGCCGCCCCGCCGCCTGCTCGTCGCCGCCGATACGCTCCCGAACTCGGAAGCGTGGGCGCAACAGCGCCGGACACCGCGCGCCGCCGGGTTCGTGGTCGAGCTTCGCGAACTCGATCGCAAAACCGAAGAAGCCGGCGAAACCGACCGTCGCGACATTCAACCCGGCCTCTTCGCCTGCCGCTTCGAGCGCCCGGCGGTAGATTTCGCAACGTACGTCGATGCAGCACACGACCTGCGCATCGGGCCGGTCGTGTCGAGGCGGGCTCGCCCCGGCGGGGGACAGTCGTTCCATCAGTCGGCGCTGGAAGCCGCGCTCCAGGGCGTACTGCCGCCTGCAGTCGCGCGCGACATCGGGATCGCTGTCCCAACCGGTGTCGCTGGTCATCGCCGTCACGGCCTCGCGCCACGCGCCTGCGAATTCCTCGCCGCCGGCCAGCCCGAGCAGCGCCCAGTCCCAGGCCATCCGGATCGCCAGCAACTCCATCGCGGTATCGTCGGCGTCGCCATCGAGGGCGAGGGTCCAGCCAAGGTAGCGGGCATGGCCCATCCAGCCGACGATGCTCGCGGCCGCCCGTTCGAGATAGGGCGCCAGCGCGGCCGGCCCCAGGCCGAGATCCGCGGCGATGCGCTCGATCGCCTCCAGCGGTTCGAAAGGCAGGCCGGCGATGCGACGGCGGAATCCGGGCAGGCCGCGGACCTCCGGCGCGCGGTCGATCTCGGCAGCCTGCCGCCAGGCGGCGAAGAGCGGCGTCCCGCGCCACGGCGCGGGCCACGGCGCCTGTCCTTGGTCCCAGTAGGCGGCGCAAAATTTCGAGATCTCGTCCACCACCATCGCGGCCGCGCCGGCCCCCGCGAGCGTGTCGAGCACCTCCGCCACCGTCGCGGCTCTGACCTCCCGCGCGGAGGGGTCGGGCGCGGGCGAGAGCAGCGCCGCCAGCGCCAGGTCGTCGGCGGCGATCCGTCCGCTCGCGACCGCTTCGCGATAGACCGCGCCCGGCATCAGGAGCCGCCCGCCGGCCACCTTCAGAGCCCGCGCACACGCCGCCTCGAAACGCTCGCCGATGCGTCCGAGAAAGGGATTGACGGCGACGAAATGGCGCAGCGGCCACAGCGGCGCCACCGTCTCGCAGGCGGCCCTCGCCAACATCGCGGCGTCCCCCCGGGCCTCGCCCATGGCGGCGTGGATCTCGCCCGGCCGCACGGTCACGGCCGCGCCGCCTGACCGGCGCGGGCCGGCCGCCGGGCTCAGTCGCGCCATCAGCCGGTTGGTCGCCGCGTTCACGTACAGGCCGTTCAGCAGATGGATGTAGAGCGCCTGCCGGAACCGGCCGGCGGGCGCCGCCCGCGCGAGGTCCTGGACGATGATTGCGCCGGCGAACGACGCCATCACCAGGCCGGCGATCAGGGGATCGGCGAGGCCGTGCGCCATGCGCGGGCCCGCCACCGAGCCGCCCAGCAGCCAGGCCGCGAGCCATTGCAGGCAGAAATAGACGGCGACGACGGCCCCGGCGAGCGCAGCCGTCGCCGCGACCACCACCGGACCCTCGCCGATGCCCCGCACCAGCAGGAGCGCGACCCCCATCGCCATCACCGCGCCGAGCGTCAGCACGCCGGGGGAAGTCGCCAACGTCACCTGAAACCCGGCCGCCACCGCGACGGTGATCGCGACCGCGACGACCAACGCGCCGGCCAGCAACCCTGTCCGCGGGCGGCCCCGCGCCGGCGCCGGCCAGTCCCGCCGCGCCTCGTCGATGACGCCGCCGGATGTCAGGAAGGCGTGCGCCTTGTAAAGCGAGTGGGCGACGATGTGCAGCACCGCCGCCGGGAAGGCGCCCAGGCCGCATTGCAGAAGCATGAAGCCCATCTGCGCCAGGGTCGACCACGCCAGCGCCACCTTGACGCTCGATTGGGTGAGCATGACCAGCCCGGCGAACAGGGCCGTGAAACCGCCGATCGCCGCCAGGACCTCCAGCGAGGCCGGCGACAGGCTGATCAGGCCGCTCAGGCGCACGACCAGGAATCCGCCGGCGTTGATGATCCCGGCATGCAGCAGCGCCGACACCGGCGTGGGCGTCTCCATCACTTCGGGAAGCCATCCGTGGACGGGGAACTGCGCCGACTTGATCACCGCGCTGGCGATCAGCAGGCCGCAGATCGGGCCGATCGCGATCGGCGGCTGGCCGTGGGCCCGCAGCCCCGCGGCCTCCGCGAACACGGTCGCGAAATCGAGACTACCGAACGCCTGCCAGATCAGCAGGCAGGCGGCTATCAGACAGGCGTCGCCAAGGCGGCTGAACACGAATTTCTTGCGGGCCGCCAGCCGGGCCCCCGGCCGGTGAGGGTAGAACAGCAGCAGTCGGTGCAGGCTGAGGCTGGTGGCGATCCAGGCCAGCGCGAACTGCGCCAGATTGCCCGACAGGACCAGGACCAGGACCGAGGCCAGGGTCAGGCACAGCCATTTGACGAAGCGGCCCTGCGCCGCATCCCCGTCCAGATAGTTCCGGCTGTAGATGATCACGATCAGGCCCACGAAGGCGACCAGGATCAGCATCACCGCGGTCAGGGCATCGGCATAGACCCCCACGCCCAGGCCATCGACGGCGATCGAGCCGGTGATCGGCGCGCGCCCGAGCGCCAAGGTCATCGCCGTGCCGGCGGCGATCGCCAGGGCTGTGGATCCCGCCAGCCGGGCAAGCCGGTCGATCGCCACGACCCGGCGGTTGGCGATCGACGCCGGGACCGCGCCGACGACCGCCAGCGGCAGTGGGGCCAGGGCCAGGATCCAGGCGAGGGTCGACATCGTCACGCGGCTCCGATCAAGCGAACGGGGCTGCTCCTAGGCGAATGTCACGATCTAGAAAAATTCAATATTTGCGTGATTTCCTTCTGTTTTATAGAACCGATGCGTGGCCGTCCTGAACTATCACCACCTTCGCCTGTTCCACGTCATCGCCCACGCCGACGGCCTGACCCGCGCCGCCGCCCGGCTCAACCTGTCGCAATCGGCGCTCTCGGCGCAGTTGAAGACGCTCGAGGCCCATCTCGGCCACCACCTGTTCGAGCGGCGGGGCCGGCGACTGGTGCTCACCGAGGCCGGACGGGTCGTCCTCGAGCACGCCGACGCCATCTTCGCGGTAGGCGAGGATCTGCTTCGCAGGCTCGACGGCGCCGCCACGGCGGGGCGGGCAGTGCTGCGCGTCGGCGCCCTGGCGACGCTGTCGCGCAACTTCCAGCTGGATTTCCTGCGGCCGCTGATGGGTCGCTCCGATGTCGAACTGGTGGTGCGATCGGGCAGCCTGCGCGATCTGCTGGCCCAACTCGAGGCGCACGTCCTCGACGTCGTCCTGACCAACAGCGACATCCGCCGCGACGAACGCAGCACACTGCACAGTCACCGCCTCGACCAACAGCCCGTCAGCCTGGTCGGACGGCCCCGCCCGGGCCGCGGCCCCATTCGGTTTCCCGAAGACCTGACCGGCGAGCGGGTGCTGCTGCCCAGTCTCGACAGCGACATCCGCATGGCCTTCGACCGCCTGCTGGCCCTTGCCGGCGTCCATCCCCTGGTGGTCGCCGAGGTCGACGACATGGCCATGCTCCGCCTGCTGGCCCGCGAGAGCGACGGCCTCACCCTGGCCCCGCCGGTGGTGGTGCGCGATGAACTCGACGCTGGCCTGCTCGTCGAACACTGCCGCGTACCCGCCCTGCACGAGACCTTCCATGCCATCACCGCGGTCCGCCGCTTCCCCAACCCCCTGCTACGGACGCTGCTGGAGCGTTCGTGAGGTGGAATTCAAAAGCTCTCGCCGGAGTGTTTGTCTTCTCCTTCCAGGAGTGGCTACCGGGCGAACTTCTCGGACGAGCGCAGCGTGTGTCTCTTGCGATCCGATTCCTCCCGCGATTGAAACCTCCGGCGATTGGACCATAAATCCGAGCCGGAATGGGCGCGAGAAACTATCTGATCGATGGCGTATCCGGCGCCGGCAAGACGGCGGTTGCCGCGGAGTTGCATCGCCGCGGCCATCACGCCATCCATGGCGACCGGGAACTGGCTTACTGCGGCGATCCGCACACGGGTCTGCCAATGACGCCTGAAGCGGGCGAGCCGACCGCCGCCTGGATGGCCGAGCACCATATCTGGGATGTAGCGAATGTCCGAGCCCACCTTGCCAACCATGAGGCGGCGCTGACCTTCTTTTGTGGTGGTGCGAAGAATTTTTCGGATTTCATCGACCTGTTCGACGGCGTGTTCGTCCTCGAGGGCGACCGGGAGACGATGAATTGGCGAATCGAAAGGCGCGTGGCGATGGACCCCACCGACTTTGGTGGAACATCGGAGGAAAGGGTCCTGATCGAGCGACTGTTTGCAACGAACAGGAATATTCATAAGAACGCGACGTGTATCGACGCCACTGCGCCCGTCACCCAAGTCGTCGACCAAATTCTTTCGCACTGTAGTGAGGGAGACTCGCGGATCGACTGGGATTTCCCCAATCGACTCTGAAACCGAGGCGTGTCCAGGTCTTCTGACGGCCCACGCGCCAGGGCCGACAAGCGGACGTTCGACGTCATCTGGCCAAGCGCGGAATAGAGTGCCTTGGCCTCATGACCGCGACATTTCTATCGGCGAAGCCATGCAGGGTGGTTCTCCGGCGCAATCGTAGCCACCCCCTTCATCCCCCATCACCCCGACCGTTGCTCACCCCCCCGCCGAATGCGCGAAGGAATACCGCGACCGCCGCGCGGACCTCGGCCTCCAGGGCCGGGGCGTCGGGTTCGGGGACCAGGTTGAGCAGGCGGCGGAAGTGCAGGTCGCCGCGCATCAGGCTGAAGAACGTCCGGGCCGCGGCGGTCGGGTCTGGGGCGTCGATCTCGCCGCGGGCCGCCGCCAGCGCCAGCAGACCTGAGAGTTGCGCCTCGACGGGCCGCTTGGCGGCCTCCTCGAACCGACGGGCGAGCTCGGGCTGGCCGCGGGCCGCCTCTATGCCCAGCTGCAACGTGCGGATACCGGCGTCGGACACCAGCACCCGCATGAACGCCACGCCCAGGTGCAGCAGCCGTCCAGGCAGGCCGGGCAGAGCGTCCGCGGCGTGCAGGGCGGCGAACAGGGTGTCGCACTGGCGCAGCATGATCGCCTGCAGCAGGTCTTCCTTGCTGCGGAAATAGGCATAGAGTGTCGCCTTCGAGCCGCCCAGACGCTGGGAGATGGCGCCCATCGTGGTGGCGGCGTAGCCGTCCGCGAAAAAGGCCTCGGTGGCGACCTGCAGTATGCGGTCGCGGCGGCTCTCCCGGATGGTCGGTGATAGTTCGCGCATTGGCAATTGAACACTAACGTACGATTTAGGCTTGACGCAAGCCTCTGGGCGCTTGAAAATCGTACCACATCGTTCAAATAAAACTGGCAACGGAATATCGGCCGATGACCGAAACTCTTGCGCGGGCGCCGCCCGGACCGAAGTCGCCCGAACCTCCCGCGCCGGTGGTGAACCAGGACCCTAACGCCCTGCCGGTATTCACCGGCTGGGGGCTCTGGGGCGTCGCCATCGTGCTCGCCGGGGCCAATTTCGTCTCCGTCCTCGACCTGACCATCACCAATGTCTCTGTGCCGACCATCGCCGGTTCGTTGGGCGCCTCGATCGGTCAGGGCACCTGGGTGATCACCTCCTACGCGGTCGCCGAGGCGATCACCGTGCCGTTGACCGGCTGGCTGGCCGGCCGGTTCGGCGCCGCAAGGGTGTTCGCCATCGCCCTGTTGGCGTTTTCGGTTGTCTCGTTCCTGTGCGCCCTGTCGCCGAATATCCAGGCCCTGGTCGGCTTACGGGTGTTGCAGGGGGTGTGCGGCGGGCCGCTGATGCCGCTGTCACAGACCCTGATGCTGCGGATGTTCCCCGAGCGCCTGCGGCCGGCCGCCATGGGACTGTGGATGCTGACCACCCTGATCGCGCCGGTCAGCGGGCCGATCCTCGGCGGTCTGCTGTGCGACAGCCTCGGCTGGCCGACCATTTTCCTGATCAATGTGCCGATCGCCGCCCTGGCTGGCGTGCTGTCCTGGCGTGCGCTGGTCAAGGGCCGGTTCACCGTCGTCAGGGCCCCGTTCGACGCGGTCGGCCTGGCGTTGCTGATCGCCTGGGTCGGGCTGTTGCAGGTGATGCTCGACCTAGGCAAGGACCTGGACTGGTTCGACTCGCCGCTGATCGTCTGCATGGCGCTGGGGTCGGCGATCGCCTTTGCCGCCTTCCTGATCTGGGAACTCAATACCGACCATCCGATCGTCGAGCTGCGGGTGTTCCGCCACCGCGGGTTCTCGGTGGCGATGCTGCTGTTCGCCTGCGCCTTCGGCGGGTTTTTCGCCACCAATGTCCTGACCCCGCTATGGCTGCAGACCAACATGGGCTATTCGGCCGCTCAGGCCGGCCTGGCGGTCGGGGCGACCGCCATGTTGGCCTTCGCCGCCGCGCCGATCGCCGCGACCCTGGTGTCGCGCATCGACCCGCGCATTCTGGCGTGTTTCGGTATCGCCTGGCTGACCTTCACCGCCCTGTTGCGCGGCCTCGCCAATACCGACATGACCTTCTGGCAGATCTGGGGCGTGCTGGTGCTGGTCGGCGCCGGCATGCCGACCTTCTTCATGCCGCTCACTCTGATCTCGATGGCGGCGGTCGACCCGGACGAAACGGCCGCCGCCGCCGGCCTGTCGAGCTTCGTGCGCACCCTTTCGGGCGCATTCGCCACCTCGATCGTCACCACCCGGTGGGAGACTCTGGCCTCGGGCTTCCACGCCGAACTCGCCGGCCGCGCCGGGAATTTCGCCGGGACCTTGGATCGCCTTGCGGAAAGCGGCTTTTCACCGGCCCAGGCCCTGCTGGTGGTCAACCAGTTGATCGACAAACAGTCGGTGCTGCTGGCCACCAACCGGCTGTTCTGGGACATCGCCCTGGTCTTCGGAGTGGCCATCGGCCTGGTCTGGCTCCTGCCCCGCCCCAAGCGCGCCGTCGAAGCCATTCCCGCCCATTAGCCGCACGCGCGGAGCCCGGGACACGCAAGCCTTTGTCGCGGCGGCTCGGCGGCCCGGTCAGGCCATCGCCGGGGGCGCGCCGCAGCGCGCCAGCACCTCGCGCAGATCCTTGATCGGCGGAAACACCTCGTTGTTCCAGTCGGCCCCCTGCGCGTCGTGGGCCGCCTGTTCCATCTCCACGATCTGCTTGTCCTCGCGAAAGATCTTCTCGGTGAACATGGTGATGAACGGCCACGCCGCCTCGATCACCCCGGGCACCTTCGGTCGCTTCACCGAGAGGTAGCCGAACGTGCGGTTGGTCCTCTGGGCCTTGTCGAGGGGCGTGTAGCCCAGCCAGACGCTGAGCACCGGGGCGCCGTCCCCCACCCAGACCCTGAGTTGCTGGTGGGGGTATTGCGTGCGGATGGTCATCAGGTCGGTGTTGTCGCCCTCGCCGCGCTTGCGGACCACGCCGAGTATCGCCGCCTCGCCGACCGTCGAGCCACCCTCGGTTCGGCTGAACGTATAGTCGACCTCCGCCCAGGTCTCGCCGTGCCGCCGACCCAGGCAGTGCGCCTTGATCGTGCCCATCTGGCGGCGATGCAGGAACTGGTGATTCATGTCGAACAGGTTCTCGTGCATGAACGTATAGTGAGCGGCGACCTCCCGGTTGAGTTCGCGAGTCTTGTAGGCCGGGTCGGATTTCGCCCCCAGCGCGGGCGGCAGGCGGCTCTCGGCCAGCTGCCGGTCGCCGGGAAAGATGAAGATCAGGCCATCGACCTCCCGGCATGGATAGGATCGAACCCCGTTGGGCAGCCGCTGGGACCCCAGATAGGGCACGTCGATGCACCTGCCCTGCGCGTCATAGGCCCACCCGTGGTAGCCGCATTTGACCGTGCAACCCCGCACGACGCCATGAGTCAGCGGGACCTGGCGATGGGCGCAACGATCCTCCAGCGCGAACAGCTCGCCCTCCTTGGAGCGGACCAGGGCCACCGGTTCACCAGCGTAGCGGCGGGCCAGCATGGATCCCGGCTTGAGTTCCCGACTCCACGCCAACGGGTACCAATGGTCAGGATGACTGTCGGTCCGGCGCAGATCGAGACGGCGGGGCAAGGCGTGGACGGCGTTCATCGACATGCGCAACTCGCTTTCACCCGCGACGGCCGCGAGGGTACGACAGAACCGCCGCCTAGTCTCGACCTGAAGAGTCGCCGGGCCGACATTAAGTTGCGACTGTCGGCGGGGCGGGCGGATGTCAGGCCGCCGCGATTACCATCGCCGCCGGTCAGGGCCGGGCGCGCGCCCGCGCCAGCGCCGGCCGCGCGTAGCAGGTTTCCGCCCAGCGTTGCACATTGGCATGCTCGGAATAATCGAACCGCATGATCGTCATCACATCCATCACCGCGGCGACGTTGAGGTCTGCCACCGAAAACCCCTCGCCCAGCAGCCAGTCGCGACCGGACAGGGCGGCGTCGAGGACTTTCAACGGTCGTTGCAGCGCCATCGAGGCGCGCTCGATGATCTCCGGGTCGCGCTTGTCCTTGGGCGTGAACAGTTTCTGGATCGCGATCTGCATCTGCAGCGGCTCGATTTCGCTGATCGCCCAGACGCTCCATTGCCAGGCGCGGGCCTCGTCCTGGATCGTCTCCGGGTAGAGCGCCCCGGCGTAGCGCTTGGTGAGATAGAGGTTGATCGCCATCGATTCGAACAGGCGCAGGTCGCCGTCGACCAGGGCCGGAACGCGCCCGTTGGGGTTCACCGCCAGGTAATCCGCCGCCTTGGATTCCGGGCCATACGGGGTCGCCACATGCTCGTAGTCGATTCCGGTCTCCTCGATGCCCCAGATGGCGCGCAGGGCGCGGGAGGCGGAGACGCCATACAGCGTGGGTTTGCTCATCGGGCGGCGTCCCTGGTCTCGAGTTCGTTGACCGGCGTTGTTCTCCGGGCGGCCGCGAGATGCAAGGCCGCGGATCAACGGCTCGCCGCATTTGACCACGCGGTCCATGCACCCGTACCAGGCCTGCGACCTGGCCGCCCCACCGATCTCGATACGCCGGCAGGCCCGCATCGCCGGCCTTCTGGACCTGCTGGTCATTCTGCTCGGCGGCCTCGCCGAGATGATCACCAATGTCATCACTGTCCCGCTCACCCCGATCGCCCTTCTGAGCGGCCCGCCCGATCTGGCCGGCGCCTTTTGCCGAACCAGGTTATTCAGGCTAACGAAATTCCACTTCGGAGAGCACACCATGGCAGGCGTAGGCGCTGTACGCGCGGCGGAGATAGCGGGCCGGGTCGAGGCTTTCGTGCGCGGGGTCGTTGCGCCCTACGAAAAGGATCCGCGCTGCGGCCCGCACGGTCCGACCGAGGACCTCGTCGTGGAATTGCGCGACCTCGCCCGCGCCGCCGGACTGCTGACTCCGCACATCCTGCCCGACGGCAGCCATCTCACGCAGCGCGAGACCGCGACGGTGCTGAAGAAGTCCGGCCTCTCGCCGCTCGGCCCGGTGGCCGTCAACACCATGGCTCCCGACGAGGGTAACATGTACCTGATCGGCAAGGTCGGGTCTCCCGAACTCAAGGACCGTTTCCTCAAGCCGCTGATCGAGGGTGCCCGGTCGGCCTTCTTCATGACCGAGCCGGCTGAGGAAGGCGGCGCCGGGTCCGACCCATCGATGATGCTGACCACCGCACGGCCCGACGGCAATCACTGGCTGATCAACGGCCGCAAGGCCTTCATCACCGGCGCTCAGGGGGCGAAGGTCGGCATCGTCATGGCCAAGGCGGAGCAGGGCGCCAGCCTGTTCCTGGTCGATCTGCCCGATCCGGCCATCCGCATCGAGCGTGTGCTCGACACCATCGACTCATCGATGCCGGGCGGCCACGCCGTGGTCGCCATCGAAAACCTGCGGGTGCCCGCCGACCAGATGCTCGGCGAACCCGGCGACGGTTTCAAATACGCCCAGATCCGCCTGTCGCCCGCGCGCCTGTCGCACTGCATGCGCTGGTTCGGCTCGGCGACCCGCGCCCACGAGATCGCCTGCGCCTATGCGGTGACGCGTCACGCCTTCGGCAAGCCGCTGATCGACCACGAGGGCGTCGGCTTCATGCTCGCCGACAACATGATCGACCTGCAACAGGCCGAACTGATGATCGACTGGTGCGCCGACGTGCTGGATGCCGGCTCGCTCGGCACGACCGAAAGCTCGATGACCAAGGTCGCCGTCTCCGACGCTCTGTTCCGGGTTGCCGACCGCTGCGTCCAGGTAATGGGCGGCACGGGCGTCAGCGGCGACACCATCGTCGAACAGGTGTTCCGCGAAATCCGCGCCTTCCGCATCTACGACGGCCCCACCGAAGTCCACAAATGGAGCCTGGCGAAGAAGATCAAGCGCGACACCCTGGCCGCGACGAAGGGTTGAGTCCGCGCGGCGGTGCGCGCCGCGGGCCTTGACATCCCGAGTATTATTTGCAAAATGTAATTTCCACTTGCAAGGCAACATAATGCGCCACGCCCAGAATTCGCGTCACCGCGCCTTGCTTCGCAACAGCCTCGCGCTGTCACGGGTCCGCCCTCACCTCCCGGCCCGGTTCACGACCTGCCTGGATCGGAGAGTGTCGCAGACCGGGCGTTTTCGGAGGTTGCGCCCAGCCCGCGCCAATTCGCGCCATTTCGCGCCATTCTGCGCCATTCTGCGCCACGATATCGCCCGCTGTGCGCCAAATTGCGCCCGATCAGGCGCGTTTGCGCCAAATCGCGCCATGTCGGCCAGGCCTGTCCAATTCACAAGTTTTTGTTTTCGTTATCTATTCTCAGGGCTGATGGGTCCGCCGGAGAAAATCTGATCCAACCGACGGATGCTGCCACCGCGTTCCCCCGCCCGTGACGACAAGTGTCCACCCGCTTGGTCGGTCGCCCTTTCACCCGCCCGCCGCCCGGCCTAGTCTCGCGCAAACGCCAGGAGGATCGGCCCGATGATCTACGAAGTGCGCAACTACCATTTCCGGCCCGATCTGCTCGACCAGTACCGATCGTGGGCCGAGGCCTCGGCGGTTCCCTATCTGAGCGGCAAGATGGACGTGGTCGGGTTCTGGGTGAACACCTCGGCGCCGGCCGAGGTGTTTGGCGAGCCCCAGGACGCGCTCGGCCCTTCCAACGTGACCTGGGTGATCCGTTGGCGCGACCTCGCCCAGCGCGAGGCGGACTGGGCCGCCGCCCTGGCGAGCCCGGAGTGGGAAAAGATCCTCGCCCAAGTGCCCGGCGGCCGCGCCAGCTATCTGAGGCTCGAATCCAAATTCGCGGACTCGCTGCTGTAGGCGGCGCGTCCACGGCCAGAAAAAGAGGGCGTGCATGCCACGGTTGAAGACACTCGGACTGATGTCGGCGGCGATGCTGCTGGGCTGCGCCAGCGGCGCCTGGAGCGCGGACCTCGCGCTCCGCCCCGATCAGCTCGCCTTCCGCGCCCTCTACAAAGAACTGGTCGAGACCAACACGGAGTACTCGGACGGCGACTGCACGCTCGCCGCCCACCGCATGGGCGCGCGCCTCGCGGCCGCCGGCTACCCGGACGCCGATATCAGATACATCACCCCGCCGGACCACCCACGCGAGGGCGGCCTGGTCGCGGTGCTGCACGGGACTGATCCGAACGCCAAGGGCATCCTGCTTTTGGCCCACATCGACGTGGTCGAGGCCAAGCGCAGTGATTGGACTCGCGATCCCTTCACGCTGGTGGAGGAGAACGGCTACTTCTATGGACGCGGGGCCAACGACGACAAGGCCATGGCGGCGGTAAACATCGACACCCTGATCCGCCTCAAACAGCAAGGCTTCAGGCCGCGCCGCGACGTCAAGGCGGCGATCACCTGTGGCGAGGAGACCGACGAGGCGTTCAACGGCGCCTCGGACCTGGTCAAGAACCACCGCGACCTGATCGACGCCGCCTTCGCCCTCAACGAGGGCGCGGGCGGGCGGCTGGATGCTCA
This sequence comes from uncultured Alphaproteobacteria bacterium, assembly GCA_963828365.1. Lineage (GTDB taxonomy): Bacteria > Pseudomonadota > Alphaproteobacteria > Caulobacterales > Caulobacteraceae > Acaudatibacter. Next base: position 5,942 of record CAWHEE010000002.1, on the reverse strand, counting down.
GGGCAACCGCATCGTCCTCAACATCCAAGCCGGCGAGAAAGTCTATCAGGACTTCACCCTGACCAGCCTCAGCGCCGGCGGCCACAGTTCGCGCCCGGTGCGCGGCGACAACGCCATCGGCCGGCTGGCGACCGCTGTAGCCAAGGTCGACCAGCACGAGTTTCCGGTCGAGATGAACGAAGTCACCCACGCCTATTTCGCCGCCATGGGCAAGATCACTCCACGGCCCGACCGGCGCGGCCCTGACCGCCCTGGCCGCCGACCCCCAGGACCCCGCCGCGCTGGCCGTGGTCACCCGCGATCCGGCCTGGAACGGCATGCTGCGCACCACCTGCGTGCCGACCCTGATCAAGGGCGGCCATGCCGAGAACGCCCTGCCCCAGCACGCCGAGGCCAACATCAATTGCCGGATCTTTCCGTCCGACCCGATCGACGCGATCCACGACACTCTCGTAACGGTGATCGGCGATCCGAAAATCAGCGCCACCCAGGCCGGCAGTCTCGGCCTCAAGGCCCCCGTGCCGCCGCTCTCCGAAGAGATCATGGGGCCGGTCCGCCGCGCCGCCGCCCAGGTGTTCCCCGGGGTGCCGATCGTGCCGGCGATGAGCACCGGGGCCACCGACGGCCGACACCTGAACCTCGGCGGCATCCCCACCTATGGCCTGACCGGCATGTTCAACGACCCCGATGGCGATGGCGTCCACGGCCTGAACGAACGCATCCACGTCCGCTCCCTCTATGACGGCCGCGACTTCCTCTATGCGGTGGTAAAGGACGCCGCGATGCATAGGTAGGACCTGACCCCGTTAACCTTGCAAATCTGGCATTTGGCGCCATAATTGCAAGGATGATTTCCCGCCACCTCCAGTCTCGACTTATCGAGGCTCTCGATAGCGAGCCCGCCGTTGCGCTGCTGGGCCCGCGCCAGGTTGGTAAGACGACGCTGGCCCATGAGATCGGCGAGGGCCGCCCGTCGATCTACCTCGACCTGGAATTGGCCACGGACCGCGCGAGGCTATCCGATCCGGAGGCCTATCTCACCGCTCACGAGAACGAGCTCGTCATCCTGGACGAGGTCCATCGCGCCCCTGAACTGTTCCAACCTTTGCGCGGCCTGATCGATCGAGGGCGAAGGCGCGGCAAGGTCGCCGGGCGTTTTCTGATGCTGGGTTCGGCGTCCATCGACCTGCTCCAGCAATCGGGTGAGTTGTTGGCCGGACGCATCGCCTACCTGGAACTCGGCCCCTTCGATGCGCTGGAAGTCGCGGCCGACAGCCTGGATACCCTGTGGACCCGAGGCGGCTTTCCGTCGAGCTTTCTCGCCAGAAGCGATGTGGCGAGCATCCGCTGGCGCCGCGATTTCATCCGCACCTACCTCGAACGCGACATCCCACAGTTCGGCTCCCGTGTACCGGGCGAGACCCTGCGGCGCCTGTGGACCATGCTGGCCCACAACCAGGGAGGCCTGCTCAATGCCGCCAATCTCGCGCGGGCGCTCGGAATTCGACGGCAAGACCATTGCCCGATACCTCGACCTGCTGGTCGACCTGCTCCTGGTGCGTCGGTTGCCGCCATGGCATCGCAATGTCGGCAAGCGATTGGTGCGCTCGCCGAAGGTCTATGTCCGGGACAGCGGCATCGTCCACGCCTTGCTCGGACTTTCGACCCTCGACGACGTCCTGGGGCACCCGGTGGCGGGGGGAAGCTGGGAGGGGCTGGTCGTCGAATTGATCCTGGCGGCCGCGCCCGAACAGACGGACGCCAGTTTCTATCGCACCTCCGCCGGAGCCGAGGTCGACTTGGCGATCACCTTGCCGGGCGGCGAAGTCTGGGCCATCGAGATCAAGCGGGGTTCGGCGCCGAGGCTCGAACGAGGTTTCCACCAGGCCGTGGCCGACCTGCACGCCGCGCGGCGGTTTGTCGTGTACAATGGGCGTGAGACCTTTCCATTGGGTTCCGGCGCCGAGGCGTGTGGTCTGCACGACCTGGTGGGGAAACTACGCCGGCTGTCCTGAAGGTGATCGGCTTTTTTCTACCGCCTGTTCAGCCGATCGCATTCCTCGCGAGGCGCCGGCCCCGCCCGGCCCTGCCACGTCGACGGTGACCGGCGCGCCGGATTACGCTACGCAGGCGGGCGGGATTTTCGATGGCCGGGGGCACAGCGGCGTGGCGAGTGAACTGGAGGTGGCGGCGGGAGCCTCGGCGGGGGCGTTCGTGCGCAAGCTGCCGGCGAAGCACGCCGCGCCGGTCGGCACGCCCTGCCACAATTGCGCGACTCCGCTGCAGGGTCCTTGGTGCCATGCCTGCGGCCAATCAGGCGAGGATTTCCATCGCTCGATCGTTCGCCTGGCAGGTGAAGTCGTCGAGGGTCTTTTGCATTTCGACGGCCGCCTTTGGCGAACCTTGCCCGACCTGATTTTTCGGCCTGATCGGCTGACCCGCTCATACCTGGAAGGTCACCGCGCGCCGCAGATTCCGCCCCTGCGGTTGTTTCTGGTCGTCCTGCTGGGCATCTTCCTGATCGGAGGGCTCTCGTCGGGATCGAATTCGAACCGTCCAGCCACGACGACGCTGAAGGTCAACGCGCATGTCAAGGTCGTGACGGTCAACACCGACCTGCGCACCGCCTTGAACTCCCTCAGCCCGCAGCAGCGCGCCCACCTCAGCGACCAGCTTCAGGTCGAGCTGGGCTCCGACACCCCAGACCGGCAAGCCACCCAGTGGCTGCGCGATCGGATCAAGCGGACGATCGACGATCCGGAACGCTTCCAACTGATCCTGGAGCAATGGTCGGAACGGTTCGCCTTCCTGATGCTGCCGATTTCAGCCCTGATGCTGAGCGTGCTGTTCGTCTTCCAAAGGCGATTTTTTCTTTTCGACCACACCATATTTTCCCTGCATTCGCTGTCGGCCATGGGCATCGCGCTGATCCTCACCCTTGGCCTGCAGGCTCTGATCGACGACTGGGCGCTGGTGTTCCTGCTGCCGGCCCCGCTCCACCTGTTCCTGCATCTGCGCGGCGTCTATGGGACCAGCGTGATCGGAACGCTGATCCGCATGGCCCTGCTGTTCCTCGGCACATGTGTCGCGGTCGGCATGCTCGCCCTCGGTCTGATCGCGGTGGGCCTCAACGGCATGAACAGCTGACCGGCGGGCGGCTCGTCCGGTTTTCCAGCCTTGATTTCGCCCCGATGCGACCTACTTGCGGGACCCGGTCGACCGCGACGACCCTGCCCAGACATCAGGACTACCAGCCCCATGACGAGCGAGGTCGGACCGGCGAAGCGCGTCCTGGTGCTGCAGGGCGGTGGGGCGCTGGGCGCGTATCAGGCCGGCGTCTTTGAGGCCCTGCAGGCGGCGGGTGTCGAGCCGCAATGGCTCGCCGGCATCTCCATCGGGGCGATAAACGCCGCCTTGATCGCCGGCAATCCGCCGGAGCTGCGGGTGGACCGGCTGCGCGAGTTCTGGGAGCTGGCCTCGGGCGGGCCGCAATTTGATCTGGGGCTCGACAGGGGCGCCGGGCGCGCGCTCGCCAGTCGGGTCAACGCGGCCAACGCCCTGCTGTTCGGCGTCGCGGGCTTCTTCACCCCGCGGTTTCCGCCGCCACAACTGCAACCGGCGGGAAGTCCGGCGGCGCTGAGCTATTATGATACCGCGCCGCTGAAGGCCACGCTCGAGCGGCTGGTGGATTTCGATCGTATCAACCGCGGTCCCGTTCGTTTCAGCGTCGGCGCGGTCAACATTCGCACCGGCAATTTCGCCTATTTCGACAACGCGCGCGAGGCCATTCGCGCGGAGCATGTCATGGCGTCCGGGGCGCTCCCGCCGGGTCTGCCGCCTGTCGAAATCGCTGGCGAATATTACTGGGACGGCGGTCTGGTTTCCAATACCCCCCTCGAATATGTCCTCGACGAAGAAACCCGCGAGGACCTGCTGGTCTTCCAGGTCGACCTGTTCCCGGCCCGCGGACCGATGCCGCGGACCCTGGCCGAGGCCGACGAGCGAGTCATGGACATTCGCTTTTCCAGTCGCACCCGGCTGAACACCGACCAGATGCTGCGGATTCGCAAAGGCAAGATGCTCGCCAGGCGGGTCCTCGACAGCCTGCCTCAGGATCTCGCCGACACCGCGGCCGCGCGCGAACTGCGCGAACTGACCGTCGACAACGCCGTGAGCGTCGTGCAGTTGATCTATCGGCGCAAGGCCTACGAGACGAGCGCCAAGGACTACGAATTTTCCCGCGCCACCATGCGCGAACACTGGGCGTCCGGTGTGCGCGCCGTGCGGCGCAGTCTCGATCATCACGACGCCATCGCCCATGCCACCAGCCATCGAAACTGCGCCGTGTTCGACATCCCCGCCAAGGAACCGGAGGCTGCCAGGTGACCCGTGACGACATCCTGCGCGCCTCGTCGATGCCGCTGTTCAGCCCCAGCTATCCGCGCGGGCCCGTACCGCTTCATGCGGCGCGAATACCTGATCGTCACCTACGAGACCGACCCCGACGCGCTGCGCGCCGCCCTGCCCGAGCCGCTGGAGCCCGCGCCGGGCAACCTCGCCTACTACGAGTGGATGAAGATGCCCGACGCCTCGGGCTTCGGCGACTACGAGGAGAGCGGCACGCGGCGTGCACGCCACTGTTCAAGGGCGAGCCCTGCAACTTCTCGGTGCAGATGTACCTCGACGACGAGCCGCCGATCACCGGCGGCCGCGAGATCTGGGGCTTTCCCAAGAAGTACGGCGTGCCGCGGCTGAAGGTCGTCAAGGACACGCTGACCGGCACGCTGCACTACGACGAGCGAGCGCGTGGCGCATGGGCACCATGGAGTACAAGCACAGCAGCCTGGCCGACCGCCTGGAGAGGTCGCCAAGGGCATCGGCAAGCTCAACGTCAACCTGAAGCTCATCCCCGATGTCGACGGCTCGCCGAAGGTCGCCCAGCTCGTCGGCTACAATCTCGCAGGACATCCATGTGCACGGGGCCTGGGACGGCGACCGCGCGCCTGCACCTGATCCCGCACGTCAACTGCCGCGTCGCCGATCTGCCGGTGCGCCGCATCGTCGGCGGCCGCCACCAGATCGTCGACTTCGTGCTGCCCTACGGCCGCGTGCTGCACGACTACCTCGCCTGAACCTCAACCGGAGCGAGCACCTCATGAGCCTCAAGTGCAAGACCGCCGTCGTCACCGGCTCGACCAGCGGCATCGGCCTGGCCATCGCCCGCGCCCTGGCCGCGGAAGGCGCCAACGTCGTCATCAACGGCTTCGGCAAGCCGGAGGACATCGAGACGGAACGCGCCGCGATCGAGAGCGAGTTCGGCGGTCAAGGCGATCTATTCGCACGCCGACATGACCAAGCCCGACCGAGATCGCCGGCATGATCGCCGACGGCCGCGAGCAGGCCTTCGGCGCGGTGGACATCCTGGTCAACAACGCCGGCATCCAGTTCGTCGTCGCCGATCGAGGAGTTCCCGATCGACAAGTGGGACCAGATCATCGCCATCAACCTGTCGGCCGCCTTCCACGCCATGCGCGCCGCGATGCCCGGCATGAAGGCGCGAGGGCTGGGGCCGGATCATCTCCACCGCCTCGGCCCACTCCCTGGTCGCCTCGCCGTTCAAGTCGGCCTATGTCACCGCCAAGCACGGCATCGCCGGCCTGACCAAGACCGTCGCCGCTGGAGGTGGCCACGCACGGGATCACCGTCAACTGCATCAGCCCGGGCTATGTCTGGACGCCGCTGGTCGAGAGCCAGATCCCCGACACCATGAAGGCGCGCGGCCTGACCCGCGAGCAGGTGATCAACGACGTGCTGCTGCAGGCCCAGCCGACCAAGGAGTTCGTCACCGCCGACCAGGTCGCGGCCCTGGCGGTCTTCCTCTGCTCCGACGCCGCCAGCCCAGATCACCGGCGCCAACCTCTCCATCGACGGCGGCTGGACAG
>CAWHEE010000001.1:0-176655 GCA_963828365.1 uncultured Alphaproteobacteria bacterium | reverse complement strand
AGGCGAGGTGGTCGAAGGCGCCCGTGGGTTTGGGCGCCGAATCCGGGGCGCCGGCCATCAGATGCACCACCGGCCGCTCGCCGAGATACATCCAGGCGCCCGGAAAGGGAAACGGTGGCCGCTCGCCGTCCACCAGGCCCAAGGCGCCCGAATAGAATGCGCGCGAACGCTCGAGGTCGGCGCACATGACGGTGAAATGGTCCAGGGCCTGCAGCGGCATGGGGGTCTTCCCTGCTAAATCGTTGCGGGATCTATACGCCGAATTCGACGGCGCACGAGTTCATTTGACCAGCACGCAGCCGTAGCGACGACTATAGGTGGCCAGGGCGCCGACCGGTCCGAGCCTGGAGATCACGCTGGCGCTGGCCGGCAGGTGCGAGCGGTCGATGGTGATGCTGAAGCTGTCCAGTTGCGGCCTGAATTCCGCCCGGCAGGACGCTTCGGGGCGACCGACCACGAACAGGCAGGAACACAGTTGTTTGGCGAAATAGGCCGAGCCGATCTGGATGATCGGCGGCGGCGGGTTCTGGGCGGCGGCGACGCCCGGAGTGATGATGGCCGAAGCGACGAAGGCCGGAGCGACGATGGCCGAAGCGATGATGGTCAGGGCGGATATCGCCGCTCGCAACGATCTTCGATTGCCCGGCATCGGCAATCCCTCCTAAGCTTGGTCGCACACCGGGTGCAGGGACATGGTGGCATGAAGCGGCGTGAGTTCGCCATAGGTTTGAGCGCGGCGGGGCTCGGGCTCGCCGCGGGCGCGGCGCGCACTGGCTCGTCCGCGTCCGCCGGCTGGCCGGTGGCGACCGGGCGCGGCGACCTCGCCCTCCTCGCCAGGGCCTGGGACGCCGCCGCGAGCGGCGCCGTCAAGGGAATCGGCCAGAGCGATGCGCTGGTGATCGTGCAGGATGGCCGATTGGTGTTCGAACGCTATGGCCCCGACCATGGGCCGAACGTGCGGCACATCTCCTGGTCGATGGCGAAATCGATCACCCACGCCCTGGTCGGAATCGGGGTGGGCGAAGGGAAAGTCGACATCGACGCACCGCTGCTGACCGTGGCGCACCCCGACCCGAAATTGAACCTGCGCGCCTTGCTGACCCTGACCGACGGGCTGGCGTGGGACGAAGGCGACTATGATCCGGCGAAGTCCGACGCCACGCGGATGCTGTTCGGCCCGGGCCGGTTCGACGGCGCGGCGTTCACCGCCGCCCGCCCGCAGGCTTTCCCGCCAGGATCGCGCTGGAACTATTCCACCGGATCGTACGTGCTGGCGGCAGCGGAATTGCAGCGGCGGCTGTTTCCGTCGCTCACCTCGCCCGAGGCCCGGCGCGCGGCGATGGACGCATGGATGCGCCGGCGACTGTTCGAACCGCTCGGCATGTCGTCGGCCCAGCCCGAGTTCGATGCCTCGGGGACCTTCGGCGGCGGGATCGTTCGTCTATGCCACGGCCGGGGATTTCGCGCGATTTGGCGAACTCTATCGGCTGGACGGGCTGTGGCGGGGCCGGCGGATCCTGCCCGCGGGCTGGGTCGATTTTGCGCGCACCCCGACGGTCGAGGCGACCTATGGGGCCGGCTTCTGGCTGGAGGCCCCGGCCGGTCACAAACCACCGTCGCTGATGATCGGGGCCGGTCCGATGGACGCGTTCTCGGCCCAGGGACACGGCGGGCAGGTGATCCTGATCGTCCCGTCCAAGGCCCTGGTGGTCGTTCGGCTCGGGCTGATGGACGACGACGACGCGGCATGGAAGGCGTTCGGGGCCTGGATCACGCCGATCGTCGACGCGTTACCGGACACGCGCGCGGCGCGAGGCTGATCGGACATGACTCAACTCTACCCCTGGCCCGGCCTGCGGGGCCGGGGGGAATTCATCCGGCTGGCGCTGGAACAGGCCGGCGCCGCCTGTCTGGCTTCGCCGCGACGGCTGGCCTTCAACCAGCAGGGCAACTTCCGCCGATATGCGGAGTTGGATGCCGGCTGAGCGCCGGGCCCCGACCTTGGCGCCGTCAATTCGGCGGGGTTGTCGCGGGAGGCTCGCCCGGCGGAGGTTGCGGCGCCAAGAGCCCGGCCGGCGGTTGCGCGACCGGCGCCGGCGGTCCGGGTGGGATCGCCCGATTGGGCAGATGTCGCAGCGCCGAGCGCATGAAGGTTCGCCACAGCTCCGCGGGCGCGCCGCCGCCGATGACCCCGCGCATCGGGGCCGCGTCGTCGCGGCCCATCCACACCACGGTCGTCAGGTCGCCGGTGAAACCGCAGAACCAGGCGTCCTTGAAGTCGGAGGTCGTGCCGGTCTTGCCGGCGAGATCGTAGCCCGCAATCGCCGCGTGCGAACCGGTGCCCGACGGCGACCACGCCGCGAAGCATGTCGTCCATCTCGCTGCAGCGGTGGATTGGCGATCGCCGGCGCGGCGGCGCGGGCCGGATGCTGGTAGAGCGCGACGCCCGCCGGCGGTCCGGATCCGCTCCAGCCCATAGGCGCCGACCCGATTGCCGCCGTTGGCGAAGGCGTCATAGGCCTGGGCCATCTCCAGGGGGGTGACCAGCGTCGTGCCGAGCGCCATGGCCGGTTCGGTATTGATCGGCGAGACGATGCCCACGCGGCGGGCGGTCGCGGCGACCTACGTCGCGGCCGACCTCGTCGGCCAGCCGCGCGGCCACGGTGTTGATCGAATGCGCCAGCGCCTCGCGCAGGGTGATCTGGCCCAGGAACCCGTCCTCGAAATTTCGTGGCGACCAGCCGTTGATGGTCACCGGCTCGTCGACCGCCAGCATGTCGGGCGTGCGGCCCGCCTCCATCGCGGCCAGATAGACGAAGGGCTTCCAGGCCGACCCCGCCTGGCGGTGGGCGTCGACGGCGCGGTTGAACGGGCCCGCTGGCGTAGTCGACGCCGCCGACCATGGCCCGCACCCGGCCCGACGCCGTCGAGCGAGACCACGCCGGCCTGGCCGACGCCCTGCTTGGCGAAGCGGGCGACGACGGCTCTGGCGGCATCGCCGGCCGGCGATCTCGCTCGCGCAGGTCCAGCGTGGTGTCGACCACCAGGTCCTGCCTCGGCGCGCCGATCGCCGCGCGCGTCTGGCCGTCCAGCCAGTCGACGAAATATTGCGCCGGCGCGGTGGGCGCGCTCCTTCCAGACCTTGGGCTCTGCGGCCAGCGCCTTGTCGCGCTCGGCCGCGCTGATCGCGCCGGTCTCGACCATGGCGTCCAGCACCAGCCGGGTGCGCTCGGCCGACTTCTCCGGCTCGGTCGACGGGGTCGTAGTGGGTGGGCGACTTCAGGATCGCCGGCCAGCGTCGCCGCCTCGCGCGACGGTCAGCTTCGCGGCCGGGCTTGTTGAAATAGCGCTGCGACGGCCGCCTCGATCCCATAGGCGCCGCCGCCGAAATAGACCCGGCTGAGGTAGAGGCGCGAGAATCTGCTTCTTCGAATAGGTCTGCTCCAGCTGCACGGCGTAGACCAGCTCGGTCGCCTTGCGCTCCATGGTCTGGTCGGCGGTGAGGAACAGGATTGCGCGCCAGTTGCTGGGTGATGGTCGAGGCGCCCTGGCGCTTGCCGGCCGCGCCAGGTCGGCGACGATGGCGCGGGCCATGCCCACGGGATCGAAGCCGGCGTGCTCATAGAACCGCCGGTCCTCGATGGAGACGAAGGCGGCCGGCACATAGGCCGGCAGCGCGCGAGATCCGCGGGCGGGGCGATATCTGCCGCCGCGCACGCCGATCACCGCGCCGGCGCGGTCGACATAGGTCATCTGCGGCTCGCGCCTGATCGGCGGCAGGCCGCGGAGGTCCGGCCGGGCGCGCGCCAGGGAGGCGGCGGCGAAGAGGGCGATCACGCGCATGCACTCCCAGGAGACGGGCGGCCCCTCAGCGTCCGTCTGGACCCCCTTGTGTCGCCGAGTCGGGCATGGGCGAAAGATAATTCGCGGTAATGCGGGGAGTTGGCGGCGCGACAAGGCGCGAGCCGGCGGCGCCGCGACCGCCCCCGACGGCCCTTATGCGGCATCCGCCAAGCCAAGGCCTCGACGGTGATCAACCGCCCGACCTGGCTTTGACGGGGCCGGGCATTCCGGCAAACGAGTCGGAGGATATAGTTCCATCGCTTTGGCGTCGCGTCGTCGAACGAAGCGGGCGTGGATATCGAATGGGGGGGCGGAGGGCGTGATGGCGCCGTCCCGGGATACGACACTGTTCGGGTGGGTCGTGGTGCGGGGTCGTGAGGCATGATTCTAATACATATCGGCTTGCCGAAATCCGGCTCGGCCTCGATCCAGAGTTTTTTGAGCGCCAATGAAACGGCGCTCAGGGCGCTGTCGGTGGATTACCCCTCGATCGGGCGCAAGGAACGAAAAGACCACCATAATTTTTCGAGCGAACTCAAGAACCACAAGAATTTCGATCGAAGCTTTGGCACGCTTGAGGAATTGTATGACTATTGGCTATCAGAACCCAGCACGATCAAAATTATCTCGAGCGAAAAATTTGAGAAACTTTCCGTATCAGAAATTCAGGTTTTGCATAGAAACCTCAGAATGCGGAATAATTCATTTAGAATAGTGATGATAATAAGAGATATAATCGATTTGTTGCCGTCGAGTTACATACAAAAAGTGCGATATGGCCTGAAAATATATAGTTTCGATTTCTTTTTCGAAAATAGATTGCAAGAGAGTCGAACCAACTATTTTCATACCGCGGAGAAGTGGGCCTCCGTGTTTGGCTGGAATCGGCTGAGAGTGCGGCTGCTGGATCCGGTCCACATGGTCAATCGCGACCTGATCGACGATTTCCTGGCCACCGCCGGCGTCGATCCCATGACGCCGGAATACCGGGCCCTGACCCGCCTGGAGAGAATGAATGAATCCAGTGGCTGGAGGATCGTCGAAGCGATCCGGGCGCTCTATTCCGGTCGCCATGAGCTTCCCGACCACCATCCGCTCGTCGAATTCCTGAAGAACAGCAAGCGACTGTGGGACAGGAAGCTCATCGAGGCGTCGGCGGTGTCGGTGGCGCGGGAATTGGAATGGCCGAACGAAAAAGGGTTGTATCTCAAGCGCTCTCAGGCGGAGGAGGCGCTGGGCGTGTATCGCGAGTTGGTGGAGGCGATGAACGCCCACCTGATTGAAAAGATTCCCTTGCCGCTCGATCTCGACGCCCGCGGCTTCGTCGAGCGACCCTTCCTGCCGACCATCGGTCGATTACCGCCCGCACGTCTTCGGTCGTTTTACGATCGCCTCGGAGAGGTGGTCAACGCACCGATGGAACCGCTGACACAGAGTCAGAAGAGTTGGCAGCCGGGCTGACCCGTCGCCGTTGAGCGACCCGCGCTCAGGCCGGTGCGTCGACCATCGCCATCCGATTGCTTCGCTTGAATGCGGTCCGCGCCCATGGCAGCAGGGCTTGCGCCAGCAGGTAGTTACTGGCCGTCGAGGGGTAGTAATGGAACTCCGAGTGGAAATTCGCACCGCTATCGCCGAAGTATGGGCAGGCCTCGCCCGTAACGCGACTTAACGGTTGCTCCATCGTCACACCGGTGACTTCCTGAAACTTTGCGTCGAACAACGGCACGACGGCACGATAGGTCTTTCGGCCGATCAATTGCGGAAAACTGCCCGTATTGAATTTTTTCCGAAGAATGCTCGGATCCCAATCGTTGGGTGCGCGGTCTGAAATCCAGAGCAGGAGGGTCGGCCGGTCGATCAGTCGGCGAATTTTTGCGTAGAGGGCGACGTAGTTTTCATTCCAGCGATGAACATAATCGATGGCGACCTCGCGATCCTTTTGCCACATGTCCTTCAAGAGGTCGAGACGCTTCAATTTGGTGTTCTGGCCGTCGCGGGTGATCCGTCGGCCGCCCGGATACTCCTCGCACCCGACGCTGCGTCCCGACATCACCTGGAGAATCACAAATTGGGCGTTTTGCGCGAGTTCGATCATTCGAGGTTCGAGGAAAAACTCCGGCCCCGCGCCACCGCGGCTCAAGCTGAGCGCCGGCAGGCCGAGGGCGTCGCCCAGCAGGAAAGGCCAAGGACGCCGTACGAGGCGGCCAAACGTCTGGGCCGCGCCCATGACGCAAAAATAGTTGCCGCTCTTCAGGTCGGCGTCCGCAACCGGCGGGCCGCGAAACAGCGGCAGGTCCGGCGACAATTCATATTGCTCGTAGTCGACGGATTCGAAGTCGTTGCATTGATAGGGTACGCCATGCGTCGCGAACGGAACGAAGACCTTTTGCGCAGAAGTCGGCGCAGGTCGTCGGTCGGCGCGCCAAGCAGCGGCTCGACCGCCGCCATGGCGAAGCGGAGCGCCTGGACTCGCTCGCCCCTGTTTAGCCGCGCCTTCACCTCCGAGGCGATCCGGTCGACGTCCGCGGTGATCCACTTCGGCACGCTGAACATATCGTCCCGCCTCCTAAGCGTGTTCAGCGCGCGAACGACGCGTGGCGGCGCATCGACTTTTCACCACCGTCCGGCCACGTCCGCCGCTCTCTTACAATCTGCCACCGACTATTGCCAATCTTCTTGTACGATGGCGCAGTCTTCAGTCTGGACCAGGTCCTGTGTCGGTCGTGCGGCCAAACGCCGCGCCAGACGAATTTCACGCGGGTCGGCCACGTCGCTTCGCGACAAGGCATCTCGACCCGGCTTTCCGCGGCGAATTCAGAGTTGCATGACCGCTCAGGCGAACTCGAGCGTCGCAGGCGCCGACGCCGGGCTGAGCGTTTTCTCGGTCCATGGCAACAAGAATTCATACAATGCCATATGGTTGGCGGAAGACGGATAATAATGGAATGACTCATGAAAAGACTTCCCGCTGTCACCAAAATATGGGCATTCCATATTCGTTGTCAGACTGATCGGTTTTTCGGCAACCGGCTCGTAAACATATTCCAAATGCTGGGGAAAAAATCCGGAAACCTTATTATAGACCCTCTTACCAATTAATTGTGGGAAATTCCCCCAATTAAATCGCTGAAATAATTTCTTCGGCGACCATTCGTCGGGTCTTCTATCTGAAATCCATATCAATAGCGTTGGAGCATCTATTAATCTACTAATTTGCTTGTAATATTGTATATAGTTCGCATTCCAGCGGCGCACGTACTCCACGGCCACGGCTGGATCCTTATCCCACATCGATCGCAGCACATCGGCGCGGTGCACGTTGGTCTTCTTACCGTCCCGCACGATCATCGCGCCGCCGGGATATTCGTCACAGCCGACGCTCCGGCCGGACATCGCCTGGAGAACGACGAATTTGGCGTTGCTCGCGAGTTTCAACAGCCGTGGGTCGAGGAAAAACTCGGGGCCGGCTCCGCCATAGCTCAGATTGAGAACCGGCAAGCCGAGTTTTTCGCTCAGCAAATGGGGCCACGGGCGGCGCACCAGCCGGCCCATAGTCTGCGCCGCGCCCATCACGCAAAAATATTCACCGCGTTCGAGCGCTTCACGCGGCACGGGAGGTCCGCGAAACATCGGCAGATCCGCGGTGAGTTCATACTGCTCATAGTCGACGGACTCGAAATCCTTGTCCTGGTAGGACGCGTTATTCGATGTCACCGGCACGAATGCCTTACGACGCAAATCCATGCGTAACTCGTTGCTCGGGTTGTCCAGCAGGGGTTTTGCCGCCGCCATCAGATGGCGCAGGGCCAAATATCGTCCCTGGCTGGCGTGAATTTCCGCCACTTCTTTTGCGAGCGCGTTGACCTTGTCCCTTCCAGGATAGGCCGAGTTGTTGGATTTCATCGAAAACACCCTTCAGTTACCCGTCGCGCTGAAGCGAAACGACTAGATTATACCCCTCTCAGATTTTTGGCGGCCTCCTGTGTATGGTTTGATTATTTCCGAGAGGGCATAAACCCGGCCTTCGGCTATTTTTTGCGCTTTCTCATGCCTTAACCTGCCACTTCGCCGAATTCCACCGAAGCGACGAGAATGTATTTCAGATATTACCTTTTGGAGCAATCTTTCGTGGATGACATCTTAAAAATCCCCAATTCAAAAGCAATCCAATCGCATCACGTCCTCGTCCGGCTTGGTGAAATTATTGCGCAACTTGTGACCCGCACGTGATGGCATTCGAGTCAGCAACGCTGGAAACGATGTCGCCCACCGATTTGGGCGCTGCTGGACAATTACGCCGAAGGCGGATCGAGCTATCAGACAGGGCGGCCCCGGTTGCCGAGGCATGCCGATCAAATTGGAGAATGAACCGGAATGGCGCGAGTGACGGGACTCGAACCCGCGACCTCCGGCGTGACAGGCCGGCGCTCTAACCAACTGAGCTACACCCGCGTTTCAGCGACCGACGGACGGTCCGGCGAAGCGAGCGCGTCTGATAGGTCCCGCGGCGGCCGTCGTCAACTGAAAGGGCATAAGCCGGCGCGTCGCCGGCAGCGGAGACCACCACGATCATGACCGATGTCGGGGCGCTCTCCCTTCCGCAATCTCGTCGCCACTGTCGGCTTTGTCCTGCTCGTCGTGGTCGTGGCGACGGGGGCCTACATGGCCGTCGGATGGAGGTTCACCGACGCCCTCTACATGGTTCTGCTGACCGTATACACGGTCGGCTATGGCGAAGTTCATCCGATCGACACGCCGTATCTACACGCGCGTCACCATCGCCACCATGGTGTTCGGCTGCACCGGCATGATCATGGTCACCAGCGTGTTCTGGTGCAGGCGCTGACCGCATCGCAAATCCAACAACTGCTGGGCTCGAACCGCGTGAAAAACGATATCGAGAAGCTCCACGAGCACGTCATCGTCTGCGGTTTCGGCCGGATCGGCGTTATGCTGGCCAAGGACCTGGCGGCCGGCCGGGGTCGCCTTCGTGGTGTCTGGAGCGGAGCGACAAGCGCTTTGCCGACGCCCGGGCGCTCGGCTATCCTCGCGCTCCAGGGCGACGCCACCGACGAAGCCGTCCTGCTGGCGGCGGGTGTCGAGCGAGCGCAGGATCCTGGCGACCGTGCTGCCCGACGATGCCGCCAATGTGTTCATCACGCTCAGCGCCCGCAGCCTGAATCGCGAAGCTGCAGGTCATCGCGCGCGGCGAAGCGCCGTCGACCCAGAGCAAGCTCATGCAGGCCGGCGCCGACAAGGTGGTCCTGCCGACCCACATCGGCGCCGAGCGCATCGCCGAGATGATCCTGTTTCCGGAAACCGCGCGCTTCATCTCGCGGGTCCGAAAGGATGCGGGACTTCGAGAAAGTCCTCGGCGATCTCGGCCTCGACATGGCGGTCGTGGTGGTTCGCGACGGCAGCGTCGCCGTCGGCTTGACGATCGAGGAGCTCGAGCGGCGGGGCGGCGGCTCGTTCTTCGTGGTCCAGATCAACCACCATGCCGGCGAGACCACCACCCGTCCGCCCCGCGATGCGCGCGTCGTCGCCGGCGACGGTCTTCTGGTGGTGGCGCGGGATACCGGGACGCTCAATCAGATCTTCACGGCCGCCGCGCCGAGGCCGAGGGCCGGGCGCACGGTCTACTGACGTCGCAGGCGCGGCGACCGCCCGCATTTCTGCGACGCCGGTTGATTGCCGGCCGGGGGGGATTAAGTAGGCACCCACATTTCAGGAGGCGACTCATGACCGCCCACGCCCACGCCGACGCATCTCTGGTCCCCGACCCCTTCTTCGCCGCCACCCTGGAAGAAGCCGACGCGGCGATCTTCGCCGCGGCGAAGCGTGAACTGATCCGGCAACGCGATCAGATCGAGTTGATCGCCTCGGAAAACATCGTCTCGCGGGCGGTTCTGGAGGCGCAGGGTTCGATTCTCACGAACAAATATGCGGAAGGCTACCCAGGCCGTCGCTATTACGGCGGCTGCGAGTTCGTGGACGAAGTGGAAACCTTGGCGATCGAGCGCGCCAAGAGCCTGTTCGACTGCCGCTGGGCCAATGTCCAACCGCATTCCGGCTCGCAGGCCAACCAGGCGGTGTTCATGGCCCTGATGCAGCCAGGCGACACCTTCATGGGCATGGACCTCAATGCCGGCGGTCACCTGACTCACGGCAAGTCGGTCAATCAATCGGGCATGTGGTTCAAGCCGGTCGCCTATACCGTGCGCTCGCAGGATCAGATCATCGACTACGAGGGCCTGGAGGAACTGGCGCACGAATGCCGTCCGAAACTGATCATCGCCGGAGGATCGGCCTATAGCCGGGTCATCGACTTCGCCCGCTTTCGCAAGGTGGCCGACGCGGTCGGCGCCTATCTGATGGTGGACATGGCGCATTTCGCCGGCCTGGTGGCGGGGGGCGTGTTCCCCAGCCCGCTGCCGCACGCCCATGTGGTCACCACCACGACGCACAAGACACTGCGCGGGCCCCGCGGCGGCATGATCCTGTCCAACGATCGGAAACTCGGCAGGAAGATCGACGCCGCGGTGTTTCCGGGCCTGCAGGGCGGCCCTCTGATGCACGTGGTCGCGGCCAAGGCGGTGGCGTTCGGCGAGGCGCTGAGGCCGGATTTCAAGATCTACGCCCAGCGCGTGATCGACAATGCCCGTACGCTGGCCGACGCCGTGGGACTCGCCGGGATGAGGGTTGTCGCCGGCGGCACCGACAGCCACCTGATGGTCGTCGACCTGACCCCCAAGGACGTCAGCGGCAAGGCGGCGGAGGATGGCCTGGAGCGCGCCGGCATCACTTGCAGCCGCAGCACGATTCCGTTCGATCCCGCGGCCTCCGGCGATCAGTTCGGGTGTGCGGCTGGGAACCCCGGCCTGCACGACGCGCGGCTTTGGTCCGGCTGAATTCAGGCGGGTTGGTCAGCTGGTCGGCGAGGTGGTCGACGGCCTGGCGGCGAACGGCGAGGCGGGCAACGGCGAGGTCGAGGCGCGCGTGCGCGCGGCAGGTTCGCGAGCTCACCGCGCGGTTCCCGATCTACACCTAGCGCACGGCTGGGTAGGAGGGGGTCGGGCCATGCGCTGTCCGTTCTGCGGCGAATTGGAAAGTCAGGTGAAGGACAGCCGACCGTCGGATGACGGGACGGCGATCCGACGGCGGCGGCATTGTCCGCAATGCGGCGGACGGTTCACGACTTTCGAGCGCGTGCAATTGCGTGAACTGACGATCCTCAAGCGGTCGGGCCGACGCGCGCCGTTCGACCGCGAGAAACTGGTCCGCTCGATCGCGATCGCCACGCGCAAGCGGCCGCGTCGATGCCGATCGCGTCGAGCGCATGGTCAGCGGCATCGTGCGCCAGCTGGAGAGTCTCGGGCGAAACCGAACTTCCCTCGCACGTGGTCGGCGAGATGGTGATGAAGGCGCTCAAGTCGCTCGATGACGTCGCCTACGTCCGTTACGCCTCGGTCTACCGCGATTTCCGCAAGACCGAGGATTTCGCCCAATTCCTGAGCGATGAAGGCCTGCCGATGACGGGCCGCGGACGAGCCGGCAGGAATGATCGGTCACCCTGAAGCTGGCGACGTCGCTCGATGGCCGGATCGCCACCGCTTCGGGTGAAAGCCGATGGATCACCGGCGCCGCGGCGCGCGAACAGGTGCATCGTCTTGCGCGCCATGCATGCCGGCGTGCTGGTCGGCGTCGACACGGTGATCGCCGACGATCCCGAGTTGACCGTGCGGCTGCCGGCTACGTCGGATTCCAGCCGGCGCGGATCGTGATGGACAGCCGCCAGCGCATTCCGGACTGCCTCGAAGCTGCGTGCACGACCGCCGCGGGCGGCTCCGCACCGTCGTGCGTGCGTCACGACTTCAAACAGCCGTTTGACTGACGCCGGGGTAGAGGTGGTCACCGTGGCCGCCGATCGACGGTCGCGTCGATCCGGCCGCGGCTCTGGAGGCGCTGGCGCCGATGACGATGGCTTTCCCGCGATCATGATCGAAGGCGGCGGCCAGGTGGCCGCGAGCTTCCTGCCGCGCGGCCTCGTCGACGCCGATCGAATGGTTTCGCGCGCCGATCGTGCTGGGCGACGAAGGCCGTGCCGGCGGTCGGCGGGTTCGTGCTGAAGGATCTCGCCGCCGCGCCCGGTTTCGCCGGGTTTCGGCGGAGGCGTGGGAGACGATCTCTGGGAGCGCTATGTCAAGGCCGATCCGACCCGATCGATACGAGGACGGTCTGCAATGTTCACCGGCATCGTCACCGACATCGGGCGCGTTCGCTCGGTGCGCGACACCAACCGCGATCGCCGCTTCGAGATCGAGACCGCGCTACGACCTGGCGAGCGTCGACATCGGCGCCTCGATCGCCCATGCCGGCTGCTGCCTGACGGTGGTCGACAAGGGCGGAGGCTGGTTCGCGGTCGAGGTCTCGGGCGAAAGCCTCGCGACGACTACGCTCGGCGCCTGGCGGGCGGGAGACCGGCGTCAACCTGGAGCGGCCGGCGCGGGTGGGCGACGAGCTGGGCGGCCACATCGTCTCCGGCCATGTGGACGGGGTCGGCGAGGTGCATCGCGGTGATCTCACGGAAGGCGGCTCGCATCGGGTGCGCATCCGCGCGCCGCGGCCGCTGCATCGCTACATCGCCGCCAAGGGATCGATCACCCTCGAGGGGTGTCGCTGACCGTCAATGCGGTCGACGACGACGTGTTCGGCGTCAATCTCATCCCCCACACCTGGGAGGTGACCACCTTGGGCGACCTCGCGGTCGGCGCGCGGGTCAACCTGGAAATCGACATGCTGGCGCGCTATCTCGCCCGCTGGCGGGAGACGGAATGAATGACCGACGACAGCCCAATCTCCGCCATCGAGGACATCATCGAGGATGCCCGCCAGGGCCGCCCCTATATTTTGGTCGACGCCGAGGACCGCGAAAACGAAGGCGACGTGATCATCCCGGCCCAGTTCGCGACGCCGCACCAGATCAATTTCATGGCCAAGCACGCGCGCGGCCTGATCTGCCTTTCGATCACCGCCGAACGCGCGCGCCAGCTTGCGGCTGCCGCCGATGGCTATCGAAAACGCCGCGCCGCATGCGCACGGCCTTCACCGTATCCATCGAGGCGAGGGAGGGCGTGACCACCGGAATTTCGGCTCATGATCGCGCCCACACGGTGGCGGTGGCGATCGATCCGACCAAGGGTCCGGAGGACATCGTCTCGCCCGGGCACGTCTTTCCGCTGGTCGCCAAGGACGGCGGGCGTTCTGGTTCGCGCCGGCCACACCGAAGCAGCGGTGGATATCTCGCGCATGGCGGGGCTCAATCCGGCCGGAGTCATCTGCGAGGTGATGAACGACGACGGCACCATGGCGCGGCTGCCGGACCTGATCGCATTCGCCCAGCTGCACGGCTTGAAGATCGGCGCCATCGCCGACCTCATCGCCTACCGCAGGCGGACCGAGCGCCAGGTGGCGCGGGTGTTGGAAACCCCGTTCGAAGTCCACCTACGGCGGTCATTTTCGCATGATCATCTATCGCAACACCATCGACGGCACCGAACACGTGGCCCTGACCCGAGGGAGGATCGAGGGTGATCGTCCGACCCTGGTGCGCATGCATCGCGTCGACATGGCCGCCGATATGCTGGGTCATACCGAGACGCGACGCGACTATGTGCCCGAGGCCCTGCGGCGGCTTGGCGGTCATGACGGGGCCGGGGTGGCGGTCTTCCTGCGGGATCCCAATCCCAGCTGGCTTTCGGAGCGCTATGGCGGAATTCCGGCGGAGGACAACATGAACAACGCGCTGCGCGATTACGGCGTCGGCGCCCAGATACTGCTGGACCTCGGCGTCCGCGAGATGGTCCTGATGTCCACCCGGCCGGTGAAACCGGCGGCGCTGGACGGATATGGCCTGAAGATCGTCGGCTGGCGGCAGATGGGCAGCGAGGACTAGGCAATGTCGGAACGACCACTGCGCATTCTGATCGTCGAGGCGCGATTTTACGAAGCTCTGGCGGACGCCCTGCTGGAGGGCGCGCCGTGGACGTGCTGGAGGCGTTCGGCGCCGAGATGGAGGTCGTCACCGTCCCCGGCGCGCTCGAGATCCCCGGCAGCGATCGCCATGGCCGGCAGCGCGGCGACGAAGTTACGACGGCTATGTGGCGCTAGGTTGCGTCATTCGCGGCGAGACCTACCATTTCGAGATCGTCGCCAACGAGTTGGCGCGCGGTCTGATGCACCTCGCCGCGACACTTCGGCCTGGCCATCGGCAATGGCATACTGACCGTCGAGGACGAGGCGCAGGCCTGGACGCGGGCTCGCGCCTCGCGAAGGCGACAAGGGCGGCGGCGCCGCCCGCGCCTGCCTGGCGATGGTCTCGCTGAAACGCCGCTGGTCAGCGGGAGGGCGGGTGAGCCGCGCCGCGAGCGGCGCCGCCAGGCAGCCACGCTCGGTGGCGCGCCTGGCCGCGGTGCAGGCCCTGTACCAGATGGAGACCTCCGGCATCGGCGCGGAGGCTGTGGTTCGCGAGTTCCACGAGCATCGCTTCGACCGCGACCTCGAAGGGTCGACGCTCGCCAGCGCCGACGAGGGTTTTTTCGCCGACCTCGTGCGCGGAGCCGCGCGGACGCAGGAGGATGTCGATCGCGGCGATCACCCGGCGCCTGGCCGCCGGCTGGCCGCTTGCGACCGGATCGACGCCACCGCGCGCGCCATCCTGCGAGCCGGCGCATTCGAGCTGATCCATCGGCCGGACGTGCCCCGCGAGGTGGCGATCGATGAGTATGTCGAGATCGCCAAGTCCTTCTTCGACGGACCCGAACCGGCGTTCATCAACGGCGCCCTCGACGCCATCGCGCGCGATGAGCGGCGCTGACTGACGAGTTCGCCTGGATCGACGCGTCTCCGCCCGCTGACGCGCGGACGACCCGCGCGCCCTCGACCTGCTGGACGACGCCGCCGTGATGCCCGCCGCGCGCCGGGCTTCGACCTGGTGGTCACCAAGGACGCCATGGTCGAGGGCGTGCACTTCCTGACCGGAGAAGCGGCCGACCTGGTCGCGCGCCGGCTGCTTCGCACCAACCTTTCCGACCTGGCGGCCAAGGCGGCCGAACCCTTCGGCTATTTCCTGGCGATCGCCTGGCCGTCGACGCGTGCGACGCCGAGACCCGCGAGGCTTTCGCGCGCGGGTCTGGCGCAGGACGGGGAGGCCGTTCGGCGATCGCCCTGCTGGGCGGCGATACCGTCTCGACCGCCGGTCCGCTGGCGATGAGCGCGACCATGCTGGGCTGGGTTCCCGCCGGCGGCGCCGATCCTGCGGTCGACAGCGCGAGGGGGCGACCATATCGTCGTGTGCGGCTTCATCGGCGATGGCTGGCTAGGTCTGAAAGCGGCTCGCGGCCAGCCGATGGCCCATGCCGAAGCCCTGATCGAACACTACCGTCTGCCCGCGCCATGGCTGTCGTTGCGCCAGGCCTTGCGCGATGGCGCGCGCGCCGCGGCGGACGTGTCCGACGGCTTGCTGGCCGACGCCGGCCACGTCGCCACCGCCAGCGGCCTTGGTCTGGTGATCGATCTCGACGCCCTGCCGCTCTCGCCCGGCGGGTCGGCCTGGGTCGCCGACCAGAGCGATCGTCTGTCCGCCTTGCGACAATTGGCCTCGGGTGGCGACGACTATGCGCTGGTGTGCGCCGTCGCGCCCGACAAGCTCGCGCAGTTCAGCGGCGATGTGACGCGCAACGGCGGCTTCGCCACCACCGTCGGACGCTTCCGGACTGAACCTGGATTGTCGGTGACGCTGGGCGGCAGGCCGGTCGCGGTCGAGCACGAGGGCTGGCGTCACTGATCGGGTTCGTGCCCGCCAGGCCCAGGAAATGCGCCGCGCGGGTTTGCCTTCCCGCCATAGGGTCGTATATCCGCGCCATTCGCGTGGGTCCCGACCCGCCGCCAACAAACCTGTCCCGGGGGCGATACCACTATGAGTCTCGTGCTTTCTCTCGTCATTCTCGCCGGACTGCTGGCGGTGCTGTACGGCGCGGTTCAGACCGCCAGCCTGATGCGCGCTTCCGCCGGCAATGATCGCATGCGCGAAATCGCCGCCGCCATCCAGGAAGGCGCGCAGGCCTATCTGCGGCGCCAGTACACTACGATCGCCATGGTCGGCGCGGTGATCCTGGTGGCGATTTTCCTGCTGATCGGCTGGCGTGAGGCGCTCGGCTTCCTGATCGGCGCGTTTCTGTCCGGACTGGCCGGATTTGCCGGCATGCTGATTTCGGTGCGCGCCAACGTGCGCACCGCGCAGGCGGCCTCCGAGAGCCTCGCCAAGGGTCTGTCGCTGGCCTTCCGCTCCGGCGCCGTGACCGGCATGCTGGTGGCGGGCTTCGCCCTGCTGGGCGTGGCTGGCTACTACGCGGTCCTGACCGGGCCCATGGGCCTGGTGAACACCAGCCGCGACGTGGTCGATTCGCTGGTCGCGCTGGGCTTCGGGGCCTCGCTGATCTCCATCTTCGCCCGTCTGGGCGGCGGCATCTTCACCAAGGGCGCCGACGTCGGCGGCGACATGGTCGGCAAGGTCGAGGCCGGCATACCGGAGGATGACCCGCGCAACGCCGCCACCATCGCCGACAACGTCGGCGACAACGTCGGCGACTGCGCCGGCATGGCGGCCGACCTGTTCGAAACCTATGCGGTGACCACGGTCGCCACCATGGTGCTGGCGGCGATCTTCTTCGTCGGCACGCCTTATGTCTCCAGCATGATGCTGCTGCCCCTGGCGATCTGCGGGGTCTGCATCCTGACCTCGATCGTCGGCGCCTTCGCGGTCCGGCTCGGCAAGAGCAACAACATCATGGGCGCCCTCTACCAGGGCCTGATCGTCACCGGCGTGCTCTCCATCGGCGCGGTCTGGTGGGTGATCCATACTCTGGTGCCCGCCGACGGGGTCGTCGTCCCCGGCGGCGCGCCCGGCGGCCTCAGCGTCAGCGGCAACTCGCTGTTCTATTGCGGGCTCGTCGGCCTGGCGGTGACCGCGGCGATCGTGGTGATCACCGAATACTACACCGGCACCAATTTTCGGCCGGTGAAGTCGATCGCCAAGTCGTCGGTTTCCGGCCACGGCACCAACGTCATCCAGGGCTTGGCCATGTCGCTGGAGTCCACGGCCGCGCCGGCGCTGGTGATCATCGTCGGCATCATGCTGACCTTCCAGTTCGCCGGCCTGTTCGGCGTCGCCATCGCCACCACCACCATGCTGTCGCTGGCCGGCTTCATCGTCGCCCTCGACGCCTTCGGACCGGTCACCGACAATGCCGGCGGCATCGCCGAGATGGCCGGCCTGCCTCCCGAGGTGCGGGTCTCGACCGACGCGCTCGACGCCGTCGGCAACACCACCAAGGCGGTCACCAAGGGCTATGCGATCGGTTCGGCGGGCCTCGGCGCGCTGGTGCTGTTCGCCGCCTATACGCAGGACCTGAAGTTCTTCTCCGCCAATCCGATCCAGTTCCCGTTCTTCGCCGGCATGGGCGGCGTCGCCTTCGACCTGTCCAATCCCTACGTCGTGGTCGGCCTGCTGTTCGGCGGCCTGCTGCCGTTCCTGTTCGGCGGCATGTCGATGACCGCGGTGGGACGCGCGGCCGGGGCCGTGGTCGAAGAGGTCCGGCGGCAGTTCCGGGAAAACCCCGGGATCATGACCTATGACGTCAAGCCGGAGTATGGCCGCGCCGTCGACATCCTCACCAAGGCCGCGATCCGGGAAATGATCGTGCCCTCGCTGCTGCCGGTGGTCTCGCCGATCGTGCTGTTCTTCGTCATCGAACTGATCGCCGGCAAGTCGAACGCCTTCTCCTCGCTGGGCGCCATGCTGATGGGGGTGATCGTCACCGGCCTGTTCGTCGCCATCTCGATGACCTCGGGCGGCGGCGCGTGGGACAACGCCAAGAAGCTGATCGAGGAAGGCCATTACGGCGGCAAGGGCTCCGAAGCCCACAAGGCCGCCGTGACCGGCGACACGGTCGGCGACCCCTACAAGGACACCGCCGGCCCGGCGGTGAACCCGATGATCAAGATCACCAACATAGTCGCGCTGCTGCTGCTGGCGGTTCTCGCTCACCCGCGGTGACCGGAGCCTGGGGTCAACCTCTTCGTGTAAGGTGTTTCAGTCGCCGACGTTCCTTCTCCGCCAAGTGAGCAGGAACGCGGCGACGCGCCGGGTACGACCTCAGTGCGGGTCGTCGGGGTGGGAGCCTGGAGTTCTGATTTTGATCCTGCGGCAGGGCGCTCGCGGCGCTGATGCTGCCGAGCAGCTGTTCCAGGACCGTCATTTCGCGACCCCTGGTCGGGGTTTCCCGACCGTTGAAGTCGATGATCCGGCCGTCCTTCAGGGTATAGGTGTTCAGCGCCGTAACCTGTTGCGTGTCCTTGTCGAACTGGATGGCGACGATATCGCGGCGGGTCACGCGCGGTCGATAGAACGCGGTCTTATTCGACACCTGGGACATATAGTACCAGGTGTTTTTGTCGAACGTCGACGTCGCGGTGGGTGAACCGAGCCTGGCCAGCACCGTATCCCGGGTGTCCGACCCGACCTTGACGTCGGCCGGCGCCTGATCGACGACCTGGAAACCCTGGAAACTGTTGGTCGGCGCACAACCGGCGAGAGCGGCCAACCCGAGCGACATGGCGAAAGCGACGGATTTTGCGGACATGACGGAGGGAAACTCGACCTGTGAATTCGCTGACGGTCTTTGACCTATGAGCTTCGGCCGCCTAGTTCAATGGTCGGATATTTTCTCCACGAGGCCAGACCGAGGCGCCCGATGATTTTCGATCGCTGGCGCGGACGGCGCGTCGACCGCGACCCCGCGAACGCTCTGTACGCGGCGGCCGTCGCTCAATCCCGACAGCCGAACCTCTATCGCACGATGGGAGCGCCCGACACGGTGGAGGGCCGTTTCGAATTGCTGACGCTGCACGTGATTCTGCTGATCGACCGGCTGCGCGACCAGCCGCGCATCCGCCAGGGTCTGTTCGATATCTATGTGTCGAACCTCGACGGCGCGTTGAGGGAAATGGGAGTTGGCGATCTGGCGATGGGGAAGCGGATGAAGACTTTGGGGGCGTTGTTCTATGGCCGCGCCAAAGCCTGCGACGCGGCGTTTGCAAGTCTGCCCGACCAGAGCGATCTGCGCGCCCTGGTGGTTCGGACAGTGTTGGGAGAGTCCCAGCGCACGGGCGGCGAGGCGCTCGCCAACTACCTTGCCCTGTCGCGGCGGCGGCTGGCGGAGCTTGCGAGCGAGGCCCTGGTCCACGGCGGGCCGGCCTGGGCGGCTCTATGAACCAAGCCCAGCCCTGGTCCTACTTTCTTCGCTGGACCGACGTGCCTCCCGAGGGGCTCGACATCGTACTCACCCCGCCCGAACCAGCCCTGGTCCAGATAGCCGACCATGTCGGGGTGGAGGCTTTGACGCGACTGGTCGCGACCATCTCCCTCCGCCGCTGGCTGGACGGCGCGGCTCTCAGCGGACGACTCGAGGCGACGGCGACGCGCGAATGCGGCGTGAGCCTCGATCTGTTCGAGGAGCAGGTCGACGAGCCGTTGGCCTGGCGCGTCACGCCCTTCGGCAGCCCCGGAGCGCCGCCTGTGAGCGGAGGGGAGATAACCATCGACCTGGAAGCGGAGGATCCGCCCGATGTCGTCGAAGGGGATGGCTTTGATCTGGGCGCCTATGTCGTTGAACTGTTGGCCCTGTCGCTCAGCCCATTCCCGCGCAAACCGGACGCGGTATTCCAGCCGCCGTCCGACGACCGGACGTCGTCCCCGTTCGCGGCTCTGGCCCAGCTTCGGCCACGCGGTCCGACGGACCCGGCGGACGGCTGACCTGCGGCCTGCCGGCCGTCACGCGCGGCGCCCCTTGCGTTTTGCACGATCGCCGACTAAATGCCGCGCATCACGCACGCTGGAAGTTCGGCAAGGCTCGGGTCAATCCCCGAGCTTTTCCGTTCCGGTCCTCCCTGATTTCAGGGGGTTGTTCCGGCGGAGGCAGAACCGGAAGAAGGATTATAGGTTCATGGCGCTACCCGAATTCACCATGCGTCAGCTCTTGGAAGCTGGCGCCCACTTCGGACACCAGACGCATCGCTGGAATCCGAAGATGGAACGCTACATCTTCGGCGCTCGCGCCAATATCCACATCATCGATCTCTCGCAGACCATGCCGCTGCTGCATCAGGCGCTGGTCAAGGTGCGGGAAGTGGCGGCATCGGGCGGCCGAGTGCTGTTCGTGGGCACCAAGCGCCAAGCTTCGGACCCTGTCGCCGTCGCCGCCAAACGCTGCGCGCAATATTATGTCAACCACCGCTGGCTCGGCGGAACGCTGACCAACTGGCGCACGATTTCGGGCTCGATCGCGCGTCTGCGCGAACTCGAAACCGTGCTCGACGGCGGCGAGAGCGGGGGGCGGACCAAGAAGGAACTGCTGCAGCTGACGCGCGAACGCGGCAAGCTCGACCTGTCACTGGGCGGCATCAAGGACATGGGCGGGATTCCCGACCTGATGTTCGTGATCGACACCAACAAGGAAGCCATCGCCATCCAGGAGGCGCGCAAGCTCAATATTCCCGTGGTGGCCATTCTGGACACCAACAGCGACCCGCAGGGCATCACCTATCCGATCCCGGGCAATGACGACGCGGCCCGAGCGCTGCAATTGTATTGCGATCTGGTGGCGGACGCGGTCCTCGACGGGCTCACCGAAGGCCAGGTGGCGATGGGCGTCGACATCGGCGCCGCCGAGACGCCCGATGAGCCGGCGCTGCGGATGACCGCGAGCCTCGCGCCGAGCACTTCGCCCGAGGAGGTCGAGCCGATACATGAGCCGGCGCTGGACGAGCAGCCGGCCGAAGGCTGACCATCGCGCCGGCCCCGGCCGGCGGCGACTGTCGCGAATCTGACATGCCCGCTTCGTAGAACGCGGCGGGCGACGACGAATTTGAACGAGCGGAGTTTGAGATCATGGCCGAGGTAACCGCCGCATTGGTGAAGGCGCTGCGCGACAAGTCCGGCGTCGGCATGATGGACTGCAAGAAAGCGCTGCAGGAAACCGACGGCGATATGGAAGCTGCGGTCGACTGGCTGCGCGCCAAGGGTCTTTCGAAAGCGGCCAAGAAGGCCGACCGGGTCGCCGCCGAAGGGGTGGTCGCGCTGGCGAGCCGGCACGACGGCGCCGGCATGACCGCGGCGGTGATCGAGTTGAACGCCGAAACCGACTTCGTGGCCCGCAACGAGGCCTTCCAGAACGTCGCCCGCGGTGTCGCCCAAACGGCGCTGGACGTGGATGGCGACGTCGACGCGGTACGCGCCGCGCCGATGGCGGGTGGCGAGAGCGTCGAGCAGACCATCACCCATCTGGTGGCGACCATCGGTGAAAACATGCTGCTTCGACGTTCGAAGCGCTTTTCCGTCAATCCGGGCGCGGTCGGAGCCTATGTCCACGGCGCCGTGGCCGGGGCCAGCGATCTTGGCAGGATCGGCGTCCTCGTCGCCGTCGAAGGGACCGGTGACCAGGCGGTGCTCCGCGAACTCGGCCGCAACATCGCATTGCACGCCGCGGCGACCGCGCCGCTGTCGCTGTCGGTCGACGATCTCGACCCCGCGGCGGTCGAGCGCGAGCGGGCGATCTTTACTGAACAGGCGATCGCTTCGGGCAAGCCGGCGGCGGTCGCGGAAAAGATGGTCGAAGGACGGATCCGCAAATTCTACGAAGAAGCGGTGCTGCTGAAACAGGCCTATGTGCGCAATCCCGACCAGACCATCGAACAATTGGTCGCGGAAACCGCCAAGGCGGTCGGCTCGCCGGTCGTAGTCAGGGGGTTCGCCCGCTTTGCGCTCGGCGAGGGAGTCGAAAAGATCGCTGGGGACTTCGCCGCCGATGTGGCGGCGATGACGGGAGGCGCCGTGACGTTCCGCATCGCCGGGCGGCGATGAAATTGCCCGGGCCCCTGGTCCGCGGGCGCGCCCCGCGTCTAGACTGCGTCAAACGAACTCGACAGGGGTACACCGCCATGACCGACGCGCGCCCTCCCTATCGTCGAATCCTACTGAAGGTCTCCGGCGAAGTGCTGATGGGCGATGCGCCGTTCGGCATCGACATGGCGACTCTCGACGCGGTCGCGGCGGATATCGCGGCGGTGTCCGCGCGCGGCATCGAGCTTTGCCTGGTGATCGGCGGCGGCAATATCTTCCGCGGCGTGTCCATGGCCGGGCGAGGCATGGAGCGGGCCAGCGCCGACTACATGGGCATGCTGGCCACGGTGATGAACGCGCTGGCGCTGCAGAGCGCGCTGGAAAAGGCTGGCGTCGACACCCGCGTTCAATCGGCCATACCCATGGATGCGGTGTGCGAGCCCTATATTCGCCGCCGCGCCATGAGGCATCTCGAGAAGGGCCGGGTGGTGATTTTCGCCGCCGGGCTTGGGCGCGCCGTTCTTCACCACCGACACGCCGGCGGCGTTGCGCGCCGCCGAAATGGGCTGCGACGCTCTGCTCAAGGGGACCAGCGTCGACGGCGTCTACACCGCCGATCCGAAGAAGGATCCGACCGCCGATCGATACGATCGCCTGAGCTATCAGGAGGTCCTGGCCAAGAACCTGCGGGTCATGGATGCCTCGGCGATCAGCCTGATGCGCGACAACGCGATCCCCATTGTGGTCTTCTCCATCCGCGAGCCGGGCAATCTGCTGAGGGTTGTCAACGGCGGCGGAGTTACACGACCATCGAAGACCCTGGACTGACAAGAAAGGACAACCCCATGGCGACGGTCGAAAAACCAGTCGCTCGCCAAATATCGCGAGCGCATGGACAAGGCGGTCGCGGCCCTGAAGGAGGAGTTTGCCACGCTGCGGACCGGGCCGCGCTTCGTCGGGCCTGCTGGATCAGATCATGTCGAAGCCTACGGCTCGCGCATGCCGATCAATCAGGTCGGCGCCGTCTCGCGTTCCCGAGCCCGCTCGATCATGGTCAACGTCTGGGACAAGGCCCTGGTGGTTTCGGTGGAAAAGGCGATCCGCAACTCGGGACTGGGACTGAATCCGGTGGTCGAGGGACAAAACCTGCGCATCCCGATTCCGCCGCTGACCGAGGATCGGCGGCGCGACCTGGTCAAGCTGGCCGGCAAATATGCCGAGCAGCAACGCATAGCGGTGCGCAACGTGCGCCGCGAAGCGATCGCCGACCTGAAGGCGGCCGAGAAGGACGCCGTGATCAGCGAGGATGAGCTGCAGACGGCTTGAGGCCGACGTTCAAAAGCTCACCGACGAGGCGGTTCGCAAGGTCGACGAGGCCTTGAAAACCAAGGAACAAGAGATCATGCAGGTCTAGGGCGCGCCACTCGGCGCCGACGGCGCGAAGGAGCCTGCCATGTCGCGCGCAACCGGCATGCACGACGCCACGACGCTCGATCGCCAGCGGGCGCAGACGGGCCTGCATGTCGCCATCATCATGGACGGCAATGGCCGCTGGGCCAAACAACGCGGCCTGCCGCGCGCCTTGGGTCACCGCGCGGGCGTCGCGGCCCTGCGCAGCACGGTGGAGGGCGCCCCGGAGCTGGGCATCGAACGCCTCACGGTTTTCGGTTTCTCGACCGAGAACTGGCGGCGGCCGCCACGCGAAATCTCGGAGTTGATGGGTCTCCTGAAGGCTTATTTCGCGAGCGATCTGGCGAGGTTGCAACGCGACGGGGTCAAGGTGAGGATCGTCGGGCGACGATCGGGCCTCGAACCCGATATTCTGAAGATCGTCGAGGAGGCCGAACGGCGAACCGCCGGCAATGGCCGTTTCCACCTCCAGGTCGCCTTCAACTACGGCGGTCGGGCGGACATCGTCGATGCGGCGCGTCGCTTCGCCCTGGCGGTGGAGCGGGGCGAGGCGCGTCCTGGCGACCTGACCGAAGCCGTGTTCGAGGCGGGACTGTCGACCGCCCCCGCGCCGGCCCCGGACCTGATCATCCGAACGAGCGGCGAGCAGAGGCTGTCGAATTTCCTGCTCTGGGAATGCGCCTATGCCGAACTGGTGTTCCAGGATGTCTATTGGCCGGATTATGGTCCCGAGCACCTGAGTGCGGCCATCGCGGATTTTCAAGCCCGGGAAAGGCGTTACGGCGGAGTTGCCGTCGATGGTATTCTTGCCGCGAGCTAGCCGGTTCGATTGGCGCAACTTCGCCATCAGAGCGGCTTCCGGTCTGGTCCTGGCCGGCGCGACGCTTTGGGCGGTGCTGCTGTTTCGTCCTCCGCCCGGGTGGGCTGGGGCGCCGTTTCTGGTCATGATCACGGTTGCCGGCGCCTTGCTTTCGCTGGAATGGGCCGCCATGGCGGCGCCGCGCCATGCGATCCGCGTGGCGTTGTTCACGACGCTCGCGGTGGTCACCGTGGCCCTGGCCGGATATCTCAGGGCGTACGAGCGGGCGTGGGAGTTCGCCGCCCTCGGCGCCGTGGTGGCGGCGATCGCGGCCCGCGGCGTCGGCGCGCGCGCCGTGGACGCGGCCTACGGCGTGCTATACATCGCGCCCGCTGGCCTGCTCATCGTCTGGTTGATCGAAACCCGGCAGGGCGCGGGTTGGACCTTGATGTTGTTCGCTACGACCTGGGCGGCGGACATCGGGGCGTTTCTAGTGGGCAATATCCTCAAAGGACCCAAACTCTGGCCTCGCTTTTCCCCCAACAAGACCTGGTCGGGCTTTTTCGGCGGCTTGACGGCGGCGGTGCTGGCCGCTGTCGGCGTGGCGGCCTGGCAGATGAAGCTTTCCCTCGCGGGCGCCGCGCTGATCGGCCTGACCGGCGGATTGGCGACGATGGCGGGCGATCTCTGGGAGTTGATCTTGAAGCGACGGTTTGGCGTGAAGGATTCAGGGGATCTGATCCCCGGGCACGGCGGCCTATTGGACAGGGTCGACGGATTGATGTTCGCGGTGGTGGTGTTCGCCATCGCCCGGCTCGTCGTTAGATACGGTTGGGCGCATTGATGTCGCGTAGCGCGGTCATATTGGGGTCCACCGGTTCGGTCGGGGTTTCGACGCTGGACCTGCTCGGGCGGGTGGCGGACGAGGTCGAGATCATCGCCCTCACAGCCGGCCGGAACGTCGCCGCCCTGGCGGAACAGGCGCTCCACTGGCGCCCGCAAGTCGCCGTCATCGAGGATGATTCGCTGCTTGGCGAACTTCGCGATCGTCTGGCCGGCTCGGGAGTCGAGGCTGCCGCCGGCGGGGCGGCCATCGTCGAGGCCGCGGGCCGCGGCGCGGATTGGGTGATGTCCGCGATCGTCGGCGCGGCCGGCCTGGGCCCGACGCTGGCGGCCGCCAGGGCCGGGGTCGATCGTCGGCCTGGCCAACAAGGAGAGCCTGGTCTGCGCGGGCCCGTCGCTGCTGGCCATCGCGAGGGCGGCCGGGGGGCAGGTGATCCCGGTCGATTCCGAGCATTCGGCGATTTTCCAGGTATTCGAGACCGGCAACGCCGCCCAGGTCAGGCGGCTGATCCTGACCGCGTCCGGCGGTCCGTTCCGTAGCTGGACCGCGCGAGGCGATGGCGGCCGCCACGCGCGAGCAGGCCGTCGCTCACCCAAATTGGAGCATGGGCGCGAAGATTTCCGTGGATTCGGCCACCATGATGAACAAGGGCCTGGAGATGATCGAAGCCTCGTATTTGTTCGCCATGCCCTCCGAGCAAGGTCGACGTGATCATTCACCCTCAGTCGGTGGTCCACAGTCTGGTGGAATACGAAGATGGCTCGACACTGGCGCAACTGGGGCCGCCGGACATGCGCGCGCCGATCGCCTGCGCATGGGCCTGGCCCGGCAGAGTGGCATGGCCGGCTCCGCGCTTGGACCTGGCCCTGATCGGCAAACTGACCTTCGAAGCGCCCGACGAGATCCGGTTTCCGGCGCTGGCGATCGCCCGCCAGGCGCTGGATGCCGGCGCAGGCGCGCCCGGCGGCGTTGAATGCCGCCAATGAAGTGGCGGTCGGCGCGTTTCTTGACCGTCGGATAGGATTCCTCGATATCGCGGCGACCGTGGCGGAAACTATCGAACAGCTGAACGGGACGGGCGATCTGACCCCGGCCGACGGCGATCGGACCCTCGAGTGGGCCTTGATGATCGACGCGGGCGCTCGCCGCGTCGCCGCCCAAGTGCTGTCTCGATTGGGGCGCATGGCCTAGACCGCGAGGAGAGCAACCGCCATGCTGGCCGTTCTGCAGGAGCTGCTGTTCTATACGCCCTTCCTGGTGGTGATCAGTGTCGTCGTCACTGTGCACGAGCTTGGGCATTTTCTGACCGCGCGCGCGTTCGGGGTCGCCATCGATCGGTTCGCGATCGGCTTTGGCCGCGCCTTGGTCTCCTGGCGGGACCGGGCCGGAGTGGAATGGCGCATCGGCTGGCTGCCAATCGGTGGTTACGTAAAATTTTCAGGGGACGAGAACGCGGCGAGCCTGCCCGATCGGCAGGGCCTAGAGGCGCTCCGGGCCTCGATCGTGGCGCGCGAAGGGCCGGGAGCGGAGCGCCGCTACCTGCATTTCAAGCCGTTATGGCAACGCGTTCTGATCATTCTGGCCGGGCCGTTCGCCAACTTCCTGCTGGCCGCTATACTGTTTTCCGGTTGCTTCGCGGTGTTTGGCGAGCCGGTGACCTCGACGCGGGTTTTCGGGGTGACGCCGGGCAGCCCCGCCGCGGCGGCCGGGTTCCTGCCGGGCGACCGGTTGCTGCGGGTCGACGGCCGAGCCGTGTCGAGCTTCGAGGATGTGCAGTTCTACGTGCAGTTTCGCGCCGGCATCCCGATCGATTTCGTCGTGGAGCGCGGCGGCCGCCAGCAGCACATCATCGCCCGACCCATTGTGGCGCGCGAGCCCAGTCCGTTCGGAGGCGACCAGGAGATCGGCCGCCTGGGGATGTCGGCGCAGGGCGGAGAAACCCGGCACATCGGACCCCTCGAGGCTGTCGCGAGGGGGGCGACCAAGACCTGGACCGTCGCCTCGACGACGGTGTTCTACCTCGGCCGGATCGTCACCGGCCATGTGTCGGCCGATCAACTCCACAGCATCGTCGGCATCGCCCACGCGTCGGGCGCGCTGACCAAACAGGCTGTCGGTATGGCGAACGTCATCGGCTCGCAATGGCTGATCGCGGAAGCCTTCTTTCTGCTGCAATTGACCGCGCTGATTTCAGTGAGCGTCGGCCTGCTGAACCTGTTGCCGATTCCCATACTCGACGGAGGTCATCTGCTGTTTCAGGCCTATGAATGGGTGGCGCGGGAGCCGCCCGGCGCCCGGCTGCAGGCGGCCGGATATCGCGTGGGACTTGCTTTGCTGGTAGGTTTGATGTTGTTCGCCACGTGGAATGATTTGCAGCGACTGCGCGTGTTTCACTTCTTCGGCAGCTTGTTTTCGTAAGGCGACCCTTCCCCGCATGGCTGATCCGTTGAGAGTTTTCGGCGCGCGTAAGGCGGCGCTGGCGTCGAGCCTGATGCTGCTGATGGGTGGAACCGCGCTGGTCACCCCATTGGCGGCGATGGCGCAGGCGCAGCAGACCGGAGTCGTCGGGCGAATTCTCATTCAAGGCAACGAACGTATCGATCCCGAGACTATCACTTCCTACCTGCCGATCGCGGTGGGTGATACCGTCGACCCTGCGAAGATCGACGTGGCCCTCAAGGCGCTGTTTCGCACCGACCTGTTCAGCGATGTGAAGATCGACCTGCAGGGCAGCGATCTGATCGTCAAGGTGGTGGAAAATCCGGTCATCAATCAGGTCGTGTTCGAGGGAAACTCGAACCTGAAGGAAGACAAGCTCAAGGACGAGGTCCAAATTCGGCCGCGCGGCGTATTCACCCGCGCCAAGGTCGAAGAGGACGTCGGTCGGATCGTCGAATTGTATCGCCGGTCTGGTCGGATCTCGGCCACGGTCACGCCCAAGATCATCGAGTTGCCGCAACGCCGCGTCGACCTCGTATTCGAGATCAACGAGGGTCCCAAAAGCGGCATACTGCGCGTCAACTTCCTTGGTAACGTGCAGTTCTCCGCCAACGATCTGCGCAATGTGATCGTCACCAAGGAAAGCGCCTGGTATAAATTTTTCACCTCAAACGACAACTACGATCCCGACCGGATCGAATACGACCGGGAACAGCTGCGGAAATTCTACCGCAATCGTGGCTTCTATGATTTTCGGATCATTTCGTCGGTGGCCGAGCTCGAGCCGGATCGCAACGGATTTGCCGTGACCTTCGCGATCGACGAGGGCGCGCGATACCGCTTCGGCAAGCTGTCGGTGCACACCGAACTCAAGAAGCTCAATGGCGATATCTTGCGCCAGCTACTGCCCATCCGGGAAGGCCAGGTCTATCAGGACCAGAAGATCGAACAGGCGACGGACGCCCTGACCTTTGCCGCCGGCGCCGCCGGGTTCGCGTTTGTCGATGTGCGGCCGCGCTATACCGCCAACCCGGCCAAACACACGGTGGACGTGTCCTTCGACGTCAAGGAAGGGCCACGGGTCTATATCGACCGAATCGACATCGTCGGAAACACCACGACCCTTGATTATGTGATCAGGCGCCAGATGATCGTCGCCGAGGGCGACGCTTACAATCGCGCCCTGGTCGACCGCTCCAAGAACAGCATCAGGTCGCTGGGCTTCTTCAAGGACGTCGACATAACCAATGTGCCCGGATCGGCGCCCGACCGCACCGACCTGCTGGTCAAGGTGACCGAGCAGCCGACGGGTCAGTTGTCGTTCAGCGCCGGCTACAGCTCGATCGACAAACTGGTCACCGATATCGGCATCAGCCAGTCGAATTTCCGCGGGCGTGGCGAGGACGTGCGCGCCCGGATTTCATTGGGCTCGCTTCGCCAGCAGGCGGATTTCTCGTTCACCCAGCCACATTTCCTGAACCGCGACCTGCAGGGGGGGTTCGATCTCTACACCTACCGGTACAATTTTTCGCAGCAGGCGTCCTACAACACCGCCTCGACCGGCGGCACTGTCCGCGTCGCCTTCCCGCTGGCCACCAACACCCTGCTGACCACCCGCTATACGCTGCGCACCGACGATGTGATCGTCGACAATTCACTTTGCGTGCCCGGCGCGGAACTGGTTTCGATCGTGCTTTGCCAGCAGCGCGGCTCGTATCTGACCTCGCAGGTCGGATATACCCTTGGCCTGGACCGCCGTAACGACCCGCAGAACGCCACCCGCGGCTTCTACCTCAGCTTCTCGCAGGACGTGGCCGGCGTCGGCGGCTCCGTGCACTATGTCCGCAACGAACTGAACGGCGGCTGGTACTACGGGTTGAACAAGGACTTCATCTTCAGCTTCACGGGATCTTCCGGCTATATCGACGGCTGGAACGGCGACATCATTCGGATCGCCGACCGGTTCTACAAGGGTGGCGACACCTTCCGCGGCTTCCAGATCGCCGGCATCGGTCCGCGCGACCTGCAATATGGAGATTCGCTGGGTGGCAAGTTCTATGCCATCGGCACGGTGGAAATGACTCTGCCGACCAAACTTCCCGAGCAATACGGCATCCATGCCGCCCTGTTCTCGGATTTCGGAACTCTCGGCCTGCTCGACAGGGCCGATAAGATCAACCCCAACACCAATCAGCCACTGAGCACCGTGGTGGATGACCTGGGTCTCAGGGCTTCGGCGGGCATCAGCATATTCTGGAAGTCGCCGGCCGGACCGTTGCGGTTCGATTTCAGCCAGATCATCCGAAAAGACTTTTACGACAAAACGGAATTGTTCCGTTTCTCAACATCAACAAGGTTCTAAAATCCATGAAGACAAGAACACTTGCGCTCGGGGGCGCCATTGGGCTTTCTCTCGTCGCCTCAATGGCCGTCGCGCAGACCCGCGCGCCGACCGCCGCCGCTCCGGCCCCGGCTGTCGTGCAGGGGCCGCCGATTGCCGGCATGTGCGTGCTGTCGGTCCAGGAAGCGATCGCCAACTCGACTGTCGGCCAGTATGTGAACACGCGCATGCAGCAGATCGTCGCCCAGGTTAAGGCGGAACTCGCTCCCGAGGACAATGCGATCGGCACCGAAAGCAAGGCGCTGGAAGCGGCGCGTCCGACTCTCGACCAGCCGACCTTCCAAAGTCGCGCCCAGGCGTTGCAGGGTCGCGTGGACGCGCTCCGCCAGAAGGCGGACCTGCGCCAGCGCGAGATTCAGGCGACGGAACGCAAGTCCTTCAACCGTATCGCCCAGGAACTCGACCCGATCGCCCGGCAGCTCTACCAGCAGCATCGCTGCAGTATCCTGGTCGACAAGGGATCGACGATGATGACCAATCCGGAAATGGATATCACCGGACAAGCGGTCGCCGCCCTGAACGCCAAGATCACCCAGTTCCAATTCGATCGCGAACATCTCGACACGGCGGGCGCCGGCGCACCGGCGCGCTGATCCGGCCAACTGAGCCGGCATAGATCGTCATGCCGGATTCCCGCTTCTTCGAAGACCTGACGCCCGTGACCCTCGCCGAATTGGCGACGATCACGGGCGCACGGCTCGCCCGTTCGCATCTGGGGGACCGTGTCGTCCGGGCGGTGGCGGGGCTCGCCGGGGCCACGATCGACGAGGTCGCCTTCTATGCCGACCACCGTTTCGCGGCCGACCTGGCCGCTACCGGGGCGGGCGCATGCTTCATGCGGCCCGGCGACGAACAAAGCGCCCCGCCCGGTTGCGCCGTCTTGCTCTGCCATGCGCCGCAGGTCGCGTTTGCGGCCTGCGCCGATCGCCTGCACCGGGCCCGGAGGCATCTGGCCGCCGATGGCGCGATTCATCCGACGGCGCGGCTCGAGGACGGTGTCGTCCTCGGGCCGGGGGTGGTCATCGGTCCCGGCGCCGCGGTCGGCGGCCACACCTACATCGCCGCCGGCGCGGTGATCGGTCCTGGCGTCGCCATCGGCCGCAACGGCTATGTCGGGGCCGGCGCGCGCATCGGCTTCGCCTTGATCGGCGACGGCGTGCGCATTCACGCCGGAGCGGTGATCGGCGAGCCGGGCTTCGGAGCCGCTCTGGGGGCGCGCGGCATCATCGACATCCCGCAACTCGGCCGGGTGATCATCCAGGACGGCGTCACCCTCGGATCCGGCGCCTGTGTCGATCGGGGGGCGCTAGGCGATACGGTGATCGGCGAAAACACCAAGATCGACAACCTGGTGCAGATCGCACACAACGTGGTCATCGGCCGCAACTGCCTGTTGGCGGCCCATACCGGTATTTCAGGCAGCGTGACCATCGGCGACAACTGTCAGTTCGGCGGCCGGGCCGGCGTCGCCGATCACATCGACATCGGGCCTGGGGCGCGCGTCGCGGCGGCGGCCGGGGTGATGGAAGACATCCCCGCCGGCCAGAGCTGGGGCGGCTATCCGGCTCGCCCGGTCCGGCGATGGTTGCGCGAGGTGGCCGTGCTGGGACGTCTGGCGCTCGGCCGGCCGCGGGGGGATAAAGCCACATGACCCAGGATGCGACTCTCATCGCCGCGGCGGATTTGCCTGTCGACATCGATATTCAGGAGATCATGCGGCGCATCCCACATCGACCTCCCTTCCTGATGGTCGACCGGGCGGAAAATTACTGTCCTGGCAAGTCGCTGGTCGGGATCAAGTGCGTGACGATGAACGAGCCGTTCTTCATGGGACATTTCCCCGGCAGTCCGGTCATGCCGGGCGTGCTGATCATCGAAGCTCTGGCCCAGACCGGTGGTCTTCTGATGTCGAAGTCCTGGGATGTGGATCCGGAAGGCAAGATCATCCTGTTCATGTCGGTCGACAATTGCCGGTTTCGCAATCCCGTGCGCCCCGGCGAGGTGCTGCGCCTGGAAGTCGAGGTGCTGAGGGCGCGGGGCGAGGTGGTGAAGTTCATGGGCCGCGCCATGGTCAGGGACAAGCTGGCGGCGCAGGCGCAGTTCGCCGCCATGCTGTTCGACACCCGCAAATGAGCAAGATCCATCCGACGGCGATCGTCGACGCCGGCGCGCGCGTCGGCCCGGAGGTCGAGATCGGTCCGTTCTGCGTGATCGGCCCGGAGGTCACCTTGCACGACCGGGTCCGATTGCGCTCGCACGTGGTTGTCGAGGGCGTCTGCGAAATCGGCGAGGACTGTGTGGTCTATCCGTTTTCGCACCTCGGCGGTCCGCCGCAGCATGCCGGCCATGCCGGCGAGGCGACCCGGCTGAACGTCGGCGCCCGCAACATAATCCGCGAACACGTGACGATGCATTGCGGCACGGTCATGGGACGGGCGGTGACCTCGGTCGGCTCGGACGGGTTCTTCATGGTCGGCGTCCATATCGGCCACGACTGCGTGGTCGGAGACAAGGTGGTGATGGCCAACAACGCCACCCTCGGCGGCCATGTGGTGGTCGCCGACCATGTGATCATGGGCGGCCTGTCGGCGGTTCACCAGAACACCCGCATCGGCCGCCACGCCTTTGTCGGCGGCATGGCCGGGGTCAACCACGAC
Organism: uncultured Alphaproteobacteria bacterium; assembly: GCA_963828365.1. GTDB lineage: Bacteria > Pseudomonadota > Alphaproteobacteria > Caulobacterales > Caulobacteraceae > Acaudatibacter. The sequence goes on along the minus strand of CAWHEE010000001.1, from coordinate 144,303 downwards.
GTCATTCCATTCGGCAACGTCTGGGGCAATCACGCCCATCTCGAAGGGCTCAATCTGGTGGGGCTCAAACGGCGGGGTTTCCGGCGAGAGACGATCAACACCCTGCGCGCCGCCTACCGTCTGCTGTTCGCGGAGGAAGGCACGTTCCAGGAGCGTCTGGAGGACACCGCCGCCGCCTATGTGGAATCGCCGGAGGTGATGGAGATCATCGACTTCATTCGCGCCGACGCCTCGCGCCCTCTGACCACGCCGCGCCGCGAGCTCTGAGCCGGCCGATGCGCAAGATCGGCCTGATCGCTGGCGGCGGCGCTCTGCCGGTCGACCTGGCGCGCCATTGCCGCCTCGCCGAACGGCCGTTGTTCGTCATCCGGCTGAAGGGCTTCGCCGATCCGGCGCTGAAAGATTACCCCGGCGCCGATATCGGACTGGCCGAGCTGGGCAAGGGCATCGCCGCCTTGCGCAATTCCGGTTGCGAAAGCGTATGCTTCGCCGGCATCGTCTCCCGGCCGGATTTTCGCCACCTCAAGCCGGATCTGCGCGGCATAGCCGCTCTTCCCGGGGCGATCGCCGCCGCGCGTCACGGCGATGATCGGCTGCTGTCATTTCTGGTCGGGGAGTTCGAGAAGGAAGGCTTCGTCGTGGAAGGAGCGCACGACGTCACCGCCGGCCTTGTTCTGGGGCGCGGTCCTTTGGGGCGTTGCGCGCCCGGGCCGCCTCATCAGTTGGACATCGAGCGCGCGATGGCCGCGGCGCGCGCGATCGGCGTCCTGGATGCCGGCCAGGCGGCGGTGAGTTGCGAGGGTCTCATCCTGGCCCTCGAGGCGCAGGAAGGCACCGACGCCCTGTTGCACCGGGTCGCCGGCTTGCCCGCCGCGATCCGCGGTTCGCCGGAACAGCCCCGCGGCGTCCTCGCCAAGGTCTGCAAGCCCGGCCAGGAAACCCGGGTGGATCTGCCGACGATCGGCCCGCGAACGGTGCGAGGCGTAGCGCAGGCTGGCCTGGCCGGCATCGTCGGCGAGGCCTCTCGCGTGCTCGTCCTCGAGCGCGACGTCGTGACGGCCCTGGCCGACGAACTGGGGCTGTTCGTTCTAGGCCTTCCATGACCGGTCCGTGCGTCATGCTGGTCGCCGCCGAGGCTTCGGGCGATGCCCTCGGCGCGGCGCTGGCCGGCGCCCTGCGCACGCGAGGGCCAGCCGAACTGCGTCTGGTCGGCGTCGGCGGTCCGCGCATGGCGGAGCAGGGCGTGTGCGGCCCGGTCGATATCGCGCCGCTGTCGGTCCTTGGCGTGTTCGACGCCCTGCGCGCCTGGCCCGCGGTGTTGCGGCTCGCCGACCAGACCGCCGCTTTCGCGGCTGCACAGAAGGCCGACCTGGTGGTGTTGATCGACTCCTGGGGTTTCACCCTCAGGGTCGCCCGCAGGCTGCGGCATCTTCGCCCCAGGCCGCTCATCGTCAAATATGTCGCGCCGCAGGTTTGGGCGACGCGCCCCGGTCGGGCCCGCACCCTGGCCAGGGTCGCCGACCACCTTCTGACCATTCATGCGTTCGACGCGCCGTGGTTTCAGCGCGAGGGATTGCCGGTGACCTTCGTGGGCAACCCCGCGCTCAGTCGATCGGTTCCCCAGGCCGACGTCGCCCGGCTGGGACGCGACCTCGGCATCGCTCCTGGTCAGCCGAGCGTCCTGCTGCTTCCGGGCAGCCGTCGCGGCGAGATCGATCGTCTGTTGCCGCTGTTCGAACAGGCGGCGATGCGATTGACTTCGCAGCAGCCGGACCTTCGCCTGATCCTGGCCCCGGCCGATGGCCTCGCGGCGGACATCATCGCCCGGGTTCGGGGCTGGCGTCAGCCGCCGCGGATCGTCGAGGGTCAGGCCGATCGGCTGGCGGCCATGCGGCTGGCGACCGCGGCCCTGGCCTGCAGCGGCACGGTGACGACGGAACTGGCGATCGCCGGGTGTCCGATGGTGGTGGCCTACCGGCTGGGCCCGCTGACCCACGCGATCGTCAAACGCCTCATCCGCACCCGATTCATCACTCTGTTCAATGTCGCGGCCCAGGACTTCGTCGCGCCTGAATTTGTCCAGAACGCCTGCACCGGGCCGGCTCTGGCCGAGGCGGTGCGTCGCCGGCTCGACGATCCGGTGATGCGCCAGCGCCAGATCGAGGCGCAGTCCGCCGCTCTGGAGATCATGCGCGGCGGCATCGTCGATCCCGCCGGCACGGCGGCCGACGCGATAATCCGGATTCTGGCCGCGGGGCGCGGCGCGCGGGCGTGACCCCGTTCAGCCGCGGGTTTCGAGCGGCGGGTAATCCCGCCTCAACGGCCCGGTGTAAAGCTGGCGTGGCCGTCCGATCTTGCGCTGCGGATCCTCGAACATCTCCTTCCACTGGCTGATCCAGCCGACCGTGCGCGCCAGGGAAAACAACACGGTGAACATGGTGGTCGGGAAACCCATCGCCTTGAGGGTGATGCCGGAATAGAAGTCGATGTTCGGATAGAGTTTGCGATCCACGAAATATGGATCGTTCAAAGCGATCTTTTCGAGTTCCATCGCGACTTTCAGCAGCGGATCGTCGAGATCGCCGACTTCCGCCAGCACCTCGTGACAGGTCTTCTGCATCACCGTCGCGCGCGGATCGTAGTTCTTGTAGACCCGATGGCCGAAACCCATCAGCCGGTATTTCCGGTCCTTGACGCCTTGCACATACTCGGGAATGCGGTCGACGCTGCCGATCTCCTGAAGCATCATCAGAGCTTCTTCGTTCGCGCCGCCATGCGCTGGGCCCCACAGACAGGCGATGCCGGCGGCGATGCAGGCGAACGGGTTCGCGCCCGACGAACCGGCCAGACGCACCGTCGAGGTCGAGGCGTTCTGCTCATGATCGGCGTGCAGGATGAAGATCCGGTCCATGGCGCGGGTCAGAATGGGGTTGGGCTTCCAGTCCTCGGCAGGGACCGAAAACGCCATCCGCAGAAAGTTCTCGGCATAGGTCAGATCGTTGCGTGGCGTGACGAACGGTTGGCCGATGGAATATTTGAAGGCCCGGGCCGCGATGGTCGGCATCTTGGCGATCAGCCGGTGAGCGGAGATCTTGCGCTGCCGCGGATCGTCGACGTTGATGCTGTCGTGATAGAAGGCCGACAGCGCCCCGACCGCGCCGGTCATGATCGCCATCGGGTGGGCGTCGGATCGAAAGCCTGAGAAGAAGCGGTCGAACTGCGCGTGCAGCATCGTGTGATAGGTGATCGTGTGCTCGAAATCGGTGTATTCCGAGGCGGTGGGCAACTCGCCGTTCAAAAGCAGATAGCAGACCTCGAGGAAGCTCGAGTGTTCGGCCAGTTGTTCGATCGGATAGCCGCGGTGCAGTAGAATGCCCGCGTCGCCGTCGATATAGGTGATCTTGCTCTCGCAACTCGCCGTCGAGGTGAAGCCGGGATCGAAGGTGAATACGTCCGCGTCGGCATACAGCTTGCGGACGTCGATGACGTCCGGCCCGGTCGTTCCGCCCAGCACGGGCAGCTCGATCGTCTTGTTGCCGAACATTAGCGTGGCGTTGTCGGCCATGCCCAATCCCCTGTGTGAGAGTGATGCGAACGAGCGTTTGGCAACGCTTATAGCGCCTTACCGCAACTGCGAAAGAGCCTCTTCGATCCGCGCCAGGCTCTCGTTTTTTCCAAGCGCGGTGAGGGCGCTGGCCAGGTCGGGCGCGGAGGCCCCGCCCGACAGCACCGCGCGCAGCGCGCCGCCGAATTTACCCAGCCCGACGCCCTCGGAGGCGGCGAATTTCCTCAGCGCCTCGCCGAGGGCCGAAGGCGTCCACAGGGTCTCGCCGTCAAGGGCGCTCGCCAGCCTCGCCAGCAGGGATCTGGTGTCCTCGCCGAGCAGAGCCCGGGCCTTGTCGTCGAGCGGCAGAGGGCGATCCTTGAGGACGAACAGCGTCAGATCGGCCAGTTCGGGGATGGTCTTGGCCCCCTCCTTGATCAGCGGGATGGTCCGCGTCAGCCGATCGATGGCGTCGGCGGGCGTGGCGAGGGATTCCCGCCGCAGCGTCTCGAGGACCAGGCGCGCGAGGCGGGTGTCGTCGGCGGCCCGGATGTAGTGATTGTTGATGTGGCCGAGCTTGGCCCAGTCCAGCCGCGCCGGGGCCCGCACCACATCGCGCACGTCGAACCAATCGATGGCCTGCTGGTCGCTGAACAGTTCGTCGTCGCCGTGGCCCCAGCCCAGTCGCGCCAGATAGTTGCGCATCGCCTCCGGCAGATAGCCCATGTCGGCGAACTCGCCGACCGCCTGGGCGCCATGGCGTTTCGAGAGTTTCGCGCCGTCCGGTCCATGGATCAGCGGCAGGTGGGCGAAGGCGGGCAACGGCAGATCCAGCGCCTGATAGATCAGGCTCTGGCGGGCGGCGTTGTTGAGATGGTCGTCGCCGCGGATGACGTGGGTGATGCCCATGTCGTGATCGTCGACCACCACGGCGAGGTTGTAGGTCGGCGCGCCGTCCGAACGCAGCAGGACGAGATCGTCGAGTTCCTTGTTGCGAAAGGTCACCGCGCCCTTGACCAGGTCGTCGACGATGGTCTCGCCGTCCAGCGGGCCCTTGAAGCGGACCACGTAAGGCCGGTTGTCGCCCGCCGGCGGCTCGCGGTCGCGCCACGGCGAGCGGATCGCGCGCCCCGTTGCCCGCGCCCTCTCGCGCTCGGCGGCCAGTTCCTCGACGGTCATGTAGCAGCGATAGGCGCGTCCGCGGGCCAGCAGCGTGGCCACCATTTCGCGATGCCGGTCGGCGCGGGCGAACTGGAACACCGCCGGCGCGTCCGGCTTCAGGCCCAGCCAGTCCAGGCCGTCGAAAATCACCTGCACGGCCGCGTCGGTAGACCGTTCGCGGTCGGTGTCTTCGATGCGCAGGAGAAATGTGTCCGCCACAGTGGCGCGCGTAAAGCCAGTTGAACAAGGCGGTGCGGGCTGTGCCTATGTGCATCGAGCCGGTGGGCGAGGGGGCGATACGGGTGACGACGGGTCGTTCTGTCTCGGAGGACGGGCATTGGGCATCCAGGCGACGGCGGCGGCGCGCTCGGAGCCGTTGCGGCCGTCGCGCCGGGAGGATTGATCCGCGGGCTTATCACGCGGGCGAGCAATCTTCCTAGCCGGCGACTGATCGCCGGGGGGCTCTTGCGACAGGTCGCCGACCAGTTCGACAGATTGCCGTTGTGGACGCCCGTGGCCTTCGGCGTCGGGGCGGCGATCTATCTCGGCCTGAAGGCGGAACCGCCCCTATGGGTCGGCGCACTGGCCGCGACCGTCGCCACCCTGCTGGCCTTGGCGGCGCGGCGTCATGGGCGACACCGCGCCGCGATCGCGGCGACCTGGCTGACCGCCATGGTCGCCTGCGGTTTCTGCTGCGCCAAGCTGCATAGCGACCGGGTCGCCGCGCCGATCGCCCCCAGCCGCCTCGGCGTGGCGTCGGTGCGCGGCTGGGTGGTCGACATCGAAACCCCGAGCGAGCGTGGCGAGCGGTTGCTGATCGCGCCGACCTGGATTTCCGGCCTGGCCCCGCGTCTGACGCCCACGCGGATCCGCATCGTGGTCGACGCCCCCGGCGGACCCCAGAGCCTGCCGCCGCCCGGATCGGCGATCAGCGTGCGCACCCTGCTCGATCCACCGCCCGGCCCCGCATCGCCCGGAGCCTACGACTTCGCCCGCGACGCCTGGTTCGAGGGGATCGGCGGCGTCGGCCTGGCTCTGCGGCCGCCGGTCGCCAGTTTCCTCGATCCACCGCCCTGGCCCCTGCGCCTGGACATGGCGGTCAACGCCCTGCGGTGGTCGGTCGCCTGTCGACTCGCCGCCAACATCGCCGCCGCCCTTGGGCCGAACGACCAGGGCGCCTCGGGCCTGGCGGTCGCGGTCACCACCAGTCACCAGGACTGGCTGCCTCCCGACCATCGCGATGATCTGCGGGGCTCGGGCCTGGCCCACATGCTGGCGATCGCCGGCCTGCATACCGCGGCGATCAGCGGTTTCGCGTTCTTCGCCTTCAGGATCGCGATCGCCGCCTGGCCGTGGCTGGCGTTGCGAGTGTCCGGCAAGAAGGTCGCCGCCGTCGGCGCCCTGGTGGTGGTGGTCTGCTACCTGGTGCTGTCCGGGGCGCATCCGCCGGCCCGGCGCGCGGCCATCACCGCCGGTGTCGCCTTCTTCGCCATCCTGGTCGACCGTCGCGCGGTCAGCCTGCACTCCCTGGCCCTGGCCGCACTGTTGATCCTGATCATCGAGCCGGATGTCGTCCTCGCGCCCGGGTTCGAGATGTCGTTCTGCGCCACCGCGTCGCTGATCGCTCTGGCTGAACTCTGGCGCCGCCCGGCCGCGGCGATCGGCCTGGCCTGGCCGCTGGCGTTGCTGCAACGCGGCCGCGACTGGCTGATCGCCATGGCCGCCGTCAGTTTCGTCGCCGGCATGGCCACCGGTCCGTTCGCCATCCAGCATTTCAACCGCGTCGCCAATTACGGCGTGTTCGCCAATCTGACGGCCGATTTCGTGGCCAGCGCCGTTCTGATGCCGAGCCTCGGACTGAGCCTGCTGGCTCAAGGCGTCGGGCTCGACGCGACGCTGGCCGGACCGATCTACTGGCTGGCCGGTTGGGCGGCGCGGGCGGTTCTCGTTCTCGGCCACCTGTTCGCCGCCGCGCCAGGCGCCGCCGTCACCCTGTCGAGCGCGCCGCAGATCGCCCTGGCCCTGTCATATCTGGGCATCGTGTGGGCCTGTCTGTGGCGCGGTTCGCTTACGTTGGATCGGCGTGCCGATGGCCGCCGCGGTGGCCTTGTGGCCCCGGCCCGCCGCGCCGGTGGCCTGGCTGGCGGCGGACGGTGACGACGCGGCCATCGTCAGCGCCAACCAGGAGATCGTCCTCAAGCCGGGCGCCCGGCAATACGCCACCCAGTTATGGGCCCAGCGCCGCGGCTTCACCCTGCCCGACGGCCTGGAAGCCGCCATGCAGTTGCAGCAAGCCAATTTCGACTGCAGCCGCATGGGCTGTGCGCCGCTCGGACCCGGTCGGCCGGCGATCGCCGCCTGGTGGACGAAGCGAAAGCCGGCCGCGGGCAAGCTGGAATCGCTGTGCGCTCATGCCGACATCTTCATTCTGCGGGCCGAGGTTCCGGTCCCGGACGCCTGCCGCGGCGCGATCCTGTTGCGCAACGCCGACTTCGCCGCGGGCGGGGCGGCCGAAGTGTTCGCCTCGCCGGGGGGCTGGCGGATCGCCTGGTCGCAGCCGGAGCGCGGCGAGCGCCCGTGGTCGTTCAGTGATACCGGCGGATGAGTCCGACCAGCCTGCCTTGCACCTGCACCTGATCGGGACCGAAGATCCGGGTCTCGTAGGCCGGATTGGCCGCCTCCAGGGCGATCGAGGCGCCCCGGCGGCGCAGACGCTTGAGCGTCGCCTCCTCGTCCATCACCAGCGCCACGACGATTTCGCCGGAGTTGGCGGTGGATGGCTTTGCGGATGACTACGAAGTCGCCGTCGAGGATCCCCGCCTGGACCATCGAGTTCGCCCTGCACCTCGAGGATGAAATGCTCGCCCGGCCCGAGGATCGACTTCCGGCACCGACATGCGGTCACGTTCATGCTGAATGGCCTCGATCGGCGTGCCCGCCGCGATCCGCCCCAGGATCGGCAGGTCTCGGGCGTCGTTGGCCGCCACCGGTCGAGGCGGCGCGTCGGTCTCGACCACTTGCGGTCGAAAGGCCGCGCGGCCCTTGGGCGGCGCCGCGGTGGTCGCCTGTTGTGGCAGTTTCACCACCTCCAGCGCGCGCGCCCGGTGCGCCAGGCGATGCAGGAAGCCGCGTTCCTCCAGGGCGGTAATCAGCCGGTGAATACCGGATTTCGACGCGAGATCGAGAGCATCCTTCATCTCGTCGAACGAAGGAGACACCCCGGTCTCCTTGATCCGCTCATGAATGAACATCAGCAGTTCATGTTGTTTGCGTGTAAGCATCGTCGCCTCCGTCGGCGCCCCGACCCGGGAACAAACCAAAAACGTGACGATGTTCTCCTGGTGTTCTCCGGCGAAGTCAAGATCGCCGGATCGCCGTCGGCGGCTTTACTTTTTCAGCCGATCAGAGCGCGGGTCGCCGCCGCGATGTCGGCCTGACGCATGAGACTTTCGCCGACCAGCATCGCGCCGGCCCCCGCCCGGCGAAGCCGCTCGGCGTCGGCCGTGACTGAAAATACCACTTTCCGTTACCAATAAGGCATTTACGGGAATTTCCTCAGCCAATGCCTCGGTGACCGCGAGATCGGTTACGAAGGTCCTCAGATCGCGGTTGTTGACCCCGATCATCCGCGCCCCGAGCACCGCGGCGCGTCTGATCTCGTCGCGCGTCGTGCGTCTCGACCAGCACGTCCATGCCCCGTCGGTCAGCCTCGGCCATCAGGTCGCGAGACAGCGAATCGTCGCAGATCGCCAGAATCACCAGGATGGCGTCGGCCCCCATGGCGCGTGATTCGGCCACCTGCCAGGGATCGACCAGGAAATCCTTGCGCAGGCAGGGCAGCGCCACCGCGGCCCGCGCCGCCGTCAGGTCGCCCTCGGCGCCCTGGAAACTCGGGCCGTCGGTGAGCACCGAAAGGCAGGCCGCGCCGCCCGCCTCATAGGCGCGCGCGAGGGCGGGCGGATCGAAATCGGCGCGGATCAGGCCCTTCGACGGCGAGGCCTTCTTGATCTCGGCGATCAGCGCCAGGCGCCCGGGCGTCCGCGCCCGCCGCAGCGCGGCGCGAAAGCCGCGCGGCCCGTCCATGGCGGCGGCTCGGGCTTCCACCTCGGCCGTGGTCAGCCGCGCCCGGCGCTCGGCCACCTCGCGGCGCTTGTAGTCGGCGATCGAGGCCAGGATGTCGGTCATGGCTGCGTTGGTCGCCTCGATCAGGGTGTCCAGCGCGCGTGGCCGCGCGCGCCGCTGTCGATGGCCAGCGCGCCCACGCTCGACTCCTTCGCGCAGGGTCTCGACCCGTTCGGCCACCAGGAAGGCGGCGGCGGCGTTCAGCAGAACGACGTCGCGGTAGGCGCCGCGCGCGCCGGCCAGCAGGGCTCGCATCGCCTCGGCGTTGTGCGCCGGATCGCCGCCGCGCAGGTCGGCCAGGGCCGCGCGCGGCAGACCGACCGCTTCGGGCGTGATGTTGAACAGCCGCACGCCGCCCTCGCGCCATTCGGCCACCTGGGTCGAGCCCGGTGGTGGTGATCTCGTCCAGTCCCTCGCCGTGCACCACCCAGGCGCGGTGCGCGCCCAGGGCGCCCAGCACATGCGCCAGCGGCTCGACCCAGCGCTCGGCGAACACCCCCAGCACCTGACGCCGCGCGCCGGCCGGGTTGGACAACGGCCCGAGCAGGTTGAAGATGGTCCGGAAGCCCAGTTGCTGGCGGATCGGCATCACGTGACGCATGGCGCGATGGTGCGCCGGCGCGAACAGGAAGCAGACGCCGGCGGCGTCGAGCGCTCGCCGCGAGCTGCTCCAGGCTGGCTTCGAGATTGACCCCCAGTTCGGCCAGCACGTCCGACGATCCCGATTTCGACGACACCGCCCGGGCCCCGTGCTTCGCCACCTTCAGCCCACCGCCCGCCGCCACCAGCGCCACCGCCGTCGAGATGTTCAGCGTGTGCGCCCCGTCCCCGCCGGTGCCGCAGACGTCGATCACGTCATAAGGCTGATCCAGCACCATCGCCTCGCGCCGCAGGGCGCGGGCGCAGGCGGTGATTTCGCCCACCGTCTCGCCCCGCAGGCGCATGGCGGTGACCGCCGCGCCGATCTGCGCCGGGCGTCGGCTCGCCCCGCAGGCAGGCCGAGAAGAATGCCTCGGCGTCTTCGCCGATCAGGGTCGCGCCATCGGCCAGGCGCGCCAGCAGGGGCTTGAACGCGTCGGACATCGCCGCCGCTCAGACCATCGCGACGCGATGCACGCCGGCCAGGTCGAGAAAGTTGCCGAGCAGCGCATGACCGCCCTCGGTGGCGATCGATTCCGGGTGGAACTGCACCCCGTGCAGCGGTCGCGTCTGGTGTTGCAGCCCCATGATTTCACCGTCGTCGGTCCAGGCGGTGATCGCCAGCCCCGCCGGCAAGCTGTCCCGCTCGACGCACAGGCTATGGTAGCGGGTCGCCGTGAAGCCGTCGCGCAACCCCTTGAACACGCCCTCGCCGCGATGGTGGATGGCGCTGGTCTTGCCATGCATCAGCGACTTGGCGCGGATCACCCTGCCGCCGAACGCCTGCCCCAGCGCCTGGTGTCCCAGGCATACCCCCAGGATCGGCAGCCCGGCGGGCGCGGCGGCGATCAGGCCCAGGCAGACGCCGGCGTCGTCGGGCGTGCGCGGACCCGGCGACAGCAACACCGCCTCCGGCCGCAGCGCCAGGGCCTGTTCGACGCTGAGCGCATCGTTGCGATGCACGCAGGTCTCCGCGCCCAGCTCGTTCAGATAGTGCACGAGGTTGTAGGTGAAGCTGTCGTAGTTATCGATGACCAGGATCATGGGGGTGGTTGTAGAGACTGAGGCAGCCTGGGCCAAGCCGGTCGGACGCCGCGTGTTTTCGGCAGACCCTTGGCCTGGCGGACCGGGGGCGAGGCGACCGGGTCGACCGTAAATCACCGTTAATAACGGCGGCCGGGGGCTCATGGAGGCTATTGGCCGCACATCAACGCCTCGACCTGGATCAGCTGATCGCGGGCGGTCCCGCCGATGGCGAAGATCCTTGCGGACGGCGAGCATGGCCGCGTCCACCTCGGCGTCCGACCAGTCGCGAACGTCGGGCGCGTCGATCGAAGGCTGGGCCGGCAGCAGCTTGACGATGGTGTTCAGATAGGCCGGCCCATTGACGCAACGCGCGCTGTTGAGAGCGCTGTTCTTGTTGGCGATGAAATCGTCGAGGATGGCGTCCACGACATGGCGCCCCCGCCGGCCCCGCGCGCCGGCCGGGCGTCCAGGATTGCCGGGGCCAAATCGGCCGCTATCGTGACGGACCACGGCGGCGGGCGGGGACTGATCGTCTGGCATGGGAAACCTCGTTGGGGCGTGGGATTGGGCAGAGGTTTGCAAATTGAATTTTTATTGCACTTTGTCAAGACCCATGAGGCGATACGATCGACATCATGCCGTCTAAAATCCGAACACTCCGGATCAGCCGCCAGCCCCGGCGGGTTTCGCCCGCTCCCCCCAAAACGATCGTCATGGCCGGGTTCTTATGCCGGCCACCCATGGCTAGGCCCAGGGGAAATCATCGAGAGCGAACGAGCGGGACGATGGCTGGCCGGGATAAGAACCCGGCCATGACGGTGGAGATGGGGATAGCCAGTCACGACCAGACGGCGAACAAACGCAAAAGCATGTTTCGCTAACGGTGCCTTCCTGGCCCTGGGTAATCCCCGACCTAGGATTCCGGGATGAGCAGTAGTGCGGCTTTGCCTCCCGCGACGGCGCTCGTCGACAGGCGACGGTCGAACGTCGCCAGCCGTCCCGCGTGGGCGACCGCCAGCGCCAGCAGATAGCAGTCGGTTACCTGCGCCGAGGTGAGTATCCGCGATTGATCGATAGCTGCGTTGGCGACCAGACTGATGTCGTCGGGCCAGAAGACATGACCTTCCAGTGTCCGCAGCTGGGCGACGATGGACATGACGGCGGCCGGTGTCCCCGGGCTGTTGGAATATCTGGGATGTCCGACAATGCGGACGACCCTGTTCTCAGTCAGCGGGCAGGTTGCCCAGCCGGCCGGCCCATGCTCCGCAAACCAATAGTGGGCGGCGTCGTGAGTGATGTGGGCCGGATCAATCAGGGCGATCAGAACATTGACGTCCAGCAGGCACGTCACGGCGTCTCGTCACGCAGGGCGTTGACCATTTCAAGCGTGACCACCGCATGCGGATCACTCAGTGGAAGAAGCGGGACGCCATTGCGCACCGTTGGTGCGGCCGGCCGGTGCAATGCCTTGCGGGCGAGGTCGGAAATCACCTCTCCCACGGTCGCTCGCTTCTGATTTGCGATCGCCCTGGCGGCGGCCAGGACGTCGTCATCAATGGATAAGGTCGTTCGCATGTGGCGTCTCCCACAAATGATCATCGCGCATCATGCATCACGCATCAAGTCAGGCCGCTCGTAGTCAGATCCCGCGCCGGAGGGTGTCAGGTCATCACCTTGAGGATGTGTGCATCCGGCAGCCCGGAAGCCGCCGCAAGCCCTGGAACGACTCGCCCACCAGTTGTTCGCTCCCGGCCCAGAGGGCGGCGGCGCGGGCGGGGTCGAGGGCGTAGGCGCGGACGCCGGAGCGGGCGTCGTCGACGACTTCCGCGACGTGGCAGTCTTCGCAGTAGCGGCCGCCGATGGCGTCGGCCGGGGCGACGACCGCGGTCCAGACGGAGGTCGCGGCGTCCTGCGGGACGGATTTCCAGGGGTAGCTGGCGGCGTCGGCGGACTGGTCGCTGAGCACCCGCGCCATCAGGCGCTGGATCACCTCGGGGGTCATATGACGGGCGAGTTCGGTCTGGATGCCGCCGGGATGCACGGCGGCGGCGCGGACGCCACGGTCGCAATGACGGCGGTCGAACTCGACCGCGAACAGGACGTTGGCGGTCTTGGCGCGGCCATAGGCCTCGAACTCGTCATAGGGGCTGTTTTCGTAGTCGGGGTCCTCGAGGTCGATATCGGCGAACCGGCGCCCGGCGGACGACAGGTTCACAGCCGCGCGCCCGGGCCCAGCGGCGAGGCGATGCGGTTCACCAGCACGAAATGGCCCAGGTGGTTGGCGCCGACCTGCGTCTCGAAGCCGTCGGCCGTTCGGCTCATGGGACAGGCCAAGACGGCCGCGTTGACGATGACGACCTCAAACGGCTTGCCCGCGGCGTTCAGCGCGTCGGCGCAGGGGCGGACACTGGCCAGCGAGGGAGTTCCGGTGGAGAGTTCCGGTGACAGTGTCACCTGGGATTAAGGTGACCCTGTAGGAAATAGTAAACCCTCATCGGTGGCTGCGGCGGGTTTGGATATCAGGGGGCACTTTCCCCTATTGATCAACTAAAGAGTAGTCGTTTCAATTGCATATAGTGTCCCCGGAACTCCGCGCATCTGGGCCGCGTGGCGGAGTATGGGTTGACCACGGCCGCGCCGGTGAGGGAGCGCTTTCCCGACCTCGAGGCGCGTCTGGCGGCCGGGGAGGACGAGGCGTTGAGCGCGCGGCTGCGCCGGGCCGAACGGATCCGCCAGCCTATCGGGGAGCGCCGCCTTCATCGCCGACCTCGAACGCCGGACACGACGACGCCTGGCTCCGGCGCGTCCCGGTCGCAAGCCGGCGGTCAAGGATGGCTGAGCGGATGGGAATAAGCGCACTGTCACCAGAAAGCCGTCACCAGAAAGCCGGAAAGCCGGCCGGCCGGCCGGGGTAAAGCTTCACAGCACCAGTCCCATCGAGCGCCTCAACGGCGAGATCAAGCGGCGCACGGATACTGTCGGCATCTTCCCCAACGAGGCAGCCATCATCCGCTTGGTCGGCGCCATCCTACTCGAACAGAACGACGAATGGGTCGTCCAGCGCTCAAGATACATGAGCCTGGAATCCGTCGCCGGACTGAGCGATAACCCTATCGTCAGCTTGCCGATTATGGCCAACTGACCGATCCCGGCCTGCCGGAGATCATGGTGGCCGCGCTGGTCAGTTACACCACGCACTGGGACACGATCCGCTTTGTCGCCGAACGGTCATGTGTCGGCGCCTGACCAGGCCCACACTGGCGCGCTTCGTCGCCGCCCCGGCGCCGACCGGCCAAGTACTGAAATCGGCCAGAGTGTCGATAGCCAACCTGATCGCCGCCACGGTCGACGAACCTACGGGCGCAGGGCGGCCATAAACCGCCCTCATTTTCCGACGTGGGGAACGTTGCTCCAGTCCCTCAATCGCAGTCCCTCAATTGCACGCGATTCCATGTCGACGGCTGCCTAACGTTCGTGGTAGCCCATCTGCGACTAGCGATCAGGGGAGGCTAAAGTGCAACAATTTTCTGCATTCGGCGTGACGCGTGCCCGCCGATCTCTCCCATTTTTACAATCAAATCAGCGAAGAACTTGCGCGGTCGGTAGCAATTTGACGGAGAATTTTTCATGTTTCTCGGTTTAAGGCTTACCAACTATAGGGCCTTCAGGGGTCATATAAACTTCATCCCCGCCAAACTCACTGTTGTTCTTGGTCCGAATAATTCCGGAAAAAGCTCTCTGGCGCAGGCTGTCAGAATTCTATACCAAACCGCAAATATCGCAATCTTGCCTAACGTCGATGGAATTAATATTCCACTCGCGACCGCAGGAAAAGATTTGTTGATTTTAGACCCCTCTGATCTTTTCCACAAAAAGGGCTCTGAGCCTTTAGCGTTTGCGGCGGTGTTTAAGCTAGACGAGAAGCGCATAAATACAGACTGGGTAGGACTAGTCGAGACACGTTAATCCCCCTGTCCCGCATTGCCTTGGCCTCCGAGGAAAAAAGCATTCAAAGAAAATCGCGTCAATTATCAATTTCCAACATTGCAACCCTATACCGAAATGACGCGAGCAAAGACACTCTGTTAATAACTATCCGTGACATATTTGCAGATATATCTAAATTGAACGTGCCCGAAAGAAAGCAAATATTGGAATTGTTTAAGGGTTTTGTTTCAGGTACAGATTTGTCTCACACTGCAATATCAAGTATGAAGGGATCAGATATACAAGAATGTTTAGATGCCGCTGAGAAAGAGATAAAGTTTTCTATAAGCCTGTCGTCATATCTCATGGGCAAGGTTACCGACTCATCCGAACTTCAGATCGAGTGGGTTTTTAAGAAGGAATACCCAGCGGACATAAAAACAAGCGCATTATACATAAAACTTGGCGACGAAGATTTATTTGAGGCCATTACCTGTAATAACATGATACACGAAAGCGATGGGCCGCGCCTCGATCATCAAGTCTCAGCCAAAATATTTGATCCAGAGCTTGGAAAGATGCGAGAGTTGAGCGCCGAAAGTGTTCGTGAGTTAATAAACTTTGACCTAAATATTTTCTCAGTTGTAAAAAATGGGCGACAGCCAGTTTGGGCTGGTATCGTGTACTCGTTAATGAGTTTCGCGCGCAGAAGTGTCGTCCGAAACTCATTGCGTACATGTGGGCCCGTACAGGTCACGTGCCAGACCTATATACGTTTTGCCCGAAATCTCACCAAGGAGATGATTACGTTGTCGACGTTATTCGGCGGGTCGCCAATCGAGCACGAGCATACGACGATTTGAACGTAGTTGCCGAGCCGTTTAATTTTCACTTTAAACTCCGAAAGCACATGGAGTCCGTATACTCAGTTACCGTCGGACAACATTCAAAGGAGGGGATGGCGGCGGGATCTATAGATGATTCGCTAAATCCGTCTAATATTTATGACGGCCATTACCACTAAATTCAGTTGGGTTTGGACTAATGCATTTACTGCCTGTTTTGGACGAGGTTCTGGCAATTTCCGACAAGCAAATGATATTTATAGAACAACCAGAGGCCCATCTTCATCCAAAGTTGCATGTGGTTTTGGCCGATTTGTTTATAGAAATAGTTAGGCGATACCCAAATTGCAGGATTATAGTTGAGACTCATAGTGACCACTTTTTGAGTCGAGTTGACCGCAGGATGCGAGATGGCGATGATATCCACCATGACGACGTAGAGATTATGTATATTGAGCAGACGTCGAAAGGAGAATCTAGTATTAAGAATTAAAGAGTACTGAGGACGGCGCGGTGGAGTGGCCACGAAGCTTTGTAGACCCGAAACTAGACGACCAAATTTCGAATCTGCGTAGAACTAGTGCAATTTTCTCCGAACTAAAGAGAGAAATTTGATTTTGGGAATTTTAGATCAACTTGTAGAGTAGTCAGGGGGATTAATGGATATTGTTGTATCTAGAAGCGCAATCTATCGACGACCAGGGATAGCGCTTCTGCAGGAAAACATATACGGTTTATGTGTGCGACAGTTGCACAGGGAGGTGAAGAGCGTACGCTACTTCTTGACAAGGAAAAGGAAGTCTGATAACTGCCTATTTGGAGGAGGGAAAGCTCGCGATTGAAAATGAACGCCCCGGCGCGGTGGACGTGGTGAGGTTGCTTTTGCTATTTCGCGAACAGGTATCGACGCCTCACGGAGTAGGCGAGGGATTGAACGTGCTTGATCATTGCAGTCATTCAAATTTGGCATTGCTGTGGAATCAGATACTAAGCTACGATAGTCTCGGCGCAATTCTTGTGTCTCCGGAATTCTCTAACGTGTCTGTCAAATGTAAAGAACTAAGGCATCTATAAGGGAGAGAACATGTCGAGCGACGATGAGCGGGAAGTACCCAAAGTTCAACGTGGTGTTTTTGGCAACATCAGCCATACCGGGTCGGGGAGTATCTATGGCTATGTTGAAAATCTTACAGTGCCGAGTGGGGATGGGCGAAGTGTGAAGGCAATGGATTTGCTAGACCAACATGTTTGCAATGCTGATTTCGATGTTCGACAAAGTTATGCCGACATGAAGGCTGAGCTCGGAAAGCAAAATCCAGACAAAGATAAAGTAAAAATAGGAATATCTGCGGTTTCCAGGGCCGTAAGTGGCATTGCCTCATGCGTATCGGCGGTGTCTAGCATTTCTGATAAATTGCAGGAATTGGGAATAATTTGATAGTGAAGTATACACATTCAAATGTTTGAAGAGAAATATTAACTATCCGCAAGGTTAACTGTAACTGTTTAGCATAATCATTCACCGCTTCTTGTTGCGACGAAGGGTTCCAAGCGTGCGGAGCCCCGGCTCGTCGAAAACGACCCGAAGGGCCTCATGTGCGGTGTGGCGGCCGCGTAGATCTATTTCTCGGCGCCTGGACGGATAGGATATTGGCACCAACTTGTCAGGAAGTCCGAAATCCTGGGGCACCATATCGGAGTGTTCCCGGTTACTGGGTGCAATTGACCTGGGCGCCCGCCCAGGTCCAGCGTCCTGGTCGTCGCCAAGCCCCATGCCATAGCGACTATGCAGAGCTCGAGACGATGACGGCCAAGGCTCCGCCGAAAAGGTCGGCCGCAAATCGGCCCGCTGGCAAGCACGGCGAAGAGCCGCCGACCGACGAGGAAAACGCGCGCGGCCTGAGCGAAGTCGATCTCGAGGCCATCGAGGAACGGTCCCAGCTGCGATCCCCGGTAATCTACGAGATTGTCCGCCGCGAAGGCGACGAAGAGATGGAGCGGCCGATCACCTCGCTCTGGTGGTCGGGCGTCGCCGGCGGGCTCTCCATCAGTTTCTCCCTGCTGGGCCAGGTGGTCCTGCAGTCGCATCTGCCCGATACGCCCTGGCGGCCCATGGGTTCGGATTTCGGCTATTGCGCCGGCTTTCTGATCGTGATCATGGGAATTAAGTGACATGGCGTAATTGATGTAGGCCCACCCTCCTTGGGGTACGAAGTCAGTATCGAGCTGCTTCAACAAGGAGAATGGACCATGTCGGCAACCTACTGCGGATTGGATGTATCGGACAAGACCACGCACCTTTGTGTGGTAGATACTGATGGAAAGGTGATCTGGCGTGGGGTGTGCGCGACCGATCCGGCGGCGCTGGCGGCGGCTCTACAAGCGCTGCCCGGACTTTGTGCGGGTGGTTCTGGAGACCGGTCCGTTGTCCGCCTTCCTCTACCATGGGCTCATCGAGCGGGGCGTGCCGGCGATCTGCGTCTGCGCGCGCCATGCCAAAGGCGTGCTCTCGACCCGGGTCAACAAGAGCGACCCCCATGACGCCGAAGGCCTGGCGCAGCTGGCGCGCACCGGCTGGTACAAGGCGGTGCACATCAAAGACAGCGCCACCCATATGGACCGCGCGCAACTGGCCGTGCGTGACAGCTCATCAAGGCGCACCGCGCCATGCTGGGTCAGCTTCGCGGGCTGTGAAGCTGTTCGGCCTGCGGCTGGGCAAGGTCACCACGCCGGGCAAGCGGGCCGAACGGCTGAAGGCGCTGTTCGAACAGAAGCCGGAGCTGAGGACCATCCTCACGCCCCTGCTCGAGGCTCTCGCGGCGCTGGAGAAACAGATCAGGCGCTCGTCCCGCGCCCTGGAGGCGCGCGCCGCGGCCGACCCCGTCTGCCGGCGCCTGACGAGCGTGCCGGGCGTCGGCCCGATCACCGCCTTCCAGTTCAAGAGCGGCGTCGAGGACCCCGCGCGGTTCGAGCACGGCGAGGCCGTCGGCGCCTATGCCGGGCTGGCGCCCAGGCGCTCGCAATCGGGCGAGCGCGACGTGAAGGGACACATCTCCAAGGCCGGCGACCCGAGGCTGCGCTCGGCGCTGTACGAGGCCGCCAACAGCCTGCTCACCCGGGTCAAGCGACCCTGTGCTCTTCAGACCTGGGGCAAGGCCCTGGCGGCCGCCAAGGGGGGAAAGCGCGCCCGCGTCGCCGTCGCCCGCAAGCTCGCCATCCTGCTCCGCAAACTTTGGCGGACCGACACCGACTTCCAATGGGCCTGACAGCCCATCTGAAGACCGGACCGGACGTCAAAACGGGTGATCTCGCTTGCACTGCGGAGGCTCTGACCTCGTCGGTGACATGGAGACACCCATCCATCAGCCGCCTGACCGCGATCATGAGGCGAGGACGACCATGGCTCCGAAGCCCGTCCACGACCTCGAAGACAACCATAGACGCCGGTCGGGCCTAAACAAAAGTATAGAAAATTCAAATCTATGCCTAACTCGGAGAAAAACAATTAGACAACAACAGCGCACTAAACCGCGGGTTATGTGCACTCCGAATCCCCAGGATGTCGCTCCCGCCGAACCCGAATGGAACTTGGAAAAGCCCACCGTGCGAGGCCTATGTTGCAACGTAGAACGGAGGGCGTCATGCGGGAAATGTCCGTGCGCGAGGCAAATCAAAACTTTTCGCGCGTGATCGCGGCGGCCGAGCAGGGCGAGACACATTGTCACAAGAATGGCGTGCCGGTTGCAAGGATCGCTCCACAGGCCGCCGATCGATCGGCGGATCCGCAATGGCGCGCTGCCTACGAGGACCTCGTCAGCAGCCTTCGGGCCAAGCGCGCGACCGGGTTCCGCGTCGGCCGGATCACCGAGGACGACAAATACGGCGATGAGGAGGCGTGACCCGCGTCGCCCTCGACAGCAACATCCTTATCTACGCTGAGCTGGAGCCGGAGACAGCCAAGGGGAGGATGGCGGCGGACCTGATCGCGCGCGCAGCCCGCGACGGCGTGATACCGGTGCAGGTTCTGGGAGAGTTCCTGCGCTTCAGTCAACGGCGGGCGCCGCATACTCTGCCCGAGGCCGTCCGTCAGTCGGAACGTTACCGCGCCACCTTCGTCACACCCGCCACGACAGAAGCCGTTCTGGAAACCGCCGCCGCAACCGCATCGATCCATGGCGTCCAATTCTGGGATGCGGTGATTTGCGCCGCCGCGCAGGCGGCTGGCGCGCAAGCGCTTCTTACCGAGGACATGCAGGACGGACGCATTCTCGATGGTCTGCGACTGATCAATCCGTTTGCCAGGAATAACCACGCCACGGTGAATTCGCTTCTGAGGACCTGACCGGCAGGATATCAGATCGCGATAGGGAGTCACCGTAATCCCCGCTGGAACGCGCCAGCTTCCTGGCGCTCTGACAGTGCCCTAAACTGCAGTTATGTGCACTATCATCGCAGTTCCATCGTGGACGCGCGAGCACCGCATGAAGACATGGCGGCGCGCCTGGAAGCTGGAGCTGATCGAGCGCTTCAATCCGACATGGCGAGATCTGTTCGAGGACCTCAACCAACAAAAAAAACCTGGGCCCCGCCTTTCGGCGGGGAGAGCGGGAGAGGAGGAGCCCCAATGGGGCAATCCAGGCTCAATCGCCCTGACCGGAGACGAGTTGCCTCGGGACGACGTCTGACGAGCCTCTACTCCGCCGCCATCGCCGGTTGGGCGAGGGGCAAGGCGCCGGCGACCACCGCGCCGCCCTTGATCACCGCGATGATCCGCTCGGGCTGCTGCAGGAGGGTGATGTCGACCGAAGGGTCGCCGTCGACGATCACCATGTCGGCCAGCTTGCCCGCCTCGAGGGTTCCGAGGTCCGGAATGCCGGTCATCTCGCCGCCATATTTGGTCGCCCACCGGATGACGTCGAGCGGGCTGATGCCCACCTGCTCCACATAGCAGGCCAGTTCGCGCGAATAGGCGCCGTGCGGCGCCATGTCGAAGAAGCCGTAGTCGTCGCCGGGCACGAACTTCACGCCGCGCGCGTTGGCGAGGGGCACCTTCGCCCGCATGTATTCGAAATCGTCCTTGTCGTAATAGTCGGCCCCGTCCAGCGTCGGGTCGGCGGACGACAGCCAGGGCGTGTACATGCTGGGCAGCACGAACCGGTTGTTGGCGATCAGCGCGTCGATCACCGCGTCGTCCATCCAGTCCGCATGGTCGATGATGTCGACGCCGGCCTCGATGCACTTCATCACCTGGGCGGCGCCGCAGACATGCGCCCGGGTCCGCGCGCCGCGCTCGTGCGCCGCGTCGCAGGCGGCCTCGAGCTCCTCGAAGGTCATCTCGCGGCAGCTGCGCATGGCGTGGCCCTGGGCGGCGAAAAGCTTGACGATCTTCGCGCCGCGCTCGATCTCGCCGATCGCCGCCGCCCGGAAATCGTCCGGACCCCAGCACTTCAGCCAGGGCACGCCCTCGGCCGGCTCGTCCTGCGTGACCTTGGGCGACAGCGCCCGAACTCGATGGGATCAGCCGCGGTCCCACGACCACGCCGGAGTTCGATCGCCTCGGCCAACCGGCCGTCGACATCGTGGAAGGTGCCCGCGCCGACCACGCTGGTGTACCCGGCCCGCAGCGCCTTCTGGACGTTGGCCAGCGCGTGGATCGCCAGCCGGGTGGCCGGCGCGCCCATGGGCACCTTGTCCCCGCCGATGCTGTAGGCCGCGTGGTAATGGCCGCTGACCATGCCGGGCATCAGGGTCATCCCGTGCAGGTCGACGATAGTGTCGCCCGCCCGCGGCGCCACGGCGCCCGAGGTCACCTCGGCGATGCGCTCGCCCTCGACGACGATGGTGGCGTTCTCGCGCGCCGGGTTGTCTCCGTCGAGCAGATTGGCGTTGCGGAAAATCATACGGCCCATGGCTCGCCCTTTCTTCCCGTTGATCCGGGGGCAGTTGCACGTTCGATCCTACAGCGCCCCGGACCGGCATTGAATGGCCCGGTTCGGGATCAGCTGTCGTCGAACCTCTCGCCGCTCAGGTCCACCGGCCCCCGGTACAGCCGCGAATAGCGCCGCGCCTCGAATTTCCACCGGCCGTCCTCGCGGACGACCTCGTCGTTGTAGCAGCCATAGACGCGGAACGCGGCGCCGTCCGTCGCGCAAGGGGGCCGGCGGCCGCCGGCCCCCTTGCAGCGCCGCGTTCATCACCCGACGCCAAAATCCAGATACAAGGGTTTTCTGGTGAGGTCGTTAGCGCGGTCGGTCGGCACGCGCCAGCCGTCGGGGAACCGGGAGCGCTTCTACCGCGCGACGATGCCGAATAGACTGATAGGCCGGCACGTCACACTGCACAGAGGGGAGCAATAATGTCCGAGCGCCGCGCGCAAATCGTCGCCGACAAGCACGAGATCGAAACCTTGCAGCGGCTCTACGCCAAGGCCACCGACAAGCTGGGCAAGAAGACGCCGGAGCTGCGGGCCGAGGGCCGGGCGATCTACCACCGCATCTTCACGCCCGACGCCAAGGTGCGCACGGCGAACACCGGCGACGACCTCGTCGCCGATGGCCCCGACGGTTGGGCGGACGTGGCCGAGAACGCCCTGAAGGACTACATCGGCACGCAGCATCTCATCGGCACGCAGCTGGCGGACGTGGACGGCGACCAGGGCGCGCTGGAAAGCTATCTGAACGCCTGGCACAAGAACCCCGACAATTCCGTGTATTACTTCCTCGGGACCTATCTGTCGAAAGTCCGGCGCACCGAGAACGGCTGGCAAATCTACGACATGACCCTCAGACTGGACACCAGCGGGACCGTGCAGACCACCTGACACCGGCGAAGCGACCGGATCCCGCGGGCCGGTCTACTGTCGCGATCTGACTGGGTCGGACCTGAGCGATCCTCCTCCACGAAGCGGGGGAGGGGGCGAGGGCCGCGCGGCACACCGGCCAGCGCGTGTCAGTTAGGTATTGTGTCCCCTGATCTCCGAGGGCGCGATCTGGACGGAAGCCTCGGGCGGCGCGCCGAAGTCCTTGACGCGGTGGCCAGCCGGGAGGAACGCTCACGGGAACAATGGGGGGCGGATGGCGGGATCGGTGGGGCGTCGGACGATCGTCGCGGCGGTGGCGCTGCTGGCGCTGGGATTCGGAGGCGGTTTCCTGACCGCGCGGCTGGGGGGCGCCGCGCCCACGGCGGGCGCCTCGGCGACAGCGACATCGCCGGGCTTTGCCTGGTCGCTGTTCGGCAAGCCGCGCCCAGCCGATGCACCGAGGGCCCCGCCACAAAAGCCTCCGGGATTCGCAGTCTGGACCTCGCGCCTCGACAAGTCGGCGGCTCGGGCCGAGGGCCTGCATCCGGATGTCGCGGCCGCTCGATCCCCGCAAATCCTATGGCGATTTCGTCACCGTCAGCCCGGACCTCGGCCATCCCGCCGCGGTTACCGTGGCCGACGACGAGTTGTGCGTCGCCGGGGTCGGCTATGAGGGCCGCACCGTCACCCTGCTGCGCGGCCTGCCGGCGGCCGACGGCGAGGCGCTTGGCGGCCAATGACGACGTGGCTTTCGAGGCCGGCTCAAAGCCGGTCTATGTCGGCTTCGCCGGGCGGCGGCGTGATCCTGCCGCGCGAGGACGCCGATGGCCTCGGCCTGGAGACGGTCAACGTCTCCCGGCTGCACATCGAGGTCTGGCGGGTGGCCGACCGCAATCTGGTGCGCAAGGAGATCAGCGCGCCCGAGCCCACGCCCGAAGGCGGCTACGACTACGAGGACGGCCGCGACGGGGTCGGCGACGACGGGCGCAGGATCTGGGACGGCGACATGACGGTGCGCGGGACGCCCGACCAGCGGGCCACCACCGTCTTCCCTCTCGGCGCGGTGCTCAAGACCCTGGAGCCGGGGGCCTATGTGGTGATGGCGCAAGGACGCGTCCGGCCTGCGCGGGCGACCGCGCAGGCAGGGCATGGCCGAGGACCAGAACCCGGCCAGGGCGCGACGCTGGGTGCTGTTCACCGACATGGCGCTCCAGGCCTACGACGGCTCGGACGCCCTCGACGTCACTGTGCGATCGCTGAAGAGCGCCAAGGCGTTGGCCGGCGTGCGCATGGCGCTGGTCGGCAAGGACGGCGGCGAGTTGGCGTCGACAGCCAGCGACACGGTCGGCCACGCCCACTTCGCGCGCACGCTCCTGGCCGGAGAGGCCGGCGCCGCGCCGGCGCGGGTGATGGCCTATGGACCGGGCGGTGACTTCACCGTGATGGACCTGGACCGCGCGCCCATCGACCTGTCCACGCAGGACGTCGGCGGGCGCACGGTCTCCGGGCGGCTCGCCGAAAACCGGCAAGGCGGCGCTCGATCCATCGGCCGCCATCGACGGCTTCCTCTATACCGACCGCGGCATCTATCGCCCCGGAGAGACATTGCATCTGGTCGCCCTGGTGCGCGACCGGCTGGCGCGCTCTCTGAAGGACCGCCGCGGCGCCCTGGTGATCCGGCGGCCATCCGGGCTGGAGTTCAGCCGCACCCATTTCACCGGCAGCGCCTCCGGTGCGGTGAGCCTGGACACGACGCTACCCGCCGCCGCCCCGCGCGGGGTCTGGAAGGCCAGCCTGGAAATGGACGGGGCCGACGCTCCCTCCGGAGAGGTGACCTTCCAGGTTGAGGATTTCGTGCCCCAGCGACTGGCGGTCACTCTGGCCGGCGACGCCGACCGGCCCGTGCTGGCGGGCGAGACGCGCGCCGTGCAGGTCTCGGCACGGTTCCTGTATGGCGCGATCGCCTCGGCGCTGCCGGTCCGTTCGCAGAGCCGGGTGATCGCCGATCCCACGCCTTTTCCGGCGCTCAAGGATTATCGCTGGGGTGACGAGCAGACGCCGTTCGCGGAGAAGCTGCTGCAGAGCCCGCCGTCGGTGACCGATGGGGCGGGCCACGCGGTGCAGGAATTGCGCACCGATGCCCTGGGCGGCTCGACGCAACCGCTGCTGGCGCAGCTCACCGCCTCGGTGTTCGAGCCGGGCGGCCGTCCGGTCAGCGAGCAGGTCGACCTCAAGGTGAGGTTGCGACCGCTGTATCTCGGCGTGAAGGTGACGCCGGGGTCCGGTGAGGAACCCTTGCAGACCTTCGACCTCGTCGCCGTCGACGCGGGCGGGCGCCGCGTGCCTGTCGCGCGGGCGCACTACCGGCTGATCTCCGAGGCCTGGACCTACGACTGGTTCGAGCAGAACGGCCGCTGGTCCTGGCGGCGCAGCAGCCGCGACATCCCGATCGCCGAGGGCGTCGTGGGTATCGGCGCGGGCGCGCCGGCGCGGATCGCCCGCAAACTGGCCTGGGGCGATTATCGCCTGGAGCTGGACGACCCGGCCACCGGCGCCCGCACGGTCATTCGCCAGAGCTCCGGCTGGTCGGAGGCGGCCGATGGAGTCGAACCGCCCGATTCGGCGCGGGTGTCGGCGCTGAGGACCGGCTACCGGGTCGGCGACGCCGTGGAGGTGCGCATCGCCGCGCCGTTCGCCGGCGAGGCCGAGGTGGCGGTGGCCACCGACCACCTGATCTCGACCCGCTCGATCCATGTACCGAAGGAGGGGGTCACGGTGCGGCTCAAGGCCGGGGCCGACTGGGTCGGCGGGGCCTATGTGATGGTCACGGTGGTGCAGCCGCGCGATCCGGTCTTCAGTCCAAAGCCACGCCGCGCGCTGGGACTGGTCTATGTGCCGATGGATCAGCCGGGGCGCAAACTGTCGGTGGCCCTGGCGACGCCGCCGATCATCGACAGCAAGGCGCCGGTGACCGTGCCGCTGACCGTCAAGGGCCTGGGGCGCGGGGAAAGGGCGCACGTGACGCTGGCGGCGGTCGACGAGGGCGTGCTGCGCCTCACGCACCAGAAGAACCCCGATCCGATCGGCTGGTATTTCGGCAAACGGGCCCTGGGCCTGAGCTACCGCGACGACTACGGCCGTCTGCTCGATCCGAACCTCGGCGCGGCCGGAGCGGTCAATTTCGGCGGCGACGAGTTCGGCGGCGCGGGCCTGACCGTGGTGCCGACGAAAACCGTCGCCCTGTGGTCGGGCATCGTCGACACCGACGCCGGCGGCCACGCGACCGTTCGCTTGCCGGCCGGCGAATTCAACGGACAATTGCGGCTGGTGGCGGTCGCCTGGACCGACAGGGCGGTGGGCGCGGGGGCGAGCGAGATGACGGTGCGCCAGCCGGTGGTGGCCGAGCTGGCGCTGCCGCGCTTCCTGGCCCCTGGAGATCACGCCCGCGCGACGCTGGAACTGGACAATGTCGCGGGCCGCCCGGGCCTGTATCGCGCGGACATCGTCGGGGCCGGTGGTTTCGGGCTGCCGCCGGGGCGGACCGCGATCCTGGCCACCGGCCAGCGGATCGCCCAGCCGGTCGAGATCGTCGCGCCGACCTCGCCGGGCATCGGGTGGCTGGACCTGCGGGCCAGCGGACCGGGCTTCGCCACCGTCCATCGCTATCCCCTGCAGACGCGGCTGGGCTGGGGGCCGACCTTGCGGGTGGTCACGGCGCTGCAGGGACCCGGCGAGAGCTATACCCCGCCCGCCAGCCTGCTGAGCGGGTTCGCCGCCGGGACCGTCGGTCTGACGGTGTCGTATTCGCCGTTCCGCAACCTCGATCCGGCTCCGATCATCGCGGCCCTGGCTCGCTATCCCTATGGCTGCAGCGAGCAGCTGGTCTCGACCGCCCTGCCGCTGCTTTATTCGACCGAACTGGGCGCGACCCGCCCGCCCCGCGGGGCCGGCGGCGCGGTGTCGAGAGCGGTCGCCAAGCTGCTCGACCGCGAGGCTCTCGACGGTTCTTTCGGTCTTTGGCGAGTCGGCGACGGCGAGGCTGACCCCTGGCTGGGGGCCTATGTCGTCGATTTCCTGCTCGAGGCCAGGGCGGGTGGCGCGGATGTGCCGGTCGACGCGCTGGCGCGCGCGCTGTCCGCCCTCCGCGTGGTCGCGCGGCCGGAAGGTTTCGGCTCGGTCGGCTACCAGATGCAGGCGCCCGACTTTCCGGGCGTCGACCAGGCGAGCCTGCGGGAGGAAAACCGGCAGCGCCGCACCCGGGCGACCGCCTATGCCCTTTACGACATGGCCAAGGCCGGCCAGGGCGATCTGTCGCGCCTGCGCTGGTTCCACGACGTGGGGCTGAAGAGCGAACCCTCGCCGCTGGCGATGGCGCAGGTAGGCGCGGGCCTGGCCTTCATGGGCGACCGCGTCCGGGCGCACGACAGCTTCCTGCAGGCCGTGCGGGCGCTCGGCTTCAAGGCGCGGGGCGATTGGTACCAGAGCCCCCTGCGCGATCTGGCGGGGGTGGTCGCCCTGGCCTACGAGGCGCAAGAGACCGGCATCGCCCGCGGCCTGCAAACCCGACTGGAGACCGCCGTCCGCTCGCCGGACGACATGAATACCCAGGAGCAGGCCTTCGTGCTGCGGGCGGCGCACGGCCATGTTCGCCGTCGCCCGGCCGGCGATGATCCGCGCCACGGGTGTGCGGACCGACGGTCCCGCGCGCTTTTCGGTCGGCCGCCTCGCGGACGCGCGCCTGGTCAACCTGTCGGCGGGCGCGATCTGGCGCACGGTGACGGTGGCCGGCCTGCGGATCTCCCCACCGGCCGCCGATGGCGCGGGCCTGCACCTGGACAAGCGTTTCATCGGTCTCGACGGCGTGGGGGTGAATCCGGCGGCCCTCAGGCAGGGTCAGCAGGTGATCGTGCGCCTGTCGGGCCGCGCCGATTCTCAGGCGTCGATGCAGGCGGTGATCGACGACGCCCTGCCGGCAGGCCTGGAGATCGAGGCGGTGCTGAAGCCCGCCGATGCGCAGGGCGCGCCGACCGGCGACGACGCTCGCCCGACGGCCCCGGGGCGGTTCGCCTTTCTCGGCAAGCTCAGCGAAGCCTCGCTGCAGGAGAAACGCGACGACCGCTATGTCGCCGCCTTCAGGCTGCAGGGCGGCAAACCCTTCGCGCTGGCCTATGTCGCGCGCGCGGTGACGCCGCGGTGATTTCTTCCTGCCCGGAGCCGAGGCGCGCGACATGTACCGCCCGGCCGTCAACGCCCACACCGCGGCCGGCCGGCTGGCGATCTCGACCGGACCATGACGGCGGGGGTGTCCCGGCGCCGGCTCGTGGTCGGGGCCGGCGCCGGCCTGGCGGTGGTGGTCCTGGTCATCACCGCGCTGGCCGTCACGCTGCCGATGGGGAAGCTGCAGCGATCCTCGCCGGTGGTGCTGGACCGCAACGGCGTCTGGCTGCGGGCGATTCCGGTCGAGAACGGACGCTGGCGGCTGCGGGCCGATCTCGACCACACCGATCCGCGGTTCCTCCACAGACTGATCGCGCTGGAGGACGCGCACTTCTGGTTTCACCCGGGCGTGGACCCGCTGGCCGCGATTCGCGCCGTCGCATCGCATATGGGCGGCCGATCCCGGTCGGGAGGATCGACGATCACGATGCAACTGGCGCGGCGCCTGGATCCCCGGCCCCGGACCTTCGGCGCCAAAATGATCGAGACGGCGCGCGCTGTCGGGCTGGAGGCGCGCCTGGGCAAGCGCGGCGTGCTCGCGGCGTATCTGACGCTGACGCCCTACGGCGGCAGCCTGGAGGGGGTGCGCGCCGCGTCGCTCGGATATTTCGGCCATGAACCCTCGAGCCTGACCGACGCCGAGCAGGCGCTGTTGATCGCGCTGCCGCAGGCCCCGGAGGCGCGGCGGCCGGATCTGCATCCGAAGGCCGCCCGGCGAGCCCGCGACCGGGTCCTGCGCCGATTGCTGGAGCGTGGCCTGATCGATCCAATGGCGGCCAGGGAGGCGGCGGTCGAACCGCTGCCGCGCCGGATCGAATTTCCGCAGCGGGCCTGGGCGGCGGCCGGCGAACTGGCGCGGGACGCTTCAGCCTCGCGTCCCACGATCGTGACGACCCTGGACGCGCGATTGCAGGGCCGCCTGGAGGCGCTCGCGGCGCAGACCGGCGCCGGCCAGGGCGAGCGTTCGTCCGCGGCCATCGTGGTGGTCGAGACGGCGACGCGGGCCGTGCGGGCCATCGTCTCGTCATCCGGACACGACCGTCCGGGCGGCTGGATCGACATGACCCGGTCACTGCGATCGCCCGGCTCGTCCCTGAAGCCGTTCATCTACGCGTTCGCGTTCGAGCAGGGTCTGGCGGCCCCGCAGACCCGGCTCGCCGACGCGCCCCTGGCCTTCGCCGGCTATGAGCCGGAGAATTTCGACCGCGTCTTCCACGGCGAGGTGACCGTCGCTCAGGCGTTGCAGTATTCGCTGAATGTGCCGGCCGTGGCCATGCTGGCGAGGGTCGGGCCCGAAGCCTTCGAGGCACGCCTGGAGGCCGCCGGGGCCCGGCTGGTTCGCCCGCGGCCGGGCCTGGCCGACCCGGGCCTCGCCCTGGCGCTGGGCGGCGAGGGGATCAGCCTGCGGGATCTGGCCATGCTCTACGCGGCCCTGGGCGACCACGGGCTGGCCAGGCCCCTGGTGTGGACGCAGGCCGAGGTGGCGGCCGGTGGAACGCGCGGTCGCAGGCTGGTCTCGGCCGAGGCGGCCGACCAGGTGCTGGCGATCCTGCGCGAGAGTCCGCCGCCGCCCGGCCGCGCTCCGCCGGCCCTGAGCGAGGGCGCGCCGACGCTGGCCTTCAAGACCGGCACATCCTACGGTTTCCGCGACGCGGTGGCGGCCGGCGTCGGCGATGGCTGGACCGTGGTGGTGTGGACCGGGCGGCCCGACGGCGGGTCGCGTCCCGGCCTGACCGGCCGGCAGGCGGCGCTGCCGCTGCTGTTCCAGGTCTTCGACGTGCTCGAGGCCGACGCGCCGCGAGCCCAGGCCCTGGCGCCGGAGACCGCGCCGCCGGCCCTGACCCAGATCGACGACGGCCGCGCCGGGCCGCAGATGCTGTTCCCGCCCGACGGCGCCTCGCTGCTGGTCGACGGCTACGGCCCGCGCTCCCGAGGCCTGGCCCTGGCCGCGCGCGGCGACGGCGTGAAATGGTACGTCGATGGCGTCCCGATCGTCGAAGTGGCCGGGCAGGCCGTATGGCGGCCCGACTATCCTGGCTTCTTCACCATCGTCGCGGTCGACAAACTCGGTCGGCAGGTCGCCACGCGGGTGAGAGTGCGCTGAAGCGGAAACTCCGGGCGTTCATGTCCCGCCCGCGCCGCCCGCCCGGGCGCGTATCGAGCGGCCTAGGCGAATCGCCAGGCCTCGGCCGCCGCCCGGCGCAGGGCGCGGGATTTTTGCACGGTCTCCTGGTACTCCGCCACCGGATCGCTGTCGGCGACCACGCCGCCGCCGGCCTGCACATACAGCCGCCCGTCCAGGCAAAGCGCGGTGCGCAGGACGATGCAGGTGTCCACCGATCCGTCGGCCCCGAAATAGCCGACCGCGCCGGCATAGGCGATGCCGCGCTTGAGGTCTTCGAGTTCGTCGATGATCTCCATCGCCCGCACCTTCGGCGCCCCGGACAGGGTGCCGGCGGGCAGGGCGGCCATCAGCACGTCGACGGGATCGACCCCGGCCGGCGCGTCGCCCTCGACATTGGAGACGATGTGCATGACGTGGCTGTAGCGTTCGACGGCGAAGCTCTGGGTCACCCGTACGCTCGGGCGGTCGGCGGCGGCGGGCGGGCGTGTTGCGCCCGGCATGCCGCAGCATGGCGACCCGGCCGACGTCGTTGCGGCCGAGGTCGAGCAGCATCAGATGTTCCGCGCGCTCCTTGGGATCGGCCAGCAGTTCGGCCTCGAGGGCCACGTCCTCGGCCGGCGTGGCGCCCCGGGGACGGGTGCCGGCGATCGGGCGGATGGTGATCTTGCCGTCGCGCAGTCGCACGAGGATTTCCGGGGACGAGCCGATCAGCTGGAAGCCCGGAAAGTTCAGATAGTACAGGAACGGCGAGGGGTTGGTGCGGCGCAGGGACCGGTAGAGGGCGAACGGCTCGAGCTCGAACGGGGCCGAGAACCGGTGGCTGGGCACCACCTGGAAGATGTCGCCGGCGGCGATGTACGCCTTGGCTCGCTCGACGATCTCGCCGTAGGCCTGAGGGCTGACCGGCGAGGTCCACGGATCGGGAGCCGGCGCGGGCGGCGAGCGTTCGGCGGCCGGGTCGAGCGGGCGCGCCAGGTCGGCCGCCACGGCCAGCAGGCGGGCCTCCGCCGCCGCGTGCGCCTCATCCGCCGGCGACGCCGAGGGTCTGACGGTGGTGACCAGGATGATTTCCTGGGCGATGGCGTCGAAGATGGCGATGATCGAGGGGCGGATCATCACGGCGTCCGGCAGTCCCAGCGGGTCGGGGTTGATATCCGGCAGCCGCTCGACCAGCCGCACCATGTCATAGCCCAACGCCCCGAACAGCCCCGCCGACATCGGCGGCAATCCGGGCGGCAGGTCCAGACGGTTGGCCGCCACCAGGTCGCGCAGTGACTCCAGGGCGCGGCCGGCCTGCGGCGTGAAGCGGTCGGCGGCGATGTCGTCGTCGCATGCTACTTCCGCGACGTCGCCGCGGCAGCGCCAGACCAGGTCCGGATTCATCGCCACGATCGAATACCGCCCGCGCCAGGCGCCGCCTTCCACCGACTCGAACAGGAAGGCATAGGGCCGGCCGTGCGCGATCTTCAGATAGGCCGAGACCGGCGTCTCGAGGTCATCGACCAGCCGGCTCCACACCAGTTGCGGGCGGCCGCTTTGGTAAGCGGCCGTGAACCCCTCGGGGCCCGGTTCGACGATCACTTGGACGGCGAGGTCGGCTTGCCGCCCGCGCCGGCGACCGCCGCCGGATCGACACCCAGGGTCTGGCGCGCCAGATTGGCGTTGATGCTCACCTTGATCTCCTGCCGCGCGGCCGCCTTGATCGAGCTCAGCGTGTCCTGCATGTAGTCCTGGGTCAGCCGGCCTTCGATGGTCCGCACCGCCCGCGCCATCTGGCCGATGTCGCCAGGGCGCACCGCGTCGAGGCGCACCAGGTAGAGGCCGTTGTCGGCCCCGGCGGCGAACACGTCGCCCGGCTTGGCGGTGAACACCCCCTGCAGGACCTCGTTGCCCAGCGCCTTGTACTGTTGCGCCTGTATGCGCTCCATGCCGGCCTGACGCACGACGTGCGCTCCGACCTGGCTGGCGGCCTGGTCCATGCTCTCACCCTTGCGCACCTGCGCGATCAGGGCGTCCGCCCTGGCCTTCAGCGCCTTGAGCACCTGCTCGTGCATATAGGCCTGGGTCAGCAGGGCGCGTTTCTCGTCGATCGACGGCAGCGCCGGCGGCAGCACCTTGTCGATATGCACCGCGAAATATTCGCCCGAGCCGGCGTCCTCCAGGTCCCCGTCCTCGTTGGCGGCCTTGGCGAACGCCGACTTGAGGATCTGCGGCGTCAGGGTCGCGATCGGCTTGCCGTCGGTCCCGACGCCGTCGGCGGTCACCGGTCCGAGCGTCAGCACCGCCACGCCCGCCTTGCGGGCCGCGTCGACCAGCGATGAGCCGCCCTGGCGCGCGTCGTCGAACTTCTTGCTGAGATCATAGGCCTGGCTGCGCGCCAGCTTGGTCCGCAGGTCGGCCTCGATCGCCGGCCGCGCCGCCTCGAAATTCGCCGTGGTCGCCGGCGTCACCTTGAGCACCTGCAGGACGGCCAGGCCCAGGTCGCCCTGCACCGGCCCGCTGGTCTGGCCGGCCGGCAGCGCGAAGGCCGCGGCGGCCACCTTGCGGTCGGCGATCGCCGATTGCGGAGCGTCCGGATAGTTGATCGGCTCGACGCCCAGCGACCGGGCGACGGCGGCCGGATCCTCGCCCTTGCGCAGGCGCGACGATGCCTCGGCGCGCCTGCGCCGCGGTCTTCACCGGAATCTCCACCACCGTCCGGCGCTCGGGCGTCGACAGCGTGTCCTTCTTGAAGTCGAACTCCTTCTGCACGGCGGCGGGATCGACCTTGACGGTCGGCTCAAGCGCCTTGGCGGAGAACAGCGCCAGCGAGATCGACCCGCATTTCCGGGCGCATCAGCTGGGCGGCGTGCTCTTGCATGAAATCGATCAACTGCGCGTCGGTCGGCGTCGTCGGCGGCGGCGCGGTGTGCGGCGTCGATCACGAAATAGCTGATGTCGCGGTTCTCCAGGGCGACCACCGCGTTCAGAGCCGCGAAGCGCAGCGGGATTCGTGAACCCGTTTTCCAGCGCCACGATCCGAAATGCCGCTGGGTCAGTTGGTCGGTCAGCTCCGCCTCGGCCTGGCGCGGCGTCAGGCCCTGCTTGGCCAGGAACTGGATGAATTGCCGCTCGCTGAACTTGTCCGGTCACCCTGTCGAAGGCGAACGGCAGCTTCTTGATCTCGTCGTCGATCAGGCTGGGATCGGGGTTGATTCCCGACGCGGCTCAACATCTCCGCTCTCGGCCTCGTCGTCGGCGATGTCGTTGAGCAGCTGCTGGTCGAAGCCGTTGCGGACCAGGAGTTCGACGGGGACCTGCTGTTTGGACTGCTCCTCGAAGCGCTGCTTCTTCTGGTCGAACATCTTGCTGGAAATCCTGCGCGCTCATCGATGTGGCCGCCGGCGACGACCACGTCGTCGCCGTGCGCGCCCCCGAAGATGTCCGGGAAGCGGCCGCCGCCGCCGACGCCCAGAATCAGGAACACCAGGATCAGCAAGCCCATCAGCGCGATCGCGACGGGATTCTTTGCGGTCGTTCGGAGTGCGCCGGTCATGAAGCCTTGAGCCGTTGGGACGCGGGCGCGGGAACGCTCGCCAGAGCGGCGGTATAGTTTACGCGCGTCCCTCGCCGCAAGCGCGGGACCCAAGCGCCGGACCAAGGCGCGTGACACTGCGCCCTTGCCTTAGGTCGCGACCGGATGCTGATCGCCGGAAACTGGAAGATGCACGGGCTGGGCGCCTCGCTGGCCGAGGCGCGCGCGCCTGGCCGCTGGCGCTCGCCGCCGCGCCGGCCGGCGCGCGGGTCGCCCTCTGTCCGCCGGCCACCCTGATCGCCCGCCTGGCGGCGAAGCCCTGTCCGGCGGCCGCGATCGGAGTCGGCGGCCAGGATTGCCGCGCCGAGCGCGAACGGGGCCTTCACCGGCGACATCTCGCCGGAGATGCTCGCCGACGCCGGCGCCCGCCTGGTGATCCTCGGCCATTCCGAGCGACGCGCCGGCCACGGCGAGACCGACGCGCATGGTGGCCGCCAAGGTCGAGGGGGCACTGCGCGCGGGACTGGAGCCCATCGTCTGCGTCGGCGAAAGCCTCGCCGAACGCGCGGGCGGGCGACGCCGTGGCGGTGGTCACCGCACAGGTCGACGGCTCGCTGCCGGCCTCGCTGGCCGGGCGACGCCTTCGCCGTCGCCTATGAGCCGGTCTGGGCGATCGGCTCGGGGCTGACCCCGACGTCGCCGGAGATCGAGGCGATGCACGCGGCGATCCGCGCACGCTCTGGTCGACCGGTTCGGCGCCGCGGGCGCCGCGGTTCCGATCCTCTACGGCGGCTCGGTCAAGCCGGCCAACGCCGCCGAAATCCTCCGCCTGCGCCGAGGTCGGCGGCGCCCTGGTCGGCGGGCGCCTCGCTGAAGGCGGCGGATTTCGAGGCGATCATCCGGCGCCGCCTGACACGCGCTCCGCGAGCGCGCCGAGCAGGTTTGCTATCCGTCGATCAGCGGTCTTCGCACGACGAACACCGCCTCGAACATCGCCGGCGGTCAGCCGTCCGGTGTTCGTGTTGAGCCGTGAGCAATGATAGCTGCTGATCAGCGTAGGGCCCGATCCGGTGTTCGACGCCGTGGCCGCCCGGCGCGCCGAGGCGCCGTCGCCCCAGCGCCCTGAACACGTTGCGCCGCGCGACGTCGCCCAGCGTGACGATCACCGCAGGGCGGGGCAGGGCGGCGATCCGCGCGGCCAGGAACGGCCGGCACGTCGCCTCCTCCGGCGGTCGTCGGCTTGTTGCCCGGCGGGGCGCAGCGCACGGCGTTGGTGATCATGCAGTCGATCAGGCTCAGTCCGTCGTCGGGCCGCGCCGTCATAGCGGCCGCTCGGCGAAGCCGGTGCTGGATCAGGGTCTCATAGAGCAGCACCCCGGCGTAATCGCCGGTGAACGGCCGCCCGGTGCGGTTGGCGCCTTGCCGGCCGGGGGCCAGGCCGACCACCAGCAGGCGCGCCCGCGGGTCGCCGAACGACGGCGCCGGGCCGTT
Source organism: uncultured Alphaproteobacteria bacterium (assembly GCA_963828365.1). Classification (GTDB taxonomy): domain Bacteria; phylum Pseudomonadota; class Alphaproteobacteria; order Caulobacterales; family Caulobacteraceae; genus Acaudatibacter. Next base: position 109,893 of record CAWHEE010000001.1, on the reverse strand, counting down.
GAACCAGTCGGGATTGGCGGCGCGATTTTCCGCGCGGTAGGCGACCAGCCGCGGGCAGAGCGGGCAGTCGCGCGGCGGCTCAGGGTTCGCCAACGTCGCCGGCCTCCTGCAGGAACGCGCGGCAGGCGGTCGCGCGCCGGGCGGCCGATGATGTCGACCAGGTCGGCCAGGTCGACGAAGGTGTCGGCCTGGCGGCGCAGGTCGTCGCTGGCCATCGGCGGCTGCGACTTGACGGTGGAGACCACGGTCACCCGCACGCCCTTGCGCTGCACCGCCTCGACCAGGCAGCGGAAATCGCCGTCGCCGGAGAACAGCACCACATGGTCGCACCGCGGCGTCAGCTCCATCATGTCGACGGCGATCTCCAGGTCCATGTCGCCGCGGAAGCGCTTGCGGCCCTCGCGGTCGGTGTATTCCCGCGCCGGCTTGGTCACCAGGGTGAAGCCGTTATAGTCCAGCCAATCGACCAGCGGCCGGATCGGCGAATACTCCTGATCCTCGACCAGGGCGGTGTAGTAATAGGCGCGGATCAGGACGCCACGCTTGCGGAACTCTTCCAGCAGTTTTCGATAGTCGATGTCGAAGCCAGGCGATCTTGGCGGCGGAATAGAGATTGGCGCCGTCGATGAACAGCGCCAATCGGTCAGTGGGATAAAATGTCATGTTGCGAAATTCCTTCAATATGAGCTGGTTCAAATCAGTTGGACGACGCGGTGATCATCGCCCTGGGGTCGAATCTGGCCGGCGGCTATCGCTCGTCGCGCGACCTGCTGGAAGCAGCGGTCGCGCGATTGCCTGATAGTCGGTCTGAATGTCGCGCGTCGTTCGCGTTGGTGGCGTTCGGCCGCGTGGCCGGATCGGTCGGCGCCTGACTATCTCAACGGCGTCGTGTTTGTCGAGACGGCCGCTGCGCCGCGCGAGGTGATGTCGATCCTGCTGGCCATCGAGGCCGCGTTCGGCCGCCGTCGGACGGCGGCCAACGCCCCGCGCACCCTGGATCTCGACCTGATCGCCTACGGCCGCGCGTGATCGCCGAGCCGGGCCTGATCCTGCCCCACCCACGGGCCGCCGACGCGCCGTTCGTCATGGGCCCGCTGGCGGAGATCGCCCCCGACTGGCGCCACCCCGCCACCGGTCGCACCGCCCACGACCTCGCGGCCGCCGCGCGGTGGGCGCGGACGCCGTCGCAGGCGTGATCGAGCGCCGCTCAGCGTCGTCCGCCTGATCCTGGATGCCGGTCACCAGGCGAGCCCTGGAGAGAACTCCACAAGCAAGCGCTCAGCGTCGGTAGCAAGCCCTCGGCGTCAGTAGATCGAGCCGCCCGGCTGGCTGGAACTGAGGACGCCGTCGACCGCCGACACCGTATAGGCCGCGCCGCCGGCGCCGGACCATGCCTCGACGTCGAAGGTGGCGCCCTCTGGAAATGCGATAGACCGGAACGGTCTCGTAGGTGAGGGGCGTGTCCAGCTTGCACACCTCCGGCTTGCGGGCGGCGCCGAGGAAATAGACGTTCGAGGAGCCCACCACCTTGCCCTTGCCGTCGGCCTCCATGAGGAAGGCGGTATTCTCGTCCTCGGCGATGCCGAAGGCCCGCGGCGCGCCGCCGCCATGTTCCATGCGGGCGAGGAAGGCCACCAGGCGGCCCATCCGGTCCCGGGTGATGAAATGGTCGTCGGTGATGGTGTCGGCGAGCAGCGGACTGGTGCGCAGGAAGCCGTTGGTGATGGTGATCCGCGGGTCGTACGGATTGGCGAGCGCCTGGGCCGAGGTGATCGTGAGGTTGGTGAGCGCGCCGAACGCGAACTGCGCCAGCACCGCATTGCCGGCGCTGGTGCCCCCGATCGGGGCGCGCCGTCGAATCAGCGCCTGGATCGCCTTGTTCAGCGGCGTGGTCTGGTAATACACGATGTAGTCGTTCTGGCTGCCGCCGGCGATGAACAGCGCCTCGGCATGGTCGACCGCGTCGACCACGAACTGTTGGTGCGCGCCCTTGCGCCCGGTGATCTTCAGGGTGGCGACCGAGTTGGCGTTCGGGCAGAGTTTCCTGATATAGGGATTGTAGTCGGCGGTCCCCGTGGCCCGCAGGATCAGGATGTCGCCGTTGCCCGCGTGGTCGCACAGCCACTCGTAGGCCTCGTTCACGTCGCGGCCGCCGCCCTCCATCAGGATGCCGAACCTGGTCGGCGGGCTCACATCCGACGGGCTGCCAAGCCGGGTGTAGACGAAGTCGGTTCCCTTGGTGACGACGCCGTATTTGCTGTCCTGCGCCAGCGCCTTGCCGGCCAGCAGACCCGCCGCGGCGAGCGCCGCGAGTAGCCACGAACGCAATGCCATGTTCACTCCCCGAAGGTTTGGCCGACTATGCGGACAGCGGCTTTCGCTGGTCAATAGGGCCGGGCGGCGCCTGGCCCGGGTCGGCGTCTGGTCCGATGTGGCGTTGCACAATCGGGTCGCCGCGACTACATGAGCGGGTTCTGTCCCATCCCCGTTCGAGAGTTGCATGGCCCGCGTCACCGTCGAAGATTGCGTCACCCGCGTTCCCAACCGTTTCAGCCTGATCCTGCTGGCGGCCAATCGCGCGCGCGCCATCGCCGCCGGCGGCCCGCTGACCGTCGACCGCGACAACGACAAGAACCCGGTGGTGGCCCTGCGCGAGATCGCCGAGGACACCGTCGACGCCGACGACCTGCGCGAGGCCCTGATCACCAGCCTGCAGCGGGTCGACGAGCATTCCGAAGCCGAGGAAGAGGCCGAGACCCTGGCCCTGCTGTCCGATCCCTCGCACACCCAGATGAGCGAGCAGGAACTGGTGCGCGCCCTGCAGAGCGACCGCGACGGCGGGCAGGAGGAGCGCTACTGAGCCTCGAGGCCGTCCGAGCCGACAGCCCGTCCCCAAGCCGGCCGCGCCGCCGCCGCCAGACGACGCCGCAGCGAAACCAAGGCGGCGAGCGCCGCAGGTTCCTGCGCCAATATGAACTGATCGACCGCGTCCGCGCCTACGATCCCAGCGCCGACGAAGCCCTGCTGAACCGCGCCTATGTCTATGCCGTGCGCATGCACGGCGTCGCAGAAGCGCGCCTCGGGCGATCCCTATTTCGCCCACCCGATCGAGGTGGCCGGCATCCTCACCGACTACCGGCTCGACACCGCCACCATCGTCACCGCCCTGCTGCACGACGTCATCGAAGACACCGAGGTCACCCGCGCCGACATCGACCGGCTGTTCGGCGAGGAGGTCGGCGAACTGGTCGAGGGCGTCACCAAGCTCTCCCGCCTGGAGGCGACCGCCGACCACAAGCGGCAGGCCGAAAACCTGCGCAAATTCATCCTGGCGGTGTCCAAGGACGTGCGGGTGCTGCTGGTCAAGCTGGCCGACCGGCTGCACAACATGCGCACGCTGCACTACATCGCCAACGCCGCCAAGCGCGAGCGCATCGCCCGCGAGACCCTCGACATCTATGCGCCGCTGGCCCGCTCGATCGGCTGCCACCGCATCTGCTCCGAACTCGAGGAACTCGCCTTCACCATCTCAATCCGGTCGCCCGCGACGCGATCCTGCGGCGACTGGACACCTTGCGCGCCGGCCAGGGCAAGGCGGTCGCTGCTGGCCAGCACCGAGATCGAGGGCAAGCTGGACGCGGCCGGCATCGCCGCGCGGGTGATCGGCCGCGAAAAGAACCCCTTCTCGATCTGGCGCAAGTTGCAGCGCAAATCGATCGGGTTCTCCCAGTTGTCCGATATCTATGGATTTCGCGTGATCGTCGGCAGCGAGGATGACTGCTATCGCGCGCTCGGGGTGATCCATCGGGCCTGGGCCAGCGTGCCCGAGCGCTTCAAGGACTTCATCTCGACGCCCAAGCGCAACAACTACCGCTCGCTGCACACCACGGTGGTCGGGCCCCGCGCCATGCGCATCGAGATGCAGATCCGCACCGAGGCGATGGATCGGGTCGCCGAAGAGGGTGTCGCCGCGCACTGGCGCTACAAGAACGAGACCTACGCCTTCGACCCGGAGGCCGCCGCCGCGGCCGGCGGGGCCGATCCGCTCGCCGAATTGCGCCAGTTCGTCCAGGTGCTCGACCAGGGCGGCGACGCCGAGGACCTGCTCGAACATGCCAAGCTGGAGATGTTCCTCGATCAGGTGTTCGTGTTCACGCCCAAGGGCAAGCTGATCAGCCTGCCGGCCGGCGCCATGCCCCTGGATTTCGCCTATGCGGTGCACAGCGACGTCGGCGACACCTGCATCGGCGTCAAGATCAACGGCGAACTGCGGCCTTTGCGCACGCCCCTGGCCAACGGCGACGTGGTCGAGGTGATCCGCGGCGCCAAGCCGGCGGCGCCGCCGGACTGGCAGAGCCTGACCGTCAGCGCCCGCGCCCGCTCGGCGATCCGTCGCCATATCCGCCAGGTGGAGAAGGACGAATACCAGCGCCTGGGCAAGTCGGCGCTCGACCAGACGTTCGAGCGGGCCGGGAAATCCCGCGACCGCGTTTCGCTGCGCCCGGCGCTCGACCGGTTCGCGGCCGCCACGCGAAGCCGAATTGTTCGCCGAGCCGTCGGTCGCGGCCGAGTTCTGCCCGCCCAGGTGCTCGAAGCGGTGTTTCCCGGCCTGAAGCCGGCCGAGAAGGCCGCGGCCGCCGGCCCGCCGGCGCATCGAAGGACGGCAAGGCGGCGCGCTTCTACGTGCGCGGCGACGGCCTCGCCGCCGGGGTCAGGCTGCAGCTTCCCACACTGCTGCTATCCCATGCCCGGCGACCGCATCGTCGGCATCGCCGACCCAGCCCGTACCCTGGAGGTGCACGTCATCGACTGCGGCGCCTGGCCGCGTTCGAGGACCACGAGGAGCTTTGGCGGACCTGCACTGGACCGCCGAGGCCGAACGAAACACCGTCTCCGAAGGCCGCCTGCGGGCCACCATCCACGATGGGCCCGGGGTCCTGGGCCAGGCCTGCACGGTGATCGGCGAAGCCCGCGGCAATATCGTCGGGCGTCAACATGCGCCATCGTCACACCAACTTCTTCGATGTCGATTTCGATGTCGAGGTGCGCGACGCCCGTCACCTCACCCACATCGCCGCCGCCCTGCGCGCCTGCCCCAGCGTCGAAACCGTCGAACGGCCGCGCGGCTGACGGCGCGTCCCGGTCCGCGGGCCGGCCGGCGAGCAGGCTATTTGATCTTGCCTTCCTTGAACTCGACATGCTTGCGCACCACGGGATCGTATTTCTTCACCACCATCTTTTCGGTCATGGTGCGGGCGTTTTTCTTGGTCACGTAGAAAAACCCGGTGTCCGCCGTCGAATTGAGGCGGATCTTGATGGAAGCCGGTTTGGCCATGGCGGTCTTTCAGGTCCTGACGGGTGCGGCGCCGATGGCGCGCGAATTTCGCGAGGCGCGGACAATACGAATCGCGCCCCCGATGTCAACGCCGGCCGATCGCGCCGCTCAGAGATGCGTCGTCTGCTGACGGCCGTAAAGGAAGCGCAGGGATGGGGCCGGGCGGTGGGGATCGGCCAGCCGCAGAGGAATTTCGCGCAGCACGAAGCGGGTCACGCTGGGCAGGTCGAGTTTCAGGGCGTCGTCCAGCGTCACCCAGGCGATCTCGTCGAGCTCGCCGCAATCGCCCTGCCGCTCCAGGCTGATCAGCCGGTCGGCCTCGGCCATGAAGAAGCGGGCGTCGAAGCGCTTGTGGCGGGACGGCGGTGTGATGGCGCGGGCGATGAAATCGCAGGGCGGCGAGGTCCGCCGCGGCGCCCTGCGCCAGAAATTCGCGCCACGGACCGGCGCCCGGCCGTGACGGGGCCGGCCTGGCCAGCAACAGGCCGGCTTCCTCGAACGTCTCGCGGACCGCGGTCATGGCAAGGGCGCGGGCGCGGTCCGGCGTGGTGGTCTTTTCCAGCCGCGCGGCCACCTCCGGACGCAGCGGCGTGGCGTGCGGCGCGTGAAAATCGCTGCGATCGATGCGGCCGCCGGGAAACACCCATTTGTCGGGCATGAAATCGTGGCCGCCATTGCGGCGGCCCATCAGCACCCGCGGCTGGGGAGTTCCGTCGCGGCGGATCAGGATCAGGGTCGCCGCGTCTCGGGGGCGGACCACGCGCCCGACCAGGGGCTCGGTGGACGGCGTCGGGGCGCCGAGATCGTCAAACGCTTGTTCGGTCATCGCGGCGACCTTAGCCGGCCTGTTTGCTCCGATGAAAGGCCGCGGCTCGCCGGTTTTCGGCTTTTTCAGCACGTCGCGTCGATTGACATTGAGCGCCACCGGCCTAGTCAACCCGCGTGACCGAGATGCGTTCGCACTTGCCGGCGCCCGGGCGCGGCCGAATTTCCCGCTTCATCGCCGTGCTCGGCCCGGGCCTGGTGGTCATGCTGGCCGACACCGACGTCGGCAGCATCATCACCGCCGGTCAGAGCGGCGTGCAGTGGGGCTATCGGCTGCTGCTGGTGCAGCTGGTGCTCGTGCCCATCCTCTACATGGTGCAGGAGCTGACGGTGCGGCTGGGCGTCTTCACCGGCCGCGGGCATGGCGAGCTGATCAAGGAAACGTTCGGTCGCGCCTGGGCCTGGATTTCGGTCGCGGGGCTCGCCGTGGCGACCGTCGGGGCGCTGCTCACCGAGCTCTCCGGGGTCGCCGGCGTGGGCGAGCTCTACGGGGTTTCGCGCTGGCTCACCCTGCCGCTCGCCGCCGGCGGTCTCCTGCTGATCGTGCTGACCGGCTCCTACCGCCGGGTGGAGCGGGCGGCGATCGCCGTCGGCCTGTTCGAGTTCGCCTTCTTCGGCGTGGCCTGGGCGGCGCATCCCGACCTCCGCGTGCTCGCCACCCAGTCGATCCAGATACCGTTCGCCAATCGGGACTACATGTATCTCGTCGCCGCCAATATCGGCGCGGTGATCATGCCCTGGATGGTGTTCTACCAGCAGTCGGCGGTGGCCGATAAGCGGCTCGGGCCCGAGCATTACAACGCCGCCCGGTGGGATACCGCCGTCGGGGCGGTGGTCACGCAACTGGTCATGGCGGCGGTGCTGGTCGCGGCCGCCGCCACCCTCGCGCCGCGCGGGGTCAAGCCGAACCTGGCCACGGTCGGCGATCTCAGCACCGCGCTGACGCCCTACCTCGGAGAGGGAGTGGGCCGCCTGGTGTTTGGTCTCGGCATCATCGGCGCGGGTCTGGTGGCCGCCATCGTCTCGTCCCTGGCCCTGGCCTGGGGCCTGGGCGAGGTGACGGGCTACAAACGCTCCTTGGAATATCGCCCGCTGGAGGCGCGCTGGTTCTACGGGGTCTACGCGGTCGCTGTGGTGCTGGCGGCGCTGGCCGTCGCCGTGGCCCCCAATCTGGTTTCACTCAACATCGGCGTCCAGGTGATGAACGCCCTGCTGCTGCCGATCGTGCTCGGCTTCCTGATCGCCCTGGCGGCCCGCGCCCTGCCGCCGGCCCACCGGCTGAAAGGCTGGTATCTCTGGGTGGTTAGCGGCGTGGCGATCGTGACCTGCCTGCTGGGGGTATTCGGCGGGCTATCCGGCGCCGGCCTGTTCTAGCGTCCGCGGCGCGGCCCGGGTCGGGCGGATGGCCCCCCGCCACGCCCGCGGCCCCCCGGGCGCCGGCGCATCGCCTTGGGATCGGCCGCCTCTGGCTCGCTCAGCATGTCGAGGATCAGCCCTCCGGTCACCGGCGTGGCTTCCTTCAGCCTGACCTCGACCTGCCGTCCCAGACGCCAGCGGCCGCCGCGCCGTTCGCCCACCAGGGCGTGGCTGGCCTCGTCGTGGATGAAATAGTCGTCGCCCAGCGCCGACACCGGGACCAGTCCGTCCGCCCCGGTTTCGCTCAGCCGCACGAACAGGCCAAAGCGGGTGACCCCGGTGATCCGGCCGGTGAACGCCGCGCCCACCTTGTCCTCCAGGAAGGCCGCGACATAGCGGTCGGTGGCGTCGCGTTCGGCCGCCATCGCCCGGCGTTCGGCGAGAGTGATATGCTCGGCGGTGTCCTTCAACCGCGCCACGTCTTCGCCGCTCAGGCCGTCCTTGCCCAGGCCGAGGGCGGCGATCAGGGCGCGATGCACGATCAGGTCGGCATACCGCCGGATCGGCGAGGTGAAATGGGCGTAGCGATCGAGGTTGAGCCCGAAATGGCCGATGTTGTCCGGCGAATAGATCGCCTGCATCTGGGTACGCAGCACCACCTCGTTGACGATCTCGCCGTGCGGTCCGCCGCGGGTTTGCGCCAGCAACCGGTTGAAACGGTCGGTCCGCGCCGGCTCGCCCTTGTTCCACGGAATGGCGAGGGTCGCGAGGAAGTCGGCGAGCGCCTGCAGCTTGGCTTCGCTGGGCGCATCGTGCACCCGGTAGATCAGGGGCGATCGCTTCTGCTCGAGGGTTTCGGCGGCGCAGACATTGGCCTGGATCATGAACTCCTCGATCAGCTTGTGAGCCTCGAGCGACTCCCTAGGCCGGATCGACACCACGCGGCCGTCGGCGCCGAGCAAGATGCGCCGCTCGACCGACTCGATCTCCACCGGCGAGCGCGCATCGCGGGCGCTCTTCACCGCGCCGTAAGCGGCCCAGAGGGGGCGCAGAACCGGCTCGAGCAGCGGTCCCGTCGCGTCGTCCGGCGCGCCGTCGACAGCCGCCTGGGCCTGCTCGTAGGAGAGTTTTGCCGCCGACCGCATCAGTCCGCGCGCAAAGCGATGGCTTCGCTTGCGTCCCTGGGCGTCGAACACCATCCGCACCGCAAGGCAGGCGCGCGCCTCCCGCTCGATCAGCGAGCATAGACCGGCCGACAGCCGTTCGGGCAGCATCGGCTCCACCCGGTCGGGGAAATAGACGCTGTTGCCTTTTTCCCGCGCCTCCCGATCGAGCGCCGAGCCCGGCCGGACATAGGCGGCGACATCGGCGATGGCGACCCAGACCACCCAGCCGCCGGGATTGCGCGGATCGTCGTCGGGCTGGGCATGCACCGCGTCGTCGTGGTCGCGCGCGTCCGGCGGATCGATGGTGATCAATGGTATTTCGCGCAGGTCGTCGCGGCCGGTGAGGGTAGGGGGCCTGGCCGCCGCCGCCTCGGCCTCGGCGTCCTGCGAAAAGCCGGTCGGCACGCCGTGCGCATGAATAGCCAACAGGGACGCGGCTCGCGGATCGTCCTCCCGGCCGACGACTTCCAGCAGGCGGCCGACCTTCGGTCCGTGCGGCCGGCCGCCCTCGCCGGTGATCTGCGCCAGCACCAGGTCGCCATCCCGCAGGTCCGCGCCATCGCTCGGCGCCAGGAGAACACTCAACCGGGACTTCCGGTCGACCGGCTCGATGCGCACCTCCCGCCGCGCCTTGCGAACCACGCCGAGGATCCGGTGGGCGCTCTGACCCAGGCGTTTGATCAGCCTCGCCTCGATCTGCCCGGTGTCCAGCCTTTCGAGGCGCACCAGCAAGCGATCGCCGAGACCGGGCGCCCCCGCCGCCGCCTCGCCGGCGCCCGGCGCCAACCGCCAGACGGGCAGGTCCGGGTCGCCCTTGGTCAGCCGCACGAACAGATCCCCGTCGGCGTCACGCTCGACCACATCCACGACGCCCACCGGCGGCGGCTCCACGCTCCGGTCGGCGCGTCGGCCCCGCTGTGGCGGGCGGCTGAATCGTTTGTTGCTGGTCCTGGCCATGTCCCGCTCTACGCCGGACCGGCGGGCGTTGCATCGCTCATTCCAAAGGCGCACCTTGCCAATGACGATGACCTCCTTCGCCGATATCCGCGCTCTGGCCCTGGCCTTGCCCGAAGTGGCGGAGGCGGACCACCACGGTTTCCCCTCCTTCCGCGTCGCCGGAAAAATCTTCTGCACCCTGCGCGAGGATCCCCCTCGGCTGATGGTCAAGCTGAAGACGGAGCATCAGCACAATTTCGTCGAGGCGCATCCCGAAACGATCGAGCCGGTCCCCGGCTACTGGGGCCGCAAGGGTGCGACCTTCGTCGACTATGCGGTTCTCGACGCGGAGGTCGTCGTGATCCTGCTCGACCTGGCGTGGACCGGAGTAGCCCCCAGACGCCTCATTGCGCTTCGTTGAACCGATCCGTCGGCGCGCACTCGCAATCCCACGGCGCGGCCTTGAAACCTGGAGCATTTTCCGCCATAGACCCGCGTTCACGTCGGCGGCCGGTTTGGGCCGCCGCTTTGTTTTGCAGACCTTGAAGATCACCCATGGCCGTTCCCAAACGCAAAGTCTCTCCGTCGCGCCGCAACATGCGGCGGGCTCACCATGCCCTGGCGGCCAACAGCTATGTCGAGGATCAGGACACCGGCGAACTGCGCCGTCCGCACCATGTCGATCTGAAGACCGGCATGTACAACGGCCGCCAGATCATCACGCCCAAGGAAGACTGAGCGTCCGCGCGCGTCGATGCGCGCGCCGCGCCGGACATCATCCGACATCAAACCTATGGTCGACGACTTGCCGATCGGCGTCGTGATCTCGTGAATACGGCGACCACGCCCCGGGTCAAGGCGCGGTCGCCGCGATTGGCTCTACCGGCCGGGCAACGGCGCCGGCCGACCGAGCTGCCTGCCTTCAGGCCAGCGCCGCTCCGTGAGCCGGGATCGCGATCAACCTGAGTCCCTCGCGAGGTTCGCCGCGTATCGGGCTCGACACCGCCGCTCCGCGCGCGCCGCCGACCGCGGCCATGGCCGCGACGAAGGCATGGGGCGAGGCCATGGCCCCGGTGGATACGGTGACGTTGCTGCCGCCCGCCCCGTCAGAGGTCACGCTGAAGGTATCGCCGGTATAGGTTCCGGCCAGCTGCAGCGTCGCCACCGTGGTGGCGCCATTGACGATCACCAGCTGGTCGCTGGCGTTGACGCTGGCCGCGGTGGCCTTCTTGCCGAGCAGGTCGATGGTGTCGCCAGGCGCGAAACCGCTGATCGTCGAGGCGAACTTGGCCGGATTCTTCAGAGCCAGCGTGGCGCCGGTCCCGTTGAAAGTCGTCGAAAGGCTCGCCGCGGCGGTTGAGTCCGCTTCCAGCACCGCCCCGGAGTCGATTTTGAGCGAGCCGGTCCCGCCGAGCGTGCTCGCGAAGTCCAGAGTTCCGGCGGCGACCTCGATCAGGCCGGTGTCGCTGGTGGCGAGACCGACGACGCTGACGCCGGTCGCGCCGGACCTGGTCAGGGTTCCCGCTACCTTGAGACTTGACTTGGTCGCGTGGCCTCGGGCGATCCCAACCGCACCGCTGATCGTGTAGGCGGCGCCCTTGGCGATCGACAAGGTGGCCGCGGCCGAGGTGGCGTCGCCGATGGTGACGGCCCCCGACTGGGTCGCCATACCCGTGACGCTGAGGATCGCGGCGCCGCCCACGGTCAGGCCGCCGATGGTCGCATTGGCGACGACGAGGGTTCCCGCGCCGTCGACCGTGCCAGCGAGCGTCGAGGCTTTCGACAGCGTCAGCTTGTCGCCGGTCGCCACAGCAAGCACGGCGCCGGCGCTCTCGTTGAACGCGCCAGCGTAGTTCAGGCTCAGATTGACGCTGGCGGTCCCTCCGGTGAGCGACCAGTTCGCCACCGACAGGCTGGCGCCTGCATTCAGCGCCTGCGTTCCCCCCGCGAAAACCAGCGATCCGGCGCCGGTGACCGATCCGGCCAGGGCCGACCCCGCGCCCGACAGCGTCAGAGTGTTGGCGCCGACGGCGATCGTCGTGCCGGCGGCCTGCACCAGGGCGCCGCCATCGGCGAGCGAGCCTGTGAGGGTCAATGTCGCGCCGCCGCCGAGGGACAACGTCCCGACACCGCCCAGCGCGCCGCCGAAGCTCGTGGCGCCGGTCACGCTGAGAACCGCGCCCTTGTTGATCGTCAGGCTGGTTCCCGCCGCCACCAAGACCGGGCCGGCGAAGCTGACCGCCCCACCCACCGCGACGGCCGCGTTGTTGGTGATCGACAGGGTCGTCGCCGCATCGAGGCCTGCGCCGGTCTCGAAGGTGTCGGAGCCGCCTGACAGCACGAGCGATCCGCCGCCGGACACGGCGCCGGCCAGGGTCGATCCCGCGCCGGTCAGGGTCAGCGAATTACCGCCCAGGGCGATGGTTCCCGATCCGAGGACCAGTGTCCCGGCGTAGGTCTGCGCCGACGCCAGCGTAACGGTCGCGCCGCCGGATACTCCGACCTGGGCCGCCGTCAGAGTCGCGGTGCTTTGCAGCATGTCCGTGCCACCGGCGAAATCGATCTCGGCGCCGGCCAGCGCCGTGGCGAATGTGTCGCCGGTTGCGGTGAACGACAGCGCGCCGCCGGCGGCCGTCACCGCTCCCGCCTCGTTGACGCTGGAGGCCACAGTCCCGAAACCCGCAAGGCTGGAACCGGCCGCATTGGCCAGGGACGCTGAGGTGAAGGTCCCACCGCCCAACTGGATGACGCCTGAATTGCTGATGGCTTTGGCCGTGGTGTAGTCCCGCGTACCCAGTATCTGCAGCACTCCGGCCGCGGCGATGGTGGTGAGACTGGACTCCAGTGTGAACTGGGTGCCGCCGTCGGTGTTCAGGGATTGCAGGGTCGCGCCGGTCCCGGCCAGATCGACGGTGGCCGCCAGCGTGCTCACCGACACATTGTCCTGCAATTGCAGGGTGGCGCCCGCGCCGACGATATAGGTTCCGCCCGTCAGCGTCCCGGTGGCGAGATTGGTCAAACCGCCGCCTTGCAGGCTCAAGGTCTTGTTGGCCTGGGCCGCCAGCACGCCGCTGTTGGTCAACGGCGCGGTGATCGTGCCGTAGCCTGTCGTCGTGCCGGTATTGGAGAGGCTCTTGGTTGCGAACTTGCCGCCGCCCAATTGCAGCAGGCCGGCGTTGCCGATCGCGAGCTTCGAGCTCCAGCTGCGGCCGCCGAGAATCTCCAGGGCGCCGTTCGATGCGATGGTCGACAAGGTGGAATTGATCGTCACCTCGGCGCTGGTCGTCGTGTTGAAGGCCTCGATAACCGAGTTCGGGCCGTTCAGGATGATCGTCGCCCTGTCGGTGACGATGCTGGTGTTCTGCGGCAGTTCCAGCGTCGCGCCGGCGTCCGCCTGGTAAGTCCCGCCCGCCAGGGCCGTGCCGGAGAGATTGGTCAGCGAACCGGCCACCGTGAGGGTTCCGGTGTGGGCGAGCAGCGTCCCGGTGTTGCTCGTTGCGCTGGCGATGGTCAATCCGCCCGCGCCGGTGGTCTCGATCAGGCCGGCGTTGGCGATGGTGTTGGCGCCGGTGTTGAGGGTCAGGGCGTTGATACCGGTGGCGTCGATGACGCCGGCCTTCTGGTTGATCAGGGTGAGCGTCGGCGAGCCGATCAGGCCTGCGCCGGAGATGGTATTGTCGACATTGGTCAGCGTCACCGCCGCGGCGCCGCCGGCGACCTGATTCTCGTTGTTGACCGAGTTGTCCAGGATCACCAGGCCCTTGCCGCTGAGCGTGGTGTTCTGGGAGATCGTCAGGTAGGTCGTATAGCCGACATTGGCGGCATCGATCGCGATCGTGCCGCTATTGGCGATCGACCCCTGGAGGTTCAGGGCCTGATTTAAATTGATGACGACCTGGCCCTGATTGGTCAGCGCCGAAGCCGTGCCATCGAGGGTCGCTCCGTTCGAAGTGAAGTAGCCCGTTCCGGCGGCCTTCAGGGTCCCTCCGATGACGACCGCCGACAGTCCGATGCTGCCGCCCGTCCCGGCCTGAATGACGCCGCCGACATTGTTGACCGCGCTCTGGATCGACAGTCCGCCCACGCCCGTGGTCTCGATCAGACCGGCGTTGGCGATGGTGTTGGCGCCGGTGTTGAGGGTCAGGGCGTTGGCCCCGGTGGCGTCGATGACGCCCGCCGCCTGGTTGACCAGGGTCAGCGTCGATGATCCGATGTAGCCGGCTCCGGAGATGGTGTTGTCGACATTGGTCAGCGTCGCCGTCGTGGCGCCGCCGACGACCTGATTCTGGTTGTTGTACGAGTCGTCCAGGATCACCTGACCCTTGCCGCTGAGCGTGGTGCTTTTGGAAATCGTCAGGTAGGTCGTATAGCCGACATTGGCGGCGTCGATCGCGATCGTCCCGGTGTTGGCGATCGATCCCTGGAGGCTCAGGTTGGCGTTGACGCCTACCGCCACTGTTCCGGCATTGACGAATGTGTCGGCCGCGATCACGCTCGCGCCGAGGTCGGCGCCGACGAGACCGCCGGCGGCGATGCTCAAAGTGCCGCCAATCACCGAGCCAGACTGAAGACTGGCATGGCCGCCCTTGGCGACCGTCATGACCGCGCCTGTGTTGGTCACCGTGGCGGCGATGACCAACGCCCCCGTACCGAGCGCCTCGACGGTACCGGTGTTTGTCGTCGCGCTCTGGATCGCCAATCCGCCCGCGCCGGTTGTCTCGATCAGACCGGCGTTGGCGATGGTGTTGGCCCCGGTGTTGAGGGTCAGGCCGTTGGCGCCGGTGGCGTCGATGACGCCCGCCGCCTGGTTGACCAGGGTCAGCATCGAGGATCCGATGTAGCCGGCTCCGGAGATGGTGTTGTCGACATTGGTCAGCGTCGCCGCCGTGGCGCCGCCGACGACCTGATTCTGGTTGTTGCTCGAGTTGTCCAGGATCACCTGACCCTTGCCGCTGAGCGTGGTGCTCTTGGAGATCGTGAGGTACGTCGCATAGCCGACATTGGCGGCGTCGATCGCGATCGTCCCGGTGTTGGCGATCGACCCCTTGAGGTTCAGGGACTGATTGGCGTTGACGACCACCACGGCCTGATTGGAGAACGCCGAAGCCGTGCCGTCGAGGGTCGCGGCGTTCGAAGTGAAGTAGCCTGTCCCGGTGGTTTTCAGGGTCCCTCCGATGACGACCGCCGACAGTCCGATGCTGCCGCCCGTCCCGGCCTGAATGACCCCACCGACGTTGTTGACCGCGCTCTGGATCGACAGGCCGCCGGCGCCCGTGGTCTCGATCAGTCCGGCATTGGCGATGGTGTTGGCGCCGGTGTTGAGGAACAAGGCGTTGCCGCCGGTGGCGTCGATGACGCCCGCCGCCTGGTTGACCAGGGTCAGCGTCGATGACCCGATGTAGCCGGCTCCGGAGATGGTGTTGTCGACATTGGTCAACGTCGCCGCCGTGGACCCGCCGACGACCTGATTCTGGTTGTTGGCCGAGTTCGTCCAGGATCACCTGACCCTTGCCGCTGAGCGTGGTGCTCTTGGAGATCGTCAGGTATGTCACATAGCCCACATTGGCGGCGTCGATCGCGATCGTGCCGGTGTTGTTCAATGCCGCGCCGACTGCGAAGTTGGTGTTCCAACCGACCATGATCGTCCCGGCGTTGCCGCCGGCGCCCGTGCCGGCGCTGGCCGTGAACGTTCCGCCGGTGATGGCCAGCGTCGCGGTGGCCGCCGTCTGAATGCTGTGCACGGTCTGGCTGGTCGAGGCCGTGACCGTATAGGCGGTGCTGCCCGCGGCATCGAGAATTGCGTCGTCCTTGGCGCCGGGCACTGTCCCCGAGCCCCAGTCGCCGGCGGTGGAAAAGTCGGCATTCGTCTGCGTCGTCCAGTGGATCGATGCCATGGATAGGTCCTCTGAGGATTCCGCGCGAACTCGTGCACGAGCGGCGATGGTAGGTTCGCGCCTTGCAATCTGGCCATAGACAGGATGTTAACGGCGCTTGGACGGCTCTCGGCCGCCCTCGGCAAAGGCGGCGTAGGCGTGATGGACGCCCAGGTAAAGGCGGCGGTAGTTGGGGATCCGGGGCGCCCGTGGTCCCCGGCGGTCGTTGGGCGCGAAGAGACTCTGGCCGAACTCGCGGCCGCGATCGCTGATCCGCGATGCAGACTGGTCGTCGTGCGGGGCCCCGCCGGCTCGGGCAAGACCACCCTTGTCGAAGCGGCGCTGCGTTCGGCGCCATCGAGCCTGGTCCTGTCCGGCGCCGCCAAATTCGCCGAGGGCGGCGTTCAATCGCCCTATGCGCCAATCCTGCGGGCCTTGGCCGACGTCGTCGGGACCGCGCTCGACCGTCTGCATGACCCGGAGGCGGCGGTGTCCGGCTTGTCCGATTTGCTGGGCCCCGCCCTGACGGTCCTGGCGGGCGCGGGTTTCCGGCTCGGGGGTCTCGGCGCCAGCGATCCGCTCCCGGCTCTCGTCGGCCGCCGGCAAGGCGCGGCGAGGATCGTCGAGGCCACGCTGCAGCTCGTGAGATGGCTGGGCGGATTCGAGATGCCGATCGTCCTGTTCGTCGACGACTGGCGACGCGGTCTCGACGAAGGCCGGGCGCTGGTCGAAGCCTTGGCGGCGGCCGGCGAAGCCCAGCTGACCCTGTTGGTCGCCGAGCGCGACGACGTGCCAGCCCTGACGCCGGACGCCGCCGCCAACGCGAAACTGCTGTTTGTCGATCCGCTCTCGTCCGATGCGAGACGGGCTCTCCTGCGCGACGTCATGGGTGAAGCCGGCGAGGCCCTGTTCCGCTGGTTCGGCGCGGCCTGCCCGGCTCTGCCGTTCGACCTCCTGGCGGCTGGGCGCGCGCTGGCCGATGCGGATGCGATCCTGGAAGTCGAGGGCGAGTGGCGCATCGATCCCACCCGGGCCGCGGCGATCGGGCGGGACGACCTGGCGAGGACCTTGGCAAGCGGCTTGAGGCAGACGAGCGATGACGCGCGGGCCGTGGCCCTGGCCACCGCCCTGATCGGCGATTTGGCGCGCATGCCGGACTTGGCCTCGTCACTCGACATGGCCGACGAGCGGCTGGAGGCCGCGGTGCGGTCGGTCGTGGCGCTCGGCCTGCTCGCCAGGCGCGGCGACGCGCTGTGGTTTCGCCACGATCGGCTTCGCGCCGCGGTGCAGGCGCTGGCCGAACCCGACATCGGCGCCCAGGCCGCCAACATGGCGGAACGGCTCGCCGTCCAGGCGGAACGCCCCGATGCGGCGGATCGGCTTTTGCCGCTTCGTCTTCGGCATGTGGCGGGGGTCGATTTGGCGACGCCCGGGCACTGGCGTGACCGGTTCGCGGAAGGTGCGCGCGCGGCGCGCCTCGCGGTGGATATCGACGCCGCCACCCGTTTCGCGGAAGACGCGTGGCGGCTGCGGACGGAACGACCCTCCGAGATCCCCCGAGCCGACAGGATGCTGCTGCGTGAAGCGATCTTGGCGGCCGCCGACCGCTATGCGGCGGACGCGGTGATCGAACGGATCGGTTGCCTGTTCGATCTGCCGGCGGCCGATGTCGACCTGGGCGATGATTATGAGCTCGCCATCGCGGCGCTGCGTCTGGTGGGAGAAAAGCAGGCGGCGTGGAATGTCAGTCGCGCCGGTCTGGCGCGATTTGGCCTGAGGCTGCCGCCCGAGGCCACGGTTGCCAAACTGGTTTGGCCGCTGGTGCGATGGAAGCTGCGTCGTCTGCTCACGCGCGGACGCGAAGGCCCCGCGACGACGAGCGAACCGGTTCCCCCGTTTACCCGGATCGGCAATGCCGCGGGCGCCCTGGCCTTCGAGCGCAGCCCTCTGATGGCCGCCTTGCTCGCCTTGCGCGGTCAGGAGCGCTCGACGCCGGCCCAGAGGCGCTCGCCCTATGCGATCGCCAACAACGTCTTTCTGTGCGCCATGCGGGGAGAGTTCGAGGAGGCCGCGCGTCTGGGTGAAATCGCATTCGCCGCCGCGACGACGCCCGCCTATGCCGGCTTCGCCCATGCTTCCACCCTCTATCGGGCGCTGTATTGGGGTGTGATATGGCGCCGGCCACAGGGCGCCTTGCGCCACCATTGCCGGACGATCCGGGAACTGGCCCTGGCCGAGGGCGATCTCATCCAGGCGGCCGTCGCCATTCGCAACTGGGTGATGATCGGGTGGCGAACCGCCCCTTCGCTCACTGGTCTGCGAGATGAAATCGACCAGGCGCAGGCGGAACTCGCCCGGCTCGGCGACGCC
Organism: uncultured Alphaproteobacteria bacterium; assembly: GCA_963828365.1. Classification (GTDB taxonomy): domain Bacteria; phylum Pseudomonadota; class Alphaproteobacteria; order Caulobacterales; family Caulobacteraceae; genus Acaudatibacter. The sequence goes on along the minus strand of CAWHEE010000001.1, from coordinate 92,032 downwards.
GACGTGCAGCAGTTCGTCAGCGCCACCGCCAGCGCGGTCGACAGTCTGCTCGGCAGGCCCGGCCTGCAGTATCGGGGCGAGACCATCGAAGTCGCCGGCGACGCGCCGGCCTGGGCTCGAACTGTCCACCAGGGCAATCCGCTGCTGACCATCGAACTCGCGTCGCTGCACGGCGACTGGGCCTACATACGTTCGATTGTCGACGGCACACCGCAGTTTCGGCGCAATCTCGACAGTCATCCGCGTGGCGCCGATTGGCGGTTCCATGACGGCCTCGCCCGATCGCGCCTGGGCCAGCCGTCGCCGCCGCGCGATCGGGCTTATCTGGAGCGCGCCGCGCGTCTGAATCCCGCCGACAACCGCGCGAAAGTGCTGATCCTGGGGGCCGAGCGTCTTCGCGCCGAAGGCCGCGAGGCGGCCTGCCTGGCGGCTTTCGCCGAGGCGGTCGACGTCGCCGCTAGCGGCTGGTCGAGACTGGAGGCCGGCATCGCCTGTGAGAGCGCGGCGCACGCCGCCCGGGCGTTCGGCAATGCCCCTTTGGCGGTCCACTACGATGCACGCGCCAGGGATGTCTGGGCGGCCTGGGGCGCGCTGGCGAAACTGCCTGCCCCGGCCGGTCCCGCCGTTTCGCCGCCGTCCGGGGAGCGGGATGACGAACGGGTGGCGCTCGCCGAAGCCCAGACGATCGCGGCGGAGCGCACGGCGCGGGCGAGGTCGCGATTTCTCGCCGATGTCGCGCACGAACTGCGCACCCCGCTGCAGGGCATGCAGGGTCTCCTCGATCTGGCCGACGCCGACCCGAGCAAACTCGAATTGCGGGCGATCCGCGAGGTGTTTGCCAGCCTCAGGACGGTGGTCGACGATCTGACCGATTTCGGCGCGATTTCCAGCGGCGAGGCCCCCCTGGAGTTCGCGAGCGGTCGCCATCGTCGATCTGCTCCGCGCGGAGTGCCGGGTTTCGGCGTCGTTCGCCCGGCAACACGACGCGACGATCGACCTCCAGATCGACCCCGATGTTCCAGAGTTCGCCGAGACCGATGGTCCGCGGATGCGCCAGGTTCTGCGCAATCTGCTGTCGAATGCCGTCAAGTACGGAAACGGCGGGGTGATTGGCGTCCGGGTCGCCGCCACCTCGCCGGCCCCGCCCGATGGCGGCCAGATCGTCGTCAGGGTGGAGGACGAGGGGCCGGGCCTATCGCCGGCGCACCTCCTTCACCTGTTCGAGCCGTTCGAGCGGGGCGCGCGGGCCGGCGACGGGCAAGGGCTCGGACTCGGCCTGGCGCTGGCCCGGCGGATCGCCCTGCGTCTGGGCGGATCGCTGGTGGCGGAAAACCGCGCGGTCGGCGGCGCATGCTTCGTTTTCAGTTTGCCGGTCAAGGCGGCGGTCCGGCTGGCCCCGCCGCCGCAAATGCCGGCGCACCGGCGCTTGCGGATTCTGCTTGCCGAGGACGTGCCTCTCGTCCGCCGCGTGGTTTCATCGATACTGCAATTCCAGGGTCACGAGGTGACCGAGGCCGACGACGGCGAGGAGGCGGTGAGCTTGTTCAGCGCCCTGGACTTCGACCTGGCGATTCTCGATCTGGGAATGCCGGGATTGAACGGCCTGGAGGTCATGGACAGGATCGGCGCGGGACGCCTCGCGGGCGCCCCGCCGGTCATTCTGCTCACAGCCTCGGGGGAGGCGGATATCGCCGAGCGCGCTCGCCGGGCGGGGGCCGTGCTGGTGCTGCGAAAACCGGTGTCGGCGGAGGAACTGGCGCGCGCGGTGCATCAGGCCTCGTTCGTTTCCGCCAGGATCGCCGAAATCAGGACGGCCGACGTGCTGGCGCCGCTGAGAGAAGAGGCGCGACTGGACCTGTTGGCGCGGATCGCCGGGGTGCTTGCCGAGAATTCCGCCGGATCGCCATGGGACGCCGCCGAGGCGCATCGGATCGCCGGCCTGGCCGCCCAGTTCGGTTGGCCGCGGGTGGCGGCCGCGGCGGACCAGCTCGAGCGGGATATTCTCGCGGGGACCGCGTCGCCTCTACTCGCCCTCGAGGCTCTCGGCCAGTCGCGCGCGGATTTGACGTGCGGTGATCAGCCTGACCGGGTGGTCGGGCCAATCTGATAACCGAAACCAGGCGCGGTGATGACCAGCTCGCGCTCGCCCCTTGGTTGAAGCTTGCGACGAATCCTGCTGACCAGGACATCGACGGACCGCAGGTCGGCCTCCTCTGGACGCCGGCTGATCGCCGCGAGCAGCGCCTCCCGGCTGACGATGGCCCCGCCGGCTGCTATCAGGCAGGCCAGGATGTCGAATTCGCCGCGCGTCAGTCCTGCGTCGACGCCGGCGCCGCAGACCGTTCGCGCCTCCAGGTCCACGTCCCAGTCGCCGAGACGCACCTTCGACCGCGTGGGGGCGGCCCGTCGCCGCATCACGCTCCTGATCCGCGCCGCCAGTTCTCCGAAATGCACCGGCTTGACGAGATAATCGTCGGCCCCCAGGTCGAGCGCCTCGATGCGCGAGCCGGGGGCGGATCGTCGGGTGACGACCACCAGACCGATGTCGCCCTGAGCGCGCAGCTCCGCCGCCAGGTCGATGCCGTCGAGATCGGGCAGGCCGAGATCGAGCACCACGACGTCGACGGGCCGCGACGCCAATACCGCGCGGCAGCCGGCGGCGTGCGCCGCCTCGGCGATTTCGAATCCGGCCTCCGCCAGCGCGATCGTCATCGCCCGCCGGGTGATCGGCTCGTCCTCGACGATCAGAACGCGGATCAGCCTGCTCAATCCAACTCTCGAACCGACCCAACACTGCGACCGGCCGCCTGACGACAGGCCCACCAATGAACCAGCAAGCGAGTTTAACAGATTTGCCGGCGCGGGAAGAACCCTAAGCCCTGCCGGCCATGGAATTCCGCCGGCGAGATCGGTTCCAATCCCCGGCCGCCTCCGCTAAGCCTGCCGCCTCCCTTTAGCCGCCAGCGGACCCCGCGCATGACCGAGATCGTCGACATCCTCGCCCGTGAAATCCTCGACAGCCGGGGCAATCCCACCGTCGAAGTCGACGTGACCCTCGAGGATGGCGCCTTCGGTCGCGCCGCGGTTCCCTCCGGCGCGTCGACCGGGGCCCATGAAGCGATGGAGCGGCGCGACGGCGAGGCCGACCGCTATGCCGGCAAGGGCGTGCAGGGCGCGGTCGCCGCGGTCAACGGCGACATCTTCGATGCGCTGTGCGGCGCCGAGGCCGAGGATCAGCGCCGCCTCGACAGCTTGATGATCGAGCTCGACGGCACGCCGAACAAGGCCCGGCTGGGGGCCAATGCGATCCTGGGCGTCAGCCTCGCCACCGCCAAGGCCGCGGCGCAATCCGCCGGCCTGCCCCTCTACCGATACGTCGGCGGCGTGCAGGCTCGCGTTCTGCCGGTGCCGATGATGAACATCATCAACGGCGGGGCCCACGCCGACAATCCGATCGACATTCAGGAATTCATGATCCTGCCGACCGGGGCCGACAGTTTCTCGGAAGCGCTGCGAATGGGCGCGGAAATCTTCCACACCCTGAAGAAAAAGCTGAAGGACGCCGGCCACAACACCAACGTCGGCGACGAAGGCGGCTTCGCGCCCAATCTGGCCAGCGCGGAAGCCGCGCTGGCCTTCATCGTCGCGGCCGGCGAGGGCGCCGGCTATCGGGCCGGCGAGGACTTCCACCTCGGGCTCGATGCCGCCTCCACCGAATTCTTCAGGAACGGGCGCTACGAACTCAAAGGGGAAGGCAAGTCGCTCGATCAGGCCGGTCTCGTCGACTATTTCGCCGATCTGGTGGCGCGGTTCCCGATCGCCTCGATCGAGGACGGCTGCGCCGAGGACGATCTCGCGGGCTGGGCGCATCTGACCGCCGTGCTCGGAGGCAGGATCCAACTGGTCGGCGACGATTTGTTCGTCACCAATCCCGCGCGCCTCGCCATGGGCATCGACAGGAGTTCTGGCCAATTCGATCCTGATCAAGGTGAACCAGATCGGCACCTTGTCGGAAACGCTGGACGCCATCGACCTGGCCCACCGCAACGCCTACACCACGGTGATGAGCCACCGCTCGGGAGAGACCGAGGACAGCACGATCGCGGACCTGGCCGTCGCCGCCAACTGCGGTCAGATCAAGACCGGTTCGCTCGCCCGCTCCGACCGGCTGGCCAAATACAACCAGCTGCTGCGCATCGAGGAACAGCTGGGCGATCAGGCCATCTATCCGGGGGCCCGCGCCCTGAAATGCCTGAACCGGCCGGCCGGCTGAGCGCCGCGGCTCGCCCGCGTTAGTTTGCCGTTAAGCGCGGGCGGGTCTACTCGAGATCGTCGCCGAGGGGTTCCGATTCGCCGATGATCTTTCGCCCGCAGACCTATCTGCCGACCGCCATTCTGGCGGGTCTGATCTTCTATTTCGGCTTTCACGCCTTGACTGGCGACCGCGGTCTGCTGCTGACCCGGCAACGCCACGCGGTTCTCCTGGCTCGCCAGTCCGAATTGGCGAGCCTGCGCCAGGAGCGGGCCGATCTGGAGGCGCGGGCGAAATTTCTGCGTGACGAAAGTCTTTCGGCCGATCTGCTGGAAGAGCGGGCGCATGTGCTTCTAGGCTTTGTCGACCCCAGGGACTATGTGATCCGCGTCAAACCGGATCGTGGCTGACGGCTGGCGCCGTTGCGCGGCGCGTCGGAAAATCTTCGGAGGCGTGTATGGCGCGCAAGACCGCGGCGAAGGCGGCCGTCCCGGCCGGGTCGGCTGATGGCGACCAGCTGTTGGCCTTCTATCGATCGATGCTGCTGATCCGTCGCTTCGAGGAGCGCGCCGGCCAGCTTTACGGCATGGGGCTGATCGGCGGCTTCTGCCACCTCTACATCGGCCAGGAAGCCATCGCGGTGGGCATGCAGTCGGTGAAGCAGCCGGGTGACCAGGTGATCACCGGCTATCGCGACCACGGCCATATGCTGGCCGCCGGCATGGATCCCAAATCGGTGATGGCCGAGCTGACCGGCCGCGCCGCCGGCGCTTCGGCCGGCAAGGGCGGGTCGATGCACATGTTTTCCCTGGAGGCGGGGTTTTTTGGCGGCCACGGCATCGTCGGCGCCCAGGTCAGCCTCGGCACCGGCCTGGGGCTGGCCAACGCCTACCGGCGGAACGGCGCGGTGGCCTTCGTCTATTTCGGTGACGGGGCCGCCAATCAGGGCCAGGTGTACGAGAGTTTCAACATGGCCGAGCTCTGGCGCCTGCCGGTCGTCTACGTCGTCGAAAACAATCAATATGCCATGGGCACCAGCATCGAGCGGTCGTCGTCCGAAACCCACCTCTACAAGCGCGGCGTCAGTTTCAACATTCCCGGCGAAGAGGTCGATGGCATGGACGTCTCGGCGGTCCGTGAGGCCGGACTGAAGGCGGCCGACCATGCCCGCGCCGGCCAAGGCCCCTACATTCTCGAAATGAAGACCTATCGATATCGCGGCCATTCGATGAGCGACCCTGGCAAGTATCGCACGCGCGAGGAGATCGACGCGGTGCGCAAGTCGCGCGATCCGATCGATCATCTGCAGGAAATGCTGGCGACGGCTGGTCTGGCCGACGACACGGCGCTGAAGTCCATCGACGCCGAGGTCAAGGCGATCGTCGCCGACGCCGCCGAATTCGCCCGCACCACGCCCGAGCCCGAGCCCGGCGAACTGTACACCGACGTCTATGTCGAGGCCGCCGCGTGACCGACGTCCTGATGCCCGCCCTGTCTCCGACCATGGAGGAGGGCACGCTCGCCAAATGGCATGTGAAGGTCGGAGACGCGGTCAGGTCCGGCGACGTGATCGCCGAGATCGAGACCGACAAGGCGACCATGGAGGTCGAGGCGGTCGACGAGGGGGTCGTCGAGGCTCTGCTGGTTCCCGAAGGAACCGAGGCGGTGAAGGTCAACGCGCCGATCGCGCGGCTGAAAGCGGACGGCGAGGTTGCGGCGGCCAGCCTCCCTCCGGCCGCTCCGGAGCAAAAGAAAGTCGAAGACAACTCCGTCCTCCCCCCTCGTGGGGTAGGTGTCGGCGAAGCCGACGGAGGGGGCGCCGCCGCCACCACCACGATCTCTCCCGAAAAACCCTCGAATAGCGAACCCGAATTCCCCGCCGGGACCACCTTCAAGCGTTCGACAGTCCGCGACGCCCTGCGCGACGCCATGGCCGAGGAGATGCGACGCGACGAGAGCGTCTTCCTGATGGGCGAGGAGGTCGCTCAGTACCAGGGGGCCTACAAGGTCAGCCGCGACCTGCTCGAGGAGTTCGGCGCGCGCCGGGTCATCGACACTCCGATCACCGAGCATGGCTTCGCCGGCCTCGGCGTCGGGGCGGCGATGGCCGGCCTCAAGCCGATCGTCGAGTTCATGACCTTCAACTTCGCCATGCAGGCGATCGATCATCTGATCAACTCCGCCGCCAAGACGCTGTATATGTCCGGCGGCCAGGTCCGCTGCTCGATCGTGTTCCGCGGCCCCAACGGCGCCGCCTCCCGGGTCGCCGCCCAGCACAGCCAGGACTATTCGAGCTGGTATGGCCATGTGCCGGGCCTCAAGGTGGTCGCACCCTATGACGCCGCCGACGCCAAGGGATTGTTGAAGGCGGCGATCCGCGATCCCAATCCGGTGGTCTTTCTCGAGCACGAAATGCTCTACGGCCAGGAGTTCGACCTCCCCGACCTGGAGGATTGGATCGTGCCGATCGGCAAGGCCAAGGTGCGCCGGGCCGGGGATGCGGTCACCCTGGTGGCCCATGCCCGCATGGTCGGCCTCGCCCTGCAGGCCGCCGATCAACTCGCCGCCGAGGGTCTCGAGGCCGAGGTCATCGATCTGCGCACCCTACGCCCGCTCGACCATCAGACGGTGGTCGCCAGCGTCATGAAGACCAATCGCCTGGTGACCATCGAGGAGGGATGGGGTCCTTTCGGGGTTGGCGCGGAGGTCGCGGCCCGGGTCGTCGAGCACGCCTTCGACTATCTTGACGCCCCGCCGGCGCGTGTCTGCCAGGAGGATGTGCCGTTGCCCTACGCCGCCAACCTCGAGCACCTGTCGTTGCCGTCGGTGGACAAGGTCGTCGCGGCCGCCAAGGCGGTCTGCTACCGATGAACCAGGCGGTGAGCTGGCGTGGCGGCGGTTGTCACTGCGGGGCGGTGCGCTACGAGGCCGCCCTGCCGGACCTGGTCGAGGCGCAGACCTGCAACTGTTCGATCTGCGCCATGACTGGCTTTCTGCACCTGATCGTCCCCGAGAGCCGTTTCCGGCTTTTACGGGGTGCCGACCGCCTGACCACCTACAGTTTCAACACCCACACCGCTCGCCACCTGTTCTGCGCGGTCTGCGGCGTCAAGAGCTTCTACCGGCCCCGCTCGAACCCGGACGGCTGGTCGATCAACGCCCATTGCCTGGACGCCGCGAGCGCGCCGGCCCTCGACATCAGCGCTTTCGACGGCCGCGACTGGGAAGCCAACGCCGGCGCGCTGGCGCACCTTTCCAAGGAGGTCCCGTGACCGACGTCCTGATGCCCGCCCTGTCTCCGACCATGGAGGAGGGCACGCTCGCCAAATGGCATGTGAAGGTCGGAGACGCGGTCAGGTCCGGCGACGTGATCGCCGAGATCGAGACCGACAAGGCGACCATGGAGGTCGAGGCGGTCGACGAGGGGGTCGTCGAGGCTCTGCTGGTTCCCGAAGGAACCGAGGCGGTGAAGGTCAACGCGCCGATCGCGCGGCTGAAAGCGGATGGCGAGGTTGCGGCGGCCAGCCCCCCTCCGGCCGCTCCGGAGCAGAAGAAAGTCGAAGACAAATCCGTCCTCCCCCCTCGTGGGGCAGGTGGCGGCGAAGCCGACGGAGGGGCGCCGCCGCGCCAAAGCTCCCTCCGGCCAGTCCCCCCGCCGCATCCTCCGACCGCGTCTTCGCCTCGCCGCTCGCCCGCCGCCTCGCCGAACAGCGAGGCATCGACCTTGCGGCCGTCACGGGCAGCGGTCCGCACGGCCGCGTGATCCGCCGCGACATCGACGCCGTGCGTCAACAGCCCGGCCCATCGCCGGCCGCCGCCGGGCCCGCTCCCGCGCCGGCCGTCGCCGCCACGCCGGCCCCGGCCCGCTCGCTCGAACAGATGGGGATCGCGCCCGGAACCTACGATCTGATCCCGCTCGACGGCATGCGCAAGACGGTCGCCCGGCGGATGACCGACAGCTTCCGCGACGTGCCGCACTTCCCGCTGACCATCGACCTGGAGATCGACGCCTTGCTCGCCGCCCGCGGTCGGATCAACGCCCTGCTCGACAAGGACGGCGTCAAGGTCAGCGTCAACGACATGGTGATCAAGGCGGCCGCCACCGCCCTGCGCCGGGTTCCGGAGGCCAACGCCAGCTATTCGCCCGAGGGCATCGCGATGCATCACCACGCCGACATCGCCATGGCCGTGGCGATCGACGGCGGCCTGATCACCCCGATCATCCGCGCCGCCGAGACCAAGGGCGTGGCCGCCATCGCCGTGGAGGCGAAGGACCTCGCGGCCCGCGCGCGGGCGCGAAAGCTGAAGCCCGAGGAATACCTGGGCGGCACCTTCTCGATTTCCAACCTCGGCATGTTCGGCATCAGATCGTTCGCCTCGATCATCAATCAGCCGCAGGGCGCCATTCTCTCGGTCGGTGTCGGCGAAAAACGCCCGGTCGTCCACCATGACCAGCTGGCGATCGCCACGGTGATGAGCGTCACCCTCACCTGCGATCACCGGGTCGTCGACGGCGCCGTCGGAGCGCGTTGGCTGGCCGCCTTCCGGGCCTTGATCGAGGACCCGATCACCATGATCGTCTGAGCCAGCTGGCCACCGATCCGACAGGGAGAGACCGCGTATGAACGCCTACGACTTTAGCGTCGAGACCCTCGATGGCCGGCCGGCGCCCCTGGCCGACTGGCGCGGGCAGGTGCTGCTGATCGTCAACACCGCCAGCAAATGCGGCTTCACGCCGCAGTTCGCCGGCCTGGAGGAACTGCATCGCAAGTACCAGGATCGCGGCTTCGAGGTCCTGGGCTTCCCTTGCAATCAGTTTGCCGGCCAGGAGCCCGGCAATGCGGAGGAAATCGCCAGCTTCTGCTCCCTGACCTATCAGGTCGATTTTCCGATGATGGCCAAGATCGATGTCAACGGCCCCAAGGCCGACCCGTTCTACGCCTGGCTGAAGACCCAGAAGAAGGGCCTTCTCGGCAGCGAGTCGGTGAAGTGGAACTTCACCAAATTCCTCATCGACCGGTCGGGCGCCGTCGTCGCCCGCTTCGCGCCGAACGCCGAGCCGAAGTCCCTGGAAGGCGCGATCGAGGCGCTGCTGTAGTGGCCGATTCCTTCGACCTGGTCGTCGTCGGGGCCGGTCCCGGCGGCTATGTCGCGGCGATCCGCGCCGGCCAGTTGGGCCTCAGGACCGCCATCGTCGAGCGTGAGGCGCTGGGCGGCGTCTGCCTCAACTGGGGCTGCATTCCGACCAAGGCGCTGCTGAAATCCGGCGAGATCTACGAACAGCTGGGCCATCTCGGCGACTACGGCCTGTCGGTCGAGGGCCGCTCCTACGATTTCACCAAGGTGATCGAGCGATCCCGCAAGGTCGCCAAACAGCTGTCCGCCGGCGTCGCCTACCTGATGAAGAAGCACCGGATCGAGGTGGTCGAGGGGACGGCGCGGCTCGAACGGGGCGCCGTGGCGCCGTCGGTCGTCGTCGCTCTGAAGGCCGGAGGTCAGCGCACCCTGAGTGCGACGTCGGTCATTCTGGCCACCGGAGCTCGGGCCCGGACAATTCCGGCGGCCGGCCTGGTCCCCGACGGCGAGCGGATCTGGACCTATCGCGAGGCGATGGTTCCCAAGGCGGCGCCGGCCAGGCTGCTGGTGGTCGGCTCCGGCGCCATCGGCATCGAATTCGCCAGTTTCTACCGAGCCCTGGGGTCGGAGGTGACGGTCGTCGAGGCCTTGCCCCGCATTCTGCCGGTCGAGGACGAGGAGGTTTCGGACGCCGCCCTGAAGGCCTTCAAGAAACGCGGCATCGCATTCCGCGTCGGTGCGCGGGTCACCAGTCTGGCCAGTTCGACGTCCGGGGTAAGTCTCGAGATCGAGGTCGCCGGCAAGAGCGAGTCGCTGTCGGCCGACGTGGCGATCGTCGCCGTCGGGATCGCCGCCAACACCGAGGATCTCGGTCTCGAAGCGCTCGGCGTCGTCCTCGACCGTGGCCATGTGGTCATCGACCGGCATTGCGCCACCAATGTCCCGGGCCTGTACGCGATCGGTGATGTCGCGGGCCCGCCCTGGCTGGCGCACAAGGCCAGTCACGAGGGGGTGCATTGCGTCGAACACCTCGCGGGCCTCGCGCCGGCCGACATCGCCGCGCCGATCCCGGGCTGCACCTACGCCACGCCCCAGGTCGCCTCGGTCGGCCTCACCGAGGCGCAGGCGCGTGACAAAGGCCTGACGGTGAAGGTCGGGCGATTCCCGTTCAGGGTGAACGGCAAGGCGATCGCCGCCGGGGAAACCGAGGGCTTCGTCAAGACGCTGTTCGATGCGACCACCGGCGCCCTGGTCGGGGCCCATATGATCGGCGCCGAAGTCACGGAGATGATCCAGGGATTCGCCCTGGCGATGACCCTGGAAGCGACCGAAGCCGAGCTGATCGCGACGGTCTTCCCGCATCCGACGATGAGCGAGGCGATGCACGAGGCGTCACTCGACGCGTTCGGCCGGGTTCTTCATTTGTAGGACGTCGCGGCGCCGCCCGATAAGTCGGGCGGCGCCGGACGCCGGATCGATCAGGGCATCGAGGTGATCGACAGGCTCGGCGTGGTGTTGATCGTGGCGTTGATCGAACAGATTCCGCCGGCGCTCGGCAAATGGTCCATGATGCTGATGGCGCCGTTGTTCACCGTCGTGTTGACCTGGTTGGGTCCGCAACGGCCGTAGCCCTTGTAGAACAGGGTGACATGCGACAGCGTGGCCCGGGTCATCGAATGGGCGCTGTACTTCCACGGGAAATTGACCGCGTGCAGGCTGGCGCAGGCCGGATCGCCGGTAAAGGTGGCCGAGGTGATCTGGGCCGGCTGGGACGTCGAGCCGCTGACGGTCACGTTGCAGGTCGTGGAGCCCATCGGGGTCATCAGCGATACCGTACCGTTGCCGGTAAACGGCATGTTTGCCGGGCTGAATTGATAGCCGTTGCCAGCCGAAGCCGCGCTTGCGGTCAAGGCAGCAATTAACGCCGCACAAGATGCGGTTACTTTATACTTCACAGTGCTTCTCCAATTGGGATTTTTTCGCGCCAAATGACTTGTCGCGCCCCGGAAACGGACGATAGTGATGACTAGTTCCGTTTCATTTGTGAAATATGGCCGATTTGTTGGGGGTAACCAATCTTTCGCTCTCGGCGCCGACCTACGCCGTGGGATGCATGGCGAACCGCTCGAGCACAGCGCGCCGATCGGATTGGCCGAAAGCCTCAGACGTCCAGCGCGTAGCCGGCCGAGCGCACCGTGCGGATCGGGTCGCCATCGCCGCCGAGGGCCCGGCGCAAACGGCCGATGTGCACGTCGACTGTCCGGGTCTCGACATAGACGTCCGATCCCCATACGGCGTTCAGCAGTTGCTCGCGCGAAAACACCCGGCCAGGGTGTTGCACGAAATAGTCGAGCAGCCGGAACTCGGTCGGCCCGAGATGGACTTCCTCGCCACCGCGCCGCACGCGATGCGCGACCCGGTCGATGATGATGTCGCCGGCCCGGACGCGATCCTCGGCGAGGCCCGGCCGGATGCGGCGCAGTACGGCGCGCAGCCGGGCGTTCAGCTCGGTCATCGAGAAAGGCTTGACCACATAGTCGTCGGCCCCGGTATCCAGCCCCCGGATCCGGTCGCTCTCCTCGCCGCGCGCGGTGAGCATGATGATCGGCAGATTGCGGGTCGCCGCGCGCTGTCGCAGCCGCCGACACACCTCGATGCCCGACACCTTGGGCAGCATCCAGTCCAGCACCACCAGGTCGGGCTGTTTTTCCTCGATGGTCATCAAGGCTTCCTCACCGTCGGCGCACAGCTGAACGATGTATCCTTCCTTTTCGAGGTTGTATTGCAGCAGGGTCGCCAGCGACTCCTCGTCCTCGACCACCAGCAGATAGGGCGTGAGCGACGGCGGCGTCTCTGGGGTCATGGGGCTCTCAGTGAGTCCGATCTTGGGCCGCTCCTCGACGAGTTCGACCCCGGTAATCTCATAATGCAGGATTTCGGCGATATTGGTGGCGTGGTCGCCGATCCGTTCGAGGTTCTTGGCCACGAACAGCAGATGCGCGCAGGCGGTGATCGTGCGCGGGTCGGCCATCATATAGGTCAGCAGTTCCCGGAAGATCGCCTCGTAATGTTCGTCGACCTCGTGATCGCGGCGCCAGACCGTGACCGCCCGGTCGACCTCGCGCGAGGCGAGGGCGTCGAGCGCATCCTTCAGCCGATGGGTCACCAGCGTCCCCATCCGCTCGATCGAGCTGGTCAGCGGGGTCAGGGGATCGGCTTCCGCGATCACCACGGCGCGTTTGGCGATGTTCTTCGCCAGATCGCCGCAACGCTCGAGATTGCTGGCGATCTTCATCGCCGCCACGGTGCGGCGCAGATCGTCGGCGACCGGCTGGCGCAGGGCGATCAGGCGGATGGCCTTGCGTTCGACATCGAGTTCGAGGGCGTCGAGCCTGGCGTCACGATTGATCACCGCCTCGGCCAGCACCGTGTCGCGCCGGGCGATGGCGCGGATCGCGTCGGCCACCTCCGCCTCGGCCAGCCCGCCCATGCGGGCCAGTTCGCCGGTCATCGCGTCCAGCTCTTCGTCGTAGGCCCTGACGGTGTGTTCCATGGTGGTCAATGACTCGATTCGAAACAATGCGCTGGCATGAGTTTATGAGAAGATTGTGACAGACTCGAATTCACTGACGACGGGTCGCATCGATCGCACGAGGTCGCCTATCCGAACCGGCCGGTGATGTAGTCCGAGGCCCGCCGGGTGACCGGCTTGGTGAACATGCCGCCGGTCTCGCCGAATTCCACCAGCTCGCCCAGATACATGAAGCCGGTGTAGTTGGAGAGGCGGGCCGCCTGTCCGAGGTTGTGGGTCACGATGACGATCGTGTAGTCGGCTTTCAGCTGCGTCACCGTCTCCTCCAGCTTGGCGCTGGAGATCGGATCGAGCGCCGAGGTCGGCTCGTCGAGCAGCAGGATTTCCGGTTTGACCGCGATGCAGCGGGCCACGCAAAGCCGCTGCTGCTGGCCCCCCGACAGACCGAGCCCGGAGGTCGTCAGCTTGTCCTTGACCTCGTCCCACAACGCGGCGCGACGCAGCGATTCCTCGACCCGATTGGCCATGTCGGCCTTGGACAGGCTCTCGTACAGGCGAACCCCGAAGGCGACATTGTCGTGGATCGACATCGGAAACGGGGTCGGCTTCTGGAACACCATGCCGACCTTCGAGCGCAGCATGGCGAGATTGACCCCCGAGCGCAGGATGTCGTCGCCGTCGATCAGGATACGACCGGTGGCTCTCTGGCCGGGGTACAGGGCGTACATCCGGTTGAGCGCGCGCAGCAGGGTGGATTTGCCACATCCGGACGGCCCGATCAGGGCGGTGACCGCGTGGCGCGCCACCGACATCGACACGTCTTTCAAAGCGCGGTTCTTGCCATAGAAGAAGTCGAGGTTCTGAATGTCCAGCTTGATCCGGTCCGCCTCGATCGTCGTGACCGACACATCGTCGGCCGGTGTGCGCGGCGCCTCTGGTGCGAGGGAAGTCATGAGCGGTTCTGCTCCTTGGAGATGGCGCGGGCCACGATGGTGACCGCCAGGACGGTGGCCGCGATCAGCAACGCGCCGGCCCAGGCCAGGCGGCGCCAGTCGTCGTAGGCCGACAGGGCGAACTGGAAGATCACCGAGGGCAGGTTGGCCATCGGCTTGGTCATGTCGAGGCTGAAGAACTGATTGTTGAGGGCGGTGAACAGCAGGGGCGCGGTTTCGCCGCTGATCCGCGCGAAGGCCAGCAACACCCCGGTGATGATGCCGCTGCCGCCGCTGCGCCAGAGTATCTTGCCGATCACCCGCCACACCGGCGTGCCGAGCGCGACGCCGGACTCACGTAGCGAGGCCGGCTGCAGCTTGAGCACGTCTTCGGTCGTGCGGGTGATCACCGGGGCCGCCAGCAGGGCCAGGGCGACACTGCCGGCGAAACCGGAAAAGCCGCCGAACGGCGCCACCAGCATCTCGTACACGAACAGGCCCACCAGGATGGACGGCGCCGACAGCAGCACGTCGTTGAGGAAGCGGATCACCGAACCATAACGGCTGTCCCCGGCGTATTCCGACAGCCAGGTTCCGGCCAGTATGCCGATGGCGACGGCGATGGCCATGGCCAGCAAGGTCAGCATGATCGAGCCGACGATCGCGTTGGCCAGACCGCCCGGCGATCCGGGCGCCGGCGTCGACTGAGTGAACACCGCCAGGTTCAGCCCGCCGAACCCCTGGCTGAACAGCGACCACAGGATCGCCGCCAGGGATGTCAGCGCCAGGCCGGTCAGCATCACGCACGCGACGACGAATACGGAGTTGGCGATCTGTCGCGAGGCGACGCGGGCTTGCGAGACGGCCATGGTCTCAGACCTTTCCCTGGGTGCGCAGCATCAGCCGCGCCAGCGCCAGGACGGTGAAGGTGATCAGGAACAGGACCAGCCCCAGGGCGATCAGCGAGGCGGTGTGCAGCGGCGTGGTCGCCTCGGTGAATTCGTTGGCGATGGTCGAGGCGATGGTCGAGCCGGAGGCGAACAGGCTGGTGGGGAAATCATGCGAATTGCCGATGATGAAGGTCACCGCCATCGTCTCGCCGAGCGCCCGGCCGAGACCCAGCATCACCGCCCCGATCGCGCCGCGCCGCACATAGGGCAGGGTGACGCTCATCACCACCTCCTGCATCGTCGCGCCCAGGCCATAGGCGCTTTCCCGAACCTGGGGCGGTACGGTCAACAGCAGTTCGCGCAGGGTGGCGGCCATGAACGGCAGGATCATGATCGCCAGGATGATCGACGCCGCCAGTATGCCCGAGCCGTTCGGCACGCCCTGCATCAGCGCCTCCATCGTCGAGCCGGGCGGGGCCGCCGACATCAGCGGCAGCTCGACCCACTGCGAGAACACCGGCGCGAACACGAACAGGCCCCACATGCCGTAGACGATCGAGGGAATCCCGGCCAGCAGTTCGACCGCGGTGCCGATCGGCCGGCGCAGGATCGGCGGGCACAACTCGACCAGGAAGAACGCCACCGCGCCCGCGACCGGCAGCGAAATGGCCAGCGCCACGGCCGCGGTGATCAGTGTACCGACGATCGGACCGGCCGCGCCATAGATCTCCTTCACCGGATCCCAGGTCGAGGTGGTGAAGAAGCCCAGGCCGAACTTCGCGAACGCCGGCCAGCCGCCGATCAGCAGCGAAACCAGCACGCCGCCCAGGCTTGCCAGCAGCAGGGTGGCCGCCGTGAAGCAGATGATCCGGAAGAGCGGTTCGAACCCCTCGCCGCGTGGCGTGGAGCGGCGAGGGGCTTCATCGATGGTCGTCGGCATGGGCGCCCTTTTCTTTCTCTCCGCCGGATGGCGGGAGATGGTGTCGGCCACGCCTCATCCGGTCGGAGCCTGCTTCTCCCGCCGGGGAAAAGGAACCAACCTATTTGTATACCGGGCCGGCGGGACCGGCGATCTTCGACCAGGACTTGCGGATCAGCGCCTTCACGCTGTCGGGCAGCGGCACGTAATCCAGTCCCTCGGCGAGCGGATCGCCGTTCTTGTAGGCCCAGTCGAAGAAAGCCAGCACGTCGTGGGCGTTCTGCGGATTGGACGGCTTGGTGTGCATCAGGATGAAGGTCGCGCCGGTGATCGGCCACGACTTGGCGCCCGGCTGGTCGAGCAGCAGCAGGTAGAAGCCGGGCGCGTTCGCCCATTTCGCGCCGGCGGCGGCGGAGGCGAAGTTCTCGGCGTTCGGGGTCACCCAGGCGCCCGCCCGGTTCTGCATCAGCGCATAGGTCATGTGGTTCTGCTTGGCGTAGGCGTATTCGACATAGCCGATCGAGCCGGGGGTCTGCTTGACCATGGCGGCGACGCCGTCATTGCCCTTGCCGCCCACGCCCACCGGCCAGTTGACCGCGTCGTTGGCCCCGACGTCGGCGGCCCAGTGCGGCGCCTTCAGCGACAGGTAGCTGGTGAACAGGAAGCTGGTGCCCGAACCGTCGGAGCGATGCACCACGGTGATCTTCATGTGCGGCAGCTTGACGCCCGGGTTGAACGCCTTGATCACCGGCGCGTCCCAATAGACGTCGACGCCGCGATAGATGTCCGCGAGCACCGCGCCGGTCATGTGCAGCTGGCCCGGTTCGATCCCCGGCAGATTGACCACCGGCACGACGCCGCCGACCACGGTGGGAAACTGCACCAGGCCGTTGGTGGCCAGCACGTCGGGTTTGAGAGGCTTGTCGGACGCGCCGAAATCGACGGTATTGGCTTCGATCTGCTTGATGCCGCCGCCCGAGCCGATGGCCTGGTAGTTGAGGATCAGGCCGGTCTGGGCCTTATAGGCTTCCGCCCATTTGGCGTAGACCGGAGCGGGAAAGGTCGCGCCCGCCCCGGAAATGCTGGCGGCGAGGGCCCCTGTGGCGATCGTGGCGACGGCAATGCCGGCGGCGATCGAGGACAGTCTCTTCAACATGGATTTTCTCCTGACAGCGAACGCCCGTCCCGACGTGCTTTGGGGACCGGCTCTACCCTGTGTCCTTAGCGGTTTTGTGACACTCCGTCGCGG
The DNA here is from genome assembly GCA_963828365.1 of uncultured Alphaproteobacteria bacterium. Taxonomy (GTDB): domain Bacteria; phylum Pseudomonadota; class Alphaproteobacteria; order Caulobacterales; family Caulobacteraceae; genus Acaudatibacter. The sequence goes on along the minus strand of CAWHEE010000001.1, from coordinate 75,182 downwards.
CGGCCGACGAGTGGGCTGATTGCCGCCGGGTGACGCTTGTAACACCGCGGTAAACGATTATGCGTGAACGCTGTTCACCATCAGGGAAATCGTCCGTCATGGCTCTGCCGCCCGTCCTGCGCGATCGTCTGCGTCTGCCCGTGATCGCCTCGCCGCTGTTCATCGTCTCGGGGCCCGAGCTGGTGATCGCGCAATGCAAGGCCGGGGTGGTCGGCTCATTCCCGTCGCTGAACGCGCGCCCGCTTTCCCAGCTCGACGAGTGGCTGGCCCGAATCACCGAGGAACTGGCCGACTGGGACCGCGCCCACCCGGACACTCCGGCGGCTCCGTTCGCGGTCAATCAGATCGTTCACAAGACCAACAACCGGCTCGAGGCCGACGTCGAACTGTGCGCCAAGTATCAGGTTCCGGTCGTCATCACCTCGCTCGGCGCGCGCGAGGACCTCAACCAGGCCGTTCACGGCTGGGGCGGCGTCGTCATGCACGACGTGATCAATAATTTCTTTGCCCACAAGGCGATCGAGAAGGGCGCCGACGGCCTGATCCCGGTCGCCGCCGGGGCCGGCGGCCACGCCGGGCGGCTCTCGCCGTTCGCCATGATCCAGGAACTGCGCGCTTGGTTCGACGGTCCGATCGCGCTCTCGGGGGCCATCGCCAACGGGGCCGCCATCCTCGGGGCCCAGGCCATCGGGGCCGACCTCGCCTATATCGGTTCGGCGTTCATCGCCACCCGCGAGGCCAACGCCACAACCGGTTACAAGGACATGATCGTCGAGTGCGGCGGCGAGGACATCGTCTACACCAACCTGTTCACCGGCGTGCACGGCAACTATCTACGCCCGAGCATAGAGCGCGCCGGCCTCGATCCGGAAAACCTGCCGCAGTCCGATCCGTCGCGGATGAATTTCGGCTCCGGCGGCAATCAGGACGCCAAGGCCTGGCGGGACATCTGGGGCTGCGGCCAGGGCATCGGCGCGGTCACCTCCATCCCCACCGCCGGCGAACTGGTGGCCCGCCTGGCGTCCGAATACGAGGACGCCAAACGGTCTCTCGCCGCCAGGACCGCTCTGACCGCCGGCCAGGCCCTGGCGTTCGCCGCCGAATAGGCGGCGCGCGCCGTCGGGACTGATCGCGCGGAAGCATGATGATTTTGATCGAATCACTCAAAATCATCATGCCCTGAAACGCACGACCCGGACCCTGATGCGGCGTTCAGACCTGTCCGGTCTGAACGCCGCGTCGGGATTACGGGGCGATCGGCGTTATATAAGTGCCCCAGTTGGCCAGCAGGCTACGGGGATACTTGGCGCTGTCGGGAATATATTCGTTGCCGAACCAGAATACGCCGGTCTCGTCGACCGCGGCCGCGCCGTAATCGCCCCATCGTCCGACGCCGCTGCCGCCGTATTGCGGATAAGCGGTGAAGCCGTCGTCAGGCTGGGCGCCGATGCCCGAAAGCGTGATCACCGGACTGCTGAACGTCGGCATCGGGATCGTGCCGGTGCTGGGGAACATGTTGGCGCCGACCACCGTCACGCCGATCGCGCCCTGGCCCGAGGGGCTGACCGCGATCGCCGGATAGGTCAGGTCGATACCCTTGGGCCCGGCGATGATCCCCTGATTGGTGATGCTGGCCCCGAACGAGCCAGCGCCTGCCGATGTGGCGACCTGGAACCAGGCCACGCCATCGCGCATCTCGCTGCGGTGCGGGGCGATCGCCGTGCCGCTCACCGCCCAGATCGTGCCGTTGACATAATACGGCGTCGAGCCGATCCGCGCGTCGCCGGCGTCAAGCAGCGGCACGGGATCGTTGAGGCCGCTCGGTCCGCCCAGCGGCCGGGGCCCGTCCATCTGCATCGCCTTGGGCAGATTGGCGTCGACCTTCTGCGAGGGCAGGGTGACTTCCTGCAGGGTCAGGCTGGGACTGCTTCCGAGCAGCGAACTGGTATTGCTGACCGCGAAGATGTTGATCGCCTTGCCGACGCCATAGCGGGTCAGGTCGGCTGTTCCTTCGACGAAATACTCCATGCCGCCATTGGCGGTGGCGTATTGGCCATGCGGCGGCACGATCGTGGGATGGACCGTGAAGTCGTTGGGCATCAGGGGGAAGGAGATCACCGGCGCCGGTCCGCCGCTCGCCGCTTCCAGGGCGGCCTTGGGCAGGGCGTAGATCTTGGTGCCGACGAAGCTCCCGCTGCTCAGGCTGAACAGGCTGGTGGTGATGAAGATGCCGTTGGCGTCGCCGCCCAACTGGTTGAAGTCCGGCAGGCAGGGGCAGCCGGCCAGGTCGGCGTTGGTCGTCTCATAGCTGTAGATCGACCACGCGCCGGTCGGATCTGCGGTCTGGCTGACGGCGACGAACTGCACCGAGATGTTCAGCGGATTGCCCGCCGTGTCGTTCAGCGTCGCCCATTCGGCGACGATGAACCGCTTGGTCGCCGCATCGTAATAGGCGCGGGGATCGGACAGGGAAGGCCCCCGCTGCCCGGTCGTGCGATTGTATTCCGACTCCTGGTTCATGAAGTTGTTCATCGACACCGGGACCGGCAGCAGCGGCTTGCCGACCTTGTTATAGACCATGAACGCGTTGTTCACCGCCTCGACGACATAGCCGCCGCCGACCGCCAGCGCCTGATCCGGCGGCTCCAGCGAGAACTGGTTTCCGTTATCCGCCAGCGTGCGCTGGTCGTTGTGGTCCAGCCCATTGAAGCTGGCGCCCGTGGCGGCGACCAGACGCCCGACCGCGGTCGGCTCGGGCGCGTTGGCCATGGCCAGGCTGGCCGACATCGCGGGGTGGGTGCGGAACCGGCGCAGCGGAATCGCGCGGCCGGCCTCGGGAGCGACGGCCGAACCGGCGGCCGGCGGCGCCTTGGCGAGCCTGGCGCTCACGGCGGCCAGATTGATCGCGCCCACCACGCGGACGGTCCCGGCCTTCTGGCTGGTCGCCACCGGCCGGGCGGTCTGCGCCGCGCTCGCCTGAGCGCCCCACAGCACGCCGATCGCCGCGCCGGTCGTCAGCAAAACCGCCAGCGCCGTTTTTCGCGCTCCTTGTTGCATCATTTTATCGACTTGCATCCGTAAAACGCCTTCATCTGGAGGGGGAAAATGCCATGCCTCGACGAGAGGCTAATCCCATGATTTTGGGGAAGTAAAGCAGCGCCTGCCCAAAAATCGCCGCCGCTTGGACGAAATTTTGAAAATCGGCCGACAACCGGTGCGATTGTCCGTCTGGTTCATCCGACTTCGAGCTCCCCCTCTCCCGCTCTCCCCGCCGAAAGGCGGGGCCAGGTTTTTTGTTGGTTGAGGTCCTCGAACAGATCTCGCCATGTCGGATTGAAGCGCTGTGAACCCGCCAGCGCTCTTGGCCTCGTGTTCGGTGACTCGCCGGAAAATGTCGTCGATGTAGCCGAGGTCGAGCGTGCCATTCCGTTGACTGGCCAGGATGTAGACGAAGACGGGCGCAGACAAAAACACCTGGGCCCCGCCTTTCGGCGGGGAGAGCGGGGGTGGGGGAGATCATGGCGCGGAAGGTCGGCAGGAAGGGTCGATAGTTGGCCATTCTGAGATTCCGTAACGGGTCGTAATTCCCCGTTTGGCTTCGGACCGACCTCTGGACATTTGCGGCGGCCCGGCCTCACCGCGTGGAGGGGAGGATTGGCAGCCCGCTGGCATTGACATTCGGCGTGTTATTTGCATAATGCAAAAACCTATGTCCCTTCCGAGGCCTTCCATGCCCTCGATCCCGACCCTGCGCCAACAGGCGGACTATCCGGATCGCGCAACCGGCGCCTCCGCGGTCAAGCGCCCTTGCCCGGTCGACCTCGCACCGACATTCCGTCCCGGACCCTGCGCCAATCCCGCGCCAATTTGCGCCAATTTGCGCCATTTATCGCCAATCCGCGCCACGCATGCGCCCATCCCGCGCCATTCCGCGCCCATTCACGTCGCTATTGCGCCATTCCGCGCCCTTCCCTCCGAGCCCGCGGTTTTGCAAGCCATTGTTTATCTTGCGGATTCTTTCGGCGAGCGGCGCGATTCCAGGAATCGTAGCCAACACGCGCTCCGGCCAGTCACCGACCCAGGCCGGCTCATCCCTGACTTGTCCCGCATCATAAATCAGTTATGATGTCTCATACATGATTACTGCCGCACAGTTGCGCGCGGCGCGCGCCTTGTTGGGCGTCGATCAGCGCGAGCTGGCGGCGCTGGCGGGGCTGTCGACGCCGACCATCCAGAGGATGGAGGCCAGCGACGGAGTGATCCGCGGCAATGTCAATTCCCTGATGAAGCTGATCGGCGCGCTGAACGCCGCCGGCGTCGAGCTGATCGGGGAGGGCGCGGTCAGCCCCGGCGGGGGCCGGGGCGTGCGCCTCCTCGCATGATCCTGCCGGGTCCGACCGACGCCGTGCTGGCCTGCGCCGCCGGCCTGGTCGCCTTGTCGGCTCTCTCCCTCATGGTCGGCCGTCGTCTGGCGAGGCCGCTCGTCTACGGCGGCTGCGGCCTGATCTGCCTTGGGGTCCTGGCCGTCTCGCTCGCCCACCTGCTCGGCGCGGCCGGCGCCGACAGTTCGACCACCCTGCCGCTCGGCCTGCCGTGGATCGGCGCGCATTTCCGGCTCGACGCCCTGGCCGGCGTCTTCCTTGTCGTGGTCGACCTCGGCGGCGCCCTCGCCAGCCTCTACGCCATCGGCTACGGGCGGCACGAGGCGGCGCCCGGCCGGGTGCTGCCGTTCTACCCCGCCTTTCTGGCCGGCATGATCCTGGTGGTGCTCGCCGACGACGCCTTCAGCTTCCTGATCGCCTGGGAATTCATGTCGCTGAGTTCCTGGGCGCCTGGTCATGGCGCACCATCGCGACGCCGACAACCAGAGGGCCGGCTACGTCTATCTGGTCATGGCCGCATTCGGGACGCTCGCCCTGCTGCTGGCCTTCGGCCTGCTGGCCGGGGCCGGCGGCGGCTATGCGTTCGACGTCATGCGGCTGCACCCGCCCACGGCCGGCGTCGCTGCATTGGTGCTGATCCTGGCGCTGCTCGGGGCCGGATCGAAGGCCGGCCTCGCGCCGCTGCATGTCTGGCTGCCGCTCGCCCATCCGGCGGCGCCGAGCCACGTCTCCGCCCTGATGAGCGGGGTCATGACCAAGGTCGCGGTCTACGGCTTCATCCGCATCGTCTTCGACCTGCTCGGACCGCCGGCGGCGTGGTGGAGCCTGCTGGTCCTGGTCCTGGGCGGCGGCGACCGCCGTGATCGGCGTCCTCCATGCGCTGATGCAGACCGATCTGAAGCGCATGCTGGCCTACACCACGGTCGAGAACATCGGCATCATCTTCATCGGGCTCGGCCTGGCGCTCGCCTTCAAGGCGCACGCCTTGCCTGGGCCGCGGCGCTGGCGCTGACCGCCGCCCTGTTCCACGTCTTCAACCATTCGCTGTTCAAGAGCCTGCTGTTCTTCGGCGCCGGCGCGGTGCTGAGCGCGACCGGCGAGCGCGACCTGGAGCGCCTCGGCGGCCTCATCCATCGCATGCCCGCGACCGCGCTGTTTTTCCTGGTCGGCTGCGTGGCGATCTCGGCCCTGCCGCCGCTCAATGGCTTCGCCTCGGAATGGCTGACCTTCCAGGCGATCCTGCTCAGCCCGCGCCTGACGCCGCGGCTCTGAAGATCCTGGTCCCCGCCGTCGGCGCCCTGCTGGCGCTGGCCGCGGCGCTGGCCGCCGCCTGCTTCGTGCGCGCCTATGGTGTCGCCTTCCTCGGCCGCCCGCCGATCGGCCGCCGCCGCAGGCGCGCGGGAGACCGACCGCTGGTCGCTGGCCGCCATGGCCGTCCTCGCCCTGCTGTGCCTGCTCGCCGGCGTGCTGCCGGGTCTGGTCATCGATGCCCTGGCGCCGGCCGTGCGCGCCATGGCCGGGGCTCGCCTCACCGCCGCAGATCGGCGCAGCCATGGCTGTCGATCGTGCCGATCGCCGAGAGCCGCAGCTCCTACAACGGCCTGCTGGTGCTGCTGTTCATCGCCGTCTCGGCCTCGCTCGCCGCCGTCGTCATCCATCGCCTGGCCTCGCGCGCGGTGCGCCGCGCGCCGGCCTGGGACTGCGGCTTTCCCGATCCCAGTCCGGCGACGCAATACACCGCCGCCAGCTTCGCCCAGCCGATCCGCCGCGTGTTCGGCCTCCAGGCTGTTCGGCGCCCGCGACGAGGTCGACATGCCGCCGCCCGGCGACATGCGCGCCGGCCCGCTTCACCTGCGGCTGCGCGATCCGATCTGGGCAGGGCCTCTACGCCCCGATCGCCGTCGCCGTCGACCATCTCGCCCGAGCGGCTCAACGTCCTGCAGTTCCTGACCATCCGCGTCTATCTCGCCCTGGTCTTCGCTGGCCCTGGTCGCCCTGCTGCTGGTGCTGGCGGTATGGCCGTGATCGGCCTCCTCGCTATCCAGGGCGCGCAGATGCTGCTGGTGCTGGCCGCTGGCGCCGCTCTCACCGGCTTCGTGCGCAAGGTCAAGGCGCGCCTGCTGCGCCGCCGCGGCCCGCCGATCCTGCAGCCCTACCGCGACCTGCTGCGCCTGCTGCGCAAGGAGGTGGTGCTCGCCCACGAACGCCTCCTGGCTGTTCCGCGTCGCGCCCTATCTGATCTTCGCCGCGACCTGGGTCGCCGCCGCCCTGGTGCCGACCTTCGCCACCGGCCTGCTGTTCAGCTGGTCGGCCGACCTGATCGCCATCATCGCGCTGCTCGGCAGCGCCCGCTTCTTCCTCGCGCTCGCCGGCATGGATGTCGGCACCAGCTTCGGCGGCATCGGCTCGAGCCGCGAGGTGATGATCGCCTCGCTCGCCGAGCCGGCGATGATCATGATCGTCTTCACCCTGGCGCTGATCGCCGGCTCGACCCAGCTCTCGACCGTCGCCGCCTACATGTTGTCCTCCGCACGTCGGCCTGCGGGTCTCGCTCGGCCTGGCGCTGATCGCCCTGATCATGGTGGCGATCGCCGAGAACGGCCGCATCCCGGTCGACAATCCCGCCACCCATCTCGAGCTGACCATGGTGCATGAGGCGATGGTGCTGGAATATTCCGGCCGCCACCTGGCGGTGATCGAGCTCGCCGCCTCGCTCAAGCTGCTGCTCTATGTCTCGCTGATCGCCTGCGTCTTCGCGCCCTGGGGCCTGGCGCCCGTCGGGCGCCGGCGTGCCGGCGCATGCTGGTCGGCTTGCTGCTCTACCTCGCCAAGCTGGCGGTCGGCGGCGTGTCCTGCTGGCGGTGTTCGAGACCGCCATCGCCAAGATGCGGCGTGTTCCGCGTTCCCGACTTCCTCGGCGCCGCCCTGATGCTCGGCCTGCTCGGCGACGCTGCTGCTGTTCGTCTCGCGGGCGGCCTGCGATGACAGCCGCGAGCACGGGCCTCGCCTTCGACGTCGCCCATCTGCTGGCCGGCGGCCTGGTGCTGGTCAGCTTCATGCTGCTCTACCAGGACCGCCTCTACGCGCTGCTCAACGTGTTCGCCCTGCATGCCGTGGTGCTGGCGCTGTCGGTGGCCTGGCAGGCGCTGATCCAGAACGCGCCCGCACCTTTACGTCACCGCCGCCATCGCGCTGGTGTTCAAGGCGATCGTCATCCCGGCCGCGCTGCACCGCATCATCCGGCGCCTGGGCATCCACCGCGAGATCGAAAACGTCGTCGGCGTCGGCCCGACCATGCTGGCCGGCATCGGCCTGGTGGCGCTGTCGATGGTGGTGATGCTGCGCGTCGACCCCGGACGCCGATCCGCTGGCGCGCGAGGACCTCGCCTTCGCGCTCTCGCGTGGTGCTGCTCGGCCTGCTGATGATGGTGACGCGGCGCAACGCCGTCAGCCAGGTGGTCGGCTTCATGTCGCTGGAGAACGGCCTGGTGCTGGCCGCCACCGGCGCCAAGGGCATGCCGCTGGTGGTCGAGATCAGCGTCGCCTTCTCGGTCCTGATCGCCTTCATCGTCATCGGCATCTTCCTGTTCCGCATCCGCGAGCGCTTCGACACCGTCGACGTCCAGGCGCTCGACCGCTTCCGCGGAGTCGCGCCGGTGAGCGGCCTTCGTATGGAACCCGGTGCAGTGCGATCCTGATCGTGCCGCTGATCACCGCGGCCGGCCTCGCCCTGTCGGCCAGCTACCGGCTCAGCGCCGCCTCAATCTGCTCGCCACCGGGGCGACGTTCGCCCTGGCCGCCGTCGCTGCTCGTTCCGGCGCCCGGCGGCGGGCCTCTATCTGCAGGTCGACGATCTCAACATCGTCTTCATCGTGCTCAACACCTTCGTCGGCTTCACCACCAGCGTGTTCAGCGCCAGCTATATCGCCCACGAGATCGAGATCGGCCGGCTGACGCCGTCGCGCCTGCGCTTCTACCACGCCATGTACCAGCTGCTGATGTTCGGCATGAACCTGGCGCTGATCTCCAACAACATCGGCCTGATGTGGGTGGCGATCGAGCTGGCCACCCTGACCACCGTGCTGATGGTCGGCATCTACCGCACCCACGAGGCCATCGAGGCGGCGTGGAAATACTTCATCCTCGGCAGCGTCGGCATCGCCCTGGCCCTGTTCGGCACCATCCTCGTCTACATCGCGGCCCGGCCGGTGGTGGGCGAGGGGCTGCAGGGCATGGTCTGGACGGTGCTGATCGGCAAGGTCGCCGCCTTCGATCCGGCCCTCCTCAACGTCGCCTTCGTCTTCCTGCTGCTCGGCTACGGCACCAAGGTCGGCCTCGCGCCGCTGCACGCCTGGCTGCCCGATGCCCATGCCGAGGGCCCGACCCCGATCTCGGCCGTGCTGTCGGGCCTGCTCCTCAATGTCGCCCTCTACGCCGTGCTGCGCTTCAAGATGCTGCTGGCCGCCAATCCCGCGTGCCCTGGCGCCCGGGTCCGCTGATGGTCGACCCTGGGGCTGGTCTCGCTGGTGTTCGCCGCCTTCATGCTCTACCGGCGCCGCGACATCAAACGCCTGTTCGCCTATTCCTCGATCGAGCACATGGGCATCATCGTCTTCGCCTTCGGCATGGGCGGACCGCTCGCCAATTTCGCCGGCCTGCTGCACATGACCATGCACAGCCTGACCAAGTCGGCGATCTTCTACGCCGTCGGCCACATCGCGCAGGTCAAGGGCACCCAGCAGCATCGCCGACATCCGCGGCCTCACAGTCACCCATCCGGTGCTCGGCTGGGGGCTGGTGCTCGGGCGTGTTCGCCATCGCCGGCCTGCCGCCGTTCGGCATCTTCATGAGCGAGTTCCTGGTCGTCAGCTCGACCTTCGCGCGCCAGCCGCTGCTGGCCATTCCGCTGGTGGTCGGCCTCCTGGTCGCCTTCGCCGCCCTGCTGCTGAAGCTGCAGGGCCTGGCCTTCGGCGAGCCGTCGCCGGGCGCCCGACCGGTTCGCCCTCGGCCTATCTGCCGATGATCGCGCATTTCGCCCTGGTCCTGGCCGCCGGCCTGTACTTGCCGCCGCTGCTGGCCGCCTGGTTCCAGCATGTGGCGAGGCTGCTCGGATGACTCTTCTGGGTGACCTCGCCGCCGCCGGCCGCGCCATACCGGACCATCGTCCCTGGCCGCGGGTCGTCGTCGGGCCCGACACCTGGCGCGGCGCCGTCGATGCGCTGGCCGAAGGCGCGCTCAGCCTGCTCGGGCTCTGGGGTGAGCCGGGCTGGGTGCATATGGCGGTCGGCGCTGCGACCCGGCGGGAGCCGCTCGTCGTCAGCCTCGCCTGTCCGGACGGCCGTTTCCCGTCGGTCGCCGCCCGCCACGCGCCGGCCATCCGCCTGGAGCGCGCCATCCACGATCTGCATGGCCTCGATTCCGGACGGCGCCGCCGATGCCCGTCCCTGGCTCGACCACGGCCGCTGGCTCGGGCGGCGACGGTCAGCCGGCGCAGGAAGACCAGCCGCCCTACGAGTTCCTGCCCACGCTGGGCGAGGGGCTGCACCAGATCCCGGTCGGACCGGTGCATGCCGGCATCATCGAGCCGGGTCATTTCCGCTTCACCGCCAGCGGCGAGACCGTCGTGCGCCTGGAGGAGCGGCTGGGCTACCTGCATCGCGGTCTCGAGGCGCGCATGGCCGGCCAGAGCCTCGAACAGGCCGCGCGCTACGCCGCCCGCGCCTGCGGCGACAGCACCGTCGCCTACGCGATCGCCTTCGCCCGCGCCATCGAGGCGGCGCTCGACGTCGAGGCGCCGCCCCGCGCCCAGGCCCTGCGCGGCGGTCATGGCCGAGCTGGAGCGTCTGGCCAATCACCTCGGCGACATCGGCGCGATCTGCAACGACGCCGCCTTCTCGCTGATGCACGCGCATTGCGGCGTCCTGCGCGAGCATGTGCTGCGGGCCGCCGCGCTCGGCTTCGGCCACCGCCTGATGATGGACGCCGTCGTCCCCGGTGGCGTCGCGGTCGACCTGAGCCCGTCTGGCCTGGAAGCCATCGGCGGACTGCTGGCCCGGGTGCGCGAGCATTTTCCGCTCCTCGTCAGCCTGTATGACGAAACCGTTCGCTGCAGGATCGCACCGTCGGCACGGGGATCGTGAGCGCCGAAATGGCCCGCCGCTTTGCCGCCGGCGGCTTTGTCGGCCGCGCCTCCGGCCGCGCCTTCGACGTGCGCCAGGCGCTCGGCCTATCCGCCCTACGATGCATTCGACTTCGAGTCCGGTGACGCGCGAAGCCGGTGACGTCGACGCCCGCGTCTGGGTACGCATCGACGAGGTCGCCCAGAGCGTCGCGCTCATCGATCGCCTGCTCGACGACCTGCCCGACGGACCGACGCGCATCGCCCTGCCGCCGGCGAACGGGGAGGGGATCGCGCTCGTCGAAGGTTTTCGCGGCGATGTCCTGGCCTGGGTGCGGCTCGGCCGACGGCGCGGTCGAACGCTGCCACCTGCGCGACCCCTCCTGGTTCCACTGGCCGCTGCTGGAAGCCGTGTATCGAAGGCAACATCGTCGCCGACTTCCCGCTCTGCAACAAATCCTTCAACTGCTCCTATGCCGGAGTGGACCTCTGATGGCTATGACCCGGCTCCTGGCGGAGGGCCTGCTGAAGCGCGCCCTCACCGAGATCGCTCCGGCTCCCGATAACGCCGCCCTGGCGCGACTCGCCGCACGCGCTGAATACGCGTGCGCGGCGCCGGCTCGGTCGCAGCCTCTCCATCCGCCAGGTCGACGCCGGCTCCTGCAACGGCTGCGAGCTGGAGATCCACGCCCTCGGCAACGCCCTCTACGACCTGGAGCGCTTCGGCCTGCGCTTCGTCGCCTCGCCCCGCCACGCCGACGTCCTCCTGGTCACCGGCCCCGTCACCCGCAACATGCGCGAGGCGCTGGAGCGCACCTCATGACGCGACGCCGGGGCCCAAATGGGTGGTCGCCTGTCGGCGACTGCGCCGCCGGCGCCGGCCTGTTCAACGACGGCTACGCCTGCCACGGCGGCGTCGCCGACATCCTGCCCGTCGACCTGGTCATTCCAGGATGCCCTCCCAACCCCACTGACCTCCTGCAAGGCCTCCTCGCCCTGATGGGCTCATGACCCTCTCGTACCGCCGGCTTCCAGCCGGCCATTCTCTCTCGTACCGCCGGCTTCCAGCCGGCCATTCTCTCTCGTACTGCCGGCTTCCAGCCGGCTGGCCGCCCCTCAAACCGCCGTCGCCAGCGAAGCCGCCATCGCCAGCATCATCGGTCCGAGCAGGCAGATCGCCGCCAGGACGGTGGAGAGGCGATCGAAACGCGTGTTGAAAAAACCGGTCATTGGAAGTCTCCCTTCAAGGTTGCCGGCGCTCTGGCCGGGCGCGGTGGTCACCGCGTGACGACCTTGTGCCACGGTGGCTGCCTCAACAAAATTGCATGAAATTTAATAGTAACTATTCAAAATCGTTGATATTCGAAAATGCGTCGCGTCATATCGACGACTTGCGCAATTTCGAAAGAATTGCTTTCAATTTGAAAATCCATGTTGTAAGCCGGGTTTATCAAAACCCGCGACCGGAGTGGAAACCGGCCCTCACAACTGTCCCGATCGGAACTGTCCCATGCTGGTATCCACCACCAACGAAATCTTCGGACATCGTATCATTCGCCAGTACAGTATGGTTCGCGGCATTGCGTTGCGAGCCCGCGAGCCCTTGACCCCCGGTCGCGGCGCGAGCGACGCCACGCTGCTGCGGTATTTCGATTTTGCCGAGCGGGCCCGACAGGCTGCGCTCGATCACCTGATTGTCCGAGCCACGGAAGCCGGCGCCAACGCCATCATCGGCATGCGCTACACCTCCAGCGATATCACCGACGAGGTTTCCGAGGTGATGGCCTATGGCACGGCGGTCAAGGTAGGCGGCTACGCGCCGAATGAACGACTTTACGGCGAGTTCCGGCCGCACGGTGGCCTGAGAGCACAGGAGATTCGCATGCAGCATTCCACCACCAACGATATCGCCGGCTACCGGATCGTACGGCAGATCGGCCTCGCCCGCGGCCTCGTCGTGCGAACCAGCGAGGGCCCCGACGGCCTCGCCAAGCCGGCCGGCGACTATTTCGACGACTTTGGCGAAGCCTATCTGAATTTCGCCGAAGCCGGCCGCCAGCGCGCGCTGGCCCGACTGCTCGCCCACGCACAGTCGATGGTCGCCAACGCCGTCGTCGGTCTGAACTACGAGGCCGGCAGGTTGGCCCAAAACGTCACCGAGGTGTTCGCCTATGGTGTCGCGGTGACGATCGAGGCCCAACCGGTCGATGGTCCGCCGGTCTGGCGCGGGCCGACCGAGGCCAAGCGCGCGGTCGCCCGTGTAGACGTGCAAGCGGTCATGGACCAGGTGCGCCGTCAGGCGGGCGACCGATCCCAGGCCGACGCCCCGCTCCGGCGCCGGGCCGCGTAAGGGCGCCTCAGCTGGTCAGTTCGGGCAGCAGGGTCACGTAATAATCGATCGCCGGCGCGATCGTGGCGATCGGAGTGCGCTCGTTCAGGCCGTGGCTGAAGTCCTCGGATCCTTGATGAACACCGGGCTGGCGCCATAGCTCGGCACGCCGTGGTGGCGGAACCACATGCTGTCGCTGGCCCCCGACGACATGGCCGGGAAGACCGGCACGCCGGGATAGGGACCGGCCATCGCCTTTTTCACCGCCGCCACGAACTCCGGCCGCATCGGCGAGGCGTCGGTGGCTGACGGATCCCTCGGTGACGTCCGTGAAGCTGACGCCGGGTCGGCGGCCGACCGCGCGCCAGCTCGGCCATGATCTCCGCCGGCTTGTGGCCGGGAAAGATCCGGCAGTTGATGTTGGCGGTGGCCCGCTGCGGCAGGGCGTTCAGCGCGTGGCCGCCGCTGATCATCGTCGCCACGCAGGTGGTGCCGATCTTGCCGACCGTGGCCGGGTTGTCGGCTGAGCGTGGCGATCGCCGCCTTGTCGGTCGGGTCGGCGGCGAAGGCGCGCATCGCCGCGCCGATGTCCGGGGCCACGTACTTCGCCGCCTCGAGGAAATAGGCGCGGGTCAGATCGTTGAGTTCGGGGGTGAACCGGTGGGCCTGCGATGCGCAGCAGCGCCGGCGGCGAGCTCGTCGATGGCATTGACCGCACGCGGTTCCGACGAATGGCCGCCGGGATTGGTCACGGTCAGCTGGAAGTCGGCATACGTCTTTTCCGCCCCCTGCCAGGTGAAATATTCCGGCGCCCCGGTCGCCTCGTCCAGCGTGCCGCCGCCGCCGTCGATGTTGAGCACCAGTTCGGCTGTCGGCGAGCTTTCTGGGCGATGATGGCGCTGGTCTTCATCCTCGTTTCCTCGTCGCCGGAGAACTCGATGATGATCGTCCGCCGCGGTCTGTAGCCCTCGCGCTTGAGCTCGATCAGCGAGGCGATCGCCAGCGTGCCGTCCAGCTTCATGTCGGTGGCCCCGCGCCCGAACAGATAGCCGTTCTCCACCACCGGCGTGAACGGATCGCGCCGCCAGTCGGCCGGCTTGGCCTCGACCACGTCCATGTGGCCCGAAATCACCACCGGTTTGAGGCTGGGATCGCTGCCGGGCCAACGCGCGATCAGATAGGCGGTGTGGTCGACGCCTCGTCGAGCGGCGTGATCGTAACGTCGGCGTCGGCGAAGCCCCCCGCGACCAGGGCCGACTTATAGAGCGCCGCGACCTCGCGGCGTCTTGTTGCCGGGCCCGACGCACCGAGCGGATAGCGATCGCCTTTTCGGCAAGATCCAGCGCCTGCGCCTCGGCCTGCGGATGGGGAACCACCACCGCCCGCGCGGCCCCCGCCATCAACACCGCCGCCGTCACCAAAATCGCCCGCATCTTTCACTCCACGTCGACACACGCCGGGATCAGCCCCGATAACGCATCGCGACGTCGCAGCGCCCGTAATGGCCGCCGAACCGTCGCATGATCTCATCGTCATGCTCGAATCCGAGCTTCTCGTACAGGTGGATGGCGGCTGCCGATTTCTTGTTGCTGAGCAGATACAGCGTATGCGCGCCCATCGCCCGCGCCCGCTCGATCGCCGCCGCCAGGAGAAACTCGCCGGCTTTGCGCCCGCGCGCGCTTTCCAGAACCCCCATCTTGGTCAGTTCGAACTCGCCCTGGCCGGTTTTCCTCAGCGCGCAGGTCCCGACGATCCCGAGTCCGGCCGCCTCCACGAACAAGATCGCACCGCCGCCGTCGATGATCGCCGCCTTCGGATCGACCAGCACCTCCAGGTCCGCCGGTTCCAGCTGGTACATGGCCGTGATCCACTGCTCGTTGATCCTCCGGAAATTGCCGGCCACCTCGTCGTCGAACTCGATGATCCTCAGCATGTCACTTCCCGCCATGGCGTGCCGCACAAGGCCGGCGATAGCGCACGATATCGCCGGAAATCGCCCTGATCCAGATTGACTCTCGCCGCATTTCCGCCCCCTCTGCGGCCACCCGGTTGTCCGGCCGCGTGCCGACAACGACCCGCTGGAGGAGCATCCCCCGATGAGACTTGCCACCCCCGCCGCGCTCACTGCGCTGGCCCTGTCCGTCTGCCTGCCGTACGCCGCCACCGCCGCGCCAGGCGGCGGCGCCTACCACATCTACCAGTTGCACAACACGCCTAAGGGCGTCACCGCTCCGCCGCCCGCCAGCAGCATGCTGTATTATGGCGGCCCGGTGATCGCCAAGACCAAGGTCGTCGTCGTGTTGTGGGGCCCGAACATCAACAAGAGCCTGTCGCGCACCCTGAAGCCCTACTTTCAGGCTCTGGTGAACAGCACCTATGTCGATCAGCTCGGCCAATATTCGACGGTCGGGATCACCGGGGTCAACGGCGATCCAGGCACCAACCAGACCATCGCCCGCGGCAGCTATGGCGGCAAGTTCGTGATCACCCCGACCAACACCAAGACCACCCTGACCGACGCCGAGGTCCAGGCCGAACTGAAGGCGCAGATCGCCGCCGGCCATCTTCCCGCCGCCAACCTCAACACCCTCTACATGACCTACTTCCCGGCCGGCGTCACCATCACGCTCGGCACCCTGCGTTCCTGCTCGTCGTTCGGCGCCTATCATGAAGCGGTGTCATCCACCGTCACTCCGTCGAACATCTTCTATGGGGTGATGCCCGACTGCGGCTACAGCGTCGCCAGCGAGACCTCGGTCTCCTCGCACGAGTTCGCCGAGGCCACCACCGACGCCATCCCGACTCCCGGAAGCAACCCGGCTTTCCCGCAGGCCTGGAATACCTTCAACGGCTATGAGATCGGCGACCTCTGCCAAAGCTTCAGCGGCACCCTGACCGCCGCCGGCCAGAAGTACACGGTGCAGCAGATCTTCAGCAACAAGACCCACGCCTGCTCCACCGGTAACTACACCAGCCCCTGATCCGTTTCCTCGTTCAGGACCGACGCCGACGTCGCCGTCACGGCTGGGAACCCCCCAGCCGTGACCGGCCGCTTGTACCGCCGGCATCCTGCCCGCTCTTGATTTTTTAACCGTGTACCGCCGGCACTCCCGGCTCTGGGCCCACCGCCCTGCCGCGGCTCGAGCGACCACGCGACGCAACGGCGCCGCCACCATCGGCTCCGCCGCTCCTTATCCCGACAATTTGATCGAAACGCTGGTTTTCCGCCGTAGTCGCGCGGCCCATGGTCAACAAGGGATGGTCTGATACCATCCGTGCAAAGACATGGGAGGACACCAATGACCACCCACTCCAATGGCCGCGTCCGCGCCCTGGCCCTGGTCGGGCCGACCGGCGGCGGCAAGACCACATTGATGGAAGCGATGCTGCTGGCGGCCGGGGCCGTCGAGCGGCGTCCTGGCGGCGAGAAGCTCGGCGACACCAGTCCGGAGGCGCGGGCGCGGGGTCATTCGGTGGAACTGAACTTCGCCGGATTCAGCTTCATGGACGACCGGTACGCGGTGATCGACTGTCCTGGCGCGGTCGAACTGGCCGCCGAGTCGGACGCGGCGCTGCCGGCCGTCGACCTGGCCCTGATCATCGCCGAACCCGATCCGGCCAAGGCCATCCTGCTGCAGCCGGTGATCCGCGAACTTGGAGCGTCAGGGTGTGCCACGCGCCCTGTTCGTCAACAAGCTCGATCAGGCCCGCGGTCCACTCGATGCCCTGCTGGCCGCCCTGGCCCCGGTCAGCGGCACGCCGCTGGTCGCCCGCCAGTTGCCGGTGTTCGACGGTGAACGGGTGAGCGGATTCGTCGACCTGGCCCTGGAGCGCGCCTTCGTCTACCGCGCCGGCCAGCCATCGCAGGTGGTCGCCCTGACCGGCGACCTGGCCAGCCGGGAGGCCGACGCGCGTTTCCACATGCTGGAGCAGCTGGCCGATTTCGACGACGAACTGATGGAGCAATTGCTTTCCGACGCCCAGCCGAGCCGCGACCTGGTGTTCGCCGACCTGGTGCGTGAGATGAACGAGGGACTGATCACGCCGGTGTTCTTCGGCTCGGCGCTCAATGGCTTCGGCATCCGCCGCCTGCTCAAGGCCCTGCGCCACGACACTCCCGATCCCGACCGCGCCGCCGCCCGCCTGGGCCTGGGGGTCTCCGCCGGTCCCGGCCGCCTATGTGCTGAAGACCGCCCATGCCGGCCAGGCCGGCAAACTCGCCCACGCCCGGGTGTTCGGCGCTCCCCTGAGCGACGGCGCCGATCTGGCGGGCCCGGCGGGCGAGCACGCCCGGGCGGGCGGTCTGTTCCAGGTGCAGGGCGCGGCCTTGAAAAAGATCGCCTCCGCCCCGGTCGGCGAGGTGGTGGCGATCGGCAAGGTCGAGCAGGCGGCGGCCGGCGAGTTGCTCGGCGTCGGGACCGCGCCGCCGGCCGGCCGGCCGCGGCGGCAAAGGCCGGCCCTGTTCACCCTCGCCATCGCCGCCGCCAACCGCAAGGACGACGTGCGCCTGTCCGGCGCCTTGCTGAAACTGGTCGAGGAGGATCCCGGCCTCCGCGTCACCCACGATCCGGAGAGCCGCCAGGTGTGGTGGCGGGGCAGGGCGACGGCCACCTGCGCCTGGCGCTCGAACGCCTGAGACGCCGCTATGGCGTCGAGATCGCCACCACGCCGCCGACCGTGCCGTATCGCGAGACCATCCGCTCGGGCGTCACCCAGCGCGGCCGGCACAAGAAGCAGACCGGCGGCCACGGTCAGTTTGCCGACGTCACCATCGACATCCAGCCACGAGCCCGCGGGACCGGCTTCGCTTTCGCCAGCAAGGTCACCGGCGGCGCCGTGCCCCGCCAGTGGATTCCGGCGGTCGAGCAGGGGGTGGGCGATGGTCTGGCCAAGGGTCCGCTCGGGTTTCCCGTGGTCGATATCGCGGTGACCCTTCTCGATGGCGCCGCCCACGCCGTCGATTCATCGGAAATGGCTTTCCGCACCGCCGGCCGGATCGCTGTCGAGGAGGGCCTGCGCCATTGCGGGTCCTATCTGCTGGAGCCGATCGACCGGCTACGGATCTTCGCTCCGGAAAGCGGCATCTCGAACGTCACGTCCGCCTTATCGGCCAAGCGCGGACAGATCCTCGGTTTCGGTCCGCGCGAGGGCTGGTCGGCGTGGGAGGTGATCGAGGCCTACCTGCCGCAAAGCGAGCGCCAGGGCTTCATCGCCGAGCTGCGCGGGCTGACCCAGGGGCTGGGCGATTTCGAGGCCCACTTCGACCATATGGCCGAGTTGACCGGCCGTCAGGCCGAGGAAATCTCCGCCGCCGCGCGGTGAACCATGCGGCGCCTCGCGGGTTATCAGTCCGCGCAAGGAGCCTCGCCATGTTCATCCTCCCCGACCTGCCCTATGCCTACGACGCCCTGGCGCCGACGATGTCGGCCGAAACTCTGCACGTCCATCACGACAAACACCACGCGACCTACGTCAAGACGCTCAACAGCCTGATCGAAAACTCGCCGCAAGGTCACACGAATTTGGAGGATGTGATCCGTTCGAGCGCCGGCGGCGACAACGCCAAACTGTTCAACAACGCCGCCCAGGCGTGGAACCACGCGTTCTTCTGGGCCTCGATGAGCCCACAGCGCCAGCAGCCGCAGGGCGAACTGGCCGACGCCATCAAGTCGACGTTCGGCGATCTCGCCGCGCTCAAGGACGCCTTCGTCAAGGCCGGCGCGGAACACTTCGGCTCGGGCTGGGTATGGCTGGTGGCGAAAGGGGGCAAAACCCTGGAAGTGATCAGCACCCACGACGCCCACGACACCGTCACCGAACCCGATGTCACGCCCCTGCTGGTCTGCGATTTGTGGGAGCACGCCTATTATCTCGATTACAAGAACGACCGTAAGGCTTTCCTCGAGGCTTGGTTCGATGCCCTGCCGAATTGGCGCCTCGCCCAAAGCCAACTGGCGGCGGCCAGTGGCGGCGGCGAGACATGGCGCTATGCCGCATCCAGTCAATCCGCCCGCGCCGCGTGAGGCCGACCAGTTTAATCCGTCTCGTTCTGGCCGACGTCGACGGCTCGCTGGTGACTCAGGACAAGGTGCTGACGCCCCGCGCCCTGGCCGCCGCCGAGGCATTGCGCAACGGCGGGCGTCCACTTGGCGATCACCAGCGGCCGCCCGCCAAAGGGCATGAAGATGCTGATTGATCCGCTGGGTCTGGATACCGCCATCGCCGGCTTCAACGGCGGCCTGATGGTGCGTCCCGACCTGACGGTGATCGAGAGCCGCGCCCTGGCGCCAGCCGTCGCTCGCGAGGCGCTCGACGCGATTTTGGCGCAGGGCCTCGACGCCTGGGTCTACACCATCGACGAATGGCTGGTCCGCGATCGCGAGGCGCCGCATGTCGCGCGGGAGGCGTGGACGGTGAAATTCGACGCCCGGGTCGTGCCCGAATTTACCGATGACGATCTGGCCACGACCATCAAGATCGTCGGGGTGTCGGACGACCACGACCTCGTCGCGCGTGCTGAAGAAATGCTCCGGCACACGCTTGGTGAGCGCGCCGCGGCTGCCCGCTCGCAGCCCTATTATCTCGATGTGACCCATCCCGACGCCAACAAGGGCGCGGTGGTCGCCGAACCTCTGCAAGATGATCGGCCTCGAACCCGAGCAGATCGCCACCGTCGGCGACATGCCCAACGACGTCCTCGATGTTTCGAGCGCAGCGGCTTCTCGATCGCCATGGGCAACGCTTCCGCCGAGGTCAAGGCCCGGGCCAGCGCCGTCACCGACACCAATGAAGACGATGGTTTCGCCAAGGCGATGGAACGGTTCATTCTGCCCGCTTCCGTCGAGGCCACCCGAAAATGACCCCGCGCGTGCAGGAAATCCTCGGCTGGTATGGCGCCGACAACCCCGGCACGCTGACCAATCTCGCGCGGCTGCTCAATCATGGCCGGCTGGGCGGGACCGGCAAGCTGGTCATCCTGCCGGTCGACCAGGGCTTCGAGCACGGCCCGGCCCGCTCGTTCGCCCCCAATCCGCCCGCCTACGATCCCGCTACCACTTCGAACTCGCCATCGAATGCCGGCTGCAACGCCTATGCCGCGCCGCTCGGCTTCCTGGAGGCGGTGGCGCGCGACTTCGCCGGCGACATTCCGCTGATCCTCAAGCTCAACAACTCCGACATTCTGCGCGACGACAAGGATCCCGATCAGGCGCTCACCGGCTAGCGTCGACGACGCGCTGCGCCTCGGCTGCTGCGGCGATCGGGTTCACCATCTACCCGGGCTCGGCGCACGAGCTTGAACATGTACAGCCAGTTGCGCGCGCTGTGCCGAGGAAGCCAAGCCGCACGGCCTGGCCGTGGTCGTCTGGTCCTATCCGCGCGGCTCGGCCCTGAGCAAGGACGGCGAGACCGGCGATCGACGTCATCGGCTACGCCGCCCAGATCGCCGCCCAGCTCGGCGCGCACATCATCAAGGTCAAGCTGCCCACCGCCCACATCGAGCAGGACGCGGCGCGGAAGGTCTATCGAGACAGTACGCCATCCCCATCGCCACTCAGGCCGACCGGGTGCGCCACGTCGTGCGACTGCGCCTTCGACGGCCGGCGGATCGTCATCTTCTCCGGCGGCGAGGCCGTGGCCGACGACGACGCGCTGCTGGACGAGATCCGCGCCATCCACGCCGGGCGGCGGCTTCGGCTCGATCATCGGGCGCAACTCCTTCCAACGGCCAAGCCCGCCGCCCTCGAGATGCTCGCCGACGTGATGGACATCTACGCGAGCGCCGA
This sequence comes from uncultured Alphaproteobacteria bacterium, assembly GCA_963828365.1. Taxonomy (GTDB): domain Bacteria; phylum Pseudomonadota; class Alphaproteobacteria; order Caulobacterales; family Caulobacteraceae; genus Acaudatibacter. Next base: position 54,569 of record CAWHEE010000001.1, on the reverse strand, counting down.
TGACCGGGCGGTGACTGATGACGCCTGATAACCAACCCCTTAACCGGGCGAGATCATTTTCTCCGGCCGCACCAGCGTATCGAATTCGGATTCCGTGACGTAGCCGCCACCCACCGCCTCTTGCCGCAAGGTGGTGCCGTTCCTGTGCGCCGTCTTGGCGATCTTGGCGGCGTTATCGTAGCCGATCTTCGGGGCCAATGCGGTGACGAGCATCAAGGAGCGCTCCAGCGCCGCCTTGATATTGTCCTCGCGCGGCATGATGCCGACCACACAATGCTCGGTGAAGCTTGCGGCGGCGTCGGCCAGCAGCCGTGTCGACTGAAGGATGTTGTAGGCCATCACCGGGTTGAACACGTTCAGCTCGAAATGGCCTGACGCGCCGGCGAAGGTCATGGTCGCCTGATTGCCGAACACCTGAGCGCAAACCATGGTCATCGCCTCGCACTGCGTCGGGTTGACCTTTCCCGGCATGATCGAAGAGCCGGGTTCGTTTTCAGGCAAGGCCAGTTCACCCAGACCCGACCTCGGGCCGCTGCCGAGGAAACGGATGTCATTGGCGATCTTGAACAGGCTGGCGGCCACCGTGTTCAGCGCCCCATGGGTGAACACCATGGCGTCATGCGCCGCAAGAGCCTCGAACTTATTGGGCGCCGAGGTAAACGGCAGGCCGGTGATCTGCGATATCTTCTCCGCCACCATCTCGGCGAATCCCACGGGAGCATTGAGACCGGTTCCGACCGCGGTGCCGCCTTGCGCCAACTGCATCAGCATTGGCAGGGTTGTCTCGATGCGCGCCACTCCGTTCTGGATTTGCTGTACGTAACCCGAGAATTCCTGTCCGAGGGTCAGGGGGGTGGCATCCTGCGTGTGCGTGCGGCCTATCTTGACGATGCCCGCCCAGGCCCCGGCCTTGTCGTTGAGGGCGTTGCGCAGGGCCTGCAAGGCGGGGATCAGGCGATGCACGATCTCCTCGGCGGCGGCGATGTGCATGGCCGTCGGATAGGTGTCGTTGGAGGACTGGCTGAGGTTGACGTGGTCGTTGGGGTGCACCGGGGTCTTTGACCCCATCACTCCGCCGAGCATCTCGATGGCGCGATTGGCGATCACCTCGTTGGCGTTCATGTTCGACTGGGTGCCGGAGCCTGTCTGCCAGACGACCAGCGGAAAGTGATCGTCGAGCTTGCCCTCGATGACTTCCTGCGCCGCTCTGACGATGGCGTCGCCCACCGCTGGATCGAGCTTGCCGAGCGCCATATTGGTTTCGGCCGCCGCCTTCTTTACCACCCCCAGCGCCCTGATCACCGGGGCCGGTTGCTTCTCCCAGCCGATCTTGAAGTTGCGCAGGCTGCGCTCCGACTGCGCGCCCCAATAACGGTCGGCCGGCACTTCGATCGGGCCGAAGGTATCGCTTTCGGTGCGGGTCGCGGTCATGGTCGCTGCTTCTTCGTTGGCCTGGTGGCCGGGTTTAGCGACGAGCCATCCGATGGCAAGGCTCTACGTGCTCCACGGCTCCAGCGCGCCCCAGCTCGCCAACAGGACCGCGAAGGCGGTAAACTCCAGCGCCAGTAGGCTGTAACGGGCTTTTCGCGCTGCTCCCCAGCTGTCGAGCCGACGGCCGCCCCGCCAGATCGAAGGGATCAGAAGCAGCGTGGGCAGACTGAGCAGACTGGCGACCAGGGCGCTCGCCGACGCGCCCACCAGCATCACGCCTGGCCAGTCGTACATCACCCTTGCAACATCCCCGGCACGCAGCGCCCAGACGCCGAACAGGCCGACAGAAACCAGCCAAAGGGCCGATTGGGTTTGGATGATCAAGCCGGCGCGGCGCTGGCTCGAGCTCTCCCGGAAATCGCGCGGACGCCGGATGAGCACGCCGCGCAACGTCGCCAGCGCGACCACGCAGGTGAGCAGCGTCATCGTCGCGAGCAGGGCCGTTTGTCGCCATAAGGGGATCCGCTCAAAGGCGCTTCCTCCGGCCGGGTCGAAGAAGCCGGTCGCTTCGCCGCGCCGCATGCGGAACACCAGCGCACGGGCGCCATCGTCCGAGACGAACCGACCGGACAACGGTCCGGCGGCGGCGGAAAAGCTTTCGGGCTGTCCCGGTCCAGCGACCAGCAGGTGTCCGTCCGGCGACACCGATACCCGCGCCTCGCCGATCAGGCGATCCACCATGGCCTCGAGCCCGTGGTAGGCTCGCCGGTCGACCAGATAGCTTCCCTCGAACGTCGCTCTGTCCTCGATCAGTCTCCTGGACCCCGGCGGCGGCGCGCCAGGCGGCGGGGCATAGAACCTTTCCACCACCCGGCTCGGCAGATCTCGGGCCAGATAGGCGCCGCGGTCGGTGTTGGTCGTCACGAAAATTCCGAGGTCGAGCGATGGAACAACAACGAGATTTGAATAGAACGACAGCGTCGCGCCGCCATGACCGACCCCCATGAAGCCACCCGGCAGTGGCGATTCGAACAGGCCGTGGCGGGTCGTCGGCACGCCCGGGGCCGGCCGGCTCGACGGTGTCGAAAACGCCACCGCGGTCGGCGACCCATAGATGCTCACGCCATTCAGCGTGCCGTTGCCCAGCAAGGCCAGCATGTATCGCGCCATGTCGGCGGCCGTGCTGGAAGCTGCGCCGGCGGGTGCGATCTGCTCGATGTATTCGAAGGGGCGCCGCTCGAAGGCGGTTCCCGTCCAGTGAAACCCGTCGGCGAGGTCACCGGCCAGCGGCGGTGCGAGGGGCGCCGGCAGGCTAGCCCGCGGCGGATGCGGCTCGCGGAACGATGTGCGGCGGAGCTCCAGCGGTCCGGTGATTTCGCTCTCGACCAGGGTTTCGAACGGCTTACCAGCCACTTCGGACACTGCTTCGCCGGCCAAAGCGGCGCCATAGTTCGAATAGCTGACCAGCGTCGCCGGAGGCCTCACCCGCGCTGGTCGCTCCTCGCGAAGGTAGATCGGCAGGGGGCGGACGCGGCTGAAATCCCGCTCGAACAGTTGACCCAGGGCGCGGTCCTCGAACCCCGGCATATGGTCCATCAGATCGCGCACCCGTATCTGCTCGGAAAAGCCGTCATCGGGAATACGAAGATATTCAGGCAGGTAGAGATTGATCGGGGCATCGAGCCGCATGCGGCCCGCCTCCACCTGCTTCAGCACCAAAATCCAGGTGAAGGTCTTGGAGATCGATCCAAGGCGAAACAGAGTTCTGGCGGGATCCACAGGCCGATAGGGCGAAAAGCTGGCGAAGCCATAACCCTTGCTGAGCACGACCTGTCCGTTCTGCACCACGGAAACCGCCGCTCCGGCGATATGACCGTCGGCCATCGCCTGTCGCGTCACACCGTCGACAAAGGCTTCGAGCTCCGCGGGTGGAATTGGCTGAGCGGGAGTTAGGCGCGCCTGCGGCAGGGCGGAGGTCGCCAAGGCGGTCGCGAGCAGCGCCAGCAGGGTCGTCCGCGCCGGAGCCGTGACAGCGCGCATTTGGCGCTATTTGTAAGTCTTGAACGGCGTCGGGACCGCGGTGCCGGTCGCCTTGGCCACCAGACGCCCCTCGGCATCAAACAGTTCGCCCTCGGTGAAGGCGATGGTCTTGCCCCAGCGCACCACCCTGCCGACCCCGCGCAACGGGCCGGGAACAGTGGGACGAAAAAAACTGGTCTTCATCTCCGCCGTCGGCGCCACGCAGGTCATGCCGGACGCCACCATGCAGGCGACCGACATGCATTCGTCGAGCATGGCGCAGAGGTAGCCGCCTTGCACCTGCTTCATGGGGTTGGCCAACAGCTCGGCACGCGCGTCGAAAGCCACCTCGACCCGGCGCTCCGCCTGACTGACCGAAAGCAGTCGGAAGCCGAGGGTCCGAGACCCGCTGGGCTGCCGCGTCGACCGCTGAAATCGGTCCAGGATCGCTTCGTCGGTCAGGACCTTCGGTTCTTCCGCCGGCGCGTCAGCCAAGACGGATCACTTCTTGCGAAATTGTTCGAGCGAGACGATCTTCGGACCGTCTTCGACCGCCGTCAGGCGTTTGGGGGGCGGCTCGGGGGTGGGGCGCGTCAATGGGGCCGCGGCCGCCACCGGACTGAACTGCATCAGGAACTGCACGCTGGGGTCATAAAACCGCGTGATGGCCGCATACGGGATCGACAGTCCTTTGGGTTGGCCGCCGAACTGCAGCGTCACCGAGAATGCCGACTCACCCGGTGTCAAATCCCAGAACTGATTCTGGAGCACGATCGTCATTTCCTCGGGATAGCGGGCCCGCAGGTCGTCTGGCAGGCTCACCCCCGAAAACCCGGTGCTGAAACTGATGTAGAAATGGTGTTGGCCGGGGAGGCCCTGCGGCGAGGCCGCCCGGGTAAGAGCGGCCCGTACGACACCGAGCATCGCCTCCTGCTGGAGGGCGGCATAGCCCATCAGGTCGGTAGGTTTTTCGTCATTGGCCATGACCCACAGCCTAACGCCGCACCGAAATTTAAGGAAGGCCTGTCATCGGCAGGCGGCATCAAGGATGAGGGGTGAGTTGGGGGCTTCTGTTGCCAGGCGCCCCCGGGCCCCGCCTGGCGCTGCTAAGACGCCAGGGCTTTAGGTCGAGCTAGACCGCACCGCTCACGCGGCGAGGGCATACTCTTGAGCGAAGTTATCGTTCGCAGTTAGTTTAAGGCCCGAAACGGTGAGCCACGCCGAGAGAACGCAACGCCTTTAGACGTCTGTCGATGCTGATCGGCCCCGCAATGCCCCGCCGATAACGCGAGGTGAGTGAGGTTGGTGGAGCCGCCGGGAATCGCACCCGGGTCCAGTCCGCTTATTCCACGCGCATTTATCTCCATAGTCCGGTGAACCGGACGCTCTGAATATAGGGCTTTCGTACGCCGATGAGAAGGAGGACGGTTGGCGAAGCGCGAATGGCGGTCGTCAATTCGCCGGCGGGCGCGAGCGATGCGTGCATGGCCGGGTCATTCCGCCGCTGCCGGCCTAAGAGTTGGCCTGGCCCGACAGGAGGGGCCGCTCGATGAAAAGCCTCTTAAGCGCTGGCCGTTTCCTGGCCGAGGACATGGCGTCCACCCTGTTTTTTTTGGCTCTCTACATGCTGACGCGCAACGCGCCGCTTTCGATCGCCTTGGGCATGGCCCTGGGCATCGCGCAGATATGTTGGCAATATGCAACTAGGAAGCCGATCGACACCATGCAATGGATGAGCCTGGTGCTTGTGATCGGATCGGGCGCCGCCACGCTGCTGACGCACGATCCGCGCTTCGTCATGGTCAAGCCAAGCCTCATCTATGCGGTCGTCGGGTTCGTGATGCTGAAACCCGGGTGGATGGTGCGGTATCTGCCTCCGATCGCCATGGAAGTGGCGCCCGACGTGGCGGCGGTCTTTGGTTACATCTGGTCAGGTCTGATGTTCTTTTCGGCGATCCTGAATCTCGTGCTGGCAGCCTCGATGGACTTGGCGACGTGGGTAAAGTTCATGTCGCTATGGGGCGTCGGAAGCAAACTGGCCCTTTTCCTTGTCCAATATGCAACGATGCGGGCAATCGGCTTTCGCCGTCGCCGCGCTGGACTTATCCCGGCCTGACGGCTTCGGAAGTGATTTCCTTCGCGCCATTGACCGTGATGCCCTTCTCCCGGGCGAAGCAAAGTATGTTGAACGAGCAGATGTCGCCGAAAATGTTTTCCGGATCCCCGGCGAAATTGTTTGGAGAAAACAAGGGCGGAGTATGCCAATAGAGCCTATAGTCCCACGATAGCAGCAGTCCGATCAATTCAGCCGACCGTTGCTCGCGATCGTTCTCCACATACATCGCCGGACGATGGCCAGCCACCGTTTTCGTGGCGCCCTGCAAGGCCTCGACCTCCATCCCCTCGACGTCCAGTTTAATCACGTGGCACGCTGCGAGGCCGAGTTCGTCGATGGTCATCAGCCTCGCCTGTTCTCCGGCGCCTGATGCGACCAACGACAGCCCCCCAAAATTGGCGGGGCGGTCGGGCGCCAGAAAAGGAACGGTGATCTCGCCGGAAGCCGCGCCGAGCCCGCACGGGTACGCATGGACGTTTGAACAACTGTTCAGAGCCAGATTGGCGCAGAGCGTTTGATAGACGATCCTTTGCGGCTCGAATGCCAGAACCTTGCCTTGCGGACCGACCATCTGTGAAAGGCCGACCGTGTGGGCGCCAATATTGGCCCCGCCTTCCACGATAACGCCGCCCGGCGCGACCATTCGTTGGAACAATTCCGCCTCGCCCGGTGAGAATTCACCGTATTTTCTAAGGGAGGCTCCAACGTACTGGTCGTGACGATTGTAAAGGAGTGGACCGTTTCGCGACATTACGATTTCATTGAACCCGCTGGCGGGCAGGCTGATCTGTCGTGGCCGGGTCATTCTTGGACCTTGGAAAACGTTGCCGGTGGGAAATGCCCGGCTCGACGGTGGCGGAGGGCTATTTGGCGTCCGGGTTGCCGATGTCGATCAGGCCTTTCCACTGGCCCGCCGCGTCTTTGCGCCAGACAGTGACGTAACGGCCGGTCACCAGCGCAGTGGCCGCACCGTTCGCCGTCAGCTTCCACGTGCCCGTGGTGACCCCCATGTCGCCGCCCTTCGAGCCCCAGGCATCGAGAGGAGTCCATTCGAGCCTGGTTTTCGCCGGGGCATCGCCGCCCATGGCCTTGTATATGGCGTCGGCGCCGCGTGTCGGGACCGATCCGTTGAATTGCAGGCCGTCGGTCTCGTCCATGTATTCCCGGAAGGCCCGCGCCGTCCCGACTTCCTGCGCGCGCGCTTCGAAGGCCAGATCGGCAGCCCGGACGGCGTGGGCGGTGGACATGGCATCCTGCGCACAAGCTGTTTGGGCAACAGCCGAGACGGCCGCGGCGAAAATCAAACGCTTCATGCGACGCTCTCCATGACCGGATGAGGCCGACCCTAGAGTGTCCGGACACCTCGCTCAATAGACAGAACCCCGGTGCGCGAAACTTCCACAAGGCCCAGGCTCCGCATCAGGTCGATGAATTTGTCGATCTTGTCGGAGGCGCCGGTGATCTCGAATATGAAGCTCTCGATGGTGGTGTCGATGACCTTGGCGCGGAAGATGTCGGCCAGCCGCAGCGCCTCCATCCGGTCCACGCCAGTCCCGCGCACCTTGATCAGCGCCAGTTCGCGCTCGACGCCGTTTGGATCCTTGGTCACGTCCTGCACCAACCTGGTCGAGACCATCTTCTGGAGTTGAGCCTCGATCTGCGCCAGCACCTGCGGCGTACCGCGGGTCACGATGGTGATACGGCTCGTGTGCAAATCCCTGTCAGTCTCCGCAACGGTCAGGCTCTCGATATTGTAGCCCCGCGCAGCGAACAGCCCGACCACCCGGTGCAGGACCCCAGGTTCGTTGTCGACCAGCACCGCGAATGTCGCCAGCGCTTCGCTCTCCTCGCTGTGGCCCATGTCATAGGCCGAAGCCGGCGCGTCGATTTAGGACGGTCATCAGACCAGTCCACGTCCGGCGGCGTCGATGACGGAGCCGATATCGTTCGCGTCCTCGCCGAGGATCATTTCATTGTGCGCCTTGCCGGACGGGATCATCGGAAAACAGTTTTCGGCGCGCTCGACCCGACAATCGAAGATGACCGGTAGGGGCGAGTCGATCATTTCGATGATCAGATCATCGAGGTCCCCGGGCCGCTCCGCGCGCAACCCCAAGGCCCCGAAGGCCTGCGCCATTTTCACAAAATCCGGCATGCTCGCCGAATATGAATGGCTGTAGCGCTCGCCGTGCAGCAGTTGCTGCCACTGCCGGACCATGCCCATCCACTCGTTATTGAGGATGAAGATCTTGATGGGTAGGTCGTACTGAATGGCCGTGGACATCTCCTGCATGGTCATCTGCACGCTGGCGTCGCCGGCGATGTCGATGACGAGGCTCCTGGGATGTGCGATCTGGACACCAACGGCCGCGGGTAGTCCATAGCCCATCGTTCCAAGCCCCCCGGATGTCATCCACCGGTTGGGAGACTGAAATCTATAGAACTGCGCGGCCCACATCTGGTGCTGGCCAACCTCGGTCGTGATGTAGGTGTCTCTGTCCCTGGTAAGCGCGTACAGGCGCTCGATGGCGTACTGAGGCTTGATGACTGTCGACGAGCCTCGGTAGCGGAAACAAGCCCGTGAGCGCCAGCGCTCGATGGCCTCCCACCAGGTGTCAAGGCGGCTTCGCGCGGGTTCCGGGCGAAGCCTTTTCCAGCCGGCCACCAGTTCCGTCAGCACATTTCCCGCATCGCCGAGGATAGCGACATCGGCGCGGACGACCTTGCCGATCGACGATGCGTCGATGTCGATATGGATCTTTTTGGAATTCGGCGAAAACGCGTCCAGGCGGCCGGTGACGCGGTCGTCGAAGCGCGCCCCCACCGCGACCATCACGTCGCAGTCGTGCATGGCGTGGTTGGCCTCGTAGGCCCCATGCATGCCGACCATCCCGAGCCAGGCCGGATCGTCGGCCGGGAAGGCGCCCAGCCCCATCAATGTGGACGTGACCGGCGCGCCGGTCAGACTGGCGAACACCCGCAGGGCCGCGCTGGCCGCCGGCCCCGCATTGATCACGCCGCCGCCGGTATACAGGATGGGACGCCGGGCTTCCGCGATCATCGCCAGGGCGCGGGCGATCGCTCGCGGATCACCTTCCACGCGCGGATGGTACACATGCCTGGACATGGCCCGTTCTGGCCCGACATAGGCCGCGCTGGCGAACTGCACGTCCTTTGGCACGTCGATCACGACCGGGCCCGGACGTCCGCTCGTGGCGATCCTGAACGCCTCATGCATCACGTGCGGCAGCTCGGCGACGTCCTTCACCAGGTAGTTGTGTTTCGTGCAGGAGCGGGTGATCCCGACGGTGTCGCATTCCTGAAAGGCGTCGGTGCCGATCAGGTGAGTCGGGACTTGCCCGGTGATCACCACCAGGGGGATGGAATCCATCAGGGCGTCGACGATGCCGGTGACGGCATTGGTCGCGCCGGGGCCGGAGGTGACCAACACGACACCCGGCCTGCCGGTGGACCGCGCGTACCCCTCGGCGGCATGGGTCGCCCCCTGCTCATGCCGGACGAGCACGTGACGCAGGCGGGGTTCGTGAAACAGCGCGTCGTAGATCGGTAGGACCGCGCCGCCCGGATAGCCGAAGAGATCGGTCACGCCTTGATCGACCAAGGCCCTGACGATGATTTCGGCGCCGGTCAGGATTTCGTCGGCGGTTGCAGGATCGGCTTCCAGGGTCTGGTGAGCGGTCATTGGCTGTCTTTGCTGCTCGGAGGAATAAAAAAGGGCCCGCGAGGGGCCCGTGCGCGTGACCGTGGACGGCGGGCCCCAGGGCCCGCCGGCGGCGGTCACGATCGAATGAGTACGCTTTGCGCCGCGCGCATTTTCGTTGCTCCAAAAACTCGAATTACCAATTGCCACCCCGCCCGGTTCAGGTCAAGGCGCGACCAGGGGCAAAAAACGCCCACCTGTGACGGCCTCGATCTGGGCCACGGGGTCGCCGCTCTCGATCCGCGCCCAGTCCGCGGCCTGGTTTCTGAACCAGGTTACTTGACGCTTCGCATAGCGTCGGGTCTCCCTCACGATCCGTTCGAAAGCTTCAGCCTCCGAAATTTTCCCACGCAGCATGGCGGCCAGGGCGGACACCCCAAGAGCCCTGGTGATCGGCAGGCCGGGATCGAGGTTTCGCTCGAGAAGACGCGCCACCTCATCCACGGCGCCCGCGGCGAGCATGGCGCTGAGCCGCGCTTCACAGCGCTGATGAAGCAAGTCGCGCGGCGGCGACAGGACGACGCCCTGCCAGACCGAGGCATCGAGGCCTGGAGTGGTCGACCGCTGCCAGTCGGTCAGCGACCGACCGGTGGCCCGCCCGACAGACCAGGCCCGAACCAGCCGTTGGCGATCGCCGGAGGCGATGCGCGCCTCGGCCGCCGGGTCGGACGCCGCCAGTTCCAGGCGAAAATCAGCCTCGCCGATCGCAGAAAGGCGCGTGACGCCGTCCGCTCGGACAGCGTCGTCGACGCTCGGAATCTCGGCCAATCCCCGCGTGAGGGCTCTGAAATAGAGGCCCGTGCCACCGACCACGATCGCTCGCCTGCCTCGACCGGCGATGTCGGCGAGGACGTCCTTGGTGGAACGAAGCCAATGTCCCACTGACCATGATCGCGCCGCATCGACGATCCCGAACAAATGGTGCGGAACCAGCCCTTCCTCAAAAGCGGTCGGTCGCGCGGTGAGAATTTGCAGGTCGCGGTAGATCTGCATCGAGTCGGCATTGACGATTTCACCGCCGACTTTCTGGGCCAGCGCGATAGCCAGGGTCGATTTGCCGCTGGCCGTCGGCCCGGCGATCAGGACGATCGGGTCAGAAACGCGGTGCACCGAGGCGCGGTTGCCTCCAAGGGCCGGGTCGGTCAATGGTAAGCTGTCAAAGACAGGCGGAAATGATGGAAATCGCGCATCTGCTCATCCTCAACCTGGTCCTGTCGACCGCCTTGTTCCTGTTGCTATGGCTGGTCAATCTGGCCTCGAGGGATCCAAGTTTCATCGATAGCTGGTGGGCGCTGGGTATGGTGGTCCTGGCCGGGGCCAGTTTCGTCTCGACAGGGCAGGGGGGGCGACACGCGCTGTTGCTCACGATTCTGTGCAGCCTATGGGGGCTGCGTCTCGGCCTCTATCTGCTCTGGCGCTGGCTGAGCCACGGACCGGATCGCCGCTACGTCACGATGATGGCGCACGCCCAGTCGGAGCGTGGCTGGGGCTATGCGACGGCATCTCTGTTGCTGGTCTTCGCCTTGCAGATGCCGTTGCAATTCATCGTCGCTCTGCCCGTTCAGCTCGGACAGGTCGGGCCCGACATTTCACTTGGTCCCCTGGCCCTCGTGGGCGGCGCGCTCGCCCTGGGCGGAATCGTCTTCGAGAGCGTCGGAGACCTGCAACTGCTGCGATTCAAAGCCGATCCGCTCAACGCCGGCAAAGTGTTGCAGACAGGCCTGTGGCGATTTACCCGTCACCCAAATTATTTCGGCGACGCCTGCACATGGTGGGGCTTGTATCTCGTGGCGGCCGATCACGGCGTGGGAGTCTGGGCGTTACCGGGGCCCATCCTTCTGACGGTGCTGCTCACGCGCTGGAGTGGGGTGCCCACGGTGGAAGGCCGTATGCGGCGCAAACGGCCCGATTACGAAGCCTACGTCGCGCGAACCTCCGGATTCATCCCCTGGTTTCCCCGGACGCCTTCCAATGGAACGCACTGAGCGGGGCGACAAGGTCGTTGCCCTCGAATTCCTCGCGTAGCCAGGCGCGGCCATCGGCCAGCGCCATCACGCGATAGATCGGCAGGCCTCCGGCCTCCGCCGAAACCAGTTCACCGACCTGCACCGTCGTTTCGGAGGGCGGATCCAGATATTGCCAGTCGATCTCTCGGGCGTCGCTCATGATGGCCTCTCGGGTAACAGGCCCGAACCATTAGGCGAGGATGGTTGAAAAAAGTCTGAAGCAGCGCGTCAGCCCCCGTTCACCATCGCCCGGCTTGTGAACCCGTGGGGGATCGTCCAAATGGCGCTGGCCCATGCGCCTTTCCTTCACCATCGTCGCGCGCGACTTCGACGGTCTGCAACTGGCGCTGCCCGCGGCCCTGGATGCGGTTACGGCGGCCGGCCGGCCGATTGTCGACACGGTCGTCCTCGGCGAGGGCGCGATGGACATATTCGTGGAGGCTGAGACTTTGCGTCCCCTCCGCGACCACGCCGGCCGGGCGTTCGAACGGCTGGCCGTGGACTTCTGCGTCCAGCCCGCCGAAGGGCGACGCAAGCAGTTGATGGTCGCCGACATGGATTCCACCATCATCAACTGCGAATGTCTTGACGAACTGGCCGATTTCGCGGGGCTGAAGGCGGAGATCGCGGCGATTACCGCTCGCGCGATGGCGGGCGAGATCGCTTTCGAAGGCGCATTGCGGGAGCGGGTATCGATGCTGGCCGGCGTGCCGATCGATGCGCTCGAGCAAACTTTCCAAGATAGGGTTCGGCTCACCCCGGCGCCGAGCGCCTGGTGGCGACGATGTCGGCGAATGGCGCGCGGTGCGTGCTGGTGTCTGGGGGCTTCGAATTCTTCACAAAACGGGTCGCGGCCGCGGCCGGGTTTGCCAGTGAGCGCGCAAACCGGCTGATCGTCGATGGGGGGCGGTTGACCGGAGCGGTGGCTGAACCAATCCTCGGCCGGGAGGCAAAGCTCGCGGCGCTCGTGGAGGAGGCTGCCGGCCTGGGACTTGGTCTAACGCAGACCTTGGCCGTGGGTGACGGCGCCAACGATCTCGCGATGATCGGGGCCGCCGGCCTGGGAGTGGCTTATCGCGCCAAGCCGGTCGTCGCCGCTCACGCCGACGCCAGGATCGATCATGCCGATTTGACCGCTCTGCTGTATTTTCAAGGTTATGGCGCGGACGAGTTCGTCTGATGCTGCCCCGCACGGTACAGGGTGTGGTGTTCGACATGGACGGCCTTCTCGTGGACACCGAAACCGTGTTTCGCGATGCGATGATGGATGTCTCGGCCCGACATGGCCTTGAACTCCCGTCGATGGTCTTCCTCCGAATGGTCGGATTGCCGAGGGAAGGGAGCCGGAGGGTCGCCCTGGATCATTTTGGCGAAAATTTCGCCTACGACCCCTGGATCGCCGAGGTCTCGGAGGTCGCCCACGCGCGCCTTAGCGTCGGGATCACCGTGAAAACAGGGGTTGTCGAATTGCTCGATTACCTAGACGACGCGCAAATCCCCCGGGCCGTGGCGACCTCGTCGGGACATGCCACCGTGGAGCTGCAGCTCGGGCGCAACGGTCTGTCGCCACGGTTCGATGCAGTGGTCGCGGCCGGGGACTATGCGCGCGGAAAGCCCGCTCCGGATCCTTTCCTGGAGGCGGCGCTTCGTCTGGGAGTGGACCCGGCGGCCTGCCTTGCGCTGGAGGATTCTCACAATGGCGTGCGCGCGGCCCACGCGGCGGGCATGATGACGGTCATGGTGCCGGATCTGCTTGAAGCCACCGGCGAAATGCATGACCTCTGCGTCGCCATCGCGCACACATTGCATGAAGCGCGCGATCTCATCGAAGCGAGCCTGATCGGCGCCAGGCGGCCGCGAGCGGTCTAGTCAGCCGAGGGTTCTGTCTGGTCGACGTCCGGGGAGTTGAACGCCTCGCGGACCTCCTCTTCGGTGATCCTTGCCCCCGGGTTGCCCGGCTGCCCCAGGTTCTGTTCCTCGGTCCCGTCTCCCATCACTCCCGGTTGCGAGCCGTCGTTGCGGGGCGGTTCGGGTTCATTGGTCATCGGAATACTCTGGGTTGGCGTCAAACCGGAACTCGCGTCGGGCCAGCTGGTTCCCTCCGGCGAATTTATATTCCCGCTATTTCCAATGCCGTGAGCGGGCGGCGATCTTTTACGTCCAGACGACTATCCCTTGGCTGGCTTTCGGCTTTGACCGACCGGGGAAATCGCATGCCACACATTCGTCCGCCACTGCTCACCGGAGCCTTGGCCAGTCTGATCGCCGGCGCGGCTTGGGCTGACGATCAGGCCGGCCCCGGCTGCGCCGCCCGCCCCTGCGCCGGCCGCGGCGGCGCCGACGCCGGCTTTGGCGCCGTTATCCTCGGCGTGGATCGCCAGCATCAAGCTGTCGGGCCATGTCGACGCCGGCTTCACCGCCAACGCGGCCGGTCCGGACACGGGCATCAACTACGGCCGGCTGTTCGACGACCGCGCCAACACGCCGCTGCTCAATCAGGTGGCGCTGACCCTGGAGCGCGATCTCGATCCCAAGGCCAGCGGCGTGGATGTCGGCTTCAAGTTCCAGGGCTTCTATGGCTCGGACGCGCGGGTGACGCACTTCATCGGCGAGTTGGACCGGATCACCGACCAGATCAATCAGTTCGACATCGTCGAGGCCAACGTCCTGGTCCACCTGCCCTATGTCACCGCCGGCGGCATCGACATCAAGGCCGGCCAGTACTCCACGCCGATCGGCCAGGAGGTCATCGACCCCACCGCCAACTTCTTCTATTCACATTCCTATCTGTTCAACTTCGGCATTCCGCTCAAGCACACCGGAATCCTGGTCACCACCCACGTCAACCCGATCCTGGACATCTACACCGGCTACGACACCGGGGTGAACACCTCGATCGGCGGCGGCGGCGGCTTCAACGACGGCGAGTTCCACTTCCTCGGCGGCTTCGGGCTGAACCTCAACAAGCTCACCGTCCTGGCCCTGACCCACATCGGGCCGGAGGACTGCGCCTGCGGAATTCACCCGCACTCGCAGTTGCGCTATCTCAGCGACGTCCTGTTCACCTACAAGGTCAACGACAAGCTGACCTCGATCACCGAGTTCAACTACATCCGCGACGACAATTTCGGCAGCCCGGCCAAGGGCGGCGGCGTGGTGCAGTACATCACCTATGCCCTCTCGCCCGAACTGACCGCCGGCATGCGGGCCGAAGTCTGGCGCGACGACAACGGCTTCTTCGTCGCCGCCTTCCCCGGCAACTACGACTTCGTCAATCTCGAAGTCGGACGCCCCGGGACCTACTTCAGCCAGGGGCCGATGACCTACGGCGAACTCACCTTCGGGCTGAACATCAAGCCCGCCAAACTGCCCAAGCAGATCGACGGCCTCACCGTGCGACCGGAGATCAGATACGACACCGCCCTGTCCAGCGGCCATCCCTTCAACGGCAACCCAGGCCAGAGCAAGGACCAACTCACCTTCGGCATCGACCTCGTCGTACCACTCACCTTCTGAAGAGGCTGCTCAGCCCATCGAGCCTTTACGGAGCGTTTATTTTGCGCGCCGTCAATGCCGAGCGACCTTTTACAACGTCTCCTCTAATTTCGCCGGTATACGTCAAGGAGCTCCCATAATGGATATCGTCTTCATCCTCTCTGGTGTCGGCCTGTTCGGCGTCTTCGCCGTTTATGCCGCCCTGTTGCGGCGGGTCTGAACGTGGTGGTCGCCTTACTCTACGCCGCCGGCGCGATCGGCGTGACCGTCTACATGCTGGTGGCGTTGCTGCGCCCGGACAAGTTTTAGGAACTCGAGTTCCAAGAACACTAGCTCCAAGAACGCAAATTCTAACGAACGGAATTCCTCATGAATATGCAGGGCTGGGCTGAGATCGCCTTGACCATCGGCTTGGCCGTTGGTCTCGGCTGGCCGTTTGGGATCTATATGGCGCGGGTGTGGCAGGGAAAATCCACCTGGCTGGATCCGATTCTCCGTCCGCTCGAGAAAATCTCCTACAAATTGTCGGGTGTCGATCCAGGTAAGGGACAGGGCTGGCTGGCCTATACCTTTTCATTTCTTGCCTTCAGCACAGCCGCTTTTGTATTTCTATATCTGATCCTCCGATTCCAAAATCTGCTGCCGCTGAACCCGCAGGGATTTCCCGGCATGGCGCCGGACCTCGCGTTCAACACCGCCATCAGCTTCGTCACCAACACCAACTGGCAGTTCTATGCCGGCGAAAGCGCCGCCAGCCATTTCTCCGCGATGGCGGGCTTCACGGTGCAGAACTTCGCTTCGGCCGCGGCCGGTATGGCCGTGGCGGCGGCGTTGGCTCGCGCGTTCGCGGCCAACCGGGGGGAGACGATCGGCAATTTCTGGGCCGATCTGTTCCGGATCAACTTCTACATCCTGTTGCCGTTCGCCGTCCTGATCGCGCTGGCGCTGGCGGCGCTCGGTGTTCCCCAGACTTTGCTCGCACATGTCGACGCCCACACCATCGAAGGCGCCAAGCAGTCGATCGCCTTGGGGCCGGTGGCCAGCCAGGAGGCGATCAAACAACTGGGCACCAACGGTGGCGGCTTCTTCAACGCCAATTCGTCACACCCGTTCGAGAATCCCAATCCAATCAGCAATCTGATCGAGATGGTGATCATGAACATGCTCGGTTTCGCCTGCGTGGTCGCCTTCGGCCAAGTGATCGGGCTGCGCAGGGAGGCCCGCGCCCTGGTGATCGCCATGACCTTGATGGTCGGCGCCGCGGCGGCCGGCATCTATCTGGCCGAGACGCAGCCCACGCCGGCCCTCGTCGCGGCGCACGTGGTCGCCACGCCCAACATGGAAGGCAAGGAAGTGCGCTTCGGCGCGCCGTCCACTTCGGTGTTCGCGGCCATGACCACCGGCGCGTCCGACGGCGCGGTCAACGGCATGCACGAAAGCTTCACGCCTTTAGGTGGCGGCATCGCCATGTTCATGATCCAGCTGGCGGAGATGCTGCCCGGCGGCGTCGGGTCAGGACTGTACGGCATGGTCGTGATGGCGCTGGTGGCCGTATTCGTCGCCGGCCTGATGGTCGGCCGCACGCCGGAATACCTCGGCAAGAAGATCGAAGCCCGCGAGATGAAGCTGGCAATGCTGGCGGTGCTCATTCTGACTGCCTCGATTCTTTGTTTCGCGGGCGTCGCCGCGGTGTTGCCCATCGCTCTGAAGACCGTCTCGGCGTCCGGACCCCACGGGCTATCGGAGATCCTCTATGCCTACACCTCGGCCAGCGGGAACAATGGCTCGGCCTTTGCCGGCCTCGGCTCGAATACCTATTGGAACGTGACCATGGCCATCGCCATGTGGCTCGGACGCTTCGGCTACGCCGTGCCGGTGCTGGCCATCGCCGGGGGCCTGGCGGTCAAACCCCGGCTGGCGCCCACCGTCGGCACCTTGCCCACGCACGGACCGCTGTTCATCGGGCTGCTGATCGGGGTCATCCTGATCGTGGGCGGACTGGAATTCTTCCCCGCCCAGGCGCTCGGCCCGATCGTCGAACACTTCCAGATGCTCGCACTCACCGCGCCCGCGCGCTGACCCCATACCTTTCGATAGGATAACCATCCCATGGCTTCCGCCGTAACCGCCGCCGGCCCCCAAGGCCCCATGTTGAGGCGCGCCGGGTTCGACGCCTTCGTCAAGCTCGACCCCCGCAAGCTCGCCGGCAATCCGGTCATCCTCGCCACCGAGGTCGTGGCCGTGCTGGCGACCGTCTCCCTGGCCGACGCCGTCGTCCACCACACAGCATTCTCGTTTGCCCTGCAGATCGCCGCTTGGTTGTGGGCGACCGTTCTGTTCGCGAACTTCGCCGAGAGTGTCGCCGAGGGCAGGGGCAAGGCCGCCGCCGACAGTCTGCGGGCGGCGCGCGTCACGACCAAGGCCAAGCTCGTCACCGACGAAAAGGCCGGGACCATCGTGTTGACCCCGTCGCACGAACTGGTTCCCGGGCAGGTCGTGCTCGTCGAGGCCGGCGATGTCATTCCCGCCGATGGCGAGATCATCGAGGGGGTCGCTTCCGTCAACGAGTCGGCCATCACCGGCGAATCAGCGCCGGTCATTCGCGAGAGCGGCGGCGACCGCTCGGCGGTCACGGGCGGCACGACGGTCGTGTCCGACTGGCTCAGGATCCGCGTGACCTCGGGCCCGGGCGCCAGTTTCCTCGACCGTATGATCGCGATGGTCGAAGGCGCCAACCGCCGCAAGACTCCCAACGAGATCGCCTTGGCGGTGCTGCTCGCGGGATTGACCCTGGTATTCATGATCGCCGTCATCACATTGTTGGGCCTTGGCCAATATTCGGGCGTCAAGCTCGACCCGATCGTGCTGGGCGCGCTGTTCATCTGCCTGATCCCGACCACTATTGGCGGCCTGCTCTCGGCCGTGGGGATCGCCGGCATGGACAGGCTGTTGAAGGTCAATGTCCTGGCGACGTCCGGCCGCGCGGTCGAAGCGGCGGGCGATGTCGACACCCTGCTGTTGGACAAGACCGGCACCATAACCTACGGAAACCGCATGGCGACCGAGATCATCGCCGCGCCCGGTGTTCCCGCCGATCGGGTGATCATGGCCGCGGTGATGTCCTCGCTGGCCGACGACACCGCCGAGGGCCGCTCCATCCTGGAACTGGCCCGCGAGAAATACGGGGTCAGCGAGCTCGCGCCGGCCGGCGCCACGTCGATCCCGTTCAGCGCCACCACCCGCCTGTCGGGCCTCGACAGCGGCAGAGACAGTTGGCGCAAGGGCGCGGTCGACGCCGTCTATCGGCTTGTCGGGCTGGCGCCGCAGGACATCCCCACCGAGGTCGCCGCGCGCGGTCGATCGCATCTCCCGCTCCGGCGGCACGCCTCTGGCCTGCGCCGAGAACGGCAAGCTGATGGGCGTCATCCACCTCAAGGATGTGGTCAAGCCGGGTGTGAAGGAACGCTTCGCCGACCTGCGGCGCATGGGTCTGCGCACCGTCATGATCACTGGCGACAATCCCGTCACGGCCGCCACCATCGCTTCCGAGGCAGGCGTCGACGACTTCCTCGCCGAGGCCACCCCCGAGGACAAGCTGCGCCTGATCCGCGAGGAGCAACAGAAGGGCCGGCTGGTGGCGATGTGCGGCGACGGCTCCAACGATGCGCCCGCCCTGGCCCAGGCCGACGTCGGCGTGGCCATGCAGACCGGCACCCAGGCCGCCCGCGAGGCCGGCAACATGGTAGATCTCGACAGTGATCCCACCAAGCTCATCGAGATCGTCGAGGTCGGCAAGCAGTTGCTGATCACCCGCGGCGCCCTGACGACCTTTTCGATCGCCAACGACGTCGCCAAATACTTCGCGATCATCCCAGCGATGTTCGTCGTTGCGCTGCCGGCGCTCGGCGCGATCAACATCATGCATCTGGCCAATCCGCGGAGCGCCATCCTCTCGGCGGTGATCTTCAACGCCCTGATCATCGTGGCGCTCATCCCCCTGGCGCTCAGGGGGGTTCGCTATCGAGCCATCGGGGCGGCCAAGCTGCTCAGTCGCAACCTGCTGATCTACGGTCTCGGCGGCGTCGTCGCGCCGTTCGTGGGGATCAAGGCCATCGATCTGATCGTCCATGGCGTCGGCCTGGCATGAAAAGGACCAGCGGTTCTCCTTCTCCCTGCCTCCTCCCTTCATGCGGAGGGACAGGATGCGAAGCATCCAGGGCGGGGGACCCCGGACGCGCCGCCCAACGCCTGCGCTTTCCTCAAACTAGCCCGCCCTGACGCTTACGCCGTCTTTCCCTCCCCATGACGGGGAGGGAGGAAGAAGGAAAACCCTCCCATGATCCAGCATATCCGCCCCGCCGTCGTGATGATGGTCCTGTTCACGCTGCTGCTCGGGCTCGCCTATCCGCTCGCCATGACCGGCATCGTCGGGGTCGTGTTGCCGTTCCAGGCCGGCGGCAGCCTGGTCAAGGACGGCGCCGGTCAGGTGATCGGATCGCAGTTGCTCGCCCAGGGCTTCGCCAAGCCGCAGTATCTGCATCCGCGTCCCTCAGCCGCCGGAAACGGCTACGACCCGATGAACTCCGGCGGTTCGAACCTCGGCCCGCTCGACAAGAAGCTGATCGACCGGGTGGCGGGGGACGCCGCCACGATCGCCAAGGAAGCGCCGGGCGTACCGATCCCAGCGGACGCCGTGACGACCTCGGCCAGCGGGCTCGATCCGGATGTCTCACCGCAGAACGCCCAACGGCAGGCGTCGCGCATCGCGGCCAGTCGCGGAGTTCCCGCCGCGCGGATCGTCGCATTGATCGCTGACCAGACCCAGGGTCCGGTGCTGGGGTTCATCGGCCAGCCGCAGGGTCAATGTGCTGGCGGTCAATCGCGCCCTCGACGCGCGGTATCCGGTGGTCCAACCTGGGACCTCGATGACCTTCGACGAGCCGTTCCGCCCCGACCCGGACGCACTGCTGGCGGACGCCAGGCGGCAGGGGCGCGGACGGCTGAAGGTCTACCTCGGCATGGCGCCGGGGGTCGGCAAGACGTTCGAGATGCTCTCGCGACGGCAAGCGGCGCGCGCGCTGACGGCGTCGACGTCGTGGTCGGCGTGGTCGAGACGCACGGCCGCAAGGAGACCCAGGACCTGCTGGACGGCCTCGAGGTCCTGCCGCGCCATCCGGTGCAGTACCGCGATCACCAACTCATGGAGTTCGACATCGACGGGGCGCTGGCGCGCAGGCCGCGCCTGCTGCTGGTCGACGAATACGCGCATTCCAACGCGCCCGGTTCGCGCCACCTGAAGCGCTGGCAGGATGTGGAAGAGACTGCTGGCGGCCGGGATCGACGTGTGGACGACCTTGAATGTCCAGCACCTGGAGAGCCTGGTCGACGTCGTCTGGAAGATCACCGGCGTGCGCGTACGCGAGACCGTGCCCGATGGCGCGCTCGCGGAGCGCCGATGAGATCGAACTGGTCGACCTGACGCCGGAAGAACTTCGCGAGCGGCTGTACGCGGGCAAGGTCTATGTGCCCGAAACCGCGCGCCTGGCGTCCGACAACTTCTTCAAGACCGAGAACCTCACCGCGCTGCGGGAAATGGCGCTGCGCCGCGCCGCCAAGACGGTCGACGATCAGCTGGTCGGCGCCATGCGCCGGCAGGGCATCGAGGGGCCGTGGGCGGCCGGCGAACGTATCCTGGTCCTGGTCTCGGGCAACGACGCCGCGGTCTCCCTGGTGCGCGCCGGTCGGCGACTGGCCGACCTGATGATGGACGCGCCGTGGACCGTGGCCCACGTCGAGCGCCCCAACCACCCGCCCAACGATCCGCGTTCGGCGAGGCGGATCGCCGACCGCATTCAAGGTCGCCGAACAGCTCGACGGCGTGACGATCGTCCTGACGGGCGACGATCTGCCCGACACCATCCTCGAGTTACGCCCGCCGCAACAACGTCACCCAGATCGTCGTGGGAAAGTCCAGCGACTCCTTTTGGCGGGTCATCACCGGCCGCTCGCTCGGTCACGCCCTGCTGCGCCGCGCGGCGGGCGCCGCCCTGCATTTCGTCAGTGTCGGCGCGCCCGAATCCGCCCGCGCCGAACCAAAGTTCCCTCGCGTCCGGCCGTTCAAGGACGGGGGCGGCTATCTGGGGGCCTTGGTGCTCGTGGCGCTGGCGAGCTTTGTCGCGACCCTGCTCGATCGCTACTCGCGCGGCTCCGACCTCGGCATGATCTTTCTCGGCGGGCGTCCTGGTCACCGGCCTGGCATGGGGGCTTCGTCCGCGCGCTGGCCTCCGCCGCGTTGTCGATCGGCATATACAACTTCTTCTTTCTGGAGCCTCGCTTCTCGTTCGCGATCGGGCACGCCGAGCGATGTCTTCACCTTTGCGATCTTCATGGCGGTCGCCGGGCGCCGCGGGCTGGCTGACCGGGCGGGTCAAGGATCAGGCGAATTGTCCTCCAGACGCGCCTCGGCCGTCACCGCCCTGCTGGCCGCGAGCCGTCGCCTGTCGGGCGTGGCGACGGGCGAGGACACGGCCCGCGCGCTGGCAGAGCAGGCGTCCGCCGCCGCCAATGGTCGCGCCGTCGTTTTGCTGTCCGATGGCGAAGACCTCAGGTTGAGCGCGAGCGCTCCGGGCGAGGTCACCTTGTCGACCGCCGAGATGACGGCCGCGCGATGGGCGTGGGACAAGCGTGAGCCAGCGGGCGCGGGCACCGGCACGCTGCCGCAACTGACCTGGACCTTCCGGCCACTGGTCGGCGTGCGTGGCCGAGCCGGCGTCGCCGGAGTGGAGACGGATGTACGCTCCGGGCGTGGACGAACAGCGCCTGGTTTCGGCGCTGCTGGAGCAGGGCGCGGTCGCGTTGGAACGCGCCGAACTCGCGGCGGACGCGGTGGAAAACGAGACCCTGCGGCGGAGCGACAAGTTGCGCGGCGCTCTGCTGAATTCGATCAGCCACGACCTGCGCACGCCCCTGGCGACGGTGATGGGTTCGGCCACGACGCTGATCGACTATGACGCGACCCTTCGGCCCGAAGTGCGCGCCGACCTGCTGGTCAGCATTCGCGAAGAGGCCGAGCGCCTCAATCGCTACGTCGGCAACCTGCTCGACATGACCAGGCTGGAAGGCGGGGCGCTGAAGACGCGGTCGGAATGGACCGACGTGCGTGACGTGCTCGGCACGGCGATCAAGCGGATCGAACGGCGCCTCGGCGAGCGCCCGCTGATCCGCGATTTTCCACCGCGGCTGACGACGGTCCAACTCGACCCCGGGCTGCTGGAACAGGCCGATCGTCAATATTCTGGAAAACGCCATCGAGTACAGCCCGGCCGGATTGCCCGTCGAAGTCGCGGTCTATGAGGACCGCGCGAACGTCGTCATCTCCATCGAGGACGAGGGACCCGGAATTCCGAAGGTCGACATCGAACGGATATTCGAGAAGTTCCGCCGACTGGAGGAGCCCTCCGACCGTAGCCGGGGCGACCGAAAGGGTGCGGGCCTTGGATTGTCGATCGCCAAGGGGTTCATCGAAGCCATGGGGGGGCGTATCGCGGCGGCGAGCCCGATCCATGGCCCGCGCGGCACCCGAATCCTGATCAGCCTGAAGAAATCTCGATGACCGCACACCGTCCGCGCATTCTGGTGATCGACGATGAGCCGCAGATTCATCGATTTCTCGGTCCGGCGCTGGAGGCCGCGGGCTACGAGCCGATCCGGGCCGACACCGCCGCGCAAGGACTGGCGACGATCGCGGCGAAGCCGCCCGACGCCGTGATTCTCGACCTTGGCCTCCCGGACATGGACGGCAAGGACGCCCTGATCCGGGCCCGTTGCTTCTATACCGGTCCGATCCTGATCCTTTCAGCGCGGGATATGGAGACCGAGAAGATCGACTCGCTGGACGCCGGGGCCGACGATTACGTCGAAAAGCCGTTCAACGTCGGAGAGTTTCTCGCGCGACTGCGCGTCGCCCTGCGCCATCGGCTCAACCAACAGGGAACGCCGCCGGTGGTGGAAGCCGGCGACCTGCGCATCGACCTGGTGAAACGGCTGGTCACCCGCGGCGGCCAGCCGGTCAGGCTGTCGCCCCGGGAGTATGACCTGCTGGCCAGGCTGGTCGAGGGCGGCGGCCGCGTGCTGACCCATCGCCAATTGCTGACCGCGGTCTGGGGCCCGGCCAATGTGGAGGACGTCCAGTACCTGCGGGTGTTCATCGGCCATCTTCGCCAGAAGCTGGAACCCGACCCGGCCTCGCCTCGCCACCTGACCACGGAAAGCGGCGTGGGCTATCGATTTGTCGCCGACTGAACCGCCGAGGCCATCGGCCTTGCGGCAGGCCGAGGCGTCGCGGGAAGCGAAATTTGTCCGTCAGGCGATCCAGTCTTCGCGAGTTCGACATTCTGCAAGTCATCGCGTAAGCCTCGGATCGCCATGACCCCCGACTTGCGACCCGGACCTGCATACTCGGCGGCGCTCAGCGGTTTCGGCGTGGTATGGGCTCATCCCCGCGTCATCGTCGCCTGGGGGCTGGTCTGCCTGGCGTTCGAGGCCGCGGAGAGCCTGTTCGGGGCGGTCAGCGCCGGCCCTGCCATCAGCCGCATTGTCCAGATGGCGTCGCGGCCCAATCCCGATCCCGACAAGGTCGCGGCGCTGCTGGTCCAAATTGCGCCGACCTATTTTGTCCTGCTTTCGGCCACGATGGTGTTCTTCGCCGTGTTCTTCGCGGCCGCCAACAGGGCGATCGACCGACCTGACGACGACCGCTTTGCCTATTTGGCGTTCGGCAAAGAGGAATTGCGCCAACTCGGTCTCGTCATCGTCCTGTTCGCGACGAGCCTCGGCCTCTATCTGGTGATCGGCCTGGTGGCGGGATTGGCGGGAAGCGCGCTGGCGATGGCCGCAGGCCAGTCGTTCGGCCTCGCGGCCGCCGTCGTGCTCGTGCTGGGAAGCATGGGGTATGTCTGGTTCAGGTTCTCGCTGGCCTCGCCGCTGACCTATGCGACAGGCCGGATCGACCTGTTGGGCTCCTGGCGCCTGACTCGCGGCCGGGGCGCGGCGATGGCCCGGGCCTACCTTCTCGGCTTGGCCTGTATCGCGGTAGTCTATCTGCTCGGATTGACCGTGATCGTCGCGCTGCTGGGAGCGGCGTTCGGAGGTCTTTCGCAAGTCGAAACTCTGGCCCAGCCGGATTTCAGCTCGCTCGCCGGGGTGTTCAGCCCGCCGCGGGTCGTCCTGGCGGTTCTGCAGTCCGCGCTCACAGCCCTCCTGCTGCCGCTGGCCTTGTGCCCGGCGGTCGTGATCTACCGCGCCGCCAACGGTCCGTCCGACAGGATCGGTCGAACCGATCAGGTGGCTGGTTCGCCGACCCAACCCTGGGGCGGCTCGACCTGAACGCGGGGGGCGAGGAGCTTGCCGGCCGCAAACTCGGTCATTCGGCGCACAGCCTGGGCGGCAAGGTCGGTGTCGAAGCGAAACGCCCCCGCATCATCGCCGTCCTCGTCGAACGCGTGCGTCGCGCCGGGCGCCAGCCAGGTTTCGACTTGGCTACCGGCGGCGGCCGCCGTGCGCAGGGCGCGCCGGCATAGCGCGGGGTGCGAGACCCGGTCGCCTTCGGCGATGACCGCCAGGACGTCGGGGGCATGTCGCCATGGGCGCAGCTGGGACAGGGCGCCGGGGCCGCAATAGGGATAGACCAGCATCAGGGCGCGGACGCCGTCGAGCAGGTCGGCCTTGGCGTCGACCAATCCGGCTTCCCCTGGCCGGGCGAGCGGCATGGTCATCAGATCCATGATCGACCAGCCGCCGTGGCTCCAGCCCGCCAAGGCGACGCGGCTGGTATCGACGCCGGCGATGCCCCGCAGACCCCAAAGCACCGCCAGCACGTCGCCGGCCCGTTGCCAGCCCGGCAACTCCAGCCCGGTGCAAACGGTGATCAGCGCCCGGTTGCGGCTCCAGCCACGACCGGTGAAGCTATCGACCAGGACCGCCGCCAGACCGGCGCCGACGAACGCCTCGACATAACGGTCGAGGAATAGACGCTGCCCGCCACAGCCATGAAACATCACCACCGCCGGAAAGGGGCCCGGTCCGGAGGGAGTCGTCAGTACGGACATGCGGCGCCAATAGCGCCCATCGATCGGCCACCGCGTCGCAGGCGCGCCGGGTCAAGACAGCTTCGCCCGAAGAGCGACCGGAAAGATTGCGCGCGGCATGCCCTTGTGGCTCCTATTCGCTCAAAGTGGCGGGCGAACGGCAGGCTTTAGACAAACGGCGCCGGCAAACCCAGCAAATAGGCCGCGACGGTCAATCAAGAACCCGACATAGTGTTCTCCTGTTTTCCGTCGCGCCATCGGTGTCCAGGACTGTACGCCCGTCGAAAATTTCCCAAGGCTGGATGAGTGAGCGATACGCCCGACCTCAGCGGCAAGCTCGGCCCATTTCTGGCGACCATGGTGGTGGCCGGCGGCATGATCGGCTCGGGCATCTTCCTGCTGCCGGCCAGCCTGGCGGCGATCGGCTCGATTTCCCTGCTCGGCTGGGTCTTGGCGATCGCCGGAGCGACGCTGATCGGCGGGGTATTTTCGTTCCTGGCCGTCCTGCGGCCAAAATCGGCCGGCCTGTTCGCCTATATCGGAGAGGCGCTCGGTCCGGGGGTCGGGTTCGTTTGTGGGGCGGTCTACTGGACTCTCTGCTGGGTGGGCAGCGTCGCCATCGCGCTGGCCGCCACCGGCTATCTCAGCGTTTTCGTTCCCGCGGTGGCAAGACCGCCGGGCGCGACATTCGCGACGCTCGGCGTGCTGTGGCTGTTCGTCGGCGCGAACATGGTGGGGCCGCGGTTCGTCGCGAGACTGGGCGGCTGGACGTTGTTCGTGGGTCTGGCGCCGGTGGTGCTCGTGGCGATTTTCGGCTGGTGGCATTTTCGCCCTTCGGTGTTCATCGCGTCGTGGAACGTCAGCCACGCTAGCGGGTGGAATGCGGCGGCGACCTCGGCGGTCATCGCGTTCTGGGCGTTCCTCGGCGTGGAGTACGCGAGCATCATCGCCCCGCTGGTGCGGCATCCGGCCCGCTCCGTGCCGATCGCCACGCTGGGCGGCCTGGCGATCGCGGGCGTGGTCTATGTGTCGTCCTGCGCGGTGATCATGGGGATCCTGCCGGCCGGCCAACTGGCGCGATCGAGCGCGCCGTTCGCCGAGGCGGCAATGCCGTGGGTCGGCGGCGTGATCGCCGGCGCCGTGGCCTTCTGCGCGATGCTGAAAGCGTGTGGCGCTGTCGGGGTGAGCGTTCTCACCACGGCGGAGACGGCGCGAAGCGACGCAGTTCTGGGCCAGATCGGCAGGCGCGACGACGCCAATCAAATACGGCCGCCGACGCGCAGTCTTCTGTTGATCGGGGCCCTGATGAGCCTTCTGACCGTCGCGTCGGCCAATCCGAGCCTCGGCCGCCAGTTCACCATCATCGCCGACGTCACCGTGGTGCTGAGCATGCTGGTCTATGTGGCCGCGGCCCTCGCCCTGTATCGCATCAGCCGGGAGGCGACCGGCCGCACGCGCCTGGCCGCCCGTATCTGCGCCGCCGGGGCGGCGTTGTTCGCCGGGGCGATGATCGCGGTGTCGGAGGCCGACCTGCTGCTGTGGAGCGCGGCCGCCGTGGTGATCGCGGTGGCGACCTATGCACTGCTGCGCCGGCGAACCGCCCGAAGATCCGACCTCCGATCCCCGCCCGCGGCGGCGGTCGGCGGCGGTCAGGACGGCGTCCATCCGCCGGGAGGTTCTCCGGCGGCGCTCGGCTAGGCCCGACGACCAGGGGAGCGGCATTGCCGGTGGCCATGCTCGCGGGCGATGTTATTGAGGCCTGGCCCGGCGGGGTCGCGATGGGCGAGCCGACCGTAAGGAGACGCACCGTGCAGGTTCCGACAGACATCGCCAACACCATCGTCAGTCCGTGGGCCTATGCCGACGGCAAGCCGGTGGACGAGGCCTTCACCTGGCTGCGGCGCGAGGCGCCGCTGGCGGTCGCGGCCCCGGACCACTTCCGGCCGTTCTGGGCGGTGACCCGCCACGCCGACATCCTGGCCGTCGAGCGCGACAACGAGGCTTTCCACAACGGCGACACGTTCACCACCCTGACCACCGTGGAGGCGGGGAACAGCGTGATGCAGATGACCGGCGGCAGCCCGCATCTGGTGCGCTCCCTGGTGCAAATGGACAATCCCGATCATTTCAACTACCGCCGGTTGACTCAGTCATGGTTCCTGCCGCAGAACCTGCGGGAATTGGAAGGCCGGGTGCGGGAGATCGCGCGCGGCTTCGTCGACCGCATGGCGGCGCGCGGCGATCAATGTGACTTCGCCCGCGACGTGGCGTTCCTCTATCCGCTGCATGTGATCATGGAGGTGCTGGGAGTTCCGGAGGCGGACGAGCCGCGGATGCTGAAACTGACCCAGGAACTGTTCGGTTCGACCGATCCCGACGTCAATCGCAGCGGCGGCGCGGTCACCGACATCGCGGCGGCCATGGCCGCCGTGCAGGCCACGGTGGCCGACTTCATCACCTATTTCGCCGCCATGACCGAGGATCGCCGCCAGCGACCGCGCGGCGACCTGGCCAGCGTGATCGCCAACGGCGCGATCGATGGAGCGCCCTTGGGACATCTCGAGGCGATGAGCTACTACATCATCGTGGCCACCGCCGGTCACGACACCACCTCCTCGACCACCGCCGGAGCGCTGTGGGCGCTGGCCGAGCGTCCGGAGCAGTTCGCGCGCCTCAAGGCCGAGCCCGGCCTGATTCCCGGCCTGGTCGAGGAGTCGATCCGCTGGGTGACCCCGGTGAAGCATTTCATGCGGTCGGCGACCCGCGAGATCGAGTTGGCCGGCCAGACCATCGCCAAGGACGACTGGCTGATGCTGTGCTATCCGTCGGGCAATCGCGACGAGACGGTGTTCGAGGATCCGTTCGAATTCGACGTGGGCCGCGCGCCGAACCGGCAGCTGGCCTTCGGCTACGGGGCGCACGTCTGTATCGGCCAGCACCTGGCGCGGATGGAAATGCGGATCCTGTGGGAAGAACTCTTGCCGCGGCTGGAAAGTGTGCAACTGGCGGGCGAGCCGAAGAACAGCGTGGCCAACTTCGTCTGTGGTCCCAAGACCCTGCCGATCCGCTTCAGGATGCATTGAGCGGCGACGCGTCGCCGAAACCCAAAGAAAAAGGGCGCCGCGAGGACGCCCTTCTCCGTCTAGACCCTGATGCGTTCAGACGGAACAGATCTGAACGCTGATCAGGGTCTTGCTTTTTGTTTGTAGAGCATGATCCGGATTTTGAATGCACTTCATCAAAAGTCATCATGCTCCAGTCGGCGGACCGCTTCAGAAGTGGAACGCCGGCATCAGGTCGCTGATCGCCGGACGGCCGTTGACCGGCACATAGGGGTTGTCCGGCTTGGTGATCGGGTTGGGCAGGTTGTCGCGGCTGCGGCTGCTGATCGTCGGCAGACCCCAGTTGGCCTCGATGAACTTCACCACCGAAGCGTGGTCGCTATAGGCATGCGAGACGTGGCCGCCGGTCGTGTAGGGCGACACGATGATCATCGGGATGCGCGTGCCGTCGCCGAAGAAATCGACCTGCTGAATGTAGCCGGAGTCGTAGTAACCGCCGCCTTCGTCCACCGTGATGAAGATGGCGGTGTCGGCCGCCAGCTTCTTGTTGCCCTCGACCTCGGTCACGACCTTCTTCACGAAGGCCTCGTAGATCGACATCTTCGAGGACTCCGGGTGACCGTCGTTGAGGCCGCTCGGCTTGACATAGGAGACCGCGGGAAGCTCGCCGGTGTGCACGGCGTCATAGAAATCGGTGGTGTCCTTGAGGTTGCTGACGCGGTAGGGCAGGCCGGTATTGGGGTCCGTGCCCCGCATGATCTTGGTTTCATACTGAAACGGATTGCAAATATTGCAATACTCGGCGCCCGGCTGGTAGAGGTTGGGATTGTTGACGTACTGGTTCCAGTTCTCGCCGTAGTACGCCCATGAGATGTCGTTGGCGATCAGCACGTCGGCGATCGAAGGGGTCGACGAGGGCGGGATAGTGAAGGGGCCCTGCGAAGGTATCGCGACATCGCCATTACCGAGGAACCCGGGGTTATAGTTGTTGAGCAGATAATAGTGCCCGGCATCGCAGTTCAACGGCACGTTCAAGGCGCCGAGGTAGGACGCCACCGCGCCAACGCCCGGCTGGTTCGGATCGGAGCAGTTGCTATAGGTGCCGCCGGAATAGCCGTCCTGGGTATACCAGTTGTTGGTGCCGGCTTGCGGGTCCGGGTTCTCGATCTGATTGGCCGGAGGGGCCAGCGGATTTCCCTTGCCGTCGCTGTACCAGAGGTCGTCGGCATAGCCCAGATACAGGCTGTCCAGCCCCGTGCCGCCCTTCGCCGGTTGATGGTAGTTGTCGAGCAGCGTGTACTGGTCGGCGAGTTGCTTCAGGTAGGCGTCGTCGCCGGCCTGCATATTGTAGAATCCCATCGACGTGGCGCCCTCGTGGGTGGTCTCGTCGTTGAAGTTCGGCGGTTGGCTATGACCGTTGGTTCCCGCGCCCACGGTCACCTCGACCCAGGGAAACAGGTCGTTGCGACAACCGCTGGGATTGCTCCGGGTCGCATAGCTGACGCTGCAGTCCATCTGCTGGAACATCTGGTAGTAGCGATGCACCGGGCTGTTGGCGTAGCTGTCGGAGGTCACTCCCGGCGACAGCTGGAAGGGTCCGGACGGCAGTTGACGCACGTTGGCGATGCGCGTGTCGATGGTCTGGTAGGGCAGTCCCGAAGCGCCGGTGGTCAGTGTTCCCAGGTCGCTCGGCAATACGCCATAGTCATACTGCGCGGCGATCTGCCTGGATATGAAGGGAGGGCTGGTCAGGCTCGGCTGGTTGGGCGTGTAGTTGAGGTTCGGCGCCGGCAGGTGGTGATATTTGCCGGTTATGGTCGGAGAGATGCTGAAGGTCGTCGTATCGGACGCCTGCATCTGTCCGGCCTTGGCGAAATTCGGGCCTGGCGTGCCGTCGGCGTTGACGATGCCTTCCGACAACAGGTTGAGCACCGAATCGCCGGATGGCGAGCGGTAGGTCGCGAACAGGTGATCGAACGTGCGGTTTTCACCGACGATGATGATCACGTGTTTGATCGGAGTTGTCGTGTTGTTGTCGTGCGCGCCGGGCCGCGGCCCCGCCGCCAAGGCCGGCGCCGCCACCATCGGGAAAGTCGCCAACACGGCCGCGCCGGAGCGCAGCCAGGTTTTCAGTGTCTGTCGTTTCGGTTTCATAGAGTTAGTCCCCTTGCTGTGCCCGAAGGGCGAGACGCCATCCGGCGGATGGCCTCGACAAATCCGGCGGCCGAAGCTCCGTCAGGAGCCCCGAGGCGACCGCTGGACGACATCGTCACAAAGTGTCTGCGTGACGGTAGGTGAGGCTGGGCGCGCTGCGTTACGCTGTCGTGACGGGACGATGGCGGTTAGGTAAAATCCGACGTGACATCGTTCACGAATTGGTGCGACGAGGAGCCAGCGCGGCGAGTTCGAATTGAACCCTTTTCCCACGACGGTGGATTAAGCTCGCGAGCATGGACGGACACCAATTTCGATGACGCACGGCGAGGCGGTCAGCCGACGGCCGACGAACGCGCCCGGGTCGGCGCGCGAGGAGGCGCGCCTGATCGCGAGTATCGCCGGGGGTGATCGGCGGGCGTTCGAGGACCTGTATCGTTTGTATCACGCGCGCCTGACACGGTTCATCGTCAACATGATTCATCGCCCGCAACTGGCCGAGGAGGTGCTGGACGACACCATGCTGGTGGTGTGGAATCGCGCCGCCTCGTTCGACGGGGCGAGCAAACCCTCGACCTGGATTTTCGCCATCGCCTATCGGCGAGCGCTCAGCGCCCTGCGCCGCAATCGTGACCCGGTGGAGGATCCCCTCGCGTCGCGGCGCGCCTCCGAGGAAGAGGGACCTGAACAGCAACTCGGGCGCTCGCAGGTCCGCGGGGTGCTGATGGGCGCGATGGCGCAACTGTCGGCCGATCACCGGGCGGTGGTCGACCTGACCTATTTTCACGAAATGGGTTACCGCGAGATCGCCGAGATCATGGATTGTCCGGTGGACACGGTGAAGACGCGCATGTTTCATGCCCGCCGCCACCTGAAACGCGTCCTCGACGGTCAATTGGCGGACTGGTTATGAGGATCCGATAGTGGGACGCATCATTCGACTTGCAGACCGGCGCCACGACGAGACCCAGGCCCTGCTGCCGTGGTACCTGACCGGCGCCCTGGCCGCCTCCGAACAGGCGCTGGTGGACGACCATATCGCGCAGTGCGCCCAATGCCGGGCCGACCTGGTCGGCGAACGCGCGCTGAGGGCCGAAATCGCCGGCCTCGCCATCGATAGCGAGCCGGGCTGGTCGCGTCTGCGCGAGCGCCTGGCGGCCCAGAGCCGCCCCGGCCGCGGCAACGTCGTGGCGGCCGCCTTCGCCAGGGTCGGCGGCGATCTCGCTCGGCTCGCCCGTCGGGCCCCCGGCCTCGGCTGGGCGCTCGCGGCGGCGCAGGCCGCGGTGTTCGCGGGCCTGCTGATCCAGCCCGGCTCGCCGGCCTCCGGCTATCACGCGCTCGGGGCGGGGCAGGCCGCGGCCGAGGCCAATGTGCTGATCATCTTCCGGCCGGACACGCCGGAGGCGGTCCTCACCGCGACGCTTCGCGAGGCGCACCTGAGCATTTTGGGCGGCCCGACGCCGGCCGACGCCTATCTGGCGCGGGCCCCCACGGCCGAGCGCCCCGCGATCCTGGCCGGTCTGCGGCGACAAGCGGTGGTGGTCCTGGCCGAGCCGATCGATGCGGCTACGGCGCATTGATGCGCCTGCCGGTTCGCATCGTCCTGCTGACCATCGGCCTGTGGCTGGGCTGCGCCTCGCTGGCCTGGCCGGCCGGCTCCACGCCGCCGGCCGACGCCTCCGATAGCCGCGTGCTGGTGATGCTGCGCCTGCCGCCCGAGCATTTCCGGCCGGAGGCCACCTATGGCGACAGCTACGGCGACGCGGCGACCCGGATGGGCCGGCGCCGGGTCGCCAGCCGACTGGCCCGCGAGCACGGCCTGACCCTGGTCGGCGACTGGCCGATGCCCTTGCTCGGCGTCGACTGCTTCATCATGCAGGTCCCCACGGCCAGCTCGCCCGAGGCGGAAGCGGCGAGCCTGGCGCGCGATCCGAGCGTCGCCTGGTCCGAGCCGCTTCGGCTGTACCATGCCCAGAGCACGCCGGCGGCTCATCGGGACCCGCTATTCCCGGCGCAGCCGGCGGCGCGCCAATGGCGGCTGGCCGACCTGCACCAGATGTCCACCGGCCGAAACATCTCGGTGGCCGTCATCGACAGCAAGGTGGAGCGCGACCATCCCGACCTGCAAGGCCAGATCGCCTGGGCTGAAGACTATCTGCCTTCACGGCCGGTGATTTCGGAAGCGCATGGCACGGGCGTGGCCGGGATCATCGCCGCCCGGGCCGACAACGGCGTCGGCATCGTCGGGATCGCGCCGCGCGCCCGACTGATGGCGCTGCGCGCCTGCTGGCAGGGGCCCGCGATCGCCCAGGCCCCGGGCGCCACGCTGTGCGACAGCCTCAGCCTGGCGCAGGCGCTGCACTTCGCGATCGAGCACGACGCCCAGGTGATCAACCTCAGCCTGAGCGGGCCGCCCGATCGGCTGCTTTCGCAACTGATCGACATCGCCATCGGGCGGGGAGAGACGGTGGTGGCGGCCTACGACCGCGATCTGCCGGGCGGCGGCTTTCCCGCCTCGCATGCCGGGGTGGTCGCGGTGAGCGACGAGCCGATGGCGCGGCCAGTGGCGGGCGTGTACATTGCCCCGGGGCGGGATGTGCCCACGACGCAGCCCGGTGGTCGATGGTTTCTGGTCAGTGGAAGCTCCTATTCGGCCGCCCATGTCAGCGGCCTGTTCGCCTTGTTGCGCCAACGCTCGCCACGGGCCCGGATGGCGTCGGCCCTGGTGGTCGCCCGGCCGGGCGAGGGGCTGATCGACGCCTGCGCCAGCTTGATCCGGGCCGCCGGACCCTGTGATTGCGCCTGCGCCCGACCGAGCGAAGTCTCCGCCTACCTCGCGCCGAACCCGGTCACCCACTGACGGCCAGGCGGTCTGGGTCCGGGTGCTGGGCGCCGCGGTGGTCACGGCCATGGCCGCGGCGAGCGCCCGCGCTCAGGTGGCGGGCAGCCTGTCGGTGACCAGCGACGACCGCTACCGGGGCGTGTCGATCAGCGACGAGGGGCCCGCGGTCACCGCGGGATTATCCTATGACGCGCCGGTCGGCGGCGGGGCGGGGGCTTATGGCGGCGCCAGCGCCATCGTCGGCCATCTGCCGAGCCAGGGCGTGGCGCTCCTGGGCCACAGCGAGTACGCCGGCTTCGCCGTCCGAGGCGCCGGCGAGACCAGTTGGGACGTCGGGGTCAGCAACACGGTCTACGCGTACGCCTATTACGGACATGTCCAGACCGAGTATGCCCCGGAGCTGTACGCGGGATTTAAATCGAAGATATTCCGCTATTATCTGCATTATTCGCCGCGGTATTTTCACGACGGGGCCGGCGCGCTCTACGCCGAGGTCGACGCCGCCGGCCATGCGGTTGGCCGCTGGCGGCTGTTCGCCCATGTCGGAGTGCTGACGCCGCTCGGCCAGCCCGGCCCCTACAGCCTGCGCGAGCAGTACGATCTGCGGGCCGGAATTGCCACGGCCTTCGGCCCTACCCAGCTCAGCCTCGCCTGGACCACGCGGCGACCGTCATCGGCCAGCATCGCCTACGCCGGCGCGGGAACCGATGCGCTGGTGTTCACGATCGCGCACAGCTTCTGAGGGTGGGGCAGGGCGAGGGGCCCGGTATCGCGGCGGCCCGCCGCGCATCAGTGGCGCTAAACGGACAGTCCGGCGAGAAGCGGCGCGTGTGCGGCCAGCCTGCGGGACAGGAACTCGGTAAACAGCCGCACGCGCTTGGTCTTGCGCGTCTCGCCTTGCGTGAGCAGCCAAACCGTTCCGTACAGGTGCAGCGCGGCGCCCGGCGCCCTCGCCAGCAGGGGCTCGGCATCGCCGATGAAGCAGGGCAGGGTGGTCATCCCGAGCCCTTGCCGCACGGCGGCGATCTGGGCCTGGGCGTCCGTGGTCCTGAACGGAACCCCTTGGGCAGGGATTTCGCCCTCGCTGGCCCACTCCGGAATTCCATATCGTCCGATGACGATCCAGCGAATGAGATCGGGCGCGCCGGCGCGCCAGGCGGCCAGCCGTTCGCCGGAGATATAGACGCCGCCGAACAGCTCCGGTCCCTTCAGGCCGTGGAGATTGAGTGGCAGGGTCTTGCGGTCGTAGACGACGCGGATCGCCACGTCGGCGTCCCGGTTGGTCAGATTGGCCAGGTCGCCGGAGGACACGACATCCATTTCGATGTCCGGATGCAGACGCGCGAAATCGGCGAAGTCCGGCATCAGCAGGTGGGTCGCCAGCGGCGGCGCCAGGGTCACCCGCAACAGCCCGCGCACACTCTGGTCGCGACCGAGGACGCGCGTTTCCAGCTGGTGCGATAGCGCTTCCATCTGGTTCGCGAGGTCGACGACCTCCTCGCCCGCGGCTGTCAGGCGGTAGCCGGAGGGCAGCTTCTCGAACATCCTCGCCCCCAGCCGCGCCTCGAGCTGGGCGACCCGGCGCAGCACGGTCGAGTGGTTCACCCCGAGGCGCACGGCGGCGGCCCGCACCGAGCCTCCGCGCGCGACGGCGAGAAAGTAGCGAACGTCATCCCAGTCGATCATGGTGCAATCTTGCGCCGTCAGCCGGCTGTTCCTAAGCCCGATCTGGCCCATCGAGGCAAGGCGCCACCGCCGCCGCGCCTGCGTAGCTTGTCCAGGCGGATCGATTTCGCACCACCGCTGTGCGCGCTTGCACACTGCCCGCCCAGCGCGGCGGACCCATCTTCAGCGTCTCGACAGCCGGCTCGGCAACGCATGGCTCGAGCCGGCGAAACAAGGACTGCAAACCATGACCAGATTGAATGGCAAGACCGCCGTGATCACCGGAGGCGCCACCGGCATCGGCTTCGCCTCGGCAAAGCGCTTCGTCGCGGAGGGCGCCTTCGTGTTCCTCTTCGGCCGCCGGCAGGAGGCGCTCGACGCCGCCGTGGCGCAGCTCGGGCCGAATGCCCGCGCGATGAAGGGTTCGGTCTCGACCGAAGCCGACCTCGATCGGCTCTACGCGGCGGTGAAGGCCGAGCGCGGCGCCCTCGATATCCTGTTCGCCAATGCCGGGGTGGGAAGCCAGCTGAAGCTCGGCGAGATCACCGCCAAGCACATCGACGAAACGTTCGACACCAATGTGAAGGGGACGATCTTCACGGTCCAGAAGGCGTTGCCGCTGATGGGCCCAGGCGGTTCGATCATCCTGACCGGGTCCAGCGCCGGAACCACCGGCGCACCGGCATTCACCGCCTACAGCGCGAGCAAGGCGGCCGTGCGCAATCTCGCGCGGACCTGGGCGGAGGACCTGAAGGGGACCGGCATCCGCGTCAACGTCCTTTCCCCCGGGGCGATCGCGACCGAGCTCGCGACGGCGGCGCTCGGCGAGGCGGGCCTGCAGGCCTACGGCTCGATGACTGCACTGCAGCGCATGGGCGATCCGACGGAGCTGGGGGCGGCGGCCGCCTTTCTGGCGTCGTCGGACAGCAGCTTCATGACCGCCAGCGAGGTCGCCGTGGACGGCGGCCTGGCGCAGCTCTGATCCGGCGCGACCCCGCGCCTGGGCGACACAACCAAGGATAGTCCATCATGAAAAAACTCGAAGGCAAGGTCGCCGTCATCACCGGCGGCAGCAGCGGCATCGGATTGGCCACGGCCAGACGCTTCGTCGAAGAAGGCGCGTACGTCGTGATCACCGGACGACGCGAGAACGAATTGAAGGAGGCCGCGGCCGGCATTGCGCGAAATGTCACGACGGTGGTGGGGGACGTGGCGCGCCTGGAGGACCTGGACCGGCTCTATGCCGTCGTGAAGGAGCACCATGGTCACATCGACATTCTGTTCGCGAACGCCGGCGCGGGGACCGTCGCGCCGCTCGAGGCGGCGACCGAGGCCCATTTCGACCAGACCTTCGACGTGAACGTGAAGGGCCTGTTCTTTACGGTCCAGAAGGCGCTTCCGCTATTCAAGGACGGCGGTTCGATCATCCTGACCTCCTCGGTCTCCAACGTCTTGGGGCTGCCGGCATTCAGCACCTACGCCGCGAGCAAGGCCGCGGTGCGAAGCTTCGCGCGCGCTTGGACTCTGGAGCTGAAGGACCGCAAAATCCGCGTGAATTCGATGAGCCCCGGACCCATCGATACCCCGGCCCTGGCGACCACCACGGGCCTGACCGCCGAGCAGGCCGAACAAGCGGCCGCGCAATTCGCTTCGCAGATCCCGATGGGCCGCAGAGGTGAGCCCGAAGAAATCGCGGCCGCCGTCACCTTCCTCGCCTCCGACGAGAGCTCGTTCATCACCGGCGTGGATCTCGCCGTCGATGGCGGCATGGCGCAGGTCTGACCAGGCATCATCCAAGATCGGAGACCCACATGAGCATTGAAGACAACATCCAGACCGTGAAGGACTTCTTCGCCGCCATCGGTCGCGGCGACCGGCAGGCTTTGCTGGCGCTGGCCGCCGAAGACATCGAGTGGATCATTCCGGGCGAGGACTGGCCGCTGGCCGGAACGCGCCTCGGACACGCCGGGATCGCGGATCTGCTGGAGACGGCGGCCAGCTCGATCGAAACCTCGACGGAACCCCGCGAGTTCATCGCGCAGGGAGACCGGGTCATGGTCGTCGGTTTCGCCAGGGGAAGACTCAAGGCGACGAACAAGCCGTTCGAGGACGACTGGGTTTTCGCCATCACCGTCCGGAACGGCAAGCTGACCAGCATCCGCGAGTATGTCGACACCCAGACCTTGGCGCGGGCCGCCGCGGCGGACCCGGACCCGGCGCCCCGGCCCGTCGAACGCCGAGCCAAAAAGGAGATTTCAATGTACGACCAAGCCAGGCAATCCCAGTTGATCCAGTTCGCCCGCGTCGAGGCGGGCGCCAGCGTCATCGACGTCTATCCAGGCGACGGCGGATGGACCCGTCGGTTCTCCGACATCGTCGGACCACAGGGTCGCGTCTACGGCTTCGTGCCGGCCGAAGTGGCGCACTTCAAGAACGATCCGGTCGGTCTCATGCGAACGCTCGCGGAGGAGCCGGGCCGAGAGAACGTCGAGGCTGTTACAGCCGACCTCGTGGCGATGCCGCGGGTCACGCCACCAGCCGATGTCCTGTGGCTGCACCTGTTCTACCACGATCTGCACACCGCGCTGATGCAGGCCAAGGGGGCGACCGCGGCCGAGTTCAACCGGGCCGTACACGAGCGGCTGAAGCCGGGTGGGGCCTATGTCATCGTGGACCACGCCGCCGCCGCCGGGGCGGGCGCGAGCGACGCCCAATCGCTGCATCGGATCGAGCCCGCCTTGGTTCGCGCAGAGGTCGAGGCGGCGGGCTTCGTGCTGGATGCGGTGAGCACCTTGCTTGCGAACGCGGACGATCCGCACTCGATCAAGGTGTTCGATCCGTCGGTGAAAGGCGAGACCGACCGCTTCGCGTACCGGTTCGTGAAGATCTGACGGTGAGTGATCGCGTAGTATATTTCATATCCGTAAGAGTTGTTGAGGTTAACGCAGCCTCAACCCCCACTCTCACGTCCTGGCCGGGTTCTCATCCCGGCCACCGATGTGTGATCAAAGGCAAATCTTCGAAAGCGAGCGAGCGGCAGGATGGGTGGCCGGGATGAGAACCCGGCCAAGACAATAGCAGGCTTTAGAAGGCGCCCACCTTACGCCAGGCCGCACCGCCTGGCCGACTACGACCGCGCCGGCGCACTCACCCACACCAACCTGATCGCCGCATGACACGCTTCCAGACCGGCGATTTTTTCCAGGCCATGGCCGGGAAAAACAAACAACGAAGCGGACAGATCACGCGCTACAAAAAACCGGACATCTTTACGAGCCAGCGAAAGCCCGAGCAACGCCGGGCCCATAAAGGCCCGGTCGAATGACGCGCCGGCTTTCGCGCCGCCCGTGAGGCAGGCCGACACGCGCCGGGCGAGACGGGGCCCAAGCCCCTATCTGCATGGCTGTGACCCGACAGCCGCCCGCCATACGCGTCATCGACCTGGAAACCGCCGGAAACGGCCCGCACGAGGTTTGCGAGATCGGCTGGCAGGACGTCGAACATGGTCCCGACGGCCGTTGGCGCCTCGGCGCCGAGCGCGGGGCACGGTTCGTCAATCCCGGACGTCCGATCTCAGCGGACACAATGGCCATCCATCACATCCTGGACGAGCAGGTCGCCGGCGCCCCGTTCTGGAGAACGGCCGCTCCGGAGATCCTGCGGCCCGGCGGAGGGATCCTGGCGCTCGCGGCGCACAGGGCGGTCTTCGAGCAACGATACTGCCGGCCGTCCCTCTGCGGCGGCGTGGACTGGATCTGCACCTGGAAATGCGCGCTTCGGCTTTGGCCCGACCTGCCGCGCTTCTCGAACCAGATGCTCCGCTATCTGCGCCGTCCCGAAGGCCTCGTCCACGAGATCGGTCTGCCGGCGCACCGCGCTTTGCCCGACGCCTATGTGACCGCCCACCATCTGCGCGACATGCTGAACGAGGTTTCGGTGCGGCAGCTGATCGCCTGGAGCGGTGAGCCGGGACTCCTGCCGCGCGTGCCCGCCGGCCCCGACCGCGGCAAGGCCTGGCGCGACGCAAGCCGCGACGCCGTCCAGGCGCTGGCGCGAGAGCGGGATCCCGACGTCCGCTTCAGTGCGGAAACCGAACTGCGCCGTCGCGGCGAACTTTCGGAAGTTTTCCCAGCCCGTCCCTCGCAGCAGACCCTCCTGTGATCGCCGGGTAGTTCCTGCAGTTGGTTGCCGTCGTCTCCACCCGGCCGGATAAATCCCGCCCGTCTTGGCGACGCGCTGCAGCGTCGGCAGAATGGCCACGCCCTAATCGTCGTGATCAGGAGAATGGGAAATGGCGCTCACACTCGAAGGCGGCTGTCGTTGCGGCCTGGTCCGTTTTCAGGCCGATGTGGACCGCCTGCCGAACGTCTATGCCTGCCGGCTGACGAACCGTGAGCCCCTACCCCAAAACTCACCTTTCGATCTTGGGAAAGAGGTCTGGATTCCGCGAAGAGGTTAACGGGGAGAATCGACCCATAGCGGAAATGAACGCTTACTGGCAAAATGCCACCATGCCGCGTTTGCTGTTCGAGATTTGGGAGGACCCCGAGAACGGTTCGTTCCAGATGGCCCCTGTAACTAAGCGTGCGGATGATTTGCGCCGACAGGTTGCGCCAAGATCAGTCCTCCGCCACGGCTTCCACGCCGAGACTGACTTCGAAGCCTATCAGATGAACTACGATTGGCATGGCTGGGGAACCTGGATGACTGAACCAAACTGGACCGCTCAAAAATTCTCTGAAGAAGACGTCCAGGCCCAGGAGCTTTACCTTGCGGTTAGGCAAGGCGGCTAACTACCTTACCGTGCCGTTGCCGGCGTCCGCTCTTCGGATGATATGGCGACATAATCTATTTGGCGTGCGCCCCGCCGCATGAGGCGGCCATCAAGGACCCGCCGCCTGCTAAGCCGCTTCCGCCGCGATCGACCGCAGCGCCCGCTCAAACGCCGCCGCCGGCTGGCCGCCGGAGATCAGGTATTTGTCGTTGATGATCACCGCCGGGA
Organism: uncultured Alphaproteobacteria bacterium; assembly: GCA_963828365.1. Classification (GTDB taxonomy): domain Bacteria; phylum Pseudomonadota; class Alphaproteobacteria; order Caulobacterales; family Caulobacteraceae; genus Acaudatibacter. The sequence continues at coordinate 14,971 of CAWHEE010000001.1, read as the reverse complement.
CGGCGCTGATGCCCGCTTCGTGCCAGCGGCGCTCGGCGGCCCGGACGTCGTCGGCGTAGAGGCCGGATGTCAGGACATCGCGCGCCGTCGCTTCGTCAAGGCCGGCCTTGCCGGCGGCGGCGGCGAGCACGTCGTGATCGCTCGGGTTCTCGCCGTTGGTGAAATAGGCGTCGAACAGGGCGTGTTTCAGCGCGGACTGGCGGCCTTCGAGGCCCGCCCAGTGCAGCAGGCGGTGGGCGTCGAAGGTGTTGTAGATCCGGCTCCGCTCGCTGGTCGCCATGCGGAATCCCACCTCGGCGGCGCGATCCTGGATCATCTTGCGGGCCGCGGCCGACTGCTCAGGCGTCGAGCCGTATTTCTGGGCGACGTGCTCGACGATGTTCTGGCCCTCCGGCGGCATGGCCGGATTGAGTTCGAAGGGCTCGAAATGGATGTCCGCCTCGACCAGGTCGCCGACCCGCGCGAGGGCCTGCTCCAGGCCGCCCAGGCCGATGATGCACCACGGGCAGGAGACGTCCGAAACGAAGTCGATCTTCATGGGCTTGGGCATGGGTGTTCGCTCCTGGGCCTGGCGATGCCTTGAGATAGGCTCTGAGGGGGAAACTTTCACCCGGGCGGGCGCGATACGCGGCATGGCCGCGGGCCTCCGCGCCCGACCCGGAGGCTCAACCGCCGGCCGCGTCCACGACGATGGCGACGGTCTTGCCCCGGGACAGCGGGCCCCATCCCGCCGCGAGGGCGGAGGCGATGGCCTTGGCCACCAGGTCCCGGGCGATCTGCGAGGTTTGCAGCTGGGGCGCGCCGAACCTGGGCTGCGGGCCGGGGGGAAACTCCAGCACGGCTTCGCGCTTGCCCTCGGCGTGACGCACGGCGATCGCCATGCCGCGCCAGTTCGCGGCGTCGCTTGACCACTGGGGCTGGCGCTGCAGCCGCCAGAGATAGGGCTCGCCATCGACGACGATCTCGTATTCCGGATTCTGTCGGGTTCGCGCCATGGGGGATCGTTAGGGGAGGCTCGGATAAGAAACGATTGATTTCGGCTGTGAGAGGTTCGGTGGTGGTGGGGATCATCGGGGGGTGTGGTCTTTTAACACGGATAAGCACGGATGGCGCACCGCGCCGCACGGATGGGGACCGTCCAAATCCGGGTCCAGACTCGCCCGGGTCAATCTCATCCGTGCGGCGCGGTGCGCCATCGGTGTTCATCCGTTTTCTCTATCCCCGGGCCCCCCGGTGCCGCGTCGCTCCAGTCATGTCTGGCCCGCTGGCCCCGCGGGAGACAGCGGACTTGTTCGGCTCATGAGCTTCTTGACACGGATAAGCACGGATGGCGCTTCGCGCCGCACGGATCGGAACCGTCCAAATCCGGGTCCAGAACTTGCCCGGGTCAATCTCATCCGTGCGGCGCGAAGCGCCATCCGTGTCATCCGTGTTCTCTATCGCCAGCCTATTCGATACCGCGTGGGTCCAGTCATGTCTGGTCCCCGGGTGGCCAGAGGCGGCGCTTCAGCGGATTACACGGCGCCATTGCAGGCGCGGCATGCCGAAATTCATCAGCAGGCCGACGGGAAGCCTGCCGGCACGCAGATGATGAGCAGCTGCGCCGTGTGCGCCTCGGCGAGCCCCGCGACGGCCTTCAATTCGACGATGACCTGATCGGCAACCACGATGTCGGCCACATAGACGCCCACCCGTTTGTTTCGCCCATGCACGGAGAAGGCCTTCTCCGCCTGAACAGGCAAGCCCGAAAGGCGCAATTCCTCGACGAGCGCGTTGCCATACACGGCCTCGAGAAAGCCATGTCCGAGGCCGTTGGCGACCGCGAACCCGGCGCCGATGATGCGTTCGGTCAGGCCGTCCAGTTCCGGATCGAGACCCACCCGCATGACCACCCGTCCGCGCGGCGCCCGCCGCCATCCGCGTTTGATCCGCGTTTCCGCTGTGTAGCCCTTTGTGCGGCGCCTGCGAATGGCGGCTGCATCCAAAAACCGGCGAGTTCGTTGTCGTGGGTCGGGAGCGCTCGGGACGAGCGCGCGACTCTCAGGTTCAAGGATGCGGCCTCAAGTCGTCAGCGCCGACCGGCGCTGCATCTCCACCGGCGTAGCCGAGCTGGACAATATTCTGGGCGGCGGCCTGACGCAGCACCGGGTCTATCTCCTGGAGGGCACGCCGGGCAGCGGCAAGACCACCATCGCCCTGCAGTTCCTGCTGGAGGGCGCGCGCGAGGGCGAGCGCGGCCTCTATATCACCCTGTCCGAGACGGCGGCGGAACTGCGGGAGGTGGCTCGCAGCCACAAATGGACGCTCGAGGATGTCGAGCTGTTCGAACTGGTCAACGAGGACGGCCTCGATCCCGACAGCGAACAGTCGATCCTCGAGCCGTCTGAGGTGGAACTGGGCGAAACCATCCAGGGGGTGATGGATTGCGTCGATCGGCTGCGGCCCTCGCGCGTGGTGTTCGACAGCCTGTCCGAGATGCGGCTGCTGGCGCAGAACTCATTGCGCTATCGGCGGCAGATCCTGGCGCTGAAGCAGTATTTTTCCACACGCCAATGCACGGTGCTGATGCTGGACGACCGCAGCTCCGATCCGGGGGACCTGCAGCTGCACAGTATCGCGCACGGGGTGATCACCCTCGAGCAGACCACCGAGGACTATGGGTCGGAGCGCCGGCGCCTGCGGGTGGTCAAGATGCGGGGCGTCAAGTACCGCGGCGGCTACCATGATTTCGCCATCGAGACCGGCGGGGTGTCGGTGTTTCCCCGCCTGATCGCGGCGGAACATCATCGCGTGTTCACCGGCGACCTGGTGTCGACCGGCGTCGCGGTGCTCGACCGGATGCTCGGCGGCGGGCTGGCGCCCGGGGCCAACACGCTGCTGAGCGGGCCCTCTGGCGTGGGCAAGACGACCACGGCGCTGCGGTGCGCGGCTGACCGCCATCGAGAGGGGTGAAAAGGCGGCCTATTACCTGTTCGACGAAGGGCTGGCGACCATGCTCGCCCGGGCACGGGCCCTGGGCATGGATCTGGCGCCGCACATCGAGAGCGGCGCCCTGCAGGTGTTCCAGATCGATCCGGCCGAGCTGTCGCCCGGCGAGTTCGCCAGCTGGATCCGCCACGCGGTCGAACGCGAGCAGGTCACCTTCATCGCCATCGACAGTCTGAATGCGTTTCTGCAGGCTATGCCGGGCGAGAAATACCTGATGCTGCAGATGCACGAACTGCTCAGCTACCTCAATCAGCAGGGCGTGATCACCATGCTGGTGCTGGGCCAGCATGGGATCATCGGCGAGGTGCGGTCCGACGTGGATCTCAGCTACCTGTCCGACGCCATCGTGATGTATCGCTATTTCGAGGCCCGCGGCCGGGTTCTCAAGGCGGTCTCGATCGCCAAGAGCCGCACCACGGCGCACGAAACCACCATCCGCGAGTTCCGCCTGGGTCCGCACGGCATCGAAATCGGCGATCCGCTGAAGGATTTCGAAGGCGTGCTTACCGGCTTGCCGACCTACAGCGGGCGGACGCCCCTGCTGGCGCGCGACGCCAACGACGAGCCGTGATGGTGGAAGACGCAGGTTCTGTTGCTTGCCCTGCGAGGACGCGACGCGAATGTCATCGAGCAGCTTCTGACCCGGCGCGGCGACCGATGCCGGGTGTGCCGCGACGGGGCAGAGCTGGCGCGGGAGTTCGCGCGCGGGGCGAGCGCGGCGGTGGTCACCGAAAAGTCGCTGATCCAGATCGACCGGCGACCGCTGATCGGCTGGCTCAAATCGCAACCGCCCTGGTCGGATTTCCCCTTCATCCTGCTGTCGACCAAACGCACCGGGCGACGATCGGCGGCCGACGCCGCCATGCTCGACGAACTGGGCAATGTGGTCGTGCTGGAACGGCCGATCCACGGCGAAACCCTGGGCAGCGCGGTGGCCTCCGCCTTGCGCGGCCGGCGGCGGCAGTATGACGCCCGGCGGCGACTGCGCGAACTCGAAGCGGCGCAGGGCCGGGTGACGCAGCTGAACGAGACGCTGGAGACGCGGATTCGGCAGCGGACGCACGAGCTGGCTCTGGCCAACGATCAGCTGATGCAGGAGATCGCCGAGCGCGAGCGAGCGCAGGCCGCCCTGGTGCAATCGCAGAAGATGGAGGCGGTGGGCCAGATCACCGGCGGCATCGCCCACGACTTCAACAATCTGCTGATGGTGATCGCCGGCAATCTCGAATTGATCCACCGCCGAGGCGCGGACGAGAAGACCACCGCCCTGGCCGGATTCGCCGTGCAGGCGGCCGACCGGGCCGCCAAGCTGACGCGCCAGCTTCTGGCGTTCTCCCGCACCCAGCGGCTGACCCTGACGCCGGTCGACATCAACGGCCTGATCGACGGGATGAGTGAGCTGCTGTCGCGGACCATCGGGCCGGAATACACGGTGGCGATGAACCTGGCGCCCGAGGCGGCCTGGGCGATGGCGGACGCCAACCAGGTCGAACTGGCCATTCTCAATCTGGCGATCAATGCGCGCGACGCCATGCCGGAGGGCGGAACGGTGCGGATCGAGCAGCCGGCGCGCGTCATCCAGGGATCCGGCCCTGCGTCCCGGCGACTATACGGTGATCGGGGTTGCGGATGCCGGCGTCGGCATCCCGCCGCATCTGCTGGCCAAGGTGTTCGATCCGTTCTTCACCACCAAGGAGATCGGCAAAGGCACCGGCCTCGGCCTCAGCCAGGTGTTCGGCATCGCCCAGCAATCGGGCGGCACGGTCAAGATCGACAGCGTCGAAGGCCGCGGCACCCTGGTCGAAATCTGGCTGCCCTCGACCGCGGCGGCGGCCCCGAGCCCCGACGCCGGATGGCGCGAACCGGCCAAGGAAAACCGCCGCGAACGGGTGCTGGTGGTGGAGGACGATCCGGGCGTGCGGCGTTTCCTGGTCGAATGCCTGAATACCCTGGGCCATGGGGTGATCGAAGCGGCCAATGGCGAGGAGGGGCTGCGCAGCCTGGAGGCGGAGGACCCCAGCCTGCTGATCGTCGATTTCGCCATGCCGGGGATGAACGGCGTCGAGGTGGTGGCCAGCGCGCGCGACTTCCGGCCCGATCTGCCGATCATCATGGCGACCGGTTACGCCGACATGGATGCGGTTCACCGGGTGGTCGATCCGACGCACGTGTTGCGAAAGCCGTTCAGGATCGCCGATCTGGAATGCGCCATGCGCCGGGTACGGGCCGCGGCCAAGGGCGATGGATCCGCGCGGCTCGGCTGACGCGGCGCGCTGGTGGGCGCCCGGCCCGGCGATGGAACGATTTTGGGCAATTCGCAGTTATGCCGCTGCAATTTCCTGGAGAACCGCAATGCGCGCCGCATCCCTGCTCGCCACCAGCTGCCTTGGTCTCGCGATCGTCGTCGCGGGTTGCCAGAAGGCCGCCGAAACCCCGGCCGGCGCTCCGGCCAACAACCCGGCCGACGCGGCGAACAACGTCGCGACGACCGGCAATTCCGCGGCCGCCACGGCCGAGGACGCGACCGCCGCGGCGGTGGGATCGGTGGCCGCGCCGGCCGCCGCCACCACCAGCAGCGGTTTCGTCGAGGCCGCGGCGATCAGCGACATGTATGAGATCGCGGCGGCCCATGTCGCCCGCGACAAATCGACCAATCCGGCCATCAAGTCGTTCGCAGGCAAGATGATCCACGACCATACGGCGAGTACGGCGGCGCTGAAAAAGGCCCTCGCCAGCGGCGCCGTAACCGCGACGCCGCCAGGCGAAATGGACGAGCGGCGCAAAGGCTTGATCGAAAATCTGCAAAAGGCCGCGCCCGCCGATTTCGACAAGACCTATATGGATCAGCAGGTGGCGGCGCACGGGGAAGCGTCGACCCTGTTCAACAATTTCGCCGAGCACGGCGATAACGCGGCGCTGAAGGCCTTCGCCCTGGCCACCGCGCCGACGATCCAGGCGCATCTCGCGATGGCGAAGACCCTGCGAGACGGCTTGAAATAGACGGGCGACGACGTCGGTCGCCGGCGGAGAAAGAGGCCACGGCAATGGACCCGAACGAAACCAGCGAAGACACCGGCCCCTCGGTGAGTGTCACGCAGGCGCGCCAGGGCGTGGTGTCATTTCGTGTGCTCACCGTGCTGGCGATCAGCACCGTGCTGGGGTTGGCCGCGCTGTTCATCGCCTGGTTCGTCTTCGCGCCGGGCTATAACCACCTGCACGGCCAGACCCAGACCGCCCCCGGACCGTCGGCCGCTCCAGCGAGCCCTCGCGGTTGACCCGCCGGCGTCCGCTGATCCGACAACCCGCCGATATCACCGATCAAAAGAAGAAGGCCCGGCCGCTGGGCGGCCGGGCCAACATCGCGCTCACGAGGAGGGGGGGCTGTGAGAGGCGCGACACAGCCTAAACGTCGGCCTGATGCCAGCGTTCCAGACTTCGCCGGCATTTATTGTTCAGGCCGGTAACTTCCCGCCGCGGCCGATCGTCAGCTCCGGCGAAATATAACCCGATCGATCGACGCTGAGAAAACATGGGAACGATGCGACGACGACTCCGTTGACTTGGCGCGTGCCGGAGTTTCAGATGAGTTTGCGCGAGGCCTTATCGATAATATTGACCGGCGTGGGTGCAGCGGCGGTGATCCTGTCATCGGCGCAGGTCGCGTCGGCCGCCGACCGCGCTGAGGCGAGCGCCACGCGGGACGGGCAGACCGACCCGTCGATCAGCGCATCGTTTCTCGCGGCGGCGGTGCGCCAGAGGCAGGCGAGGCCGGCGGCCGACCCCGAGACGGCCCACGCGCGATTCGCGGTCGAACGGCGCCTGCCGCAAGGCGGCGCGGCCTCGCTGGGGTGGCAAAACACCTCGCCATCGCGCGGGTTCGACGGCCACGAGATCAATGCCGCATTCACTGCCCGGCCGCAGGACATGGACGGTTTCGCGGGGGCCAAGGTCAGCTTCCATTTCTGAACTCGAGTCGCCGCCCTCCGGCGGCCGCCAATGAAACCAAACGGCGAGCGGGTCGTTGCAGCCCTGCCCGCCAGCCCGCGTGTGTATGGGCGGCGCGGTCGGGGGCTCTCGGGTCGTTCGTTGCCCGGCGGTCCGGGAGCCCTTGGCCGCGATGTCGGGACACGGCACGATCCAAACGCATCGGCGGGCCGCTAGCCTGCGAGGGTGACGCCGATCAGCCGTCCGACGCCGAAGGTCACCAGGGCCGCCACATAGCCGATGGCGAGTTGGCGAGCGACGGAGAAGGCCGGTCCGCGGCCGGTGAAGCGGCTGGTCACCAGGCCGATCGCGCCCAGCGCCAGGCCGCTGACCACGATGCTGGCGACGACCGCCGGCTCCCCTTGACTGAACAGGAAGGGAGCGACCGGAAAAAACGCTCCTGCGGCGAACAGGGCGAAGGACGACAGCGCCGCCGCCCAGGCCGAGCCGCCGAGCTCCGCCGGATCGACCCCCAGCTCTTCCCGGGCGAGGGCGTCCAGCGCCGCGTCGTGCGATTCGAAGACCTTGTCGGCGACCGCGGCCGCCGACTCGGGGTCGAGGCCCTTGGATTGATAGATCAAGGTCAGTTCGGCGCGCTCCAGGTCCGGGGCGTCCCGCAGGGCGGCCGCTTCCTGGTCGATCTGCCGCTGGTGCATCTCCCGCGAACTGCTCACCGACAGCCACTCGCCCATGGCCATCGAACAGGACCCGGCCACCAGGCCCGCCAGTCCGGTCAGCAATATGGTGTGGGAGGCTATCGAAGCGCCGGCCACGCCCATCACCAGGCTCAGGTTGGAAACGAGGCCATCATTGGCCCCGAGCACGGCGGCGCGCAGGGCGTTGCCGCCGCCGCCGCGATGGCGGCCTTCGAGCTGGGCCAGGGTCTGGCCAGAGAGCCCGCCCACCGAACCGGCGGCGGATTGCACCGCCCAGGTATGGCGCAGGGCGTCGAGATCGGCGCCACTGGCCGACTTTTCGTCGACCCCATCGGCGATCGGCGAGGGCGCCAAGCCACTGGCGGACAGCACCGGGGCCATGGCCGCTGGGCCGATGCGGCGAGCCGCCGCCGCGATCAGGCGGGCCCTGAGTCTGGGGGTGACCTGCTTGGGGTCGACGCCGCCGAGACGGGCGCGGATTTCGGCATGCGCCGCCTCCACCGCCGCCAGCCTTCGGTAGACCGCCGCGACCCGCTCGTCCCGCTCCGCCTCCGCGAAGGCCGAGAACACGGCCGACCGGTCGACATCTATCTGGATCGTTTCGCGCCTGTCGTTCGGCCGCTGCGTGCCCGTCATATGGTTGTCCGGCCTGTTTTCTGATGGAAGGCTTTTGCCAAAGGCCGCCGCGAGCGGGCTGGTTCCATGCAGGGCTCGGCGCGCCGGGTCCGGGCGCGGGACGCTCACCCCGCGGTCAGCTTGGAGATGATCTCCTCGCCCATGATCGCCTGGGCCCGCTGTCCCTCCGGGGTCGAGAAGTCGTTGGCGAGTTCGGTGGTCGCCTGGTTGATCACGGTTATCTCGGCGCCGGCCTTGCGCAGGCGTGCATAGGTCATTTCGTCGCCCAGGGCGCTGGTCGTGCCGCAGGCGTCCGCCACCACCAGAACGCGGTACCCGAGCTTCAATGCGCTGGTCGCGGCCCAATACAGGCAGATGTCGGTCGTCAGACCCGCCAGGATGACCTTCCTGCGCCCGAGCGCCGCCACGCCTTCGCGCAGGCGAGCATCGTCCCAGCAGTCCAGCTGACCGCCGCGAGCGTAACGCGCGGCCCAGGCGTCGGACGCCAGATCCTTGATGTCGGGCATCGTCGGGCCGACCTGCGCTTCCATCGTCGTGGTCAGCACCAGAGGCATTTCATAAGCCAGCGCCATCCGCGTCAGTACGCGGCAGCTGGTGATCACCGTTTCCGGCGGCAGGCTCTTCACCCAGCCGATCGTGCCCGTCTGATGGTCCACGAGCATGATGAAGCTGTTGCTGGTCGTGAAGTTGTCGTCGTCGATCATACTGGGACTCCGGAAGGCGAGGGGAGGGGCGAGGGGGGCGTGTCGGGCCCAGTCTTGACGACCAGGCCCGGGCCGGAGCTACCTGTTGGCGCCTCAGGAATAAACCGGGGTATTTGGACTTCACTCTCTCACATATGGGATAGTCGCCATCGTGGACATGCTGCGCGAGATGGCGCTATTCGTCGAAGTCGCCAAAGCCATGAGCTTCAAGCGGGCGGCCGCGGCTTCGGGCGTGCCGAACTCCTCATTGTCCAGGCGCATCGCCGATCTGGAACGCGCCGTCGGCGTGCGCCTGTTCAACCGCACCACGCGGGCGATCGAGTTGACCGAGGCGGGAGCGCTGTATTACGCCCGCTGCCGAGAGATCGTCGAGGCGGCGCGCATCGCCCATGAGCAGCTGGGCGAGCTCGCGGCGCGGCCGCGCGGCCGCCTCCGCGTCTCGACCACGGCCGAATTCGCCAGGCTGTTCCTCGGTCCCCTGCTGGCGGACTACACCACCCGCTATCCCGAAGTGGTGATCGAGATGGACCTGACTCCAGAGAGGGTCGATCTGATCTCCCAGAACTTCGACCTCGCCCTGAGGATCGGTCCACAGCCGGACTCCGGTCTCATCTCCCGCCAGCTGGGGGTCGTGCGCACCACGCTGTTCGCCGCCCCCAGTCACCTTGCCCGGTTCGGCACCCCGGTGCATCCGACCGAACTCGAGACACATCCCGCCATCCGCAACCTCAATGCGCCGAGGCCCGACGTCTGGGTTCTCCGGCGGGGCGGCGAGATCGTCGAGGTCTCGGTCGGCGGCCCCCTGGTGGTCAACAACTTCGGTCTGATGCGCCAGCTGGCGGTGCTCGGGCTGGGTGTCGCCAGCCTGCACCAGCCGATGGTCGGTCAGGATATCCGGGCCAGACGCCTCGCGCGGGTCCTGCCGGACTGGATCCTGCAGGAGGCGCCGGTCTTTGCCCTGATGCCCAGCCGACTCGTTCCCGCCAAGACGCGGCTGTTCCTGGATCTGCTGACCACGACCGTCGGCCCGCAAATGGGCGCGGCCTACGCCGCGCCGCCGCCGGACTAACCCTAGGCCGATCCTGTCCTCCGCTATCGGGAGACAGTTCGCTGATCAGGAAAGGCGCCGCGCACGCGGACTTTGGTGGTGCTGCCAGTCCGACGGCAACTCGTCTCCGAATAATCTGCCGCTCCCAACAATCCACTTCGCACTAACACGCGAGATTGTCGCCGTCGATTAAGCCGCTGTTGTCCCATCCAACAACAGGATGAAGCGACCAGTCACAAAGGAGAATGCCTCGGACAGCCGACCGCGCGAGATTGGCACCCCGCCGCCGACCTCAAATTGGTGTCTCGCCGAAAGCCGACCACCGATGAGGCCTGAGCTGGCACAGATGTTCGCCTCGGCTTAGGAGGCAAGGATTTGTAGAGGCGGTGCTTGGCAAGTCTGCGCAGCGTGGGTGGGCGGCGAGCTGCGAGTTAGCCATTGTCCTCGCGAATCAACTCGACCTCATTTTGGTGCAAAAATCACGTGCTCGATTCCTGCCGCGCTCCCGACTCAACAGCGGCATCCAGGAGTTTGGCCCTGTGGCTTGCGCTGCTGGCCCTGACCGGAGTGAGCCCGACCTGACCTTGAAAACCATGGTCGGCGGATTGGTGAGGTCTCGGCCTGAAGACGACCGAGAGCGCCCTGCGTCGTTTCTTAAACGCTGCCGGTTCGGCTTCAGAAATGTGCACGCCGCTCAACAGCGTCGGGCCGATGTCGCCGAGGCGCGCCAGCGCTGGAAGGCGTTCCAATCGCCCCCGATGCCGATGGTCGTGCCGGTCCCCATCCCCCCTATTCCTTCGCCGAGCGCTGGTCGTTGGGCTTGTGGGCGTGGGCCAGGTTGGCCGCGGTGTTGATCAGGCCGATATGCGAAAAGGCCTGGGGAAAGTTGCCGGCGAACCGCTTGGCCCCCGGATCGTATTCCTCCGCCAGCAAGCCCAAGTCGTTGCGGATGGCCAGCAGCCGCTCGAACAGGCGCCGCGCGTCATCTGCCGGCCGATCATGGCGTAGGCGTCGGCCAGCCAGAAGCTGCACGCCAGGAACGCGCCTTCGCCGGGCGGCAGGCCGTCGTCGGTCGCTTGTCGGTGTCGTAGCGCAGCACGAAGCCGTCGACGCAGCAGCTCCCGCTCGATCGCCTCGACCGTGCCGACGATACGCGGATCGGTCGGGCTCGAGGAAGCCGACCTGGGCCAGCAGCAGCAGGCTGGCGTCCAGCGCCGGCTCGCCATAGGCCTGCGCGAAGCTGTTGCGGCTGCGAGTCGATAGCCCTTGGCCCAGACGTCGGCGTGGATCTCGGCGCGCAGGTCGCGCCAGCCTCGACCGGGCCTCGCAGGCCGAACATCTTCGGCGCTCTTGATCGCGCGGTCGACGGCGACCCAGGCCATGACCCGGGAATAGGTGAACCGCTGGCGGGGGCCGCGCACCTCCCAGATGCCCTCGTCCGGCTCGTTCCAGACCTTGGCCACATGTTCGACCAGAACCAGCTGCAGCTCCCAGACCGAGGCGTCGGGCGTTGCGAGGCCGCCGCAGCGCGCCTGATGGAAGGTGTCCATCAGCTCGCCGTAGACATCGAGCTGGAACTGCTCGTGGGCGGCGTTGCCGATGCGGACCGGCTCTCGAGTGCCTCGTGGCCGGCCAGCCAGTCGGCGGTCCATTCGGTCAGCCGCCGCTCGCCGCCGATGCCGTACATGATCTGCATGTCGGCCGGATCGCCGGCGACCGCGCGCTGCAGCCAGGCCAGCCAGGCGCTGCCGCCTCGTCGTAGTAGCCGGCGTTCATCATCGCCAGCAGGGTCAGGGTCGAATCGCGCACCCAGCAGAACCGGTAGTCCCAGTTGCGCTCGCCGCCGAACTGCTCGGGCAGCGAGGTGGTGGGCGCGGCGACCATGCCGCCGGTCGGCGCGATAGGTCATGCGCCTTCAGCGTGATCAGCGAGCGCGCGACCGCCTCGGCATGTGGCCGTCGAGCATGCACTTGGCCAGCCAGTCGCGCCAGAAGGCCTCGGTCTCGGCCAGCGCCGCCGCCGGATCGATCGGCGCGGCCGGCGGCAGATGCGACGCCTGGTGGGTGAGCACGAACGGCACCGTTTGCCCTTCGCGCACGGTGAACTCGCTGACCGTGGTCATGTCTTCGCCGTCGGGTCTGCGCCGGCGTGCGCAGCACCGCCATCGACGGGCCGGCGATGGCGCGCAGGCGTCCGGTCGTCCAGCCGCGTGACCCAGGGCACGGTCAGCCCGTAGCCGAAACGCAGCGACCAGCTCCATGCGCATGGCGACCCCGCCGCGCGCGCCCCTCGACGAGGCGCACGATGTCGCGACGCCTCGCCGCGCGGCGGCATGAAGTCGATCAGGGCGACCGCGCCCTCGTCGGTCTCGAACAGCGGTCTCCAGCACCAGTGTGTCGGGGCGGTAGCGCCGCGAGGTCCTGAACGGCGCCGCCGGCGCGATCCGCCAGTAGCCGTTGGCCTCGTCGCCGAGCAGGGCGGCGAAGCAGGCGTCGGAATCGAACCTCGGCCAGCACAGCCAGTCGATCGAGCCGTCGCGGTCGACCAGAGCGGCCGTCTCGCAATCGCCGATCATGGCCGTAGTCGGCGATCTGGCTGCGTCGGCCGCGTCGCGCGGCGGCTCAGCCACCGGTGGCGAAGCCCGGGATAGAGGGTCATGCCGCCGTCGACGAACAGAGTCGCGCCGGTGACATAGTCGGCCGCGTCGGAGGCCAGCCAAACCGCGGCGCGGGCGATATCGTCCGGTTCGCCGATCCGCTTGTAGGGCACCAGCGTCATCAGGTCGGCATAGGCCTTCGGCGTGCTCCAGGCGGCGGTGTTGATCGGCGTGCGAATGGCGCCTGGCGCGATGCTGTTGACCCGGATGCGCCGCGGCGCGACCTCCTGGGCCAGGCTGCGCATCAGCATGTCGACCCCGCCCTTGGAGGCGGCGTAGTTGGCGTGGCCCGCCCAGGGGATTTCCTGGTGCACCGAACTCATGCACAGGATCTTGCCCACCGCCGCCGAGACGCTCTCGTCCAGGCCGCGCCGGGTGAATTCGCGCACGGCGGCGCGGGTGCACAGGAACTGGCCGGTCAGATTGACGCCGATGACCGTGTTCCACTGCTCCAGCGTCATCTGTCTCATAAGGCGCGTCGCGCTGCAGGCCGGCATTGCTGACGACGATGTGCAGGGTGCCGAAGGTCTTTGACCGCCTGGTCGAACATGGCCGTGACCTCGTCCTCGCGGCTGACGTCGGCCTTGATGGCGATGGCCCGGCGGCCGAGGGCGGTGATTTCCGCGCCACCTCTTCGGCCGACGCCGGATCGGTCACATAGTTGACCGCCACATCGGCCCCCGCGCGGGCCAGGCCCAGCGCGACCGCCTTGCCGATGCCCGATTGGCCCCGGTGACCAGCGCCGGCTGACCCGCCAGGACGACCTGATACGGAATTTCGGGGCGCCGGGAGCGGGGTCTTCGGACGCGGGAGCGACGGGTGCGTTTGAGACGTTGGAAGACGACATCCAGGGCGGCCTTGAGTGAACCGACGCCATCCGCGTCCCCTGCATAACGCGCGGCAAACCACCAGGTCCCCAAGCAGATCAGGCCGATGATCATGGGCCCCCTTTTTCCGATATAGGCCCCGCACCCGCGGTGGAAAGCCGCTGAACGGTGGGGGCATTCGGCCGGCGTCGGTCGCGCGGCTTGCTTTGGCCCACAGCCGCCGAGCCCGAATTCATCGTCTTTCAAGTTCGGATCCTCGCCGTCGTCGATCTGGACGGTCCGCGCCCCGGTCTCGATCGCGTTCGCATAGCGTTGGGCTGCGCGACTGGTTTGCCAAGCACCACGCCAGGACGGCTGCGACTGGTAAAACGCCTATAGCCGCAACGGCGAGACGCCCGGGTATTCGGATGGCCCAGGCTCCGGCGCTCCCCCGTTTAGCGCTAGCTAGCCGGGCTCGGGAAGCGAGCGCCAGCCCTGATCCGTTGCTCGGCCTTAACGCGGGCCGGCTCTCGAAATGCGACCCGCCGCATCGAGAGCAAGGAACTCGGACCAGTCGAGCAACGGCTCTGATGCCTGTCGGCTCCCACCGACGCCGCGCGCCTCTAGGCGACGAATTACGGTTTTCAGGTCGAAAATGCGGCGGCTCTGGCAGCCGCGCAGGTCAGCTCCACGCGCGCGCCATGCTGGCGGTAGTGGTCGAACGGAACGCCTGTGCTGTCTTGCTCATGCACCATCGATCACCGGCCTGATCCTGGCTATGCTGCGCGAAGGCATCGGCTACTTGGATTTGGCTTGCTATAACCGCTCGTCGGTAGGCTTGCGCAACGACGCCGGCTGTGCGCCCTTTAGCTATGTCGGTTATCTGACATTGGAGGAACAATCATCCGGCGTCGTGGCCGGCGAAGGTTCGACATGCTCAACGGGACCGGATTTGATCGCCGAAGACGAAGCGCTCATCGCCTATGAACTCGCCCTGGATGTCGAAGAGGCGGGCGGCGAGGTAGTCGGTCCTGTCGCCAGCGTTCGGGAAGGGTTTCGGCCCCTGTCGATCAGAGGTGCACGGGGCGATCCTCGACGTGCGGCTCATTGATCGCGACATCGCGCCTATCGCAGTAGCGTTGCTCGAACGCGGCAAGGTTGTCGTGTTTCATACGGCTTCGCCTGTGCCGAGCGAAATCGTGATACGGTTCGGCGCGCCGGTCGCCCTTCCCAAGCCGATGCGGTCGACCCAGGTGATTACCCGTTTGGCGTTTATGATCGGAAAGACGATACCTGACTGCGGGCCAGGCCTTTCCGGCACAATATGCTTACTTCGACCGTTCCCGGCTGCTTGCGTCAGACCGCGTGTCAAGCTCGCCAGCACGGGTCTTTGACGATCTTCGTAAAAACGGCAGTGGTTGACGGAATTAGGAGCGTTTCTCGAAGCTTGAACGCGGCGTATCATGAGCCAATAATGGCGCAAGGCTTGGGAG